>NZ_JBPJZG010000001.1:0-1708607 GCF_051216415.1 Variovorax trehalosi
GGGCCGCAGGGCCTCTCGAACGCACGGGATGCTCGGCGAGACGAGCCTGTGAGCGCAACGACCGAATACGCACGCTCGCCATCAAGCTGATTTACGACTTGATCAGACCTTCCCTAGACCTTGTCCATCGCCATCAGATTCTTGCGCGCCATCCACAGATGCGAGAGCGCAAACAGCGGGATCATGCGCCGTTCTTGTTCAGCCCTTTGAACCTCACCTTAACGGGGCCGAGCTGCCGCTTGAATAGGGCTTGAGGTGACCAACCGCCGATAATTGGGTGTTTCCGTGATCTTAGTTATCGCGAGTTGAAACGTGAGGCTGACAGCCCCCCGACAAATTGGGTTTTTCTGTCGGTCTCGTTATCGTAATTGACGTAGCGGAGTCGAGCACGCATCTAGCGTCATCGCCGATCATTGCGCCTGGTCCGCCCCCTTGACCTTGGCAGGCCGTTAGTGGGCTGCACAGCAAATGGGACGCCGGTTGCCATTGGTGATGCATCGAGCACGAGGTGTGCTGAGCTCTTGCCAGTGAGGGAGGCAAACTCTTTGATCATCGGAATTTCCTGAGCATTTATCGACATTTGATCCATGTTGCGCTGGGCCAGAGTTGCGGCGCGCTGTGCTTCTTCCGCGCGTGCATCAGCCGCGTCGGCCGCGATTTTTGCCGCCAACAGTTCAGCGCGTAGTTCGTGTAGTTCTTGCTCCTGCGCGGAGAGCCGATCGTCGCAGTTCTTGAGCTCGTGCTTGTGCTTCGCCAGTTGCCGCGTCAGTTTCGCTGCCTGCTGCTCGACCTTTTTTATTTGCGCGACATGCGTATCGCGAACATTGGCGAGCTGCTTCGCCCCAAGGGCAAAGATCAATGTCTCAGTGCTGTTGGGGCCGGTGCGCCAACGCTGCAACGAGTGCAGCTTGGCGTCACCTAGCAGGTCAGCCAGTTCGGCGCGGGTCGTGTATCCATCCCTAATCGCATCCATGCGCCGGCAAATACCGACGAGCTTCTTCTTTCCCGAGGCGCTCATAACAAGTTGATTTTCCAGATCAATAGACTTGGTTGTACCCCAAAAGCTGCGATGCGCGGCTGGCGCCGCACTGGCGTGATTTTCGTAATCGCAAGTTGAGCTGTGAAACTGAACCAACCGCCGATAACGAGGCATTCTCGGAACTCTCGTTCTCGCGACTTGGTCAAGCACTCATCAACGAAATGATGCTGCCCCTAGCCGTTCACCAAAGCCAGCCTTCGTAAAGGCCTGCTTCTCGTGAGTTGAGGGCGGCAGCAAGGCCAACCGACGGTAAGTAGGAATTCTCGTGACTATCGTTATCACGAGTTGCGACGTGAGACTGAACCAACGACTGATAACTGGGTGTGGACGTGCCTGCGCTTTGAATTCGAAGGTCGCCAGGTCGACGGCTGGCTCGGACCGTTCGGATGGAATCGATGTCTAGTGTCACCCAGTGAGGCAAGTACTTGGTCATCATGGTTCACATACTGTCTTTGGATACTGACTCGTTCGCGACGATATCGCGAACGAGTTCCAGGAATCCGATCGCGATTCGGGGCGCATCAGGCAGGTAGGCAGCAGTGATCAGCAGCGGCGGGGCCCGAAACGGGCGAAGCACATTGGAAGGGTGCGGGCGATGTGGGTTCCTGATCATCGACGCGGGGACGAACGTGCAGCCAATTCCAATAGCGCTCAACACCAGCATGGTGGAGCGACTGAACACCAGCGCCCCGATCTTTGGTTCCATGCCATGTACCCGGAAGGCTTCGCGAATGATGTCGTGGCCGTGCGACGACCACATCGGGTCGCCGAGCAGAAGTTCCTGGTCGCCGAAATCCTGGCAGTCGAGCGAGTCCTTCTTCGCGAGTGGATGGCCACTGCGTATCGCCGCCAGCCAGCCGTCGGACCACAATACCTCCGTCAGCAGCGATTCCGACAGGTCGACGACCGGCAGAATCAAGGCCAGGTCGAGCTCCCGTCGTTGCAGCGCCGCGACCAGCGCGGAAGACGAGTCTTCGACCAGGTGCACCTGTGTTGCGGGATACCGCTCCTTGTGTGCGGCAAGGAAATGCGTGAGCCGGTTGGTGACGGCCTCCTCGCACACACCGAGCCGCAGCTCACCGGCTTGACCACGCGCTGCACTTGCGGCTTCCGCAATGGCGCTCTCATGCATCTGCAGCATTCGTTTGGAAGCCGCCAGATATTCCAGGCCCGCCGGCGTCAATCGGAAGGTGGCAGTGCCCTCCCGCTCGATCAGCCTTGTACCCAGCTCCCGCTCGATGACCCCGGCGTGAGACTTGAAGTGGGACCAGGCCGATGGGGCATCGCCTCTCTCGAGCGCCTGGGCAAACTCGACGAAGTAGTGGAGCTGGCGCAGATTCATGGGGACGAATCAGGTCGTTGTGGGGATGCCAGGCGGAGGACGATCCTCTCGGAGGCCTCGTTCAGCGGGTGGTCTGTGGCAGGAACGGTGGAAACCACGCCGATCTCGAGACTGGGTGCCAGAAAGGGAACCATGCGCATGCCGGGGAGGTCGAGGAGCCGGAGCGATTCGGGCACGAAGGCGATTCCTCTTCCGGTGGCCGCGAGCACCATCATCGTCGAGCGATGCTTGGCGCGAACGATGCTGGGAGCCGGCATCCCGCTCTGACTGAACGCTTGCTCGATGAGCTGAAGGCCGGCGCCGGGCTCATCCCTTTCCCCGAGGATCAGCGACTCATCGGTCAGATCGGCCGGACTCAGTTGCGGACGATTTGCGAGGCGATGTCCAGCGGGCAGGACCGCGAGCCAGGACTCGGTCCAGCGATGGACGACGCGCAACCCTTGAAGGTCCATCATCAGCGGAACGAACGCCAGATCAATCACACCTGCGCGGACGAACTGCAGGAGCTCGGCGGGCGGCAATTCAACAAACCGCAGCATCACGTGGTCCAGCTGCACACATGCGCCGAGCGTGTGCCACACCGGGCTGCCGGTGGCGACATCCTCGCAGAGCCCGATCTTGACGACTGCCGCATGCCCGTCTGCGACATCCAGTGCCGACTGCTGGGCCATACGCAACTGGACGACCAGTTGCTGGGCTGCAGGAAGGTAGCAAGCGCCTGCAGCGGTCAAGCCAACGATGCGGTTCTGATGACGCTGGAGGAGTTCGAAACCGAGTTCCGTCTCCAGGACTTGGAGTTGCACGCTCACCGCAGGCTGCGTCACGCCAAGGCGTTTGGCTGCCAGGCGAACGTTCAATTCGGCGGCGACCACAACAAAGGTCTCGAGGCGGCGAAGCTCCATTTGCCATCCAGCAGGCGGGCGAGTCCGCCAGGTTATCGCGTCATAAGAATGCAGATGTTGCCCCTGGATGCCCCCTGCCCATAACCTTCGGCAGCAGGCTTCATCCCATGAGGCCGGCCATTCTAGTAACCACATTCAAGGAACCCAATGAGCCCCAAGGAAATCGTCGAGGCGTGGCACGTCACCTGGCGCACGGACGTGGCCGAAGCAAACAAGCTCTACCTCGCGGAGAACGTCAAGGTGCTGCTTCCGGGCGCGAAGGCCGTCGTCGGCTGGGACGCGGCAAACGCGCACTTCCTGCGCGTCGCCGCGGGCCTGAATGCCCAGACCCTGATCATGGATCCCGCCTACATCGTTTCCATCGGCGAGGGCAACAAGGTCGCGCGTCGATTCCGGCTGGACATCGAATCGACGGACGGCAGGAAGTGCGAAATGTTCGTCTTCAACTTCTACATCGTCGAAGACGGAAAGATCGTTCACTTCGAGGAGCACTTCGACACTTACGCGCGTGCCGGCAGCACGGACCTGTCCGCGTACCGCAAGGACCATGACCCGAAGGCCTGGATCATCAACTGAGTTCCACATCCACCACGTCGAGCACCACGAGGCATTGAAAGCACATGAAGACAGCACGCAATGAGCAGTCCACTGGCCTGCAGGCCATGGGAGGGGCCGCGGCGGTGGAAATCGTCGGACACGGTGCCGTCGAATTCAGGGGTGTGAGCAAGATCTACGACGGCGTGCCGGCTGTCGAGAACGTGGACCTGAAGATCAACCCGGGGGAGTTCGTTTCGCTCCTCGGACCCAGCGGGTCGGGCAAGTCCACGCTGTTGATGATGCTGGCGGGATTCACGGATGTGACCTCCGGAACCATTCTGGTGGACGGCCAGCGCCTGGACCGGGTCCCTCCGAATCGTCGCAACCAGGGCATCGTGTTCCAGAGTTATGCGTTGTTCCCGCATATGTCGGTCCGGGAAAATGTGGAGTTCCCGCTCAAGGCGCGCGGCGTCGCCGCTGCTGCGGCGAAGAAGCTGGTCGACGCTGCGCTGGATCGGGTGCGGATGTCCATGTTTGCCGATCGGCGCCCCGCACAGTTGAGTGGTGGGCAGCAGCAGCGCGTGGCCTTGGCGCGCGCGACCGTCTTCGATCCCCCGCTGATATTGATGGATGAGTCGCTGAGCGCGCTGGATCGCAAGCTCCGGGAGGAAATGCGCGTCGAGATCAAGGACCTGCACCTCGAGCTCGGCAAGACGATCATCTATGTGACGCATGACCAGCAGGAAGCGCTCACCATGTCGGATCGCATCGTGGTGCTGCGAAACGGCAAGATCGCCCAGGTTGGCAAGCCGCTGGATGTCTACGAATCGCCCAGCGACTCGTACGTCGCCGGTTTTGTCGGAGATGCCAACTTCTTCTCGGGCGTGGTCGGCCTCGCAAACAGCGGTCTCGTCGAAGTCGTCACGCCATCGACGCGCATGCATGTGCATTCGGATTTGAAATGTGTGGCAGGAGACAAGGTCGTCGCCATGGTCCGCCCCGAAGCCATTCAGCTCGGCCCGCGCGGCATGCACGCCGGTGAGAGGGAATGCATCACCTTGCCTGGCATCGTCGGGCAGGTGGCATTTCTGGGAAATGCCCACGAGTACCACGTGAAGGTCGACGACCAGATGATCGTTGCCAAGATTCCCCGCTCTTTCAACAACGTCCTGCACCAGCGGGGAGCCGCGGTCGAAGTGAGCTTTGCCATGGACGACGTCCATCTGTTCAACGCCTGAAGCCCCATCAAGGAGAAGTTCCCAATGAACACCGTTGTCCGTTGGTCAGTGATCGCAATCGCAATTTCCACGCTGGCCGTATCCGCCCAGGCACTCACCGTGGTCGTCGGTGGAGGGCTGCAGGGAGACAGCGCCATCAAGGCCTTCGTCGAACCATTCGAAAAGGAAACCGGCATCAAGGTCAACGTGGTGCGCGACCAGGCGACCACCGCAAGCGTGAAGCTGAAGGCGCAAAGCGGAAACATGGACTTCGACGTGGCGGGCTTTTCGCCGGCGGGAGGGACGATGCTGTCCAGGAGTGCGCTGCTCGAGCCCGTCGACTACGCTCGCTTCAACAAGGCCGTGATCGACAAGTTGAGCCCGGAGTCCAGGAAGCCCTGGGGTGTGCAATTCATCTACTACTCCTGGGTCTTGGGGCTGGACGCATCCAGGTACCCCGCCGGCAAGCCCGCACCCGCCAGCTGGACGGATTTCTGGAACGTCGAGAAATTTCCGGGCACCCGCGTGTTGCAGAACGGAGAGCTGGGCAGCCAGGGGCCCTTCGAAGAGGCACTGCTGGCGGACGGCGTGCCCATGGACAAGCTCTATCCGCTCGACGTGGACCGGGCGTTCCGTAGCCTGGACAAGATCAAGCCGCACATCCGCAAGTACTGGAAAGTGGGCAGCGAACAGATGCAGATCTTCTCCAGCGGCGGTGCGGCGTTGGGCATGGGCTTCGACGGCCGGTTCACCGCGCTGTCCCAATCCGGCAGGCCAATGAAGATCGTCTGGAACCAGGCAAAGATGACCGGCCTGTACTGGATCATTCCCAAAGGAGCCAAGAACGTCGGCGAGGCGCACAAGTTCATCGAGTCCACGCTCGATCCCCAGCGCCAGGCGGCGTACGTCACGTTGACCGGCTACAGCCCTGCCAATCCCGACGCGTTCAATTTCATCAGCAAGGAGATGGCGGACACGATGGTGACAAGTCCCCAGAACCGCAAGCACGCCTTCATGGTGAACGACGCGTGGTACTCCGACGTGGGACCCGATGGCAAGAGCAATGGGGAACGCCTGGCGCAGCGCTGGAATGCATGGATCACGAAGTAATTGCGTTCTTTCGCGGACCACACCATGACGCTCACCATGACGCTATCCCGCACCTCGATGCTTCGCCTGGCGGTAGCTCCCGCCGCCTTGTTGATGATCGGATTCTTCTTTTATCCGCTGCTGCGCATTGCCGGATTGAGCGTCCATCTGCCCGGCTTTTCATTGCGGGAGTACGCAGAGGCATTCAACCCGATCAATGTGGGCATTGCAGTCAAGACGTTCGTCATCGCCGGGACCGTGACCCTTGCGTGCCTCGTGCTGGGTTATGCGCTAGCCGCTTGCCTGGCGCAGACGCGGGGCAGGATGAAGCAGGTGGTTGCGCTTTGCATCATCGTTCCATTCCTCACGAGTTTTCTTGTCCGCACTTATGCCTGGGTCGTCCTCCTGGGTGACCAAGGCGCATTGAACGGCGCGCTGCTCGGAATGGGCCTGATCAAGGAGCCGTTCGAACTGCTCTACAGCCGAACCGGCATGTACATCGGCATGATCCACGTCATGCTGCCTCTGATGGTCCTGCCGATCTATTCGGCGATGCAGGCCATTGACCCGATGTTGTGGCGCGCCGCCCGGGGACTTGGCGGCGGCGGGCTGCGGACGTTTCTGACCGTCTACCTGCCGCTGACCATGCACGGGGTCCGCAGCGGATGCATCCTGGTTTTCGTTCTTTCGCTGGGTTTCTACATTACGCCGGCGATGTTGGGCGCTTCGCGCGACGTCATGCTGGGCAACCTGATCGCCACCAACGTGGAAACCACCCTGAATTTCGGCTTCGCCGCCGCCTTGGCCTTGGTGCTGCTGGGTGCAACTTTGATGATCTATGCCTTCCTGCGTCTCGTCGGCGCGGGAGCCGCTGCACCCGACGGTCGGCGGCCTGCGTTCTCGCGCTGGCTGGGTGACAGGGGTGAAGCAATCGGCGCACGCTTCTTTGGCGGTGGCACACCCGCCGTTGCATGGAGCGGGGCGGGCTGGCGAGCTGGTTCGGGCCGATCAGCGGGGCGGTGGAAGGGTGCGGGCCGCCTCATCCTGTTCAGCTTCGGGTTCCTGGCCTGCGCCTATCTGGTGGCGCCGAGTGTGATCGTGGCCATCGTGTCATTCAACGATGGCGACAATCTCGCTTTTCCTCCAACCAACTGGTCACTGCGCTGGTTCAGATTCCTGTTCGCCGATGCGCAATGGGCGGCGGCAGCGGTGACGAGCGCCAAGATCGCCTTTGTCAGCACGGTGCTCACGCTGGTTCTCGGAACTGCGGCAGCTTACGGCGTCGCGCGTCTGAATCATCGGAGGGAGGGGCGTGTCATCTACGCGCTGGCTCTCGCGCCGATGGTGGTGCCCTCTGTGGTGACAGCGCTGGGCGCATTCGCCGTGTTGTCCGACATCGGCTTGTATGGAACGCTCACGGGCGTCATCACCATGCACGTGTGCCTCAGCATTCCCCTGGTGCTCGTCGTCATGGTGGCGTCCTTCTCGGGCTTCGATCCTCGGCTGGAGATGGCGGCGCAGAGCCTGGGTGCTTCCCGCACCCTTACCTTCAGGCGTGTGATGCTGCCGATTCTTGCCCCCGGCTTGATGTCGGCGGCGATGCTGGCGTTCCTGCACTCGTTCGACGACGTGGTCATGACCAGCTTCATCGCCGGTACCAAGGTGGTGACCATTCCCCTCAAGATGTGGGAAAACATCCGCAACCAGGTCGACCCGGCCGTGGCTGCGTTGTCCACGCTGCTCATCCTGCTGCCCTTCATTGCGCTGGTGGTACGTCGAGGCACTCAGGCTGGCGATGTTCGTGCCGGGGCTGCATCAAAGCCCGCCTCGGTCGCACACTGAAGCAGCGCCAACTGAGCACGGCAACTCTTCAAGAGTGCCGCCCAGACATGCTATTTGTCGCACTCCCTTCAGCGCGCTGATTCGCCTGTCGAGACACAGGCCGGACGTCAGTCGTTTCGGGGTATTTCGGCCGACTCCATCAATTTGAAAAACGGATTAATCGATCTAAACATTCGATTATGCGGATCACGATTCCAAAAATACATTAGCTCTGATGGTCCCACCACACATCCGTGCCGAACCCCATGACTCAACTCAATGCCACTCATGATCCGGCGCGTCGCAGCTGGGTGGAGGCTGCGAACCTGCCCGCCCACGACTTCCCCGTGCAGAACTTGCCCTTGGGCATTTTTGCGACGCCTGATCATCCGCCGCGCGTGGGGGTTGCGATAGGAGATCATCTGCTCGATCTTGCCGAGGCAAACAGGGCAGGGTTCTTCACGGGCGATGCCAGGGAGGCAGCGAACGCCGCTGCGAGTGGTTCGCTCAACCAGCTCATGGCGCTGGGTTCAAGTGCCAACTCGGCACTACGCCTGCAAGTGTTCGAGATGCTGACCGAAGGCGGCGCCCTGTCCGTGCGCGCGCAAGCTCAGGCTGGCAGGTTGTTGCTGCGCAATGACGCAGTGGCGATGCAGTTGCCTTGCACCATCGGAGGCTATACCGACTTCCTCACATCGTTCGATCACTTGTTTCGCGCGCGCCGAAGCACGCACCCGGAAAATCCGGTTCCCGACGCCTTCTTCCACTTGCCACTTGCCTACAACGGCCGCGCGAGTTCGGTGCGGGCCAGCGGGCACGATGTTGTGCGCCCCAATGGGCAGTCGAGGGGCGTCGACGGGACAATGTACTTCGGGCCGGCGAAAGCACTGGATTTCGAACTGGAACTCGGTGCGTTCGTCGGGCCGGGAAATGCCCTCGGCCACCCTGTTCCCGTGCATGCGGCGCAGGAGCAACTGTTCGGATACTGTCTGCTCAACGACTGGTCCGCGCGCGACATCCAGCGATGGGAAACGACACCACTGGGTCCTTTCCTAGGCAAGAGCTTTTGCTCGGTCATCTCGCCCTGGGTTGTCTCTGCGGAAGCTCTTGCGCCTTTTCGTGTGCCGGCGCGGTCAAGGACCGCCGATGAGCCCGGCGTCATGCCCCATCTCCACGGCTCTATCGACGCCACGCAGGGCGGGCTCGATTTGCAACTCGAGGCGTGGCTGACGAGCGCGAACATGCGATCTGCCGGCTTGCCGCCATTGAATGTCACTTGGACCAATGCCAAACACCTGTACTGGACCTTTGCGCAGATGGTCGCGCACCACACCTCGAATGGTTGTGATCTCAGGCCGGGCGATCTGATTGGAAGTGGGACCGTATCGGGCCCCGACCTGGCGAGCCGAGGCTGCCTCGCAGAGTTCCAGGAGCTACTGCAACTGCCAGATGGAACGACCCGGCAATGGCTGATCGACGGCGATGAGCTCGTCTTCAAAGCGTTCGCCAGCAAAGACGGACATGTGTCGATCGGATTCGGCGAATGTCGATCTCGGATCTTGCCTGCGGCGCGCTGGCCAGCAGCCGCCTAGTTCCCAGAAGTTTCGTTTTTCAAATTCAAATAGACAGGAGACAAAGATGAAATCAACGGCTGCATTCCTTGCGCTTTTTGCAAGCGCGATTCACGCCGGCGCCCAGACCTATCCGGCGCAACAACCGATCCAGGTGATCGTGCCGTTTTCCGCCGGAGGTGCGGTGGACGGCATGGCGCGAGTTTTCAGCCGGGCGATTGCCACGCAGCTCAGTGCCCAGGTGGTTGTCATCAACAAGGAGGGCGCGGGTGGGACGATCGGCTTCTGGCAGGTCGCCAGAGCGGCTCCGAACGGCTACACCCTGGCGTTCGGTCCGTCTACACCGGTGACCAGTGGCTCGATCCTGTTGAAAGGGCCCAAGTACGACGCGCTGATACCGGTTTGCCAGACGCATGAGAACGTCATGACCGTGGTCGTCAGCGCCGATTCGCCGATCAAGTCCATTCAGCAGTTGATTCAGATGGCCAAGGCCGATCCGGGAAAGATCGCCTATGGCGCCGCCGGGCAGGGCACTGTGCCGCATCTGTCCGCCGAGCATTTTGCGCAAGCGGCAGGCCTGAAATTCAACGCCATCGCGTATCGCGGAGACAGCCCCATGCTCGTGGACTTGGTCGGCGGCGCCATCCAGTTTGGCGTGTCCTCTGCCGCGGCCGCCGGAGCAAACGACAAGCTGCGGGTGCTCGCAGTTTTTGCGGAGCAACGGCAAGACCGCTATCCCGATGCGCCGACCTTCAAGGAATTGGGCATCGCTTCGCTGGCTCCGGGCCTGAACGGTCTGTGGGCCCCCAAGGGGACTTCTCCGGCCGTTGTCGAAACACTGGCCAAGGCTTGTGAGGTCGCCGTGCAGTCGAAGGAGTTTCGCGACACCGCCAGGACGCTGTCGCAGCATCCTGCCTATCTCGGCAGCCAGCCGTACTTTCAGCGTGTCGGTACCGACTTTCAGGCGCTGGAAAAGGTGATTCGCTCGCTCCATCTCAAATCCGAATGACGAATGCCCAACCGGAAAATCACATGAACACGCCCCATCGCTCCATACGCCGGATCGTCACAGGCCATGACTCCGAAGGCCGCTCCTGCATCGCAGAAGACACCTCAGCACTCAATGTGCGCACCGTGGAGTCCAGGCCGGGGTTTCAAGCGGTCAATCTGTGGTGCACGACGTCGTCGCCAGCGTCCATCAAAGCCGCGGACGGGCTAGACCACTTGCAGGGCATAGCGCCTCCTCCACGAGGAACCGTCTTGAGGATCATTGACCTGCCTCCTGAGTCGAAGGATCCGGAGGAAACGCGACGGCGGATCCAAGCGACCTTCGGCAAGATGTTCGACGATGCGCATCGTGATGACGCCGGGACGAAAAAACATCCTGGCATGCATCGGACCACAACGGTTGACTACGCGTTGGTTCTCGAAGGTGAGGTCGTCGCGGTCCTGGATATGCAGGAAGCCACGCTTCGAGCCGGCGACGTTCTCATCCAGCGCGGCACGAACCATGCTTGGGCCAATCGTTCGGACGCGGTAGCGCGTATTGCTTTTATCCTCATCGACGGGGCTTGAGGCGTAGACCGTATGGACCATGAAGTTGGCCGAGGCTGCCGAGATCGCGGTCGATGAAATCGACCTGGGAGTAGGTAAGAAGCTGCGGTCGGGACATAAACGCCAGCCTATCGAGTTGAGGTTGGCGTTTGGTCAACCGACGGTAATGGGGTGTTCTCGTGACTGTCGTTTCACGAGTTGAGACGTGAGAGTGAACCAACGACCGATAACGGGGTGTTTACGTGCCTGTGGTTATCGTCGGTTGGGCAGTAGGCCCATCCATGAGGTCACCGCCGTCAAGGCCGCGCTGCTCGACCTGCTGGGACAGTTCCTCGAAGTGCCCGTTGCGGCCCTGCTCGGCGAAGGCCAGCAGCGCGATGCAGTGCAGATCAGATGCTCGGCTACCTTTTCTATGTGGGCGACCGCAAGAAGATCGACCTCGCACGCACGCCGGGCAAGGTCACGGCCATCGATACGCACTGGATCTGGTAGGACGGCCAGCGCCTGACCAAGGCGCCGCTGCAGATCGAGGAGGGCTTCGTGAAGGTGCCCACGCGCGGCGGCCTGGGCGTGGAACTCGACATGGACGAGGTCGAGAAGGCGCACCAGCTGTACCTGAGGCACGGCCTGGGCACGCGCAACGAAGTGCAGGCGATGCAATACCTGATCCCGGGGAACTGCATTCAAGGTGCAGGCGCCGCCCAACTTGGAAGAGCCGCTGCCGCAACCAGTCAGCGGGGAGGGATGCCTGCCCTCGGGTGCAATCTCGGCCTGGGGGCTTGAGGACAGGTGCTGGATGAGCCCCTGGGAGGAAGCGAAGAACTCAGCGCGGGGGGTGTTGGAGCGGGCGATTCACGTAGTCGATGTCGAATCCTGCAGGAAGTCGAAAAGCTTTTGCGCAGCTTCTCCGGACTGCAGTGGTGCCAGAATTCCGACTGGCTCGATGTCTAGGTCGACTTCCGCGTTCACCCGACAAAGTTGCCCACTGGCAAGCAGCGGTGCGACTAGCGAAAGTGGAAGCAGCGCCAAGAGATCTCTCTCTTGCAATAGCCAGAACAGCATTGGCAGCGCGCGCGTGGTGACCGGAAAGGCGATCGGTTCCGCCTTGAACTGCGCAGCTATCTTTTCGAAGTGCTCCCTTGCTGCCGCTCCGGCTGGCAAGAGCAGCCACTCCCAGTCGGACAAATCTGCTACCTTGACCGAAGTAACGCGCGCAAGCGGATGAGCATAGCGGGCCACCACCACAAAGCGATCCGGAAGCAACGGGTAGAAGGCCCAGCCCTCCGGTGAAACTGCCGGCCGCCTACACACTGCCAAGTCGACTTCGCTTCTCGCGACAGCGAGCAACTGATCCTCCCCTTCTGCCTCATCGAGTTGCACGCGGATAGAAGGCTCTGCTTCAGCGAATCGAGGCAAGGCGCGGACGAGCAGTCCATGGATGGCAGAAGAAGAAGCGAGCAATCGAACGAACCCCGTGCTGCGTTGTTGACGAGCAGCAACGATCTCAGCGCCTCGCGCGATCCCGATTATCAGCTGGCGCGCGACCGGCAGCAGGTCGATGCACGCTGCGGTAGGTCGCATTCCCCTCGCATGGCGCTCGAACAGCTTCACTTCAAGCATCTGCTCCAGATGAGCCAGGGCTTGAGTCACCCCAGACTGGGTGATTCCGATCGCATTTGCTGTTCGCTGGATGCTGCCGAGCTCCGCCACCCTCAGAACGATCTGCAATTGGCGGAACTTACCGCGCGTGAGCAGGCGATTGAGCAAGCTAAGGGCGTTCAACGACATGGTATTAGTAGCACTGATAGCTAGGACCGGAATTTAATTTGGATCGAGGAGGCGGTACGTGGAAGATTCGAGATCGCAAACGGCAGATCATAAAAAGGAGACGAAAAATGTTGAGGCTACTCATGGCCATCGCTTGCTTGAGCAGCATCGTAGCGACAGCACAAACCACCGCTTGGCCAACCCACCCAATCAAAGTCGTTGTGCCAGCTCCTGCAGGCGGCCCGTACGACAGGATCATGCGCCCGTTGGCACAAAAGATGGCTGCATCGCTAGGTCAACCGCTGGTCGTAGACAACCGCCCGAGTGCCGGAAACATTGTTGGAACGCAATTCGGAGCTTCTGCAGCGCCTGATGGCTACACGTTGACCATGACCGGAATGTTGAACACGATTGCGCAAGAGATGTACGACAAGATCCCGTTTGATATTGCGAAGGACTTTGAGCCAGTTGGAGCTATTGGCGAAGGGGCGCAGTGGCTCATCGTCCGCTCCGATTCCGGCATCGCGAGTCTGTCGGATCTGCTCGCCAAGGCGAAGAGGGCACCTGGCACGGTCGACTACGCCAGCTCGGGCGCAGGCAGCACTGGCCATCTGCTGATGGAACTGTTGCAGCGGGCGGCCAAAGTGCAGTTGACGCATGTTCCATACAAAGGAGGCGCGCCTGCTTTACAAGACGTGCTCGCCGGCGTAGTGGCGGTGATGATCATTCCTCCAAATGCCGCCCAGGCGAGTGTTCAATCCGGAAAGCTCAGAGTGATCGCTGTATCGAGCGCTCAGCGAAGCCCTGCTTGGAGAGATGTCCCCACTTTCGCCGAGCTTGGCTATCCAGACCTGACCGTGAGCTCTTGGGTTGGCCTTTCCGCACCCAAGGGCACCTCTGCCGCAGTAGTCAACAAGCTGAACGCCGCATTGATCGAAGCCTTGAACGACAAAGCGCTCCTGCAGCATCTCGACGCCGAAGGTCTCACGCCTCTTAGGACCACGCCGAAGCAGTATGGTGACTTGGTTGTAAAAGACCTGAATCGCTGGAGCACGTTGGTTCGGAGCTTGGGCCTTCGCGCCAACTGATTCTTCGAGATATGGCGTACGCGAACTCAAACGGAAGAAAAATCTACTTCGAACTCTGCGGTTCCGGTCCTGCGGCGGTCTTTCTTCATGGGGCTGGTTCCAACGGAGCGACCTGGTGGCAGCAGCTTCCGAGCTTCAGTAAGGCTTTCACCTGCATCACGATCGATCTTCGATGCTTTGGGCGATCCGTCGCCCCACTTGACGAGTTTGGGATGGACCAATTCACAAGTGATGTTCTGGCAGTGCTTTTTCTACTGGACATCGATCGATTTGCGATCGTCGGTCAATCATTGGGCGGCATGGTTGGCCTCCGCCTGTGCCTGGAGGATCCCCAGCGTGTTTGGGCTTTCTGCGCTTGCGACTCGACCTTGGCTGTCGATCATCCGCAGATCAACCGAATCCTCGCAGAACGTCGCCTCACTCAGAAGGCTGTATCCATCGAGCAAAGGTCACTAGGTCGATGGTTCTTGGCCCATTGCCCCGAGAAAGCAGTCTTGTACGCGCAGATCAACCACTTCAACCCCAGTGCGCGAGACATTGATGAGCACGACTGGGGGAATGCCCTCGCCAAGCTCCTGGCACCCGAGAAGCTTCTACGCATGTCAGAACTTCGGAAAGTCACGACGAACACCCTTGTTGTCGTGGGACGGGAAGATCCGATTGTTCCTGTAGGTGTGGCGGAGGAGATGCTCGACCTGCTTCCCAATGCCGAGATGGTGATTGTGGAAGATGCGGGCCATTCCGCATACTTCGAAAAGCCAGAGGAGTTCAATAAACAGGTGCTGTCATTTTTGAGCAGGCACGCCCCCTTTACACCAACATAGCAATTCCCCGGGGTAAAGAAGATGGTCGTACCGCATACGGAGTCGCGAGCGGCGGACGTGTTGGACCGAACGCCCTGGGTGAAGTCGCTTGGTGCACCCGCCCGCGATCGCCTCTATTCAGATGCTTTCTTGGCTTCTTACGAGCCGGGACAGGTGGTTGCCCGCAAAGGTGCGCTATCCAGTTCCTGGATCGGCGTCGCAGACGGTCTTCTAAAAATTGCTTCTGTCAATCGATCCGGAAAGATAGTCATGTTCACCGGCATCCCCAGTGGAGGCTGGATAGGGGAAGGTACGGTCCTGAAGCGCGAACTTCGCCTCTATGACATAGTGGTAGTTCGATGTAGCACCGTCGTCCACATCCCGATGCGGACGTTCGAATGGCTGCACGCTCATAGCATTGAGTTCAATCACACTCTCATTGCACACTTGAACGAGCGGCTCGGGCAGTACATCACCATGATGGAAGCGGGACGCGTAAGTGACGTCGTCGAACGCACCGCAAGGTCAATCGCGACGCTCTACAACCCAGTGCTTTATCCGAACATGGACTCGCACTTGCGCCTGTCGCAGACCGAACTTGGCGAACTGGTCGGCCTGTCTCGGCAGAGCATTGGCGTAGCGCTCAAGCGGCTCGAGGTCGAAGGTCTTCTACGCATCGAGTACGGAGGTCTCACGGTCACTTCTGTTGAGCGCCTGCGATCCTATGAGGAAGCCGAGAGCGGCGACTGCCGATAACCACTGTGGGCCAACAGATGACGTGGATCCGTTCGAGTGACTCCTGCGTTCTGGGCCACCGCCTGTTGCACGCCAGCCCAAGCATGTCAGCCGCAGCAGCGACGGCATGTACCACTTCGTAGCGATGTTCCCGGCATCTAGGGAAATCCCCTGCAGGGTGATCACGAGCATTGTTATCTCATAGGCAATCTTGCCTTTCTCCCCTCCCTAGACTGCCTAAGGGGCATTGAGCCCTGGTAGTGGGTGGCAAGCGCATGCCTCCCGCAGCGGTGAAAACACAGCTCTAAGGAGACACCATGTCCGATCAATTTATTGGCAAGCTTGCCACAGTGGCTTCGTTTGTCCTTCTGGCAATTGCCGGTTGTGGTGGAGGCGGAGGCGGAGGCGGCTCGCCGCCGGTCACCATACCCCCTCCGAGTTCCAGCGCCGAACCGGTCTTTACAGCTTCGAGTATCCAGGTGCTTTCATCGAAGTCTGAGATGGTCACTGGCGGAGATGTCGTAGTTGATATTCCGCTTCCTAACGGGGTTAGCGCGTCTCAAGTTGTTGTGACCCGCAACGGAGTTGCAGTATCTAATACCGATCTTCAGATCTCTGAAACAGGAACACTGCGCGGCCTCATCACAGGACTCAAGGACGACCAGAATGAACTCCAGGCCCGGTACATTCCTACTGGGGCATTGGTCGCATCTGTGAAGGTCAAGAATTCGCCGACTTCCGGGCCAATCTTCAGCGGACCTCATCAGCGGCCTTGGATTTGTGAAACGCAAGCGTCGGGACTGGGGGCTCCACCAGCAGAGGGACCGTGCCAGGTGGGGTCACGCTACGACTGGTACTACAAGAATACCTCCGGCATCTTTGTGCCACTTCCGAGTTTGGAACGACCATTCCCGGCTGATCTTGCCCAAACAACGACGATTGACAATCGCACTGTCGACTACATCGTGCGGGTTGAATCCGGGACGATCAACGAGTCGATCTATCGGATCGCGATCCTCGATGATCCAACCAATCCCACATCGAAGCCTTGGGCTAAGGACGGCAGGAAGCCCGGAGCAGGTTGGAACGGGAAGCTGTACATGCACTTCACGGGCGGGGCGGCACCCGCCTACCGCTCCGGATCAAATGATGTGTCTGCGCCTTGGCGTCTGAGCGACAGCATCATCAGCAACAAAGACGATCCGTTGGCGCTGGGTTTCGCCGTCGCTATCGCCACTCGCTTCACCTTCGGTACCGGCCAGAACGATGTCGTCTCCGCCGAGTCGGCAGCCATGATGAAGGAGCACTTCATCGAGGACTACGGTCTGCCGAAGTTCACCATTGGCCTTGGCCCATCGGGCGCCTCAATGCAGTTGCACCTTATCGCTCAGAACTATCCGGGAATCTTTGACGGCATCATTCCCGATAGAAGTTTCCCTGACAACTTCTCTATTCTTGGAGACGTCGTAGATTGCGCGTTACTCGAGAACTACTACAAGACGAAAACCACGGCAAATTGGGATGTAAACAAGCGCGCAGCAGTAGATGGACACGGCAAGAGCGCGACGCAGACTTCGTGCACGACGTGGTTGTCCTACTCCACTCAATGGCAAGATCCGATGAAGGGTTTTAGCTCCGTTGTTCCTACATCCATTCGATACGACGCAAGTAAAAATTCAACGGGACTGCGTGGTGACATATGGACTTCGAACATCAACTCGTTCGGCATGGACCCGGCAACTGGTTTTGCGCGAAACGGATTTGACAACGTTGGGATTCAGTATGGCCTTCAAGCGCTGAATGCAGGTCAGATCACGGCGGAAGAGTTCCTTGATTTGAACGAGAAGGTTGGTGGTCTCGACATCGACGGCAAGTATGTCGCGACACGCTCCTCTGGCAACCTCACAGCCATCGAGAACGCCTATCGCACAGGTCGCATGAACAGTTCGTCCAATTTGACCCTGCCTATCATCAACTATCGCTCGTACATTGACGACAAGGCCGATGTTCACTCGTTCCACCGTACTTTTGCAACGATGGAGCGCCTGATCAAGGCAAATGGCACACGTGACAACATGGCTGTTTGGGTGATTCCCGGGACCGGGACTGCCAACAACCCGAATCTGATTCGACTTGGCGTGACGACGATGAATGAGTGGCTGGAAAAAATCGCAGCAGACAAATCGCCGACGCCCTATGCAAAGAAGGTTATTGCCAACCGCCCCGACTCGGCCGCAGATGCATGCTGGGATACAAACGGACGGCGCATCAACGAACCATGGACAACTGCGGGAGCTCTCGGCCGGCAATCGACCTGCGCACAACTCTACCCGGTCAATGGAGACGTTCGCCTCGCGGCCGGTGGTCCACGCACTGGCGACATCCTCAAGTGTCAGCTGAAACCAGTTAACGCAGCTGAGTATCGTGCGAGCCTCACACCGGCGGAGCTGGCTCGCCTCAACGCCATCTTCCCCACCGGCGTTTGTGATTGGAGCAAGCCAGGCCTGAATCAGGTTAAGCCTGACGCCGACTGGCTTGTTTTTGGAGAGGTCCCGGGAACTTGGTCGGTTCTTGCTCAGCAGATCGCGCGCAATGAGGCCGGCGTGGAATAGGTGGGCGACAGTGCTTCACGGCAAAGAGGATGCGGTGTGGGCAGACTCGGGCTCTCGCGGAACAGGCGGGGGCTGATCGGCGATGCTAGCGCAGGCATGCGCGGCAGTTACACCACTTGCACCACGATTTTGCCCTTGGCGCGCCCACTGTCGACGTAGACCAGAGCTTTTTGGGTGTCCTCAAACGCGAATACCTTGTCGACGACCGGTTGGATTGCGCCTGATTCGACGAGGGAAGTGATCTCGCGCAACTGCGTCCCATCTGCCCGCATGAAGACGAATGTGTATTTGCTCCCATTCTTCTTTGCCTTCCTCCTGATGCCGAAACTCAGCAGGCGCAGCACCTGCTGGAGCGGCCAGGCCAGTCCTCGCGCGACGGCGAACGTCGGGGTGGGTGGCCCCGAGATGGAGATGAGGTGCCCGCCCGGCTTGAGAACCTGGAGGGATTTGTTCAGCTCGTTGGTGCCGAGGCTGTTCAGCACCACGTCGTAGCCGCGAAGCACCGTGGCGAAGTCCTGCTGCTTGTAGTCGATGACGACGTCCGCGCCCAAGGCCTTCACCCAGCCTATGTTGGCCGTACTGGTGGTCGTGGCCACGAACGCGCCGAGGTGCTTGGCAAGCTGGATGGCGATGGTGCCGACGCCGCCGGAGCCGGCATGGATCAGCACCTTTTGCCCCTTTTTGAGCTTGGCGGTTTCGACCAGCACCTGCCAGGCCGTCAGGGCCGCCAGAGGAACAGAGGCGGCCTCGACCATGCTGAGATTCGCGGGCTTCAGTGCCAGCGACGATTCCTTGACGGCAATGAACTCGGCAAAGGTGCCGATGCGATCGTCGTCAGGGCGTGCGTAGACCTCATCACCGGGCTTGAAGTTGCGAACGCGAGCGCCGACCCGCACGACTGTTCCGGCCATGTCGTTGCCCAGGATCAGGGGAAGGCGGTAGGGAAGAATCAGCTTGAATTCGCCGCTCTTGGTCTTCGAGTCCAGGGGATTGATGCTCGCCGCGTGGATCCGGATCAGGACGTCATCGTCCCGGACCTCGGGGTCGGGCATTTCGCCGATACGGCCAACTTCCTTCTTTCCGTACCGATCGATGATGAAAGCTTTCATGGGGGACTTTTTTCCAGGGTTTTGATTGTTCAGTCATTGAGGAAGGCCAGCGCCTTGGGCACGAACTCGCCGTGGTACTGGAAGATCCCGCCATGCCCGGCATCCTTGTAGATGACCAGTTGTGAGCCAGGAATGCGACGCGCCATGTCATGGCTGTTCACGGTGGGCACCATGATGTCGTTGTCGCCATTGGCGATCAACACAGGGATGCGGATGCTGCCCAGATCCTGGGGCGCCTGCCGGCCCCAGGCCTTGATGGCCTTCAGCTGCCGCAGGAAAGCACTGGGCGTTGGCCCCTTGTCCCGCTCCGCCTTGCGCTCCTTCAGTCGCTCCAGGAAGGCCTTCGCGGCTTGCCTGCCATTGGCCGTCGAGGTGAAGAAGAGGTAGGTCTTCGGATCGCGCAGCGTCAACAAGCCTTTGGCCATCAGCGGCCAGGAGACCGCCCCTACCTGATCGATGCCTTTGCCGCCTGCCGGCCCCGTGCCGGTCAGGATGAGCCGGCGCACCAGGCGGGGGGCTTTCAGCACGATGTCCTGCGCCACGAATCCTCCGAGGGAGAAGCCGAGCAGATCGACCTTCTCGAAACCCAGTGCGTGGATCAGTGCGATCGCATCCTGTGCCATCGCATCGATGGTCACGGGTGCCGTCCCGCCCGAAGCGCCGATCCCCCGGTAGTCGATCGCGATGATGCGATGCCTTCGGGAAAGCCCATCGACGATCCGCGGGTCGAAATTGTCGAGGACTGCGCCCCAGTGGTTGAGCAGGACCAGCGGCACGCCGCTGCGTGGCCCGAGGTCACGGTACGCGAATGCAGTCCCGTCGACATCGATCGATCGGTTAGGTGCGTCGATGTAGGGCATGCGCGATCCTGGGTGCTTGTCGGTAGGGGGCATCGTCTCTTCAAGGTGCTTCATGTGGCGCGGCGAATCGAACGGTGTCGTCGGCCTTGCTGGCGAGCGCTGCCCTGAATGCCATGTGCCGTCCGTTCCGTCATTGAGTTTTTTGCCGTTTCAGGCGGCGGTTCGATAGCGCTCTGCCACATGCGCTTGCCGGATGTCCCCGATCAGGGCCTGGCGTGCCGTGTTCAGCACCTCCCAGCGCGCGGCATCGTGCAGCGGCGGGATGGTCACGAGTTCACGGCGGTCGAATCCCGCCAGCGCGGCATTCACCAACTCGTCCGCGTCCATCAGATCAGGCATCGCACTGCTGTCGATGCCGGCGCGCCCCCAGATCTCGGTGCGCGTGCCGGCCGGCAACACCGCCTGCACATAGACCCCCTTGGGCGTGAGCTCCAGGCTCAGCCCCTGGGACAGGAACAGCACGAAGGCCTTGGTCGCACCGTAGACCGACATGCCGAACTCGGGCGCCAGGCCGACCACCGAGCCGATGTTGACGATCGCGCCTTTGCCGGCCTGCGCCAGGCGCGGGGCGACGGCGCTCGCCAGCCTGACGAGTGCGGTCGTGTTGAGGTTGACCAGGCGGGCGACGTCGTCTGTCGACTGGTCGATGAACTGACCGGACAGCGCGGCCCCGGCGTTGTTGATCAGGGTTTCGATCCTGGCGTCCTCGCGCAGGCGCGCCTCGACTGCGGCCAGATCGCTGGGCTGGGTCAGGTCGGCCGCAAGGATCTCGACGGCAGCGCCGGTTTCCTCGCGCAGGCGCGCAGCGAGCGTTTCCAGCCGTGCCTTGTCGCGTGCCACCAGCACAAGGTCGTGGCCGCGGCGGGCGAAGCGGTCGGCATAGATGGCGCCGATGCCGGTCGAGGCGCCCGTGATGAGAACAGTGGAATGGGAGGTCATGCGTTTTTTCCCTTGATAAAAGGTGAGCCCATGCCGCGGTGTGCGGCATGGGGCAATCACTACTGGACGCTGGAGCCGGCGAGCGCCGGGTAGTCGATGTAGCCCGCCGCGCCACCCCCATAGAGCGTGGCCGGGTTCAGGGCGGCGAGAGGGGCGCCGGCTTTCAGCCTTTCAACCAGATCAGGGTTGCTGATGAAGGGGCGTCCAAAGGCGAACAGGTCGGCCTCGCCACCGGTCAAGCGGGCGTTGGCCAGTTCGAGGTCATACCCGTTGTTTGCCAGGTAGGTGTTCTTGAAGCGGCTGCGCAAAGCATCGAAGTCGAATGGTGCGACATCGCGTGGACCGCCGGTGGCGCCTTCCACCACGTGCAGATAGACGATGCCCAGCGCGCTGAGCTGTTCGGTGATGTATTCGTACTGCGGTTGCGGATCGCTGCAGGAAATGCCGTTGGCCGGCGAGACGGGAGAGAGACGCACGGCAGTGCGGTCCGCACCGATTTCCTTGGCCACTGCGGCGGTGACTTCCAGCAAGAGGCGGGCACGGTTCTCGATGGAGCCGCCGTACGCATCCGTGCGTGCGTTGGCGCCGTCCTTGATGAACTGTTCGAGCAGATAGCCGTTGGCACCGTGGATCTCGACGCCATCGAAGCCTGCGGCGATCGCGTTGGCCGCAGCCTTGCGGAAATCTTCGACGATGCCAGGAAGCTCATCCAAGGTCAGAGCACGTGGCTCGGAGACGTCGTGAAACCCATTGTTGACGAAGGTCTTGGTCGCGGCGCGGATGGCCGAAGGTGCAACCGGCACAGCGCCGCCGGGCTGCAGATCGACGTGCGAGATGCGTCCGACGTGCCACAGCTGGACGAAGATCCGCCCGCCCTTGGCATGAACGGCGTCGGTCACCTTGCGCCAGCCGTCGATCTGCGGCTGCGTGTAGAGGCCCGGGGTGTCCTGGTAGCCCTGAGCCTGTGCCGAGATCTGCGTGGCTTCCGTGATCAACAGGCCGGCCGAGGCGCGCTGGCTGTAGTAGGTGGCGGCATGCTCGCTGGGTACCAGACCCGCACCGGCACGATTGCGCGTCAGCGGCGCCATCACGATGCGGTTGGAAAGTTTGAGTGAGCCAACGGTGTAGGACTCGAAAAGCGTGTTGTCAGTCATGTTGGTTTGCTGTGTCGTCGTCGATCAGGTGGGAAAAGGGGATGCAGGGCATCACTCCTTCAGAAACTGGATCGCGTGCTGGAGGAAGCGCTCGGGGCACTGGAACTGCGCGCCGTGTCCGGCGTCGGGGTAGATCAACAGCTGCGCATTGGGGATGTTCTGCGACAGATGCCAGGAGTTGATCGTGGGGATCATGATGTCGTGGACGCCGTTGAGCACCAGGGTCGGCTGCGTGACGGCGTTCAGGAAGGCGTAGGGATTCGCCCCCGGCAATGGCTGCAAGTAGGCGGCGTGCGCCTCGGTCTGGGCTTGAGCGACCGCCATGGAACTGGGCGGGTCCTGGTCGACGCGCTGGTGGCGGCGCTCCCAGAAGGCCAGGCCTGCCTGCTTGGCAGCCTCCGAGCGGCCGAAGAACAGGTAGAGGAAGTCATCCGCGGTTGGCACGGGATTGGGCGCGACTTCCAGCACCCTGGGTTCCATCTTCGGATCGCCGCCGCGGAGGCCCGTGCCAAGCAGAAGGAGCTTGCGAACCAGTTGCGGGTGACGCAGTGCGACCTCCTGCACCTGAAAACCCCCGAGCGAAAAACCGAGCAGATCGACCTGGGACAGGCCCAGCGCCCGGATCACCAGGGCGATGTCGTCTGCCATGTCTTCCATCCGGTTGCGGGGCGTGCCGGTCGAGGAGGCAATGCCGCGACCGTTGTAGAGGATGACTTCGCGGCCTGCGGCTAGCCCATCGGTCAACAGGGGGTCCCAGTGGTCCATGCCGCCGCGGAAATGCTGGACGAAGAACAGAGGGGGCTGTCCGCCGGAGGCGTTGCCCCAGCGGCGATAGGCGAATTTGTCGCCATCCACTTCGACGAAGCGGGTGGGGGCGGTCAGGTGGGTGTTGCTCATATCCGTAAGCCTTTCAAGGTAAGTTGGCTCAATGATGTCGATCATCATCTTTGTTGTCAAGGATTTTGATGATAGTTAACATCAATGTATATTCAAGACTTTGCCGATGGCACATCTAGAGGGATCCTGGACATGAAGGTCACCAAAGCGCAGGCGCAGGCCAACCGGGCGCACATCGTCGAAACGGCCTCGACCCTGTTTCGCGAGCGTGGCTACGACGGGGTGGGGATTGCGGACTTGATGGCGGTCGCCGGCTTCACCCACGGCGGGTTCTACAAGCACTTCGGTTCCAAGGCCGACTTGCTGGCGGAAGCGGCTATCTGTGGTTTTGCCCAATCGGCGGCCAAAGCCGAAGGGGCCGATGCGGCGGCGGTCGTCAAGCAATACCTGTCCCGAGAGCATCGCGACGCTCGTGCTGAAGGCTGCACGGTGGCCGCGCTATGCGGAGACGCGGCGCGTCAGCCGGCGGCGATCAAGACGGCTTTTGCGACCGGCATTGAAAGCCTGCTGATGGCCCTGGGAAGCCAGTTCGGCGCGCCAGATGAGGGCGATCAGGGCGGCGACGCACGCGCTAGGCGGATCGACATCATTGCGCAGGCAGTCGGTGCCATCGTGCTGTCGCGGGCATGTCCTGACGACTCGCCACTCGCCGATGAAATTCTGGACGTCTGCCGCGCCGCAGTCCTATCGAGGCTTTCCTCAACGCCTCTTGGTTCTTTCGGCTCCTAGATCAGCTAGTCCAACGTCCTCCGCATCGACTCGAAGCTTATCCGGTGTCAGCTCAGCCGCCTCCTTCTGCGCCTGCGAGTACTTGGGTACGTTGACCCGTATATTGCCCACGGGCAAATCGAGGCGCTGCTCGAATTCCCGGCACCAGCCTTTCAAGGCATTCTTGGTTGGGTAACCCAGCTGACGAATGGTCGCTCTGACGCGTTTGCCGAGCTTGATGTAGAGCTCGACCGCTCGAACCCTGTCTTCGTGCGAATACATGAACTACCTCCTGGTAGCCCAAGTTTTTGTCCGCACCCCCGAAGATCAAAGAGCGGCGGAATCCAACAGCGGCAGTTGCTGCTTCCCGGACAAGGGCTCGGAAAAGGGCTTTCGCGCCAGATCGAAAGCGCTTCCCTCAAATTTCTTTAGATGCGCAGGTTTGGTGCGGTGCCCCAATCGTGATACCGCGCCATGCGATTCAGACGGTGATGACCCTGGCCTTTTGAACCTCTGCGAAAGCACTGGCCACCTCGATCACCTTTCTGTTTCCGTCATCCGTGCGTCGCCAAACCAGTGAGATACGGCGGAACGGTGCCAGCTTGCCGAGGCTGACTTCCTTCAACTCATATGCCTGCAGGAGTTGATGCCGCGGCTGGGGTACCACCGTGACCCCCAAACCGAGAGAAACCATCGACACGATGGCATCCATCGACCGCAGTTCCAGGCTGCAGGCGATGTGAGGTGCCAGGGCACGAACATGCCTGGCAGCAATCTTTCCACCCGGCAGGCTGGTGTCGTAACCAATCCATCCGTGATCGGCCAACAGCCGACGGGGGTCGATGGACGTAGCGTTG
Organism: Variovorax trehalosi; assembly: GCF_051216415.1. Lineage (NCBI taxonomy): Bacteria > Pseudomonadati > Pseudomonadota > Betaproteobacteria > Burkholderiales > Comamonadaceae > Variovorax > Variovorax trehalosi. Next base: position 24,602 of record NZ_JBPJZG010000001.1, read on the forward strand.
GGCGGAGCCAGCATGACATAGGGCTGCTTGTGCAGGTCCTGCCAAACCATCCGCGTCGAGCCACCCGCTGCAGGACGCACCAGCAACGCGGCTTCGATCCGCCCGGCGCGTAGCTCGGTCAGCAGCTCGTCGGTGTCATTGAGGGGCGGAATGCGGACGTCGAGACCGGGGTGACGTGCCCGCAAAAGCTGCAACGCCGGCGGCATCAGGTCGCTCTGCATGCTGGTGATGACGCCGAGCCGGAACCGCCCCTCGATCACCATCGTCGGCTTGGCCCGCAGGGCGTCCAGACGGTTGCTGAAATCGGAAGCAGCTGCCGCGACTTCTCTTGCGAACGGAGTGGGCCTGACCACCCGCGTGCTGCGATCGAAAAGCGGTTGGCCGAAGAACTCTTCCAGCTGGCGGACCTGCAGGCTAACGGCGCTGGGAGAGCAGCCGACCGCAGCACCGGCGGCGGTAAATGTGCCATGCACCAGGATGGCACGAAGGGTGTTCAAGGAGCTGATATTCATGAGTTCAACTCAAAGTTGAAATGTGAATATATCAATTCTCGATAAGGCACGCGCTGCCAAAATCCGCTCCATACAAGGGGGACGACGCAGTCCTCGATCAGCAAACCACAAGACCGCGAATCATGAATCCTTCAACTCTGACCTCTACGGTCGACCTTCGCAGCGATACCGTCACCCTTCCGACCGAAGCCATGTACGAATCGATGCGCGGGGCGGTGTTGGGTGACGACGGATTGGACGGTGACCCGACGGCCGCCGAACTTGAACGCTTCACCGCCGGGCTCCTCGGCAAGGCAGCTGGCATGTATGCGCCGAGTGCCACCATGGCCAACCTGCTGTCGATCCTTGCTCAGGTGGACAGGGCAGATACGGTATTGGCCGGCAGCGGTTCGCATATCTACACCGCTGAACGCGGTGCGGCCACCTTTACCGGAACCTTCTATCAGCCCATCCCTGATCCGAATGGCGCGATGGATCTGAACGTGTTGAAGGCAACGCTGAGCTCGACCAAGGGCAACCTCAAGCCGGGCCTGGTGTGCGTCGAAACGTCTCACAACAACGAAGGCGGTTCGGTCGCATCCCTGGACCACATGCGCCAGGTCTATGAAGCGGCGCACGCTGCGAGCGTTCACGTGCATCTCGACGGCGCTCGGCTGTTCAATGCGGCCCTGGCCCTCGGCGTGCCCGCTGCGGAACTGTGCACCTATGCCGACACGGTCTCGGTATGTCTCTCCAAGGGGCTCAGCGCGCCGATGGGTGCTGTCCTGGTGGGTTCCAAGGAAGTCATCCTGCGCGCTCGTTGGCTGCGCAAGCTGCTTGGCGGTGCGCAACGCCAGGTCGGCATTGCCGCCGCTGCGGGCGTCACGGCTCTGACTTCGATGATCGACCGGCTCCACGAAGACCACACCCAGGCAAAAGCGCTGGCCGAGGGGCTGGGTGCCATCACGGGACTGCGCATCCGTCACCCCCAAACCAACATCGTTCAGCTCGACCTGTCGGGCACCGGTTTGAACGCGAAGCAGTGGGAAGCCGAGCTTCGCGTACGCAACGTGCTGGTACGCCCCTGGGGGCCCGCGCTCCTGCGGTGCGTGACCCATCGTCACATCGATTCCGCATCTGTCGACTCTGCAGTTCAGGCTTTCCGCGCCGTGGCCGCGACCGCTGCTGCAGCCAAGGCAGAGGCCTGAACAGCCAAGTCAGACGCCGCGTTTTCATCCAACCAAAGAGGCTCTCATGAACAAAGAAATCCAATTCGAAAAGCAACCCCCGAGCTTTTACGCCGGCGACGAACTGCATGCGATCAAGCAGCAGAAGCTGCAGAAGGCGCTGGAAGAGTCGGGCTTCGATGCCTTCCTCTTCTTCAAGGCTGAAGCCGTGCGCTACGTCACCGACTTCTATGTGAAGGGTTTCCGTCCCTTCCTGGAACCGGAATATGTCGCTCTGGTGGTCAAGGGCAAGCCGCCCATCGTTGGCTACATCTCTGGCAGCGATGACCTGCGCATCAAGTTCAAGTCGGACATCGAGGATGCACGCCGCCTGCCGCATGTCTCGAAGTGGCACGAGATCATCGAAAAGATGCTCAGCGACTATGGCGTTTCGGCCGGCCGCATCGGCACCGACATCATGCCGCACATGGTCTATCAAGGGCTGACCCGCGCACTGCCGGCACTGCAGATCGGCGACGTCACGCCGATGTGGCTGCAGCTCACCGCCGTCAAGCACCCGCTCGAAGTCGAACTCATCCGCAACTCGCTGAAGGTTGCCGACCTGGGCGCGCTGGCCGCCATCGAAGCGATCAAGCCGGGCGTGAGCGAGCATTTCGTTTCGGCCACCGCAGTGGCCGCGATGCGGCGCGCCGGCTCCGAATTCGAGCCCTTCATTCCGCTGATCGCATCGGGCCCGAACGCCTCGATGTTCGAACGCATCGCCACCGAAAAGATCATCCGCGAAGGCGAGATGGTGATCCTGGATCTGGGCGCCGTGGTCAAGGGCTACACCGCCGACCTGGGCCGCACCGTCCTCTGCGGCGGCGAGCCGACCGACACGCAGCGCGCCATCTACCGCGCTACGTACGAGGCGCTGCAGGAAGCCAAAAAGATGATCCGCCCGGGCGTGACCGGCAAGGCCATCGATGCCCGCGCCCGCGAAGTCATCGCGGACCACGGCTGGGGCGATTACGTCTACACCGGCAACACCGGGCACCAGCTGGGTTACGGCCTGCATGGCGAGCCGCTGGTGGACCGCCGCGTGGACTTCGTTGTCGAAGAAAACATGGTCATGTGCCTGGAGCCGCGCGTGGTCCTGCCGGACCAACCGCACGTCGGCGGCGCCCACCTCGAAGACGTCGTTGTCGTGACGGCAACCGGCGTCGAGCAACTCAATACCACCCCCTACGACGACCGCCTGCTGGGCTAAGTCGAATCTCTTGAAGGAGAGCAGTCATGAGTGACGTTTCAGTCAGCCGCCGCAAATTTTCCGCGGCAATGGCTTCTGCAGTTCTTGCGATGGCCGCACCGCGTCTCGTCCATGCCCAGGGCGACAAACCGCTGTCGATCGTCGTTGGCTATCCCCCTGGCGGCAGCACTGACGCCTTCGCACGGCTGATCTCCGTTCCACTCTCGACTGTCCTGAACGGTCGCAATGTCCTCGTGCGAAATGTCCCTGGCGCGGGCGGCCAGATCGCCGCGACCACGTTGCTGCGTGAGGGCGCGGACGGCTCCACGGTGCTGGCCATCAACCAGCCGGACCTGAACCTCGCTGTCGCGCGAGGCAGCGCGAACTTCAAGATAACGGACTTCCGCGTCATCATGGCCGACCTGCATGAGCCGCGTGTGTTCTTGGTCAAGAACGACTCGGAGCTCAATACCTTCGCAAAGTTCGTTGCGCAGGCCAAAGCCAAGCCCGGCAAGCTGTCCATCTCGGTCACCGGCGGCTCGGCCCAGGAAACCATGGCGCAGTGGCTGGTCGAGCACCTCAAGATCGACGCGACCATCGTTCCCTACAAAGGCGGCTCCGAATCCATCAATGCGCTGCTCGCCGGCGAGGTGACGGCCAACCTAGGGGATGATTTCGTTCGCTCGATCATGCGCACGAAGACCACCGCGCTGTTCATCGGCTCCGACAAGAAGAGCCCACGCTGGCCGGAGGCCCCGACGCTCGAAAGCCTGATGACGGGCTACGGCGTGAAGATGCCTTCGCCGCATTTCCTGGCGCGTTACGGCGTCTACGTGGTGTCGGCCGCCTTCGCGGAGAAAAACCCCAAGGCCTACCAGGAACTTCAACAAAGCATGTTGAAAGCACGTTCGGGCACGGTTTTCACCGAATACCTGCAAAAGAACAATCTGAACGATCTGTCGCTTGGTACTGCGGGCGAACAATATGAACCGATTTTTGCTTCCGAAATGAAGGAAATCGAACGTCTGAGGCCCCGCTGATTTGCATCGGCCGCAGGCATCAATTTGGGTTGAAACCTGAATCAGCCGATCCGGAAAATTACCTTCACCCACCTTGAAAGAATGAGATGAAACTCAAGAGCCTTCATGCGGTTGCCGCCGTCGCAACCAGTTTCCTTGCTTCCATCTTGACGGCCCACGCGCAAACGCCCAGCCGCCTCGACAAGATCAAGGCTGAGCAAACCATCTCCATAGGCTCTCCCACGAGTTCGCTGCCATTCGCGTTCATGGACGGCAACCAGAAGATGGTGGGGTATTCGATCGAGATTTGCCAACGGGTGACGGACATCATCAAGTCTTCTCTCGCCGTTCCCGAAGTAGACATCCGCTATGTGCCGGTGACCTCAGCCACTCGTCTGCAGTTGCTCGCCAACGGAACCATCGACCTGGAGTGCGGCAATACCACCAACACCGCGGAGCGCCACCAGTTTGTCGATTTCGCGCCGACGACCTTTGTCGCCAAGGTCGTCCTTTTGGGCAAAAAAGACAGCAAGCTGGACATGAACGACGTGCAAGCGTTCAAAGGTAAAACCGTCACCAGTCTTTCGGGCGGGCTGAACCTCGCGGTGATTCAAAAAATCAATGCGGAACAAAAACTCGGTATGTCAGTCGTTCCGGTCAAAGACGCTCCCGAATCTTTTCTTTCTGTGAAAACGTCGCGCGCCGCGGCAACAGTGGCTGACGACGGAATGGCATATGCACTCGTCGCCACGTCTGGCGCGCCTAGCGATTACGTCATCGGCACCAAGGCGCTCGTCGTCGCGCCCTACGGAATTGTGATGCCGAAGGATGATCCCCGCTTCAAAAAGGCAGTCGACGCTGCAGTCGTGTCCTTGATTCAAAGCGGCGAAGTCGCCAAGATTTATGACAAATATTTCAATGCTCCTGTGCCGCCGCATGGTGTCAATCTGAAATACCCGATGAGCGCCGAGCTCAAAAAAGCACTGGCCAATCCGACCGATTCTCCAGATCCCAAAGCCTACGAGTAGCCGCGTCTGGATTGTCGTAGGGTATTGATAATCGTCGAAGAGATTTGCCATGAATTACAAATGGAACTGGTCAATTTTTGGCGAGACGTCTCTTGATGGTGTTCACACGTTTTATGAGTCTTTGTTAATTGGAACCGCGTGGACATTATCCCTGGCCATTTTCGCATGGATTTTTGCCTTTTGCCTGGGTTCGGTTTTTGGCATAGGCAGAACGGTTCCGAGCAAAACAATGAGGATCGTTTCGGCCGCTTTCGTGGAATTCTTTCGTGGAATTCCGCTGCTGGTTCAGATGTTTCTTTGGTATTTTGTTTTTCCGGAAATAATCCCGAGCGCCTGGGGGAATGCCATCAAGGGTTTGCCTGCACCCTGGGCGCAATTTTTTCCAGCTTTGCTGTGCTTGAGTCTTTATCAAGCCGCACATGTCACGGAAATCATCAAGTCAGGCGTTCAGTCGGTAGCGCGCGGTCAAAAAAACGCAGCCGCTGCCGTGGGATTTAACGCCGTACAAATGTACCGTTATGTCATCCTGCCTCAAGCTTTCAGAATGGTGATTCCGCCATTGACCTCACAGTTTATGTCGACGGTCAAATCCTCATCGGTTGCAATGACGATCGGCCTTATTGAGCTTACGGGTGCGGCTCGATCGATGCAAGAATTTAGCTTCCATGTTTTCGAAGCATTCGGTGCGGCCACGATCATCTACCTCTTGTTAAATATTATTGTGGTCCGCGGTATGCGTCGGCTGGAGGTGCTGCAGCGCTAAAGACAGCGATGTAGTTCAAAATAATCTTTGCGGTATTGACCATGAATATTTTCGACAGCGTGAGTTCAGGCAATGAGCTTCAGTATCTTTTTGCGACCGGCATGCGCTTCTCCCTCGAGCTGACCCTGGCGTCCGCAGTGATGGGGATGCTCATCGGGACAGGCATGGCACTTATTCGCATTGCAAATGTCCGCGTTCTTTCCAAAGTTGTAGAGATTTATGTCAACACCATGCGGTCGGTACCGCTATTGCTGGTGATATTCTGGATCTATTTTCTGTCGCCGTATATCTTGGGGTGGGTATTGAGAGCGACTCAGCCCGTGCAGGTCGGTGGCTACACGTCGGCTTTCGTCACGTTCATTTTGTTTGAGAGCGCTTATTTCTGCGAAATCATGCGAGCCGGCATCGGCTCCGTTCGCAAACCACAGGTGCAGGCGGCATTCGCGCTTGGCATGAACTATCGCCAGGCCATGACATTGGTGGTATTGCCGCAAGCTCTCAAAAACATGGCGCCCACGATTTTGTCGCAAATTATCGTCCTGTTCCAGGATACGTCACTTGTGTATGTATTGTCTTTAACCGATTTCTTCGGCGCTGCATCGGAGCTGGGCGCACGAGACGGGCGGGTGGTGGAACTGTACGTCTTCGCGGCAGCAATTTATCTCGTCATCTGCGTTTGCGCATCAGGCGGCGTCAAATATCTGCAGCGCAAAGCTGTTGTTTAAGCGATTCATTTTTTATTAGGCTTCCAATGGCTTCCGATCTCGTGATTCCTCACAATGCATGCGATTCACACTTGCATATTTTCGATCCGCGTTTTTGTGAAATTCTGCGCGCTGACGATATGGATGCAATTCCGTGCACCGTTGGCGCATACACATCCGTTCAACGAGATTTGCAGACGAACCGGGCCGTCATCGTCACGCCGCGCAATTACGATGTTGACAATGCAGTGACTGCAGATGCGATTGCACAATTGGGCCTTCACCGCGCCCGCGGAGTGGCTGTGCTTCGGCCAGACGTGAGTGATTCGACGTTGGCCTTGCTGGATGAACAGGGAATTCGAGGCATACGGTTTACACTTTATACGCCGGAAAATGCGCCGACCTCCTTTGACATGATTTCCCCGTTGGCAGATCGGATCAAGGTGTTTGGCTGGCATTTGCAGCTCCATTGGACTGCCGATCAAATCGTAGAGCATGAACGCATGCTCTATGAATTATCGGTCGAACTTGTTTTCGATCACCTGGGAAGGCTCCCTGTGAAACAAGGTCTTCAACACCCCGCAGCCGCAATTATTGAAAGGCTCTTGCGCAGTGGCAGAGCATGGATAAAGGTTTCTGCGCCTTATCTGGATTCCAAAACCGGGGAACAATCTTTTTACCAAGACGTCGATCAAATAGCGCGGCATTGGATCAACGTGGCGCCCGACCGTGTTGTTTGGGGTAGCGATTGGCCCCATACATCACTCAAAAATCCGACGGATACGAAAAGCTTTATGCGGAAACTGCTTTCCTGGGTAGATGACCAAGAGACCCTCGACAAGATTTTGGTATCGAACCCTGAACGTCTCTACGGCTTTCCCAGGGCCGGTGTCCAAAACCTGCGTGGAAAGGACGCTTGAGGTGCTGCCTGCCAACATATGAAGTTGCGGTGTCGCTCCGCATCGAATGCGGCTTCATTGGGGGAGGGCCCACTCCGCGAACGTCAGATGGGATGTCGGCGGGGTAGCTCATGCCTAATCCTGAGGCAGCTTGTAGTCCTTCAGCATTTCGCGCAGCCGGGTCTTGAGGATCTTGCCGGTGGCGCCGATCGGAATCGCCTCGACAAAAACCACGTCGTCGGGAATCTGCCACTTGGCGGCCTTTCCCTCGTAGAACTTCAGCAGCTCCTCGCGCGCGACGTCCGCGTTGGGCTTTTTCACGACCGCGATGATCGGCCGCTCGTCCCACTTAGGGTGGTACACGCCGATGCAGGCAGCCATGGCAACGGCCGGGTGCGCGACGGCGATGTTCTCGATCTCGATGGAACTGATCCATTCGCCGCCCGACTTGATCACGTCTTTGCTGCGGTCTGTGATTTGAAGATAGCCGTCGGAATCGATGGCCGCAACGTCTCCGGTAGGGAACCAGCCCCGGTCTTGCTCATCGCGAATGAGGGGGTCGCCGCCCTCACCTTTGAAGTATTCTTTGGAAATCCACGGTCCCCTGACTAGTAGATCGCCGGAGGCCTTGCCGTCCCATGGAAGCTCCTTATCGTTGCCGTCGACGATCTTCATGTCCACGCCGAAGATGGCGCGGCCCTGCCTCATGCGGATTTTCAGCTGCTCATCGGGCGGCAAAGATAGGTGCTTATTCTTCAGCGTACACAGGGTGCCGAGTGGGCTCATTTCGGTCATGCCCCAAGCATGTAGAACCTCTACGTTGTAGGCCTCTTGGAACGCAAGAATCATCGCTGGTGGACAGGCTGAGCCGCCGATTACGGTGCGGTTGAGCGTGGAGAACTTCAGCTGGTTGGCTTGCATGTGGCCGAGCATCATCTGCCAAACGGTGGGCACGCCGGCCGCGAACGTGACGCCTTCAGCTTCGATAAGTTCGTACACCGATTTGCCATCGAGCGCTGGGCCAGGAAACACGAGCTTTGCGCCCGCCAGCGCGGCCGAGTACGGAATGCCCCAGGCGTTAACGTGGAACATTGGGACAACAGGCAGAATCGAGTCGCGCGCGGAGATCCGCATCACGTCGGGCAGGGCAGCAGCGTAGGCGTGCAAGAGTGTCGAGCGGTGGCTGTAGACAGCGGCTTTTGGGTTGCCTGTTGTGCCGCTGGTGTAGCACATGCTTGACGCCGAGGTCTCGTCGAAGGTCGGCCAGTGAAAGTTGTTCGATTGATCGCCCATCCAGGCCTCGTAGCTCACGAGGTTGGGAATGCCGCTATCCACTGGAAGCTTATCCGCGTCACACAGGGCAATCCATTTCCTCACTGTTCTGCACTTCCCATGCACGGCTTGCACCAGCGGCAGGAAGCTCAAATCAAAGCAGAGGATCTGGTCTTCGGCGTGGTTGGCGATCCAGGCGATCTGGTCCGGGTGGAGGCGCGGATTGACGGTGTGCAATACGCGGCCTGTACCGCTCACACCGTAGTAGAGCTCCAGATGGCGATAGCCATTCCAAGCAAGCGTAGCTACTCGGTCACTGAAGAGAAGTTTTTCACCGTCCAACGCATTGGCGACCTGCCGTGCACGCGACGCGACCGTGCTCCAGGTGCTTCGGTGGATATCGCCCTCAACGCGGCGCGAGACAATTTCGGCGTCGCTATGGTGCCGTTCAGCGAACTCGATGAGCGACGAGATCAGAAGCGGTTGGTCTTGCATCAAACCCAGCATGGGTGTCTCCTTTTTTTAAAGTTGGCGTAGCGCTACAGACCGCCTCGGGCAATCGGCCATGCTGTGCCTCAGAGAGAGCAACAAAACGATAGCTTGTGCCGGTCTATTCGATGTCGGATGCGTTTGTTCGGGCCGACAGGTCTATGGCGGGCTTAATGGCGCACCTGCATCTAAGGCAATCGGACGCATCGCTGCAAACGAAATGATCGAGAGTTGAGCGCGTGCTGAAACCACTCAGCGAGGCTTACTTTGCGTTGATGTGAGCGGGCTGTACCAACGCGCTTCTGTAGTCCTTCACTGCTCGCTCTGCGTCCGATCTCATGGCGCCAATGTCAGTCGCGGCGGTAATGAAGTTGAATCCGAAATCGATACTTCTACGAAGTCCGCTGGGGCCCGAGGCGAGCAAACCAACAACCAAGCCGCGCCGTTTCGCGTGGCTCACGATTGTCGACACTGCAGCATCTAAGACTTCATCTTCAAAAAGCTTTGCCTTCGGGCGCCCGAGGGACATTGCCAAATCCATGGTACCCAGGTAGATCCCCGTCAGGCCGTCGACATCGGTAATGGCCTCAATGTTTTCCACCCCTCGGGCGGTCTCAATCATCGCGAACGTAGCGATGGTGGTGTTGGCTTGCTCCAAGTACTCACTTCCATACTGACTCAGCGGCAGAGTCGGCCCAAAGCTTCTTCGGCCAAGGGGAGGGTAGTAGGCATACTCGACCAACCGGGCGGCTTGCTCACTCGTCTCAATCATTGGACAGGTGACACCTAAAGCGCCGGCATCCAACATCTGCTGGATCACTCCCTCGTTCAGCGCTGGCACCCTGACCAGAGGAGTCACATCTAAGCGGCTTAGCAACTGAAGCATCGGGATTGCTTCAGAGGAGCCAATCAAGCCGTGTTGTAAATCGATCGTGACACAGTCGAAACCTTGAGATGCAAAAATCTCAGCACTAAATGTGCCCGGCATCATGCAATAACCATTGCTCAACGCACCACCGGCTGCAGTAGCACGTTGCTTGAGTGAAATGAGAGGAAGACGCATATTTCTTGTTGTCAGTTGCAGCTTGGTTCAACGTGGAAGGCCCGCACCTTGAGCTCACGAGCTAACGGGTGAAGCGCGGTCCTTCGTTATCCACCCAACGGAAGGGCAGCACCTACGGCTTGCTCATCGCACCGCGACATGAGTTCGGCGAAGGACAACAACTCGCCACCGATTGCGCTTGCCGCGACAGTAGGTGGACTGGCTAGCCAAATCTGTCCAGGACCAGAGCGACCGGGAAAATTGCGATTCTGCGCACTGACTGTGACCTGGTCGGACCGCAAAGACGCGCCTGGACCAGTGTTGGCACACGCACCGCAGTCGGGTAGCAGGACGGTCGCGCCGACACGCTCAAAAGTCTTCAAATAGCCGTTGGCTTCGCAGTAGTCGCGAACGGCCAGCGTGCCGAACTGGAGATAGAACTCGACGCCATCCGCCACCTTCAAGCCACGGTCTGCCGCCCATGATAGGACGGCGTGATAACCATCGAAGTCTTCACGCTTCCCACCAGTACATGACCCGGCAAAAGCGATGTTGATTTTCGGCCGGTCGGTCAGGGTCGACAGTGGCACGCCGTTTCCAGGATCGCCAGGCGCAGCGACCATTGGCGACAGCTCAGATGTGTCGACCACGATAATGTCTGAATAGCTCGCGCCCTGGTCACTTTTCATCCAAGGCTCAAGCGTGAAGTCAACGCCGCGCCTCGCACGCAAAAACTCACAGGTCTTCTCGTCAGGCTCGACGATCCCTGCAAAACCGCCGAGCTCTGCCACCATGTTCGTCAATGTCGCTCGCTCGTCGATCGACAAGTGGCGAATGCTGGTCCCAGCGAATTCGAATACCTTCCCGAGCCCAAGACCGCTACGGATCTTTGGATTGGCAAGTAGGCTCAAGGCGAGGTCCTTGCCAGTGATGCCTGCTGGCACATCGCCGTTGAACTCGATACGAAGCGTTTCGGGCACAGTTAACCGAACAGCGCCAGTTAGCATGGCACTGGCCATGTCAGTTGTGCCAACGCCAAACGCTAAGCATCCAAGCGCGCCCGAATGAGGCGTGTGGGAGTCAGTGCCCACCAGTACTTGTCCCGGGAGCGCGTATTTTTCGGCCATGAGAGGATGACAGATACCTTCAGAGCCGCCAGAACCTGGCAGATATCCGTGCGAACGGATTCCATATTCCTTCATGAACGCGTCGTGGGTATCGTGCATGACTCTCATGCCGACCGGTGCCTTTGCAGGAAAGAGGTACTTGGGGTGATGGCTGATGTATGACGCGTGCTCGGCAAATCCTATGATGGAAGGCAGGTCCACCAACTTCAGCGGCCGGCCGAAAGTGGCGTGCATCATGTGCCCCGCCATTCCGGTATAGGCCTCGATGATGTAGCGCCAGTCCGCACGAACGAAGGCGCCTTGCCCAGGGATTAAGTCGCCACTTGTGTGGCTCGTCCTAACCACGTGCCTCGCCAAAATCTTCTGCGTGAGCGTCAAGGGCTTGTGATCGTCCTCAGACACAGGTTGGCTTTGAACGGACTGCAGGTGCTCACGACCGTAGAGAAGCAGCCCACCCATACGAAGGATTGAGGCCGCCAGCTTGTCACGCGGAGCAAGAAGTTCTTCTATCTCAATCTGCTCGCCACGCTGAATACGATCGACAAGACCCAGGTCGGTGGAGGTATAGAGGCCAACGTTGTCAGCGTTTTGCCGATAAATTCGCTCGAAGCTCTCTGCAATCACCAAGCGAATGCCGGCATACCGCTGTGCCATCGGGCTGTGCTCACGCGATGACCCCTTGCCAAAACGGCGACCACCTACGGTGACGGAAAAATTGCCGGCAAGCGTCGCATCCCTGCTGATAGGTTGAGTGCCCCCAGCGCTAAAACCCGTGTAGACGTAGCGACCCAACTCCTTATCGACGTGGACCAGCGAAGGGCCAGGCGTAATCTCATCGGTCGATATGTCGTTGCGCAGTTGTCCTGCATCGCTGCGGCTAAGATTGGCGCCGGCCAACTGGGCTCGAACTTTGCCTTCGTCATCACACATAAAAAGAATACGGCCAGGAAGTTCAAGGTGGGTCATTTGTGTCTCTCCATCCCTTCGAAGTCTAAGTAGCGTGGCTGCTTAAAGAACTTCTCGTTGTGCAGCCTGCCGTTCTCCGAACGCGAAACAGCCTGAGTGCAGCGCTGCCAGGCCAAGTCACCTCATCTTGCGCGCCAGCTTCGGTGTTCCCGCTTCCCTAATCCAGATCGAGTCCTGCCCACCAACCCAAAATAATGCGCGCGACCAAATAAGGCTGCTCTACGATTGGCGTGTGGCCAGCGTCCGCAATACTTGCGAACAGCGTTCCAGGCCGGTCGACGGCCATTACTGCCGAATCCCGAGCGGGACGAATTTTGTCTTCTGTTCCAGCAAGTACTAGTACAGGTGAACGAATGCTTGAGAACGAGGTTCTCATGTCAGGCCGGGACTGAATCGCTAGGGCTGTATCCACCATTCCAGGTCCAGCGTTTTCGAAATGTTTTTTCCAACGATCCACAAGTGCTTGCTGCATCTTCAAGGTTGAATTGCCGAACATAGCTGCTGCTATCGCTGAAGCGACTCTGTCGCCTCGCTCAGATTCAAGCATCTTGATCAAAGGCTCCTGACCTGTTGGATTTGACTCCGGCTGGTGGGTAGTGCCGACGAGAACAAGGGAATCGAAAAGCCCCGGTCTAGCGCTTGCAGCGAGAATGCCCACGTAGGCCCCCATCGAGCTACCTATAAATTTGACGGGGGTCCCGCGATACCTCGATTCAACATAGGCAATGAAGTCGCTTGCAAGGAGTTGAATCGTTATGAGGTCTTCGCCTTTTGGAATTCCATTTTGCCCGCGGTAGGTGGGCGTATCAATGGAACCTTTGGCCAGCTGGCTTTCGAGTTCGGAGAACATGGAGCCGTCGAAGAACGCAGAGTGAAGCCCGACGACTGCAGTTTGACCACGGCACAGCATTCTCGATGCCATGTCAATCTAGGAGCGCAGAGATCTGTGAAACTCCTCGTCGTCCAGCGTAAAAGTGACGGCTAAGATTGCCGCCAGATAGCTGTATTGTCGAAAACCCATGCACAGACCAGTGGCAGTCGGCGTGAACAATGATTCACCTGGGCCTACTGATGCTCCCCGTGCCGAAGCCGCGCTTGCTGAGATATTCGAGAAGTGAACTTCCGCAACGGGCTTGCCTACTTCTTGAAGGATTTGGCGAACCGCTTGCCCCGTTGTGGTCAAGCCAGCGGGATTGATCACGAATGCATCGACGCGCTCAGCCGCTTCGTGAATGTATTCAAGGATGGCGCCCTCATAATTGGACGAGAAGTTCTCAATATCGACGCCGAGCTGTTTGCCAAATTGCACCACCTGCTGTTTGAGGCTATCAAGTGAGTCGATCTCGCCGTACATTCGTTTATTTCTTCTTCCAAGATACGACATATTCGGTCCGTCGATTACCGCAATGCGGTGTGTTTGATCGCCAACGCGCGTAATGCTAAATGTCTTAGAGTTGCTCATGGATGATGGCCGTAATAGGTGAGTGATCGAATTTAGTGCTCTGCTACTGAGGTTCAAGCCCGGCTTTTTGGACCAAGCCCTTACTCAATTCTCTGCCCCGGATAAACTCCTCTGTCGCTTCTGTGGGGGTGGTAATCCTGATATTGAAGCCGTTGGCATCCATAGCGGCGACTACATCGGGCTGTTGAAACGTAGAGGCCACAGCGGAGTGCGCCTTAGCGATTGAATTGTTGGACATGCCCTTGGGCCCCAAGACGGCTAACCAAGCATCGAATTTGAAGCCCGGAAATTTTTGCTCAGCCAGGGTTGGGATTTCTGGCGCAGCGGTTGCTCTTTGGGGGGTATATACGCCAATAGCACGCAGTGCGCCGCTTCGAATGTGAGGAAGCACGCTGATCAGCGCTGGACTAGCAAAGTCGACTTCTCCACTCAAGAGATCGTTGAGCATTGGTCCAACTCCCTTGTAAGGAATATGTTTGGCGCGCGCCTCGGCTGCACTCAAATACAACTCTGTGGAAAGGTGCAGTGTTGTGCCGTTTCCTCCTGACCCATAGTTCAGTTCGCCGTTTCTCGCTCGCAGCAAGCTAATAAACTCTTGACTGTTTTTTGCATCGATCTTTTTGGGATTGACGACGAGTACCATCGCACCGTCGGCAACAATCGCAACGGGGGTGAAGTCGTCCGGTATTTTGAATGGCATCGACTTCAACATACTGGGCAAAATCACCACGTTGCTCGAAACCACAGAAAGCGTGTTGCCATCCGGAGCGGCGCGCGAAAGCGCCTGCAGCCCCACTATGCCGCCAGCTCCTGGCATGTTCTCCAAAACGACGGGGGCGGCGAGCGCCGTCGAGAGATACCTCTGCGCCACGCGCATTGCACCGTCAACTGCCGACCCCGTAGCGTTCGGCAAGATGATCCGGACGTAGTTTGATTGCGCCAACCCGTGGCCGCTCGCCAGCGCGATCGTTGATAAAGCGACAAACTTTCGGCGCGAGAGTGAATTTCTAAGCATGCTTGTCTCCTAGTTATCCGTATCGAGTGCGCTTTGATCCCGATTAATGGGATAAAGAATCGTTAATCGAGATGATTGCTTGCCTGTGGTGGCTTGTCAATGGGGTTGACAGGGGGCAGAATGCGCTAGGTCTAATCCCGTTAATCGGCAACTTATCCCGTTGATCGGGATTTTGGAACTGCCAAGGGGGACTCATTTGTAGTGCCGCTGTTCCATGCTTCGTTTGCCACCGCCGACCAGAAAGAAAGGCATGGATGCCTTCGTCAACAAACGTAAGGCGGCGTTCACGCACGCCTGACCTTTGCCCCCATTCATGAAAGAGAGCTATGACTGCTAACAAT
Organism: Variovorax trehalosi; assembly: GCF_051216415.1. Taxonomy (NCBI): domain Bacteria; kingdom Pseudomonadati; phylum Pseudomonadota; class Betaproteobacteria; order Burkholderiales; family Comamonadaceae; genus Variovorax; species Variovorax trehalosi. The sequence continues at coordinate 39,635 of NZ_JBPJZG010000001.1, forward strand.
CGCGACATCTTCGTGGTCGGCACCGCCCGCACGGCCATCGGCACTTTCGGCGGTTCGCTCAAGGACGTCCCCAACACCCAGCTGGCCACCACCGCGGTGAAGGCGGCGCTCGAGCGCAGCGGCGTCGCGCTCGACGCCATCGGCCACGTGGTCATGGGCAATGTGATTCCCACCGACGTGAAGGATGCTTACCTGAGTCGCGTGGCCGCCATTGACGCGGGCTGCCCGATCGAGACGCCGGCCTTCAACGTCAACCGCCTCTGCGGCTCGGGCCTGCAGGCGATCGTCTCGGCCGCACAGGCCATTGCGCTCGGCGACTGCGACATCGCGATCGGCGGGGGCTCCGAGTCGATGAGCCGCGGCCCGTACTTCGACACGGCGGCGCGCCACGGCGCGCGCATGGGCGATGCGGTGCTGGTCGACTACATGCTTGGCATCCTGCACGACCCCTGGGAGAAGATCCACATGGGCATCACGGCCGAGAACGTGGCGGCGCGCTACGGCATCACGCGCGAGCAGATGGACGCGCTGGCCGCCACGAGCCAGCAGCGCGCGGCCGCGGCCATTGCGGCGGGCCGTTTCAAGGAACAGATCGTTCCGGTCGAGGTCAAGACGCGCAAGGGCGTCGTGCTGTTCGACACCGATGAGCATGTGCGCGCTGACACCACGGCCGAGGCGCTCTCGAAGATGAAGCCCGCGTTCAAGAAGGACGGCCTCGTGACCGCCGGCAATGCCTCGGGCATCAACGACGGTGCCGCGGCCGTGGTGCTGGCCGAGGGCGCCCGCGTGAAGGCGCTCGGACTCAAGCCGCTCGCGCGGCTGGTCGGCTACGCGCACGCGGGCGTCGAGCCGGCGTACATGGGCATCGGCCCGGTGCCGGCCACGCACAAGGTGCTGGCACGCACGGGGCTCAAGGTGAGCGACCTGGACGTCATCGAATCGAACGAAGCCTTCGCCGCGCAGGCCTGCGCCGTGATCCAGCAGTTGGACTTCGATCCGGCCAAGGTGAACCCGAACGGCTCGGGCATTTCGCTGGGCCATCCGGTCGGTGCCACCGGCGCGATCATCACGACCAAGGCCATCGCCGAGTTGCATCGCACCGGTGCCCGCTACGCCCTGGTGACGATGTGCATCGGCGGCGGGCAGGGGATCGCAGCGATATTCGAACGCGTTTGAGGGCTTGGCGTTGAAATCCCGATGAACAAGAGGCTATGGCCATGAAGTTCATCGTGATGGCCTCTGCGCCGAGGAAGGTCTGGTAGCACTGCAGGGCATAGTCGCCTGTTATGGCTCACCGAACCTGAGCTTTTGCTCACTCCCGCCGATCCAATGCAACTTTCAAAACCATCGTAGTTAACCGGCAGGATTAGAAGCCGGCGCTACGAATGTTTAATTGAACTGGATGTTTCTTTCCTTGGCCAACTCATTCCAGCGTTTTTCTTCTCTTTTTACCAGTGCCCCCGTTTCTTCCGGACTGCCGACATTGGAGATTTTAATGCCGCCAAAAGATTTCAGTTTTGTAAAAAACTCGGGATCTTGTTTTGCGTGATCAATAGCCTTGTTCAGCTGCAGAATATCTTCCTTTGGAGTGTCTTTCCGCGCTAGCAGTACATATGTGAACATTGCTTCGAAACCTTTGAGTCCTCCTTCTTGTAGAGTCGGCACTTGTGGCAATTCAATCGTCCGCTCAAGCCCAGTCGACCCAAGAACTCTTAGCTTTCCACTAGCCACAAATTCATAGGCTGAGACTGGAACCATTGAGTAGTCCAGTCGACCAGCCGTAAGGTCTAAAAGGACAGCCTGCCCAGAGTTATATGGCACATGGTTGGATTTGGCGCCGATTTCTGCATTCAGCTGTTCGGTGAATAGGTGGAGTGGACTACCGACTCCCGCTGACCCGTAGCTATATTTTCCCGGATTCGCTTTCAACTCGGCCATGAATTCTTTAAAATTTTTCACAGGAAAATTCGGCCCGACTGCAAGCAAGGCTTGCACCGTCAGGAGCGATGCAACTGGAGCAAAGTCCGACAGACCGGCGAAGGGCAGATTGCTCTTAAGCGCCGGCGGAATCACGGATGGCATTGCTGCCAAAAAGAGGGTTTTACTGACAAGCTGCGCGCGAGCAACATAAGAGGCCGCAACGATTTGGTTTGCGCCGGTTTTGTTTTCGATAATTATCGGAACGTTCAAATTCTTGCCAAGTTCGACACCCAAAGATCGCGCCATCACATCGGCCAACGATCCGGCAGCATATGCAACCACGATTGAGAGCGGTTTATCACCTTGCGCACGGGCAGCAAGTGGAGAAATTAAAGTTGCTAAGCTGCCAGCAAGGATGATTTTGCGGCGGTTAGTGCGAAAATCGGGTTGGAAAGAAGTCATGCTGTCTCCAATTTCAAATTTACCGTTGCGAGATTGGGTTATCGCATTCAAGCAGCTCCATAAGCATAGTAATGCTGTTGAAAAATGCTACAAATGCTTGATAAGAATCTCGGCAAGCTCGTCAGCATTTGATAATGGAAGCAGATGGTGGGCCCCTTCAATGAAAATAGGCCCGGTCTTTACACCCGCTACCTTCTTCAAATCGTGCACAATTGCTGGTGTTGCAGAAGCATCTGAACTGCCTCCAATGCAGATTGAACGCAGCTCGTTGCTCAGCGGAGGAATGGGTTCAAAACTTGCCATTGCCCGCCAGCTTGCGGCCCAGACCTCTGGCCGCAGCGCGAGTAGCTGGTCACGCGCATACCGCACCCAATCTTGGTTGGTTGCTATGTCTATTTCAGAAAACCAGCGCCTGATCGTCTCGTCTTCAACTGCCACCATCCCCCCGGCCAGGGCTGGCGACCCCCTACTTGCGAGTGCTGCAACAGGATTCGGTCCTCCAGCGACCAGGGCGACACTCGTCCAACGGTGGGGATCCAGAGATGCCGCAATGCGTGCCACTGACGAGCCCATTGAGGCACCCAACAGTCGCGCTTTCTCGACTTGCAATGCATCGAGCATGTCAAGAACGTCCTGAGCCATTCCTTCGAGGGAAATTGAAGCTTCATCCGCAGTGGAAGCCCCATGTCCCCTGAGGTCTGGGGCGAGGATCCAAGATGCCCTGCGGCGTGCCATGGCAGCTGCCAGCCAGCGAAAAGAGGATCCTTCAACACCGAGGGAGTGCAGTAGAACAAGGGGAATCGGGTCATCTGCTGAGACGCCCCATTCATGCATCCTGGTTGTCCCAGACGGCAGCCTCACGAATCGTTGACTCATGCGCGCCCCAAAATTTCTTCAGTGTGCTCGCCAAGCCGAGGAGGGAAGTCGTGCTTAGTTCGACCAGACGGCGAGAAGCGCAGTGGATCGCCCGGCACAACGATTACCTGCTCGTCTCGCGGACTCTGCACCTCAAGACGCATACCGCGCTGAACCACTTGTGGATTCTTGAAGACGCCATTGAGGTCATCAACGATCGCAGCCGGCACCTGTGCGGCAATCAAAGCATCAAGGACTTCTGTCCCTTCTCGACTGGCAAAGGCCGCATCGAGGATGTTGATCAATTCCGCTCGGTTCTCGTACCTGACCTTGAAGTCCTTGAATCGGGGGTCGTCAACGAGTTCCGGCATTCCCAAGACCGCTACGAGGCTTCGGAACATTCCTGCTGTATTTGCGGTGACTGCAATCACCATTCCGTCGCGACTACGAAAGCATCGGTAGCTGGGAATGGAGTCGTGTGAGCTTCCTTGCCGGCCCGGAAGGGGCCCGCCTTGCAGATAGCTCGCCGCGTGGTACGACAGCATTGCTACCTGCACGTCCAGCATCGACACGTCAACGGTACGTCCCACCCCAGTTTGTCGCGCCTCCAAAAGGGCGGAAAGAAGCCCGATGACGGCGTACAACCCGGCGCATAAGTCACCGACTGGAATGCCTGCCCGAACCGGCTCACCACTTGGGGTGCCAGTAAGGCTCATAACCCCGGACATGGCTTGAACGATCATGTCGTATGCCGGTCGGTCACGCAGTGGACCATCTTGGCCAAAGCCCGAGATACTCGCCCAAACAAGCGAAGGTTTTCGGGAGCGGGCTGAATGCTCGTCCAAACCCAGCTGGGCGAGTTTCCCCGGCCGAAAGTTTTCAACCACCGCGTCTGCCTCATCGATGATCCGGGTAGCTGCAGCAACGCCGGCTGCACTCTTTAAGTCCAGTACGACAGACTTTTTGTTGCGATTAGCGCTTCCGAAATAGGTACTTGAGCCGTCGACGAAGCTGGGCGGCACCGAGCGCGACATATCTCCCTCCGGTGGTTCGATCTTGATCACCTCTGCGCCAAGGTCGCCGAGAATTTGAGTTGCGAACGGTCCAGAAAGAAAAGACGTGAAATCGGCAATGCGTACGCCGTTGAGAGGGCCTTGCGTTTTGGTCATGTGATCAGCTTTTCAAGAGGGTTACGGCGCATGCGCCATGCTCGAAATTAGCGACGCCTCCGCCGGTCACGTGGGCAAGACCCACACGGGCATTCGTCACCTGGTGCGCGCCACTTCTGCCTTGAAGTTGGCGTGCAATCTCAGCGATCTGGGCGACGCCGCTGGCAGCCACCGGATGTCCGCGAGACATGAGACCCCCAGAAGGGTTGACTACTTGTTTTCCTCCTAACGAAGTCGATCCGCTGCGAAGTAGAGCAAGAGCCTCTCCTGGTTTGCAAAACTGAAACGCCTCGTAGTACATCAACTCGGCGATCGAAAACGAGTCGTGAATCTCGGCGACATCGATGTCTTTAGGATCGACGCCAGTCGATTCGTACAGCTCTTTGGCCGAAAGTGTTGAAACGTGAGACGTTGTCATCGAGTAAGGGCCGGGCTCATACTTGCCAGAATGAAGCCCTGATCCAGCGATCTGCACGGGACGAAGTCCGCTGGACGCTTTTTTGAGCAGTCTTTCCGAACCAAGTACTACCGCTGCGGCGCCGTCACCAGTTGGACAACAGTGGAGCAGCCGAAACGGATCTGCGATCTCGCGTGATGAGTTCACCTCATCTAGCGTCACCGGCTTTTGGAAGAACTGCGCTAGCGGATTGCGCGCACCGTGTGCTCTTGCTTTCACCGTGACTTCGGAAAAGCTCCGGGCATCAAGTCCATATTCATGCATGTAACGGCGCGCCCGCATCGCATAGAGGACTGGCATGCTAAGGCCGTTGATAGCATCCCAATCCTCACGATTGAGTGGCAATGCGCCGCCACCGAGTTTGGAGAGCATGTCAACGCCGATGACAACAGCCGCCTCGGCGCGACCACTTGCGATCCGAGCGGCTGCTTCTTGTACTCCGACTGCGCTACTGGAGCAGGCATCTTCGACGTTGATGATGGGAATCCCAGAGAGGCCAAGTTGTCCTAGAACTTGCTGACCAATCATTGAGCCGCCGAACACCGATGACGCGTAGGCCACGTCAATGTCCTGGTGTTCGAGGTTGCCTTCTTGAAGTGCCTCAAGCACAGCGGGCGCAGCGAATTGCTTGTGCGTCAGGTGAGGAAACCGGCCGAACTTCTGAATCCCCGTTCCGAGAACATAGACCGCGCGATTCATTCAGTCGCCCTTTCGTCCGATGGTGCAAACGCAAAGCATGGGCCGCTGCCAGGCGGCTGTATAGCCGTCAGCGTGACCCGAGTGCCGCAACTTGGCCTTTGCTGCTCTGAACTCGTTAGGCGCCCGAAAACTCTAACCTGCTCTGGCAAGTCGACGTAGCCGACGAAATGCTTTTCGCCAGCAAATACTTGCGAAGAAAAGCTATATAGAACGCCGTTCCCGGACAGCTCTGTGAGCTGGATATTTCGCGACCAGCATTGCGGACAAATTTCCGAAGCTGGAAAGTTGTTGTACCCGCAGGCCAAGCAGTGAGAACAGGCGAAAGGAGGCGGAGGCGGCTCTCCAACCGTCTTGGCACTCGGCGCGTCCTTGGTGGATATGGAGCTAGTAGTCATCGAAGTGCACCTGGTGCCTTAGCGACCCGTGAATCGCGGCGGGCGACCCTCAGCGTGTGCCTGAGTTGCCTCGGTCACGTCACTGCTGTACTCAACAGCAGCTCGGAGAGCATCGGATAAGAGTCGCGAGCTCGAAAACCCGGAGTTCATACGGGCATTGACAACTCGTTTAGCGCCACGAATTGCAAGTGGACCGTTGGCGACGATCTGTTTTGCAAGCTTCATCACTTCCGGCATCAGTTCTTCGGCTGGATAAACCGCACTCACAAAGCCGATGCTCTGCAATTCCGACGCTAATACCCGACGCCCTGTAGCAATGATCTCAAGCGCGCGGGCACGCCCCACAATGCTTGGCAACCGGACTGGCCCGCCTGCGCCTGGAAATCCTCCCCAAGCCGCTTCTGGAAGACTCATGGATCCCGTATCGGAAATTACTCTAATGTCGCAGGACATGCTTAGTTCGGCTGCGCCGGCACGCGCCTCGCCGTTTATTGCCGAGATAACGATTTGCGGCAGCGCCTCGATATCATCGAGGAGCCTATTAACCCACTTGAGCATTCCGACGATGTCTTCTTTCGATAGTTCTTTTCGAATGGTGGGACTCAAAGCGCCGCTAGAAAAGAATTCACTGCCCGAACCCGTAATGATTAGGACATGTGTCGCTTCATCTTTCTCCAAGTCCCTAACGAGCTGTAGAAGGTTTTTCCAAACGTCGGGTGTGAGGCGGTTTCCGTTTGACGGTCCTTGCAAAGTCAATGTCACGATGCCTGGTTCGCGTTTGATATCTAGCAGAGTTTGAGACATGGAAAGTGGCTTTCAGAAGTTGACGTGATCAAGGATGTATGACGGGCGGGATCAGCCTAAGAAGCTCAACTCTGGAGCCCTCGAGTTCGATGGACCGGATTGAGCTTTGCGCTGTTTATAATCCCGAATAACGGGATGACATCCCATTTAACAGTAATTTTGCTTCATGCTCGTTGCTTGTCATTAGTGGTTTCCCTGGTCCAAACGGATGCCAAGGGCCTTGCAAGCTCGCGCGTGCGTCCTGCCCACTCCTCTATAGTTAGCTTTTCAACCATCAGACGAGCAGGGCGAAACTGTCGCCCTATGTAGCCGTCAGCAGCGACCAATGAACAGTGAAAAAGCTATGACCGGGACGGTCGCGCGAGTCGCCCTGTTGCTCAAAGTGTTGGCAGAGGCCGAGGGTGATCTTTCGGTGGCGCAGGTGAGCGAAAAGATGAAGCTGCCAACATCGACAGGCCACCGGCTCCTCGGACTGCTCGTCGAAACTGGACTCGCGGAGCGAGGAGGGCGGGCAGGTAGCTACCGCCTCAGTTTTGAATTTCTCCGCCTAAGCGGATTGGTTGTTGGCCGCATCGACGTCACCGCCGTTGCTGAACCTTTTATGAAAACGGTTGCCAGTGCGACAGGGGAAACATGCATTTTTAACCTCTACAGACCCTCTGACGGAATGGGGATGATTGCAAAGATAGTTCATGGACGTCATCCCTTAAGGTATGAATCTCAACCATTTCAAATCGCACCTTTGGCATTTGGAGCAACCGGGCGGGCTATCCTTGCATTCCTACCTCGGGAAAGCGCTCAGAAGAGTCTGGATGTGGCAGGCGTTTCCCCCACATCCGGTATGCCGGTCGATTTCCAGATCCTGGAATCTGAACTCGCTGAAATCAGGAAAAAAGGCTATGCACTTACAAAAGGTCAGCGAATCCCTGGCGCTGTTGGGTTAGGCGCCCCTGTATTTAATGGTGCGGGGCTTGTCGTGGGAGCACTCTGTATTAGCTTGCCAGAAACTCGTTTCGATGATTCGAAGGAGCTTGAACTTGCAAATACGATGGTCGAACAGGCCAGGAAGATGAGCGAAGTTCTAGGCTATATGCCAAATCGAGCCGACTAGTCGTTTCGAGCACGCTATTGGGCAGAATACGCAGCACCTTGTGCAGGGGCCAACCCACGGGTTGCAATACGAGACGATTTGGGTCCAGGAATCGATAGCAAATGCTGCGCGTTGGCCCTTGCCCATGAAAGCAGTGCCGTGAAGATGTCCAGCGGCACAACAGGTGCATAGACTTGGTCGTTGCCACGGGCGACTTTTCCGCTGCCCAAAGTTAACTAGGCAAGCGCTTCGAACAAGCCTGCCAGACCGCGTTTGCATCACGCATTCGGGGGCAAACCCTAGGATGCCGCTCGTCCGGGCACTCAATGCTGCGCCGTTCTTTAGGGCCACGCCGTCCTCGCGAACGGCGAACGGCCGGCTGCAAAAAGGGAAGCTTTGCACTGCCCTAAGGACTCTACATTTCGAGCTGCCGCGCAGCTGCGGAAAAGATGTGGGGCGTCGTCGTCGCACCGCTGCATGCGTCAAGTGACACCCACTTTTCAGGACACCTGCAGCGCTAGGCCAGTGTTTAGGCGTCGCCCAAGGCGTGCCGATTTAAAAGATATCACGAAGCAGTCCTGCTCAACTGCACACGTGAACATAACGAAAGAGACAAGATGCTACAGAAGTTTTTTCACTCTGGCCGTCGGTATGCAGCTGTGGCCGTGCTGACTTGCCTGCCTTTGGCGATGACTGCAACGGCATCCGCACAGGCTACAAGGAGCGGGCAACTTCGCCTCATCGTTCCAAATCAAGCAGGGTCGGGCAACGACGCCTTTGCGAGGGCAATTTCGGGCGCTATGAACGCTGCGTTCAAGCTCCCGGTTGTGATTGACAACATCCCTGGTTCAGGGGGAATGATCGGCACGCAGCAGATTGCGCGTGCGCCAAAGGACGGCTCTGTCCTGGGTCTGGTCTCCTCAAATTTAGTCATCAATCCCTTCATCTACAAGTCCGCACCATTCGATGTATCCCGAGACATCACGCTCGTTTCGGTCGTGGCTTCTGGGCCACTTGCTTTAGTCACCAACCCAAAGAAGATGAGCGCCCAAAGCACTAAGGAACTGATCGCCGAGTTGAAGGCCGATCCGAAGCGGTTCTCTTATGGCTCCGCAGGCAATGGAACGGCGCTGCACTTGGCGGCTGAACACGTCCTTAACGAAGCGGGTGTGCAGATCCAACACATTCCTTACAAAGGGGCGTCAGCAGAGTTGACCGACATCATGAGCGGGCAGGTCGATTTCGGAATGTTGCCGCTGGTCATGATCGAGCAGCAGGTTAAGGCTGGAAGATTGCGCGCTATTGCGATTACGTCGCCGAAGCGGAGTTCATTCATGCCCGACATCCCGACTTTCGCAGAGAGCGGATTGCCAGGTGTCAACCTCGATTCCTGGATTGCAGTGATTGGGCCAGCAGGGATGCCAGCGCCTGTCGTCGCGGACACGTATCGACGAATTCAGAAAGCACTCTCGACGCCGGAGGTGCGCACCTATCAGCAATCACAAGGGAGCCTGCCCCCAACTCTAACGCTTGAGCAGTCGCGCGACTTCCTAATGAGCGAACTGGATAAACACGGCAAGCTGGTTAAGCGTACTGGCGCAGCGGTGGACTAGCTATGGACTACGCAACGCGTATTCCTGCCTCTTATTTTCACTATCGTTAGAAAAAACATGCTTCATCTGAACAGTTCGTACATCTCAGGTGCCTGGCGGCAGAGTGCTACAGACGCGCCCACCATTTCGGTTGTCAATCCCGCTACCGGCGAGGTTATAGGAACAGTTAGCCAGGCTTCCGCCGCCGAAGTAAACCAAGCAGTCGAGGCTGCTGCAGCAGCGTTCAACCGATACTCACAAACTTCGCTGCAAGAGCGCCTTGGCTACCTACAGGCTATCGTGGCGGGCTACGAAAAGCGAATGGAGGACATGGCCCGCGCCATTACGCAGGATATGGGTGCTCCATACGCAAGTTTGTCGGTCAAGATGCAAGCTGCAATCGGGCTCGGACATTTTGCGACGGCTCTCCAGATTGCTCAGACCTACCCGTGGCGAGAGCCTCATGGATCCACGCTAGTGGTAAGAGAGCCCGTGGGTGTCTGCGCTTTGATTACGCCGTGGAACTGGCCAATGAACCAGATCGCTTGCAAGGTTGCTCCTGCACTGGTCAGCGGATGCACGATCGTTTTGAAGCCCAGTGAGTTGGCGCCAGCCTCTGCAAACGTTTTTGCCGAAATACTGCACGACGCGAAGCTGCCGGCTGGTGTCTTCAACATGGTGCATGGCAAAGGCGAAGACATCGGCCCAATTCTCTCCGCCCATCCGTTGGTTGATATGGTGTCGCTCACAGGATCGCAGCGTGCTGGAAGCTCCGTGTCTTCCTTCGCCGCAGCGTCGGTAAAAAAGGTTTCGCTCGAACTGGGCGGGAAGTCGGCCAACATCATCCTGCGGGACGCAAATCTTGAAGAAGCTGTGACGCACGGCGTTATGGCAATGATGCACAACAGCGGTCAGAGTTGCAACGCGCCGTCGCGAATGCTTGTGCCTGCAGACCTTCTTGAGGACGCTGAACGCATTGCAGCAGCCGCTGCCAACAAGCTCGTAGTTGGAGATCCGATGAGCAGCGAGACGGACATTGGTCCAATCGCCAATGAGCGGCAGTACGAACGCGTTCAGGTTTTGATCCAGAAAGGTATCGACGAAGGCGCACATCTTGTTGCTGGAGGGCTTGGACGGCCTGGTGGGCTGGACCGAGGGTTTTACGCAAAACCAACTGTGTTCAGCCGAGCGAACAACAGCATGACGATCGCGCGCGAGGAGATCTTCGGACCGGTGTTGACCATCATTCCCTACGAAGATGAAGAAAGTGCGATTTCCATTGCCAACGACAGTCCGTATGGTCTGTCTGGATACGTGTATGGCGGCTCGCTTGATCGAGCGAGCAAAGTTGCCTTGCGGCTGCGCACTGGCATGGTCCATCTAAACGGAGCCCCTCCAGATCTGGCTGCGCCTTTTGGCGGATACAAACAGTCCGGCGTCGGCCGCGAGTGGGGTCGGGCAGGTTTCGATGAATTCGTTGAGACGAAAGCCGTTATGGGCGCGCAGTTGGGCGGCACCTGAAGCTCTGGTGCGTCTTTGAAGTTCGCTAAAAGTTTGGATAAATGATGTCATCACTTCCGTCGGCTGTTGTGCCGACCTCAGCCGCTTTCGCCAAAGACCGTGTGTATGCGCGGATATGTCTCAGGTTGTTGCCAGTTCTGGTGTTTGCATTCATCGCCGCCCAGTTGGATCGGGTCAACGTGGGTTTTGCTAAGGCTCAAATGCAGTCGGCGCTTGAATTCAATGACGCTGTATACGGGTTGGGGGCCGGAATTTTCTTTATCGGCTACTTCATCTTTGAGGTTCCGAGCTCAGCGATCTTGGCGCGGGTGGGAGCCAGGCGCTGGCTTGCGCGAATCGTGATTAGCTGGGGCATCCTCTCTGCGATGACTGCGTTCGTGCAGACGCCAGGGCAGTTTTATGTTGTGCGATTTTTGATTGGCGCAGCTGAGGCGGGGTTTGCCCCGGGGGTGATTTACTACCTCAGTACTTGGTTTCCAAGCACTCGTCGAGGTCGCGCTACGTCATATATCGGCACTGCGATACCACTTGCATTCATCATTGGCGCGCCCGTGTCGGGTTGGATACTCCACTCCTTCGCGGGCTCGACAATTATGAAGCCCTGGCAGTGGCTCTTCGTTCTCGAAGCGATTCCAGCTCTGGTTGCAGGGATCCTGCTGCTCGGCTTTCTCGATGATGGTGTTGGCTCAGCCAAGTGGCTGTCCAAAAGCGACAGGGATACGGTTGAAAGTGATCTCAGAGCCGACAGTCAGGGAAAAATCGCGGGCGTTCCGCTTGCGAGCGTGTTTCGAATGCCGGCAGTTTGGAAGCTCTCATTTATATCCTTTTGCCTCTTCATGGGACTCTACGGTCTAAATTTTTGGATGCCATCGCTCATCATGCGTTCAGGCGTAAGTAACGAACTGACCGTCGGTCTTTTGGCAGCTATCCCATTTGCAGTTGCGCTTATTGCGATTCTCGTGACCGGTCGAACTGCGGACAAAACGCGTATGCGCCGAGCTCACTTTATTGGGGCGATGATTGCGGGCGCTCTTGGACTCTCTGGCGCTATGGCTGCCGGCGGAGGACCGGGTGCGACAGTGCTGTTGCTCTCTGTTGCAGCAGCAGGCCTGTTGTCTGCGACGCTTTTGATCTGGGCCTTTCCGACGGCCATGATGCACGGCGCAACGGCGGCAGTTGGCATTGCCATTGTGAACTCGCTTGGAAACCTCGCAGGGTTTGTATCGCCGTTCGCAGTTGGTTGGCTCAATGTGCGAACTGGTAGACCCGAGCTTGGGATGTATCTTGTGTCCGCAATGGTGGCCATTGGCGCTGTAGCGGCGTATACGCTGCCGGCTCATGTGGTGGACAAGTAATCTTTGAATCGCACGCTTTGCTGGTGCAAAGATCAGGTACTTTTTGCTGGGTACCTCCTGTCCAGACACATCGCTTTAGAAGGTTAGATTGAAGCAACGGCTTTCGCGAGCTGAGCTCGCGAAGACGACAATCCCTCGGTAAGCGGCCGGCAAAGTCAGGATGAATCGGGCGCCCTTGAGAGGATCAACCGAGAGGCTGACACGGCCATCTCGTGGGTCAGTTTGTCGATGGCGGCCTGCTTGAACGCGATCTCGTGATCACGGCGTGCGATCTCAAGCTTGTCGGCTGCCGCCCCTCTCCTCAGGGAGAGGATCATCTCGCGCAGTTGCTGCGCGTCCAGGTGGTCAAGGTTGCCCGCACGCATGTCCAACGGCTCGATGGCAAGCCACAGCGCGTCGACCCGGATCACCTGAGGATCTCGCACAGCCAAGCGACGCATTGGCCTGACGCGCTCAACGGCCATGTCACGTTCACCGCGATTGCACCACGGCGAAGCTCGAGGTGAATGTCGCTTGCAACGGTCGGGCCTGGCGCCAACGTGAGCGAGACGAACTCGGCTTGCGCGTCGCTGGCCTTCGAGGCGATGCCTCTCGCGTCGACCATGCGGCGCCAACTGTGAACAAGGTAGGCGTTGATGCCATGGGCCAGTGCCACTTGAGCCACAGACGCCCCGGGTTCTGCGCACGCCGCCAACACTTGCCGCTTCAGATCGGCCGCGTGGAGCCGCCGGCTCACGCGCTTGGAGTCTTCCATAGGTGTCAGCCCAAATCCTTGGTGGACACCATCGTCATAGACACCGGAGCCAAGCTCAAGACGGGATCACCGCGCGCTTACCTCCCTCGCGCTTAATCTAACTTGATCGCCATTGGCTTGACTATGGCTTCCCAGAAGGCAACTTGCTCGCGGCTGAATGTAGCGGCCTCCGGACCAGTTTTCAGAAAAGCCTGGGCGCCGATCGTTTCGAGTTTCGATTTGGCTTCTGGTGACTCGAGTGAAATCTGTGCAGCTTGCGCCAGACGTGTCACCGCGCCTTCAGGCGTGTTTACTGGAACGGCAAGCGCAAACCAAAGGGAGATTGGAACATTCTTGACTTCGAGTTCTTCAAGGGTTGGTACTAAAGGCAGTTGGGACATCCGCTTCTCAGTGGCAACTGCAAGGATCTTGATTCGTCCTGACGCAGCGAAGGATCTCGCGGATCCAAAATCCACTAAGGCGGCCCCGATAGTTCCAGTGGATAGGTCCGTCAGAATGGTGCTCATGCCACGATAGGGCACATGCTGCATTTTCGTGCTGGTCCGTGATTGGAGTAGTTCCATTCCAACATGCAAAGGCGAGCCGACGCCTGGCGTGCCGTAGCTTATCTTTCCTGGGTTGTCCTTCGAAGATTGGATGAACTCCTGGAAATTCTTGCTTGGGCTGTCGCCAGGGACTGCTAGCACGAGTGGTATCCGCACGAGCGTGGCAACGAGTTTCAGATCCTTGGGTGCCGCGTAGGGCAGCTTGCTGAAAATTAGGTGAGCCGTCGTGAACAGAGAGTTATCAATCGTCAAAACGGTATAGCCGTCAGGAGCGGACTGGGCAACGTAGCCAGTCCCGATCGTGCCCGCGGCTCCGGCGCGATTGTCGACCACCATAGGTTGGTTAAGGACAGTGGCCATCCCCGCTGACACGATCCGCGTCACGGCGTCCATCCCACCGCCCGCTGGAACAGGGACGACCCACTTAATCGGCCGGTCGGGGTACGTGTTCGTTTGCGCGAGAGCGTCCGCTCCGATCGCCACGAGGATGGCGGAGGACAGGACAGTCAATATGGTTCTTGCCACGGCACGGCGGCCAGGCTGCGCTTTTGAATTATTCAAGCTTTGTCTCCTGTAATTATTTTTCAGCACCAAGGGCACTCTGTGTGCCATCCTATTTTCCCGGTGCCCCATCACGTTGATCTTTCGTCAGATGGCCATTCGCAAACGGAGAAGGGCCTATGCAGCTGCTTCGCGGAATGCCATGTACAGGCTCGCGAAGAAGCAATGTGGAGCGTGCGAAACGCAATAGACTTTTGGTCTATGACCGACCTTCACACTCAAAACCCTAAGTTGGATTTCCTTGGCGAGAACCTTTCACGGCCTGAAAGTGTGCTCGTGACCGAGAGCGGTCGAGTGTTCGTCTCTGATCATGAGGCTGGTGTGCTTGAGCTGGGGTGCCCGCGCAAGCCTTTGATTGACCTACCGAAAGACTTCGTGCCTAACGGCTTTGCGCTCCTGGAAAGCGGCGATTTATTGATCGCAAACTTGGGAGGCGAAGGCGGCGTCTGGAAGCTGGATGCGTCGCGCCGCCTCTCGCCGTTTCTTGTGGAGGTGGAGCAGCAGAGCATGAGGAATACCAACTTCGTCATGCTCGATCACAAGGACCGGCTTTGGATAACTGTGTGCACCCGCCAAACGCCGAGAGAACTGGCGTTCGACCGTCAAGTTGCTGACGGCTACATTGCGGTCGTTGATACCCAGGGAGCACGCGTTGTCGCTGATGGGTTGGCTTTCGCTAACGAGTGCCGAATGCACCCTAACGGCGAATGGCTCTATCTGAACGAGTCCGTCGGGCGTCGACTTGTTCGGTTCAGGATTAACGAAGAGTCGGGGCGCGTCACACTGGGTGCAAAAGAATGCGTCCATGAATTCGGTGACGGAGACTTTCCGGACGGCCTGGCGTTCGACTGCCTTGGCGGCGCCTGGGTAGCGTGCGTTATCTCGAACCGCGTTATACGCATTTCACCCTCTGGGGAAGCGCAGGTTGTGCTGGACGATTCTGATCCCGAGCTCAATGCCCTCGCCGACTCGGTCTACGCGAAATCTGGTATCTCAAAATCTGTATTCGAGATGGGCCGGCGGCGCAGCTTGGGCAATGTGTCCAGCGTTGCTTTTGGCGGAGCTGACCTGCGCACCGTTTACCTTGGTTCTCTCGGCGGTGACCGATTGGCGAGCTTTCGATCCGAAGTTGCTGGCCACCAACTTGCACATTGGAAGTTTGGAACTTGACGTTGCGAGCGAGTACCGTGTCAGCTCGAATTTTTGGTGTCGGTGAGGAATGTAGTCAGCGTTGTCACTGCCACAGAGTGAGGACGTGATGCAAGTGTGAGGATGCATAGGTCTCGCTCCGCCCACTTATCCGTGATTGGGATTGAGCGAACCCGCTCTGCGTCTTCATACGGCCACACCATTCCTGACGGTTGTATCGCCACGCCGAGGCCTGCACGGACAAGACTACGTGCGGCTTCGCCAGAGGCAACTCGATACCTGGGCTGATATTTCATCTTCAGTTGTGCTGCCGCATGTTCCAGCAGCCGGGTCATTCCGCTCTTTTCGCCGCTGCCTATGAGATCTGTTTCAAGGAGGTCTCGAAAGGAAAACTTCTCCGCGCTGGCAAGGGGATGCAAGACACTGACGACTGCCACGAGGCGGTCGGTGCGATAAGGCTGGATCAGTAGTTTGGGCGACGGGTCGAGTGGAGGCGAGCAGATTCCAACATCGGCCAGGCCAGACGTCACAGCGTGTTCGACCTCAACTGAATCGCCCTCGTCAATGTCCAAGGTCACTGCAGGAAAGTTGCGGGTGAACGTGCCGAGATCCTCAGCTAAGTATTCAGCAAGAGCGGAAGCGTTGGCCCAAAGTCGAACGTGTCCCTGCACCCCTACGACGAAGTCGCCAAGTTCATGGTGGAGGTCATCGATGGCAGCCAAAATGCGCTTGACGTGTGAATCAACGATCGTGCCTGCCGCTGTTAAGCGCGTACCTTTTGGGTCCCGGTACATCAGCCTAAAACCGAGCGTGTCTTCCAGCTGCTGAATTCGCTTTGTGACGGCCGAGGGAGCGATCGACTCGCGGACAGCAGCGCGCCCGATGTTTCGCTCTTCGGTAATCGAGGCAAACAAGCGCAACGTCATCAGGTCCAATTTTCGGATCCACGTCCGCACGTTCATAGGCACCATTCGCGCCCCATCTCCTTTGGTGTCATTCGACATTTGCGTTCCCGTCAACAAGCTCATTGAAACATTGCAAAGCCCTCCATTCCACGCCGAAGTGCGCAGCGGAGATAGAAGGCGCGGGCCCATTGAATCATCTCAGCATCTTCCCGCCATGCGGGTTAGCTTGGAGTGGGCAGTCAGCTACGATCCGGCCTGATCTCTGGGGCAGGGGTCGCGGAAACGCCTTGCGTCTTTGCGGCCCTTGCTTGCGCGCTCATTGCGGCCTTAAAGCCCGGTCGCGCCTGTAGACGATCCCAATATGCGGCCACCGACGGAGTAAAGCGCCCGGCCAACTCAAGGTGTTGGGCCAGCAGCAGGGCGTAGCCGACCGACACATCCGCTGCCGTGAAGCGCCCTGCACAGAGGTGGTCACGCTCTGTGAGCAGCGGCTCTAGCGTTCGTAAGCGAGCCAAGAACCATTTGGCATAGTCTTCAGCGACCTGCGGCTGCTTTCGCCCGGCCTGTTCGAAGTGCGCATACCGCAACACGAGCGTTTGCGGAAAGGTCAAGGTCGCCTCGCCGAAGTGGAGGTAGTTGAGGTACGGCCCGAAGTCTGGCTCGTCACGGCCAACATCCAGCTGGCCTGGCGAGAAGCGAGCGGCCAGGTACTGGCAGATCGCGGCCGATTCGGTCATCCGAGTCGCGCCCTCGGACAGCATTGGCACCGTCCCGAGGGGGTTGACCTCGAGGTACTGCCGCGACAGAACACGCGGCGGAAAGGGCAGCATCTTGAGTTCGTAGGACAGCCCGATTTCTTCGAGCATCCAGAGAGGCCGGAACGAGCGCGCACTGACACAGTGGTGCAAGATGATCATGTGAGGGACGTCTGATATGTCGAGTGCTCGGTGCGGTTTTCCAGTTTCACTTTGGGGCTGATCCAGTGACGTACCCAGCTGTCGCAGCAATTGCATCAGCAACGTTGATGTTCGATTCCGTCAGGCCCTGCGGGAGCACGATCACCCCGTCTTCATCGGCAATCAGCCGTGCACCAGGGGAGAATGTGATCCCGCCGAAGTGAACCGGGAGGTCTATTTCGCCCCTTCCACCCATGTCGGCCCGACGAGGGATCGTTCCGAGCGCTTTTACCCCGATGTCCATCTCGTCGATCACCGCTCGATCGCGAATCAAGCCATTGACGAGGACACCGGCCCACCCGTTGCGAGCCACGAGGCCGGCCATGACGTCTCCAAACAGTGCACGCCATTCCAAGCCACCTGCGTCGATGACGAGCACTTGTCCGTTCCCGGCTTGGTTGACCAGGACGCGAAGTGCGCTGATCCCATCCGTGTATCGGGCCGTCCGGATGTCGCCCGCAAACGCGCGTCTTCGGCCGAATCCCACAAAGGGAAGCGCGCAGGCCTGCGCCTGATCGCAGGCGTCGCAAAGGTCGGTTGTTTTGATGCTCATGCGGACATGGTAGGTCCGCAAAGTCGCTGACGGATACCGCATTCGGCGATAGCCCCGATGCCGTGCGAGCATGCACGTCTGCAGCGCGGGCACCGAGGCTGCCCTCCGTCCTCCGGGCGCTATGCCCAGCCGCGATAGCCCCCGTGGCGTATCAGCACTACATACGCGGGAGCTCTGCCGCCTAGAGTTCCCACGAGGTTTCAATCCATGACGACCATCCAACTCAATTCGCGCATCCTTTTCCTGAGCGACGATCCCAATGCGGTCGAGCGGCAACTCCAAGGTGAAAACTTGGCCTTGGTTGAGGCCGGCGCGCTCCGCGACAACATTTCAACGGACGAGATCACCCCGGCAACGGTAGGCACAGTCTGGGATGAACGACTCGGCCGCTATCCCTACACGGGCTTCGTGTCGAGCGGGGTCTATCCCATCGGAATAGATGCGGTAAAGAACGGCGGATTCGCTGTCACTGTCGCCGGCAAGCGCTATGGCAAGGGTTCCTCGCGCGAGCACAGTCCCAGGGCGGAACACACAGCAGGCATTCGTCTGATCATCGCAGAGAGCTTCGAACGCATCTACCGCCAGAATGCGGACAATCTCGGCCTGTTCACGTCCACCGACTTCAGTCTCGTCGAACGAATACAGCAGGGCGAACCAATCGACATCGAAGAGCTGGTGGCCTCGCGCGACGCTCAGGCGGCGGCGATCCTGCGCCATGGTGGTTTGCTGCGTTATGGGCGCGCGCGGATGAAGGTGATCAGCCTGCCGCCAGCGGATACCGCAACCGCTGGCCCCCGAACGCTTGTCGAAAAGATCATCGCGAAGCACCTCGCCGTGACCGGGGACAGCGGCACAAGTCTGAAGGCGGGCAGCGGCGCCTTCGTTCGGCCAGATTGGCGCTTTCTTATCGAGTACTACACACCGATGTGCGCGCACATGCTGCACGCGGAGTTCGGCCGACCACTGCAGTTGCACGATGCACCGAGCGTAAGGCTGTTCGAGGACCACACTTCCTATGTTCACCGCAGCATCGCCCACGCCCGCGCTGGGCTGGTACCCGCAATTCAAAACGTCGCTCGTGAACATCGCAAGTTCGGCGAGGAGTACGACTTGATTTCCCACGGCCTGTTGGCAGATGGCGTTGGCAGCGAAGGCATTTCGCACCCGATGATGTCGGAGCGCTATGCGCTACCCGGACAGATCGTCGTCGGCACCGACTCGCACACCACTCACAGCGGTGCGCTCGGCTGCATTGCTTTCGGTGTCGGCAGCACCGAGATGGCCAACGCGCTTGTCACCGGATTGGTTCGTGTCACTGTCCCTGCGTCCCTGCGAATCGAACTTGCGGGCCGACTGGCCGCAGGCGTGAGCGCCAAGGACGTCGTCCTGCACTTGCTGGCCGACCCTCGCATCCAGGCCGGTTCCGGGGTCGGCAAGGTGTTTGAATTCACCGGTCCGGTGATTGCTCAGCTTTCCACCGACGAGCGGGCCACCTTGACGAACATGACCGCGGAGCTTGGCGGCTTCACTGGCATCGTTGCTCCCGACCAGGAAACCGTGCGATTCTTGCGCGAACGCCGGAGTATCGATTTCCAGTTGGAGGACTGGATGCACAGCGACCCCGAAGCGTCCTATGCGGAAATCATCCAGATCGACTGTTCCACGCTCGCGCCCATGGTGGCGCGTCCTGGTGATCCAGGCAATGGCGTGCCGGTCACTGAGTTGCAGGAGCGCCCGAAGGTCGACATCGCCTACGGCGGTTCATGCACGGGCGGCAAGCGCGAGGACTTCGACGCGTATCACCAGGTGCTTTCGTGGGCTGTGGAGCGAGGCTTGCGCGTGCATGCGGACGTGAAGCTCTACCTCCAGTTCGGCACGATCGATGTTCGAGATTACTGTGTGGAGAAGGGCTACCTCCATGTCTTCGAATGCGCAGGCGCCGAGATGCTGCAGCCGTCCTGCGGCGCCTGCGTCAACGGGGGGCCCGGAACCTCTGGGCGAGCGGAGGAGATCACGATCAGCGCCATCAATCGCAACTTTCCTGGGCGATGCGGTCCGGGAAAAGTGTGGCTCGCCAGTCCCGCCACAGTAGCGGCCAGCGCGATCGCGGGCGAGATCGCGGCTTTTTCGGAGGTGCAGGCCCGTGCTGACGAAGGGCCCTTGCATGCCGCCAGCTGAGCAGGGATGCCTTCGACGCCCGGGGGCGAAGCTGGGCCTCCGCAATCAAGAGCGCGAAGCGATCACCACCAATCCTTGGTTCTCTGCGCTCTCGCCCAGCCTTCGTCACGACATCCTGCGACGTGCAGAGGTGCGCCACTATCCTGACGCGAGTGTGATCTGCCGGCGTGGTGATCCTGCCGATGCGTGGCTTGCGGTGCTGGCCGGTTCGGTACGCATCGGATCGCACTCACCCAATGACAGGCAGATCACTCTGCGCTACGTTGAGCCGGGCGTGTGGTTCGGTGAAGTCGAGATGTTCGATATGAAGGGCCGCCCCTACGATTTTCTGGCCCATGGAGACACTACTTTGCTGTGTGTGGGACGTGACGACGTGCAGCAGATCCTGGTTGATCATCCTGAATTCTGTATCGCGCTGCTGCGTCTTCAATCGCAACGCGCACGGCAGCTTTATCGCCTCGTCGAGGATCTGAATACCAAGTCCTTGCGGGCCCGGATTGCAAAGCATCTTTCGCAACTTGCGCGCACGTACGGGGAGCCAGCGAGCACAGACGGCCCGGAGGTCCGGATCGGCTTGCGTCTGCGGCAGGCCGAGCTTGCCGATTTGATAGGTTGCTCGCGGCAGAGGCTCAATCAAGAGCTGAAGCTGATGGAGAGGGACCAGACAATCAGCGTTGAAGCGGGGGGCGTGGTCGTGCGTAACGACCAAGCGCTGCGGCGGATCTACGAGCACGCGTCGTGATCGTCGTCTCTGGGCGACAATGCAGTAACCCAGCCCAGCATCGGAACATGCGCCGCGTCGATCCCCTCAGCCTTCAATTGTTCCTTGCCGCCGCACGCGAGGGCTCGATCAAGCGTGCCGCGGATGCCGAGCACATCGCGCAATCCGCGCTGAGCCGGCGTATTGCCGACCTTGAGCACGCGCTGGGAGTACAGCTCCTGAGTCGTTCCCCTCTCGGCGTCACGCTCACGGAAGCCGGGCAACGAGCGTACGCCCTCGGTGAAAAACTCGATGCCGACTTCCAATCGTTTGCGCGAGAGGTGCAGGCGTTGAGCGGAGAAGTCGCCGGTACGGTGCGTCTCTTTGCCAACCTCTCCTCGATCGTTGGATTTCTTCCCGAGCGACTCCACGCCTTCAAGGTCGAGCATCCGAACGTGGAAATCGTGCTGCAGGAGCGTTCGTCTAGCGAGTGCATCCGAGCGTGCCTGGACGACCGTGCGGATGTGGCAATTTGCCTCTCAGGCGCAGCCACGCCGCCTGCACTTGAGTCATGGCATTTTGCTGACGATCCGCTGATTGTGATCCTGCCGCCGAATCATCCGTTGACCAAGCAACGCGCGATTCGTTTCGCGGAGCTGCTGCGTCACCCGATCGTGCGCATCCAGTCCGGTGGAGCCGGCGACAGCTTCGTTCAAGAGCAGGCTGAAAAGCTCCGGATGCCTTATATGCCGGTTGTTGCGGTCAGCAGCTACGAAGCCGCCTGCCGCATGGTGGAGGTCGGCATGGGGGTCGCAATCATGACCGGCAGCGCGTTGCGAGCGCTCGCGGGCACGAAGCGCTTCGTGCGACGTCCTCTCGATGAGCCGTGGAAGGATCGGGAACTGCGCGTGTTCGCGCTCAAGAAATCAAGCCGGCTCCGGGCTGTGGACGCCATGATTGCTGCTCTGCGCGGCTGATCCTCACACGCGATTTCTGCTCGGACCGACCATCTGTGCCCGTGCTGCTGAGCGGCTAGGTGCAAGGGTATCGCGTACCGACATATCCCTTCTGACGCAAGAGCACTTCGCCCATTGGCGGCATCGCACCTAAAGTGCCCTCGAGCGAGTATCGCTCCACAAGAACTGCCAGGCGGCGCCACCGCTGAGGCGGTCGCACTTCCGCCAATCCCACGGAGACATCCATGCGCCTTTCATTGCTTCTCGGCCGCAGCGCCGCAATCGCCCTTTCACTGTTGAGCATCAACGCCGCGTTCTCGCCGGCGCAGGCTCAATCAAGCGAGAACAGGCCACTGCGCCTGATCGTTCCCAATCAAGCAGGATCCGGCGTGGATGCCGTGGCTCGTTCAATGAGCAGCGCCCTGACTGCTGCGTTCGGGCGACCGATCGTCATCGAGAACGTGCCCGGAAGTGGCGGCCTGATAGGGACGCAGCAGATCGTGCGTGCCCCAAAGGACGGTTCTGTCCTTGGCATGGTGTCCTCCAATCACGTCATCAATCCCTTCATCTACAAGCACGTACCGTTCGACGCCATCAAGGACATCACGCCGATCTCCGTGATCGCATCTTCCCCTCTCGTGCTCGTGGTGAACACCGAGACGGTCAGGGCAAAGACCACGCGCGAGTTCATTGCCGAACTGAAGGCCAGTCCCAAGAAGTTCTCCTACGGTTCTGCCGGCAATGGGACCGTCCTGCACTTGGCTGCGGAGTATTTCCTCAGCGAGGCAGGTGTGCAGGCCCTTCACATCCCATACAAGGGCACAGGCAACATGATCACCGACATCATCGGCGGGCAGGTCCATTTCGGCATGTTGCCGCTGGCGGTGGCGGCCCCTCAAATCAAGGCCGGGAAGCTGCGCGCCCTTGCGGTGAGTACTTCATCGCGCAACCCAGCCCTGCCCGACGTGCCGACGGTGGCGGAAAGCGGCATTCCGAACTTCGAGTTCGATAGCTGGGTGGCGATCATCGGCCCTGCAGGCTTGTCACCTGCCGTGATCGCGGGCACCTACCAGAAACTCAAGGAAACACTGGCAACGAAAGAGATTCAAGACAGCTTCGCAGCGCAAGGTTTCACGTCGATGGCGACCACACCCGAGCAGACCCAACCCCTCCTGATCTCCGAACTTGAAAAGCACGGAAAGCTCGTGAAGCGGTCCGGTGCCACCGCCGACTGATCTCGCGCAATCCCGATTCCCAATGCAAGGAACTGAAGTCATGAGCACAACCGTTTCCCTCAACGACAAATATGAGTTGCCAAAGGGCCGTGTGTTCATGACCGGGACGCAGGCGCTCGTGCGTTTGCTGATGGTGCAAAAGGCGCGCGACGAAGCGGCGGGTCTGAAGACCGGCGGCTTCGTCTCCGGCTACCGTGGGTCACCGCTCGGCTCCGTCGACCAAGAGCTCTGGAAGGCAAAAAAGCTGCTCGATAAGAACAACGTCACGTTCAACCCAGGCCTCAACGAAGAGCTTGCTGCGACATCGGCATG
The DNA here is from genome assembly GCF_051216415.1 of Variovorax trehalosi. Classification (NCBI taxonomy): domain Bacteria; kingdom Pseudomonadati; phylum Pseudomonadota; class Betaproteobacteria; order Burkholderiales; family Comamonadaceae; genus Variovorax; species Variovorax trehalosi. Next base: position 62,758 of record NZ_JBPJZG010000001.1, read on the forward strand.
GGGTTCGCAGATGGCTAGCATGGATCCAAAGGCTACGGTGGATGGCGTCTTCGCCATGTGGTACGGGAAGGGGCCAGGCGTGGATCGCAGCGGCGACGTTTTCAAGCACGCGAACATCGCGGGCACGTCCAGATTCGGTGGTGTGTTGGCGATCGCAGGCGACGACCATACATGCAAGTCATCCACCCTGCCGCATCAGAGTGAGCAAGCCTTTATCGCCGCGGCGATGCCCGTGCTCAATCCTTCGGGCGTACGTGAATTTCTGGAGTTCGGTTTGCATGGCTGGGCGATGTCACGGTACTCGGGCTGCTGGATCGGCTTCAAGGCCGTCAGCGAAACCATCGAGACCACCTCGTCATTCGAGATCGACCCGATGGCGATTGAGACAAGGGTGCCGGAGAACCATCAGGTCCAGCCGGGCTCGCTGTCGATCCGGTGGCCGGACCCACCGATGGAGCAGGAGACCCGGCTGCTGCGCGACAAGCTTCAGGCCGTGCTCGAGTACGTTCGGCTGAACGGATTGAACCGGCAGGAATGGAAAGTTCCGAACGGCAAATTAGGCATCGTGACCACCGGCAAGAGCTATCTGGATACGCGTGAAGCGCTGTCGTTGCTCGGCATTGACGACGCCGGCGCCAAATCCCTTGGGCTGCGCCTGTTGAAGATCGGCGTGAGCTGGCCGCTCGAACCTGACTGCGTGACCGAGTTTGCCGAAGGCTTGGTCGAGATCCTCGTCGTGGAGGAGAAGCGAGGCGTGATCGAGCCGCAGATCAAAGAACAGCTCTACAACGCACCGGCCGACAGCCGCCCGCGTGTTGTCGGAAAAGCGGAGGGCGAAGGGGAATGGGTCCGGTCACCGAACGGCTTCTTGCTACCTCCGAACGGCGAACTCACGCCCGCCCTGATCGCCAAGGTGATTGCGCAGCGTTTGCTGCAAGTGCTCGGCGCGGGCGCACTCCCGCAGTTGGCGACAGCGGTTCTCGCCAGTGCTGGCTGCGCCGCAGCCCTCGACCCGACGCTTCCGCAGCGGCTGCCGTTCTTCTGCTCCGGTTGCCCGCACAACACTTCGACAAAGCTCCCCGAGGGGTCGCGCGCCGGTGCGGGCATCGGCTGTCACGGCATGGCGATCTTGATGGACCGCAACACGGGCAACATCACGCAGATGGGCGGTGAAGGGGCGGCCTGGATCGGCCATGCGCCGTTCACCTCCGAGGGACATATCTTTCAGAACCTCGGCGACGGCACCTACAGCCACTCTGGTTCTCTGGCGCTGCGCGCCGCGATTGCTGCGGGCGTCAACATCACCTACAAGATTCTCGCGAATGACGCGGTGGCGATGACGGGTGGGCAACCTGTCGAAGGGAGCCTGAGCGCCATCCAAATCCTGCAGCAGGTTGCAGCCGAGGGTGTCAAGAACTTGCACCTGGTGTCCGATGATCCTGCGTCCTGGCGGGCCTTGGGAGGGTTGCCCGCGGGCGTCGTCGTCAGCAATCGGGACCGGCTCGATGAGGTGCAGCGTCAGCTGCGGGACACGTCGGGCGTGTCGGTCATCGTCTATGCGCAAACCTGCGCCGCCGAAAAGCGGCGCCGACGCAAGAAGAAGGAGATGGTCGATCCGCCAAGGCGCGTTGTCATCAACGAGGAAGTGTGCGAAGGATGCGGCGACTGTGGTGTGCAGTCGAACTGCGTCTCCATCGTGCCGCTCGAAACCCCGCTCGGCCGCAAGCGAACGATCGATCAGAGTTCGTGCAACAAGGACTACTCCTGCGTCAAGGGTTTCTGCCCCAGCTTCGTGACCGTCGAGGGCGGTGCTGTTCGCAAGGCGCCCAAGTCCAAGAATGCATTGCCTGCTGACCTGCCCCATCCCGTCATTCCGCCGCTCGACCAGCCGTACAACGTGTTGATCACTGGCGTGGGTGGGACCGGAGTCGTCACCATCGGTGCACTCATAGGGATGGCTGCTCACATCGAAGGCAAGGGGGCCATCATCTTGGACATGGCGGGCCTGGCGCAAAAGGGCGGTGCGGTGATGTCACATGTGCGTTTGGCTGCGAAGCCCGACGCACTGCATGGTGCGCGAATCGGTCAGAAGCAGGTGGATCTGCTGCTGGCCTGTGATCTCATGGTCGCCGCAGGCAAAGAGGCGCTGTTCGCATCCGGCACCGAGCGAACCTACGCCGTGGTGAACACCCACGTCGCGCCCACCGGCGGGTTCGCGAAGAACCTGGATTGGCAGGCTCGTCCCGAAGAGTTGCTGCAGCAGTTGAAGTCTGGGGTGAAGCAGACTACGACAGTCGACGCGTCTCGCCTGGCGACCAAGCTGCTGGGCGATGCAGTGGCGACCAACGTCTTCATGCTGGGGTTCGCGTGGCAGTCGGGGCGAATTCCCCTTTCCGAGGCATCACTCCTGCGTGCGATTGAACTGAACGGCGCCGCCGTACCGATGAACACCGCCGCGTTTGCCTGGGGTCGGCAGGCTGTCCTGGAGTTGGACAAGGTGCGTGCCGCTGCAGGTATGGACACCTCGCAGGTGATGCTGCTGCCGCAGCGCACACCGTCATTGGATACGGTAGTTGCCGATCGCAAAATGCGCCTTTCCGGCTACCAGAACGAAAAGTATGCGCAGTATTTCGAGGCCCGCGTTCGGGAACTTGCAGCCCTTGAGAAAGCGACATTGGGAACTGACCGCGTGGCTCGGGAGGTCGCCGCAAGCCTCTACAAATTGATGGCGTACAAGGACGAGTACGAGGTGGCCCGCCTCTACACGGAGAGCGGCTTCTTCGAGCGCATCGACCGCGAGTTCGAGGGGGACTACAAGCTGCACTTCCACCTTGCACCGCCGATCCTGGCGAAGCGTGACGGCAATGGACGTTTGCTGAAGAAGGCATACGGACCATGGGTGGCAGCCGCTTTTCGTTGGCTCGCCAAGGGCAAGGTCCTGCGGGGCACCGTTCTCGACGTATTCGGCTACACGGCGGAGCGCCGCAACGAGCGTACCGAGATCGCGCGTTACCTCGGGCAAATGCGGCAGGTGCTCGCCGAGGCGCGGCCCGAACAGACTGCCACTCTTCTGGAGCTCGCGAGGCTTCCGCAAACCATGCGCGGCTATGGGCATGTGAAAGAGGCGAACGTGATCGCCGCGCGGAGGCGCGAGGCTTACGTTCTCGAACAGCTGCGCAAGCCGGTCGCAGTCAAGGATCCACAAGTGCAGGACCGCGAACCCCAAACTGTCTGAGGAAAAGAAATGAAGAACCAAGATGTATTCGTCGTCGGTGCTGTCCGCACCGCCATCGGCACCTTCGGCGGCTCGCTGAAGGAGATCCCGCTTTGTCACTTGGCGACCGGGGCCGTCAAGGCGGCGCTGGAGCGTAGCGGAGTCGAGCCTGCAAGCGTCGGCCACGTCGTAATGGCTCAAAGTAGTTGACGCCGGGCACAGGCCCACTTCGTCGAGCAGTTCCACAAGGGTGTATGTCTGCCTCAGGGCATCAACCATCAGCGTCTTCTTCCGATTGGTCAGGAGTTGCTGGTCGATGCACAGGTCGTTCCTAAGAAACGCCTTCCGCTGCCGGTTGTAATGTGAAGCCGAACCGAGCGGCGCGCCGCTCCAATTGCCTGACGACCCGTTCGCGATATCGCTGCTCATATTGATCGACGCCCGGATCTTGATATTGCATGTCGAAGCGCATCGTTCTGTAGAAGAGGATGGCGAGCTTGCGCGCTGTAGCGGTCACCGCCTTGGCCTTACCGATGCGTGCCGCCAGCCGTCGATAGAACGCACCGAGGGCCGTCTCGGTACGACCGACATTTACCGCCCACCAGGCGCAGTTGCGACGCCAGTCGGCTGGAGCTCTTGCGGGTATGGGCGGACAGCACCTTTCCCCCGCTGATCTTGCATCCGGGCGACAAACGCATCCACGAAGTGAAGTGCTTTTCGATGGGCCACTCACTGAGGTCGGTACCGCACTCCGCGACCAGCGAGGATCGTCGGTGAGGCGGGTTGGGGCGTCCTGCGGCGAAGCGAGGGGGCTGGCGAGGCCGCCCAGCAGTGCAGGCGCCGCGAGCGCTGCGGCGCTGGAAGCGCCGCCGATCTGGTGCAGGATGAGACGCCGTGCAGGCGTCTCTCGATCATTCAGGGACATGGAGGTCTTCTTCGGGGGGCGGAGTTCGTGCAGACGCATCGATCAGAAGGGCTCGTATTGCGCGGCACCCACCGTTTCCGTCGGCGTGATTGGTGTGCGGTCCAAAGGCTCCTGGGGTATCGGATATGCCAGTTCGAGCGAAAGAAACGGACTCGCGACCGAGGCCTCGTCCGTCGCTTGGGGCAGCGCGTCAGCGCTCGCCGACTGGATCGCATAGATCGAGATCGAGGTGGTGTGGCGGCGGCTCTACTCAAGGTGGGGCGGCTGGCCGCTTACGATGGACTTGCCGGTGTGATCGCGTACGGACCAAAGCGTGGACGCCGGGGCCCCGGGCGTTACCTGTGCCTTTGCCCGAGAAGGCTCGTCAAGCAGGACGCTCGCCTTGTCGTGCGTGAGTTCGCTGAGGTTTGTTGGTCTCTACCAGGGTCGCTAGCAGCGCAGACTTTGCCGTCCGTCAGGACCTCTATCCCGTGGCAGCGTTTTGAGTGATGGGGCGTTCAGCGGATCCCCGGTTGCTCAAGCCTGGGCGAGATGAGAGCAACCACCGATAACCTGTGATTCCCGCGACTAGAGGTGGTCGCCCAACCCACGGTAATGGGGTGTTCTCGTGACATTGGTTATCGCAAGTTGAGATGTGAGACTGCACCAACCACCGATAGAGCGGTGTTTGCGTGCCTGTGGCTATCGTTGGTGGGGCGGCCCACCTCATCGTTGGCTCGAAAGTGGTTTGTATCGGAGGCGCTTCGGTAGGGCAGGGTATGGCGCCACAAGCCGACACACGGAATGTCGCGCGCGCTGGGCGGCGGCTTCAGACTGACAGCAGTCCTAAGGTCGCGACGCCTGCACGTCGCAATTGGGCCCACTGCGGGCCTTCGCATCACTGACCTCGCTGCCGAAAAGCGGTCGCTCATGTCTGATCTGTCGATACAGGGGAAGTGCTTCCCAACAATCGGTAAGCCACATTTGTCGGTAGTCACCACGCGGCCCCTGACAGCCGCCAGTCGCGAGCGGTCGGCGCCAGGTATGGGTTAGGCTGAAAGCGTCCGTTCGGCCCAATGTGATCTCAATTGCTCAACCTTTGGGGGCACCCGAATTTCTTCTTCGGGCTCGGCCAGGAATTCCGCGATGCCCACCCCGCAACTCCTTTTCACCAAGCACATACTCGGCGTTGTCGGTCAGCCGCTTGACCGCAAGGTCGATGAATGCCCTCGCTCGTGCCGGTTGCGACGTCCTGCTCCCGAAGTACACAAAGTAGCTGGCGAAGTCCGGCATATGGTCGGCAAGTATGGGCACCAACTGTCCTGAACGGATATAGGGCGCGGCTGTCACCCCCGCCAACTGCCCCAAGACCTTCCCCGCTAACACGGCCTGCAACTCGAAGACTTCGTCATTGCTGCATATGGCGGGTACGACCGGTTGGTCGGCGACCTGATCGCCCAGCCTGACATGCCAGGGAGCGACCTTGCCGGTCCCGGGGTGGCGGAAGGCACTGCAGCGGTGCGAGGCGAGCGCGGGTAGGGAGTCCGGCACACCGTGGCGCTGGAAGTAGGCCGGTGCGCCGCAAATGACCATTTGCAAGGGAAACAGCTTGCGGGCAATGACACCTTCATGCGGCGATGGTCCGAGCCTGAAGCCGACGTCCACCCGATCCTCGACCCAGTTGCCGACCCGGTCATCCAGGAGCACGTCGGGCTGAATGCCTGGGTACAGTTCGCAGAATTCCTCGACCAGTCGCCAGAGGATAGGTTGAAAGGTCGTGCGCGGGCCGGCGATCCGCAATGGCCCGGTGAACTCATCCTTGGCCGTCCGTGCGTTTTGCAATGCACGCTGCATCCCCAGCAGTGCGGGCTGGACATCTTCGAGCAGGCGCTGACCGGCATCTGTCAAGGACATCACCCTCGTGGTGCGGTGAAACAGCCGCGCATCCAAATGCTCCTCCAACTGCGCGAGCGCCTTGCTGGCCGCCTGCGGACTGATGTTGAGCGCGTGCGCAGCCTTGCGCAGGCTGCCCAGTTCGGCAGCCTTGATGAAGGCGGATACGGATCGAAGCTCGTTGATGGCCATTTGAGGATGCCTCCGCCTCCATTGTCTCCAAATTGATGCCAATCAAACAACCTGTTTGTCACTATTCGGATGCGAGTCGAGTGCCTAAAGTTCGTTCTATCGAACACCAGCGGACTCCACATGCAACACATAACCCTGAACAACGGCCTCAAGATGCCCATCGCCGGTTTCGGCGTCTTCCAGATTCCGGATGCCAAGGATTGCGAACGCAGCGTCGTCGATGCCATCGAAGTCGGCTACCGGCTGATCGACACCGCCGCTTCCTACATGAACGAGGAAGCCGTGGGCCAGGGCCTGCGCGCCAGCGGTGTTCCTCGCGAACAGCTTTTCGTGACCAGCAAGCTCTGGGTTCAGGAGGCCGGCTATGAGCGCACGCAGCAGGCCATCGACAAGTCGCTGCGTCGCTTGCGGCTCGACTACCTGGACCTGTACCTGATCCACCAACCCTTTGGCGACGTGCACGGCTCCTGGCGCGCGATGGAAGACGCCCATCGGGCGGGCAAGCTTCGCGCCATCGGCGTCAGCAACTTCCACCCGGACCGGCTGATGGACATCAAGGCGTTCAACGAAATTGCGCCGGTCGTCAACCAGGTGGAGGTGAACCCTTTCCAGCAGCAGATCGAAAGCGCCACCTTCATGAAGGAAATCGGCGTACAGGCGCAGGCTTGGGCACCATTCGCCGAGGGGCGCAACAACTTGTTCCAGAACGAGGTGCTCGTCGGCATCGGCGCCCAGTACGGCAAGTCCGTGGGTCAAGTCGTGTTGCGGTGGTTGGTTCAGCGGGGGATCGTGGTCTTGGCCAAGTCGGTGCGCAAGGAGCGCATGGCCGAGAACATCGACATCTTCAGTTTCGAGCTGAGCGAGGCGGACATGACTCGCATCACGGCACTCGATACCAACACCAGCAGCTTCTTCTCTCACCGAGACCCTGCCATCGTCAAGTGGATGGCCGAGCGCAAGCTCGACATCTGAGCCAGTCGCATGAGCACTTCCGACACCCAGGCGCCGACCGGTGGCGCTGGCACCGTACTGGCCATCATCGTGGCCAGCTACCTGATGATCGTGGTGGACATCTCCATCGTCATCACCGGCTTGCCGCAGATCCAGGCCAACCTGGGTTTCAGCGCCGCCCAACTCACCTGGGTCACCAATGCCTACACGCTGGCCTTCGGCGGCCTGCTGTTGCTCGGCGCCCGCGCGGGCGACATTCTCGGGCGGCGGCGCATGTTCATCGCAGGCCTCTCGCTTTTCACGCTGGCTTCGGTGGCTATTGGCGTGAGCCAGTCGGCGGCCTGGCTGCTTGTTGCGCGTGCGGTCCAGGGCGTCGGGGCCGCAGTGCTGGCACCGTCCACGCTGGCCTTGCTGTCCACCCACTTCGCCGAAGGGCCGGCGCGCACCCGCGCGCTATCGATGTACGCCGCGGCGGCCGGTGTCGGTGCCACGTTGGGCTTGGTGCTGGGTGGCTTGTTCGCCGATCTGGTGTCCTGGCGGGCTGGCTTCTTCATCAATCTTCCCATCGGCCTGGTGCTGATTGCTGCAGCGAGGCGGCATATCGCGGAGACGGCCACGCGCTCCGGCGGCTTCGACCTGGGCGGCGCGGCGAGTTCCACCCTGGGCATGACGGCATTGGTGTTCGGCCTGGTGCGCGCGGCCGAAGCAGGCTGGCATGACGAGCTCGCGCTGGCCGCCCTGGCCGGTGGCGTGCTCATGGTGTTGGTGTTCGTCTGGATCGAACAGCGTGCCGACCACCCCGTTCTCCCGCTGCGGCTGCTGGCCAGCGGCGAGCGCGCCGGCGCCTATGTCACTCGCATGCTCTTCATGGCGGGTGCGGTGGGCTTCTGGTTCTTCTCCACGCAGTTCTTGCAGGGCGTGCTTCATCTGCGCCCCCTGCAGGCGGGCTTGGCCTTCCTGCCGGTCACGCTGCCCAACTTCGCATCCGCAATGGCGGTGCCGCGACTCGTGCGCCGGTATGGCAGCGCGCCCTTGTTGTTGGCAGGCCTGCTGCTGGGCGTCGCAGGCCTTCTCTGGCTGGGTCGGGCCGATGCCCATGCGAGCTACTGGCTGAACATCGCGCCACCCATGGTGCTTATCGGCCTGGGCCAAGGCTTGCTGCTGGGCCCGTTGACGGCCGCAGGCGTGGCGGGCGTCGCACCGGAGGATGCGGGGGCTGCGTCGGGTCTGGTCAATGTCGCCCACCAACTGGGCGGCGCATTGGGGCTGGGTGTGCTGGTGCTGGTCTTTGCCAGCGCGGTACCGGCCAGTGCGCACGACATCGAAGCCCTCGCACATCGAATCTCGGCCGTCATGGACGTGGGTGCGCTTCTGCTCGCACTGGCGCTGCTCGTGTCCTGGGCCTGCATCGTGGCGCCGCTTCGCCGCCGTTCCTCACAGCAACAGGAGACCCTTGTATGAAGACACTGCTTTGCCTTGCCCTGAGCGGCGCGGCCACCGCAGCGAGCGCGCAGACATCTGTGGCGGCAAGTGCCGCGCCCACCGTCGTCGTTCGCACGGCCTCGTCTACGTCAGTCACGACAGGAGCGAAGGAGACCTTCGCTGGCACAGTGCGCATCAGCTCCGCGTTTCAGGCGCAGTCTCCCGGAAGAGCGGGGGGCGCGATGGTGAGTTTCGAGGCGCGAGCCCGGACCGCTTGGCACACCCATCCGCTGGGGCAGACCCTGGTGGTCACGGCCGGGTTGGGGCTCGTGCAGCAACAGGGGCAGTCGGCCCAGGTGATCCGCCCCGGAGATGTCGTCAGCATTCCCGCCAACGTGCGCCACTGGCACGGTGCAGGCCCCGACGGCTCGATGAGTCACGTTGCCATCGCTGAAAAGGAAGACGGCATCTCGGTGACGTGGCAGGACAAGGTCAGCGATCAGAACTACGAGGCTGCGGTGGTGAGCGCCGGCCTCGCTTCGGCGACCACGGCCGCGACGCTACCTGGACGAGTCGCCCAAAGCACCGAGGAGTCGCGAGCCATGGCACGCACACAGCCCACCTCCGAGATCCTGTCGGCCAAGCAGCAGGCCATTCCACTGATTGCGTCCTTCATGGCGACCGGCGACATGCCCAAGCTCAACGCCGCCTTGAACCAGGGCCTCGATGCGGGAATGACGATCAGCGAGGCCAAGGAAATTCTGGTGCAGCTCTATGCCTACGCGGGTTTTCCGAAAAGCCTCAACGCGCTCGGCGAGCTGATGAACGTCGTGGAGGCACGCAAGCAACGCGGCATCCAGGACGCACCGGGCCGCGAACCTAGCCGCAGCATCGCCACCGGCAATGAACTGGTCGCGGCAGGCAAAGCGAACCAGAGCGAGATTTCCGGCGGGCCGGTTCAAGGCCCACTGTTCGACTTCGTGCCCGTCATCAACCAATTCCTGCAGGCCCATTTGTTCGGCGACATCTTCGAGCGCGACAACCTCGACTGGCAGAGCCGCGAGCTGGCGACGGTCGGCGCGCTCGCTGCCACGCCAGGGGTGGAGGCGCAATTGCGTTCGCACATGCGGGCCAGCCTGCGCGTGGGCTTGAGCGCCGCGCAGTTGCGACAACTGACGCAAGTGCTTGCCGAACGCGGCAATCCAGAAGCCGCCAGTCGCGCCAATGAAGCACTCACGCAGGCCCTTGCGGCTGCATCGAAAGGTTGAGCATGAAAGCCACCCGAATCCTGCTGACCACTGCCATCGCCATGACGACCCTGCTCGCCGGCTGCGCAAGCCAAACCAACGGCCCCGGCAACGCCTCTGGCCCTCTGTTGATCCAGGCTCAAGGGAGCTTCGCAGTCGGCGGGACTGTGCAGAGAACCCCTGGAAATTACGACAACAACAGGCCGACGGCTTCGGGGCAAACCTTCCACGGTGACCATCTCTACGCCTTCTATCAAGTTCCACAGAACCCGAAGGCTTTGCCGATCGTCATGCTGCACGGTGCCTTCCAGTCGGCGCGCAGTTGGGAGACCACCTCGGACGGACGTGAGGGCTTCCAGACTTTGTTCCTGCGCCGCGCCTTCCCCGTCTATCTTGTTGACCAGCCGCGCCGGGGGCGTGCCGGCAACAGCACCATCGCGGCATCCATCGAGCCGGCTCCCAATGACCAGCTCTTCTTCGACCAGTTCCGGATCGGCAAGTGGCCCAGCTACTTCGACAATGTGCAGTTTGATCGCAGCCCGGAGACGCTGAATCAGTTCTTCCGCTCAGTCACGCCCAACACCGGTCCCTACGACGCCGGCATGATTTCGGACGCCATGTCGGCGCTGTTCGCCAAGATCGGCCCGGCGATCTTGTTCACCCACTCACAAGGCGGTGGCCCAGGCTGGTTGACGGCAATCAAGAATCCGAACGTCAAAGCGATCGTCGCCTTCGAGCCGGGCAGCGGCTTCATCTTCCCGCAAGGCGAATTGCCCCCGGCAATGCTCAGCGCTGCCGGAACCTTGTCGCCCGAGGCGGTGCAGCTGTCGGATTTCCAGAAGCTCACCCGCATCCCGATCACCGTCTACTACGGCGACAACTTTCCGGTCGAGCCGACCACGGAGCGCGGCCAGGACAACTGGCGCGTACGGCTCGCCATGGCCCGGCTGTGGGTGGACGCCATCAACAAGCATGGTGGAGATGCCCGGTTGGTGCACCTTCCAGAGATCGGGATTCGCGGCAACACGCACTTCCTGATGTCCGACCTGAACAACGTTCAGATCGCCGACCTGGTGTCGAAGTTTCTCGCCGAGAAGAAGCTGGACTGATCTGCTTTGATGTCCGGCGTTGCGCGGGCATATCAAAGAAATATTGGAGTTTGAATGAACCGCAAAGTCGTCAATGAAAAACGGCGCGAGTTTCTCGGAAAGTCCGCGCTCGCGCTCTCAGTTGCAACCATCGGAGTTTCCGCAATGACCATGAACAACCCCGCTGTCGCCGCCGACGGCATCACCCTTTACGCGGACCTGCCCGGCGTTTCGCGCGAGAACCTGAACCTTCATGTCGAGGCGGAGACACTGACTATCGAGGCGGAGTCGGGCCTGACGGTGCCCGACGGCTTGAAGACCAGCCATACCGAGGTCGGACTCGGGCGGTTCCGTCGCGTGTTCACGCTCAGCAAGGAGCTTGACACGGAGAAGGTGTCAGCCGAGCTCGTGCAAGGCGTGTTGAAGCTGCGGATTCCCAAAGCCGAGCATGCGAAGCCCAGGCGGATCGACGTTAGTTTGGCTTGAAGGGCGCGTCGATGAGCGTACAGCCGACACGGCTGCACGCATTGCGCGGTGTATGTGCCTCTATGGACCAACAGGCGTGGGGGCGCTACGTGAGGTGGCCGACTGAACGCTATCAGGGGGTGTAATAGGTCGACCGAGCAGGTTGTGCGTACAACCAGCGACAGTGCCAGGACCACCCCGTCTCGTCTCGATCAATCCCGGTGCCTCCTGGTGGACCTGCGAAGCCTTGACACCGTGCATCCAGACTTTAGATGTTGGTTTATCTCAACTTAAGGAGGCGCAACGGCGATGCCGATGAATTTCCTGCGGCGCATTGAGAATGCGTCGTTTCCCTTGGTTATCCACGAAGAGAGCGACATTGAGTGCGCGGCCGTCCTGGCCGCTGCCAATCTTGTTGAGGCGAATCTCCCGGAGGTGGGCGATGGCGCCGGCTGTGGGGGAGTGATTTTGCGCATTACGCCGCTGGGTAGGGCAGAGTTAAACAGGCTGCGCGCAGATCTGGAGTAAAGATGCGCGCCGCGGTGTTGTGCGCCCTGTCGCTTCAACCTCATTTCATCGCTTCTCTATGAAGGAACCAAGGGCATCGGTAAGCGACTGGCCGTCCCACCTTGAGAACTGAGGCCAAGCCGGAGACCATGCTGTCCATCTAAGTTAGTTGGACATCATCAATGGACGTCAAGGTGTGCTCGCGCCCATAGGCACGCCGACGCCGGTGCTCGAGAAACTCAGCGCCGCGATGCGGAAGGCTTGTCAGTCAGCCGAACTGGCGAAGAAGTGGTGCGACTATGGCGGGGAACTGCGCTGCAACACGCCCGCCGAATTCACTGCCTTCATCAACGCTCATCGCGCGATGTGGGCAAGGTGATTCGCGCCGCGAATGTGACGCAGGAAGGCACCCTTGCCAAATAAATTTTTCGAACTGCCCCGATGCAATGCGCGCTGTGAACGAGGGCCTGCAACGAGCTCCGGGCGCGTGAATTGGTCATCCGACTGAGGGGATCGGCTTCACCTAGGTTTGTGGAATCTCGTTAGCGACGATAACCAGGTGTTTACGTGCCTGTGGTTATCGCGAGTTGGCCATCGCAAGCACTTATCTCTCTGTGCCATGTTCGCCCCTTCCCGAAATCTTGCTGCGTTCGGAGCATCACATTTGGCGTCAACCATGCCATCCGCTGATTGCGCGCCAACGTCTCACAAAAAGGCAAGCGAGCGATACCCTACGTTTCTCAACATGTCGGCTCGGGTATAGGCGGCCGACTCTCGAGCGTAGTCAGTTTTGTCGAGAACGGCCTCTGGTCCAACGCCCAGTAGCGCGCGGATCGCTTTAGCCATTCGACCATGATCCTTTTCGCCCGGCACTTTATCGTATTCGTCGAGAAGCCTGAGATATCGGTCGTAGGTTCCACTGACGTTAACGGATTGAACTTCATCAAAGCTTGGCAGAGAACGAGCAGCCAGGATTTCCAGTTCGGCCTGTTGCCTTCTTAGCAAAAGCCCGGCGGCCTTTAGCTGAGGCCCAAGAGGGCTCGAAATGTCAAACTGCAGGTTGATAGACCTGTCGATCCGCCTCAGACCTGTTGGCACAGAGATTTCAAGTAAGTGATGTGATATGACTTGTGGCGCGCCGGCCCGCGTGCTCCACGCACGCCTGCCCGCTTCGAGTGACAGATAAAGCTCCTCCTCAGGTAGGTTTTCTTCAGCCCAGCTCGGTCGCTTTGGCCAAGAACGAAGCGTTGCAAGTCGTATGTGGTCGATCGACGCGTCTTCAAGCCACTCAGGCAAACGGCCGTCCTCGTCGAATAGGATGGTTGGATCGACATTTGCGGCATTCATGCTGGCTGCTGGGCGGGCTATGTCAAGTAGGCCAAGCGCGAACGCTGCTTCAAAAACTTCGCTGTCTTCCTGAAGAATTGCGATATCAAGCGCTCCTGCGGCGTCAAAGGGACTGGCACTCCGCACAAGAGGCGTCTCTGTTGGACTAATCCAGTCTCGCAAAAGAAACTGCATCGGATCTAAGTGAAGTTTCGCATCCATGTAGACCCAATCGGCTTCAAAAAACCGAACGGATTTTCTAGTTATGAACTGTCTGCCTGTCTGAACGCACGCTCGAACCCAGGGCTCGTAACGAGGCTTCCAAGGTCCGAGCTTTTCCAAGTTCTCCCAGATTGTCGCAGTTGCGCTAGCAGTGAGTGGCGGGTCGTCGGAAAGCGACGCCGCCTTCCAGCGTTCAAAGAAGAAGGGATAGTGAAGGTTGCGTCGCAAAAACTCCCAGGCCCACTGTTGAGGGGTTAGGGCAGATGTGGCTAATGACATAAAAATTTGGCCTGCAGCGAACGAAGCAGTCTAGCTCCCTCATATGGATCGCGTGCGGGCATTGCTGTCAACAGTAATCCATCTCGGACGCGGGCGACTGCGTCGATTCACAAACGTTTGGCCCCCGTCAAACTTTTGGGAAATGCCAGTGCGGATCTTGAGAAACTCGATTTTTCACGAGGAGATCCAAACAACGCCAAACGCCTGTATCGCAAGTCGCCGTCGTTCATCATTCGGCGCCACCTAACTCCTTCAAAAATTTGCGTCACTAACCAGCTTGAATCGGCCCGCCCGGAGTCGCGCTCGTTCAGCTTTGAGATCCACATGAACATCAATGAAGAAAATTCCCAAAGAACAACTCGATCACGAGCTCGCACGAGCAGCGATCGCCGGCCGCCCGAAAGTATCTGAGGCTGGGCCTAGTGCCGGAGCGGTTGCATTTGCCGCCTTGCATGAGTACCACCGCGAGCCTGTCGACCGCCTACTCAAAATTCACGAGGTCGTGGTGCTTACTGGCATGTGCCGGAGCTCTGTCTACAACCGCCTGCGCGACGGTGACTTCGTCGGCCGTGTGAAGATCGGTCCCCGTTCGATCCGCTTTCCGGAGTCTGAGGTCCGACGGTGGATAGCCGAGCGGCTGCTTGAGCGCGACACGAAGGGAGGACGAGATGCCCGTGCGTAAACGCAATGGTCCATTGCTTGAAGGTGGCGGTGCACTGCGCGCTGCCATCTTGAAAGTCCGCCGCGCGATTGACGTCAGCGGCCGCCGTCTCCCGAAGATCGCGGTGAAGTTGACTACGCCTGGTGGCGAGTGCTGGGCTTACCTGCCTGAGCATGATTTGGTGCAGAAGAAGACGGGGTGTCTCATCGACTTTGCCGTTACTCATGACATCGACACAAGCGACATGGAGGAGGCGGATCTGAAGATCCTCTGTGGTCAGTTGCGTGCTGCGGCAAAAATGCGCGTTGTGCTACTGCAGCGACCCGGCTATTTCCGCGTTCTGGCCGCTGCGCACGAGGCGGAGGGCTTCGTGTATGCCAATCGCATCTACTGGGCGAACGAACAAGGGCAGCCCGGTAAAGTGGTCTGCGTGACCGACCGAGATGTGGTTCCCGCCTCGTGCTCCTTGACGCGTTGGAAGCGCAAGGTCGGCGTCTTGTTCGAAGGCCAACGTTACATGACTGTCGCACTGGGGGCGACTCTCTGCGCATTGCTCGTGCGCGCACTGGATTTGCACAAGATTTCTTTGTTCATCATCGGTGAGAGCTCGATGGGAAAGAGCGCGCTGCAGCGGGCGTGCTTGTCCGCAAGCCGCTCGGGCGATGATCTCGAAAGTGCAACCGGGACCGTCCTGGGCTTGCAGATGCGTATGTCTGAGCGACCTGACGAAGCGGTTCACCTGGAGGATGCCCGACAAGCCGGTAGCTCCGCAGATCTCCCCAAGCTCATCTTCGATGTGGGCAACGGCGCCGCGCGTGCTGTTGGCTCCGCTGGGCAGAGAGCCATCGTAGGGGAGCCAGCCTACTGTACGCTCGTGGTATCGAACGAGCGGACGATTGCTGAAGGGGCGAGAGGGGCGTCCGGCGTGCAGATCGACGCCGGAATGAGCGCCCGCGTTTTCGAGTTGGTCATCGAAGCCGAGCATGGTGCTTTCGACGCGCTTGCCCAAGACCAGGAGCCGGCGGAATTCGCCGAGAAGCTCGCCAGCCGATCGCGCAATTATTTCGGAGCGCTCTGGCCCGAGTGGGTCGAAGTGGTCGCACACAACTTGCAAGAAATCCGCCGGCAGCGTGACCGAGAGATCCCGCGCATGCGCCAGATTCTGGAGACCGCTGTTGAGGCTAAAGACCCTGTGTTGAAACGGATGATCAGCGGCTACGCCGGTTGGATGTTCGCGCTTTCGGTTGCGATCGACTACGACCTGATTCCGCTCACAAAGCAGGAAGTGCGCGGGGCCTTCGTCAGCGTCCTGGTTGAACAGCAAACGCGGCGCGGCGTCGGCCAGACACGCCAGCAAGATGAGATTTTGGGCTCGGTGCGCCATGCACTAGACCGCAATCCGAAGTTTTTCGTGCCTTGGGCAGACCGATCGAATGTCTTCAACGGCATGTGGGGGTACATCCGCGAATTTGAAGGCGAACGCTACTACTTGCTGTTGCCACGGATGCTCGGTGAGCTCTGCAAGGGTTTCGGTGATCGGGACGCTTTGCGGGCGCTCGAGGGCGCGAGTCTGCTCAAAACGAACAAGGGCGAGAAGACGCTGTCGGTTCGCCTGAACCCGGGCGAGAAACCCAAGCGGTTCTACGCGATCAGCGCGCGCATTCAGGGCGACGGCTAACCCATCAGTTGCGCTGTTACGCCGTAACAGCGCAACAACAGCGCGCACGAGTGCTGGGTCGCCATTGGTCCCGACCTACAACCGGGGTAATACCCCACAAACCTTTATTTCATTTACTGGTCTGGCTGAACCGCCAGGCAAGGAGAGACTCATGCCTTTTCGTCTGATTCCTGAACTGGAATCGCATTCTGATACTGACACCGAGCAGACGGCCCGGCTTTTCAGATCGTCGTTGTTCGACACCATGAAGGTGAAGATCAAGCTCCCGGCTAAAGCCGTTAACGAGCTGCACGCCTCGGCCCTCAAGCACGACGGCTACAACTTCAAGGTTCCCGGTCCGTTCCCTGGTTGCATCGCCACCATCTTCTCCCGACCCGGTGAAAAGATCGTGTACATCGAGGCAGGCCCGAAGTTCCTTACCGGTCAGAACATCGTCGGTATCGAGAACGCGCATCAGCTGACCTCCGAGATCATCATTTCAGCCCTAGTGCGTGCTGGGATTGGCATCAGCCAGGCACTTGCCCAGCGTGTGGAGGAGGGCGCCTATGAACTGCTGCGTGCCGACTTCGTTGCTCATTGCGATTGCGGCTCCCCCGGGCGTCTCCGCGCCGTCATGCTGGCGCTGCGTCATCTGGCTGTCGGCACTGCGCGTGACGTCAGCTTCTACGGCGTTGACACGCTCTACATCGGTCAGCACTCCCGTCGCAAGTCTTTGAAGATCTACAACAAGGGCTCGGAGCTGTCGATTCGCCCGATCCCTGAAGGTGTGCCGAATCGAACCCAGCTTACCGCTAAGGCTCAGAGCCTGTTGCGCTTTGAGTTCGTCCTGCGCGCTGAGGAGCTGAAGCGCCTCGGCCTGTCTGATCCGAAAGCGCTGACCTCTGAAATCGTCCGCGGTCTCATTCAGCGTCAGTTCGGCTTCGTCACCCGTGCCAGCGGTTTCATTCCGGATCTTGCACTGGCATCGAATCTGTCCCGCGCGTGCCAAGCGAAGCTTCGCGCGTGGGTGCTCGGCGACACGTCTGCGTTTGCTGGCTCCCCGACGACCTTCTCTTCGAATCGTCGGCAAGTTCTCGCCACCACAGGCATCGATGTCGCGAGTCCGATTGACGCCAAGACCCAGCGCTTGGCCGTCATGGCGGTCCGCGATGTGCTGCGCGACGGTGTGGGTTTCAAGGCTCGACCGAAGCAATGGGAGCGCCTGAAGGAGCGCGCCGAAGCATGCGGCCAAGGAGTGCTTCGCGAATAAGTCGATCCCTGGAAACCACCGAATTCCCTGTTTAGGGCCGCAGCGGGCTCGCCGGTACGGCTGCCGCCCGCGTGGTGCTCACTCCGGCAACCTGGCTGCTATCAGCAATTGCAACCCGGTCTGCGCAGAACACGCGTCCATGTCGTGTTCTACGAGAAAGATGGCGTGCTGGTCCTTGAGGGGCGTCAACAAGGCCGGCATGCGTTAGGTCTCTTCGGCGCCCCGCAGAGCGTCCTGCGCCATTGGATTGCACCTCCGAACGCATTGGCGATATGCGCTGACAATAGGCCAATGTCTTTCGGGTTTAAGCTCGCACCCCTCTCCGACTAAAGGATTACTTGATGACAAAAACTTTCCTCCAGGTGCAAAAGCAGATCGAGCAACTTCAGAAGGAGGCTGAGCACTTGCGCAAGAAGGAAGCCGATGGTGTGCTCAGTCGCATCAAGGAGGCAATTGCGGTGTATGGCTTCACCTCTGCCGATCTCGGCTTTGGTAAGGCATCTGGTCGGGTGGCTGTGGCTAAGACGGCCATTACGAAGAAGACGAAAAAGTCCAAGAAGGCTACTGTTGCTGCAACGGGCGCACCCAAGTTCAAGGACGACCAAGGCAATGTGTGGAGCGGCCGCGGTCCTCGCCCTGGTTGGTTCAAGGCTGCGCTCGAGGCGGGCAAGTCCGCTGACGAGCTGTTGGCCAAATAGTAAAGCTGCCACTCGGGCAGGCCCGAGTGGCATCCGGCTCACGCCAGTCAATGGGCGAGCGGGCAGCGCTTCAAGCTCTAACGTCGCGAAGCAACTGGTTGATAGATGGCCTGGGCCCGCTTTGCTGCCTCCGCCCTCTGGTCCTCGCTAATGTTCGGCAGCTCCAACCCTTCGTCACCGGCCGCGTACAGCCCGCCGCCAAAATCGCTGTCGTAAAACTGCCCATCTCGTTCTCCTCCATCGTGGTACGCGCGCATGGTCGAGATGGTGAGGTCGCGCCCGTGCAGCAATGCCAACTGATGCCATTGCCAAGCGTCCATCGCGTTGTCCGAGTCCAGCGCCTGGGTGGCAAGCGCCCGAATCAAGTCCATATCACCGCGCGCAGCCAGTTGCGTCATTGCGGTGGGGTCGCCTCGCCGTGCAAGCACAGCCAGGGCGTCAGGCGCTCCCTCCGCCGCGGCAACGCTCAGCCACTTCATGCGTTCGGCGTCGTCGGGTGCAAGTTCTGCCATGCGCAGCGCGCTCACGGGCCCTTTCATGCGGTCGGCCACTTCGTATAGGACTCTGCTGCCCAGCACCTCCGCGCATTCCAGGGCGGCCATCCGATCACCAAGCGACGCGGCGGTCTTGAGGTGGCGCATGTACTTCTCGTACACCGGCGCGGCGCGCAAGTAGCCTTCGACCCAGCCCTGCTCGATCAAGGACAGCTTTCTGCCTTTCAGCGACTCTTCGTAGAGGTAGGGGCTCGGCCTCTCGCAGCGGTAAAAAGCCGCAACCGCAAAGTGCGCAATCGGATCCTCCGGGCGAAGCTGAACCGCGCGCTCGAGGCTGTCGAGGAGGAGGGGAGACCTGATAGGTAGCCGTTGACCTTGTTGAGGTCCGCGATGTGGATCGGAGCGGGACTTCGTCTCCCAATCGTCATCGTCCAGATCCTCGTCTGCCAGTTCATCCTCGTCGTCGAGGCTTTTTCGCGAGGCCGAAGAAGACGCATGCAGCGCGGCCGCAAGCGTTTGCCATTCGATAAACGACAGCTGCAGCTCGCCAATCAATCCAATCAGCTCAGTTGCAACAAGCTCTGCATCTGCTGTCGGGTACTCAAGCTGTATCGCGCGGCCCGCTATCAGCGCGCGTGCCTGCAGGCTCTGGCCGTCAGTCCCCGCGTCCGCAAGCAATGCAGTTGCATCAAAGGCGGCCCAAGATCGAAACCCCGCCGCTGCTGCAAGCAATTCGAGCACGTGCCCCCGCTTGACGGGTGTGCCGGTGCGGGCCTGGAGACGGGATTGCGCAACATACGCCAGTTCTTTCAACGTCATTCGAAACTCCTTCGTTGTCGACACGTCGCCTCGGAAACGGTGCGCGCGTTTAAGTGCCCGAGGACGACAGGCGTCGGAAGAAGATCCGCGTTGAACGAAGAGATGGAAAAGTGGCCTTTTTCTACTCGCGCGCAAGTAAGGTGGGCACCTGGCGCGCAGTCTAGCGCAGCCGGCGGGTGGCAATCAATAGCGGTGGGGCTGGCCGTTTGGCCCAGCCAGTCGTTATCGTAGTCTTTGTAAATGCCCGTTTATCGCGACATGAGTCATGTGCGGCCCAGGTTGGAGGTTTGGGGAGCGGCCTCATCCTTGGTTTGAAATCAGTACGCGGAGGACTTCATCGGGAGTGCGAACACGGGCCCCCGCATGATGATCCAGCTCAGTTGAAGACGGTCGAGAGCATCGCGACGAGCCCCTCAGACATCCGGACCCGATACAGCTGGAGTGGCCACTCGTGGACACCGGAGTTGAGAAGGCGCATATTCTTGATCCCTCCACTCGATGGGAGGCCATCATGGAATGCTGCGGCGATTCGCTGCAGGGAGCTAGCCGCGGCCTAGCTGTCTCAGAGCTGATTCAGCGCGCGCATTCATCATTGGGGGAATGCGCGCCCAGCGAACGGGTTCGACGACGGGCTACGGTTTACGTGAATTGACCTATCGCGAGTCTTGTTCAGGCGTGGCGTCGTGGGGCTCCCCGCGTGTTCTGGCTGCAGCCAAGTTGTGGCTTAACCGGAGCGGGAGAGGCGGCTCTCTCCAGACCGGCGCCGATGCCAAGCTACTTGCGGAAATCGATCTCCCGCGTGAGAACGATGCCGCGGAAGTCGCGGAGCCTGTCTCGCTCAACGGCGGAGTTTTCGGCTAGAGCGAAGTTGCTATTGACCTCTTTAAGCAGCTGTTCCGTGTACTGCAGGTCGTTGTCCAGGGCAGCCATGTTCTTGTACTCGACCAGAATGAGCAGATCAGGTTCGCCGTCTCTGGGGTAGGCAACATTCAAGATCTTGTACGAGAGGACCTTGCCGTCCTTTTTCTGTTGCTCCACCAGGGCTCTCCAAAACCCGGACAGGTCCTTGATGTACTCATTGAAAACACCCGCCTTGGTCTTGACGTAGGTGATCGTCCATACCGACTTTTCGTTCCAGGCAGCGTCCTGCCCCTGAGCCAGGGCGTAGCTTGAGAAAAGGAACAGCGAAAGAAAGACAACCTTGCTGATAAACGAAGTCATAGCCGCTTTCCCGATCGAGTAGGTCAGGCAAAGTCTATGGGCGCGGCTTCGTGCAGTCAACGGACCCCGTTGCCGCGTTGCGAGTCCAAACGGGCCGCTCTTAGGCTCTTGGCTGATGCTCCCTTCCCATACCTCGTCGCGCCGACGAAGTTGCCAAGTTCCTCCATTGACAGTGCGCGGGAAAGGGGGAACACTGCGCCGGCGGTTGTTTTGATCAACCTTCGGAGGGTTCACATGCCTAGCAGTCCTTCCTCGGCGCTTGCTGCTGCCATCTCGCTATCAGTGGTCGTTGGCGCGACCCATGCGGGCACTGAGACTGTGAACGTCTCGAAAGACAGCATTGCTGGTGCAGGTAGAAACATCATGCGAACTGCTGACGGAGGCTTGGTCTCCGCTTACAGCGTCAGCGAGAAAGCGCGCCTCCAATTAGTCTTCAGCAGATCTACGGACAATGGCAAAAGTTGGAGTGACGTTATCGTTCCAACTGCGGACGGCGACGTGAGGCAGGCGGCGATCGATTCAAACTTCCAAGGCTCGTACATCGCGTTCACTCAGGAGAGCGGGGGGACCACAGCGGGTAGGATCGCGTTCGCAAGCGCTCCGTTTGGGTCAGACCCATCGCTGGTTGTGTCGGAGCGCGTCACGCCGGCGGGTGTTGAGCCGAACGACACGTTCATTCAAGCTTCCCGCAAAGGGTGGGGAAACCTTGCTGCGGATGACCGGGAAACAGTCGTCTATGGCTGGCAGGATGGAAAGTCTAAGAGTCTCTACATCGGTGTGTCGTCGGATGGCCGTACCTTCCCGATGGCTCGGAAGGTGGTGGATGACCCGTTCGCGGTCTCTGGTCCTTCCGTTGCGATCAGAGGTAATTTTGTCATTGCAACATTTCAAACGAAGAACCCGGCGATGGTGCCCGCAGACGTTTCCGCGCCAGGAGGGGCATACCCAGTCTGGGTCGAATCCTTTGACGCCGGGAAGACGTGGTCAACTCCGAAGCCTCTCTTCGGCATACGTACCGATGACTTCCCCGCAGTCAATGTCGAGGTGCGCCCTGGTGCCTTCAAGGCTGTACGGCTTGCGGGAGGGACATCTCAGTCGAATTCGCCCAGCTTGAACTGGGCGACCTCGCGCGATGACGATTCGAACGAGGAAGCCGAAGACAAGACGGTCCCTCGTGCTGCAGGTGCTGTCAGAGCGCCGCGAACGGATGGTGGTACCACTTTCGTGCAGTCGTCGCTGATGCGCGTTGACAGTGAGGGGCGGCGAGGAGAAGTCAGCGTCGTCAGCTTCCGCCCCATCGAGCCTGGCGCCAAGTGGACGCACGTGATTGCGCACAACAAGCTTACGCAGGTCGCCGGCCGGCAATCCCGGACCGCCTCACTCGCGGACGCCGCAGCTTCGCAGTTCCAATACAGCGCACTGATCGACACCTCTGTTCGCGCGACTCTTTTTCAGGAGCACGATCCTGGGAGCGATAAGTCTCGATTAGTCATCGCGGTGTCGACTGATACTGGAAAGTCGTTTGGCATAAACGTCAGCTTCTCCGCAGCGGAGTTGGCTGGATTGGGCATCCCTCACCTTGGAAAAAGCACGATAGTCTCTGCCAGTCAGTGCCTCTTTGAGGATCGAAATGGTGAGGTTTACATCGACCTTTTAGTCACTGAAGGCGGCGCCCTGAAGTACGCTCGGCTACCTCTTGGTGTGAATGCGAGCCGGCTCCGGGTCGAGCAGACAGTGGCGCGACGTGGCCCGGACTAAGCCACGCACTTATTCCTCTAAAGGAAAGTTGGATGCTGCACCACGTCGAGATCTACGTTTCCAATTTGGCCGTCACGCGGGCCTTCTGGTCCGAGTTGCTCGCGCAGATCGGCTACACAGTCACCGCCGACTTTGGAGATGGTTTTACCCTCAGTGTGGCGGAGGACGCGTACTTGACATTCGTCCAGGTAGCGGACAAGCACGCTTCCCATGAATACCACCGATCTGGTGTGGGACTGAATCACTTGGCGTTCAAGGTATCGAGCAGAGAGCGCGTAGATGCACTTCGACAGCTTTGCCTAGAGCGTCGCTATCAGTGTCTCTACGACGAAAGGTATCCATTTTCAAATGGCGGGACTGACTACTACGCGCTGTATGTTGAGGATCCAGATCGCATCAAGGTTGAGTTCGTGGCAGCGTGATGTGATCCTCGCTGGTGCAGCGGTCCTCTCAGCGTGTGGCATCAGTCTATGCTGTGCGCAGACGTCCGTCGCGGGCGATTGGGTCCAAGCGCAGCAGTTGGGCGGGGCCCTTAGCGTGTATTCGTACGGCGAGTCACCATATAGCCAATCTGCCCCCTTCCTAACGCTCGAAGAGCGAAACGCATTTTCGAGAGGGGCCATCGAGTTCAACCGCATTCGACAGTTGAGTGCGGATCGCAACGCGAACTCCTGCACGCATTGCCACGTCAAGGATGGGCGGGGAATCACGCAAGCAAATGACTTCCGATTAACAGGTTTTTCCGTTTCGAATCCGAAGAACGGAGAGGCGGCAAGCATCTATCGTCACCCTGCCGCTAGCGCACCTCCCCAAGGAAAACTGGAAGGCGTGGATTGGAGGCTTGTCCGCACTATTGAGCTTCCTGGCCGTTTTAAAGTCGATCTGGTCGTCCCTGAGGCGATCGTTGATGGCTTCAGTACTCACGTCGAGCTTAGGACATCTCCTGGTGTGTACGGCTTAGGATTGTTGGAGGCCATACCGGATGCAGAGCTCAGAGAGCTGGTCAGACGGCGGCCGTATCTCCGATTCGGCGTAAAGGGACGGCTTGGCGAGATAGCGAAGTCCGAAGGCACCTTGCCTCAAATCGGGCGGTTCGGCTGGAAGGCGAGTTTCGCCAGCCTCGATGAGCAGGTGGTGGCTGCGCTTGCGAGCGAACTCGGAATTGGAAAGAGTCAATCTGCTCAGGAGGCGCCACAACTGGCGGCGACGGTGGCGGACCTTACCGCTTACCTTCGCTCAATTGCCGTGCCGGCGCGAGATCGCGAAAGCGTGGACCGCAGCAAGCGAGGCGCTAGGCTCTTCTCAAGAGTCGGCTGCGCGATGTGCCACACGCCTAGTTGGAATCGAGTTGGTGTTGCTGGCCTAAAGGAGAGACTGGGTCGGGCAGAGAAGATTTATCCATTCACCGATCTACTGTTGCACGATATGGGCCCTGGGTTGCGCGCCAACAACTCCGATCCACTCAGCGCATACTGGAGGACGCCCGCGCTCTGGGGTATTGGGTTGCAAGCGTCAGTTTCTCCTCAATCTGGCTTTCTCCACGACGGTAGAGGGCGGACAGTGCTTGAGGCAATTCTCTGGCATGCAGGTGAAGCCCAATATTCGATTGCGCGATTCGAATCGCTGTCGCAGCAAGATCGTGATGACCTATTAAGTTTCTTGTCCTCTCTATGAAGTGGGCCTTGATTCTGAGCATGGCTGCGCGCCAAGGGCGGAGCCTCCTCCAGGGCTTGATGAGGCCGAGCGCACGATTCCAGTGCGGGCGAAGCCACGCAGAGCAGCACAGGCGAGTGGCGCTTACCCTAACCGGACTCGTACTCGGCGGGCTGTTGACTGCCATTACAACGGCTGCAGTAGCGTCTACCGAACCGTCGTTCTTGAGAGATCCGACCGGATACAACTCGAGACTCGTCTTCGAGTTCAACGGTCGCCTATGGATTAAAGACGGTGACAGTCCGCATGCCCGCCGCCTGACGAAGGGGAATGACGAGGAGTTCTCGCCGGCGTTCTCTCCGGACGGGACCAGAGTCGCCTTTGTGTCACGGAATCAATCCGGGGCCGAGGTTCATGTTCTTGAGCTTGATTCTGGGTCGCTGAAGCAACTGACCTATGACGGTGGATCCAACGTCAAAGTACAAGGCTGGTTCAGCAACAGTGAGGTGCTTTACTCGACGACCATCAGGTCGAAGAAGCGCGGACCCCTCTTATTCGTTGTCAGCGCTGACAGCTACACAACCCGAACGATTCCGCTTGCAGAGGTTTCTGAAGGCTGCACTATCCAGGGCGACTTCGTTTTCGTCAAACACGAGGAGTTGATTGATAACAACCGCCGCTACCGTGGCGGCTACGCTCAAAGCATATTCAAGATCAACTTGGGCGCCATTGCTTCTAACGGTGGCCTCACCTCGAAGCGTGATGCTTGGGTTTCAACTCCCTTGACAGACCCGAAGCGCGCGATCAGTCGAAAGCCTATTTGCACCGTAAACAGAATCTACTACCTGTCGGACGAGAGCGGCCGCTTTAACATTTGGTCAATGGAGGTGAACGGAAAGGGCGTGCGCCAGCACACATTCGAGACTGACTACGACATCCGTTCCATATCTCACGCCGGTCGCGGCAGGATTCTATACCACAAGCTTGGAGAGATCTATGAATTGGATCTCCGTGTGGGTCGATCGGAAAAGATCGACATCCGCTTGCCCGTGGACGCTTACAGCAACGAACTGGCACTGAAACTCAGAGTTGCGGACGCCACTGAACTGCAGGTTTCAAATGATGGTGATCGTGCCTGGGTGGTGGTTCGAGGAAAGCTTTGGCGCATAGACGCTACTGCTCGTGCAGCCACTTGCGTTGAGTGCGCGTCGAACCTGCGCGTGAAATCAATCCAACTCGCTCCCGATGAACGCACAGTTTACGCATTGGAAGACTCGACTGGCGAGTATCTGATTCGTAGGTACAGTCCGGTCCCCGGGGGGCCTGCGGTTCGGCTCGGTGGTGACATATCCGAACCAATTCTCGACTTTTCCCTCTCGCCGAATGGTCGCGACGTACTAGTTCGATCGGTTGCCGGCAACCTGTTCGTTATAAATGCGGCGACCGGTGAGTCGTGGCCGATGGGCATAGATTCGCGGACCCTGCCTCAGGCCATAAGCTGGTCGTCGAGTGGTAGGTTTGCTGCTTTCGTGACCTATACGGCGCAAGACATTGGCCAGATCACCGTCCTAGATGTCAACTGCCGTAGCGTCCGCCATGTCACGAGTGGCCGGTACGAAGCTTCGTTCCCGGTCTTTTCTCGCGGCGAAGACAAGCTCTATTTCGTCGCTGAGTCGAACTTTCGGTCGACCGTGGTAGACCCGTGGGCGCCTCGCGGATATTGGCCGGACTACCAGAAAAGGTCGCTGGTTTATTCCGTGGCCTTGAAGCAAGATACCTTCTTTACGGAAAGTGGGACTGCACCAGCTTGTGCCGCTGACGGACAGCGCGCGATCTCCATGCGGGAGTTGCAGCTGCAGACCGAAGAACTGCCGTTCACAGCTGGCAACTACACCTTTCTCGCAAGATCAGGTAACCGCCTACTGGCGATCTCTAAAGAGGCAGTACGTGATCCGAAGGGCCGGGTGGTGAGTTTCGGGTTGCCGGGGAACGAGGGCAGATCCGCGCCTATCGCGCTATTGCCTTTTGAAGTGAAGACCTATGCAAAGTCAAGGGACGGCCGCGCGTTGGCTGCATTGCACGAAGCCGGCCTTGTCGTGTGCCACCTGCCTGAGCCGGAGTCTCGTTGTCTCGCTGCAATCCTGGACAACATAGACGGGCTTGACCTACAAGTAAACCTCCAGCAAGAACGTCGGCAAATGTTTTGGGAGCTGTGGCGCCTGTATCGCGACTACTTCTGGCGCCCTGATATGGGCGGCGTGGATTGGAAGGCAGTCGGCGCGAAGTACGCCAAATTCCTGCCTCGCGTATCCAACAGAACTGAATTCAATGAACTGGTATCCGCGATGATCTCCGAACTAGGTGCTGGTCACACGTCGGTTAGGGGGCCTGATCAAGGCGCATTTAGCTCCGCGGCCACGGGGAAGTTAGGAGGTTTGCTGACGAAAGACGCAAGTGGCTTAAGAGTCGCCGAGATCTACGATGGAGATGTAGACCTTGTGGAAGAGCGATCCCCCTTCAGTAGGGCGAAGCCGCCGATAGAAATCGGTGATCTCATCACGCACATCAACGGCGTCGCAGTACGCGACGTGGATTCATTCGCACGAATGCTCATAGGAAAGGCTAGACAGCGCGTTGTAGTGGCTGCGAGCAAGCCTAGCGGTGAAGCGTATCAAACAATCGTTGAAACCGTGTCTGCTCCTCGCGAATCGCTCTTGCGTCTCAAGAGCTGGGTGGCGGGGAATCGCAATCTGGTGGAGCAGCGTAGCCATAGGAAGGTCGGTTACATACACCTTCGCTCAACGAACGAAGCAGACGTGGCCGACTTGATTCGGCAGTACGCTGACTTGCATGATCGGCAGGCGCTGATTCTGGATCTACGTGGGAATAACGGAGGAAACGCAGATCCGTGGATCTTGAACTTTCTTCAGCGCCGAACGTGGCTCAGAATTGCCAGTCGAACTGATCGGATTGAGCTGAGGAATCCGCGGGAATCCTTTAGCGGTCTGCTGATCGTTCTGGTGGATGGGGATACGTATTCGGATGGCGAGGCTGTCGCCGAGGGCGTGCGCAGGATGCGCCTTGGAGTCTTAGTGGGTAGCAGAACGTCTGGCGCCGGCATCTGGGTGAATGATGACAAGTCGTTGATTGACGGAGGCGCCGTTCGGATACCGGAGGCGGGATCCTTTGTTGTCGAAAATGGCGTTCGGAAGATGGTAATTGAGGGGCGTGGAGTCGAGCCGGATGTACGTGTTGAGAACGACCCTTATGCTCTCTTCCACGGACACGATGAACAACTCGACACGGCCTTGCGCATAGCAATGCGAAGGGATCGATCGGGGGTTGATCTGCCGCCTCGGTCGACACATCGAGCGAAGGCCCCAGGTCAACCATAGTGACCTCGATTCACTGCCAGTCCGCGCTCGGCTGGTAAGCGACAGCACAGATGCGACTCCGGTCAATCTTGGATGAGGCCTCGCCGACGAACGACTGAAAGAGGAATAGCACCGTGAGTAGATGATGCGACCGTCTACGTTCGCTAGCGCTGCGAAGCGGAACCGCGCGGGCACTTTCTGTCGCTGGATTTCTCACGTTGAATCGGCAAGTGAAGTTGCGAATCATGAGCAGTGTTGGTGAGGTGGGTTCCTCATAGGCCATATCGTCGATAGCTGATACGGCGGGCTCTCATCGCTTTGGGGCAAACGCCTCACCTTCGTAAACGCCCACTTATCGTCGGTTGGCTATGCAAACAGGGTGAGTCGCAGTCGCCGTTTGACATTAGTTCAGCTTTGCGCGCTCGCTGTCCAGGTGATCTGCCCATGCTTGAAGCATTGCGCGCCTTTCGTCTTGGTACGCGTGCCGGTTATATGCCGCTCGTACCTTGTCTGCTGGCGAGTGCGCTAGGCAGTGTTCGATGACATCAACATTGGCCCCTACTTTGTTGAAGTGCGTACTGAACGCGGCGCGCATGCCGTGCGGTGTACTTTCGCCACCGTAGCCTAGGCGCTCGATGACCGCGTTCAGTGAACGATTCGCCATTGGACGGCTGGGGTCCACTCGGTTCGGGAACAGAAATTCACATTTGTGCGGAACAAGGTCGCGCAACTCATTTAGCAGCATCACGGCTTGCGAGGACAAAGGCACCCAATGTTCCCGTTTGGCTTTCATCCGCGACGCAGGGATCGTCCATGCCTTTGCTTTGAGGTCGAACTCTTCCCACCTGGAAGAAGTGACCTCGGCCTTTCGGCAAGCGGTCAGCAGAACCAACAGCATTGCAATACGGGTTTCGGGCTGGATGCGGCTGGCGTCAAGTGCGCGCAGAAAATTTCCGACGCGTTGTGCGGGCAGCGCGGTGTGATGCACCTGATGGCGTGCTTGAAGCAATCGACGCGGAGGGGTCGGATTCGCCGTGATCATGCCTATGTCGATGGCGTGCTCGAAGATCGCGTGCAAGTGCGTTCGAAGATTCCTAGCGGTTTCGGGGGCGCGCTTTTCCACAGTCGTCAGCAAATTCGACAGTTCGATGCGCTGAATGCTTTCAACATGTCGAAGTTTTAGCTGTGGCAGCAAGTCGTTGTTGATTTCGCGCTCTCGCTGCCGCGCGGTTGAAGCACGCAACTGCTTGTCGGTTTTCAGTCGCCAAGCCGCAACCACTGCCTCGAACGTGCCCAGGTCCGCTTTCAGCTCGACCTGGATTTGTTGCAACTTGGCTTGCTGCCGATGGTGAACTGGATTAATGCCCTCTGCGACAAGACTGCGTGCCTCGAGATGCAGTTCGCGCGCGCGCTTCAAGCTGACGTCAGGGTATCGGCCCAAGGCCAGCACGCCTTCTTTTTGCTGGAGCCAAAACCTATAGCGCCACAGCTTTGTGCCGCCTGGTTGAACAAGCAAAAAAAGCCCGCCCGGGTCTGCCAGCTTGATGGCCCCTTTGGGCGCCTTCGCGTTTCGAATTTGGGTCTCAGTCAGCACGCGCGGCGCAGCAGGCTGGTGCCGGGCCTCGACGGGCAGGTGGGGTGGGGCGGTTGCCATACCCAATAGCATACCCAAAAAAATGTTGGCTGCAGCTGAATCAGTTTGGCTTTTGCTGCACGAGGTCGGAATGCAACTTGTTGTTTTTATTGAATATTTTCAGGGATTGGCCTGTTTTTTGCCGTTCAGTAAGATGCAAGAAAATAGCTCGTGCACATTACAGGTGGCTATTTTCATGAATCGCTAAGTTCTTGATTTCAATGATATTTGCGGAACGATACGACGGATCGGCTTCAAACCGTCCATCAGAGCTGACCGCGGGCGATGCCCGGAGCCAGAAATGTACGCCGCCGCGCGGCTTGCGCCCTGTCGGATCAGGGCCCAACATTCAGGCGGGCGCTGTTTGTTATCTACTGTTACTATGCGTAACCGATCCACGACATAGATCTTTCCAGGCATGCCCAAAGGGGTTCCGAACCCAGCCGAGATGTACGGCATCTACGTCAGGCCCTGGGGTTTCGAAGTGTCCATCGCCAGAGCCGGCGTTCGGCACCGCGAGGTGTTCGGCCAGGCCAGCTACGGCGGCAGCGCGCAAGCGCTCGCGCACGCCCAGCGCTGGCGCGATGCGCTGGTCAAAAGCCTGCCGCCATCCACGCGCCGCTCCCGGGCCGAGAAGATACGGCCCAACAACAAGACCGGCGTACCCGGGGTTTTCCGCCTGCTCGCGCCCAGTGGAAAGATCCTGGGCTGGCTCGCCAAGACCTACATTGCGCACGACCAGATTCTGCGGTCGCTGTTTCTCGCGAGCGAGCAGGGAAGCTCTGCGCGGTCGATGGCGATCCAGGAGCGCGGCCGGCAATTGGGGCAGATGTCGGGGCTGGCGAAGGTGCATCCCGCCGAAGAGGCGATCCGCAAGGCGCCCGCTCGTTCGGCTGCCAAGCTGCCCTCGAAGCGCTCGAAATCCGAAATCGTCCGCAAGAACAACCGCAGCGGAATTTCCGGCGTGACCTTCAAGTCGCCCCGTCCGAAGCACCCGGGATACTGGATGGCCATCACCTACACCACGGGAAAAGGCACGACGAGCAAGGCGTTCTCGGTCGCAGAGCATGGCTACGACAAGGCCAGGACGCTCGCCGAGGCCGAGCGTCGGCGCCAACTGGCCCAAAAGAAACGCGAAAGCCGCCAAGCCGAATGAAAGCAGACCGGATCGCCATTTCCGTGGCACCCGACATCGGCGTTTCGGCCCTGGCGGTGGCGCCGGCCGACGCGCAAGCCTGCCTCGTCCTTGCGCACGGCGCGGGCGCGGGCATGGCGCATCCGTTCATGAACGCCGTGGCCGAGGGCCTGGCTCAGCGGCGCATCGCGACGCTGCGCTACCAGTTCCCGTACATGGAAAAAGGCCTCAAGCGAGTGGACTCGCCGGCGCTCGCCCATTCGACCGTGCGAGCGGCCGTCCGGAGCGCCGCGCACCATCTCGATGGCGTTCGCCTGTTCGCCGGCGGCAAATCGTTCGGCGGCCGGATGACCTCGCAGGTCCAGGCGCTCGATCCGATGCAGGGCGTCGAGGGCCTGATCTTTCTCGGCTTCCCGCTTCACCCGTCGGGAGCCCCTTCCATCGACCGCGCCGCCCATCTCTACGAGGTCGAGGTGCCGATGCTGTTCGTGCACGGCACGCGCGACAAACTGGCGGAGCCCGAGCAGATGCGGCCCGTGCTTCATGGTCTCGGACCACTGGCCACGTCGATGGAAATCGAAAACGCCGAGCACTCGTTCAGCGTGCCCAAGCGCAGCGGGCGCTCGAACGAGGAGGCGCTCGACGAAATGCTCGATGGGCTGGCCTTGTGGACGCAGGCTTGGCGCATCGGCTGAGCCGCGACGCCGCTAGCTGGCCAGTGCGCGCATCTCCGCGAAGAGATCGGCCTTGCCTTCGAAGCCGATGCCCGGCAGCGGCGGCAGTGTGACGTAGCCGTCCTGCACCTTCACGCCGTCGGGGAATCCGCCGTAGGGCTGGAACAGGTCGGGGTAGCTCTCGTTGCCGCCGAGCCCGAGGCCCGCGGCGATGGCCAGCGACATCTGGTGGCCGCCGTGCGGAATGCAGCGCGAGGGCGACCAGCCGTATTCCTGCAGCATGTCCAGCGTGCGCAGGTATTCGACCAGGCCGTAGCTCAGCGCGCAGTCGAACTGCAGCCAGTCGCGGTCGGGCCGCATGCCGCCGTGGCGGATGAGGTTGCGCGCGTCCTGCATCGAGAACAGGTTCTCGCCGTGGCCATCGGGCCCGCGTACACCTCGCCGAGCTTGGCCTGCAGTTCGTAGTCGAGCGGATCGCCGGCCTCCTCGTACCAGAAGAGCGGGTACTGCGAGAGCGCGCGGCCGTAGTCGATGGCGGTGGGCAGGTCGAAGCGGCCGTTGGCATCCACCGCCAGCTGCTGGCCAGGGCCGAGGATCTTCAGCACAGACTCGATGCGCTCGCAGTCCTGTGCGAGCGTGGCGCCGCCGATCTTCATCTTCACGACCGAATAGCCGCGCTCCAGGTAACTGGTCATCTCGCGCTGCAGGCCCTCGACGCCCTTGCCGGGGTAGTAGTAGCCACCCGCTGCATAGACGAACACGCGTGGGTCGGGCGTGCCGTTGCCATAGCGTTCGGCGAGCAACTGGTAGAGCGGCTTGCCGGCGATCTTGGCGACCGCGTCCCACACGGCCATGTCGATCGTGCCCACGGCCACCGAGCGCTCGCCGTGGCCGCCAGGCTTCTCGTTGATCATCATGCGGGCCCAGATCTTGTGGGGGTCGAGGTTCTCGCCGGTCTCGTCGACGAGCGATGCCGATTCGGCCTCCAGCAGCCGCGGCAGGAAGCGCTCGCGGATCAGGCCGCCCTGGCCGTAGCGGCCGTTCGAGTTGAAGCCGTAGCCGATCACCGGCTTGCCGTCGCGGATCACGTCGGTGACCACCGCCACGAGGCTCAGGGTCATCTTCGAGAAGTCGATGTAGGCGTTGCGGATGTCCGACTTGATGGGACGCGTGGATTCGAGGATGTTGACGATTTTCATGAGGAGGGTGGGAGAGAATCTCCGCCGTGGTTCAAGGTGCGATGCAGGAAGGCGTTCATCTTTTTCCGGCGGGGCCTGCACCGTCCAATACTCGAAACGCATACAACTATTCAACTGCGCCGCATATGGGCTCCGGCAACCGACCCCTCGATCTCGAATGGCTGGAAGACTTCCAGGCCCTGGCCGAGACCGGCAATTTCTCGCGCGCAGCAGAGGCGCGCTCCATCGCCCAACCCGCGTTCAGCCGGCACATCCGCGCGCTGGAGGAATGGGTGGGCGTCGATCTGTTCGACCGCAGCGCGCACCCGGTCGCGCTGACCGCGGCGGGCAAGCGCTTCCAGCCCTTGCTGCAGGAAGTACTCGCCGGCCTGCAGGCGGCCCGTGTCGAAGCGCGTGACGCGCACGACCTGGACGCAGCGAGCCTGAGCTTCGCCGCCACCCATGTGCTCTCGCTCACCTTCTTCCCGCGCTGGCTGGGCAGCGTGGAAGCGCGGCTGAGCATGGGGCCGATCCAGACCATCTCCGACAGTTCGCAGGCCTGCGAGGACCTGATGTTGCAGCGCCGCGTGCAGTTCGTGCTGTGCCACGGCCATGCCGGTGCGCCCGGGCGGCTCGATGAAGCGCAATACCCGATGCAGCGTCTGAGCGACGACGTGCTGGTGCCGGTCGCGGCCCCCGATGCGAATGGCGCGCCGCAGCACGCACTGGGCGTGGGCCGTGCGCCTTCGGTGCTGGCGTACAGCGAGGCATCCGGTCTCGGGCGGATCATGCGGTCGATCCAGGACAGCGAGTTCGGCAAGGGCTTCGCGCCGTCGCTGTCCGTGGTCTTCACGGCGCACCATGCCGCGCTGCTCAGGACCATGGCGCTCGAAGGCCGTGGCCTGGCGTGGCTGCCGATGAGCCTGGTGGCGGACGACCTGCGCAGCGGCACGCTGGTGGATGCCGGCGCGGGCGGCTGGCGGGTGCCGGTGGACATCCGCCTCTATCGGCAGCTCGCTGCGATGACGCCGGTGGCCGAGGGGCTGTGGCAGCTCGTCAGCAAGGCCTGAGGCGACGCAACTAGGGGCAATGTCCTGCACGCCGCATCGCCGGCGACTGGCGAGCCGCGCGCCGCACATCCGGAAACTCGGGCGTTCAACAGGAGATGCCCCATGAATTCCAAAGTGCCCGCTCATGAGGAGCCCGAGATCACGCAGGAGGAGTCCGTGCCCAGCGACGGACGGGACACCGAAGGCGAGGAAATGATGAAGAAGGTGGGCAACCGCAAGCTTCACGAGCAAGGCCCGGCGGAAGAAAAGAAGCCGGAAGAGAAGAAGTCCTGACGCAGCGGCTACGGATCGCGCCCATGAACGGCACCGCAGCCACCGTCGATAACGTCGCCGCGCCCGCACCGGCCGCGTCGCTCTGGCAGCGCAGCCGTCGCTGGGTGCTGCTGCTGGTCGGCATCGCCATCCTCGGCCTCTTGCTGTCGCATGCGCACAAGGTGGACTGGGCGGGCGCCTGGCATGCGCTGCAACGCTATTCCCCCTGGCTGCTGCTCGGCGTGCTGGGGCTCGCCACTGCGAGCCACGCGCTGTATGGCTGCTTCGACCTGATCGGCCGGCGGCACACGCGCCACGCGCTGCCGCGTTGGCGCACATGGGCGATCGCGGTCACCAGCTACGCCTTCAATCTGAACCTCGGCTCGCTGGTCGGCGGCATTGCGATGCGTGCGCGTCTGTATGCGCGTGCGGGCCTCGACGAAGCGACGGTGGCGCAGATCGTCGGGCTCAGTCTTGTCACCAACTGGCTCGGCTACGGGCTGCTGGCGGGTGGCCTGTTCGCGGCGGGCGCCATCGCGCCGCCGAGCCGGGCGCCGATCGGTGCAGGTGCGTTGCGTGCGATCGGCGTCGTGATGATCCTGCTGGCCGTGGCGTACGTCGTGGCCTGCGCATTCTTGCGCGGCTGCGAATGGCGCGTGAGGAGCCGGCGGCTGAAGCTGCCCACTGCGCGGCTTGCCTTGGTGCAGCTCGCGCTGTCGGCGACGAACTGGGCGCTGATGGGGTCCGCGATGTACCTGCTGCTCGGGCAGCAGGTGCCCTACACGACCACTCTGGGCGTGCTGCTGGCCGCGTCGATCGTGGGTGTGATCACGCCGATTCCCGCGGGGCTCGGTGTGCTGGAAGCCGTCTACCTCGCGCTGTTGTCAGGCAGCGTGAAGCAGGGCGCACTGATGGGAGCGGTGCTCGCGTATCGCGCGCTCTATTACCTGTTGCCGTTGGCCGGCGGGATGGTGCTCTACCTGTTTCTGGAGCGCCATGCGACGAGTCATGCGTCGGACGGCGAACTGCTCACAACTCGATGAATGCGGACGTGGCCTTGTTCAGTGCCAGCTTTCCCTTGGCGGTGATCGATTCGACTTGCGCGAGTTGGCGTATTGCACGCTCATCGGGCGCACGCTCGGAAGGTGGGATGAATGCGGTGACCAGATCGGCCGCACGCAGCACGCGCAGCCTGTCGATGTCTGCGGCCGTGTGGACGACGTAGGGCAATCTCTGCTCGGAGATCACCCGAAGAAACTCCATGGACATGAGCCGTCTCCTTGTCTTGATGGCGGTCCGGACATTTTGCGCACAAACAATTAGCTGTGGCTAATCCCTGCGGTGGGCATGCCCTTTTGAAGCGCGTACGGAAGTTTTCACTTTGCTTGCGCAGTGCGGGCGCAACCGTTTGCCGCTGCACTGCAGCAGGTTATCTGCTGGCTTGAAGTGGCCAGGCGGTGGTGTCGGGCATGAGGATGTGCCAGAGCAACACGTCGATGCCATCGAAGGTCGCGCGGTAGCGATCGGACAGCCGACCTTCATCGGTCACGTCGCGGATCACGATGCCGTCGATGCGCTGCGGATTCGCGCGGTACACCTGCGCGTAGATTTCCGGATCGGCCTCGCCCGAATCGCCCACGAGCAGGAAGCGGCGCTGCGGGAATTCGGTGAGCAGCCGGTCGATCACGCCGAGCTTGTGCGCACGCGAATCCTCGGCGCCGGGGATCAGCGTGCGCCATGTCGTGCTCTCGCGCAGGTGCATGCTGCCGGCGGGAAAGTCGTTGTCGCGAACGAAGTCCGCGAGCGCCGGATAGAGCTGGATCGGGCTCGACGAGAGGTAGTGGAAGCGCGTGTCCGGCGTCATCGCGAGCGAACGGTAGTACGCGGCCATGCGGGGTGCCGCCTCGAAGCGCCGCGCGAAAGTGTTCAGCAGCATCTCGCGGCGGTCGCGAACCTGCGTGCGCTTGATGGTGTCGTCGATGTCCGAGATGACGGACACGCCCGTCGGCGGCACGACGAGCGCCTGCCCCCTGAAGCGGTGCAGCAGCTCGCCCGGCCCTGTCACGCCGTGGAACTGCAGCCACTGCAGCGGCGCGGTCGTACGCGGTGCATCGACCACCACGCGCAGGTTGCTGCGTCCGTCCGCCGTCGAGGGCGGCATCTTCACGCGGGTCTGCGTGCCGTCGAAGACGACGTCGATCAGCTTGCCTTCCTCGGACTCCGCGTGGAACAGCGCGGTGCGCTGGTTGAAGCGCAGCCGCGCCGCAGGCGAGAGCTTCTTGAGGCTCAGCCCAAGGTAGCGCGCCAGCGCGGCGTCCAGGCCCCAGCGCCGTTCGCGCTCGAAGATCCAGGCGTGGATGTCGACCTCGAGGCGGCCATCGTTCGTGGGGCGCGCCGTGCCGGGCATGAAGAGCGCTTCTTCATCAGGTTCTAGCGGTTCGGCGGCCTGCAGCGCTTGCATGGGCGCAAGGCCTGCAAGCAAGGCCGCACCCATCACAACGGACCGGCGCTTCAGTTGCGGCGCTGGAGGGTGAATAGGGCTGGTGTCGCTCATGCGTCCGCGATGCGTTCGTAGGTCACGAAGCTGAACGCCAGGCCGTCCTTGGCCGAGACGTGCGATTCGCGTTGTGTCTCGCGCCATGCAGCGCTGTCGAGCACCGGCGCATGCGCATCGCCCTCGTAGTCGCGAGCGATTTCGGTCACGACCGCGCGTTGTGCCAATGGCTCGGCCTCGGCGTAGATCTGCGCGCCGCCGATCACCCACACCTCGGGCGATGCTGCCTCGGCGCAAAGCGAGAGCGCATCGCGCAGGTTGCCCACCGGCAGCGCACCCTCGGCGCGCCAATCGGCCTGCCGCGTGACCACGATGTTCTGCCGCCCCGGCAGCGGTCGAAAGCGCGGCGGCAACGAGTCCCAGGTCTTGCGGCCCATGATCACCGGCGCGCCGGCGGTCTGCTGCTTGAAGTGCGCCATGTCCTCGGGCAGGTGCCAGGGGATCGTGCCGTTGGCGCCGATGACGCCGTTGGCGGCGCGGGCGTAGATGAGGTTGACGTTCATGGCAAGCGTGGTGGCAGATTCAGAGCGAGTCGATCTTGATCATGTTCGCGTTGATGGTACCGACTGGCTTGTGGATCTCGCTCTGCGGCACTTCCGCAAAACGGGCCAGCAGGCGCGGATTGATCGGCTCCGTGTCGAAGTAGACGGAGACACGAACAAGTTCGTTGGGGGCGCAGAGTGCGGTGAGGTACGTCGCATACCGGGCCACGAGCACATCTTCGTTGAGTTCGTCGGGCGACAGTTTCGCATGGCAGACGCGCGCGATCATCAGGTTGATGTCGTAGCTCAGACCAGCATCGCTCTGCAGGCGGGTACGGGCAACCCAGCATCCGTCGAGCGCCTGCTCTTCTTGCAGCACCTCGGACAGGAGCCGGGCAGCCCATCGCTGCAACGGTGTCAGCGGTACATCCATCAAATGACGCCAGAAGCCCTTGCGGAGCGAGTCGAGTTTCTCGTTGGCCAGATCCAGCCGTTTGGAGAACTCGTGAATCTCGTCTTCCGTTCCGCGCAGGCGCACGTGCGAGAGGATGGCTTCATAGCCCGATACCGCCAGGCGCCGGTCCAACTTGATCGCGGAGCGCACTTGAGCAATGCCTTCGGCACGCGAACGATTCAGCAGTGCGAGGCCCAGGGCGTACTGCGCGAGCGCGTCGGTCGCATGCAGTCGTGCGTGGCGCTCGAGGCCATGCAGTGTTTCGTCGGAAGCCTCGATTTCGTCCTCGGCCTGCAGGCGCTCCAGTTCGAAGGCGTTGTTCTCGAGTGCATCGCCTGAACTCCGGGTCTGCAGGGCACGCAGCCGAAGGTGGCGAAGGCGCCAGTTCGGCGCTGCCTTCTCTAGCCATCGGGCATTCGCACTGTCCAGTTGTGTGCTCCAGTCCGAACCGATCAAGGACTGGCCAGCGCAGCCGGGGAGGGACCAGTCCGGCAAATCCATCGTGGCGCCTGTCGCTTCGACACGGTCGTCCAGGGCAGGATGGGTGTCGTGGGTGCGGCGCGGCAGGCTCCGCGCCTCGTCCAGTGCGGCCTGGAGTCTGGCGGGGGAAGTGTCTCGCACGAATCGCTCGACGAGATCCCAGAAGGCTTCGGGTGCGTGCGGCGAATCGGCTTGCAGCTCGTTGAGCTTCAATGGCAGACGGGTCCTCATCAAGCTGCCTGCGACGTCGAGCTTGATCAGTGCCTTCGCGAGATGGTTGCTTCCCGTGGCCTGCACGGCCAGCGCGTCGGCCTCGAACTCGCACACACGCGACCAATCGGCAGACATCCGCATGAATCGCGGCAGGAACGCCAATGCGATCCATCGGCGCAGGCGGTCAATACCGGAGTCCTTCTTGTCATTGCCATCGAGGTAGATACCCCACTTGAAGCGAACG
Source organism: Variovorax trehalosi (assembly GCF_051216415.1). Classification (NCBI taxonomy): domain Bacteria; kingdom Pseudomonadati; phylum Pseudomonadota; class Betaproteobacteria; order Burkholderiales; family Comamonadaceae; genus Variovorax; species Variovorax trehalosi. The sequence goes on from NZ_JBPJZG010000001.1 coordinate 100,442, forward strand.
TTGTAGATCCAATGCCCGAGCCGGCCATGACGGCGCGAGAAATGGCCAAACTCGTGCGCGATGACTGCGGACACTTCATCCGCCGACAGCAGTTTCAGAAGAGGCACACCGAGCACCAGTGTTCGCCGGCCACCAATCAGCGCAAACAAGCCGCCCGAATACGATGCGGCGGCGTTGAGTTCGTCCGTGAGCAGAACGCGATGAATAGGCGGTGCGTTGAGCTTCGCTCGCAAGCCATCAAGGGTGTTGAAGAGTCCTGGGGCTTTGTCGCGCGAGAGCTCCGCGCCCGATGTTTCGAAGGTGGGCTGGAAAATCCACCACATCCATACCGTGAGGGCGGAGCCCACCACTGCCGCCGTGGCTGGGCCGAGAAAAACGGCCTGGAGAATGATCATTGGCGCCCATGCCAGCATCGAGGCAGCCAGGAAGGTCAGTTCGGCGGCCACGGCCATCAGGGCCAAGCCAGCGCGCGCTCCGGACGGATGCGGTCTCACACTGCCACAGGCGCCTTGATCGGATCACCGTGCTTGTAGTCGAGCACCTCGAAGTCTTCGTACTGGTAGTCGAAGATCGAATCGGGCTTGCGCTTGATGTGCAGCGTGGGGTACGGGTACGGATCGCGGCTCAGCTGCAGCTTCACCTGTTCGGCGTGGTTGCTGTAGATGTGGCAGTCGCCGCCGGTCCAGATGAAGTCGCCCACATCGAGGTCGCACTGCTGCGCGACCATGTGCGTGAGGAGGGCGTAGCTCGCGATGTTGAAGGGCACGCCCAGGAAGATGTCGGCGCTGCGCTGGTAGAGCTGGCAGCTGAGCTTGCCGCGTTCGCCCTCGGCCTGCGGCGGCGCGACGTAGAACTGGAAGAAGGCGTGGCAGGGCATCAGCGCCATCTTCGAGAGCTCGGCCACGTTCCAGGCGCTCACGATGATGCGGCGCGAATCGGGGTTGGTCTTCAGGGTCTTGATGACGTCGGAGATCTGGTCGATGTGTCCGCCATCGGGCGTGGGCCAACTGCGCCATTGCACGCCGTACACGGGGCCCAGGTCGCCGTCTTCGCGCGCCCATTCGTCCCAGATGGTGACGCCGCGTTCCTTGAGCCAGTTGTTGTTGCTCGAGCCGGTCAGGAACCACAGCAGTTCCTGGATGATGGATTTGAGGTGCACCTTCTTCGTGGTCACCAGCGGAAAGCCTTCGTTCAGGTCGAAGCGCATCTGGTGGCCGAACACGCTCTTGGTGCCCGTGCCGGTGCGGTCGCTCTTGAACACGCCGTGGGTGTCCACGTGGCGCATGAAATCTTCGTACTGGGAGCGGACGGGGCGGGTGGGCGTGGAGGTCATGGCAAGAGGGGCTCTCGGAGGCGGGTTTTCGAATTTTAAGTGCCCGGGCTTAGCATGGCGGCCATGAGCCAAGACCACCCCACGAAGGGCCACGAACACGGCCACGACCATCCTCACGACCACAGCGAACTCGGCGAGATGGACCTGCGCGTCCGCGCCCTCGAAAGCGTGCTCACACAGAAGGGCTACATCGACCCCGCTGCGCTCGACGCGCTGATCGACACCTACCAGACCCGCATCGGCCCGCGCAACGGCGCCCGGGTGGTGGCGCGGGCCTGGGTCGACCGCGAGTTCCACGACTGGCTGATGGCCGATGCCACGGCTGCCATCGCCTCGCTCGGATACACGGGCCGGCAGGGCGAGCACATGGTGGCGGTGGAAAACTCCGACGAACAGCACCACATGGTCGTCTGCACCCTCTGCAGCTGCTACCCCTGGCCCGTGCTCGGGCTGCCACCCACCTGGTACAAGAGCGCGCCATACCGCTCGCGGGCCGTGAAGGACCCGCGCGGCGTGCTGGCCGATTTCGGCACCACGCTGCCCGAGACCACGCGCATCCGCGTCTGGGACTCGACCGCCGAAGTGCGCTATCTCGTGATTCCGCAGCGCCCCGCCGGCACCGAGGGGTTGAGCGAGGAAGAGCTCGCCGCGCTGGTCTCACGCGATTCGATGATCGGCACGCGGCTCGCGGACATGCCTTCGACGGGGAGCGCCACATGAGTTACGTCACCCATGCCGACCTCGGCGGCCAGCCGGGCTTCGGGTCGGTCACGCCCGAGCCCGAGGGCGAACTCTTCCACGCGGATTGGGAGCCGCGCGTGCTGGCCCTCACGCTCGCGATGGGCGCGACCGGCTCCTGGAACATCGATGCGAGCCGCGCCGTGCGCGAGACGCTGCCCGACTACCGCGACCTGAGCTACTACCAGATCTGGCTCGGCGCGCTGGAGCAACTGATGCTGCAGCGCGCGCAGGTCTTCCCCGACGAGATCGCCTCCGGCGAGATGAAGCATCCGGCCGCGCCGGTCGCCCGCGTGCTGCAGGCGGCGAACGTGCCCGCGGTGCTCGCCAAAGGCTCACCCACCGAGCGCCCCGAGCTGGGCCCGGCGCGCTTCGCCGTCGGGCAGGCGGTGCGCATGCACCTGGGCAAGGTCGACCATCACACGCGGCTGCCGGGCTATGTGCAGGGCAAGCGCGGCACGATCGAACATGTCCACGGTGCGCATGTGTTCGCCGATGCGCATGCGCAGGGCCTGGGCGAACAGCCGCAGTGGCTGTACACGGTGGTCTTCGACGAAGCCGAGCTCTGGGGCGATGCGGCGCCGCGCCAGAACCTCTCGGTGTCGGTCGATGCGTGGGAGAGTTATCTGGAGCCCGCCGCATGAAGAACGACGTGCCACCGCTCGCGCTTGCACCCGGCATGCCGCGCGATGCAGACGGCCCGGTGTTCAAGGAGCCCTGGGAGGCACAAGCCTTCGCGATGACGCTGGCGCTGCACGAGCGCGGCCTGTTCACCTGGGTCGAATGGGCCGAGGCGCTTGCCGCGCAGATTGCCGCGGCGCAGGCCGCGGGCGACCCCGACACCGGCGACACCTACTACCGCCACTGGCTCGCCGCGCTCGAAGGCCTCGTGGCCCGCAAGGGTGCGAGCTCGGGCGATGAACTCGCGCGCTACCGCCACGCCTGGGACCATGCGGCCGACCGCACGCCCCATGGCCAGCCGATCGAATTGCGTGGCGAGGACTTCCCGGGTTGATCTGTCTTGCTCCTTCCCCTTTTGGGGGAAGGCTGGGATGGGGGCAAGCGGCGCCAGTTCGGCGCAGTGCTTCATCGAGCGCCGCGTGCCCCCACCCCGGCCCTCCCCCAGAGGAGGAGGGAGGAAAACCAAGACCTAGACCCGGATCACGCGGCCCGGGTTCAGCGTGTTCTTCGGATCGAGCCCGCGCTTGATCGCCCGCATCATCTCCAGCGCCACTGGCGACTTGTGCTTCTCAAGCTTGTCGACTTTGAGCGAGCCCACGCCATGCTCGGCAGAGAACGATCCACCGAACTTCTCGACCGCGTCGTACACCAGCGTGTTGATGCGGTCTTCCTCGTTCTTCAAGAACGCCTTGGTGTCGATGTTCTCCGGCGCCTGCACGTTGTAGTGCAGGTTGCCGTCGCCCAGGTGCCCGAAGTTCACGAGCCGCACGCCGGCGATTTCGCTTTTCAGGAGCGCATCGGTCTCGGCGACGAAGGCCGGGATGCGTGACACCGGAATCGAGATGTCGTGCTTGATGTTCAGGCCTTCCTCGGCCTGCGCGAGCGGAATGCTCTCGCGGATGTGCCAGAGCTGGTGCGCCTGCGTGAGGTTCTCGGCCACCACTGCGTCGGTCACGCAGCCGTCTTCGAAGGCAGTTTCGAGCAGCGCCTCGAAGCGTGCGCGCGCATGGTCTTCGGATTCGCTGTCGGAGTTCTCCAGCAGCACGCAGTAGGGCACGGCTTCGTCGGCGATGAAGGGCACGCGCAGCTGTGGCATGTGCTTGTCGACCAGGCTCAGCGCGAACTTGCCCATCACCTCGAAGCCCGTGAGCCCCGAGCCCAGGTGCTTGTGCGCGAGGCCCAGCAGCGTGACCGCGTGGTCGAGCGAGGGCACCGCGGCCCAGGCCGTGAGCTGCGCGGCCGGCAGCGGGTAGAGCTTCATCGTCGCGGCGGTGATGATGCCCAGCGTGCCTTCGCTGCCGATCATCAAGTCGCGCAGGTCGTAGCCCGTGTTGTCCTTGCGCAGACCGCTCGTGCCTTCCCAGATCTCGCCCTGCGGCGTGACCACTTCGAGGCCCAGGCACAGCTCGCGTGTGTTGCCGTAGCGCACGACCTGCGTGCCGCCCGCATTGGTCGCAAGGTTGCCGCCGATGGTGCAACTGCCCTCGGCCGCGAGGCTCAGGGGGAACAGGTAGCCCTCTTTTTCCGCGGCCTCCTGAAGCGTCTGCAGGATGCACCCGGACTCGACGGTCATCGTGAGGTTCGCGCCGTCGATGGTGCGGATCGCGTTCAGCCGCTGCAGGCTCAGCACCACCTGCGTGCCGCTGTCGTCGGGAATCGAGCCGACCGCCAGACCGGTATTGCCGCCCTGCGGCACGATGGCCGTGCCGGCCGCGGCGCAGGCCTTGACCACATCGGCCACCTGCTGCGCATTCGCCGGCCGCACCACCGCGAGCGACTTGCCGCGCGAGCGCTTGCGCCAGTCCTGCTCGTAGGCGGTGAGGTCGCCTTCGTTGAGCACATGCGAGGCGCCGACGATGGCGCGCAGTTGGTCGATCAATGCAGTGGAAGAAGAAGTCATTGGGCGGAAGCCTCCAGTTGACGGGCAGCGGCAGCCTTGGCGTGGCGCAGGCGAAGGCGCACATGCCACGCACAGGCCGCGAAGAGCACCAGGCACAGCAGCACCTCGACCAGCGCGAGCAGTTGCCCCACGCCGTTGGTGTCGCTCCAGGCGCGCACCACGCCCTCGGTGAAATAGAGCCAGATCATCAGGCTGACCCAGCGGTAGGTGTACATGCGGTTCTTGTAGAGCCCCGCGAGCGGAATCACGAGCGGCAGCACCTTCAGCGCGAGCAGCGAGCCGCCCGGCCGCAGCGGCGCGAGCCACAGCTCCCAGGCCAGGCCCAGCACGATCAGGCCGACGAGGCTGCCCACGGCAAGCCATCGGGTGGCGCGGACGGAAGAGGGCGGAAGCGGGGTGGCGGTCACGGTGCGGCGGAAGAGGGCGCCCCATGGATGGCGGCGCATTGAAGGGCGGATGGCATGATACCGGCCATGAATCGCAGGCAGCTTTGGAGGGATCTTTCGCGCTTTCCATGGCGCAACACCGCAGCGGTGCTGGGGGAGCGTTTCCGTGAAGACCGCCTCGGGTTGACGGCCAGCAGCCTGACCTTCACGACCACCATCGCGATGGTCCCCTTCTTCACGGTGGCGCTGGCCCTCTTCACCGTGTTCCCCATGTTCGCCAAGATGCAGGGCCGCCTGCAGCGCTGGCTCATCGAGAGCCTGATCCCCGACAACATCGCGCGCCAGGTGCTCGGCTACCTGAACCAGTTCGCGAGCAAGGCGAGCGGCCTCGGTATCGCCGGCCTGATCGTGCTGCTGATCACCGCCATCGCGCTGATCCTCACGATCGACAAGACGCTCAACAACATCTGGCGCGTGCCGCGGCCGCGGCCGCTGGCGCAGCGGGTGCTGATCTACTGGGCCACCATCACGCTCGGCCCGCTGATCCTGGCCGTGAGCCTGTCGACCACCTCGTACGTGTTCGCGGCCTCGCGCGACGTGGTGGGCGGCGCGATGGTCAAGCTGGCCTTCGACAGCCTCGAATTCCTGCTGCTCGCCGCCGGCATGGCCGCGCTCTACCACTACGTGCCGAACACCAACGTGCGCTGGTCGCATGCGTGGGCCGGCGGCATCTTCGTGGCGGCGGCCATCGAGATCGCCAAGCGCGTGCTGGGCTACTACCTGAGCCTGGTGCCGACCTATTCGGTGCTGTATGGCGCCTTCGCCACCTTCCCGATCCTGCTGGTGTGGATCTACGTGGCGTGGGTGATCGTGCTTTTAGGGGCGGTCATCGCGGCCTATTTGCCAAGCCTGCTCACCGGCGTGGCGCGACGCGGCGGCGCGGCGGGCTGGCCGCTGCAACTGGCGATGGAAACGCTGCAGCACCTGGCGCGCGCGCAGGCCACGCCAGCCAAGGGCATGGGTGCGACCGAACTGGTGACGCGCATGCGCGTCGACACGCTGCAGCTCACGCCGGTGCTCGAAACCCTGGTGGCGCTCGACTGGATCGCGCCGCTCGCCGAGGAGCCTGCCAACGCCGACCCGCGCTACGTGCTGCTGGCCGACCCGTCGACGCCCATCGAGCCGCTGCTCAAGGAGCTGCTGATGCCGCAGGCCGAGCCGCTCGAAGACCTCTGGCAGAAGGGGCCGCTGCGGTCGCTTCGCCTCGGAGATGTGCTCCTTATCTAGCAGCAGATCAGATCTTGACCTTGCCGAGCCAGATGTCGCGGTACATCGCCCAGTCGCCCATGAAGGAATAGAGCGGCCGCTTGAACGAGGCCGGCTTGTTCTTCTCGAAGCCGAAGTGCCCGACCCAGGCGAAGGCATAGCCCACCAGTACACCCGCCAGCAGCCAGAGCGGGTTGAGCGTGACCACCAGCGCCACCAGGCACAGCAGCGACAGCGTCGAGCCCGCGAAATGCAGGCGCCGGCAGGTGCGGTTGGCGTGCTCGGTCAGGTAGAACGGGTAGAACTCCGCAAAGCTCTTGAAACGGCGCGGATCGACGGCAGATTCCGGGGCAGTCGTGGTGTTCATGGGCTTGTCTCCTGGCGCCGGAGCGCCTTGTGTGGGCTTTGTCCATAATAGCCACGACCTTGCGGCCGCACCACCCCGGTCCCCCTTCACACCACTGACGCATCAGCCTTGAGCGCTCTGCCCGCCACCACCGATTCCGCCGATCCGGCCAGCGATGCGCTGTGGGTTGTGTGCCTGTGCGCCGAATGGTGTGGCACCTGCCGCGACTACCGGCCGATGTTCGAGCAGGTGGCGCGTGCGCATCCGCAGTTGCGCTTCGGCTGGGTCGACATCGAGGACCACGCCGACATCGCCGACGGGTTCGACGTCGAGACCTTCCCCACGCTGCTGGTCGCCGGTGCCGACGGCACGCGCTTCCTGGGCCCGCTGCTGCCGCATGCCGAAACGCTGTCGCGCATGCTCGGCGCCTTGCAGCCGCCGCAGCCTTCGAGCCTCGATGTCGACCTGCTCCTCGCCGTGCTGAACAAGAAGCCGGCGACGTTCTCGGTTTAACCGGCCCCTTCCTCCCATGAACATCCTGATCTTCGGCGCCACCGGCATGGTGGGGCAGGGCGTGCTGCGCGAGTGCCTTCTGGCCTCCGACGTGGAACGTGTCGTCGCGGTTGGGCGCAACGCCACCGGGCAGCAGCATCCGAAGCTGCAGGATCTGGTCGTGAAGGACATGTACGACTATTCCGCCGTCGAGCCGCAACTGCAGGGCTTCGATGCCTGCTTTTTCTGCCTGGGCGTGTCGTCGGTCGGCATGAAGGAAGACGACTACCGCCGCATCACCTACGACCTCACGATGGCCGCGGCCACCGTGCTCGCGCGGCTCAATCCGGGCATGACCTTCACCTACGTGACGGGCTCCGGCACCGACAGCAGCGAGCGTGGCAGCAGCATGTGGGCAAGGGTGAAGGGCGCGACCGAAAACGCCCTGCTGCGCCTGCCGTTCAAGGCGGCCTACATGTTCCGCCCCGGCATCATCCAGCCGCTGCATGGCGTGCGTTCCAAGACGCCGCTGTACCACAGCGTCTACATGGTGATCTCGCCGCTGCTCAGCCTCGCCTACCGGTTCTGGCCCGACAAGGTGACGACCTCCGAGCAGATTGGCCTGGCCATGCTGGCCGTGGCCCGCGGCGGCGCGCCGAAGGTGCTGCTCGACCCCGTGGACATCAACGCCCTGCGTTGACCGGCCCTCGCGACACGCGGCAGCAGCCCTGCGTTTTTCCTTGCCTGCCCGCGCGATGAAGCAGACCGTTCCCGGCATCTCGCGCCGCCTGCTTCTTTGCGGGGCTTCGGGCGCGGCGCTGGCGGTGCATCGAGCAGCGACAGCACAGGGCGCCTGGCCGCAGAGGCCGATCCGTCTCGTCATCCCCTTTGCAGTCGGCGGCGGCACCGACATCGTGGCGCGGATGATCGGCCAGACCCTGTCGCAGCAACTGGGCCAGCCCGTCGTGATCGACAACAAGCCCGGCGCCTCCACCCTCATCGGCACCGAGATCGTGGCCCGCGCCCGGCCCGACGGCTACACGCTGCTGCTGGCGGGCTCCACCAGCTACAGCGTGAATCCGGCGCTGCGCGCGGCGCGCGCCTACAACCCATCGCGCGACTTGGCGCCCATCGCCATCGTCGCGCGGGTGCCGCTCGTGCTGTTTGCGGGCGGCACCACGCCGTGGCACTCGCTGCCCGCGCTGATCGATGCGGCCAGGGCGCGTCCCGGGCAGATCCGCTATGCCACGTTCGGCAATGCGTCGGGTTCGCACCTCACGGGCGAACTGTTCGCGCTGGCCGCAGGCATCCGGCTGCAGGACATTGCCTATCGGGGCAGCAGCCAGGCGATGGTGGCGGTGATCGGCGGGGAGGTTGACCTGGGCATCGACACCGTGGCATCGGTTGCGCCGCACGCGCGCAGCGGAAAGGTGCGCGCGCTGGGCATCGTGGGCGCTGCGCGATCCGGCCTTTTGCCCGGCGTGCGCACGCTGGCGGAGCAGGGGTTGCCCGAGGCAAGCTTCGACGCCTGGTATGGCTTTGCCGCGCCGGCACACACGCCGGCGCCCGTGCTCGCGAGGCTGACGCACGCCATATCGGAAACGCTGGGCAGCCCCGCATTGCAGGCGCAGCTGCGCGCGCAGGGCATCGAGCCGACGATGATCGGCGCCGCCGCCTTCATGGCGCAGATCGAAAGGGAGATCCCGCGGTACCGCGCGTTGGCGCATCGCGCGGGGATCGCCGCGAACGAATAGCCTGCCGGTTCAGGCCGCTGGCGCGCTCAGGAAGTCGCGCAGCGCGAACAGCGTCTCGTCCGGCGCCTCGCTCATCAGCGCGTGGCCGGCACGCACGGTCACCACCTTCGCATTGCGCGCCTTGCCGACCAGCACCTTGGTGGCGCGCGCCGGCGTCATCTGGTCGGCATCGCCGAGCAGGAACAGCACCGGGCACTGCACCGCTTCCATCGCGGCTTCGCCGTTTGCGTAGTCGTTGCAGGCCTTGAAGCCGATGTGGAACACGTTGTGCGTGCGGTTGCTCGCGAGCACGCGGCGCATGAGCGCGCGTGAACTGCCGTAAAGCCAGGTGCCGGGGCCCAGCGACGAGGGCGGCGGTGCGAGCAGCGAATGCGAGAAGGTGTTGACCATCGCGATCGCACGCTGCGGATCGTTCAGCGCGCCGTCGAGCAGCGCGGGCGACACCACCATCGGATAGGCCGTGCCGACCAGCGCCAGGTGCGTCACGCGATCGGGCGCGCGCGCTGCGACCTCCAGCGCGATCAGCGAGCCGAAGCTGTGGCCGACCAGCGCCGCTTTTTGCACACCTGTCGCGTCGAGCAGCGCGATCACGAACTGCGCCGCTTCTTCCACGCTTGCCGGTGGCGGGCCTTCGCTCTTGCAGTGGCCGGGCAGGTCGAGCGCGAGCACGTTCCATCCGTGGTTGGCGAACCAGCGGCTCTGCAGGATCCACACGCTGTGGTCGTTGAGCACGCCGTGGATGAACACGACCGTGGGCTTGGCTGCATCGAAGGGCTTGCCGCCGGTGTAGCAATAGGTGGCGTGGCCGTTGACGGTGTAGTGCATGTCAGGCACCTGCCTTTTCCGCGGCCTTCAGCGCGCGCTTGAGGTCATCGATCAGGTCGGCCGGGTCTTCGAGCCCGATCGAGAGGCGAATCGTCCCTTGCGAGATGCCCGCGCCCGCGAGCGCCTCGTCGGTCATGCGGAAGTGCGTGGTGCTGGCCGGGTGGATCACCAGGCTGCGGCAGTCGCCCACGTTGGCCAGGTGGCTGAAGAGCTTGAGCGCCTCGATGAAGGCCTTGCCCTGCGTGCGGCTGCCCTTGATGTCGAAGCTGAACACCGCGCCCGCGCCGCGCGCGCCGTGGCGCAGCAGCTTCTGCGCGAGCGCATGGCTCGGATGCGATTCGATCAGCGGATGCCCCACGCGCGAGACGAACGGATGGCTTGCGAGGAACTCGACCACCTTCTGCGTGTTGTCGATGTGGCGCTCCATGCGCAGCGGCAGCGTCTCGATGCCCTGCAGGATCAGCCACGCCGTGTGCGGGCTCATCGACGCGCCGAAGTCGCGCAGGCCCTCGCGGCGGGCGCGCAGCAGGAAGGCACCGACGGTGCTCTCTTCGCTGAAGACCATGTTGTGGAAGCCGTCGTAGGCCTGCGTGAGTTCGGCGAACTTGCCCGACTTCTCCCAGTCGAAGCTGCCGCCGTCGACCACCACGCCGCCGATGACGGTGCCGTGGCCCGAGAGGAACTTGGTCGCCGAGTGATAGACCAGGTCGGCGCCCCAGTCGAAGGGCTTGATCAGGTAGGGCGAGGTGAGCGTGGAGTCGACCAGCAGCGGCACACCGGCTTCGTGCGCGATGTCGCTCACGGCGGGGATGTCGAGCACGTCCAGGCCCGGGTTGCCCACGGTTTCGCCGAAGAAGAGCTTGGTCTCGGGCCGCACTGCGGCGCGCCAGCCATCGAGGTCGCCGGGCTTCACGAAGGTGGTTTCGATGCCGAAGCGGCGCATCGTGTAGTGCAGCAGGTTCTGCGAACCGCCATAGAGGGCGGTGCTCGCCACGATGTGCGAGCCCGCGCCCATCAGCGTGGCGATCGACAGGTGCAGCGCGGCCTGTCCGCTCGCGGTGGCGATGGCGCCGATGCCGCCCTCGAGCGCCGACACCCGCTGCTCCAGCACCGCATTGGTCGGGTTGCTGATGCGCGAATACACATGGCCCGCGCGCTCCAGGTTGAAGAGCGCGGCCGCGTGGTCGCTGGACTCGAAGACGAAGGAGGTGGTCAGGTGGATCGGCACCGCCCGCGCGCCGGTGGCAGGGTCGGGCGAGGCGCCGGCGTGCAGCGCGAGGGTGTCGAAACCGGGGTCGGAATAACCGGGCATGAGGGCCTTTCTGTTGTCTCTCGCAAAGCCCCGTTACGTCTGCAAAGCATGCGTGGGCGACAGGGGCGTTCAGGTCGGCGTCGATTGTGGGCTATATTCAAATCGGCACCCCGCCCAGCAAGAGAGTTCGAGAGTCCGAGAGGAGCACACGATGAAAGTCAGCGACATCCTTCGCGTCAAGGGCAACACGCTCTTCACCATCACGCCAGACGACCTGCTGGCAGAAGCCGCCACCACGATGGCGGAAAAGGACATCGGCTCCCTCGTGGTCATGGAGCATGGCGATCTGGTCGGCATGCTCACCTTCCGCGAAGTGATCGTGGCCATCGTGGGCAACGGCGGCCAGGTCGGGACCACGCTGGTGCGCAAGGCCATGGACGACGCCCCCGTCACCTGCACCCTGGAGACCGACCTCGACGAGATCCGCCGCATCATGCTGGAGCGCCACGCGCGCTACATGCCCGTGATGGACAAGCGCATGCTGATGGGCGTGATCAGCTTCTACGACGTGGCCAAGGCCGTGGTGGACAGCCAGAATTTCGAAAACAAGATGCTCAAGGCCTACATCCGCGACTGGCCTGCGGAAGACGAGAGCAAGACCGGCTGATCTGCCGACCTGCAGCAGGCGGCATCACTCCTTGATGTTGGCGGTCTGCACGATTTTCTGATTGCGGCTGTATTCGGCCTGCACGAATTTGCCGAACGATTCCGGCGTGCCGCTCCCCGGCAGCGCACCTTGCTCCATCAGCTTGGAGCGCACCCCTTCCTCCTGCAGCACCGCATTGAGTTCCTGGTTGATCTGCGCAACCACGGCCGGCGGCGTTTTCGCAGGTGCGAAGATGCCCGTCCAGCTCACCATGTCATAGCCCTTCAGGCCCGGCATCTCGTCGAAGGTGGGCACGCCGGGCAGCGCGGCCAGGCGCTTGTTGCTGGTGATGCCCAGCGCCTTCAGGCGCTTGCCGTTCACATGCGGGATGGCGCTGGTGCTCACCAGCATCGCGAGGTCGACCTGGTTGCCGATCACGTCGGTGGCAATCTGTGCGCCGCCGCGGTAGGGCACATGCGTGACGAAGATGCCGCTGCGTTCCTTCAGCAACTCCATCGCCAGCTGCAGCACGGTGCCCACGCCCGAGGTGGCGTAGTTGTACTGGCCCGGCTTGGCCTTGGCGAGCTTCACGAAATCGGCGAAGGTCTGCGCCTCCAGGCCGGGCCGCGCGACCAGCACCATCGGCGCCGTGTTGAGCAGACCCACCGGTGCCAGGTCTTTCAGCGGATCGAAGCGGAAGGCCGTCGGGTTCACCAGCTTGCCGATGGCGATCGCGCTGTCCGGCCCGACCACCAGCGTGTAGCCGTCGGGCGCGGCGTTCACGGCCTTGGCCACGCCGATGGCGCCGCCCGCGCCGCTCACGTTGTCGATCACGACCGATTGCTTGAGCCGCTCGCCGAGCCGCTGGGCGACGAGGCGCGCGTTGACGTCCACGCTCCCGCCGGCCGTGTACGGCACGATCAGCGTGATGGGCTTGGCGGTCGGCCACGCCTGCGCAAGCGCGGCGGTGGGCAGTGCTGCGCAAAGTGCGGCGGCGAGGAGAAGGCGTCGGGGCGTGTTCATGGCGTGGTTCATCCGGGGATAGAAGGCGTGGGTTCGGTATCGAGGCGGGCGCGCAGCGTGTCGAACGCCTCGCTCCACTGCATGCGCCATTCGCGGCGTTGCGTGTCGGCTATCCATGCGCCGTCCAAGCCGTTGTGCATGAAGCCGCGCAGGTCGGTAAGGCCGAAGCCGAAGTCGCGCACCATCATCAGCCACGCCCCGGTGGGCGTGACCTTGTGCAGCGTCGGGTCGTCGGTGTTGGGGTGGATGCGCAGGCCCAGCCCGGGCATGCGGCGGATCGGATGGTCCAGCGCCCAGCGCTCGGGCGGCAGCGTTCGCAGGTAGTACGAGTTGGTCGGCACCACGGTGAAAAGCACGCCACGCTCGGCGCATTCGCGCGCGAAGTCGGGCTGGTCGACCACCGTGTAGCCGTGGTCGATGCGGTCCACCTGCAGCACGTCGAGCGCGGTGCGCACGTTGGTCCAGGGCATGCCGAACTCGCCGGCATGCGCGGTGGTCTTGAGGCCCGCCTTCTTCGCCGCGGCATAGGCCTGCGTGAACAGTTCCGGCGGCCGGTCGACCTCGCGGTAGTCGATGCCGATGCCGATCACCTCGTCGCAGCGGTGGGCCTTGACCCACTCGACCATCTCCAACGCCGCCTCGGGGCTGGCCTCGCGGTCGATGGCGGCGATGAGCCGGCCGGTGATGCCGAACTCCTGCTGCGCGTCCTGTATCGCGCGGACGATCGCGGCCTGCGCCATCGCGTAGGGAATGCCCGAGCCGTGCACCGTGCCGGTCGGGTTCCAGAAGAACTCCGCATAGCGCACGTTGTGCGAGGCCGCATCCTGCAGGTATTCGAGCGTGAGCTGGTACAGGTCGCCGGGGCCGCGCACCAGTTGCGCGTCGAGCGCGCGCAGCACGCGCAGCACGCCGACCGGCTTTTCGCCGCGCGTGTAGAAACCCTCGATCTCGTCGGCCGCCAGCGGCGCGCCGGCACGCAGGTTGAGTTGCTTGAAGGTTTCGTGCCGCACCGTGCCGAACAGGTGGCAGTGCAGCTCGACCTTGGGGATCGCGCGGAGGAACGATTCCAGCGTGAAGGAAGAGGGGGAGGTGCTGGTCATGCTGACCAGTCTAGGCAGCGCAGCGCCATAAGGAAAATTTTGAATTTCTATAATTTGATTCACCGGATCAATAACCACCGGTGACTGGAGATGCCATGGCCGCCTTGCCCCTGCGTGCGCTCACGCTGCGCCAGCTGCAGTTCTTCTCGGTGCTGGTGGAGGAGGGCCAGTTCGGCCGCGCGGCGCGGCGCCTGGCCATCACGCAGCCCGCGCTCAGCAACGCCATCAAGCAGATGGAAAAGCTGCTCGGCGCCGAATTGCTCACCCGCTCCACCCACCGCCTCGAACTCACGCCCGTGGGCGCCGAGGTGCTGGCGCGCACCGACTTTCTCGTCAACACCTTCGAGGTGGCGCTGCGCGACATCGAGAGCACGGTGCAGCGCGGCCGCGCCTTCGTGCGCGTGGGCGTGATCCCGTCGGCCAGCGCGCGCGTCGCGGCGGCCGTGAGCGAATTCCTCCAACAGGGCGGTCAGCGCGAGGTCGAGCTGGCCTGGCGCGATGCGCCCTCGACCACCCTGCTGGCCGAGTTGCGCAGCGGCCAGCTCGACATGGCGGTGGCGGCCATCACCGAGCCGCCGAACGGGCTGACCTGCATCGACCTCTTCCGCGATCCGCTGGTGCTGGTGGTGCGGCGCGATCACCCGCTGGCCGCGGCGGGCGATGCGACCTGGGAGGCCATCGGCAAGGAGCGCCTCGTGCTGTTCGAGAGCGGCAGCATGCCGGCCCTGGGCAACCCGGCGCGCGCGCAGTTCGCGCAGGGCGCGGAGCCGTACCGCGTGAGCTATTCCGAGACGCTCTACGCGCTGGTGCGCAGCGGCCAGGCGCTGGGGCTGATGCCGCGCCTGTACACCTCGTCGCTGCGCGATCCCGAGCTGGTGGTGCTGCCGCTGCTGACGCCGCGCATCGAACGCCGCGTGGTGCTGGCCTACCTGCCGGGGCCGATGCGCAACGTGGTGGCGCAGGAGCTCATCGCATTACTGCGTAACCGATTGCCCCAGAGTGGAGAGCCCAAAGTGCGCCGTGTCACTCGGGGAACACGCGTTCGACGCCAGCCGTAGCCGGCGCTAAGATGCGCCGCACATGCCTCGCCCGCTCGTCGCCGCCGTGTTCGCGATCCTCCTGTGCTGCCACGGCCTCGTCGTGTTCGCGCAGGGCCTGGTCGACGCGGCAAACCAGCGCGACGAGGTGGCGCACGTGCTCTTTGCCGACGCGTCCGCAACGGCCGATGCAGCGTGCGCAGTCGGTGCCACGCAGCCCGCGGACGACGCGGACCTGGACATCGGCCACAGCATCGAAGCCCCTTTCGTCGAGCACCTGTTCAGCATCGCGCCCCTTGCGGCGTCGCCGCCGGAATTCGCACCGGCGTTCTTCCCGCTGACCTTTCTCCCGCGGCCTGCGCGGCCGCCCCAGCTTCTCGCCTCCTTCGCGTAGGTCCGGGCCTTTTGGCCTGCCGACCACGCGCTTGTGCGCGCAGCCTTGCCCATCGCATGCGCTTGCGCTACCCATGCCATTCGCGCCACCGGCTCGCGATGGCACCCGACAAGCAAGAAAGAGGAACGAGGAGAAGACATGAAGCAATCACGAGACGTCATGTTCGCGAGGCTGGCCAATTTCCGCATCGATGCCGATGCCCTGCGGCGCCATTTCCTGGACCACGTCTGCACGCTGCCGTCGATGCCGTACCGCGACAACCGCGTGGACTACATCGGCTGGGCCGTGACCAGCCGCGACGGCACGCTGACCGACGGCATCCGCCGGATTCCCGGCAAGCAGCCCTTCGTGCCCGGCACCGCGCCGACGGACGCCTGTTCGGGCTACCTCGCCGAGGTGATGGACGCCTTGCGCGACGCGGGCCTTGCGCCCTTCCGCGCGCGCATCATGCAGCTGGAGAGCGAAGGCGCCGAGATGCCGCTGCACACCGATGCGCTCAGGGAAACCTGGCGCCTGCACATCCCGATCATCACCAACCCCAATTGCTTCTTCGAGTGGCAGCGCGCCGACGGCAGCATCGAGAGCGTGCACCTCCCCGCCGACGGGTCGGCCTGGCTGGTGCGGGTGGATGTGAACCACCGCGCCGTGAACCGCAGCAACGAGCCCTCCAGCCGCGCCCACCTGCTGATGGGCCTGAACCCGGGGCCCGAATTCCACATGCTGGCCGAGCCGTGGCTGCCGGTGTTCCAGAAGACCGACGCCTTCGCGGCGACGGAATGACCGATGCCCACCGGTGACGTGAACGGTTTCGGCGCATGGAAATCCGCAGAGGACATCGATGCCGACCTGCACGCCTTCAGCAAGTCGGATCAGCTCGAGCTGAGCCTCTACCGCCTGCGCAGCGCGCTCAAGGAAGACCACCCATTCAGCAAAGAGATCCTCCCGAGGTACCAGGACGCGCTGATCCTCTCGGGCAACGTCAACGCGGCGCTGGAACTGCGGGCCAGCGAGCCGTGGAAAGAGGCATTCCAGAAAGACCAGAAGGGGATGGACGTCGCGTTCACGCAGTTGATCGCGGGGCAGATCGCCCAGCTGGCGCGGCGGCTGGAGCAGGTGATCGACGCGTTTCCGTTTGAATTCGCCACTTATCTGGCGGGACTGAAAAGGCATCATGCGGCGACGTACAAAAGCATTGCCGGTATTGCCCGGCCCCTGATCGAGCAGAAATCGCTCGAGAATCCGCAGGACGCAATTGCGTTGAAATTGGCAATTGAAGGATTCGAGGGTTATGGGGAAGATATTCAAAAAGAAATCCTGATCGATTTCTTTGAAAGCCAGAATCACGAAACCCTGTGCAAATTCTTCCAGACCGCGCTTCCGGCGAATGGAAAGATATTCAGGGAATTCGTCGCGGATATCCTGCAGGACGAAAAAGGAATCCGACGGCTGAAGGATGCGGCCATCTGCCGCGTGCTGATTCTGGGGTATGCATTGCTGGACGAGGCGGTCTACGATCGTGCGCTTCAGCAGGTGCGCGAATCTGTCGCGGCTGAAAAAGGTGGCGCCGCGCTGTCCAGCGCGAGAATTGCCCGTGCATTTCGCGTCGCCGTCCAAAGCCCGCCCCGCGAATTGAACAGGCAGCAGCTCGATATTGCGGTTTGCATTTCGGGCCAGATGCGCGGTTATGCGGAGGCCTTCGAGACCTGGAAGCACCTGCACCTCGACGGGCATCGGGTGAAGTATTTCGTCCACACCTGGGAAGACACCGGCTGGCGATTTCCCGATCCGTTGTCAGGAAATGGTGTCGATCGAATATTCAAGCATGCGCCGTTTGCTCACGCCTACAGGCAGGCAGGATTTCAATATGGCCTCGAGGCATTGAAGAAGTCCTATCCGAACTTCTTTTCGAAGCTGGCCGTCTCTTCGACGATCAATGAATCGGATATCAAGGCGATATACGGAAATGACACGGCGGTGGTCATCGAGAGCCATCAAAGACCCGAATTCGAAAACGACGCGAACAATCAACGCAAGATGTTCTACAAGATCCAGGAAGCGCACCGCCTGATGATGGACGACGGTGGCATCTACGATCTCGTTCTGAGAATAAGGCCGGATCGCGCATTCCGGGCGAGCGGCAAAAAAGCGGACTGGATAAAAATGGCCGAAGAATGCCGTAAACAGCGAATCATCTATTTCAACAACCTGATGGTCACCAAGACGCTTTACGCGGGCGATCAATTCGCCATCGGATCGCCCGAGGCCATTGGGTGCTACGCCAATACGCTGAGGCTCCAGACCCAGGCCATCGATGAAAAATGGTTCGGATTCCCGAGGCGGCTGCGCTCGCACTGCTCGCTCGCACATTCGCTGCTGTTCCAGGGCGTGCGGCGCCGTCCCCTCGAAAACATCGTGCCGGTCGAAGCGATGCCTGCGGCAGCCTATGGGAAGAATGAATTGCGAAAATTGCTTGCTGTCGATTTGCCCTCGGGGCCGTCGAGCGAAATGGACAAGTTGCTCTGGAATTCCCTGAGTTGAAGAATCCGCTGGAATAACCGTGCGAATATCTGCCACAGGCGCCCCGTTGCCGGCCATCCGATTGCCATGGAAGCAGATTTTTGCAGGCGGCGCAATTGCCTATGCCGCCTGCGTGCCTTTGGTGTCTGCCAGGGAATTGCAGGAAGCGCCGGGATGCCGGAATTCGAAGAACCAGCACCGGCTCGAACTGGAACAGAAATTCGAATTCAATGGCATTCGCGTGTTCTATACGCAATCGGGACCGCATGCGCTGTATACCAATGCAGATCTCAATCGCAACGGCGTGCCCGATATCGTCGAGGATGCGGCGCTCCATCTGGACACCGTCCGTCAGATCTTCAACCGCAACGGATTTCGCGACCCACTCACCAGCCCGAGATTCCGGCAGGCCGAATCCATCGATATCGATTTCCTGAATTTTGATGTCTACAGTCCTGAAATCACAGACAAGCGCGGCCTGTCGTTTTCGGCAGTCATCCGTTATCCGGAAAGCCGCATCCGGGCCGAAAAATGCTCGATTTCAATGGCCATCAATTCCGCATTGAAGGGTAATCACGAGCGGGTGAAGGATTTTTTGATTCCGCATGAATTGTTCCATCTCTACCAATACGGCTACACCATGTTCCGCGCCAGCTGGTTTCTCGAAGGCATGGCCAAGTGGGCGGAATGGGTCACCCTGGCGGAAAACGATCGCAATCCGAAATTGTGGAGCACGCCGCTGCCTTCATCATTGCAGGAGTTGAACGATCAGGTTTTTCTCAATCCCAATCCCTATGATGTCCGGCATTTTTGGAATCGATTGGCCGAACTCATCAAGAAAAAGGAATTTCCCATGATCATTCCCCCGGAACTGCGGGACCGGAAATTCGCCGATGGCACGCCGGTGATCAAGGACAACATCTGGCGTGGCCGCTCCCTGATGTTGAAGATCCTGGAAGGGCTGGACGAGGAAGACGACGTGGTGGGCCAGGAAAAGAATCTGCCGCCCTATGCCTGGGCCAACGAGGTCCAGCGCGCCGCAATCCACAATCCACGGCTGATGAAAATCGTGCAGCGCGCGCTGGCGTCCTATTCGATTTCGGGTGCGGAGGTCAAACAATTCCTCGCCATCGACCCGGGGCAGGTCCAGTGATTGTCATCACCTCCGCCGCCTACGTCGATTCGGAATTGCAATCGGAATTCGGCCGTCTGCCGCCCGCGTTTCTTCCCGTGGGCAACCGCCGCCTGTTCCTGCGGCAGTTCGCGGTGCTGCAAGCGCGCTTTCCCGGCGAGACCCTCTACCTCTCGCTGCCCGAGAGCTACGCCATCCCGCACCGCGATGCGCACGCGCTGCAGGCGCAGGCGGTGCAGGTGCTGCGGGTGCCCGATGGGCTGACCCTGGCCGATTCGGTGCTGTTCTCGATCAACACGATCGGCAACTACGACGAGGGGCTGCGCATCCTGCACGGCGACACGCTGATCCAGGACCTTCCGGCGGGCTGGGATTGCCTCTGCGTGGCCGAATCCGCGGACGACTACGACTGGCATGTCGACCCCGGCCCGGACGCCGGCACGCGTGTGTGGTGCGGCTACTTCGCCTTCCGGTCGGTGGGGCGTCTGGCCAGGTGCCTGGTGGCGGCGCGCGGCTCGTTCGAGAAGGCCGTCTCGGCCTACGACGAGGCCTGCTATCTGGAGCGCGTGCACACCGGCGAGTGGTCGGACTTCGGGCACGTCAACACCTTCTATCGCTCGCGCGCGCAGATCACCACGCAGCGCGCGTTCAACGACCTCGCGATCGGCGATCGCCGCGTACGCAAGACGGGCAGGCCCGCCGAGAAGATCCGCGCGGAGGCGCAGTGGTTCGGCGCACTGCCGCCGCGCCTTCGGGTGTACGCGCCGCAGCTGCTGGACCACGGCCCGGTCGCACCCGATGGCTACGGCTACGAGCTGGAGTACATGTGCATGGCACCGCTCAACGAGCTGTACGTGCACGGCTCCAACTCGATGGCGTTCTGGTCGCGCGTGTTCAAGCACCTGGCCGACTGGCTGGCCGCCTGCCAGTCGGCCGTGTCCTTGACCGACAGCGAGCGGCAGCTGGTGGCCGAAGACAGCCGCGGCATGCTTGCGGAAAAGACCCGGGCGCGCATGAACGCCTATGCCGACGGGTGCGGGCTGAGCGTGTCGGCGCCCACGCGCCTGAACGGCCGCGCACTGCCGTCGCTCTCGGCCATCCTGGCGCGCTGCATCGAGGCCGCGGCGCGCGTGCCGCTGGTGCCGGGCGTGATGCATGGCGACCTGTGCTTCAGCAACATCCTGTTCGACACGCGCTCGGACTGCATCAAGGTGATCGACCCGCGCGGCCTCAACTTTCGCGGCGAGGCGAGGCTCCTGGGTGACCTGCGCTACGACCTCGCGAAGGTCGCGCATTCGGTGCTCGGCCTGTACGACTACATCGTGGCCGATGCCTTCGACATCGACGACGGCACGGGGCTGGACTTCCAGCTGCGCATCCATGCCGACGAGGACGCCGCCGCCATTCAAAAACTGTTCGCGGGCCTGCCGTTGTTGAACGGCATGACGGCGCGGCATGTCGCACCGGTCACCGTCATGCTGTTCCTGTCGATGCTGCCGCTGCACCAGGACACGCCGCGCCGCCAGCGCGCGATGCTCGCCAACGCATTGCGCCTCTACGAGCACATGGAGCACTGAGAAAAAATGTTCGTCATACCCATGGTGGGCAAGAGCCGCCGTTTCACCGAGGCCGGCTACGCGCTGCCCAAGTACCGCCTGCCGCTGCACGGGCAGACGGTGTTCTTCCATGTCGTGAAGTCGTTCGAACGCTACTTCGAGGACGATCTTTTTCTCTTCGTGGTGCGGCGCGACCATGACATCGCGGGGTTCCTCGAGCAGGAACTGAAGAACCTGGGCGTCAAGGAATTCCGCATCGTCGAGATCGAGGGCGACACGCTCGGACAGGCCGACACGGTGCACCAGGGGCTGCGGCAGATGCCCGGCGACGATGCGCTGTACGTCTTCAACATCGACACCATCCGCCCGGGTTTCAGGAAGTCGCCCTGGGCCGCCGATGCGCAGGGGTACCTGGAGGTGTTCGAGGGAGAGGGCGAGCACTGGTCGTTCGTCGAACCGGGCCCGGGCCATGCGGTGCTCCGGACAACCGAGAAGGAGCGCATCTCCAACCTGTGCAGCGACGGCCTCTATCACTTCACCGACGCGCGGGTCTTCAACGAGGCCTTCGAGCACCAGCGCGCGAACCGTTCGATGACGCGGGGCGAGTACTACATCGCGCCTTGCTACAACGTGCTGATCGAGAAGGGCGGGCGCGTGGCCTACGAACTGATCAACCGCAGCGAAATCGTGTTCTGCGGAACCCCGCAGGAGTACGAAGAGGCGGCTGCGAAGAGGTGGGACTGAAAGCGGCATGAAGCCGCTGCGGCTCAGTGCAGCTCGGCCGCTGCGTGGATCGTCTCGCGCACCCGCGGATAGATCTGCGCGTTCCACTTGCTGCCGCTGAACACCCCGTAGTGCCCGACGCCCGCCTGCAGGTGATGCGTCTTGAGGTACGGCCGGATGCCGGTGCAGAGGTCTTGCGCGGCCACCGTCTGGCCGACCGCGCAGATGTCGTCGCGCTCGCCTTCCACCGTGAGCAGCGCGGTGCGGCGGATGGCCGCGGGGTTCACCGTGCGGTCGCCCACGGTGAGCACGCCGCGCGGCAGGTCGTAGGTCTGGAACACGCGCTCCACCGTCTCCAGGTAGAACTCGGCCGGCAGGTCGTTCACCGCGAGGTACTCGTCGTAGAAGGTGCCGATGGTGCGGGCCTTCTCGATGTCGCCTTCGACGAGATGGGTGAACATGTCCTGGAACTGCTTCTTGTGGCGCTCGGGGTTCATGCTCATGAAGGCCGAGAGCTGCAAAAAGCCGGGGTACACGCGCCGCATCGCACCCGCATGCGGCCATGGCACATGGCTGATGAGGTTGCGGCGGAACCACTCGATGGGCTTGCTGGTGGCGAGCACGTTCACACCCGTGGGGTTGATGCGGCAATCGACCGGCCCCGCCATCAGCGTGAGGCTGCGCGGCGTGGCGGGGTTGTCGTCTTCGGCCATGAGCGCGGTGGCGGCGAGCGCGGCCACGCAGGGCTGGCAGACCGCCACCATGTGCACGCCGGGGCCGATGGCTTCGAGGAACTGGATGAGCTGCAGCGTGTAGTCGTCGAGGCTGAACCCGCCATGCCACAGCGGCACGTCGCGCGCGTTGTGCCAGTCGGTCAGATACACGTCGTGGTCGCGCAGCAGCGTGCGCACGGTTTCGCGCAGCAGCGTCGCGAAATGGCCCGACAGTGGTGCAACCAGCAGCACGGGCGGGTGCACGGCCTGGATGTCCTTGCGGAAGTGCAACAGCGTTCCGAAAGGCGCGGTCAGCGTTTTCTCTTCGTGGACAACGACTTCCGCGCCATCGACCATCACCGAGTCGATGCCGTAGGCGGGCCGCGAGTGGGTCAGCCGCATGCGCGAGAACACCTCGAATTGGGCGGCGAGGCGCCGCATCATGGTGCGGTCGGTGCCGTCCTTCCAGAGCGCCTTGCCCCAGTACTGCGCTGCGAGCCGCGAGGGCGAGAAAAGGTCGGCTTGGTTCTGGTAGGCCCGGTACAGCATGCATGGGATGCAGGCAAGTTGCGGGCCAGCCGGGTGGCATGGGGCTTGCACGCGAGCAAGCAACGTCAAGGAGCTTCCCGATGGCCAAACCCGTTCTCACGATCAGCAGCAAGAACTACGGCGCCTGGTCGCTGCGCGGCTGGCTGATGTGCAGGCTGGCGGGGCTGGACTTCAGCGAGAAGATCATTCCGCCCGACGATCCGGCCATGAAGGCCGAGATGCTGCTGCTCTCCTCGTCGATGCTCGTGCCCTCGTTGCAGCACGGCGGCGTGAAGGTGTGGGACACGCTGGCCATCGGCGAATACCTCAACGAGATCAAGCCCAAGGCCGGGCTGCTGCCGGCCGACGCGGCCGCCCGCGCGCACTGCCGTGCGATCTGCGGCGAGATGCATTCGGGCTTCGCGTCGATGCGCGGCGCGCTGCCGATGAACATCAAGGCCCACTTCAAGAACTTCAAGGTGTGGTCGCGCGCGCAGGCGGACATCGACCGCATCGTCGCGATCTGGCGCGAATGCCTCAAGGCCTACGGCGGGCCGTTTTTGTTCGGCAAGCAGCCGGGGATTGCCGATGCGATGTATGCGCCGGTGGTCACGCGGTTCCTGAGCTATGACGTGGCGCTCGACAGCACCTGTGCGGCCTACTGCAAGCGCGTGATGGAGCTGCCGGCGATGAAGGAATGGGTGGCTGCCGCGAAGCAGGAGCCCGAGGAGATCGACGAGCTGGACGCGGAGTTTTGAGCCTGTTCTTCTAGCGCCGGAACATCCGCAGGTCGAGCGCGCTTTCTTCGCCGAGCCACATCGCGTGCGTCGTGTGGTCGGCGAGGTCGTCGCCCGTCACGCCGTGCACGAAGATGTCCAGGCCGTTGCGGTTGGCATCGAGCCATTCGATCACCTGGTCGAACTCGGCGGCATCGAAGGCCAGCTGGCAGCTCCAGTGCGGATGGGGTCCCACGAGCCGTTCGTGCACGCGGCCCACGACAACCATCAGCTCATGGCCAGCACGCTCGCAGAACTCGCGCGCCTGCGCCACCGTGGCGGGGGCGAAGTAGACGTGGGCGTGGTACTGGGGGTAGAGGTTTTCGGGGCGGCGCGGCATGGTGTGTGCATTGTGGCCTCACGGGGCTTCAACTGCGAGGCAGGTGAAAGCGCCCGCTGTAGCGGAACACGTCGCCGAACCAGCGGTGGCGCAGCAGCATCTTCATCGTGAAGTGCTCGGGGCTCGATGGGTCGGGGCGTTCCTCGACATAGGCCGTGCCCATGAAGAGCCCGAGGGGCAGCGGGATGCGAAGGCCCGCGATCCGCCAGATATAGCCCCTGTCGCGGAACACCAGCGCGCCATCTTCCGCGCTCACCGCCAGGCGCATGCCGATGCCGAAGCGCACGTACTCGATCACCTCGGCGCCGTGCGATGCGGTGTGCTCCATGTGCGAGCGGAAGTGGAAGGGCTTGCGACCTGCGAAGTGGAAGACGCGGTCCCAGTACAGGTTCGCATCATCGGGCTGGCAGCGGTAGTGAACCTCGATCGGCACGTCGGTGCCGGTGTAGGGCACGAGCGCGCCGAAAAGGCGCCCGAAGGGCATCAGCAGCGCGGCCCATGGCGCGTGATGGACCTCGCGCATGGTGCCGCGGACGCAGACGTAATCGTCGGAGAACGGCGTCATCGTGTAGTGACGGCGGATCACGTCGCCCAGCTGCGCCCACTCCGCGCCGAGCGCCTGCTGGAAGACGGGTGGCTGCGCCGTCGTCATCGTGCCGCCACCGCCACGGTGCCTTCGCTGCGCGCCTTGTAGAAACGCAGGATGTGCTCTGCCCCGTCGCCCAGCAGGAACTCCGCGACCCGGTCCGCATACCAGTTGAAGCGCGTGCTCACGCGCCACGCCACATCGACGCGCAGCTCGGTGCCGCCGTTGCGCGGCGTCAGCGTGAAGGCCGAGTCGCGCAGGTCGAAGTACTGGCCGCCGATCATCACGTGGTCGTCCAGCGCGCCGGCGGGAAAGGAGTCGGGCGAGAAGCGGTAGCGCCACTTCAGCAGGCGGCCGGGCTGCCACTCGGTGATGACCTCCTCGAAGTGCACGTTCTTCTGCCACAGCACCTTGCGCACGCGGCCTTCGGGCGTCTCCTCGGTCACGCCGGCGAGAGGCAGCGGCACGCCGATGCGATAGGCCCAGGCGTCGTCGACTTCGGCGGGCTGGATGTCGTGCGCATTGTTCAGCTCGTGCCACACGCGTTCGGCCGGCGCGGCGATGAAGAGCGTGCGCGAGGTGGTCGAGAACTGGTCGGGGTTGGGCAGGTGCGGCTCGATGGCGCCGAGCACGAGCGGCAGCATCGCGAAGCTGTAGAGCGCGGGTTTGGGCCAATCGGTGACGCGGCACACGAGCCCCATCGCGAGGCCGCCGACGCTGCCCATGACCGCGAAGAGCGGAACGATGACGACGGCGCAGATCATCCCTTCGATGAACACGAGCAGCGTGCCGATGACGAAGAGCGCGGTCGAGACCCACGGCGCCCAGATGTAGTAGCCCCAGCTGCGCCGCTCGATGCGCTCGGCCATGTACACGGTGACTGCGCCGCACACCGCGGGCGCCAGGTAGACGAAGGCGCCGAGCATTGCCGAGAACGGGTGGCCCGGCCCGCCGCTGAAGGCGATGCGCAGCACGAGCGCGGCCGCCGCGCCGACCAGCAGCGGCCAGAACCAGGCGAAGGGCATGCGGCGGCGGGGCTTGTCCTCCTCTTCTGCATCGGCGGGGGTGATGGGGGCCAACTCGGAGAGCCTGCTTTCTTCGGGTTCGGTGCTCATGGAAACGTCTTCTCCTCTTTTGTGTTGTATCAGTCGGTGCGCTTGGCCGTCACCATGCAGTAGTCGAAGTCGCGCCAAAACATGCCCAGCGCGAGCGCGCAATAGCTCGCCACGATGTGCTTGCGGCGCCACGGGCTCAGCCTGCCGCGCGCCTTCCAGAGTTCGGCCAGCGTGAAGCGCGTGGCCAGCACCGGGATGTGCAGCGCGCTCGGCGCGACGCGCCAGCGCAGCGACTTGAATTCGATGTCTTCGAAGCCGTTGTCGCGCAGCGCCGCAGTGAAGTCGTCGCGCATGGCGAGCGTGGGCACGGCCCAGCTGTCGGCCCAGAGACGGTGCAGCCAATCGGCGATGCGGCCCGGGTTCTTCCGCAGCAGGAAACCATCGACCACCACAAGCCGTGCGCCAGGCTTGAGCAGGCGCGCCGCCTCGCGCACGAAGTCGGCCTTGGCGGTGCCTTCGGCGTAGCAGGCGCTCTCGAGGGCCCAGGCGCCGTCGGCCTGTGCGGCGGGCAGGCCTGTGCGGGTGTAGTCGGCCTCGATGTGGGCCAAGCGGTCTGCGACGCCGGCTGCTGCATCGAGCCGTGCAGAGATGCGGTTCTGCACGGGCACGTTGGTGACGGTGACCGCGTAGAGCGACGGGTCGTCGCCGACCAGCGTGCGCGCGGTGGCGCCGGCGCCGCAGCCCATGTCGATGACACAGCGGCGTTGGCCCGCGGTGGGTTGCATCTCGTCGAGCCGCAACGCGCGGCCGACGGCGCGGTTCATCTCCACCAGCATGCCTTCGCGACGAAGCGGATTGAGCCCCGCGCGCCAGAAGCCGAAGTGCATGTTGTAACTAGGGCTCCAGGCGCTGTAGTCGACCGCCACTTCGGTGAAGTAGTCCTGCGTGTCCTCGGCCGTGATGGGGGCGCTGGCAGTGTGCACAGGCGCATGAGGCGTGGTGGAGGGCATGCGGAAGTCGGGCTGGAAGACGTTGGGCATCAAGGCTCCTTCGGACGTTGGTTCTTGTGTTTCCCTGAGGGCGTGACAGCGTGATCGGTTCAGAGGTGGCAGCGGTCGTCGGCGCAGGTGGCCGGCGCGATGGCGCCGCGGCCTGCGAGGCGCGCTACGAGCCAGCGCGGCAGCCGGTAGCGGTTGCGCGCGAGCACGGCATAGGCGCGGTCGGCGAGTGCGCCGACGACGGGCAGGTCGAGCAGTGCGCCACCGGCGGGCAAACCGACCGCAGCGCGGCAGGCGCGAATCGCCGCGACGCCGGACAGCACAAGACTTGCGGCGTCAACCGCGTGCATCGCCGTCATCAGCGTCTCGCGTGGCGCCGGGCCGGCAGCGAAGCCGAGGGGCGAGCAGTCGACGAGGTTCAGCCGGCCGGCGGCATCGCGTGCGCGCATCGCGCTCATCTCAGCCACGCAGAGCGGGCAGGTGGCGTCGTAGTAGACGGTGAGCGGATAGGTCGTGGCGGTGATGCGGGTCATGGCGTTCTTGGTTCCCGATATTTCTGTCAAAACAGAAATGAATGGGCAAAAAAAGAGGGCTCAGATCATCGGCAGGCTGGCGTGGTGCGCGTCGGGATCGTCACCTTTGCCTGCAGGCGCCGCATCGCCGCGCACAAACTTCTGCACGCTGGCCCCGAGCGTCAGCACCTTGTCGAGCGTGCCGGGCGAGAGCCGCAGCATCTCGTCGGCCCAGGTGGCGAGCTTGTCCATGAGTTCCATGGTGGAGCGGATGCGGTCTTGCGCGTCGGCCGGCTCCTTCTGGAAATCGGGGCTGGACACGAGCTCCCGCAGCACGCGGACGGTGGGGTCGAACTCGCGCTCCTTGCGCTCGCGCACCACGGTGCGGAACAGCTCCCACACGTCGACGCTGGTCTCGAAATAGTCGCGCCGGTCGCCCAGGATGTGGGTGACGCGCACGAGGTTCCAGGCTTGCAGTTCCTTCAGGCTGTTGCTGATGTTGGAGCGCGCCACACCCAGCGTGTCGCAGAGCTCTTCGGCGTGCATCGGCTTGCCGTGGGCGAAGAGCAGGGCGTGGATCTGCGAGACGGTGCGGTTGACGCCCCACATGGAGCCCATTTCGCCCCAGTGGACGACGAACTTGCGTTGAATTTCTGTGAGTTCCATGGGGCCGAGTCTAGGATTTCTTGAGTTTCTGTCAAGAGAGAAATAGAAAAATCGCCACGCCCATGTGAATGGTGGAATACTGTATGAATAAACAGTAAATTCCCTGTTGAGGATTTGCCATGCCACCCGCATCCCCCGTTCCCATCCACATCATCAAAGGGCGAGGTGCGGCCACGCGGCTGGCGCACCGTTTTTCCAAAGACGAGCGCAACGCCTTCGACGACGGCTGGGGCACGCTCGAAGAAGGCGTGGCCGAGGCCGACGAGCTCATGCCCCTCGCGACCGAGGTGCGCTTCGAGGACGTGAAGTCGGTGCTCACCGGAAACGAATCGCCCGACATCTACTTCGACCGCTCGCTCAACCCGTACCGCGGCTGCGAGCACGGCTGCATCTACTGCTTCGCGCGGCCCACGCACAGCTACCTGAACCTCTCGCCCGGCCTCGACTTCG
This sequence comes from Variovorax trehalosi, assembly GCF_051216415.1. Taxonomy (NCBI): domain Bacteria; kingdom Pseudomonadati; phylum Pseudomonadota; class Betaproteobacteria; order Burkholderiales; family Comamonadaceae; genus Variovorax; species Variovorax trehalosi. The sequence continues at coordinate 128,167 of NZ_JBPJZG010000001.1, forward strand.
AGACCAAGCTCATCGCCAAGCGCAACATCGTCGAGGTGCTGCGCGCCGAACTCGGACGCAAGAGCTACCGGCCGAGCCAGATCGCGATCGGCACCGCCACCGACTGCTACCAGCCGATCGAGCGCGAGCTGCGGCTTACGCGCTCGGTCATCGAGTTGCTCAAGGAAGTGCGGCATCCGTTCGCGCTGGTCACCAAGTCGAGCGCCGTCGAGCGCGACCTCGACCTCATCGCGCCGATGGCGGCCGAGCACCTCGCGGCGGTGTACGTGACCGTGACCACGCTCGACGGCGAACTCGCCCGCAAGCTCGAGCCGCGCGCTGCCGCGCCGCACCGGCGGCTGCGCACCATCCGCACCTTGGCCGAGGCGGGCGTGCCGGTGGGCGTGAGCGTGGCGCCGCAGATTCCCTTCGTCACCGAAGACATGGAGCATGTGCTCGAAGCCGCCTGGGAGGCCGGCGCGCGCAGCGCGTTCTACACAGTGGTGCGGCTGCCATGGGAGGTGGCACCGCTCTTCAAGGAGTGGCTCGCGCTGCACTACCCGCAGCGCGCGGACCGCATCATGGCGCGCATCCACGAGATGCGCGGCGGCAAGGACTACGACGCCGACTTCGCCACGCGCATGAAGGGCTCGGACCTGTGGGCCGACCTGATCCACCAGCGCTTCCAGAAGGCGACGAATCGCCTGGGCTTCAACCGCGAGCGCATCCCGATGGACCTCACCGCGTTCCGGCCGCCGGGAGCGGTGGGGCAGGGCAATCTGTTCTAGCGAATCCGTGCGCGGCGGCGACCTTCGCTCGGCGCTGCTCGAGCACCCGGCCGTTTCGGTTCCTACTTGTCGTGATGCAGGTAGGTCGCCCGGCGCGGCAGCATCAGGCTGACCGCGAAAACCACCACCATCATTGCCGTCACGTACCAATAAAAGTACGACTCGTGGCCGATCGACTTCAGGCCCAGCGCCACGTATTCCGCGCTGCCGCCGAAGATGGCGTTGCCCACGGCGTACGAGAGGCCCACGCCCAGCGCGCGCACTTCGGGCGGGAACATCTCGGCCTTCACGATGCCGCTGATCGAGGTGTAGAAGCTCACCACGGCCAGTGCCACGACGATCAGCACGCCGGCCAGCAGCGGACTGGTCACGCTCTGCAGGCTGGTCAGCACCGGCACCGTGATCAACGCGCCGAGCACGCCGAACAGCAGCATGTTGCTGCGCCGGCCGATGCGGTCGGACAGCGCGCCGAACAGCGGCTGCATGCACATGTAAATGAAGAGGCATGCCGTCATCACGTTGCTGGCCGTCTTGATCGACATGCCGGCCGAGTTCACCAGGTACTTCTGCATGTAGGTGGTGAAGGTGTAGAAGATCAGCGAGCCGCCGGCCGTGTAGCCCAGCACCATGAAGAAGGCGCGCTTGTGGTGCTTGAACAGTTCGCCCATGGTGCCGGCGCCCTTGGCGGCGCGGGTCTCGGTGCTGGCGGTTTCGGTGAGCGAGCGGCGCAGCATGAGGGCCACCACCGCGGCCACCGCGCCCAGCACGAAGGGAATGCGCCAGCCCCAGGCCTTGAGCTCGGCATCGTCCAGGAACTGCTGCAGCACGACCACGACCACCACGGCCAGCAGCTGGCCGCCGATCAGGGTCACGTACTGGAAGGACGAGAAGAAGCCGCGCTGTCCGCGCATCGCCACTTCGCTCATGTAGGTGGCGGTGGTGCCGTATTCGCCGCCGACCGACAGGCCCTGCAGCAGCCGCGCGGCCAGCAGCAGCACCGGTGCCGCCGCGCCGATGCTGGCGTAGGTGGGCAGGCAGGCGATGACCAGCGAGCCCACGCACATCATCGTCACCGAGACCACCATCGAGGTCTTGCGGCCCTTGCGGTCGGCCAGCCGGCCGAAGATCCAGCCGCCGATCGGGCGCATCAGGAAGCCGGCGGCGAACACGCCGGCCGTGTTCAGCAGCTGCGCCGTCGGGTCCGACTTGGGGAAGAACGCGGGTGCAAAGTAGATGGCGCAGAACGCGTAGACGTAGAAGTCGAACCACTCCACCAGGTTGCCGGACGAGGCCGCGAAGATCGCGAAGATGCGCTTGCGCTTTTCCTCGAAGGTGTAGGGCGTGGAGGAGGTGTCGGGGAGGGATGCGTCCGGGCTGGAGGCACCGGCGCTGGCGATGGCGGTCATTGGGGTCCTTGTCTCTGGGCGCGGCCCGTGGGACCGCCTGAAGCTTGTGCCCGGGAGTCTCTTCCGGCGCTGCCGCGCCGTCGTCCGTAGCCGCCCGCCGCGCTGCTACGTACCTGTACGCAAGGGTAAATACCTAGAGCGCGTGTTCCCGCAGGAACCGGTCGAGTTCGTGGCTGTTCGACAGGCCCAGTTTGGCGAACACATGGGCGCGGTGCGTCTCCACCGTGCGCAGCTCCAGGGGCGCGAGCTCCAGCGCGATCTTCTTGTTGGGCTTGCCCTCGGCGACCAGCCGGGCCACCTGCATCTCGCGCGGCGTGAGCTTGGCCCACAGCAACTGCGCGGCCTGCCGGGCCTGCCGGCGCACGGCAATGTCCTGCGCCTGCTGCAGCGCCCTGGCGATGCTCTCCAGCAGGCGTTCGTCGTTGCAGGGCTTCTCGAGCCAGCCGAACGCGCCGTTCTGCACCGCCTCGACCGCCATCGGAATGTCGCCGTGGCCGGAGAGGAACAGCACCACCAGCGGACTGTCCTGCGCGCGCAGCGCATCGAACACCTGCAGCCCGCTCATGCCTTCCATGCGCAGATCGAGGACGACGCAGCCCGCGCGCTGGACGTCGGCGCTGGCCAGGAACGCCTCGCCCGAGGCAAAGGTCTGCACCGCGTAGCCGCGCGACAGCAGCAACAGGCCCAGCGACCGGCGCACGGCCTCGTCGTCGTCGACCACGCACAGGTTGTTGGCAAGGGTGGCATTCACGTCGAAACCTCCAGCTCCAGGGTGAAGACCGTGCCGCCGCCGGCCCGGTCGGCAAAGGAAAGTCGCCCGCGGTGGGCTTCCACGATCGAAGCCGCGGATGCGGCGCACGATCTCGGCACTGCGCTGGGCCTGCGCCACGGTCTCGTCGAGACTGTCGGCCAGCAGCGCCTGGTTGCCCTGTTCCGCGAAGGCCTTGGCGGCGCTCGCGAAATTGCTCAGCGCCATCAGCGGCTGGTTCAGTTCATGGGCGAGGGTGGAGGCCATCTCGCCCAGGCTCGCCAGGCGCTGGGCATGCTGCAGCTGCTCGTCGTTCTCGCGCTGGCGCAGTTCGGCGCGCTTCTGCGCGGTGATGTCCACCACCGAACTCATCCAGCCGCTGTGCTGGCCGCCGGCATCGATCAGGCGCGCGGTGTAGACCCTGGTGATGACGTCGTGGCCGTCCCGGTGGCGCAGGCGCGATTCGAAGCCCGAGAGGTCGGTCTGCCCGCTCAGCATGGTGTCGTTGTGGCGCCAGTGCTGCGCCACGTCGTCGGGGTGCCAGTAGGGGTAGGGCGGCAGCCGGCCGAGCAGCTCGTCGGCGCCGTAGCCGACCATCTCGCAGAAGGCCGGGTTGACATAGATGATCCGGCCCTCCAGGTTGCGTGCGCGCATGCCGACCAGCAGCGAGTCTTCCATGGCCTTGCGGAAGGCGTGCGCTTCGTCCAGCGCACGCGTGCGCTCGCGCACCCGCTGCTCCAGGTCGCGCCGCGCATCGCGCTGCTCGGCGAATCGGCGCTCGCGCAACTGCCAGTACAGCCCGCCCAGCAGCAGCACGCCGGCACCCAGCAGCCCGAGCATCCAGGTGCGCTCGCGGGCGTCGGTCACCTCCGCGTGATCGGCCATCACCGTCAGGGTCCAGCCGAGATCGGGCAACGCTTCGTCCACTGCGAGGAACCGGCGCGAGCGGCCGTCGATGTCGGTGCGCACGAGGTAGGCGGGCTGCCCGTCGCCGCTCTCCACGGTCCAGGGCAGGACAGGAAAGCGGTTGCGGGCGCCGTACTGCTGATGCCGCTGTACCTCCGCAAGGTCCGCGTCTCCCAGCGCCCGCGTGGACTGGTACATCCACGATGGCACCGAGCTCAGGAAGACGATGCCGTGGACGTCGGTCAGCAGGATCGGGTCGCGCAGGAACGCCCACGCCGCCTGGCGCAGGATGACCTTGGCCGCCATCACGCCCAGCACGGCGCCGTTCTCCGAGCGCACGGGCGCGGACACAAAAAGCCCGGGTTCGCCGGTGGTCTGGCCGACGCCGTAGAAGAGGCCGTTGCGCCCCGCGAGCGCATCGATGAAGTAGGGCCGGTTGGCATAGGACTCGCCGACGAAAGTCTGCGGCGTGGCCCAGTTGCTCGCTGCGAGCGTGAAGCCCTGCGGGTCGATCAGGTACAGCACATCGGAGCCCGCGTCGCGGTTCACTTCCTCGATGTAGCGGTTGGCACGCTGGCGCGCGGCGGCATCCTGCGGATGCGCGAGCGCGGCGAGCACGTCGGGATGCATGCCCGCGGTGAGCGGCAGGTAGCCGTACTTGCCGGCGGTGTCGCGCAGGCCCAGCACATGCACTTCCATCGCGCGGCGGATCGAGTCCGTCTGGAAGGCCGTTTCGCGGTTCGCTGCCCACTGTCCCGCGGCGGCGATCAATGCCACGGTCAGCGCGATGGCCGTCACCCAGGCAAACAGCGCGCGGCGGCCGGAGCGGGCGTGGGAAGTCGGCGGTTCAGGCGTGAGAGGCGGCATGAGGAAGCGGGGCCGGCTGGCGCGGCGGATGAGATTCTGCACGCGCCGTCCGCTGGCGCCCGTGCGCCGCGACCGCTCAGGCCGGCGCTTCCCAGTCGCCGCCGAGCGCCTTCACGAGAAACACCGAGGTCAGCAGGCGCTGGCCCTGCAGCTGCGCGGCCTGACGCTCGACCGTCAGCAGCGACTGCTGCGCGGTGATCACATCGAGGTAGGTCGACGCGCCGCCTTCGTAGCGGCTGGTCGCCATGTCGAGCACGCGGCGCGCGGCGGCAACGGCCGCCTGTGCCTGCGTGGTGGCGCTGTCGAGCGCGGAGAGCCCGGTGATGCCGTCTTCCACTTCCTGCATCGCGGTGAGCACCGTGCGGCGGTAGTTGCCCACGGTGGCGTCGTAGCCGGCCTTGGCGAAATCCACATTCGCGCGCACGCGCCCGCCGTCGAACAGTACCTGCGTGGCCGACACGCCCACCGACCACAGGAGGCTTGGTCCGTTGAACAGCGATTCGATCAACCGGCTGTCCACGCCCACGGTCGGCGAGATGATGAAGCTCGGGTAGAAGGCCGCGGTGGCCACGCCGATCTGTGCATTCGCGGCCGCCATCGAACGTTCGGCCGAAGCCACGTCGGGCCGGCGCTGGAGGATTTCGGACGGCACGCCCAGCGGCACCGCAGGGGGGCGGATCTCGCGCAGGTCCACGGGGAGCGCGAAACTCGGCGCCGGTGTACCGGTGAGGGTGGCGAGCGCGTGCTCGTACTGCGCGCGCTGCTTCTTGAGCACATCGACCTGCGTCAGCGTGGTTTCCAGCAGCGCCTGCTGCTGCGCCACGTCGAGGCCCGAGACGGCGCCCAGGTCGTGCCGCGCGGTGACCAGCTCGAGCGCGCGGCGCTGCAGGCCGATGGAGCGCGAGAGCACGTCCAGCTCGATGTCGGTCGAGCGCAGGTTGAAGTAGTTGTTCGCCACGTCCGCGGTGAGCACGAGGCGCGTGTTCGCGAGGTCCGCGGCCGATTGCTCGGCCGATGCCGTCGCGCCTTCGACCGTGCGCTGCACGCGGCCGGCCAGGTCGAGCTCGTAGCTGGCGTTGAGTGACAGCGCGAAGTCGTTCTGCACCGTCGATGCGTTGGTGGTCGCGTAGTTCGTGAGCGGCCGGTTGGCCGAAATCTTCAGGCGCGAGGCGCGGGCGCCGAGGCCCAGCTGCGGGAATCGGCTGGCCGAGCTGACATCGAGATTGGCACGCGCCTGGGCGAGCCGGGCGTTGGCGATGGTCAGCGTCGGGCTGCCGGCGAGGGCCTTGTCCTGCAGCGCGTCGAGTTGCGCATCGTTGAAGCGCTTCCACCACGGGCCCTTGTCGGCCACGTCGTTCGGCGTGGCCTGGCGCCAGGGCGCCTCGAGCGTCCAGCTGACGGGCAGTGGGGTCTCAGGCGTCTTGTAGTCGGGCCCGACCGCGCAGCCCGCGGCGAGCAATGCCGCGATGGCGGCGGCAATGACCCGCAGTCTCACGCCGGTTCCTTTTTGGCGGCTGCCTTTGCAGCGGGGGCGGGCTCATCAGGCGCCACCGTCACCACGTCGCCTTCGGCCAGCGAGTCGGAGGGGTTGAGCACCATGCGGTCGTTGTTGCCGAGGCCGTCGATCACCTCGACGTTCTCGCCGTAGTTGCGGCCCAGCGTCACCGCGCGCAGCGCGATGCGGCCCTGCGCATCGACCACCGCGATGCGCGTGCCCTCGGCGCGGAACAACAGCGCATTGGCCGGCACCGTGATCGTGCGAGCCGCGGCCAGCGGCAGCGACACCTGCACGTAGGCGCCCGGCAGCAGCGCGCCGTCGCGATTGGGCAGCGACACCTCGACCTGCATCATCCGCGTGGTCGCGTCGATGGCGCCCGAGGTGCGCGCCACTTCGCCCTTGAAGGTCTGGCCGCGCAGCTCGGCCTGCGTCACCACCACCGGCTGGCCGGCCTTCACGAGCTGGGCGTAGGCCTGCGGCACGTTGATGTACACGCGCAGCGGATCGGTCTGCGCCAGCATGAAGAGCGCGCGGCCGGCGCCGCCGCCCGCGCCCGCATCGATCAGGTCGCCCACGTCGACGTTGCGGCGGGTGATGACGCCCGCGAATGGCGCGACGACGCGCTTGAAGCCTTCGGTCTGCTTCAGGCGCTGCACGTTGGCATCGGCGGCGGCCACGTTCGAGGTGGCCTGCGCGACGGCGCTGCGGCGTTCGTCCAGGTCCTGCTGCGAGACCACGTCCTTCTTGCGCAGGTTTTCCCAGCGCTCGGCCGTGCTCTGTGCGAGCGAGAGGCCCGAAGCCGCTTGCGCACGTGCCGCCACGGCTTGCGAGAGTTGCTGGTCGATTTCGGGCGTTTCGATTTCCGCGAGCAGCTCGCCCTTTTCGACGCGGCTGCCGATGTCCTTGGTCCAACGCTTGAGGTAGCCGCTCGCGCGCGCCGAGATCGGCGACTGCACGAAGCCCTGCAGCGTGCCCGGCAGCGCCAGCGTCTGGCCGGCGGTGGGCGTGCGCGGAAGGGCGGTCTGCACGTAGAGCTTGGCGCGCTCCGTAGTGCCCGCTTCGAGCGCACGCGCGTTGGCGATGCGCACGAACACCGTGCGCGCCGCACCGAGCGCCAGCAGCACCAGCACGATCACGACGAGCCAGCGCGTGCGCTTCACGATCTGCCGGCGGCGCAGCAGTTCGCCTTCGCCCTCTTCGACCGCGATGGGGTGGATGGCCAATGCCGAGTGGCGTTGCTCCGTCATGAAATCAGTTCTCCTGGGGCGCTGCGCCCGCTGGCGTGTGACCCGAGTGGCCGGCTTCTTCGCGTGCCGCCTTGCGATGCGCAAGCCGACTGTGCACCCCCGCGAACACGGCGGGCACGAAAAACAATGTCGACACCGTGGCAAAAAGCAGACCGCCGATGACCGCACGGCCCAGCGGCGCGTTCTGCTCGGCACCTTCGCCGAGGCCCAGTGCCATCGGGATCATGCCGATGATCATGGCCAGCGCCGTCATCAGCACCGGCCGGATGCGGGTGGCGCCGCCTTCGAGCGCGGCCGAGAGCGGCGGAATGCCGGCCTGCAGCCGCTCGCGTGCGAACGACACCAGCAGGATGGAGTTGGCCGTGGCCACCCCCATGGTCATGATCGCGCCCGTGAGCGCGGGCACGCTCAGCGTGGTGCCGGTAATGAACAGCATCCACGCGATGCCGGCGAGCGCCGCGGGCAGGGCGGTGATGATGATGGCCGCGTCCAGCCACGACTGGAAGGTGACCACGATCAGCAGGTACACCAGCACGATCGCCATCGCCAGCCCCACACCCAGGCCGATGAACGACGATTGCATCGTCTGCACCTGCCCGCGGATGGTGACCTGGCTGCCGCGCGAGAGCTTGGGCCGCATCTCGTCGACCAGCACCTGCACCTTGGAGGCCACGCTTGCGAGGTCGGTGCCCTGCACGCTCACGTAGACGTCGATGACCGGCGCGATGTTGTAGCGCGACATCACGGCCGGCTGGCGCGCCGCCTGCGCATCGACCAGGTTGCCCAGCAACTGCTGCGAGGCGCCGCTCGCGGCCGCCGCGCCGCCCGCGCCCACCGGGATGTTGAGCAGCGAATCGAGCGAGTCGATGTTGTACTGCGGCGTCTGCACCGCGATGCTGTAGACCACGCCGTTCACCGGATTGAGCCAGAAGGCCGGCGCCGTCTGCGAACTGCCCGAGAGCGCGATCAGCACGTTCTGCCCCACGTTGGCGGCGGTGAGGCCGTACTGCTGCAGCCGCGTGCGGTCCATCTGCAGGTTGAGGCTGGGGCCGTCGAGCCGCTGGTGCACGTGCGCATCGACCGCGCCCGGGATCTGCCTGATCGCTTTCGTGAGCTCGGCCGCGCGCGCCGCGTTGCCCGCGATGTCGGCGCCGCTGAACTGCACGTCGATGGCCGCGGGCAGGCCGAAGTTCAGGATCTGCGTGACGATGTCCGCGGGCTGGAAGAAGAACTCGATACCCGGAAAGCGCTTGGGCAGCTCCGCGCGCAGCAGCGTGACGAACTCCTCGGTGGGCCGGTGGCCGTCCTTCAGCGAGAGCAGCAGTTCGGCATCGAAGGTGCCGATGGTGCCGGCGTTGCTGTACGAGAGGTTGATGCCGCTGTTGGGAATGCCCAGGTTGTCGAGGATGGTCTCGAGTTGGTCGGCCGGCACCAGTTCGCGGATGGCGACTTCGACGCGGTCGGTCAGGCGCGCGGTTTCCTCGATCCGGGTGCCGGTGGGCGCGCGCACGTGCAGGCGAATCTGGCCCGCGTCCACGGTCGGGAAGAAGTCGCGGCCCAGCACCGGATACAGCAGGCAGGAAAGAAGACAGAAGCCGAGGAAGAGGCCAATGAAACCGCCGCGCTTCGACAGCACCACCGACAGCAGCAGCGTGTAGGCGCGGCGCACGCGTTCGAAGCGGCGGTCGAAGCTCTGGTAGACGCGCTGCAGCGCGCTCGGCTTCTTGCCTTCGACCGGCTGCGCGTGCACGCCGCCCATCAGCAGCATCACCAGCGTAGGCACCAGCGTGCGCGAGAGCAGGTAGGAGGCCAGCATCGCGAACACCACCGCCTCGGCCAGCGGCACGAACAGGAAGCGCGCCACGCCCGAGAGAAAGAACATCGGCACGAACACGATGCAGATGCACAGCGTGGAAACGAAGGCCGCGCTCCCGATCTCGCCCGCGCCGACCTCGATGGCTTCCCGGAGCGGCGTGCCCATGTGCAGGTGGCGCTCGATGTTCTCGATGGTCACGATCGCCTGGTCCACCAGGATGCCCACCGAGAGCGCAAGCCCGCCCAGCGTCATGAGATTGAGCGTTTCGCCCAGCGAATACAGCACCAGGATCGAGGCCAGGATCGACAGCGGAATCGTGAGGCCGATGATGAGCGTGCTGCGCCAGTTGCCCAGGAACAGCAGCACCATCGCCGCCGTGAGCGCCGCCGCCAGGATGGCCTCGAACACCACGCCCTTCACGGCTGCCTTCACGAACACCGATTGGTCGAAGAGCGGCGTGACCTTGATGTCCTGCGGCATCGACTGGGTGGCGATCGGCAGCATCGCGCGGATGTTCGCCACGATGTCCAGCGTGGAGGCGCCGCCGTTCTTGAGCACCGACAGCAGCACGCCGCGCACGCCGTCCTGGCGCACGATGTTGGTCTGCGGCGAGAAGCCGTCGCGCACATAGGCCACATCGCGCAGGTAGGTGGTGGCCCCGTTCACCGTGCGCACCGGCAGGTCGTTCAGGCCCGCGATGGCGTCGGGCGAGCCGTTCATGCGCACGCTGTATTCGGTGGCACCGAACTTGGCGGTGCCCGAGGGCAGGATCAGGTTCTGCGTGTTGACCGCGTTCACCACGTCGGCCGGCGTGAGGCCGCGCGCCTGCATCGCCTGGGTGTCCAGGTCGACCGAGATCAGCCGGTTCTTGCCGCCGTAGGGGAACGGGATGGCTGCGCCCGGCACGGTGATGAGCTGCGGGCGCAGCTGGTTGACGGTGGCGTCGAAGAGCGAGTTTTCAGAGCGCGTGGGGCTGGAGAGCGCCAGCTGGATCACCGGCACGCTCGAGGCCGAATACTTGATGACCAGCGGCGGCGTGATGCCCGGCGGCAGCTGGCGCACCTGCGCCTGCATCGAGGCCACCACCTGCGAGATGGCCATCTCGATGTTGGCCGTGGGCTGGAAGAACACCTTGATGATGGACACGCCCGCGAGCGACTGCGACTCGATGTGCTCGATGTCGCTCACCGTGGTGGTCAGGCCCCGCTCGACCTGGCCCGAGATGCGCTGGCCCATCTCCTGGGCCGGCAGGCCCGTGTAGTTCCAGATGACGCTGACCACCGGGATGTTGATTTCCGGAAAGATGTCGGTGGCCATGCGCGCCAGGACAAAAGGCGTGGCCAGCACGATCAGCATCGCCATGACGATGAAGGTGTAAGGGCGACGCAACGCGAGCTGGACCATGGACAGGGCTCTCTGCTTCCGGCGGAAAAAGGTTTCGCATCATAAGGAAGTAGATTTAAGTTTGCTGCCGCCGTTTTCTCAGGGTGTGGCGCTTTACCAAAAGGCCGCATGTGGACGGGATTCGGCTGGTAATACGCGCAGCTTGACCCCGGCCCCTTCGATCCAGTCAGCGAGGCGGTGTGCTTTGAGCAGGGCGCAGCATGTCTTCGATCGCCGCGTCATGGGCTACAGGCAGTTTGAAGAACTTCACCTCGAATGAACCCTGCCACGCGAAGCGGGTTCCGCTGTCGCCGAATATTCCGAACTTCACCGGTATCTGGTGGCCCAGGTATGACTTCCAGTTCGATGACTTGAGCTTGGCAAAGTCGATGGCGCTCGAGATCGTCGGCGCGAGCAGGAAGCCTGACTGTCCCATGCCTGCGATGTAACGGTAGGCTCGCGACTTTCCGTCGGGATAGGTTGCAGTGAGATGAAGCTGCGGGGATTTGAATGCAATGGAAGCCGCCCTGCCGATCGCCGTCGGGCGCACGTCGATTTGAACGAACATCGGCGAATCCAGCGCCGGCACGTCGATCAGCTCGCCCAGCCGCATCGTGCGCTGCGAAACGGCGGCCCCCAAGTCAAATGGTGAAACCGATGTGTCGCGGGCAAGGACCGCATAGGAGCCGGCGAGTTGGGTCACCCGGTACTGGTTCAGTAGCACTGGCCAGCTCGCACCGTCTTCGATGGTCGGATAACGGTCGTCAATGGGGGCCACCGAAAAAAAGACCCAGTCGGGGCCCGCAATACGAAGGTGGTCCGCATTGGCACGTGCAAGGCCTTGCGTGTAGGCGGAATAACTCTGCGGGATCGGTCGAGGGGTCCAGTTGTTGCCACTGGCGAGCAGGACGGAGATGTCGGACGGATAGAGATCCGCTGTGCCTTGGGACACTGGCAGCGGATGCGCCGTCCGGATGCTCGCATTTGCACGTTCGAAGGCCTCATCAAAAAGGAATATCCCTTTGGCACGATTTACTATGCCGGCGGCCCCGCTCCTGACCGCCAAACGAAAGCTTTCGGCCACGGCCATGGGGGTCACCGGGGCGACGTTTGACGCGATAAACCCCCAGTTGAGGGCTGCGATCCCAAGTGCTGCTACGGCGCTCCACCGAGGCAACCACACCAGGCAGAGAAAGGCCACGAACACCGGGGCGAAAGCGGCTGCAATGGCGTGTCCGTCATGACGGACAAAACCGGCCTTGAAGCAAAGAAAGAAGAACAGCCCCGTCGCGCTCAGGAAGATCCATCGGTACTGCCGATTCAAATGCCAGGCGGACCTCAAGAGCAGCAGCGCACAGAGTGCGTAGACGGCGATGTCGCTTCTACGCCCCAGGGTCGACATGGCGTCGGTGTATCCCGAGATGATGGAAGTTTGTGCCATGAAATACGCCGGCAGGTTGGATATCGCCTGCCCGCAAGCCACCCACGCCACAAGCAATGTCGACACAAAGACCACTGCACCCAGCGATGCCAGCATTACCGATCTGCGCCAGACCACTGCCAGGGTGGCACCACCGCAAAACACCACAGTTGGAAGCGCGCTGCCTTTTATGAGCAAGAGGATGGATATGGCGGCCATGCCCAAAAGCAGCGAGGAAACATACAGGTATCGCTCCTTGGCAGGCTTCGCGCTGGCGAGCAAGACCGACAGCGGGAGACCCAGGAAGATCGGATCGAGCAAGTTGGCCTGGCTGAGCAAGAAAGGCAAGGCGAGCAGCCAGGCCCTGTTCTGCGCGCCACTGATGGTCCGGAAGCTCAAGAATAGCGATCCGGCGATCAAGAGCGCCCCCGCGAGCATCGCTGTGTCGGTCGCAGGGAAATACTGTCGCGAGTAAACCGTAGCCAGTGGGCCGAAGGTGAAGATGAGATCACGCCCGAACTGCAAGTTCTTCCCGGCCGCAACATTCAGCGCGTGCATCCAGGACATGTCCAGCGATCCGTCCGGGAAACTCGTGGAGAAGGGAACGAGGATCAAGACGGTGAGGATTGCCGCAAACCAGGTTGCGAGAGTTGCGGCCATGGAGTGCCACGCAGGGCCTCCACGCACATCGATGCATTTTTCCATCAGGTACGGAGTTCTTTTACGGTTGCAGCCGATCGGCCGAGGCGCCATTTTCGCTGTCTATTGCACTCCAACATCAGGCGTTCACGCGACGTACTACTCGCTTGGACCGGAAACAATGGGCGCGGACCTGTGCCCGCTTGCGGGTGATGGGCTGGCTAGGGCGCGGGCGCATCGAGCGCCAACCGCAGCCGCGTGACGTTCGGATTCCCCGGATCGCGCTGCACCCTGAACCCCAGCTTGCGCGCCAACGCCAGCATGCCGACGTTGTCGTAGAGCGTGATGTCCGCCAGTTGCTTCACGCCGGCTTCGGTGGCCGCATCGATCAGCTTGCGCATGAGCTTCATGGCAACGCCGCGGTGCTGCCACGCATCGCCGATCACGACGGCGAATTCGGCGACGTGCGCCGTCTCGGGCGTGTCGCCTCGCACGTAGCGCACCACGCCCATCTGCTGCTCCGCGCCGTCGACCATGGTGGTCGCGATGAGCGCGAGCTCGCGCTCGTAGTCGATGTGGGTCATGCGCCAGAGCTCGTCGGGCTGGGGCTTGCGTGGCGAGAGCAGGCGGCGGTAACCCGTTTCGTTCGACAGGCCCGCGACGAACGCCGTGTGCATCGGCAGGTCGTCGGCGTGGATCGGGCGGATGCGCACTGGCGTGCCGTCGGCGAGGTGCCAGTCTTCGACAAGGTGACTGGGGTAGCCGACGGCCGGCATGGCATCAGCCGATGACTTCGGGCCAGTCTGTGTGGAAGAACTGGCCTTCGGGTTTGTCCACGCGTTCATACGTGTGCGCGCCGAAGAAGTCGCGCTGCGCTTGCAGCAGGTTCGCGGGCAGGCGCTCCGTACGGTAGCTGTCGTAGTAAGCCAGCGACGCACTGAACGCCGGCACCGGAATGCCGTTGCTCACCGCCAGCGCCACCACCTCGCGCCAGTTCTGCTGCGTGCGATTGAGCAGGTCCTTGAAGAAGGGGTCGAGCATCAGGTTGGCCAGCGCCGCGTCGGTGCGGAAGGCGTCGGTGATGCGGTTCAGAAAGCGCGCGCGGATGATGCAGCCGCCGCGCCAGATCGACGCGATGCCGCCCAGGTCGAGCTTCCATTCCTTCTTGTCGCCCATCGTCTTGATGAGGTCGAAGCCCTGCGTGTAGCTGATGACCTTGGAGGCATAGAGCGCGTCGTGCACCTTGGCCACCAGCGCCTTCTTCTCCAGCGAGAGTTCGACCTTCGGTCCCTGCAGCACCTTGCTGGCGGCCACGCGCGCCTTTTTCTGCGACGACAGCACCCGCGCCTCGACGGCGGCGTTGATGGTGCTGATGACCACCGCGTTCTCGGCCGCATTGATCAGCGTCCACTGGCCCGTGCCCTTCTGGCCGGCCTTGTCGAGGATCAGGTCGACGATCGGCTTGCCCGTTTCCGGGTCCTTCTGCTCGAGTGCCTTGGCGGTGATCTGGATCAGGTAGCTCTGCAGCTCGCCGTCGTTCCACTCGTTGAAGATCGCGGCCATCTCGTCGGTGCTGAAGCCTGCTGCCTTGAACAGGCTGTAGGCCTCGCAGATGAGCTGCATGTCGCCGTACTCGATGCCGTTGTGCACCATCTTCACGTAGTGGCCCGCGCCGCCGGGGCCGATGTGAATGACGCAGGGCTCGCCGTCCACCTTGGCCGCGATGCTCTCGAAGATCGGCTTCATCACTTCCCAGGTGGAGAGCGGTCCGCCCGGCATGATCGACGGGCCCTTGCGCGCGCCTTCCTCGCCGCCCGAGACGCCCGCGCCGATGAAGCGCAGGCCCTTGCTGCTCAGGTAGGCATCGCGGCGCTCGGTGTCGGTGTAGAGGCTGTTGCCGCCGTCGATGACGATGTCGTCCTTCTCCAGCAGCGGAATGAGTTGCTCGATCACCTGGTCGACCGGCGCGCCGGCCTTGACCATGATCTGGATCTTGCGGGGCTTCTCGAGGCTCTGGACGAACTCTTCGAGCGTCTTGGCGCCCACCAGCTTCTTGCCGGGGTTCGCGGCGACGAAGGCTTCGGTGGTGGCCTCGGTGCGGTTGTAGACGCTGACCTGGAAGCCTCGGCTTTCCACGTTCAGCACGAGGTTCTGGCCCATCACGGCCAGGCCGATCAGTCCGAAATCGCTTTTCTTGCTCATGTTTCCCCGGAGCCCTTCCTTGGTATGCGGTTGATGAGGGTTGGATGTGGCGGTCATTGTGCCGGGGCCACCGCAGCCCGGCGTCGGAGGGCGTCTATACCCGCTTGGCAAACGGGTCCGGGCTGGCTATGTTTGGCGAGATGACTCCCGCCGCCGCTTCCGCGCCCGCCGCCATACACGCCTGGTCGACCGACACCGTGCCGCCGCCGCAGCGGCTGGACTACTGGATCGGCGCGATCTGCGAGGGCTTTCTCGAGATGGACGTGACCAGCACCGACGCCGGCGCGTTCGGCGCCACGCTCGAATCCGTGCCGCTCGGCCCCATCGGCGTGAACCGGGTGCGCGGCACCGCGCAGGACGTCTACCGCACGCGCCGCGCCATCGCCCACAGCCGGAGCAACTACTACTACCTGCTCTGCAAGACCGATTCGCCCTGGGTGGCCGTGCAGGAGGAACGCTCCGCGCGCATGCTGCCCGGCGACGTGGTGCTGGTCGATTCGCGGCGCCGCTATGCGTTTCATCTGCTGCAATCGGCCGACACCCTCTCGCTCGAACTGCCGACCGCGTGGGTCGAGTCGTGGCTGCCCGATGCCGGCGACCTCGTGGCGCGCCGCATCGACGGGTGCAGCGGCTGGGGCGGCGTGCTCAGCGGCTTCGCACAGCAACTGACGCCCGAAGTGGCCGCGAAGCCGCCGCTGCCCGCGGCGCTGCTGACCGACCAGTTGGGCGGGCTGCTCTCGCTGGCGTTCGGGCAGGCGCCAGCAGCGCTCGACCAGGGCAGCCGCGCCGCGTTGCGCCAGCGCGTGCTCGACGCCACCCGCGAGCGCCATGCCGAGCCGGGCCTCACGGCCGCGGGCGTGGCGCGCGAACTGGGCATTTCGGAGCGCAGCCTGCACCGCTGTCTCGCCGACGGCAACACCACCTTTGCGACCGCGCTCACGGGCTTTCGCATGCAGGTGGCGCAGCGCATGCTGGCCGATGCGCGCTTCGACCGGTTGAGCGTCGCGGAGATCGGGTTCCGCGTGGGGCTGAGCGACGCCTCGCATTTCGTGCGGCAGTGCCGCCGGCACCTGGGCCACACGCCGGGCGAGCTACGGCGCCTTCGCCCCTGAGGTCGGGGGCCCGGCAGACTCCTTCGTTCCCATGTCCATCGCCATGATCCACAGCGCCAGGAAGGCCGACAGGCCGAGCAGGGCCGAGAACCACAAGGCCCCGTCGTCCCATCGTTCCACCGCCAGCCCGAACAAGAAGGGTGCACCGGCCTGAACGATGCGCGCCGGCACCATCAGGAACCCTTGTCGTTGCCCATAGCCTTCGGCACCGAAGATCAACAGCGGAAGCGTTCCGATGGCGATGGTCAGGATGCCGTTTCCCAAGCCGTGCAACACCGCGAAGACAGCAGCGGCCGAAGTACCGAACACGCCGAGACAGAGCGCGCCCAGCGGGTGAGCGAGGGTGGCCAATCGGGCCGAGAGCAGCGGGTGCGCGCGCTTTAGAAAAGTGAACTCGATCACCCGCCCCACCACCTGGGCCGGCCCGACCAGCGCGGCGATGCCAACCGCTGCGGCCAGCGTGGCGCCGCTGGCCAACAGCAGCTCCGGAAGGTGCGCGGCCATCGCCGTGCTGATGAACCAGGTGACGGCAAAGACGTAGGCCATCAGGACCGCGGCGCGACGCTGCTGCGCTGGTGCAAGTCCGGCGCCGGTGTCCTTCCGGCCGACAGTTGCTTCGTTCGACGACGTCTGACCGGGGCGAGAAGCGCGTGGCAGCAGCACATTGAGGGGAAGACCGATCACCAGGTGCAATGCCGCCCACACAAGACATGCTCCGCGCCAACCCACGGTGCTTTCCAGATAGGCCGACAACGGCCAACCCACGGTGCTCGCAAAGCCCGCGAACAGCGTGATGCCAGTGATTGCGCTGCGCGCATCCTGGCCGTGCAGGCGCACCACCGTAGCAAACGCCGCTTCGTAGAGCCCGCTGCCCATGGCCAGGCCCATCAGCGCCCAGGCGGCGAACACATGGCTGGCATGCGTGGCCTGGCTCAGTGCGGCCAGCCCTGCGGCAAACACCACGTTGCTGGCAATGAGCACCGGGCGCCCGCCGAGGCGGTCGATGAGCCGGCCGGCGTACGGCCCGATGCCGGCGGAAACGAGCAGTGCGACCGAGAAGGCGCCGAAAACCGTGGACGTGGAAATGCCGATGTCCTTGCCGATGGCGCCGGCCAGCACCGCAGGTAGGTAGTAAGACGAGGCCCACGCCAGGGTCTGAGCCACGCCGAGCAGCACTGTCGTCGTGGTCCTGTGTTGCACGCTGGGTTGGCCTTGCTCAGATGCTGCGCAGGTTGACCCGCTTGGACAGCGCTTCCGCGCTCTCGCGCCGCTCGCTGTAGCGGTCGACCAGGTAATCCGCGCAGTCGCGCGTGAGCAGCGTGAACTTCACCAGCTCTTCCATCACGTCGACCACGCGCTCGTAGTAGGGCGAGGGCTTCATGCGGCCGTTCTCCTCGAATTCGAGAAAGGCCTTCGCCACCGACGACTGATTGGGGATCGTGATCATGCGCATCCAGCGGCCGAGCACGCGCAGCTGGTTCACCGCATTGAACGACTGCGAGCCGCCCGACACTTCCATCACCGCGAGCGTCTTGCCCTGCGTGGGGCGCACCGATCCGACGGCCAGCGGGATCCAGTCGATCTGCGCTTTCATGATGCCGGTCATCGCGCCGTGGCGTTCGGGCGATGTCCACACCATGCCCTCGGCCCACTGCGCGAGCGCGCGCAGCTCCTGCACCTTCGGATGGTCTTCGGGTTCGCCATCGGGCAGGGGCAGGCCGCGCGGGTCGTAGATGCGCGGCTCGGCACCCATTGCACGCAGCAGGCGTGCGGCCTCCTCGGTCAGCAGGCGGCTGTATGAGCGCTCGCGCACCGAGCCGTACAGCAGCAGGATGCGCGGTGCATGTGCGGCGCGCGTTGCAGGCAGGAGGCTGTGCAGATCGGGGCGGCGAAAGGCTTCCGGATCGAGGTTGGGCAGATCAAGGCTTTGCGACACGCTGGCCTTTCGCGTCGATCACGGCTTCGCCGTCTTCCTTGGTGAACGCGCCGAGCTGCGGGCGCGGCAGGATGTCGAGCACGGCTTCGGAAGGTCGGCACAGCCGCGTGGCAAGCGGCGTCACCACGATCGGCCGGTTGATGAGGATCGGGTGCTGCCCCATGAAGTCGATCAGTTGCTCTTCGGTCCACTTCGGATCGTCGAGGCCGAGTTCGTCGAAAGGCGTTCCCTTGCGGCGCAGCACATCGCGCACCGGCACGCCCATGGCCGCGATCAGCTGCTTCAGCGTGGCGCGATCGGGCGGGGTCTTCAGGTACTCGATGACCGTGAGCGCCTCGCCCGTGTTGCGGATCAACGCGAGCACGTTTCTGGACGTGCCGCAGGCGGGGTTGTGATAGATGGTGACGTCGCTCATGAGATTCGAAAAGTAGGTGTGGAGAGGTGGCGCAGTCTCAGCCGAGGCTCAAGCGAAGCGCAAGAGCGGCCAGCGTGACCGCGAGCACGGGGATGGTCATCACGATGCCGACCTTGAAGTAGTAGCCCCAGGCAATGGTGGTGCCCTTCTTCTCGAGCACATGCAGCCAGAGCAGCGTTGCCAGACTGCCGATCGGCGTGATCTTGGGGCCCAGGTCGCAGCCGATCACGTTGGCGTAGATCATGGCTTCCTTCACGATGCCGCTCGCGCTCGATGCGTCGATGGAGAGCGCACCGATCAGCACGGTCGGCATGTTGTTCATCACCGATGAAAGTGCGGCCGTGAGAAAGCCCGTGCCCATGGCAGCGCCCCAGACGCCGCTTTCCGCGAAGACGTTCAGCAGCGAGGCGATCTGGCCGGTCAAACCTGCGTTGCGCAGGCCGTAGACCACCAGGTACATGCCCAGCGAGAAGATCACGATCTGCCAAGGCGCCCCGTGCAGCACCTTGCGCGTGCTGATGACATGTCCGCGCGCCGCAACGCCCAGAAGGATGACCGCACCCACGGCCGCCACCGCGCTGACGGGAACGCCCAGCGGCTCCAGGCCGAAGAAGCCGATGAGCAGGAGCACCAGCACGATCCAGCCGGCCCGGAACGTCGCCGGATCGCGAATCGCGTCGACTGGCGCCTTGAGCTGGGCCACGTCGTAGCTCGCTGGAATGCCGCGGCGAAAGTAGAGCATCAGCACCAGCAGGCTCGCGAGCACGGCCGCGATGTTCACCGGCACCATGACCGATGCGTATTCGTTGAAGCCGATCTTGAAGAAGTCGGCCGAGACGATGTTCACCAGGTTCGACACGATCAGCGGCAGGCTGGCCGTATCCGCGATGAAGCCGGCCGCCATCACGAACGCGAGCGTGGCGGCGGGCGTGAAGCCCAGCGCGACGAGCATGGCCATCACGATGGGCGTGAGGATCAGCGCGGCGCCATCGTTGGCGAAGAGCGCCGAGACCGCTGCGCCCAGCAGCACGATGAATGCAAACAGCAGCCAGCCGCGCCCGTTGCCCCAGCGCGCCACGTGCAGCGCGGCCCATTCGAAGAAGCCGGCTTCATCGAGCAGCAGGCTGATGATGATGACGGCAACGAAGGTCGCGGTCGCGTTCCATACGATGCCCCAGACGACCGGGATGTCCGCGAGGTGAACCACGCCAAGGAGCAACGCAATGACGGCGCCGAGCGAAGCGCTCCAGCCGATGCCCAGGCCGCGTGGCTGCCAGATGACGAGCACGAGCGTGAAGACGAAGATCAGGATGGCCGCGAGCATTTGAAAAGTTTCTCTTGGATTGCGATGGGGTGCGATGACTCGCGTCGAAGATGCACAAAGGGCGGGAATTTCCGCCCCCGGATCAGATGCTTCGAAGGGCCGCGCGAAGTTGTGCTTCGTCCAGCGTGTCGAAGGGCGTTTGCGCCAGCTTGCGCATGCGCTCGCCGATGGCCTGGCGGGTGGACTCGAAGGCCGCGCGCTTTTCTTCCGCGTTCGTTCCGGCGTTGGACGGGTCGGGGTAGCCCCAGTGCATGGTCACGGGCGAGCCGGGCCAGTAGGGGCAGGTTTCCTCTGCCGCGCTGTCGCACACGGTGATCACCACGCGCAGGGCCGGTGCGCCGGGTGCCGCGAATTCATCCCAGCTCTTGCTGCGATAGCTGGAGGTGTCGATGCCCGCGGCTTCGAGCACTTCGATGGCCACCGGGTTGATGCGCCCGCTCGGTGCGCTGCCTGCGCTGTGGGCGCGCGCGTCGACACCGAGTTCCTGCGCCCAATGGTTGAACATGCCCTCCGCCAGCACGCTGCGTGCCGAGTTGTGCGTGCAGAGGATCAGGATATTTGTCGTCATGTCAGCGGGTTCCGATGTCGCGAACTTCGCGTTGAATGGCCAGGGTCTCGAGCTTGACGAGCGGGAGCGAAAGCAGGAACTCGATGCGGCGCTTGAGCGTGACCGCCGCGTCGGTGAAGGCGCGCTGCTTCGCCTCGTCCGACCCTTCGACGGCCGCCGGGTCGGCCAGGCCCCAGTGCGCGGTGATGGGTTGACCGGGCCAGACCGGGCAGACCTCGCCCGCGGCCTGGTCGCACACGGTGATGACGAAGTCCATGTGCGGTGCGCCGTCTTTCGCGTACTCCCCCCAGCTTTTGCTTCGATAGCCGGAGTCCTTGAAATGCAGGTTGCGCAATGTGGCCAGCGCGAGCGGATGCACGGCGCCCCTGGGATGGCTTCCCGCCGAGAAGGCGGTGAAGCGGTCCGAACCCAGGTGGTCGAGGATCCCCTCGGCCAGGATGGAGCGGGCAGAGTTGCCCGTGCAGATGAAGAGCACGTTGTGTTTGCGTTCGGTCATGGTGCGAAAACCGGGTTTCAGGTTAAGGATGCGAAGGTGTCCAAATGGGCATCACTGGCCGCAGCAGGCGTTTTTTTGCAGCCCCAGTCGTCCGGCGGCCTTCGTGGCCAGGCCTTGCACCTGTTGGCTGACCTGGTCGCGCCCCTGACCGAACATCTTGGAAGCGTCCATCGTTCTGTAGTGCTCCCATGCCACGCCTTGCGGGTCGGTGACCCAGTGCTTCTCGCTCCTGGAATAGCAACAGACCGTGGCGCCCTCATCAAACAGAGTCTTGTCCGCGGCCTGCGCACGACTCTTGAGTTCAGCCAGTTCGCTTTCATCCTCGGCCTGGATGCCGAGATGGTCGATGCCCGTGCCATCTCCCCGCGTGGAGATCGCGAAATTGACCCGCGGGTCGTCCAACATCCATTTCGCGTAATCGCGCTCGACGCGCGCAGGCTCTGCCGCAAAGAGGTGGGAGTAGAACGCGATGCTCTTGCTCAGATCATCGACGTGCAGATGAACGTGAAACCGCTTCATGACAGGTTCTCCGAGATGGGTGTTGAGAGGGGACAACGAGGGGCGAAAACCATCAGCAGGCACAGGACGCATCGGCGTCTGCCAGACATGCCTGCCCTTCGCAGCAGTTCTCGGTGAGGTAGCCCAGCAAGGCATTCATCCGATCGAACGACGCGCGGTAGATGAGGTTGCGGCCCTGCCGCTCCTGCGAGATCAGGCTCGCGTGCACAAGCTCCTTGAGGTGGAAGGACAGGCCGGTGGCAGAAACCTCCAGTGCCTCGGTCAGCGCACTGGGCGTCAGGCCCGCGGGGCCAGCCACCACCAGTGCGCGAAACACCCTCAGGCGGATCGGCTGCGCGAGGGCAGCCAGGGATCGGACGACGTCGTTTTCTTCCATGATTCAAGTATCTTTGAATTATTGAATAATGGCAACCCCGGCAGATGGCGCGAACCGGCCATGGCCCTGGCAGGCCACGGCCATCCGGAGCGCGCACCCGTTCCTACAGTCGTTCTCTTTTCCATCGAAGAAGGAGACACCCATGTCCGACACCTACGTTCTCGTCCACGGCGCCTGGCATACCGGCGCGGAAATCGAAGCCGTGGCCGATCACCTGCGCAAAGCCGGTCACACCGTGCATTGCCCGACGCTGGCTGGCAACCGGCCCGGCGACGACCGCGCGACCATCGGCCTGGACGATGCGATCGCCTCGGCCGTGCGCTACATCGAGGAGAAAGACCTGACCGACGTGCGCCTGGCGGGCCACAGCTACGGCGGCATGGTGATCTCGGGCGTGGCGGACCGCATTGCGCACCGGTTGAAGCGGCTGGTGTACATCAACGCCTTCGTGCCGCTCGATGGCGAATCGCTCAACGACATGGTGCCGCCGCACTACGTGACGATGTTCGATGCCATCGCCGGAGCGAACGGCAACGCCGTGACCTTGCCGTTCGAGATCTGGCGCGAGGCCTTCATCAACGATGCCGATCTCGCACTCGCGCAGGCCGCCTATGACAAGCTGAATCCGCACGCGTACCGCACCTTCACCGACAAGATCCAGCTCAAGCAGCCGCTCGCGGCGCTCGCGCTCGGCAAGTCCTACGTCAATTGCCAGCAGGACATTGCGCTGCCGCACAGCCTGCCGTGGCATCCGCGCCTGTCGGAGCGGCTGGGACTTTTCAGGCTGGTGGAGTGCCCCGGCAGCCACGAGATGTTCTTCTCGAATCCCGCGCGGCTCGCGCAGGCGATCCTGGAGGCGGGGCGCGACTGAGGCCCTGCTGCGGATTCAGGCGCCGGCAAAGAGCGCGTCGAACACGCGAATCGATGCATAGGCATCGTTGGCCGCGTAGCGGATCTGCGACTCTGTCAACTGCTTGTTGGCCCAGTTCGAGGTGGTCGCCTTGCGCGACTTCATGAAGCGGCGGTCGAACACCAGCGCCACCGCCGTCTTCACGCCCACCGACTTGCGGTAGCCGCGGCGGCGGAATTCGTTGTCGATGTCGTACACCGCGCCCGGCTCGATGTTCAGGCGGTTGCGGATCAGCGTGAGGTCGGTCGAGAGGCCGAAGCCGACCTTCTTCAATTCGGTCGAGGCGATCAGCGCGGCGACCACCGGGTTGCATTCGGTGCGATGCAGCTGGAAGAGCCAGGCCGTCTCGCGCGTGGCGAACTGCACCACGTGCGGTCCGCCCGAGACCTCGTTCTTCGCGAAGGTGGGCTTGGATTCGGTGTCGAAGCCGGCGACTCCGGCGGTCAGCAAGGTGGCTGCGGCGTGCTCGGCCTCCTGCAGCGTGGTGACGACGACGATGTCCTTCAGGTCCAGGCCCTCGAAGGGCTCGAGCAGGGCGATCTGCTCGCGTTCGGGCAGGGGCTGCAACTTGGATGTGTTGTCGCTCACCGAGAGGATGCTTTCTTGGTCTTCACTGGGGCTTTCTTTGCGGGTGTCTTTTTGGCTGCCATTTTCTTCGCTGCGGCCTTGGGCTTGGGCTGTTTCGGAGGCTGACCCGAACGCAAGGCGGCTTCGTAGGCGAGGCGGCCCCAGCGCGCGGCTTCTTCGCGGTCTTCGAAGAAGTCGGCCGGGGCTTGCCGGTACGACATCGGCATCGACTTGCCCTGGCGCACATAGGTGAAGGGCGGCAGATTCAGCTTGTCGAAATGCCCGGCGCTTTCGGCGTCGGACTTGAGGTACAGCGTGTCCTTGAAAACGAGCGCGATCATGCGGCCCTCGTGCCACACGCCGTGGCCGCCGAACATGCGGCGCGTCTGGATACGGCCCAGGCGCTCGAAGGTCTCGTGCAGGCTCTGGACGAACTCGCTCATCGTGCAGCGTCCGGCCTGACTGGCGTCGATGCCTGCGCGCCGACCACGGTGTTCCAGGCCTTCACCCGCCAGCCGGTGACGATGCCGTTCAGCACATACGGGTCGGCTTTGGCAAAAGCCTCCGGCACCTCGGGCGATTCGGCCTCGAACAGCAGCACCGCGCCATCCGGCGGGTTGCCGGTGGCGCCGCCGAGCAGCAGCTCGCCGCGCTCCACCGACTGCCAGGCGAAGGCCAGGTGCACGTCGCGGAACTCCCCGCGGCGTTCGAGGTAGTCGGGGGCGGTGTCGTAGATCAGCAGGTAATGCATGAGGGGGTCTCCGCGGGGTTCATGCCGTGATTTCGATGCGGTTGCCGTCCGGGTCGAGCACCACGCTCTCGTAGTAGCCGTCGCCGGTGCGGCGTGGGCCGTCGAGCAGTGGATAGCCGTCGGCCTTCAGGCGTTGTGTGAGCGCGTCGACGGCGGCATCGGAGCCCACGCTGATCGCCAGGTGCGTCCAGCCCATGCGCTGCGCGCCGGCTTCGGCCGTGACGGGCGTGAGCGTGCGGGTCGTCATCGCCTCGATGCGGGCGCCATCGCCCAGGCTCAGGAAGCAGGAGGCGAAGCCTTTCGTCGGGTTCACGTAGCCGGCGCCGGCCGTCGCGCCGAAGTAGTCGACATAGAAGCGCTTGCAGCGTTCGAGATCGGTGGTCCAGAGTGCGATGTGATCGATGCGCATGACAAAACCAGGAATGAGGGGCCGCTCAATCCACCCGCCATGGCGGGCGCGAGGGCGACCAATGGTAGGCGATGCGTTCGCGTCCGCTGGTGGGGTGGTGGTCGACCGTGCCGCGCACGAGGCCATAGCGTTCGTAGAAGCGCTGCGCGGCGGTGTTGGTGGTGGCCACGTGCAGCCGCCAGCCGGTCGGTATGCGCACGCAGGCTTCGTCCAGCAGCGCCTGCCCGAGGCCCTGGTTGCGCAGGTGCGGCTCGACGAAGAGCTGGGCCACGTACTCGCGCCGCTCCAGCAGCACCATGAACGCGAGCACCTGGCCATCGCGCTCGGCCAGCACCACCTCGGCCGGTGGCACGAATTCGGTCTGCACGCGGCGCAGCCAGTGCGAAATGGGTTCGGTAAAGGCGGCGCCGCGGTTGGCCGAGATCCATGCACGCCGCCAGATGCCGGCCAGCACGAGGCTCTCTTCGGCGGTGCCGTCGCGCGACCGCAGGTGGAAGGCGGGGATTTGGGCGGCGGACATGCGTTTCATGATACGGCGCGTATCCGCCGCAGTCGATCAGGCGTGCAGTGATTGCGCGTGGTGCGCGATGTGGTCGGCCATGAAGCTCTGGATGAAGTAGTAGCCGTGGTCGTAGCCCGCGTGCCGGCGCAGCGTGAGCGGCTGGCCGGCAGCGAAGCAGGCGGCCTCGAACGCCTCCGGATGCAACTGCTCGGCAAGGAATTTGTCGGCCAGCCCCTGGTCGATCAGGATGCCTTGCGGGTAGGGCGCGACGGTCTGAGACTGCATGAGTGCGCTCGCGTCATGAGCGAGCCACTGTGCGCGGTCGACGCCCGGCGCGCCGAGGTAGCCGTTGAACGCCTTCTCACCCCACGGGCACTGCGTGGGTGCACAGATCGGCGCGAAGGCCGAGAGCGACTTGAAGCGCCCCGGATGCCGCAGCGCCAGCGTGAGCGCGCCATGGCCGCCCATCGAGTGGCCGAAGATGCCGATGCGATGCCCGTCGATGGCGAAGTGCTGCGCCACGAGCGGCAGCAGTTCGTGGACGATCCAGCTTTCCATGCGCCAGTGCGTGGCCCATGGTTCGCGCGTGGCGTCGAGGTAGAAGCCGGCGCCGATGCCGAAGTCCCAGTCGTCCTTCGCGCCGGGCACGCACTCGGCGGCGGGGCCGCGCGGGCTGGTGTCGGGCGCGATCAGCGCGATGCCCAGGCTTGCGGCCATGCGCTGCGCGCCGGCCTTGATGGCGAAGGTCTCTTCATTGCAGGTGAGGCCCGCGAGGTAGAGCAGGGCCGGCACCGGCCCGTTCGCAGCCTGCGGTGGCAGGTAGACCGAGAAGCGCATCGGCAACCCGATCTCTTGCGACGCATGCTCGTGAAAGCTCTGCACGCCGCCGAAGCAAGGGTGTTCGGACAAGGTCTTGGGGGTGTGGTCGGTCATGGCTTGTTGTTGCGCAATGCGGGCACCAGTTCGAGCACCGCATCGGCGAAGGTGCGCGGTGCTTCCTGCGGCAGGTTGTGGCCCGCGCCGGGCACGAGGCGATGCGAGCGCGGACCGCTGAAACGATGTGCGTGGGCCGCGGCATCGGCCGGTGGCCGCACGCCGTCGTCGATGCCGTCGAAGGTGATGGCGGGCACGGTGATCGCCGGTTGCGCGGCAAGGCGGCGTTCGACGTCCGCATACGCCGGGTCGCCGGGCACGAGGCCGAAGCGGTGGCGGTACGAATGGATCACCACCTCGACGAAGTCCGGATGGTCGAAGGCAGTGGCGCTGCGCTCGAAGGTGGCGTCGTCGAACTGCCAGGTCGGCGACCACAGCTTCCAGAGCAGTTTCGCGATGGCCTTGCGGTCCTTTGCGAGGCCGGCCCGGCCGCGCTCGCTGTGGAAGTAGTACTGGTACCAGAGGCTGTGCTCGTTCTCGGCCGTGTCCGGCTCCATCGCCTTGGCGATGTTCTGGATGTTGTAGCTGTTGAGCGATACCAACCCCGCGCAGCGTTCGGGCCACAGCGCCGCGACCACGCAGGCGGCGCGGCCGCCCCAGTCGTAGCCGGCGAGCACAGCGCGTTCGATCTTCAATGCATCGAGCAGCGCGAGCAGGTCGGCGCCGAAGGCCGCCTGCTCGCCCGAGCGGGGCGTGGCATCGGCGAGGAAGCGCGTGGCGCCGTAGCCGCGCATGTACGGCACGATCACGCGGCAGCCTTGGCTTGCGAGCATCGGCGCGACTTCGGCGTAGGTGTGGATGTCGTACGGAAAGCCGTGCATCAGCAGCACGGGTGGGCCATCTGCAGGGCCGGCTTCATGGTAGGCGACTTCGAGGACGCCCGCCTCGATCTTGCGCAATGGCTCCATGCGATTCATGGCGGGTGCCTCGCAGTGCTCAGTACAGAACCACGCCGCGAATCGACTCGCCGCGCTTCATCAGGTCGAAGCCCTTGTTGATGTCTTCCAGCGGCATGGTGTGCGTGATCAGGTCGTCGATGTTGATCTTGCCTTCCATGTACCAGTCCACGATCTTCGGCACGTCGGTGCGGCCGCGTGCGCCGCCGAAGGCCGAGCCTTCCCATTTGCGGCCGGTGACCAGCTGGAATGGCCGCGTGCTGATTTCGGCGCCCGCTTCCGCCACGCCGATGATGATGCTGCGGCCCCAGCCCTTGTGCGTGCATTCCAGCGCCTGGCGCATCACCTTGGTGTTGCCGATGCACTCGAAGCTGTAGTCGGCGCCGCCGTCGGTCAATTGCACGATGGCATCGACCACGTTTTCGGTGTCCTTCGGGTTGATGAAGTGCGTCATGCCGAACTTGCGTGCCATGGCTTCGCGCTCGGGGTTCAGGTCGACGCCGATGATCTTGTCCGCGCCCACCATCTTGGCGCCCTGGATCACATTGAGGCCGATGCCGCCGAGGCCGAACACCACCACGTTGGCGCCGGCTTCCACCTTGGCCGTGAAGATCACCGCGCCGATGCCGGTGGTCACGCCGCAGCCGATGTAGCAGACCTTGTCGAAGGGGGCGTCCTTGCGGATCTTGGCGAGCGAGATTTCAGGGGCAACGGTGTAGTTGCTGAAGGTCGAGGTGCCCATGTAATGCGCGATGGGCTTGCCGTCGAGGCTGAAACGCGAGGTGCCGTCGGGCATCAGGCCCTTGCCCTGCGTGCCGCGGATCAGCTGGCACAGGTTGGTCTTGCGCGAGAGGCAGAACTTGCAGTGGCGGCATTCGGGCGTGTAGAGCGGAATGACGTGGTCGCCTTTTTTCAGCGTGGTGACGCCGGGGCCCACGTCGACCACGATGCCCGCGCCTTCATGGCCGAGGATCGCGGGGAAGATGCCTTCGGGGTCGGCGCCCGAGAGCGTGTAGTAGTCGGTGTGGCAGATGCCGGTGGCCTTGATCTCGACCAGGACTTCGCCGAACTTGGGGCCTTCGAGGTCCACGGTTTCGATGGTGAGGGGGGCTCCGGATTTCCAGGCGACGGCGGCTTTGGTTTTCATGGCGGGTTCGGGGGAAAAGAGGGAGAGGGAGGGGCAGACCCCAAGAATACTCAGGCAGGGCCAGCAGGGAAGATACCCGACATCCCGATGAACCCGGGCAGGTGTCGGAAATTCCAGACCCAGTTCCGCAGGGCCGGGAACTCGTCGAGCGAGATACCGCCTTCGCCAGCCAGCGCGACATACGGGAAGCAGGCGAGGTCGGCAATCGTCGGATCGGGTGCCGAAGCCAGCCAGCGCAGGCCCGCGCTGGCCTGTTCGGCGAGGTGGTCGTCGAGCATGCGGAACACGGCGCGCGCGCCGCTGCGGCAGGCGTCGATGTCCAGGTGGTGGTAGCCGAGCGCATCGTGCAGGCGCGCGGCCGAGGCGGTGCGGGTGATCTCGTCGGCGGTGGCGAGCCACATCGCGACCTGGCCGCGCAGCTTTGCATCGTCCGGATACCAGGGGCCGCGCGCGTCATGGCGGCTCGCGAGGTAGACCAGGATGGCCTGCGCATCGCGCAGCACGAAGCCGCCGTCGTCGATCACCGGGAGCTGTCCGAGCGGATTGACGTTCGCAAGAAATGCGGCCGACTTGTGTTCGCGCCCCGGGTAGAAGTCGACCGGCACGGATTCATGGGCAACACCGAGCCACGCCAGCATCTGCCGCACCTTGAAGCAGTTGCCCGAGAGCGGATAGTCGTACAGCTTCAGCATCGTCGTCATGCGGCGGCCCTCGTGCCGAAGCGCATGCCGCGCTCGCGCAGCCAGCGGCGATAGGTGACCGAGGAGGTGTCGCCGCGCGTCGGCGTCTCGGCGCGGCCTTCGAGCGGCATGCGCTTGAAGGCGTGGTTCTCCAGGATCGGCTTGTCCTGCCCGAAGATCGTTTGCTGGAAGGCGATGAGTTCGGCGTCGGTGGAGACCTCGTCGAAGCAGGCAAGGATCGTGTGGGCGATCACATGCTCGTCGTCGATCGGCTGCAGGAAAAGGCCGATGGCGTCCTGCGCGTCGGGGCGCAGGCTCGACTTGTAGAGCATGGCCGAGAAGGGCTGCATCACGCGGTAGGTGTAGAGCACGTTGCTGCCGGTGTCGTGCGCGGCCGAGGCCCGGGGCTGCCAGAAGCGGCAGTCGGTGGCCCAGATCTCCCCGGTGGCGGGGTCGATGTCCACCTGGTACTGCGCCACCTCGGTGTGCGGCACCTTGCCGAGGTAGTCGGCATGCACGAAGGGGAAGTGCGCCATGTCCAGGAAGTTCTCGATCACGCGCAGGCCCGACACCGCCACGCCGATGCCGCCGCAATCGACGGTGCGGCGGCCGGGTTCGGCGTATTCCGGGAATGCAAAGAGCGGGCGCGCAGGGTGACCGCTGGGGCAGACCCAGAGGTAGCCGTAGCGCAATTGCACGGCCAGTGGCTGTGCGTCGAGACGGCATTGCGGCGTGCCGTCGGCATCGGCCCAGAGCGAAAGCGTTTCGCCGAGCAGGCAGGTGGCATGCGGTTGCCGTTCGGAGGTGCCGGAGAGCGCGCTTGCAGATCCGACGACGAGCCAGTCGTCGCGCATGTTGGGATCGTCGGTGACGAAGGGCATCGGGGTTCCTTCAGCCTTGTGTTTCGATGGTGCCGCGCAGGTTGCGCGCGGCTGTGTGGAGGGTCTTCATCGCGTCGGAGCCGGGCGGCGCCTCGGTCCACAGGTGGACGAAGGTGAGCTGCGGTTGTGCGTCGAGCACCAGCGCAACGGTCTTCACTCCGTCGAGCGTGCCTCGAAATGTGCCCGGTGCCGCATCGGCCGCGAAGCCGCGCCGTGCAAGCACATTGCGCACGTTCTCTGCGCCGGCACGCAGCGTCAGCGTGCGGCAGAAGTGCCAACCGGCCGGCACGGCCTCGGCCAGCGAAGGCGGTGCAGACGATGCGTCTCGCGTGAGGTTGACCCACAGCATGCCGCCCGCATCGACCGCGCCGAACACCTTGGCGCAGACGTTGCGCGGCGCCTGCATCGCCGGATGGGCCGGAATGCTGACGCATTGCCCGTTGCCCGCGGCGTACTGCCAGCCGTGGTACGCGCAGGAGAGGCGGTCTTCGATGACCTGGCCGAGCGTGAAGCGCACGCTGCGGTGCGGGCAGCGGTTTTCCCAGGCCTGCGCCGCGCCGCTGGCCGATCGCCAGAGCGCGAGCTCCTGGCCCTCGGCGAAGCCGGCGACGATGTTGGCGCCGGGATGTACGCCGGCAGATGGCGCCACGGGGTGCCAGGTGGAAGTGGTCGGATCGGTCATGTCGTTCGTGGCCCTCAGCGCGAGCCGCCCATCACGCCTTCGGCGAACCAGTCCATCTTTCCGAGGTCCGCGTCCGCCACATTGCTGCCGGCTGCCACGCGAATCGCGCCTTTCTGGTCCTTGATGGGGCCACCGAACACTTGCAGCTTGCCGCTCGCGATGTCGCGCTCCTTCGCCTGCACAAGCTCGGCGACATCTTTCGGAACGCGCGGGCCCATCGGCGCCATCTTCACCACGCCGTCGGCGATGCCACCCAGGTAGAGGCTGGGCTTCCAGGTGCCGGCCATCACCTCGCGCGCCACCCGCGTGTAGAAGCCGCCCCAGTGGTGGGTAACGCCCGTGAGGTAGTTCTTCGGCGCATGGCTGCGCATGTCGGAATGGAAGGAGATGACGCCCACGCCGCGCGCTTCGGCCGCGGTGGTCACGGCGGGCGTGTCGGTGAAGTGCGTGAGCACGTCGGCGCCCTGGTTCATCAGCGCGACAGCGGCGTCGCGCTCCTTGGGCGGATCGAACCACGAGTTGATGAACACCACATGCACCATCGCCTTCGGGTTGACGCTGCGCGCGCCGAGCGTGAAGGCGTTCAGGTACCACATCACATCGGGCACCGGGTGCGCGCCGACGAAGCCGATGGTGTTGGAGCGCGTGGTCCTGCCCGCCACGATGCCCGCGAGATAGCCGCCTTCGTGCCAGCGGGCGTTGTAGCCGCCGAAGTTTTTCGCGGTCTGGTAGCCGCTGGCGATCAGGTACTTCGTGTCGGGGTTGTCGTTGGCGACCGAAAGCATCGGCTTCATGTAGCCGAAGGAGGCGCCGAAGATCAGCTTGCAGCCATCGGCCGAGAGCTCGCGCGCCACGCGCTCGGAATCGGGGCCCTCGTTGGTGTCGGGCACGGTGCGCACGCTGACCTGCGTGCCGAGGTTCTTCTCGAGCTCGCGCCGCCCGAGGTCGTGCTGGTAGGTCCAGCCGGTGTCGCCGACCGGGCCGAGGAAGACGAAGCCGATCTTGAGCGGCCCCGCCGCCCAGGCGGCGCGCAACGGGAGCAGGGAGGCGGCGACGCCGGCGGAGAGCAGGGTACGTCGGGCAGGGCTGTGCATCGGGTTTTCTCCAATCGTGGGGAGCGGGGCTCGGTGGGGCTTGGCATAGCATTCGCTACGCCCGCGCAGACCGTACCGTTTCTTTCCACCCGATGAAAGCCACATGCCGAGACGCAACTTTTCATTTCTGAAACGGCCAGCTTTCGCCGAAGGAGACCGCGCGTGACCGGCATCGATCTGGCGCTGGTGCAGGCCTTCGTGCTGGTCATGCAAAGCGGCAGCCTCACGAAGGCCGAGAGCCTGTCGGGCGTCTCCAAGGCCACGCTGAGCCGGCAGCTCACGCGGCTGGAGGAACTGCTGGGCGCGCAACTGCTGATGCGCAGCTCGCGCCGCGTCACGGCGACCGAGGCCGGGCGCGCCTTCTTCGCGCGCTGCGAAGGCTTGCTGGACGACGTGACAGGCCGGCTGGAGACGGCACGCACTGAGATCCAGGAGATCACGGCGGGCGTCTCGGGCAGTCTTTCCTTGCTGTCCGATACGCAGTTCAGCACCTCGTTCGTCTGCCATGTGGTGAAGCTGTTCCTGGAGTCGCACCCGAACGTGCGCTGCCAGCTCGACGTGGCGAGCCGTCTGAATGCGCCGCAGATCGGCGACGTCGATTGCTACGTGTGCTCCGAGCCGCCCGACGTGCCGAACCTCGTCGCCAAGCTGCTGGGCCGGCTGAACTACGGCCTCTATGCGAGCCCGCAGTACCTCGAGCGCCAGGGCGTGCCACAGGTGCCCGACGACCTGCTGGATCACCGCTCGATCGTCATGAAGGAGGCCTCGGGGCCGTCGCAGGTGCTGCTGGTCTCGGGTGCATCGGGCAGCTACGCCTTTCGCCCGGAGCCCGCCTTCGAGACCAACGACCACTGGGTGATGAAGACCTTCTGCATCGACGGCTTCGGCGTCGCGCTGCTGCCGGCCTTCTTCGCGCGGCCCGAAGTGGCGCAGGGCGTGCTCGTGCCGGTGCTGCCGCAATGGCAACCGGAGCCGCGGCGCATCTACTGCGCCTACCAGCGGCAGCGCTACATGGGGCAGAAACTGCGCGCGTTCGTCGACCTGATGGCGCGCTGCGTGGTGGACATCGATTCGTACAACTACTACGTGGGCTCGTCCGCGGCCCGGCGGGGCAAGGCGGGTGCAAGACCATAATGACGGCCCGCCCGACGTTCGCCTGATCCATCATGAAGAAAATCCTCGTCCTCAACGGCCCCAACCTCAACCTGCTCGGCACGCGCGAGCCCGAGCAATACGGACGCGACACGCTGGCCGATGTCGAGCGCCTGTGCAAGGACACGGGCGCAAAGCTCGGCGTGGAGATCGAATGTCGCCAGTCGAACCACGAAGGCGTGCTGGTCGACTGGATCCAGGAAGCGGGCCGCGAAGTGGCTGCGGGCCACATGCTCGGCGTGGTGATGAACCCCGGCGCCTACACCCACACTTCGATCGCGCTGCACGATGCGATCAAGGGGGCGAGCGTGCCGCTGATCGAGCTGCACATCTCGAACGTGCATGCGCGCGAGGAGTTCCGCCACAAGTCCTACATCTCGCCTGCGGCGCGCGGGATCATCGTGGGGCTGGGCGTCAAGGGCTACACGCTGGCGATTGCCGCGCTGGTGCCCTGAACCGCCAGCGAATCAATACATCTGCTTGGGTGCCGCGGCCTTCCAGCTGCGGCTGATGCGGCCAGCGCTGTCGATGCTCTCCAGATGCACGTCGAAGCCCCAGAGTCGCGCGACGTGCTTGAGCACTTCTTCCGCCCCGTCGTGCAGCGGCAGGTTGTTGCGCTGCGTGTGCCGCAGCGTCAACGAGCGGTCGCCGCGCGTGGCCACGCTCCACACCTGGATGTCGGGCTCGCGGCTGCTGATGTCGTACTGGCGTGAGAGGGATTCGCGCAGCGACTGGTAGCCGCTGTCGTCGTGGATGGCGGAGACCTCGAGCTCGGCTTCGCTCTGGAAGTCGCGAATGGAGAACAGGCGGAAATCGCGCATCGTCTTTGGGCTCAGGAACTGGCCGATGAAGCTCTCGTCCTTGAAGTTGCGCATCGCGTAGTCGAGCGTCTTGACCCAGTCGCTGCCGGCGAAGTCGGGGAACCAGCGGCGGTCTTCCTCGGTGGGCTTCTCGCAGACGCGGCGCAGCTCGGTGAACATCGCGAAGCCCAGTGCATAGGGGTTGATGCCGCTGTAGGCGCGGTGGCCCACCGGCGGCTGGAAGATCACGCCCGTGTGCGAGCTGAGCCATTCCATCATGAAGCCGTCGGCCAACTGGCCGCGCTCATACATGGTGTTGAGCAGCGTGTAGTGCCAGAAGGTGGCCCAGCCTTCGTTCATCACCTGCGTTTGCCGCTGCGGATAGAAGTACTGCGCGATCTTGCGCACGATGCGCACCACCTCGCGCTGCCAGGGTTCGAGCAGCGCGGCGTTCTTCTCGATGAAATAGAGCAGGTTCTCCTGCGGCTCCGACGGAAAGCGCCGCGTGGCGTCGGATTCGGCCGCCTGCTCGGCGCGCTTGGGCAGCGTGCGCCAGAGGTCGTTCACCTGCTGTTGCATGTGGCGCTCGCGATCGGCGCGTTGCACGCTCTCCTGCGCGAGCGAGCGTTTCTGCGGGCGGCGATAGCGGTCGACACCGTAGTTCATCAGCGCATGGCAGGAGTCGAGCAGTTCCTCCACTGCATCGAGGCCGTGCCGCTCCTCGCACTCGGCGATGTAGTGGCGCGCATAGACGAGGTAGTCGATGATGGACGACGCATCGGTCCACATCCGGAACAGGTAATTGCCCTTGAAGAAGCTGTTGTGGCCGTAGGCCGCATGCGCAATCACCAGGGCCTGCATGGCCATGGTGTTTTCTTCCATCAGGTAGGCGATGCACGGATCGGAGTTGATGACGATCTCGTAGGCCAGGCCCATGTGGCCGCGCTTGTAGTTCTTCTCCGTCGCGATGAACTGTTTGCCGTACGACCAGTGGCGGTAGATCATCGGCATGCCCACGCTGGCGTAGGCATCCATCATCTGCTCGGCGGTGATCACCTCTAGCTGGTTGGGGTAGGTGTCCAAGCCGAAGCCCTTCGCCGTCTTCGCGATTTCGGTGTGATAGGTCTCGATGAGCTCGAAAGTCCAGTCCGAGGGACTGGGCAGGCGCTCCAGCTTCAGGTCCGAAGGAGGGCGGTCGGTGGCGGCGGTGGTGTTCATGAGGTGACCCCTTCCTTCTTGAACAGGTCGCGGAACACGGGGTAGATGTCTTGGGCGTCGGAGACCTTGCGCATCGCGAAGTTGGGCTGCACGCCTTCGAGCTGCGCGTATTCCTGCCACAGGTTCTGCTCGGTCTCGGCCACCTGCACGTAGGCGTAGTAGCGCACCACCGGCAGGATGTCGTTGACCAGCAGCTCGCGGCAGCGGCCGCTGTCCTGGTGCCAGTTGTCGCCGTCGCTGGCCTGCGCGCCGTAGACGTTCCATTCGCCGCTCGGGTAGCGCGCCTTGATGATCTCGTCCATCAGCACCAGCGCGCTGGAGACCACGGTGCCGCCGGTCTCGGTGGCGTGGAAGAACTCTTCCTCGGTCACTTCCTGCGCCTGCGTGTGGTGGCGCAGGAACACGAGGTCGATGGTCTCGTAGTGCCGCGTGAGGAACATGTAGAGCAGCATGAAGAAGCGCTTGGCCATGTCCTTGCGCGCCTCGTCCATCGAGCCCGACACGTCCATGAGGCAGAACATCACCGCCTTGGCGCTGGGCACCGGCGTCTTCACGCGGTTGCGGTAGCGCAGGTCGATGGGGTCGATGTAGGGCACGTGCCGCATGGTGCGGCGCAGCTCGGCGATGAGCTCCTCGGTCTCGCGGATTTCCTTCTCGATCAGCGCCGTCGTGGCCTGCGGATGCGCCTTCAGGTGCAGCAGATGCGCCTCGAGGCGCTTGAGTTCCTTGCGCGGTTCGCCGCCCAGCGCAATGCGACGCGCGAGCGCTCCGCGCATCGAGCGCACCACGTGCAGATTGTTGGGCGAGCCATCGCTCGTGAAGCCGGCGCGGTGGCTCTTCCACTCGGGCACGTCGGCGATCTGGGTGCGGATGAGGTGCGGGAGCGCCAGGTCGTCGAAGAAGACACGCATGAATTCTTCGCGGGTGAGGCGGAAGACGAAGTCGTCTTCGCCTTCACCGCTGTCGCTGGCCTCGCCACTTCCTGAGCCACCGCCGCCCTGGCCGTCGGGGCGGGCGATGCGGTCGCCCTTCAGGTACTCCTGGTTGCCCGGATGCACGTACTCGCGGTCGCCGCCACGGGCATGTCCGAACACCGGTTCGGACACATCGTGGCGCGGCAGGGTCACGTCTTCGCCTTGCTCCAGCTCGCGGATGTTGCGGCCGCTGACTGCGCGCCGCACCGCCTCCTGGATCTGCCCCTTGTAGCGCCGAAGGAAGCGCTCGCGGTTGCCAATGGACTTGTTCTTGCCCGATAGCCGGCGGTCGATGATCTGCTGCAGGATGGCCACGATGGTGTCAAAGCTCCTTGCAAAGAAGAGAACGAATGAAGGCTCGTCGTTATGAACTCTTGCGCACGCGCAGGTACCACTCGCAGAGCAGGCGAACCTGCTTGGCGGTGTAGCCCTTCTCGACCATGCGAGTGACGAAGTCTTCGTGCTTCTTCTGCTCGTCGGCGCTGCTCTTGGTGTTGAAGCTGATCACCGGCAGGAGCTCTTCGGTGTTGGAGAACATCTTCTTCTCGATCACCGCGCGCAGCTTTTCGTAGCTGGTCCACGCCGGGTTCCGCCCCGCGTTGCCGGCCCGCGCACGCAGCACGAAGTTGACGATCTCGTTGCGGAAGTCCTTCGGATTGCCGATGCCCGCGGGCCGTTCGATCTTCTCGAGCTCGCCGTTGAGCGAGGCGCGGTCGAACACTTCGCCGGTGTCCACGTCGCGGAATTCCTGGTCCTGGATCCAGTAGTCGGCGTAGGTGACGTAGCGATCGAAGATGTTCTGGCCGTACTCGCTGTAGCTCTCCAGGTACGCGGTCTGGATTTCCTTGCCGATGAACTCGGCATAGCGCGGCGCCAGGAGCTCCTTGATGTAGCTGATGTACTTCTGCTCGACCTCGGGCGCGAACTGCTCGCGCTCGATCTGCTGCTCGAGCACGTACATCAGGTGCACCGGATTGGCGGCGACTTCGGAGCTGTCGAAGTTGAAGACCTTCGAGATGATCTTGAAGGCGAAGCGGGTGGAGACGCCGCTCATGCCTTCGTCGACGCCCGCGTAGTCGCGGTACTCCTGGATCGACTTGGCCTTGGGGTCGGTGTCCTTGAGGTTCTCGCCGTCGTACACCTGCATCTTGCTGAAGGTGCTGGAGTTCTCGGGCTCCTTCAGGCGGGTGAGCACCGAGAGCTGCGCCATCATGCGCAGGGTGCCGGGCGCGCAGGGTGCCTGCGCCAGCGACGAGTTGCGCACCAGCTTCTCGTAGATCTTGATTTCTTCCGAGGCGCGCAGGCAGTAGGGCACCTTGACGATGTAAATCCGGTCGAGGAAAGCCTCGTTGTTCTTGTTGTTGCGGAAGGCCTTCCACTCGCTCTCGTTGCTGTGCGCGAGCACGATGCCGTCGAAGGGAATGGCACCGAAGCCTTCCGTGCCCTTGAAGTTGCTCTCCTGCGTGGCCGTGAGCAGTGGATGCAGCACCTTGATGGGCGCCTTGAACATTTCCACGAACTCCAGCAGGCCCTGGTTGGCCAGGCACAGGCCCCCGGAGTAGGCGTAGGCGTCGGGGTCGTCCTGGGCATAGGTCTCGAGCTTGCGGATGTCGACCTTGCCGACCAGCGAGGAGATGTCCTGGTTGTTCTCGTCGCCGGGCTCGGTCTTGGCCACTGCGATCTGCCGCAGTACCGAGGGGAAGCGCTTGACCACCTTGAACTGGCGGATGTCGCCGCCGTATTCCTCCAGGCGCTTGACGGCCCAGGGCGAGAGAATTCGATTCAGGTAGCGGCGCGGAATGCCGTATTCCTTTTCAAGGATCTCGCCGTCTTCCAGGGTGTCGAAGAGCCCCAGGGGCGATTCGTTCACCGGCGAACCATGGATCGCATAGAAGGGCACGTGCTCCATGAGCTGCTTCAGGCGCTCTGCGATCGAACTCTTGCCGCCGCCGACCGGACCCAGCAGGTAAAGGATTTGCTTCTTTTCTTCCAGCCCCTGGGCGGCATGGCGGAAATAGGACACCACCTGTTCGATGGCGTCCTCCATGCCGTAGAACTCCTTGAACGCCGGATAGATCTTGATGACCTTGTTGGCGAAGATGCGCGAAAGCCGGGGGTCGTTGCGCGTATCGACCAGTTCGGGCTCGCCAATGGCCTTGAGCATGCGCTCGGAGGCGGTGGCGTAGGCGGTGGGATCGCGCTTGCAGATATCCAGGTATTCCTGCAGCGAGATCACCTCCTCGCGAGTGCGCTCGTAGCGGGCGGCAAAGTTGCTGATCACATCCATGGTCACGCCTCCATCAGGTCAGTGGGGCTTTTGGCCCCGAGGCCTGCAGCAAAGGCAATGCGCGCCATTTAAAAGGTGCCCGCCCCGCTGCATGCGGTGGAAAACTCCCCTACAACATTCTGCTAACAATCAGGATAAAGCAAAGATTGAACCCGGCAAATCTTTTATTTATTGCGAACCACACTGGCAAGTAAAGTTCCTGAAAAAAGCCGGAACTAGTTTTCAAATTTCAGTTAAATTAAAAGGCTCGGCTTGTGCAATTCTCTCCGGGTGAAATGCCTATATCGAACGGTATTGGTGTTTTCCCGGGAACACAGTGCCTATTGGGCGCTGTAGCTCAATAAAAACATACGTCTCCCTGCAATAACGCGCGATCTGTCGTTTGGTTTATTGCACATCCAAAAAATATCTAAAAGCAATCATCACGCCACCTTGGGCTAGGCGATCAGCTCATGTACGCGTGGGATGGGAGCGCAGATTCCGGGTGGCAAGGGCCGCAATGGTGCGAGGCGCACCGCCCGCGTGCTCCGGGGCGGCCTCGCGGCTCAGATTGCACCAGTCCAAGGAGACACGGCGTTCCGGCGCCCCGTCGCGCCGCATCCGCCAAGCGGCGTGGGAGCGCGTGTTACAGACGGAGAAAAGCCCCGAGGCCCTGCTGCAACCGGTGCGCGCAGAGGCTCAGGGCCTCGAACATTCCCGCACGTCTTTGGTGCCCGGCGGGATCTTCTCTCAGGTCACTCAGATCAGCTGAAAAATTCCTTGGCCTTGTCGAACCAGCCCTTGTCGGTCGGGCTGTGCTTGTCGCCGCCCTTCTTGAGCGACTCGTCGAGTTCCTTCAGAAGCTTGCGCTGATGCTCGGTGAGCTTCACCGGCGTCTCGACGCGCACATGGCAATACAGGTCGCCTGGATAGCTCGAGCGCACGCCCTTGATGCCCTTGCCGCGCAGGCGGAACTGCTTTCCGCTTTGCGTGCCGTCGGGGATGTCGATGGCCGCCGCGCCCTTGAGCGTCGGCACGCTGATCTCACCGCCGAGCGCCGCCGTGGTCACGCTGACCGGCACCACGCAATGCAGGTCGTCGCCATCGCGCTCGAAGAGCTCGTGCTTCTTGAGGCGGATCTCGATGTACAGGTCGCCCGGCGGCCCGCCGTTGGTGCCCGGTTCGCCGTTGCCGGTGCTGCGGATGCGCATGCCGTCGTCGATGCCGGCGGGAATCTTCACCTCGAGCGTCTTGTTGTTCTTGATCTTGCCCTGGCCATGGCACACGGTGCAGGGCTCGGGAATGATCTTGCCGCTGCCGTGGCAGGTGGGGCAGGTTTGCTGCACGCTGAAGAAGCCCTGGCGCATCTGCACCGCGCCGGCGCCGTGGCAGGTGGTGCAGGTGATCGGCTTGGTGCCGGGCTTGGCGCCCGAGCCCTTGCAGGTGTCGCAGTTGTCCCAGCTGGGAATGCGGATCTGGGCTTCCTTGCCCTCGGCCGCTTCCTCGAGCGTGACTTCCATCGCGTAGCTCAGGTCACTGCCGCGGAACACCTGGCGCCCGCCGCTCTGGCGGCCACCGCGCGCTCCGCCGAACACGTCGCCGAAGATGTCGCCGAAGGCCTCCGCGAAGCCGCCGAAGCCTTCTGCGCCCGGGCCTCCGCGCATGTTGGGGTCGACGCCGGCATGGCCGTACTGGTCGTAGGCCGCACGCTTCTGGCCATCGGACAGCATTTCATAGGCTTCCTTCACCTCCTTGAACTTGGCCTCGGCGTCCTTGCTGGTGTCGCCGTGGTTGCGGTCGGGGTGGTGCTTCATCGCAAGCTTGCGATAAGCCTTCTTGATTTCTTCCTCGCTGGCGTTCTTGGGGACGCCGAGGGTTTCGTAGTAGTCGCGTTTGGTGGCCATGGCAGGTCGATCAGGGGGCTCGGGAGACAGCGGGAACTCGGGTGACTTGAAGCGAGAAAGGCTGGAGCACCCCGCAGGGTGATCCAGCCTTGGTCAAGCGGCTGTGGATCAGCCCTTCTTGACTTCCTTGACTTCGGCGTCGACCACGTTGTCGTCGGCCTGCGCGTGCGCAGCAGCTTCCGCGCCAGCCGGGCCGCTCGCTGCCGAGGCGCCTGCCGCGGCCTGCGATTCCGCGTACATCTTCTCGCCGAGCTTCTGGCTGGCCGTCATCAGCGTGTTGGTCTTTTCCTCGATCACGGTCTTGTCTTCACCCTTGAGGGCTTCCTCGACGTCCTTGATCGCGGCTTCGATTGCTTCCTTCTCGGCGGCTTCCAGGCTCGCACCATGTTCGCCCAGCGACTTCTTCACGCTGTGCACCATGGCCTCGCCCTGGTTGCGGGCCTGCACGATCTCGAGCTTCTTCTTGTCGTCTTCGGCGTTGAGTTCGGCGTCCTTCACCATCTTCTGGATTTCGTCCTCGGAGAGGCCCGAGTTCGCCTTGATGGTGATCTTGTTTTCCTTGCCGGTGCCCTTGTCCTTCGCGCCGACGTGCAGGATGCCGTTGGCGTCGATGTCGAAGCTCACCTCGATCTGCGGCGTGCCGCGCGATGCCGGCGGAATGCCTTCCAGGTTGAATTCGCCGAGCGCCTTGTTGCCCGAAGCGATTTCGCGCTCGCCCTGGAACACCTTGATGGTCACGGCCGGCTGGTTGTCCTCGGCGGTCGAGAAGGTCTGCGCGAACTTCGTCGGGATCGTGGTGTTCTTCGTGATCATCTTGGTCATCACGCCACCCATGGTCTCGATGCCGAGCGACAGCGGGGTCACGTCCAGCAGCAGCACGTCCTTGCGGTCGCCTGAGAGCACCTGGCCCTGGATGGCGGCGCCGACGGCCACGGCTTCGTCGGGGTTCACGTCCTTGCGCGGTTCCTTGCCGAAGAAGGCCTTCACCTTTTCCTGCACCTTGGGCATGCGGGTCATGCCGCCGACCAGGATCACGTCGTTGATGTCGCTCACGCTGATGCCGGCATCCTTGATGGCCAGGCGGCACGGCGCGATGGTGCGTTCGACCAGCTCGTCGACCAGGCTTTCCAGCTTGGCGCGGGTGAGCTTGATGTTCAGGTGCTTCGGACCCGAGGCATCGGCCGTGATGTAGGGCAGGTTGATGTCGGTCTGCGCGCTGTTCGATAGTTCGATCTTGGCCTTCTCAGCGGCTTCCTTCAGGCGCTGCAGTGCCAGCACGTCCTTGCTCAGGTCGACGCCCTGTTCCTTTTTGAACTCGGCAATGATGTAGTCGATGATGCGCTGGTCGAAGTCTTCACCGCCGAGGAACGTGTCGCCGTTGGTCGACAGCACTTCGAACTGCTTCTCGCCGTCGACGTCCGCGATTTCGATGATCGACACGTCGAAGGTGCCGCCGCCCAGGTCATACACGGCGATCTTGCGGTCGGCCTTGTCCTGCTTGTCCAGGCCGAAGGCCAGGGCCGCAGCGGTGGGCTCGTTGATGATGCGCTTGACGTCCAGGCCCGCAATGCGGCCGGCGTCCTTGGTGGCCTGGCGCTGGGCGTCGTTGAAGTACGCCGGCACCGTGATCACGGCTTCGGTGATGGTTTCGCCCAGGTAGTCCTCGGCGGTCTTCTTCATCTTGCGCAGGATGTCGGCGCTGACTTGCTGCGGAGCCATCTTCTTGCCGCGCACTTCGACCCACGCGTCGCCGTTGTCGGCCTTGGCGATGGTGTAGGGCATCAGGTCGATGTCCTTCTGCACTTCCTTTTCCTCGAACTTGCGGCCGATCAAGCGCTTGATCGCGTACAGCGTGTTCTTGGGGTTGGTGACGGCCTGGCGCTTGGCCGAGGCACCGACCAGGACTTCACCGTCTTCCTGGTACGCGACGATCGACGGCGTGGTGCGCGCACCTTCCGAGTTCTCGATCACACGCGTGGTGTTGCCTTCCATGATCGACACGCACGAGTTGGTGGTGCCGAGGTCGATGCCGATGATCTTTGCCATGTTCTTTACTCCTGAAGCCTGAAAAATATGTTGTTATGAACTTGTGGATAACCCAGCTCGATTCAAGGGACGGAGCGGGGATTTCCTGTGGGAATCTTGTGTGCTGCTCTGCCGGTTACTTCGGCGCGCTGACCGTCACCAGCGCCGGGCGCAGCACGCGCTCGTTGATGGTGTAGCCCTTCTGGAGCACGCTCACCACGGTGTTGGGTTCCTGGTCGGGCGCGGGCACCACCGAGATGGCCTGGTGCTGGTGCGGATCGAACTTGGTGCCGGCGGCCGGGGCCACTTCGATCACCTTGTTGCGTTCGAGCGCGCTCTTGAGCTGGCGCAGCGTGGCTTCGGCACCTTCGCGGATCTGTTCGGGGGTGGCGTCCTTGATGGCCAGGCCCGCTTCCAGGCTGTCGGTCACCGGCAGCAGGCTTTCGGCAAAGGCCTCGACCGCGAATTTGCGGGCCTTGGTGATTTCGTCGTCGGCGCGGCGGCGGGCGTTTTGAACGTCGGCCTGGGCGCGCAGGTATTGATCGGCCAATTCGGCGTTCTTGGCCTGCAGCGCGGCCAGCTCGCCTTGCGCCGCGGCCAATGCGTCGGCTTCATTGGCGGCCTGCGCGGCCTCCAGTTCTTCGGGACTGGGCTCGCCTTGCAGCATTTGCGAATTCTGTGCGGATTGTTGCGGGTCAGACATTTTTCAAAGAACGGCATGCGCCGGAAAACAAACGATAGCCAGCCACTTGGGGCTGGCCCGGGGCATTTCAAGCGAAAAAATGCGGAAAAAGAGGCCGTTGGGACATGAAAAAGGCCCGAAATCGGGCCTCTGTGCCAAGTCCTGGCTCGGGAGCGATCAGTGCGCGTCGAGCAGTTCGACGTCGAACTTGAGCGTCGCGTTCGGCGGGATCACGCCGCCGGCGCCGCGGGCGCCATAGCCCAGCGATGCGGGAATGATCAGCGTGCGCTTGCCGCCGATCTTCATGCCGGCCACGCCTTCGTCCCAGCCCTTGATGACCTGGCCTGCGCCCAGCGAGAACGCGAAGGGGTCGTTGCGGTCGCGGCTCGAATCGAACTTGGCGCCTTGCACGCCGTCGTTGTAGAGCCAGCCGGTGTAGTGCACATGCACGTGCTGGCCAGCCTTGGCTTCGGCGCCGGTGCCGACTTCGGTGTCTTCGTACTGGAGGCCGGAGGGGGTAGTAGGCATGGGAAAACGCTCCTTGCGTCGATGAATGGTGAATTGGATCGAAGGCGCGAAGTTTACCGATGCCGGATGGCGGCCTGCTCAGCTCGTCGTATCGGCGGGCGGTGCAGGGGTCGGGGGAGGCGGCGAGGAGGGGGCTGGAGGCGCGACGGGCGCCGCTGGCGCAGTGGCCGTGGGTGCAGCCGGGGCAGCGGCTTTCTTCAGTTGGCCCAGCTGCCATTTGCCGGCAAAGGCCTGCAGGTCCGACAGGCGCTTGAGCAGGTCCTGCCCGCTGAGCGTGAGGCAATAACCGTCGCTGCCGTGGCTCACGATGCCGGCCTCGCGCAGTTCCTTGATGCGGGTGTTGAGGGTGTTGGGAGTGATACCGCCCACGCTGTCCTGCAGCAGGCGGAAGGTCTGGGCATGACCGTCGCGCAGAGCCCAGAGCACACGCAGCGCATAGCGGGCCTCGAGCAGTGCGAGCAACTGGCTGACGGCTGCGTTTTCCTTGGTACTCATCGACATCATCTCCTCGAAGCTGGGCGGGCTGCGGGCCTGTGGGAGGCCGATGCCGCGCGCTCTTGTTTGTGATTGGTTATGGACCGTCCTGCTGGCCGGCGACTATAGCGCAAACGATGTGGATGCTACTAGTTTTATAGCTGTAAGGGCATGCTGCATGCGGGCTGTGAGACAAAGCCTCACAAATTCGTGTAGTCGGCCATGGCTTCGCCCAGGCGGATCGCACGGGTGGGCGACCAGTCGGGGTTGAACGCCAATGCAGGCGCCGGGAACAGCATGACGACGGTGGAGCCGAGCAAGAAACGGCCCATCTCGTCGCCCTTCTTGATGTCGATCTGCTGGTCGTTGTAGTGCCACTCGCGCAGCTCGCCCACGCGCGGCGGATTGACCACGCCATGCCACACGGTGGCCATGCTGCCGACGATGGTGGCGCCTACGAGCACCAGCACGAACGGGCCGCGGGCCGATTCGAAGACGCACACCACGCGCTCGTTGCGCGCGAAGAGACCCGGCACGCCGCGCGCGGTGGTCGGGTTGACCGAGAACAGGTCGCCGGGCACATGGATCATGCGCACGAGGCGGCCA
This sequence comes from Variovorax trehalosi, assembly GCF_051216415.1. Lineage (NCBI taxonomy): Bacteria > Pseudomonadati > Pseudomonadota > Betaproteobacteria > Burkholderiales > Comamonadaceae > Variovorax > Variovorax trehalosi. The sequence goes on from NZ_JBPJZG010000001.1 coordinate 171,893, forward strand.
TCGCACGGCATGTGGATGCGGTGGTAATCCTTAGGGCTCAGGTAGAGCGTCGCGAAGCTGCCATGCGCGAATTTCGCGGCCAGCGCTGCATCGCCGCCGACCAGCGCGGTGGTCGTGTAGTTGTGGCCCTTGGCCTGGAAGATCTGGTCGCCCTCGATGGCACCGAACTGGCTGATGGCGCCGTCCACGGGGCACACCAGGTCGGCCTGCGCGAGCGGGCGCATGCCGGGCTTGAGCGCGCGCGTGAAGAACTGGTTAAAGCTTTTGTAGTGCTCGATGTCGGACTCGAGCGCCTCGCCCATGTCGACGCCGTACTTGGCGACGAAGCGGCGAATGATCCATGTCGTGACAGCACCGCGTTCCTTCCCCGCGACCCAGCCGGCGAAATTGGTCAGGGCCTGCTTGGGGAACAGGTATTGGGGCAGAACTGCGGAGCGGTCGGACACGTTGGGGGAAGCCTCGAATGCGGATCGGAGGGGCATTCTATAAAGCGCCCTCCGCAAGGAGCGTAGGAAGCTTCCCTCGGTTGTGCGTGGATGACGGCCGGCGGCGGATTGCTTACTCCGCCTTGATGCCGGCCGCCTTGATCACCCCCGCCCACTTCTCCACCTCGGCCTTCTGGAATGCCGCAATCTGCGCCGTCGACAGATCGGCCGGCTCCATGCCGAAGCCCCTGAGCTTGTCCTGCATCTCGGGCGTTGCGAGGATCTTGCGGATCTCGGTGTGCAGTCGCTCGACGACCGGCGCCGGCGTGCCCGCGGGCACGAAGATCGCCTGCCACGACACCACCTCGAAATCCTTCAGCCCCTCGATGCCCGACTCGGCCACCGTCGGCACGTCGGGCATCGAGGCCAGGCGCTTGGCCGATGTGACGGCGATGGCGCGCAGCTTGCCGCTCTGGATGTGCGGGCCCGCGACCACCGTGGTGTCAAACATCATGTCGACCTGCCCGCCGATCACGTCCTGGATCGCCGGGCCGCTGCCCTTGTACGGAATGTGCGTGAACTTCACGCCCGACTTGAAGGCCAGCAGTTCCAGCGCCAGGTGCTGCGACGTGCCCGTGCCCGCCGAGGCCGACGAGAGCCCGCCCGACTTGGCCTTGCTCGCGTCCAGCACGTCCTTGAGCGTCTTGTAGGGGCTCGCCTGGTTCACCACCAGCACCACCGGGTTGGTGCCGATCAGCGTCACCGGCGCGAACGACTTCTGCGGGTCGTAGCCGATCTTGGGGTACAGGCTCACGTTGATCGCGTGCGAGCTGATCGTGCCGCCCACCAGCGTGAAGCCATCGGGCGCCGCGCGCGCGCCGATCTCCGAGCCCACGCTGCCGCCGGCGCCGCCCTTGTTGTCGATGATCACGCTCGTGCCCAGCACGGTGCCCAGCTTCTGGCCGATCAGCCGGCCCAGCACGTCGGTGGTTCCGCCTGCGGGAAAGGGCACGAGGTAGGTGATGGCCTTGCCCGTGGGCCAGGTGTTGCTGCTCTGCGCGAAGGCGGGCAGGGCCGTTGCAAGCGAAGAGGCGAGGGCGGTTTGAATCAGTGTGCGGCGTTGCATGTCTCTGGTCTCCGATGGTCGGGTCATGGCTTGATGTTGAGCTTGGTGATCAACTGCTTGAAGTAGACGTTGTCCTTGGCCAGCGTCTCCTTGAACACGGCACCGTCGGTGTAGACATAGCCCAGGTTCTGCTTGTCCATCACCTCGTGCATCAGCGGCTCTGCCGCCGTCTTGGCGGTGATCTCGCGCAACTTGGCCATCACCTCCGGCGGCGTGTTCTTCGGCGCGCCGATGCCGCGCCAGGTGCCGATCGACAGGTCGATGCCGCGCTCCTTGGCGGTCGGCACCTTCTCGAAGCCTTTCACGCGCTTGTCGGCCATCACCATCAGCACCTTGAGCTTGCCGCCCTGCACGTGCGTCGTCACTTCGGCCGGGCTCACCGCCACGGCTTCAATGTGGCCGCCCAGGAGGGCGAGCACCGCGGGTGCCGCGCCCTGGAACGGGATGTGGCCGAACTTGGTGGCGGTCTTGTCTTCCAGCGCGGCGGCCGCAAGGTGCCAGATCGAGCCGTTGCCCGAGTTGCCCACGCGGATGCCTTCGGGCGACTTCTTCGCGGCAGCAAGGAACTCTTCGATGGTGTTCCACGGCGCATCGGCCTTCACGGTGATCGCGGCCGGGTCGGCGTTGAGCTGCGCGATCGGCTGGAAGTCGTCGTAGTTGAATTTGGCCAGGCCCAGGTGCGGCAGCGTGAGCAGCTCGACCGTGAGCACCGCGAGCTTGTAGCCGTCGGGCTTGGCGTTGATCACCTCGGTCCAGCCGATGGCGCCGCCCGCGCCGGGGCGGTTGACGATCACGATGCTCTGCGAGATGTGCTTGCGGCTCGCTTCCGAGAAAGCGCGCGCGAGGCCATCGGTGCCCCCGCCCGGCTGGTAGGGCACCAGCAGCTCGATCGAGCGGTTCGGGAAGTCGCTGGCCGCCTGCGCGGAGGCCGTCGAGGCCAGTCCGAGCGAGAGCGTGGCCGTGGCCGAGAAGGCGGCGAGGCCGCGAAGGAATGTGCTTCTTTTCATGATGTCTCTTGTCTCCGTTGTTGATCTGATCCTCGACGCCCCCTTGAGGGCGTTTCGCAAAAAAAGGTCAGGGCATGTACTGCCCGCCATTCACTTCGATGACCTGGCCCGTCACATAGCCCGAGAGCTGTTCCGAGGCCAGGTAAAGAAACGCACCGACGCATTCCTCGGGCTCGCCGATGCGGCCCATCGGAATGCTCGCCTTGAAGTTCTCCAGCATCGCGGGCGTCGAGAAGCGGTCCTGGAACGGCGTCTGGATCACGCCCGGCGCCACCGCGTTCACGCGGATCCTGTCGCCCACCAGTTCCTTGGCCAGCCCGTGCGTCGCCGTGCTCACGAAGCCCTTGGAGCCCGCGTACAGGTACGCGGCCGGCCCGCCGCCGGTGCGCGCCGCGACCGAGGTCACGTTGATGATGTTGCCGCCGCCCTGCGTGCGCATCAGGGGAACCACCTCACGGCAGAACGCGAGCACCGAGCGCGCGTTGATGTGCATCACCTCGTCGAACAGCGCATCGTCGAACTCGGCGATGGGCACGCGCTTGACCAGGCTGCCCGCGTTGTTCACCAGCACGTCGATGCGGCCGAACTGCGACGAGGTCTCCTTCACGCACGCGCGGATCGCGGCGGTCTCGCGCACGTCGGCCTTCACCGCGAACGCGGTGCCGCCGGCGGCGCGGATGGTTTCCACCACCTGGTTCGCGGCGTCGGCCGAGCTGTTGTAGTGCACCGCCACGCGCATGCCGCGCGCGGCGAAGGCGATGGCCACCGCCGCGCCGATGCCGGTACTGGCACCGGTCACGAGCGCGGTCTTGTCCTTGAGGTCTTCCATGAGGGGTTCCGTTGATGAAATCGAAAGAAGGTCAGCGCGGCGCGATCGACGCCACGCTGGGCGAGCGGTACTTCAGCACCCACTTGATGGTGAGCGGCGTGGCGAAGCTGAAGGCCGGCGCGCTGCAGCGGATGCTGGTCTTGAGCGCGCCGGTGGGCGTGTTGTAGTCCTTGATGGCACTCACGTCGACCGGCGCGCAGTCCTGCAGGCCCTCGACCTCGAAGCCCTGCACGTCGCCGTTGGCGTAGCTGAACTTGTTGCCACCGAGCGCCGTCACGCCATCGGAATAGGAGCCGAACTCCAGCTCGATCTTGCCGATGTCGAGCGCGGCGGCGGGCGTGTAGGTGTCCACGCGGGTGATCTTTCCCGGCTCGAAGGTGTACGCGGTCGACGAGGTGATGCGCGTGTCCTTGATCGGATCGTTGCCGCTGGTGGCTTTGTCCATCGCATCCTGGTCGTAGGTCACGGTGAGGACCTTGCCGGCTTCGGCGATCTTCAGGTTCTTCTGGTAAGCCGCGGGAATCAGTGGATCCAGCGAGCCTGCCACCGTGAACTTCGGCTGCAGCTGCGGCCATTGCCTGTCGGCCGCGCCGGAGAGCATGTTGTACGAGTGCGGAATCGCGAAGTAGGGGTTGGTGTGGTGATAGGTCTTGGCGCCGTTTACGACCGGCAGGCTGAGGATGCGGAGGCCATCGCGGTAGGTGACGAGGCCGCGGTCGTAGGTGGCGGGCTGGCCATCGAAGCCCGCGAACTTCGTGAGCGTGCTGCGCGGCAGCTTGTCGAGATAGGCCAGGAAGGTCTGGGTCGAGACGGGCGGCTTCTGCGCGTAGCCGGCGGACTTCCAGAGGTTGTTCGTGTAGATCAGCTGATGCGAGAGGCTCAGGTTCTCGCCGAGGATGCGGATCTTGCCGCGGTAGCCGTCGGTCATCCGACCCTTGTCCCACATGTTGAGCGAACCCAGCTCCGCGTCGTACCAGAACTCCACGTATTTGGCCGTGATGCGGGTCGCGAAGGCGTAGGCGATGTCCTTCTCCTCGGCCGACAGCACGTTCAGGTGCTCGGCCGCGGACAGCACTTCGGCGAATGCGGTGTCGCCGTAGGCCGAGAGACTGCGGCCATAGTCCACGCCATTGCCCGCGGGGTTGAGCCGCGTCTTGATGAGATCGACGGATTGCCGCAGCCAGCCCTTGAGCGAGGCTTCGTCGGCCGGCGAGACCGTCATGCCGGTCTCGATCAGGCGCTGCATGATCTCCCCGATCAGCAGCACGCTGTAGCGGTCGAAGCGGCCGCTGCCATCGGTCTCGTCGGAGAAGCCGAAGGCCGAGAAGGTCTTGTAGTGGGTGATCATCTTCTGCAGCAGCGCCTCGCTGGCCTCGGGCCCTTCCCAACCCATGAGGTAGCGCAGGCGTGCGATGCTGAAGGCCACGCCGTAGTAGTTGGTGGGCAGGTTGATGAGCGAGTAGTCCGCCGGTCTCACGAACGTACGCCAGTCGAGCTTGGTCTTGAGCTTGTCGAGCGTCACGGCGGTGATGGCGGAGTTCGCATCGCCTTCAAGGTAGCCGGCCTTCTTGAGCTTCCACAGCGCCGACATGTAGTAGTAGATGCCCCAACTCTCGTTCACGCGATCGACGGTGGCGTCGGCGATGGTGCGATAGCCGCTGAGATAGCTCTGGAACTTCGGATCCGAGGGCGCAGTGCTGAGCAGCAGGTACGAGAAGCCGATCGCCACCTTGCCCGGCAGGAACTTGTCGCCGCTGTCGAAGACCCTGATGCCCTGGATCTCGGTGTCCACCCCTTGCGCGCTGACCTGTTCGAACAACTTGTCGATCGTCGGCAGCAGGTTCTCGCGCACGATGTCGTCCATCGGCTTGTTCGACAGCTTCGGCTGCGCTGCAAGCACTTCGGGGTCCACCGGCGTCTCCGCTGGCGGCTGTGCCGGCGGATTGACCGCCACGGGAGGAAAGAAAGTGCCACTGCTGTCACTCCCACCGCCGCACGCGGTGAGCAGGGCGGCGCCCGCGATCAGGCTCAATACCAGCTTGGGTTTCTGCATCCTCTGTCTCCTTCTGTTGTAGAAATAAACCAGGCCCGGCTCCTCCGCCGTGCCATCCGGATCAGGTGGTCGTGTCTTCCTCAGGTCACGGGTGCAGGATTGAAGAGCACGAGCGCGTTGTGCAGCTTCCAGTGCTCCGCCCAGGTCTTCTTCCTGCCGCTGGCCACATCGAGCATCAGCCGGAACAGCTCCCAGCCCACGTCTTCGATGGAGGCGTCGCCGTCGGCGATGCGGCCCGCGTTCACGTCCATCAGGTCGTGCCAGCGGCGTGCGAGGTCGCTGCGCGTGGCGACCTTGATGACCGGCACTTCGGCCAACCCGTAGGGCGTGCCGCGGCCGGTGGTGAAGATGTGCAGGTTGATGCCCGCGGCCAGCTGCAGCGTGCCGCAGATGAAATCGCTCGCGGGCGTGGCCGCGTAGATCAGGCCCTTCTGCTTCACTTTCTCGCCCGGAGAGAGCACGCCCGAGATCGGCGCCGAGCCCGACTTCACGATCGAGCCCATCGCTTTCTCGACGATGTTCGAGAGCCCGCCCTTCTTGTTGCCCGGCGTGGTGTTGGCGCTGCGGTCCACGCGCCCCTTCTGCAGGTAGGCGTCGTACCAGGCCATCTCGCGGATCATGGCCTCGGCCACTTCGGGCGACGAGGCGCGCGAGGTGAGCTGGTCGATGCCGTCGCGCACCTCGGTGGTTTCCGAGAACATCACGGTGGCGCCCGCGCGCACCAGGAGGTCGGTGGCAAAGCCCACGGCCGGATTCGCGGTGACGCCCGAGAAGGCATCGCTGCCGCCGCACTGCACGCCCACCACCAGTTCGCTCGCGGGCACGGTCTCGCGCCGGCGCGCGTTCAGCCGCGCGAGGTGCACCTCGGCCTGTCGCATCACCGAATCGATCATCGACATGAAGCCGACGTGCGCGTCGTCCTGCAGGCACACGACGTCGAGCGCCGCATCGGCGGCAACGTTCTCGCCGCGCTGGTCGGCGATGGGAATGGTGCCGGGCGGCAACAGGCGCTCGGGCTGCAACTTCTCGCAGCCCAGGCTCACCACCATCACCTCGCCGCCGAAATTCGGGTTGAGGCTGATGTTGCGCAGCGTGCGGATCGGGATGATCGCGTCGGGCGCGTCGATGGCGACGCCGCAGCCATAGCTGTGTTCCAGCGCCACCACGTCGTCGACGTTGGGAAATTTCGGCAGCAGCTCGGCCTTGATGCGCTGCACCGCGAACTCAGTCACACCTGCCACGCACTGCACGGTCTGCGTGATGGCCAGGATGTTGCGCGAGCCCACCGAGCCATCGGCGTTGCGGTAGCCCTCGAAGGTGTAGCCCTCCAGCGGAGGCATGGCGGGCGGGTTCACGGTCGCAATGGGCAGGCCGTCGAGCTCGGGTGCCGTGGGCATGCGCATCACGCGCTCGTGCACCCAGCTGCCGCGCGGCAGCGCCTTCTGTGCGTAGCCGATCACCACGTTGTAGCGAACGATGGCGTCGCCTTCGGCCAGATCGTTCAGCGCGACCTTGTGGCCTTGCGGCACGTTGTCCACCAGCACGAGGCCGTCGGCGAACGTCGCGCCTGTTTTCAGACCGCCGTCGTTCGCGACGATGGCGACGTTGTCGGCCGCATGGATGCGGATGTAGAGCGGGGGGCGAGTGTTTGTCTCGGCCATCGTGGGGCCTTTCTTTTCTTACTTCACGACCATGAAGAGGCCGGGCAACCAGGTCGAGAAGGCGGGCACGAAGGTGACCACGCCGAGCGCGAAGATCAGCGCGCCGTAGAACGGCCAGATGGTCTTCATCACCGTTCCCACCGACACACCGCCGATCGCGCAACCGACGAATTGCGTGGTGCCCACCGGTGGCGTGTTCAGGCCCAGCGCGCAGTTGATCAGCATCACGACGCCGAACTGCACCGACGTCATGCCGTAGTGCTGGGCGATCGGCAAAAAGATCGGCGTGCACAGCAGGATCGTCGCGGCCATGTCCAGGAAGGTGCCCAGCACGAACAGGATGATGTTGATGAGCAGGAAGATCATCCACGGCGTGGTGGTCACCTGCGACAGCATCTGGCCCGTGAGTTCGGCCACGCCGTAGAGGCTGATGAGGTAGCCGAAGGTGCTCGAGATGCCGATCAGCAGCAGGATCACGCCGGTGGTGCGCACCGCCTTCGATGCGGCCTTGATGAAGTGCTCCCACTTCAGCGTGCGGTACACGAAGATGGTGAGGCCCAGCGCATAGAGCACCGCCACCGCCGCCGATTCGGTCGCCGTGAAGATGCCCGACAGAATGCCGCCGAGGATCAGCACCACGATGAAGAGGCCCGGCAGTGCCGCGGCGAACGAACGCGCCACGATCGACCAGCCCGGGAAGCTGCCGGCCGGATAGCCGCGCTTCACAGCCACGAGGTAGGCGGCCGCGAGATTGCTGATGGTGAGCACGGCTGCCGGCAGCAGCGCCGCCAGGATCAACGCCGCGATCGACACCTTGCCGCCCGCTGCGAGCGAATAGATGATCAGGTTGTGGCTGGTCGGCATCAGCGCGCCCACCAGTGCCGCATGGGTCGTCACGTTGACCGCGTAGTCGGCGTGATAGCCCTCCTTCTTCATCATCGGGATCATCACGGCGCCCATGGCCGAGACGTCCGCCACGGGCGAACCCGAGACGCCGCCGAACAGCGTGCAGGCCACCACGTTCGACATGCCCAGGCCGCCACGCACATGGCCGACGAGGTTGCGCGCGAAGTTGACGATGCGGTCCGCGATGCCGCCGTAGAGCATCAGCTCACCGGCGAAGATGAAGAACGGAATCGCAAGGAACGAGAAGATGCCCATGCCCGAGGTCATCTGCTGGAAGCCCACCGCGAGCGGCAGGCCTTCATACAGCAGCGTGGCCAATGCGGAAAGACCGATCGAGAAAGCGACCGGCACGCCCAGCAGCAGGAAGACCGTGAACGAGAGGCAAAGAATGAGGAGAGGGATCGTCATGATGCGGTTCAGCCCCAGGCGGGTTCGACTTCGCGGCCTTGGGCCAAAGCGATGATGTGTTCGATGGAAAACATGACGATGAGCACGCCGGCGATCGTCGCGGGCACGTATTTCCAGCCTTCCGAAATCCAGAGCGTGGGCAAGCGGTAGTCCCACACCGATTCGGCGAGCGAGGCGCAGTTCCACGCCATGGCCAAACCGAAGACGAGGATGAGCGCATGGATCAGGTATTCCATCTTCAGGCGCAGCCAGTCGGGCGCGAGCACGAGGAACGATTCCAGGCCGATGTGGCCCGCGTCGCGCACGCCGACGGCCACGCCGAACATCGTGACGTAGAGCACCAGCAGCAGCGCGAGGCTTTCAGCCCAGGTCGGGGTGTTGTTGAGCACATAGCGGCCGAACACCTGCCAGCTCACCGCGCAGATCACTGCGACGAGACCGAGGATGCCCAACCACATGCAGGCACGGGCGAGGGTGCGGCAAAGTTTGGTGTACATGAAGGTTCTTCTCTGTCTTACTCCCTCCCCCTCTGGGGGAGGGTTGGGGTGGGGGCAAGCGGCGTTGCGATGCCAGCGCCGCTGTGCCCCCATCCCGGCCTTCCCCCAGAGGGGGAAGGAGCCAATGCAAAAACTGCCTTACTTCGTGTCCTGCACGCGCTTCACGAGGTCTTTCAGCTTCGCGTCGGTGATGAACTTGTCGTACACCGGCTTCATCGCGGCCTGGAACGGGGCCTTGTCGACTTCGATGATCTCGGCGCCGCCGGCCTTCACCGTGGCGAGCGACTTGATCTCGCGCTCTTCCCATTGCTTGCGCATGTAGGGCACCGATTCCTTGGCCGCCTGGCGGATCCAGCCTTGTTCTTCGGCGGAGAGCTTGTCCCACACGCGCTTGGAGAACAGCAGCATCTCGGGCGCCATCGAGTGCTCGGTCTTGCTGTAGTACTTGGCCACTTCGAAGGCGCGGGCGCTTTCATACGTGGGGTAGTTGTTCTCGGCGGCGTCGATCAGGCCGGTCTTCAGGCCGGTATAGACCTCGCCCATGGGCATCGGCGTGGCGTTGGCGCCCATGGCTTCGAGCATCGACACCCAGAGGTCCGACTGCTGCACGCGGACCTTCAGGCCCTTCATGTCGGCAAAAGTGCGCACCGGCTTCTTGGCGGTGAACATCGAGCGTGCGCCGCTGTCGTAGTAGGCGAGGCCGATGAAGCCCTGTTTCTCGCACGACTTCAGGATCTCCTCGCCGATCGGGCCGTCCAGCACCTTGTGCAGGTGATCGACCGAGCGGAACAGGAAGGGCATGGTCGGCACCTGCGTCTCGGCGCAGATGTTGTTCATGGGGGCGATGTTCACGCGCACCATCTGCAGCGCGCCGATCTTGGTCTGCTCGATGGTGTCTTTCTCGCTGCCCAGCGAGCTGTTGTTGAACACCTTGATGGTGTGCTTGCCGCCCGACAGCGCCTTGAGCCGTTCGCTCATGAACTTGACCGCGGTCACGGTCGGGTAGTCGTCGGGGTGGATGTCGGCCGAGCGGAACTCGGTGGCGCCGGCAGCCAGGCTGGACAGCGCGGCTGCGGCGCCGACGGCCAGTGCGATCAGGGTCTTGGTGAATTTCATTTGTCTCATCCTCTTGCTTGGTGGTTGTCGAAAAAGGGTCAGGCGCCGAAGGCCGGTTCGGGAACGCCCTGCACGCCGGGCCGCAGCGCGAACACGCCGCCGGCCAGCGGCTGGTCCGCGAGGTCGATGCCGCCGGGGCGGATCGAGGTGACGAAGAGCGTGTCGAGTGCTGGGCCGCCGAAAGCGCACATCGCGGGCTTCTTCACCGGTACTTCGAGCGAGCGGTCGAGCCGGCCATCGGGCGTGAAGCGGTGCACGAAGCCCGCGTCGTTGCCGCAGATCCAGTAGCAGCCATCGACGTCCATGGCCGCGCCGTCGGGACGGCCGGGCAGGGGCTTCATGTCGACGAAGAGACGGCGGTTGCTTGGTGTGCCGGTGTCAGTGTCGTAGTCGAAGGCCCAGATCGCCTGCACGCTCGGGTGCGAGTCCGAGAGGTACATCGTGCGGCCGTCGGGGCTGAAGGCCAGGCCGTTGGGCACGATGAAGTCGTCGAGCTGCAGCGTGGCGCTATTGCTGCCTTTGCCGTAGCTGTAGAGGCGGCCGACGCGTGCACCGGCGGCCATGTCGAGCAGCATCGTGCCGGCCCAGAAGCGGCCCTGGCGGTCGCAGCGGCCGTCGTTGAAACGCATGGCCGGCATTGCATGTTCGACAGGTGCGAGCGATGTGGAGGCGAGCGTACCGTCGGCCTGCGGCTGCAGCGAGAAGAGGCCGCTCTCCATGCCTGCGATCCACGTGCCGGGGATGTCGGCGCGCGGCGCGATGCAGGCGATCATTTCATCGGCACGCCACTGGGCGTGGCCTTCGCTCGCATGCCAGCGGTTCAGCGCACGCGCCGGAATGTCGACCCAATAGAGCGCCTGCTCCGCGGCATGCCACACCGGGCTTTCGCCGGTGCCGTTGCGCGCGTCGAGGACCAGTTCAGCTTGCATCGCCGAAAGGTCCTTGCGCGGTGAACGCGCCACCCTGGTAGATGGCGTTCGGGTCGGTCGGCACAACGGGCGGCTGCGCCTCGATCTTGTCGCGGAACACTTCCGAGCTGTCCTGCGGCACGAAGCCCAGGTGCGCGGCGGCGCTGTTGTCCCACCACACGTCGCGGTTGGCCGACATGCCGTAGACGACGGTGTGCTTCACATCGGGCGTGAAGAGCGACTTCTCGATCAGCGTGGTCAGGTCGCGGTAGCTCAGCCAAGTGCTCATCATCCGGCGGTTGAGCGGCTCGGGGAACGAGGAGCCGATGCGGATGCTCACCGTCTCGATGCCCCAGCGGTCGAAGTAGAACTGCGCCATGTCTTCGCCGAAGGACTTCGACAGGCCGTAGTAGCCGTCGGGCCGGCGCGCCGCGTGCGCATCGATGTGCTCGGTCTGCTTGTAGAAGCCGATCACGTGGTTGGAGCTGGCGAACACCACGCGCTTGACGCCGTGGCGGCGCGCGGCCTCGTAGACGTTGAAGATGCCCTTGATGTTGGCTTCGAGGATTTCCTCGAACGGCCGCTCGACCGAAACGCCGCCCAGGTGCACGATGGCGTCGCAGCCTTCGAGCAGCGCATGCACCGCGGCCTTGTCCGACAGGTCGCAGGGCACGACTTCTTCGCTCGCATCGGCGGCGGGTGCGAGCGATGCGATGTCCGAGAGGCGCAGCACCTTCGCATAGGGCTTGAGCCGCTCGCGCAGCACCTTGCCCAGGCCGCCGGCCGCGCCGGTCAGCAGGAGGCGGTCGAGCTTGTTGTGGAGGGCTTGTTGGGTCGTCGACATTTGTTTGCGGGAGGTGGTGACTGGGACGGCGTGTCAGGCACCTGCCGAAAGCCGTCGGTACGATGCCGATCAGCCAGGTCGTGAATGCCTTGCAGGACAGCCCTTGAATCGGTTTAAGTGATGAGTTATCTGTTGTCGTACAACTATTAGGGGATTATCATCGTGACCATGGTTCAGACGACTGCGGGTAATCCCTTGGCTTCAGGTGCGTCGGCGGAAGCCGGCTCGGCGGCGGCCCCCGCGGCCTTCGTGGGGCGGCCGCGCCAGCGTGCCCGCGGCCTGGCGCACGGGCTGGTGGAAGACCTGGGCGAGAAGATCCGCAGCCAGTCGCTGCGCCCGGGTGACAAGCTTCCCACCGAGTCGGCCATCATGCAGGCCTATGGTGTGAGCCGCACCGTGGTGCGCGAGGCGCTCTCGAAGCTGCAGGCGGGCGGGCTGGTCGAAACATTGCACGGCGTCGGCACCTTCGTGCTGCAGCCACGGCCGGGTGGGGTGTTTCGCCTCGATCCGGGCGAGATTGCTGCCTCGGTCGATGTGTTGGCCGTGCTGGAGCTGCGCATCAGCCTCGAGACGGAATCCGCCGGGCTCGCCGCGAGCCGGCGCACCGAGGAGCAGCTGGTTGCCATGCGCCAGGCGCTCGACGACTTCGAGCACAACGTGACGATCGCCGGCGACACCGTGGCGCCCGATTTTCGCTTTCACCTGCAGATCGCGCAGTCGACCGGCAACCCGTATTTCGCCGACATCATGCGGCACCTGGGCACCACGATCATTCCGCGCACGCGCATCAGCGCCATCCGCATTCAGGATGGCGGGGCGTACCTGAGCCGCGTGAACCGCGAGCATGAAGAGATCTATGCGGCCATCGCGCGCCGCGATCCCGAGTCGGCCCGGGCCGCCATGCGCATCCACCTGACGAACAGCCGCGAGCGCCTGCGCATGGCGCAAGAGGCTGCGCAGCAGCAGAAGGCGAAGGCCGAAGGTGCGGGCGCTGGCAAGGGCAACGGCGCGGGCGCCGCTTCGTCCGACAACTAACCCTTTCGCCGAAATTTTCGGGTCCGAATCTGGACAAGTTGTTTTTCTAGTTGTACGATGACTGATCTCTTGCTCTGACAACGGGCGAAGCCATGGCACAGATCGAATAACTGGAGACATCAGCATGACCATCAACCGACGCGGCGCACTCGGCGCCGCCCTGGCCACGACCCTGGCCGCCAGCCTGCCGGTGAGCGCGTTTGCCCAGGGCGGCGGCGGCAGCTGGCCCTCCAAGCCGATCCGGCTCATCGTTCCTTACCCGCCGGGCGGCTCGTCCGACATCATTGCGCGCTCGATCAGCCAGCCGCTGTCCGACGCGCTGGGCCAGCCCGTGGTGATCGAGAACCGCGCGGGCGCCAACGGCAACCTGGGCGCCGACATGCTGGCCAAGGCCCCGGCCGATGGTCACACGCTCATGCTGTGTGACCTCGGCGCGCTGGCCATCAGCCCGTCGCTGTACCCCAAGCTGCCTTTCGATCCGACCAAGGACCTGCGCAGCGTGGCCATGCTGGCCTACTCGCCGCACCTTTTGGTGGTGCATCCCTCGGTGCAGGCCAATACGCTGAAGGAACTTGTCGAGCTGTCGAAGAAGAGCGACTTCAACTTTGCCGTCACCGCCAGCGGCAGCACCGCGCACCTCGCAGGCGTCGAGCTGCAGCGCAAGAGCGGTGCCAAGTGGGAATACGTGCCCTACAAGGGCGGCGTGCAGGCCGTGCTCGACACCGTCGCAGGCCAGACGCAGGTGCTGATGAACGGCATGCTCGCCACCTACCCGCACGTGCAGAGCGGCAAGCTCAAGCTGATCGCGGTTTCCAAGCCCACGCGCATGCCCCTCATCGGCAATGTGCCGACCATCTCCGAGCAGGGCGTTCCCGGTTACGAGTCGGGCACGTGGCAGGGCGTGGTCACCGCGCGCGGCACGCCCGACGCGGTGGTCGCCCGGCTCAACAAGGAGCTGGTCCGCATCATCCGCACCCCCGACATCCGCGCCCGCCTCGCAGGCCAGGGCGCCGAGGTCGTGACCATGACCGCGCCCGAGCAGGACCAGTTCTTCGCCAAGGAGCGCGCGCGCTGGGCGCAAGTCATCAAGGAAGCCAACGTCAAGCTCGATTGACCAGCCACCCACCCTCATTTCTCTTTCTCAAATCTTCACTGGACGTTTCCCGATGAACCCGCAAGAACTCAAGACCATCATGGGCTCCGGCCTGCTCTCGTTCCCGCTGACCGACTTCGACAGCAACGGCGACTTCAACGCGCAGGGCTACGTCAAGCGCCTCGAATGGCTGCAGCCCTACGGCGCGAGTGCGCTGTTCGCCGCCGGCGGCACGGGCGAATTCTTCTCGCTGACCGGCGACGAGTACCCCGGCATCATCAAGACCGCGGTGGACACCTGCCGCGGCGTGGTGCCGATCATTGCCGGCGCCGGCGGCCCGACGCGCTTTGCCATCCAGTGCGCGCAAGCCGCCGAGAAGGCCGGCGCGCATGGCATCCTGCTGCTGCCGCACTACCTCACCGAAGCCGGCCAGGAAGGCCTGGCCGCACACGTCGAAGCCGTTTGCAAGAGCGTGAAGTTCGGCGTGATCGTCTACAACCGTGCGTCGAGCCGTCTCAAGCCCGACACGCTGGCGGGCCTCGCCGAACGCAACCCGAACCTCGTGGGCTTCAAGGACGGCGTGGGCGACATCGAGGCGATGGTCGCGATCTACCAGAAGATGGGCGACCGCTTCGCCTACCTGGGTGGCCTGCCGACCGCCGAGGTCTATGCCGCGGCCTACAAGGCCATGGGCACGCCGGTGTATTCGTCGGCCGTCTTCAACTTCATCCCCAAGACGGCGATGGACTTCTATCACGCAGTGGCCAACGACGACCTCGCCACGCAGCACCGCCTGCTGAAGAACTTCTTCATGCCCTACCTCGAGCTGCGCAACCGCACGCCGGGCTACGCCGTGAGCATCGTGAAGGCGGGCGCCAAGATCGTCGGCCACGACGCGGGCCCGGTGCGCGCACCGCTGACCGACCTCAAGCCCGGCGAGATGGAAGAGCTCAAGGCGCTGATCGCCACGCTCGGCCCGCAGTAAGAGCCTCGCCTTTTTCGCAGTCGACAAGCAAGCATCAACATAACAACGGAGTCAACGACATGCTCATCAAGAAACTCTTCCTCATCGCCGCCTCGGTCGCCGTATTCACGGGCTGTGCGATGGCGCCCGCAGGCGGCGGCGCATCCGACCAGGCTTCGGTGGCCGCGGCCGCCGAGCGCCTGCGCATTGCCATGGTCGACCCGACCGCCGCCGCACTCGGCGCACTGGTGGCTGACGACCTGAGCTATGGCCACTCGGGTGGCAAGGTCGACACCAAGGCCAGCTTCATCAGCGACCTGCTCGATGGCAAATCGGACTTCGTGACCATCACGATCACCGAGCAGACCATCAAGGTGGTCGATGCCAACACCGCCATCGTGCGCCACACCCTGGCGGCCGACACCAACGATTCGGGCAAGCCCGGCAAGGTGGCGCTGAAGATCCTGGGCGTCTGGCAGAAGCAGGGCGGCAACTGGAAGCTGCTCGCGCGCCAAGCTGTTCGCGTCAACCCCTGATCAGGAGCACGAATGCAGAGACGAGAGCTTCTTGCGGCGGGCCTCGCGCTCGCCGCCACCGCGATGTTGCCGCTTCACGCCTCGGCCCAGGCCGATGCATGGCCGCAGCAGAAACCCGTGACCATCATCGTGCCGTTCCCCGCCGGCGGCTCCACCGACATGGTGGCGCGCGCGCTTGCGCTGCAACTGCAGACCCGACTCGGCGGCAGCTTCGTCGTCGACAACCGGCCCGGTGCCACGGGCACCATCGGCACCGGCTTCGTCAAGCGCGCACTGCCTGACGGCTACACGCTGCTGGTGTCCTCGCTCGGCGCCTTCGTCGTCACGCCGCACCTGCAAAAGAGCGTGCCCTACGACGCGACCAAGGACTTCGACTACATCAGCGTGCCGGTGCAGGCGCCCAACGTGCTCGTCGCCAACGTCGCGCGGCCCGAGCACACGGTGGCCGACGTGCTCGCGCTCTTGCGCAAGACGCCGGGCAAGGTCTCGTTCGCGAGCTCGGGCAACGGCTCGTCCGATCACCTGTCGGCAGAACTCTTCTGGCAGCAGACCAAGACCGAAGGCGTGCACGTGCCCTACAAGGGCGGTGCGCCGGCGGTGAACGACCTGCTGGGCAACCAGGTCGACTTCTCGTTCCAGAACGTGAATGCCGTGCTGCCGCACATCCGCGCGGGCAAGCTGCGCGCGATTGCCGTCACCGGCGACAAGCGTTCGCCCGTGCTGCCCGCTGTGCCCACGCTGGCCGAAGCGGGCGTGAAGGGCGCCGAGGTCTATTCTTGGCAGGGCATGGCCGCGCCGAAAGGCCTGCCACCTGCGCTCAAGAAGAAGCTGAGCGATGCAGTCATCGCCGCGATGCAGGACCCCGAGACGAAGAAGCGCATGCTCGATCAGGGCCTTGAAATCGTCGCGAGCACGCCCGAAGACTTCACCGCCTTCCAGTTGCGTGAGTGGACGCGATGGAAGACATTGATCGAAACCCGTCACATCACCGCAGACTGAGCCACCGAGCCTGAAGATGACAAGTCCTGAATCCGTTTCCAACGTCGTGTCGGGCACGCCCGTCGTCACCGGCATGCGCGTGGTCCCCGTCGCGGGCCACGACAGCATGCTGATGAACCTGAGCGGCGCGCACGGCCCGTTCTTCACCCGCAACCTCTTGATCCTGACCGACAGCGCCGGCCATACCGGCGTGGGCGAAGTGCCGGGCGGCGAGAAGATCCGCCAGACGCTCGAGGACGCACGCGACCTCATCGTGGGTCAGCCCATCGGCCGCCACAACGCGGTGCTCAACAGCCTGCGCAGCGCCTTCGCCGGCCGCGACAGCGGGGGGCGCGGCCAGCAGACCTTCGACCTGCGCGTGACCATCCATGCGGTCACCGCCGTCGAGGCCGCGCTGCTCGACCTGCTGGGCCAGTTCCTCGAAGTGCCCGTTGCGGCCCTGCTCGGCGAAGGCCAGCAGCGTGATGCGGTGCAGATGCTCGGCTACCTCTTCTACGTGGGCGACCGCACGAAGACCGACCTGCCGTACGAGACCGACCCCGGTGCGGACAACGACTGGTTCCGCCTTCGCCACGAAGAGGCGATGACGCCCGAGGCCATCGTGCGCCTGGCTGAGGCCACGCACGCGCGCTACGGCTTCACCGACTTCAAGCTCAAGGGCGGCGTGCTGCGCGGCGAAGAAGAAGTCGAAGCGATCCGCGCGCTGCACGAGCGCTTTCCGAAGGCACGCGTCACGCTCGACCCCAACGGCGGCTGGCTGCTGGCCGACGCGATCCGCATCTGCCGCGACCTGCACGGCGTGATGGCCTATGCCGAAGACCCGTGCGGCGCCGAAGGCGTGTTCTCGGGCCGCGAGGTGATGGCCGAGTTCCGCCGCGCCACGGGCTTGCCCACCGCCACCAACATGGTTGCCACCGACTGGCGCGAGATGGTGCACAGCCTCTCGCTGCAGTCGGTCGACATTCCGCTGGCCGACCCGCATTTCTGGACGATGCAGGGTTCCGTGCGCGTGGCGCAGCTGTGCCAGGCCTGGGGCCTCACCTGGGGCTCGCATTCGAACAACCACTTCGACGTGTCGCTCGCGATGTTCACGCACGTGGCCGCGGCCGCACCCGGCAAGGTCACGGCCATCGACACGCACTGGATCTGGCAGGACGGCCAGCGCCTGACGAAGTCGCCGCTGCAGATCGAAGAGGGCTTCGTGAAAGTGCCGACGCGCGGTGGCCTGGGCATCGAGCTCGACATGGCCGAAGTCGAGAAGGCACACCAGCTGTACCTGAAGCACGGCCTGGGCGCGCGCAACGATGCGCAAGCCATGCAATACCTGATTCCCAACTGGACCTTCGACAACAAGCGGCCCTGCATGGTCCGCTGAGTGCCCGGCGCCTTGGCGCGCCGGCGGCTTCGACACCCAAGGAGACAGCATGAACAACCACATGGATCGCCGTCGCCTGCTCCAGGCGGCTGCCGGCTCGGCACTCGGCGCAGTGGCTGCCGCCGCAGGCGCCCAATCGTTCCCCTACAAGCCGCAGCAGCGCTACCCCGACCCGGCAGTGCTGATCCTCGACCCGAGCTTCGCCAAATACCGCCTCTACAGCAGCACGCTCGAGCAGGTCGGCACGGGCATGCGCTGGGCCGAAGGCCCGGTGTACATGCCGCGCGAGGGCTGGCTGATCTGCAGCGACATCCCGAACAACCGGCTGATGCGCTACGAGGAAAAGACCGGCGAGTTCAAGGTCCACAAGTCGAACGTGAACCACTGCAACGGCAACACGCGCGACAGGCAGGGGCGCTTGATCAGTTGCGAGCATTCGGTGACGCGGCGGGTGGTGCGCACCGAGCATGACGGGCGCATGACCGTGCTGGCCGACCGCTTCCAGGGCAAGCGGCTGAATTCGCCGAACGACGTGGTCGTGAAGTCGGACGACACCGTCTGGTTCACCGATCCGCTCTTCGGCATCTCGGGCACCTGGGAAGGCGAGAGGGCCGCGCCCGAGCAGGCCACGACCAACGTGTACCGCCTCACGCCCGATGGCCAGCTCTCCGCGGTGATCACCGACCTGGTGAACCCGAACGGCCTGGCCTTCTCGCCGGACGAGAAGAAGCTCTACGTCATCGAATGGAAGGGCACGCCCAATCGCAGCCTCTGGAGCTACGACGTGGCGGCCGACGGCAGCGTGTCGAACAAGGCCAAGCTGATCGACGGCGTGGGCGCTGCCGCGCTCGACGGCTTTCGCGTCGACCGCGACGGCAACCTCTGGATGGGCTGGGGCTGGAACGGCGCGCTGGCCGCCGAGCCCACCGATGCCGGCAACGGCATGAAGGTCTATCAGCCGCTTGCGAAGTCCGAAGACCTGGATGGGGTCAAGATCTTCAACTCGCAAGGCAAGCCCATCGGTTTCATCCGCCTGCCCGAACGCTGCGCTAACCTCACGTTCGGCGGCCCCAAGAACAATCGCCTCTACATGGCGGCCAGCCA
Organism: Variovorax trehalosi; assembly: GCF_051216415.1. Lineage (NCBI taxonomy): Bacteria > Pseudomonadati > Pseudomonadota > Betaproteobacteria > Burkholderiales > Comamonadaceae > Variovorax > Variovorax trehalosi. The sequence goes on from NZ_JBPJZG010000001.1 coordinate 190,779, forward strand.
TTCGCTGTACGCCCTCTACGTGGAGTCCGAAGGCGCCACCTAGCCTTTGGACTCTTCAAACCCCATCACCGCAACAGGCAAAGAAGGACATCGACGATGACTGAATTCAACAACCTCATCAATGGCGAATGGCTCGCTGGCAAGAGCTACAGCCCCAACGTCAACCCCAGCAACCTGGCCGACGTGCTGGGCCAGTACACGCAGGGCGACGCGGCGCATGTCGATGCCGCCGTGGCAGCCGCCACCGCAGCCTTCCCCGCATGGGCCACGGGCAGCATCCAGGCGCGTTCGGATGCGCTCGACAAGATCGGCACCGAAATCCTTGCGCGCAAGGAAGAACTCGGCACGCTGCTCGCACGCGAAGAAGGCAAGACCAAGGCCGAAGGCATCGGCGAGGCCACGCGTGCGGGCCAGATCTTCAAGTTCTTCGCGGGTGAATGCCTGCGGCTTTCGGGCGAGCTGCTGCCTTCGGTGCGTCCGAACATCGGCGTGGAAATCACGCGCGAGCCGGTCGGCGTGGTCGGCCTCATCACGCCGTGGAACTTCCCGATTGCCATTCCCGCATGGAAGATCGCGCCTGCGCTCGCGTTCGGCAACTGCGTGGTGTTGAAGCCCGCGGACCTCGTGCCGGGCAGCGCCTGGGCGCTCTCCGAAATCATCAGCCGCTCGGGTATTCCGGCCGGCGTGTTCAACCTCGTGATGGGCCGCGGCAGCGTGATCGGCGAGGCGCTGGTCAACCACCCCGGCATCCATGCGATCAGCTTCACCGGCTCGGTGGGCGTGGGCCGCAACATCGCGATCCAGTGCGTCACCAACCACAAGAAGGTGCAGCTCGAAATGGGCGGCAAGAACCCGCAGGTGGTGCTGGATGACGCGGACCTCGCGCAGGCCGTGGAACTCAGCGTGCAGAGCGCGTTCTACTCGACCGGCCAGCGCTGCACCGCATCGAGCCGCCTCATCGTGACCGAAGGCATCTACCCGAAGTTCATCGAGGCGATGAAGGCGCGCATGGCCAAGATCAAGGTCGGCGACGCGCTCGCACAGGGCACCGACGTGGGCCCGGTCTCCTCGAAGTCGCAGCTCAACCAGGACATGGAATACATCGCCATCGGCAAGGGCGAAGGCGCCACGCTGGCAGCCGGCGGCGAGCTGCTGAAGCTGGAGACCGACGGTTACTACATGTCGCCCGCGCTGTTCAGCGAATCGGCCGCGACGATGCGCATCAACAAGGAAGAAATCTTCGGCCCGGTCGCGAGCGTGATCCGCGTGAAGAACTACGAGGAAGCGCTGGCCACGGCGAACGACACCGAGTTCGGTCTTTCGGCCGGCATCGCCACGACCTCGCTGAAGTACGCGACGCACTTCAAGCGTCACAGCCAGGCCGGCATGGTGATGGTCAACCTGCCGACGGCGGGTGTGGATTACCACGTGCCGTTCGGCGGCCGCAAGGGCTCGAGCTACGGCCCGCGCGAGCAGGGCAAGTACGCGCAGGAGTTCTTCACCACGGTGAAGACGGCCTACACGTTGGCCTGATCTTCAAGCCGGCGGCAGCGAACTGGGCGGTGCGCGCCGGCGGCGGCGCATCGTCCATTCGATCAGCTCGAAGATCCCTTCGCTGATCAGCGCCATCGCCGCGGCCGGCAACGCGCCGGCCAGCAGCAGCTCGCGGTCGTTCAAGGCCAGGCCCGTCACGATGCGTTCGCCGAATCCGCCCGCACCGATGAACGCCGCAATCGTCGCCGTGCCGATGGCAATCGCGGTGGCCGTTCGCACCCCCGCCAGCAGCGTCGGCAGCGCCAGCGGCAACAGCACGAGCTGCAGGCTCTGCGGCGGCGTCATGCCGAGCGCAGTGCCCGCAAGCCGCAGGCCGTTCGGCACTTCGGCCAGGCCCGTCACCGTGTTGCGCATGATCGGCAGCAGCGAGTAGAGCGTGAGCGCGATCAGCGCGGGCAGCGCACCGATCGCGCCGAGCATCGAGATCAGCACCGCCAGCAGCGCCAGCGACGGCACGGTCTGCATCAGGCTCGCGATGCCGAGCACCACGGCGCGCAGTCGCACATGCGAGAACACGAGGATCGCGATCGGCACGCCGATCAGGATCGCGATGCCCACCGACAGCGCCACCAGCAGCAGGTGCTGGCGCGCGAGCTTCCAGAGGTCGGGGCCGAAGAGCTTGGCGGTGAAGCCGCGCCGGGCTTCCTGCGAGGGCGCCGTGCCCGTCTTGCTGGTGCTGGCGATGAAGTCGCGCGCAATCACGTCGAAGGGCACGCTCTGCAGTTCGGCACGCGCATTCATCGCGATCATCGCGTGCTCGTCGATCTTGCCCTCGAGCGTTTGCAGCGCTGCCCAGGCCTTGGGCAGGCGCGTCGGCAGGTCGAGCTTGTAGAGCACCACCGCGTCGTAGCGCGGAAAGAACTTCCTGTCGTCTTCGAGCACGCGCAGGCCCAGGTGGTCGATCTTCGCGTCGGTGGTGTAGATGTCGATCGCATCGATCTGCTTGGCCGCCACCGCCTCGTAAGCGAGGCCATGGTCCAGGCCGGTGGGCGTCTGCGTGAAGCCGTAGCGCGCGGCCAGCCCCTTCCAGCCATCGGCGCGGCCGAGAAATTCGTTCGAGAGGCCGAGCTTGAGTTCGGGGTGCTTGGCAAGATCGCTCAGCGTACGAAGCCCGAGCCGCTCCGCATCGGCCGCGCGCACGGCCAGCGCATAGCCGTCGTTGAAGCCGAGCGGAATCGCCACGCCCAGCCCCATCGGCGCGAGCGAAGCGTTCATCGCCTCGCGCGTGTCCGCGGGCGAGCCCTTGAGGATTTCCAGCGCGATGGTGCCGGTGTACTCGGCATAGAGATCAATGGCGCCCGAGCGCAGCGCTTCATAGACGATGGCGGTGTTGCCCAGGCCCTGCCGCACGACGGGCGGCGATGCGGTGTGCGGCGCGGCCGTCTGCGCGAGCAGCTCGGCGAGGATGTACGACTCGGTGAAACGCTTGGAGCCGACGCGCAGTGCGTCGTCCGCGGCCTGCGCGGGGGCTGCGGCAAGCCAGGCCATCGAGACCAACAGGGCGGCGCGCCAGAGGCTGCGGAGCAGGTGCATCCGGGCCAGTGTATAGACAACGCTTCGCTTGGCGTACCCGCCAATCTCCTACACGGCATGGTGCGCGGAGCCGATGCAAGCGGGCGGTGATGAGGCTCATAGTCAATCGCCATGAAGTCCAAGCCCTCGAAGAAGAAATCCTCTCCCGCCCCCAAGAATGGTTTGCCCGGCCCCGAAGTCCACGGCCTGCGAGAACTCCCGGGCCTGCAGGTAGACGGCTACAGCCTGCAGTTGCGCGACAAGGACGGCTTTGTCGGCGACCAGGCCAGCCAGACCGCCTTCAGGGAATTGCTCGAACGCTGGCGCAAGCGCCGTCGCAAGGAGGGCCGCGATCCGCTGGGCCTCTCGCATTCGCGCAACCTCAGCAAGAAGGAACTCGACCACGCGTTGCAGGCGAAGCGAACGGCAGAAGCCGCCGACTTGATGCATGGCGCCATCGAGGAATTCGCCGAGGAGCTGGCCTACGTGATCCAGCGTTTCACCCGCCAGCCCTCGTGGCAGAAGGTGCAACGCATCGTGATCGGCGGCGGCTTTCCCGAAAGCGACGTGGGCGAGCGGGCCGTCCTGCAGGCCGGCGCCATCCTCGAGGAGATGGGCGTGCACGTGCAGCTGGGCAGGCTCTCGCACAACGTGGACGACGGCGGCCTGATCGGCTGGGTGCACCTCACGCCGCCGGAGATGCTCAAGGGGCACGATGCCATCCTCGCGGTGGACATCGGCGGCACCAACATCCGCTGCGGCATCGTCAAGACGCGCCACCGCAAGGCGCGCGACTTCTCGCTCGCGAAGGTGGTGCGGCGCGTGAAATGGCGCCATGCCGACGACGGACCGAATCGCGGCAGCATCGTCGAGCACATCGCCGAGATGCTGGAAGACATGGTGCGCTACAGCGAGCGCAAGAAGATCCGGCTCGCGCCTTTCATCGGGATCGGTTGCCCCGGGCTGATCCGCCAGGACGGCTCCATCTCGCGCGGTGCCCAGAATCTGCCGGGCGACTGGGAGAGCCATGCCTTCCACCTGCCGAGTGAAGTGTGGCGCCGCATGCCGATGATCGGCTCGGGGCCGACGCTGGTGCTGATGCACAACGACGCGGTGGTGCAGGGCCTGAGCGAGCTGCCCTTCATGCGCGAGGTGAAGCACTGGGGCGTACTGACCATCGGCACGGGGCTCGGCAACGCGAGCTTCACGAACTTGCCCTGAGCGGACGGGCTACAGGTCTTCGGGCCGCAAGCCTTCGATGCTCACCTGGGCCGAAGCGCTGGCGACATTGCCCGCCGCATCGGCAGCGCGCACCTCGATGTTCGCGGCACCGGTCTTCGCAGGCGTCCATGCGCAGACGTAGGGTGCGGCGCGCAGCGTGCACACGGTCTTGCCGTCGACGATGAACTTCAGCTCCGAAACGCCGACGTTGTCCGATGCCGTGGCCGTGAGCCGCATCGCCATGCCGGCCGCAGCCGCAGACGGCGTGGCCAATGCAACCGTCGGCACCAAGGCATCCGCCGGCGGATTGACGATCACATTCGCGAAGGCGACGGCCGAGTTGCCAGCCATATCGAGCGCGATCACGCGGATGGTTTGCGTGCCCGCCGTCGTCGGCGTCCATGTGCAGGTGTATGGCGGCGCGGTGAAGGTGCAGATCGGGAGGCTGTTCGCACCGACCACCTTGACGCCGAAAATGCCGACGTTGTCGACAGCTACGGGTGCAAGCGTTGTCGGCTGACCTACCGTGGCCATGGCCGGCGCGGCCAGCGAAACCGTCGGCTTGTAGGCATCGGGAACGCCCAGCGACAGGTCGATCGTGAAAGCCGACTGGCCCTGCACCGCCTTCTGCTCGAATGCATCGAAGATGGTGAACCAGGTTGCGTCCGGCGCACGGCCCGGCGCCTGTGCCTTCACGAGCAGGTTGGTCTTGCCGACCGCGAAGCAGCTGAAGCCGCAGCGCCAGTCGAACGTGAAGAGGCCGTTGGCATCGACAGCGCCTTGCGCGAGCGGCTCCAACGGCTTCTGCGCACCCGGGTCGCGCCACACCGAGACCTGCGCGCCGGCGAGTGCAGTACCGGTCTCGCGATCCGTCACGCGCACCTGCGTGGCGTTGGTCGTGGCCATGTACTTCGAGCTGCCGAGCTTAGGCCAGTCGCTCCAGTCGGTGTTGATGTTGGCCTTGGTGCCTTCGGTGAAGCGGATCATCTCCAGCGTGGCAACGCGGTTGGCGGCGGGATCGAAGCGCTCTTCGAACACGGTCCCCAGCAACGGATCGAGGCGCCACTGCTGGCGCTGCCACCAGTAGCGGTCGGTGAGCTTTGCAAGTTCGAGGTCGGTCTTGGGCGCCACCTCGGTGGTGTCGGTCACGGCGATGGCGCTGTAGTACTCGCCGGAGCCCGCGCCGAACACGTGCTCCAGCTCGTGCAGCAGCGTTTTGAGCTGGCGGCCCAGGTAATCCTTTTCGGTGGATTCGGGCACGGCCCCGGTGATGGCGCGCGACAGGCGCAGCGGGTCGTGGATCGCGGTCCAGTTGAGATTCCAGGTCACGCCCTTGGGCGGGAAGGTGGTGCTCGTGGTCAGCCCGCCGTGGCTGAAGCCACGCTGCGACTTCGAGATGCACAGCACGATCTCTCGCTCGGCCACGCCGTTGAAGCCGCACTGCGGTGCTGAGCCCGGCGAGACGAACTGCAGGTCCTTCGCCGGATCGAACACGAAGCTGCGCACGGTCTCGCGCATGAACACGGTGTTGATGTCGGCAACGTACTGCGCGAGGCGGCGGCCTGCTTCGGGCGCGCCGATGTCGGCGGCGAGTTGCGGATCGACGAAGAGCTTCAGCCGATGGATGCTCGGCGTTGCGCGGCCGACTTCGTCCATGGCCGCCCAGGTGGCGGAACTGAAAGAAGGCAGCAGCCATGCAAAAGCAAAAGGCATGGCTGCGCCCAGCCGGCGCGCACGCGCCAGCAGCGAATAAACGGATCGCATCGATTTCTTCCCCTTGGCTCAGGGGAACCCGGCAGTGATCAAAGGGAAATCGCTTCATGCAATCGGATGGACCCGAACTGCAAGAAGCACCATCTTCCCGCCCATGACCACCTTTGCCGGTCACGCTCCTGCATCGCATCGAGTTCGCCGAGGGCGATACGTCCTGAAGGGCGCCGATGCTTCTGAAGTGCGGGGACTGGTTGCGAATTTACGGAGTGAAGAGCGGACCGCTCATTCCCGAACACGAAACTGCGATAACCAGGAAGGCCTCGATTTTAAATTTCGACCCTGTAGGAATGGGTCTTTCCCGCGTGTCGTCGGTGCCTATTATTTAGGCACTAAATCACGGGGTGGAGGACGGATTGCGCTGGGCCATCACATCGCTGTGTGGCGTGCCGCCAGCCAGTGCCTTGTAGACCGTGACCAAGTTCACGGACAGGCGGCTCGTGCTCTGTGCGTGGTCGCGGCGGGCCTGCAAGAGGGCTCGGCGCGCGTCGAGTTCGAAGCCGAAATCGGTGAGCCCAATGGCATACCGCGCATGCGCCAGCACGAGTGCATCGCGGCTTTGGCGCTCGCGCTCGATGAGTTCGGCATGGCGCTGGCGCTCGGCGCTGTAGGCGTTGAGCGCGGCGTCGATCTCGTGCCAGGCCTTGAGCACCGTTTGCTGGAAGGCCACCGCCGCCTCCTGCTGCTGCAACTCGCGCAGATCGATCGTGCTGCGGCGGCGGCCGTTGTCGAAGATCGGCAGGCTGAGCGATGGGCCGACATGCCATTGCCGGCTGCCCCAATCGCCGAAGCGATTGCTCCCCACCGACTCGTAGCCGAAGCCCGCGCCCAGCGTGATGCGCGGATAGAGATCGGCCACGGCCACGCCGACGCGCGCGGTGGCGGCATGCAGCTGCGCCTCGGCCGCGGCGATGTCGGGGCGGCGGCGCGCGAGGTCGGCGGGGAGCCCGAGCGCGAGGTCGGGCAGCAGTGGCGCATCGCCCACGCTGTCGGTGGCGGCATGGGCCAGTTCGGCGTTCAGCGCGCCGGGCGGCGCCCCGATCAGCAGCGTGATGCGGTTCATCGCATCGGCTTCCTGCTGCAGCAGCGAGGGAATGCGCGCGCGCAGCTCGGCCAGCAGGGTGCGCTGGCGCACCGGGTCGAGGTCGGTGACGAGCCCGCCATCGGCGCGCGCCTGCACGAGTTCGAGCGACTCGGCGGCGGCCGCGATGTCGGCGCGCGCAATGCGCAGTTCGCGCTGCGTGCCGCGCAGTTCGAAGTAGTTGCGCGCGAGCTCGGCCTGCACGCTGAGTTCGACCTGTTGCAGCATCGCGGCTGCAGCCGCTGTATCGGCGTCGGCCGCTTCCACCGCACGTCGCACGCGGCCCCAGAGGTCGATTTCCCACGAGGCATCGAAGCCGGCCTGGTAAAGGTTGTAGGGCTCGCTGAGCGTGCGGATCAACTGGTCCTTGTTGGTGACCGAGGAGCCCAGCGCATCGATCATCCGCGTGGCCGCGCCGCTCTCGCTTTGCCGTTGCCGCGTGACGCCCGCGCTGGCGTTGACCTGCGGGCCGCGCTGGGCCGCCGTGGTGGCACGCTGCACGCGGCTCTGTGCGAAGCGCAATGCGGCGGTCTGCAGGTCGGGGTTGGCGGTGAGCACCATCGCTTGCAGCCGGTCGAGCATGGGGTCGTTGAAGGCCTTCCAGTCGCCGGTCGTGAGGGATGCCGTGGCCGTGGTGCGGCGTTCGGCGCCGAGCAACGCGGACGAGCCGCCGTGCCAAGCCGACCAGTCGGCGGGCGCACGTGGCTCCGAGGGCTTGTGATCGGGACCCACGGCGCAACCACCGACGAGAAGTGCCAGTGCAGCAGCGGTCACTGCGTTGCACGTGAAATGGAGAGTGAGAGGCATGAGGTACTCCCGTGTTCAGACAAGACGATTGCGAAAGAGCCACGCCGCCAGCGGCAGCGTGACGACCGCGATGATCGAGAGCGGAATCAGGTTGTGCCACACCGTGCCCAGCCCCACGCCCTCGAGGTACACGCGCTGCACCAGGTCGATGGCGAAGCGCAGCGGATTGGCCAGGGTGATCACCTGCAGCACGTGCGGCATGTTGCGCACCGGCGTGGTCAGGCCCGACAGCAGCATCATCGGCATCAGCAGCACGAAGGTGTAGAGCATGGCCTGCTGCATGTTGGCCGATACCGCCGAGATCGAGAGGCCGATGCCCACGCTCGCGACCGTGAAGAAGATGAGCCCGGTGTAGAGCGTGATCAGCGAGCCCGCCATCGGAATGCCGAACCAGAACATCGCCACCAGCAGGATCAGCGACGACTGCACGAGCCCGACCAGCACCGGCGGCAGCGCCTTGCCGATCATGATTTCGAGCGGCGACATCGGCGTGACCAGCAACTGGTCGAAGGTGCTTTGCTCGCGCTCGCGCGCCACCGAGAGCGCAGTGAGCAGCAGCGTCTGTAGCATGCTGAGTGCGGCGATCATGCCGGGCAAGAGGTTCCAGCGCGTCTCCAGGTTCGGGTTGAACCAGGCGCGCGATTCGATGACCAGCGGCGCGGGGGGCGCGCCCGCGCGCGTACGCAGCTCGGCGTTGTAGCGCTCGACCACCGCGCCCACGTAGCCGGCCGCCGAGCCCGCGGTGTTGGAGTTGCGCGCATCCAGGATCAGCTGGATGGGCGCGGGCTGCCCCGCGCTGAGCTGCCGCTCGAAGTCCGGCGCGATCTGGATCACGAGCAGCGCGCGCTCGGTGTCGATCACCTCGCGGATGTCGGCCTGCGTGCGCAGCGTGGCCACGCGGTGGAACACGCCCGTGCTGTCCAGGTGCGCGATGAGTTCCGTCGCCGCACCGGTGCGGCTCTGGTCGAGCAGTGCATAGGGCACGTTGGTGAGGTCATAGGTCGCGCCGTAGCCGAAGACCAGGCTCTGGACCAGCGCTGGCGCGATCAGGATGACGCGCGTGGCCGGGTCCTTGAGGATGGTCAGCAACTCCTTGCGGCAGAGGTTGGCAACGCGGGCGAAGAAGTCGATCAGGGCGGTCATGGATGCGGCTTTCAGTCGAGGCTCTTGCGCGTTACCGCGCGGGCCACGATCAGCAGGCCCACCGCGTACGCCAGCAGGATCAGGCAGTTGCGCCAGATCAGCGGCCAGACGTCGCCCGCGAGGAACAGCGTCTTGATCAGGTCCATGAAGTAGGTGGCCGGCAGCACGTGGCCGATGACGCGCACGGCAGTCGGCACGTTGCGCAGGTCGAACAAAAAGCCCGACAGCATCATCGAGGGCATGAAGGTCGCGATCAGCGCGATCTGGCTCGCAAGGAACTGGTTGCGCGTGACCGACGAGATCACGAGGCCCAGGCTCACCGCCACGATCAGGTAGAGCATCGAGCTGAACACCACCACGAACAGCGAGCCGTACATCGGCACCGCGAACAGGAAGCGTGCGGCCAGGAGGCAGAGCGCCAGGCCCAGCATGCCGACGCCGAAGTACGGAATGATCTTGGCCAGCAGTATCTCGACCGGCCGCACCGGCGTGACGAACAGCGCCTCGAGCGTGCCGCGCTCCCACTCGCGCGCCATCACCAGCGCGGTGAGGAAGGCGCCCACCAGCGTCATGATCAGCACGATCAGCCCCGGCACGAGGTACCAGGTGCTGGTGTTCGCGGCGTTGAACCACATGCGCTGCTCGACGGTGACGCTGCCCACGGGCGGCGCGTCTGCGCCAGAGGTGCTGCCGAGGCGATCGGCCTGCCGCACGGCGGTCTGGGCGAGGGCACCGCTCACGTAGGCCTGGATGATGGTCGCGCGGCCCGCGTCGGCGCCGTGCACGATCAGCTGCACGCGCGCATTGCCCGCGGCCAGCGCGCGCGAGAAGTCGCTCGGAATGCGCACGATGCCGTCGACCTTGCGCTCGCGCATCAACTCTTCGGCGTCATGCATCGAGCCGAGCAACACCGGCGCGATGGTGGGCGAGAGCTGCAGGCCGGCAATGGCCTCGTGCGCGGTCGGTGAGGCGTCTTCCATCACCACGGCCACCGGCGCGTTCTTCACGTCGAGCGACATGCCGTAGCCGAAGATCAGGATCAGCACCATCGGCAGCAGGATGCCGATCGCGAGGTTGCTGCGGTCGCGCAGCAGCTGGCGGAATTCCTTGCGGGTGAGGGAGATCAACCGTGACCAGAAGCCGCTCATGCGCCAGCTCCTTCCGGTTGCTTCACCGCAGCTTCCTTGCTCTTGCGCCGCGCCTTCTCGACGATGCCGATGAAGGCCTGCTCCATGTCGATGCGCTTGCCTCTGTCTTCGCCCTCGAGTGCCTGTGCGCGCACTTCCTGCGGCGTGCCGATGGCGAGCACCTTGCCGGCGTCCTGGATCACGATGCGGTCGCAGTACTCCGCCTCTTCCATGAAGTGCGTGGTGATGACGATGGTGGTGCCGCCTTCGGCCAGCGCGGTGATGCGGCGCCAGAACTCGCGGCGCGCGAGCGGGTCGGCGCCGCTCGTGGGTTCATCGAGGAACAGGATCTCGGGCTCATGCAAGAGGCCGGTGGCCATCGCCAGGCGCTGCCGGTAGCCGCCGGGCAACTGGCCGCTGGGCGTGTCGAGCTCGCGTTCGAGGTCGAACTGGTGCAGCACGGTCTCCATGCGGTCGCGCAGCCGCTGCCCGCGCAGGCCGTAGGCGCCGCCGAAGAACGAGAGGTTTTCGCGCACCGTGAGGTTGCCGTAGAGCGCGAACTTCTGCGAGACGTAGCCGATGCGCTGGCGGGCCTGCGCACGCGCATGGCGCAGGTCGACGCCGGCCACGCGCAACTGGCCGCCGCTCGCGGGCAGGAGGCCGCAGAGCATGCGGAAGGTGGTGGTCTTGCCCGCGCCGTTGGGGCCGAGCAGGCCGAAGATCTCGCCGCGCCGCACCGAGAAGCTGGTGCTCGCGACGGCGACGAAATCGCCGAAGCGGCGCACGAGGTCTTTCACTTCGATGACGACTTCGTTGGGGTCGCCCTTGGCGGAGCTGGTGGTCGCGACTGCAGTGGTGCCCGGTGCGGATGCCTGCTGCGTGCGCAGCAGCGTCATGAAGCCGTCTTCGAGCCGTGGCGGCACCGGTTCCGCGTGCGTGCCGGCCAGCAGCGTGGCCAGCGCCGCATCGTCTGTGTCCTTGCGACGGATGAAGTGCACCTCGCCGCCTTGCGGCACGGCATCGACGATGTCCTGCTGCGCATCGAGCAGGCGGGCCTGCATCAGGCGGGGTGGCTCGCCCTCCGGCGGCGCGGCGATGAAGCACAGGCCCTGCGCGTGGTCGCGAATCTCGGCGGGCGTTCCCTCGGCCAGCAGCTTGCCCTCGCGCAGCACGAACACATGGCTGCAGCGCTCGGCCTCGTCGAGGTAGGCGGTGCTCACGATGACGGAGAGCTTCTCGTCGTCCACCAGCTGCTGCACGATCTGCCAGAGCTCACGCCGCGAGAGCGGATCGACGCCGACGGTGGGTTCGTCGAGCAACAGCAGGTCGGGCGAGCGCACCAGCGTGCAGGCCAGGCCCAGCTTCTGCTTCATGCCGCCGGAAAGCTTGCCCGCGGGGCGGTCGGTGAAGCGGCCGAGGTCGGTCATCTCCATCAGCCGGGCGTAGCGCTCGCGGCGCTTGTCCTTCGACACGCCATGCAGATCGGCGTAGAGATCGAGGTTCTCCTGCACGCTCAGGTCGTCGTAGAGGCCGAAGCGCTGCGGCATGTAGCTGATGCGGTCCTGCACCGCCTGAGGGTCGGCCAAGACGTCGATGCCGAGCACGCGCAGCTCGCCTTCGTCGGCGCGCATGAGGCCTGCCATCAGGCGCAGGAGCGTGGTCTTGCCGGCACCGTCCGGACCGACGAGTGCGGTGAGCGTGCCCGCAGGGACTTCGAGCGACACGCCGGCCAGCGCATGCACGGGCTGCTTCGACGACTTGAGCGTGAAGCGCTTGTGCAGGGAGCGTCCGGCCACGGCCGGCCCGTGGGTGGCCATCAGGACTTGCCGTTGGCGTCGGAGAACTGCAGCCGCACGGTGGCCGGCATGCCCAGGCGCAGGCGGTCCTGCTTGTCGTCGACCATCACGCGGATCTCGTAGACGAGGCTGCTGCGCAACTCTTCCGTCTGCACGGTCTTGGGTGTGAACTCCGCCACCGACGCGATGTAGCCGACCTTGCCGGCGATGGCCTCGCCGGGCTGGCTGTCGGTGGTCACGCGGGCGGCCTGGCCCGGCTTCACGCGGCCGAGGTCGGCCTCGGCCACATAGGCGCGCACCCACTTGGGATCGGTGATCGCGAGCGTGAAGGCCGGGCGCTGCGGCGAGGCCATGTCGCCGGGTTCGAGCAGGCGCGCGCGCACCACGGCATCGATGGGCGCCTTCAGCTCTGCTTCGGCAAGCTGGTGGTTCATGAGCGCCAGGTCGGCGCGCGCGGATTCGAGCTGGGCCTGCGCTTGCGCGATGTCTTCCTTGCGCGGGCCGGTGACGACGAGCTGCTGCGCCTTGCGCGCGTTGTCGAGCTGCGCGAGAGCGACCTTGCGCCTGGCCTGCGCGCTGTCGAGGTCCTGCTGGCTCACCGCGCGGCCGGCGGTGGTCTGGCTGATGCCCTGCAGGCGCGCGAGCTGCTGCTGTGCGAGGTCGGCATCGGCCTGCGCGGCGGCCACCTGCGCGCCGGCCTGCGCCACTTCTTCGGGGCGGCTGCCCGTCTTCAGGCGCAGCAGGGCCTGCTCCTGCACCCCGATGCGCGCCTGCGATTGCGCCACACGCAGCACGAGCGTGCGGGTGTCGAGCTTGCCGAGCAGTTGCCCGGCCCGAACGTGGTCGCCTTCGCGCACCGCGAGTTCGGCCACGCGGTCGTTGGCGTTGAAGGCGAGCGAGACCTGGCGCACATCGACGTTGCCGTAGAGCACGAGCTGGTCGGTGGGCGTGGCCGAGCGGTTGAAGTACCACCAGCCGCCCGCGACGGCGACCAATGCAACGACGGCCACGGCGATGAGGGGTTTCTTGTTCATGGGTCGGGTTCCTGCCAGTTTCCAGAACGGGATGCGGCCGGATGATATCAAATTGAAATTTGAATTTGAAGTATTTTTTCAATTCGATTACCCTTGACCCCATGGCCACCAGCTCTTCCACTTCCACCGCGCGCACGCAGCGCACCGATGGCAACGCCACGCGCTTGCACATCCTCGAGACCGCGGGCCAGCTGTTCGCCGAGCGTGGTTTCGCCGAGAGCACGAGCAAGGAAATCTGCACCCGCGCGGGCACCAACATGGCCGCGATCAACTACCACTTCAACGGCCGCGACGGGCTCTACGAGGCCGTACTGATCGAGGCGCACCGCCAGCTCGTGAGCATCGACGAGCTGGTCAGCCTGGCCAGCGTGCAGACCGATCCACGCCTGAAGCTGCGCGCCTTTCTTACCCACATGGTCGAGCTGGGCAGCCAGCCCACAGCGCCCTGGGGATTTCGCGTGGTGCTGCGCGAAGCCCTGTCGCCGTCGCCGGCGATGCCCGTGATGATCAAGCGGGCGGTGCTGCCCAAGGCCAAGCTGCTGCGCGGGCTGATCGGCGAGATCATGGCGTTGCCCGACGACCATCCCACGGTACAGCGCGCGCTGATGTTCACCGTGCTGCCATGCATCGTGATGATGGTGGCGCCCAAGGACCTGGGCAACAAGGTGCTGCCGGCGATCAAGGACACGGAGGCGCTCGCGGACGACCTGATGCGCTACGTGTTCGCCGGCATCGAGGCCCTGATGAAAGGCGCGAAAGCCTCCGCGCCGGCGGCCTCTAAAGCTGGAAAGCGACGGTGAGCAGCAGCCCCTCGGCCACGTCACGTACGAGGCCCGGGCGCCGCGCGCGATAGGGCTCGCCGGCCGAGGCCGTGGTGTCGATCCACTCGGCGAGCCAGTCGATCTCGTGCGGGCCGTAGAACACCACGGCGGCCTCGTGGTTCAGCAGCAGGCTGCGCAGATCGAGATTGATCGAGCCGCACATCGCGAGCTCGTGGTCGACCACCACCGCCTTGGCGTGCGCCATGAAGGGCAGCATGCGAAAGCTCACGCCCGCGCGCGCCAAGTCGCGCATGGCGCGCGCGCGCACGAAGTCGGCCAGGCGGTGGTTCGACTGCGCGGGCATCGCGATCGTCACCTGCACGCCGCGCCGCGCCGCGAGCCGCAGCGCATCGCGCAGGCCGTCGCCGGGCACGAAGTAGGGCGTGATCGCGAGGATGCGGTGCTCGGCGCGGAAGCACGCGTCGATGAGGAGCGCGTGCGCGGTGTCCTCGGTCTGGTCGGGGCCGCTCGGCAGGAACTGGGCCATGGCGGTGCCGGGCCCTTGCGGCGCTTCTTCGCAGGTGATGGCGCGCGCCTTGCGCGAGCGCACCGAGCTCCAGTCGTGATCGAACTGGCGGGCCGCGGCGGCCGCCACGCTGCCGTGCAGGTCAAAGGAGAGATCGCGCCAGGCTTCGGGGTGCTTGTCGTTGCCGGTGAAATATTCGCCCGCGAGGTTGCGCCCGCCCGACCAGAGCCAGCTGTCGTCGGCGATGGTGAACTTGCGGTGGTTGCGCAGGTTGCGCGGCCCGGTGCGGCGCAGGCTGAAGAAGGGGCGGAACACCGCCACCTCGCCACCCGCCGCGCGCAGCAGGTCGAAGTGATGGCGCGGCAGCGACAGCGCGCCGAAGCCGTCGAGCAGCACGCGCACCTTGATGCCTTCGCGCGCGCGCTGTGCGAGCCGCGCGAGCACCGCGTGGCCGAGCGGGTCGTCGCCGATGATGAAGGTGCACACGTCGATGCGCTCGCGCGCACCGTCGATCACCTCGAACAGCGCGAGCCGCGCGTGCTCGCCGTCGGCATGCAGACGGATGGCGCAGCGCCCCGGCGGCGCGAGGCCGAAGCTCTCGATCAGGTCGGCCGCCCAGTGCCCGGGCGGCATCGAGCGCGGCGGCCGCGGGGAGCCTGCCGGGCGCAGCTTGCGCTGGCCGAACAGCAGGTACATCGGAAGGATCAGGTAGGGCATCAGCACCAGCCCCATGACCCACGCGATCGCCGTGGTGGGCGCGCGCTGCTCGCGACGCGCGCGCGTGCTCAGTACGTAGACAAGCAGCGCAAAAGTGACGACGAGGAAATGCTGCGAGGGAGAAGGCAGCCAGTCGAACCCTGTATTCGGCATGGGCACCATGATGCCTCAGCGGGCTGGGACCCGATCAGCGCTGCAGGAAGGCCGGCACGCCTCGGCCTTCGGAGGCGAGGAATTTCATCATCGGGTCGACCACCGCATGCACCGCGGGCCGGTCGCGCACGCGGTTGCGCCAGGCGATGAGGCGCGGCGTCGCATCGGTCATGCCGGCGCCCTTGCGGTCGGCGAAGACGTGGGCCATGTAGAAGGCGATGTCCGCGAAGGAGTAGGGGCCCGCAAGGTACTCGCGCGTGGCCAGCAGGCCTTCCATCTCGTCGTAGAAGCGCGCGCAGGCGGCGCATGCCGCAACCGCCGGGGCGCTCTGCATGTCGTGCTGCAGCCCGAAGAGCTTGATGACGTTCGGAAAGAACACCTCGTCGGCCTTCTGCTCCAGCTGCCGCGCCCGTGCCCGGTCGGCAATGCCTTCGGGCCACAGGGCTGGGGTCGGATAGCGGTCTTCGAGGTACTCGAAGATCTGCGTCGAATCGAAGAGTTCGACCTCGCCGTCCATCAGCACCGGCACCTGCTGCTTGACGGGGTTGATGCGCAGCACGTCCGGGTGCTTGGGCTCGTAGGCGTCGTCCTTGGTGAACGGCACCATCGTGAGCTCGAAGGGAATGTCTTTTTCGAGCGCGGCGATCTGCACCTTCGCGCCGAACATGCTGAGGGGGCCTGAGAGGATTTTTGTGATGGTCGTCGTCATGCCCCCGACTTCACCAGAAACCGCGCCTCAGGTCGAGCCCCAGACCTCCTGCGCCGTCTCGACCACCAGGCGCAACTTGTTGCGCTGCGCTTCCACCGCGATGTTGTTGCCGTGCACCGTGCTGGAGAAGCCGCACTGCGGCGAGAGCGCGAGCTGCTCGAGCGGCGCGTACTTGGCGGCGTCCTCGATGCGGCGCTTGAGCTCGTCCTTGTCTTCCATCTCGCCGAACTTGGTGGTCACCAGGCCCAGCACCACCGTCTTGCCCTTGGGCAGGTAGCGCAGCGGCTTGAAGTCGCCCGAGCGGGCGTCGTCGTATTCCATGAAGTAGGCGTCCAGGTCCATCTCCTTCAACAGCGCCTCGGCCACGGGCTCGTAGTTGCCGGCCGCGGCGTGCGTGCTCTTGAAGTTGCCGCGGCACAGGTGCATGGCCAGCAGCATGCCCGGCGGCTTCTGCGCGACCACCTTGTTGATGAATGCGGCATAGCGATGGGGCAGCTCGTTCGGGTCGTCGCCGCGCTTGCGGGCGGCTTCGCGCATGTGCTCGTCGCAGAGGTAGGCGAGGTTGGTGTCGTCCATCTGCACGTAGGTGCAGCCGGCCGCGGCCAGCGAGCGCAGCTCGTCGCCGTAGGCCTTGGCCACGTCGTCGTAGAACACCGGGTCGAGCTCGGGATACGCGTCCTTGCTGATGCCGGCGCGGCCGCCGCGGAAGTGCAGCATGGTGGGCGAAGGGATGGTCACCTTTGGCGTGCGGCCCGCGGAGACCTGGCTCTTGAGGTACTGGAAGTCGGCGAGCTGGATGTCCTTGATGTGGCGCACCTTGTCGATCACGCGCATCGCGGGCGGCGCCAGTTCCTCGGTGCCGTCGGGCTTGCGGATGGTGACCGGAATGTCGGTCTTCACGCCACCGAGCTGGTCGAGGAAGTCGATGTGGAAATACGTGCGGCGGAATTCGCCGTCGGTGATGCTTTTCAGGCCGATGTCTTCCTGGAAGCGGACGATCTCGGTGATGGCCTTGTCTTCGACCGTGCGCAGTTGCTTGGGCGTGATCTCGCCCTTGGCTTTCTGTTCACGCGCTTCGAGCAGGTATTTGGGGCGCAGGAAACTGCCGACGTGGTCGTAGCGTGCGGGCAGGGCGGCGTGCTGGGACATGGGGTGAACTCCGTCGTGGGCTGATAACGAACGGAGCATCCTATCGCCTTCGAAAGCGGCTTGTTTGTATACGTTGATGTCGGTATTTACCCTTAATTTAGGCGTTTTTAGGTAGATATTTCCTGATTTATGTATACATTGGGTATTCATGAAAACGCCCAAGACCGCCTTTCCACTGAACGCTTGGTACGCCGCCGCCTACGATGTCGAAGTGCGCCACGCGCTGTTGCCCCGCACGATCTGCAACCAGAAGGTGGTGCTGTTCCGCCGCACTGACGGGCAGGTCGCCGTGCTCGAAGACGCCTGCTGGCACCGCCTCATGCCGCTCTCGCTCGGCCGCCTCGAAGGCGACGAACTGGTCTGCGGCTACCACGGCCTCGTCTACAACAGCCAGGGCCGCTGCACCCACATGCCGAGCCAGGAAACGCTCAACCCTTCGGCCTGTGTGCGCAGCTTTCCCGTGGTCGAGAAGCACCGCTTCGTCTGGATCTGGCCCGGCGATCCGGCCAAGGCCGACCCGGCATTGGTGCCCAACATGCACTGGAACGACGACCCCGCCTGGGCCGGCGACGGCAAGATGATCCGCGTCAATTGCGACTACCGGCTCGTGGTCGACAACCTCATGGACCTCACGCACGAAACCTTCGTGCACGGCTCGTCGATCGGCAACCGCGAAGTGGCCGAGGCGCCTTTCGTCGCTACGCACGGCGACCGCTCGGCGACCGTCACGCGCTGGATGGAAGGCATCGATGCACCGCCGTTCTGGGGCGGCCAGATCCGTCATGCACGCGGCTACACGGGCAAGGTCGATCGCTGGCAGATCATTCGTTTCGAGGGGCCGTGCACGGTGAACATCGACGTCGGCGTGGCCGAGGCGGGCAGCGGCGCGGTGCCGAATGGCGACAACCCCGGCGACCGCAGCAAGGGCGTCAACGGTTACGTGCTCAACACCATCACGCCCGAGACCGACAAGACGTGTCTCTACTTCTGGGCCTTCGCACGCAACTACTGCATCGGCGAGCAGCGCCTCACGCACGAGTTGCGCGAGGGCGTGGCCGGCATCTTCCGCGAAGACGAACTCGTGCTCGAAGCCCAGCAGAAGGCGATGGACGACCACCCCGACCACCAGTTCTACAACCTCAACATCGACGCCGGCTCGATGTGGGCGCGGCGGTTGATCGATCGCATGGTCGAGAAGGAAAAGCCCGCGCGCGCAGCGATCCCGATCCGGCCCGCAGAAGAAAAGCAGGCGGCATGAAGGCCGCAGTGGTTTCCCCCATCGAGCCCGGCGACACGGGCAGCTCGCAAGCCGTGAAGGCGCAGTTGCGGCTGCGCGAAATGATCCTCGCGGGCGAGCTGCCTGGCGGCGCGCGCATCGCCGAGGTCGCCATCTCCGAGCAACTTGGCGTCTCGCGCACCCCGGTGCGCAGCGCGCTGATGCGACTCGAACAGGAAGGCCTGCTCGAAGCGCTGCCCAACGGCGGCTATGCGGTGCGCACGTTTTCCGAGCGCGACGTGGCCGATGCCATCGAGCTGCGCGGCACGCTCGAAGGGCTGGTCGCCCGGCTCGCGGCCGAGCGTGGCGCGGCGCCCGTGGTGCTGCGCGAAGCGCGCGCCTGCCTTGCACGCATCGATGAGTTGCTGCGCGAGCCCGCGCTCGACGACGCGGCGTTCTCCCGCTACGTCACGCACAACGAGAAATTCCATGCGCTGCTGTGCGAGATGGCCGGCAGCCCGGTCATCGCACAGCAACTCGAACGCGTGGTCAACCTGCCGTTCGCCTCGCCCTCGGGCTTCGTCATCGTGCAGGCCAATTCGCCGGCCGCACGCGACATGCTCGTGATCGCGCAGGACCAGCACCTGCAGGTGCTCGACGCCATCGAGTCCGGCGAGGGCTCGCGCGCCGAGGCGCTGATGCGCGAACACAGCCGCATCGCGCGGCGCAACCTGCGCGAGGCGCTGCACGGCACGCCGACCGCCGAGCAGCGCCCGCTGCCCGGCGTGCAGCTGATCCGCCGCCGCGGCTGATCGACTTCTTCTTTTTCCCTGTTGGTGTTTCCCGATGAAAAGCGATCTTCAATGGATGCAGGCGCAGGTCGCTGCGCTGCGCGATGTCACCCCCACGGTGCGCGAGTTCGAACTGCGGCCCGAGTCGGGCTTTGCCGCCTCGTATGAGCCCGGCGCCCACCTGCAAGTGCAGGTGATGACGGCGCAGGGCAAGCTGCAGACGCGCTCCTACTCGCTGGTCGGCGAGGGCGACGGCCAGTGCTGGCGCATCGCGGTCAAGCGGCTGGACGACGGCCGCGGCGGCTCGCTCGCCATGTGGCAACTCGCACCCGGCGACCGGCTGCAGGTGAGTGCGCCGCAGAACCACTTTGCGCTCGACCTTTCCGCGCCCGGCTACCTGCTGGTGGCGGGCGGTATCGGCATCACGCCGCTGGTGCTGATGGCGCAGCGCCTCGGTGCCCATGCGAAGCGCAGCGGCGTGCCGGTGAAGATGCTCTATGGCGCCCGCCATGCCGGCGAGTTCGGCTACCTCGCGCATCTGCAGGAGGCATTGGGCGAGGGCGTCGTCGCGCACGAGGGCGCGGCCCCCATCGACTTCGCCGCCGCCATCGCCGAGCTGCCGCCCGGCGGCCAGCTCTACACCTGCGGCCCGGTGCCGATGCTCGAAGCCGTCAAGCGCGCCTGGGAGGCGGCCGGCCGTGCTCCTGCGGACCTGCGCTTCGAGACCTTCGGCAGCAGCGGCCGCCTCGCGACGCAGGCCTTCACGGTGCGCATCCCCCGGCACGACCTGGCGATCACGGTGCCCGCCGACTGCACGCTGCTCGAAGCACTCGACGCGGCCGGCGTGCAGACGCTCTGGGACTGCAAGCGCGGCGAATGCGGCCTCTGCGCCATGGACGTGCTCGCGGTCGATGGCGAAGTCGATCATCGCGACGTGTTCCTGAGCGCCGACGAGAAAGCGGCCACCACCCGCATCTGCGCCTGTGTGTCACGCGCC
The DNA here is from genome assembly GCF_051216415.1 of Variovorax trehalosi. Lineage (NCBI taxonomy): Bacteria > Pseudomonadati > Pseudomonadota > Betaproteobacteria > Burkholderiales > Comamonadaceae > Variovorax > Variovorax trehalosi. The sequence goes on from NZ_JBPJZG010000001.1 coordinate 210,843, forward strand.
GTGGGTACGCTCACACTCGATTCCGCTTACCGCGCCGACAGCTGAAGAAGGCTTGCGCGATCATCGCGCAGTTCATTTGTTGATCGCGCAACAAAGGTCCGCGCGAGGGGCCGGCTAGGTGATTGCCTGCTCCGCCGAATGTTGCAAAGTGTTGAAAATAGCCCCGGTTTCGCATTCCGTCCCTCAAGGAAAACCTCATGCAAAGACGCCATCTCATTCAGACCGCGGGCCTCTCGGCGATCGCGCTCTCCGCCGCGCTCGCGGCGCCCTTCGCCAGCGCCCAGGACAACAACAAGTTCAAGATCGGCCTGATCCTTCCGATGACCGGCCAGTCGGCCTCCACCGGCCGTCAGATCGAAGCCGCGGCGCGCCTGTACATGGCGCAGAACGGCGACACCGTGGCTGGCAAGAAGGTCGAGCTGATCGTCAAGGACGACACGGGCCTGCCCGACGTGACCAAGCGCCTCGCGCAGGAACTGGTGGTGAACGACAAGGTCAACGTGCTGGCCGGTTTTGGCCTCACGCCGCTGGCGCTGGCCGTGGCGCCGATCGCCACCCAGTCGAAGACGCCTGAAGTGGTGATGGCCGCGGCCACGTCGAGCATCACCGAAGCCTCGCCCTACATCATTCGCTCGAGCTTCACGCTGCCCCAGGTGTCGGTCGCCATGGGCGACTGGGCGCCGAAGAACGGCGTGAAGACCGTGGTGACGCTCGTGGCCGACTACGGCCCCGGCAACGACGCAGAGAAGTTCTTCAGCGAGCGCTTCCAGCTCAACGGCGGCAAGGTGATCGAAAAACTCCGCGTGCCGCTGCGCAACCCCGACTTCGCGCCGTTCCTGCAGAAGGTGCGCGATGCCAAGCCCGATGCGCTGTTCGTCTTCGTGCCCTCGGGCGCGGGCGCGGCGGTGATGAAGCAGTTCCTGGAACGCGGCATGGACAAGGCCGGCATCCGCATGATCGCCACCGGCGACGTGACCGATGACGACCAACTGAACGACATGGGCGACGGCGCGCTCGGCGTGGTCACCTCGCACCACTATTCGGCCGCGCACCCCTCGGCCGCGAACAAGAAGTTCGTCGAGGCCTTCCAGAAGGCCAACCCGAAGATGCGCCCCAACTTCATGGCCGTCGGCGGCTATGACGGCATGCGCGTGATCTACGAAGCGCTCAAGACCACCAAGGGCCAGGGCGGCGGCGAAGCGCTGCTGGCGGCCATGAAGGGCCAGGTCTTCGAGAGCCCGCGCGGCCAGGTGCTGATCGATGCGCAGACGCGCGACATCGTGCAGGACGTGTACCTGCGCAAGGTCGAGAAGAAGGACGGGCAGCTCTACAACGTCGAGTTCGACGTGATCAAGGGCGTGAAGGACCCGGGCAAGGCGAAGTAATTCGGCGCCTCGCGGTGGGGCGTTGCCGTTCAGGGCGACGCTCCCGCCGACGGGGTACCTTGCTCTGCGAATGTCCCCCGGCCTGCGGCCTCCTCCTTGATTTCGCTGCGCAAGGCACCCCATCGGCGTGCTCGTTTTTCAGTGCAGTCGCTGATCAGCGATATGCCAGCAGAGTGCCCAAGTGCGCAGGGCATCGGGTGCTCCCCGCAGCGAAATCAAGGAGGAGGGGCGAAGCCCCGGGGGACATTCGCGGAGGGGAGTACCCGGTGGCCTGTGCACCCGCCCTGAACAACAGCATCCAGAACGAACGCACCTCAGACGCAGACAACAGACATGCTGACCATTCTTTTCGACGGCATCGCCTACGGCATGCTGCTCTTCGTTCTCGCCGTCGGCCTGGCCGTGACGCTCGGGTTGATGAACTTCATCAACCTCGCGCACGGCGCCTTCGCCATGGCGGGCGGCTACCTCACCGTGTTCGCGATGCAGAAGCTCGGCATGCCGTTCCTGGCCTGCCTGCCGTTCGCGTTCATCGTCGTCGCGCTCGCCGGAGCCTTGCTCGAACGCACGCTCTACCGGCCGATGTACGGCAAGCCGCACCTGGACCAGGTGCCTTTCTCCATTGGCCTCGCGTTCATGGCGGTGGCCGCCATCGACTACTTCGTCGGCTCGTCGCAGCAGAACGTGCAATTGCCCGAGTGGCTGCGCGGCCGCACCGAGATCGGCGACGGCGCACTGCTGCTGGGCATGGGGCACTACCGGCTCTTCATCATCGGCGTGTGCGCGGTGCTCACCGTGGTGCTGCAGCTCATCCTCTCGAAGACGCGCTTCGGCAGCCGGCTGCGCGCCGCGGTCGACGACCCGCGCGTGGCCGCGGGCCTGGGCATCAACGTGAACATCGTGTTCCTGCTGACCTTCGCCGTCGGCTCGGGGCTTGCAGGGCTGGGCGGTGCGCTGGGGGCGGAAATCCTCGGGCTCGATCCGACCTTTCCGCTCAAGTACATGATCTATTTCCTGATCGTGGTGTCGGTCGGCGGCACCTCGTCGATCACCGGGCCGCTCGCGGCGGCGCTGCTGCTGGGCATTGCCGACGTGGCGGGCAAGTACTTCATTCCGAAGATGGGCGCCTTCACCGTCTACCTGCTGATGATCCTGATTTTGATGTGGCGGCCCCAGGGCCTGTTCACGCGCAAGGGAGGCCGTTGAGATGAGCGCGCCTTCTTCCTCCACCACTGCGACCTATGAGTCGGCCCTGCTGCGCACCGCGCGCTGGCGGCCCTGGGAGTTCGTGGCCTGGGCGGTGGCCTTCGCGCTGCCGCTGGTGATGCCCTCGCATTCGCTGCTGGTCAACGAGATCGCCATCGTCGCGCTGTTCGCGATGTCGCTCGACCTGATCCTCGGCTACACCGGCATCGTGTCGCTCGGCCATGCGGCCTTCTTCGGCTTCGGCGCGTATGCGGCGGCGCTGTTCGCCAAGCTCGTGATGCCGGACCCGACCGTCGGGCTGGTGTTCGCGACCGTGCTCTCGGCGCTGCTGGGTCTCGTGGCCAGCGTGACGATCCTGCGCGGCAGCGACCTCACGCGGCTCATGGTCACGCTCGGCACCGCGCTGCTCCTGCTCGAACTGGCCAACAAGCTCGACTGGCTCACCGGCGGCGCCGACGGCCTGCAGGGCGTGGTGATGGGGCCGGTGCTCGGCCTCTTCGAGTTCGACCTGTACGGCCGTACCGCCGCCTGGTATTCGCTGGCGGTGATGCTGGTGCTGTTCCTGGTGATGCGCCGGCTGGTGCATTCGCCGTTCGGCGCAACGTTGAAGGCCATTCGCGACAACCGGCTGCGTGCGATGGCCATCGGCATTCCGGTGGTGTCGCGGCTCGCGGTCATCTACACCGTCGCAGCCGGCATTGCCGGCGCGGCGGGCGCGCTGCTCGCGCAGACCACCGGCTTCGCCTCGCTCGACGTGCTGGCCTTCGACCGCTCGGCCGATGTGCTGCTGATGCTGGTGATCGGCGGCGTGGGCTGGCTCTATGGCGGCGTGGCGGGTGCCATCGTCTTCAAGCTGCTGCAGAACTGGCTCTCGGCCGTGACGCCGCAGTACTGGATGTTCTGGATCGGCCTCATCCTCGTGCTGCTGGTGCTCGTGGGGCGCGACCGCCTGCTCAAGCCGTGGACGTGGTTCGGCATGGGCAAGAAGAAAGGGGGTGCGGCATGACCACCACCGACACCGTGCTTTCGACGCAAGGCCTGGTGATGCGCTTCGGCGGCATCACGGCCACCAACAACGTCACGATGGAATTGAAGCGCGGCGCTCGCCATGCGCTGATCGGCCCGAACGGTGCCGGCAAGACCACGCTGATCAACCTGCTGACCGGCGTGCTCACGCCGACCGAAGGCCGCATCACGCTGCTCGGCGAAGACATCACCACGCTCGCGCCGCACAAGCGCGTGGCGCGTGGGCTGGTGCGCACCTTCCAGATCAACCAGCTGTTCGATTCGATGACGCCGCTGGAAACGCTGGCGCTCGTGGTGTCGCAGCAGAAGGGCATCGCCGCGCAATGGTGGCGGCCGCTCGGCGGCACCAAGGGGATCGCGGAGCGGGCAGGGCAACTGCTGGAGCAGTTCCACCTGGCGGACGTCGCGAAGCAGCAGACCAAGTTCATGGCCTACGGCAAGCGCCGCCTGCTGGAGATCGCCATCGCGCTCGCCTGCGAGCCGCGCGTGCTGCTGCTCGACGAGCCCGTGGCGGGCGTGCCCGCCGGCGAGCGCGAAGAGCTGCTGCAGACCGTGGCCGCATTGCCGGCCGATGTGTCGGTGCTGCTGATCGAACACGACATGGACCTGGTGTTCAGCTTCGCCGACCGCATGACGGTGCTGGTCAACGGCACGCTCCTGACCGAGGGCGACCCCGAGACCATCGCCAACGATCCGAAGGTGAAAGAGGTCTACCTGGGCCATGGAACGGAGAACGCCCATGTCTGAGCTGCTGCGCATCGAGAACCTGAGCGCGGGCTACGGCGAGGCCGTGGTGCTGCACGACGTGGCGTTCGCGCTCGGCGAAGGGCAGACGCTCGCGCTGCTCGGCCGCAACGGCACGGGCAAGACGACGCTGATCAACACGCTGGCCGGTGCCACGCGCCAGCACGGCGGCACCATCGCGCTCGGCGGGCAGGCGCTGCACAAGCTGGCACCGCATCAACGTGCCGCGGCGGGCATTGGCTGGGTGCCGCAGGAGCGCAACATCTTCAAGTCGCTCACGGTGCACGAGAACCTGACGGCCGTGGAGCGCCCGGGCAAGTGGAATCCGCAGCGCGTCTACGAGATGTTCCCGCGCCTGGCCGAACGCAAGACCAACCTGGGCACGCAGCTCTCGGGTGGCGAGCAGCAGATGCTGGCTGTCGGCCGTGCGCTGGTGCTGAACCCGAAGCTGCTGCTGCTCGACGAGCCGCTCGAAGGCCTCGCGCCGATCATCGTGGAAGAACTGCTACGCGCCATTCGCCGGATCACGCAGGACGAAGGGCTGGCCGCGATCATCGTGGAGCAGCACCCGCAGGCGATCCTCGCGATTTCCGACCACGCGGTGGTGCTCGACCACGGCACCATCGTTCACACCGACAGCGCGGCGGCACTGCGCAGCCAGCCGCAGGTGCTGGAGCGGCTGCTGGGCGTGGCGCGGTAGCGGCCTCTAACGAACAACGAAGGAGACAGACAGATGGCGATCCCGAAGACAGTGTTTTGCGGGGGCGCCATGCTGGCGGTCGCCGCGTTGCTCGCCGCATGCGGCACCCCCACCGGGCCGAGGAGCCTCACGCTCGGCGCGTACCCGGCCACATCCTGCGTGGCCCTCGCCGCACCGATCGCGCCCGCTGCGATCGGCCTGCCGAGCGGCGCCGCAACCATCGACTCCGTGACCCTCGTTGCCGCCTCCCCGCTGGCGGTCGCCGAGCGCGGGCCCAGCCCCGCGGCGCGCATCACGCCGGTGACGCCCGCGCACTGCAAGGTGCTCGGGCGCATCGCGCCGCTCGATGCGAGCGCGCCGCCGATCCTGTTCCAGGTCAACCTGCCGCTCGCATGGAACGGGCGCAGCGTGCAGTACGGCGGCGGTGGCTTCAACGGCGTGCTGATCACCGGCCTCGCGCTGGTTCCGGCCGGCCGTTTCGACCAGCCCACGCCGCTCGCGCAGGGCTACGTGACCTACGGCACCGACTCGGGCCACCAGAACGTGCAGGGCCAGCCGCCGCAGGCCTTTGCGCTGAACGACGAGGCGCTCGCGAACTTCGCGCATGCCTCGTACAAGAAGGTGCGAGACGTGGCGGTGGCGCTGATGCAGCGCGCCTACGGGCAGGCGCCGCAGAAGCTCTATTTCATGGGCAGTTCCGAAGGTGGGCGCGAGGCGCTCACGATGGCGCAGCGTTATCCGCAGGACTTCGACGGCATCTTCAGCCGCGTGCCGGTGATCAACTGGACGGGGCTGCAGCACGCGGGCACGCGCAACGGCATCGCCACCTTCGGCGAGGGGTGGCTGCGGCCCGCGCAGGTGCAACTGGTGCACAACGCGGTGCTCGCGTCGTGCGATGCCGCGGACGGCGTGGCCGATCGCATCGTGTCGAACCCGGTGGCGTGTCTTCAGCGTTTCGATCCGGCCACCCTGCGCTGCGCGGCGGGAACGAGCGGCGACAACTGCCTCAACGATGCGCAGGTGCAGGCGGTGCGCACGCTGCGCTCGCCGTGGCGCGCGCCCGTGCCGCTGGCCCACGGTGTCGCCGAATATCCGGGCTGGGGCATCGGTGGTGAAGGCACGCCGGCTTTCGCTTCGATGGGCGGCTGGAACGCATGGTGGACCGGCACCGCCGCGCCGAGCGTGCCGCCGCAGCCGAGCAACGGCATCGCGTGGTTCTACGGGAGCGGGGCGCTGCAGTATTTCTACGCGCGCAATCCATCGCTCGATGTGCGCAACTACCGCGCCGAAGACTTCGCCGCCCGCATCGCCACCGTGTCGCAACTGATGGACTCGACCAACCCTGATCTCAGCGCCTTCAACGCACGGGGCGGCAAGCTGCTGATGCTGGAGCACATGGCCGACTACGCGCAGAGCCCGTTCGCCGGCATCCGCTACTACGAGTCGGTGGTGGCGCGCATGGGGCGCGACAACGTGGACCGCTTCATGCGCCTGTACACCGCGCCGGGTGTGGACCATGTGGGCAGCGGCGCGCCTGCGAACGTCGACATGCTCGGCGCGCTGGCTGATTGGGTCGAGCGCGGCCGCGCGCCGGGCGGACTGCAACTGCTCGAGCAGGAGGTTCAGCCGCCGTTCAAGACCACCCGCGCGCGCCCGTTGTGCGAGTGGCCGCTGTGGCCGCGCTACGTGAGTGGCGATGCATCGCAGGCGGCGAGTTTCCAATGCAGCAAGTAGCGCCTGTCATCGCGCGGGCATTCTTCTGAGAGGGCGATCTTCAAAGGCCGATTGAAAGAGTTTCCGGATCGAGAGACTTTTTCAAACGGCGGTGTCATCGCAAACTGCAGGCATCGAAACTTCGTGCCGCAGGAAACGAATACATGAGCACCGTCCCTCTGATCAGCATCGCCGTCCTGAAGGCCAAGGCCGGCCAGCGTGAAGCGCTTCGCAGCGCCTTGAGCGCCCTGGTGCCCTCCACGCGGGAAGAGCCCGGCTGCCTCGACTACACCTTGTTCGAGTTGCGTGACGAGCCCGGCAGCTTCTACATGCGCGAGTCGTTCAGGGACCAGGCCGCGCTGGACGCTCACTTCGCAACGCCGTATTTCCAGGCGTTCGAGAAGCGGTTCGACGAACTGCTGGATGCACCGATCCGGCTGGTCTTCCTGGAAAAGATCGCCTAGATCGCGCAGCCGTCGGGGCCGCACGCGGCGGGCGCTGCTGCGGATTGCGGCGGCGCGGCCAGCGTGGCGAGTTGCGCCTTCCATTCGTCCGCCCGGCCGAGCCAGGGTCCGATGTCGATGCGGCTTGCAGTGCCGTCGGCCTGCGCCAGCACGAAAGTCGGAAAGCCCTGTCCGCCCGAACGTTGCAGCAGCTGGCGGCTCGCGGCGATGTGCTGCGAAGTTGCTTCGCCGGACAGGCGCGCGAAGGTCGATGCGAAAGCTTCTGCATCGAAGCCGAGTTCGATGGCCACGGCATTGAGCACATCCGTATCGGCGATGCGCCGGCCTTCGACGTAGTGGGCGTGCTGCAGGCGATGGACCATGTCGAGGCCGCCACCTTTGCGCAGCGCCTCGGCTGCGAGGATCGCGGTAGTGGGGGGGGCGGAGTCCATCACCGCGCCGGTGTCGCGCAGCAGCCCCTCGAAGTACGCCTCGCCGAAAGGCTGGCCCGTGAGTTCGGCGATGCGCCGGTCATGCGGCATCACGTACTCGCGCCACTGCGGCGAGATCGCGCGGCGGTTCGCGCCGGTCATCATGCCGCCGCCGTGGAACTCGACCGCAAGGCCCGGCACGCTGCGCGCCGCATCGACCAGCGGCGCGGCGGCGTAGCACCAGCCGCACATCGGATCGAAGATGTAGTGCAGCGTGGCGGTGCCCGGTGCGTCGTTCACTGCGGCCATTTCATTTCTCCCTTGATGACCTTGGCGCTCAGTTCGAGCGACGAGGTGTCTTCCAGCTTCGGGTAGCGCTTCTTCATCGCGGCGATGAGTGCGGCCGAGTCCTTGGCCTTCTTGGCTTCGGTCTCGAAGGCCTGCAGGTAGCTGCGCGTGAATTTCACCGAGGCGACTGTGTAGGGCGCGCTGCCGTTCGCGTTCGGCAGATAGTGGCCGGGCACCACGGTCTTGGGATGCAGGGCTTCGATGCGGCCCAGCGTCTTGAGCCAGTCGCTGCGCGATGCAGGCGTCTGCGTGTCGGCGATCCACACGTGGATGTTGGCCGACACCGGGATGCCGCCGGCCACGGCCTTGAGCGAAGGAATCCAGGCGAAGGTGCGCGCGGGGGTAGGACCGTCGAGGCCGACGATCTGGATCTTCTGGCCTTCGAGCTCGATGCTGTCGCCAGCCAGCGGCTGGGGCACGACCACCGCCTTGGGCGCGTTCTCCTTCAGGATCGGGCTCCAGTACGCGAGCTTGCCGTCCTTGGAGGCCTGGATCGCGGCCACGGTCTGCGGCGTGGCGACGATCTTCGCGTCGGGAAAAGCGGCCTGGATCACGTCGAGGCCGAAGTAGTAGTCGGGGTCGCTGTGGCTGATGTAGACGGTGGTCAGCTTCTTGCCGCTGGCCTTGATCTTCTGCACCAGCGCCTCGCCGTCGTTGCGCTGGAACTGCGCGTCGATCAGCACGGCATCGGTCTGGCCGGTGATGAGTTCGGACGACACCGGGAACATCGACTTGGCGCCGGGGTTGTACACGTCGAGCTTGAGCGGCTCGGCGGCTTGGGCCAGAGGTGCGAGGGCGAGGGTGGCGGTCAGGGCGACAGCGGAAATCAGGGTCCTGCGGAACATGGCGATGTCTTTCGGTCGGTGGAATGGAAGGGTGACAGCGTGAACAGACCGAATGTTAGGTTGCAGGAAACGAAACAAAAACCACCGCCATCGCAATGGATCGTTTCCGTTATCGGACGAATCAGTCGCCCGCTGGCCGGTCCGTGGCGCAGCGTTCGAGGTGTGCGACCAGCAGCTGGGCCGAGGGCGACAGCGCCGACTCGCTCCGAAAGCAGATCGCGAACCGGCGGCGGGCCCAGTCGTCGGTAAGCGGCATCAGGCGCAGCCCGAAGGCGTCGGCGAATGGCCGGGCGACTTCCGCCGGCACCACGCTGATGGCCAGGCCGGCGCGCACCACGCGCAGTGCCGCGTCGAAGTTCGACACCAGCACCCGGTACACGAGCGGCTTGCCGGCCACGGCGGCCTCGCGCGCGAGCATCAGCTGCACCGCGCTCAGCGCGGGCATGCCGACGAATTCGTGGTCGAGCACCTGTTCGAAGCGCACCGTGTCGTGGCGGGCCACGGGGTGCGTGGGGTGTGCGACGATCGCGAGGTGGTCCGAGCGGTAGTCGCGCCGCTCCAGCCCTTCGAGATCGGCGGCATCCCAGCACAGGCCGATGGAGGCGACGCCCTCGCGGATGCCCCGGACGATCTCGGGGCTCACGCGCTCTTCCATGTCGACCCGGATGTTGCGGTGCACGGGGTCCTGCAGGAAGCCGGCCACGTCTTCGGCCAGCGATTCGGCCATGACCGACGCCGAGGCCAGGATGCGCACATGACCGCGCGCCCCGCCGGCGTAGGAAGCCATGTCGCGCTCGATGCGGTTCGCGCTGCCGAGCATGGCGCGGGCGTGCTCCAGCAAGGTCTCGCCGGCGGGCGTGGGCACCACACCGCGGCGCTTGCGCAGCAGCAGCGGCGTGCCGACGGTGTCTTCGAGCTGCGCGAGGCGCTTGCTGATCGCCGAGCCGACGATGCTGGCCTGCTCGCCGGCGCGCGCGATGCTGCGGGTTTCGCAGACGGCGACAAACAGGCGCAGGGTGGTCAGGTCGAGGTCTCTCATGATGTTCCGTTCTGGAAGCAAATGGCTTCCAAAATATACCTTCTGAACCAAATCGGAACTTCTAACATCGACGCCGTACCCCTCACGACGGAGACAAAGAATTGACTCACGCTTTCCTGCCGCCCCGCGCGGTCGTTCGCGAAGTGGGGCTGCGCGACGGGCTCCAGAGCATCGCCCGCGTGCTGCCCACCGCACGCAAGCTCGAATGGATCCGTGACGCGCACGCGGCCGGCCAGCGCGAGATCGAAGTCGGCTCCTTCGTGCCGGCCCACCTGCTGCCGCAACTGGCCGACACGGCCGAGCTGCTGGCGTACGCGAAGACGTTGCCGGGGCTTTTCGCCTCGGTGCTGGTGCCCAATCTCAAGGGCGCGGAGCGCGCCATCGCGGGCGAGGCGGACCTGATGATGGTGCCGCTCTCCGCGAGCCACGCGCACAGCCTCGCCAACCTGCGCAAGACGCCCGACGAAGTGGTGGCCGAGGTCGGCCGCATGCGCGCCGCGCGCGATGCGGCGGGCTCGAAGACGCTGATCGACGGCGGCGTGGGCACGGCCTTCGGCTGCACGATCCAGGGCCATGTCGACCCCGAGGAAGTGCTGCGGCTGATGCAGGCGCTGCTCGATGCGGGCGCGGACCGCGTGAGCCTGGCGGACACCGTGGGCTACGCCGACCCGGCGATGGTCCGCAGCCTGTTCGAACGCGCGCTGCGCATCGCGGGCGACCGCCTCTGGTGCGGCCATTTCCACGACACGCGCGGCCTCGGGCTCGCGAACGTCTACGCGGCGCTGGAGGTCGGCGTCACGCGTTTCGATGCCTGCCTGGCCGGCATCGGCGGCTGTCCGCATGCGCCGGGCGCGAGCGGCAACGTCGATACCGAAGACCTCATCTTCATGCTGGAGAGCATGGGCGTTGCGACCGGCGTCGACCTGCAGCAACTGCTCGACCTGCGCAAGCGCGTGGCCGGCTGGCTCGAGGGCGAGACGCTGCAGGGCACGGTGTGGCGTGCGGGTTTCCCGAAGACCTTCGTGCCGACGGCCGCAGCCCAGGAGGTGGCCGCATGAACGCCGCCGTGATCGAGAAAAAGCGCCTGCCGCTCGCCGGCATCCGCGTGGTCGAGTTCACCCACATGGTGATGGGCCCGACCTGCGGCATGGTGCTGGCGGACCTGGGCGCGGAAGTCATCAAGGTCGAGCCGATCGACGGCGACCGCACGCGGCACCTGCTGGGCGCGGGGGCGGGCTTCTTCCCGATGTTCAACCGCAACAAGAAGAGCATCGCGCTGGACCTGCGCAACCCGCAGGGGCTCGAGGCGGCGCTGCGCCTGTGCGCCACGGCCGACGTGGTGGCGCAGAACTTCCGCCCCGGCACGATGGACAAGTACGGCCTGGGCTACGCCGCGCTCGGCAAGCTCAATCCGCGCCTCGTGTACGTGAACCACACGGGCTTCCTGCCCGGGCCCTATGAGCATCGAACGGCGCTCGACGAGGTGGTGCAGATGATGGGCGGGCTCGCCTACATGACGGGGCGCCCCGGCGACCCGCTGCGCGCGGGCACGAGCGTGAACGACATCATGGGCGGCATGTTCGGCGCCATCGGCGCCATCGCCGCGCTGATGCAGCGTGCGGAAACCGGCAAGGGGCAGGAGGTGCAGTCGGCGCTCTTCGAGAACAACGTGTTCCTCGTCGGCCAGCACATGCTGCAGTACGCGATCACCGGGCAGGCGGCGGCGCCGATGCCAGAGCGCATCTCGGCCTGGGCGCTGTACGACGTGTTCACCGTGAAGGACGGCGAGCAGATCTTCCTGGCCGCAGTGAGCGATGCGCAGTGGACGGTGTTCTGCGATGCGCTGGGCTTCGACGACCTGAAGGCCGACCCGGCCCTGAGCACCAACAACGACCGGGTGCGCCTGCGACCCACGCTGCTGGCCGACCTGCGCGTCCGGCTCGCCGATCGTTCGGCGGCCGAGCTGTCGGCGATCTTCGAGGCGCGGGGCCTGCCGTTCGCACCGATCACGCGGCCCGAAGACCTGTATGCCGATCCGCACCTGAAGGCCAGCGGGGGCTTGGCCGACATTCGCTTGCCCGACGGCGAGCGTGCAGGGCAGATGGCGCAGACGACGCTGTTCCCGATCACGCTCGACGGCGAACGCCTGGGCGTGCGCCTGCATCCGCCAACGCTCGGTGAACATACGCGCGAGCTGCTGGCCGAGCTGGGCTACGGCGATGCGCAGGTCGATGCGATGCATGCGGACGCGGCCGTGAGCTGACGCCGGCGATTCTTCAAAAACCATAAAGAGAGACAAGACCCATGACCACCACGAACTTTTTCCCGATGAACCGCCGAACGCTGCTGGGCTTCGGCGCCAGCGCGGCGGCGCTGGCCGCCTGTCCCGTGCTCGCACAGGGCTCCGACAAACCGATCCGCTTCATCCTGCCTATCAGCGCCGGCTCGGGCGTGGACAACATCGTGCGCGCCGCGTCGGTGGCGCTCGGCAAGGCCTTCGGCCAGCCGGTGGTGATCGAGAACATGCCGGGCGCGGGCGGCATCACCGGCACCGCGGCCATCGTCAAGGCGGCGCCCGACGGGCTCACGCTGGGCATGGTGTCGAACAACCACGTGATCAACCCGAGCGTGTTCAAGAAGATGCCGTTCGATGCGATCACCGACATCACGCCGATCAGCGTGGTCGGCGCGACGCCGCTGGTGCTGATGGTGAACCCGAAGCTGCCCGCGAAGAACGTGAAGGAGCTTGTCGCGCTCCTGCGCGCCAAGCCCGAGGGCTACAACTACGCCTCGTCGGGCAACGGCACCATCATTCACCTGGCCGGCGAGATGTTCATGGATGAGGCTGGCGTGAAGGCGCGCCACATTCCGTACAAGGGCACCGGCCCGATGGTGACCGACATGATGGCGGGGCAGGTCGAGATCGGCGTGGTCGCGTTGCCCGCAGTGCAGCAGCACATCAAGAGCGGCGCGCTGCGCGCCATCGGCGTGTGCGGATCGGCCCGCTCGCCGGCCGCGCCGGACATTCCGACGATCGCGGAGCAGGGGCTGCCGAACTACGCGGTCGAAGGCTGGTTCGCGGTGATCGGCCCGCCGAAGATGCAGGCGGCCGACATCAAACGCGTCCACGACGCCGTGGTGGCCGCCTACACCAGCGCCGAGGTGCGCGAGGCGATGGACCGGCAGGGCAACGTCATCAAGCCCACCTCGTCCGAAGAGGCAGCAAGCTACTTCCGCAGCGAGGCTGCGCGCTATGCGGCGCTCGTGAAGAAGGCGAACGTCGTGCTGGAGTAGCGCGCGGTGTTCAGGCCGCGCTCGTGAGCTTGAGCCCGAGGATGCCCGCGACGATCAGCCCCACGCACACGAGCCGCGCCGCATTGGCCGGCTCGTGGAACAGCACGATGCCCAGGATCACCGTGCCTACGGCGCCGATGCCGGTCCATACCGCGTAGGCCGTGCCCACGGGCAGCGAGCGCATGGCCCAGCCCAGCAGCACCACGCTGAGCACCATCGAGAAGGCGGTGCCGACCGAGGGCCAGAATTTCGTGAATCCTTCGGTGTACTTGAGGCCGATGGCCCAGCCCACTTCAAGTAGACCCGCCACCAGCAATACGACCCAGGCCATGCGCGCTCCTTGGTAAAGACAAAAGGGGTTTCAGTTCTCCGGCCGCACGGCACGGTAGAGGGCGCGCACGAAGTCCGACTGGGTGATCATGCCGGTGAGGCGCTTTTCACCATCGATGATGGGGATATGGTGGTGGCCGCCTTCGGAAAAAAGCGGCACGAGATCGACCACCGGCCGCTCGGCGCTGGCCACGCGCACCTGGCGCGTCATGATCTGGCCGACCACCTCGGGCTTGTTCGACACCACGGTGCGCGTGGCGCGAATCAAATCGCGCAGCCGGCCTGCGATGCCTTCGTGGTTCTGCAGGTCGAGTTGGCGGAAGAAGTCGGCCTGCGTGACGATGCCCACCACGCGGCGCGTGCGGTCGGTCACCGGCAGCGCCTTGATGCGCTTCTCGTGCATCAGCGCCCAAGCCTCCTGCAGGGGCGTTCCGAACTCCACCGAGACAGGGTTGGGCGACATGATGTCGCCGCAATCGAGCGTGCCCAGGCGCCGCTTGTACGACTCCAGCTCGGTCTGCTGGATCAGTGACTCGAGGTCGTCTCGGCTGATATCCAGCACCTGGTTGTAGCGGGCGAGCACCGCGTCGATGTCGGCCTGGCTGAAGCGGGCGTCCGCGCGCGGCGGCTGCGCCACCTGCACATGCGGATAGCGTCGGCCGGTGAGCGAGTTGTAGATCACGCCGGCCAGCACCATCAGCACCGAGTTCGTGAGGGCGGGAAACAGGGCCGACGAGAACTGCGTGGTGTGGGTGAGCACCGCCAGCAAGGCCGCCGCGCCGCCCGGCGGATGCAGGCAGCGCGCGGCGAACATCACCCCGATCGCGGCGGCGACCGCGACGGCGGCGCCCACGGCGGGGTCGGGAATCCAGTTCGCGCAGGCGATGCCGACCAGTGCCGACAGCGTGTTGCCGCCGATGACCGACCAGGGCTGCGCGAGCGGGCTCGAGGGCACGGCAAACACCAGCACCGCGGTGGCGCCCAACGGCGCGATCAGCCAGACGGCGCTCTCCAACGGGCCGGCCAGCCAGCGGCACAGCAGGGCGGTGATCAAGAGCCCGATGGCCGCGCCGCACACGGCGCGCAGGCGCTCCCGCATGTCGACGGTGGTGCGGCCCGGCAACCAGGCGCGTGCGTAGGCGAGGAACGCGGAGAACCGCATCGCGCGGCTCCTTTCAGGTTTCGTTGGCGAGGCTGCGGCCGATCTCGGGCCAGCGGCCATGCAGCCAGACCCAGGCAACCAAGCCGATGCCCAGCATCAGCGTGGAGGTGACCGCCAGGGCCAGCGTGGAATGCATCACCAGCGGTGCGATCGCACCGGCGACGACGCCGTTGGCGGTGGAGCCGATCACCGCCTGCAGCGACGAGGCCATGCCGCGGCGCTCGGGGTGCAGGTCAAGCACCAGCAGCGTGACCACCGGCACCATCAGCGCCCAGCCGAAGGCGAACACCGCGAGCGGCCACAGCGCCCAGGCCACGTGCGCATCGAAGAAGAAGTTGGCCACCACGTTGACCACCGAGGTGACCAGCATGATGAGGAAGCCGTCGCGGATCTGGCGCTTGGGCGTGACCTTGCCGGCCATGCGGCCGCTGGCGCGCGCGCCGAGCATGATGCCGCCGATGGTCAGCAGGAAGAACCAGAAGAACTGCTGCGGCTGCAGCGCGAGGTGGTCGCCCAGGAATGCGGGCGCGGCCAGCACGTAGAGAAACATGCCGTTGAAAGGCACGCCGCTCGCGAGCGCGAGCAGCAAAAAGCGCGGGTCCGAGCACAGGTCCCAGTAGCCGCGCATCAGGTGCCGCACGTGGAACGACTGGCGGTGCGAGGGATGCAGCGTCTCGGGCAGCAGCTTGTAATTGGCGACGAACAGCACCACGCCCACGGCCACGAGGAACCAGAACACCGCGTGCCAGCCCGCATGCACGAACAGGAAGCCGCCGATGATCGGCGCGATGGCCGGCGCCACGCCGAAATAGATCGTGACCTGGCTCATCACGCGCTGCGCCTCGGCGGGCGGGAACATGTCGCGGATCACCGCGCGCGAGACCACGATGCCCGCGCCGGTCGACAGGCCCTGCAGCCCGCGGAACAGCACGAGCTGCGTGATGTTCTGCGACAGCGCGCAGCCCAGCGAGGCGATGGTGAATACTGCAAGGCCCCACAGCACCACGGGCCGGCGGCCAAAGCTGTCCGACAGCGCACCGTGGAACAGGTTCATGAACGCGAAGCCGAAGAGGTAGGCCGAAAGCGTCTGCTGCATCTCGGCGGGCGTCGCGCCGATGGAGCGCGCGATGCCCGAGAAGGCCGGGATGTAGGTGTCGATGGAGAACGGCCCGAGCATGCCGAGCACCGCGAGCAGGACGGCCAGCGCCCAACGCGGGGCCTGCCAGAGTTTGTCGGCGTCGGGATTCATGGCTTGGGATGGGAGAGGAAAAGGGCGCGCGAGGTGCGCACCGAAAGAGTGCGAGCGTAGCAGACGCGTCGGGAGGTCGCCGGAGCGGCCTGCCCACTAAACTGCGCGCCTGCGTGCATTGAAGAAACAAGAAGGGACGAGGAATGATTCAGGAGTTTCTGTCGATCACCCGCGGCGAGCTGTGGCTGCGCGGGGGCGAAGCCGCGCCGGTGCAGATCGAATCGCCGTTCGCGCGCGAGCTGATCCAGCGCGAGGCCAACAGCCGCCGCACCACCTCCTGGAAGCACGCCGAGCGCGAGGAATCCAAGGGCATGCTCTCGGGCGCCGCGCTGTGGGGCCGCGGCGGGCCGGGCGGCGCGATGGCGCCGGCGCGCTTCCAGCACGTCTGCCGTAGCGGGCCGCGCACCATCTACTACGTGCTGAGCGTGGGGCGCAGCATCGGTCTGTTCCGCTACGAGCTCGACGAGAAGCGCGAGATCCGGCTCTTTCACCGGCAGCACACGCCGATCCTCGGCATGACCTACGTGCCCGAGACCCGTCACGTGGTGCTGGCCGTGGGGCAACCCGACGGGACCGCTCAACTGGAGGTGTTCGACGAGGAGGGCAATGCCAAGGGGGCGGTCACCGGCGGCGATGCGGTGGACGCCGCGCCGGCCGCGATGCCGGGCGCGCCCTCGACGCTGGTCTACCAGACGTGCGGCGTGGCGCGGCACCCCGAGAACGGCGTCGTCGTCGCGATGGCGCATTCGACGGTGAACTGGCTCGACTACAAGAGCGCCCAGATGGACAGCCTGCTCGACGACCCCGAATGGGACTACATCGTTCCGCGCATCGCGGCCGACGGCACGCTCTACGCGATCCGCCGCCCGGTGGAAAAGCCGGCGCACGAGCGCGCCGGCGGTGCGATCAAGGACACGCTGATGATGCCGCTGCGCCTGGGCAAGGCAGTCTTCGGTTACCTCAACTTCTTCTCGATGATCTACGGCAAGGAGCCGCTGCGCTCGGCCGGCGGCCCGCGCACGCCCGAGCTCGACCAGGACCTGGGCAAGCTGTGGCTGCACGGACGGATGATCGAGTTGTCGAAGGTTCGGAGCGACCCGCAGTACGCGGGCAATCTGGTGCCGGGCTCGTGGCAGCTGATCGCGCAGGAAGGCCGCCGCGCGAGCCCGCGTGTGGTCGCCTCGCATGTGGCGCACTTCGATCTCGCACCGGACGGCACGGTGCTCTACAGCAACGGCTACGACATCTTTTCGTGGTCGCGCGGCGAGCAGCGCAAGCTGGACCGGGAAGCGCTGGTGGAAGGGCTCGCGGCGCTCTGAGGAAGATCGGCGTACCGACCAAAGAAAAAGGCCCGGGACCGCAAGTGCGGTTCCGGGCCTTTTTTGAGCCTGTCCGGCACGGGTGCCGGACAGAGCCCTGGGCTCAGAGCGTGTCGATGAAGCTGCGCAGCTTGTCCGAACGCGACGGGTGCTTGAGCTTGCGCAGCGCCTTCGCCTCGATCTGACGGATGCGCTCGCGGGTCACGTCGAACTGCTTGCCGACTTCTTCCAGCGTGTGGTCGGTCGACATCTCGATGCCGAAGCGCATGCGCAGCACCTTGGCTTCGCGCGGCGTGAGCGAGTCGAGGATGTCCTTGACCACGTCGCGAAGGCCGGCTTGCATCGCGGCCTCGATGGGGGCCGTGTTGCTGCTGTCCTCGATGAAGTCGCCCAGGTGCGAATCGTCGTCGTCGCCGATGGGGGTTTCCATCGAGATCGGCTCCTTGGCGATCTTCATGATCTTGCGGATCTTGTCTTCCGGGATCTCCATCTTGGCGGCCAGGATGCCGGCGTCGGGCTCGAAGCCGAACTCCTGCAGATGCTGGCGCGAGATGCGGTTCATCTTGTTGATCGTCTCGATCATGTGCACCGGGATGCGGATGGTGCGCGCCTGGTCGGCGATCGAGCGGGTGATGGCCTGGCGGATCCACCACGTCGCGTACGTCGAGAATTTGTAGCCGCGACGATATTCGAACTTGTCCACCGCCTTCATGAGGCCGATGTTGCCTTCCTGGATCAGGTCGAGGAACTGCAGGCCGCGGTTGGTGTACTTCTTGGCGATGGAGATCACGAGACGCAGGTTGGCCTCGATCATTTCCTTCTTGGCATCGCGCGAAGACGATTCGCCTTCGTTCATGCGCTTGTTGATGTCCTTGAGCTGCGTGAGCGGCACCACCACGCGCGACTGGATGTCGGTCAGGCGCTGCTGCAGTTCCTGCACCGGCGGAATGTTGCGCGCGAGCACGGCGCTCCAGGGCTTGCCGGCGGCGGCCTGCTTCTCGACCCACTTCAGGTTCAGCAGGTTCGACGCGATGCGGTTGCCGTTCTTGTCGTAGCCGCTGAAGTCGCGGATGAATTCGTCCTGCGGGAAGCCGCACTTGTCCACGATGATGCGGCGCAGTTCGCGTTCCTTCTTGCGAACGTCGTCCACCTGCGTGCGCACCAGGTCACACAGCTTCTCGATGGTCTTGGCCGTGAAGCGGATGGTCATCAGTTCTTCGGACAGGGCCTCCTGGGCCTTGACGTACGCGGGCGTACCGTAGCCTTCCTTGTCGTAGATCTTGTGGACCTTCTCGAACAGGCCGGCAATGCGGTCGAAACGATCGAGCGCTTCGCGCTTGAGTTCTTCGAGCTTCTTGGTGAGGGCCTTGGAGCCGCCCTTGCCGTCGTCGTCGTCTTCTTCGTCGAATTCGTCGAAGTCTTCTTCGGCCACGTAGTCGTCGGCCTCGTTGGGGTTCGAGAAGCCGTCCACGATGGTCGAGATGACGACCTTGCCTTCGCGGATTTCAGCGGCCAGGCGCAGGATCTCGGCGATGGTGGCGGGGGAGGCCGAGATGGCTTCCATCATGGCCATCAGGCCGCCTTCGATGCGCTTGGCGATTTCGATTTCGCCTTCGCGGGTCAGCAGCTCGACCGTGCCCATTTCGCGCATGTACATGCGGACCGGGTCGGTGGTGCGGCCGAATTCGCTGTCCACCGTGGAGAGGGCCGCTTCGGCTTCTTCTTCGGCTTCTTCCACCGTGGTGGCGGTGGGCGCGGTGTTGTTCAGCAGCAGGGTTTCGGCATCGGGCGTCTGCTCGTACACCGCCACGCCCATGTCGTTGAGCATGGTGACCACGACTTCCATGGTCTCGGCGTCGACCAGCTTGTCGGGCAAGTGGTCGGAGATTTCGCCGTGCGTGAGGTAGCCGCGGGTCTTGCCCAGCGTGATCAGGGTCTTCAGGCGCGAGCGGCGCTTGGCCAGGTCTTCTTCGGAGAGCACGGTCTCGTCGAGGCCGAACTCCTTCATCAAGGCGCGTTCCTTCGCCTTGCTGATCTTCATGCGCAGCGGCTTGACCTTTTCTTCGGTGGTCGTCGCAACCGCCGGCTCGTCGCCGGCCAAGTCTTCCTCGATGTCCGACAGGTCGATGTCGCTCTCGGCGGCTTCATTGCCGGCCTTGGGCTTGCGGCCGCGCTTGGCGCCGGTGGCAGGTGCGGCGGCACCGGCAGCCTTGGGCGGACGGCCGACTTTCTTGGCGGCGGGAGCGGCGATTTTCTTGGGATCGTCGAGGGTGGTCGTTTTCGTGGGCACGGTTTTCACTTTCGTTGCGGGCGCCGATTTGGACGCGGCGGCACCCGTCTTAGATGCCGGCGTCTTGCCGGCTTTCAACGGTTTCTCTGCGACAGGCTTTTTGGCGACGCTCTTGGCAAGTGAAATAGCAGGCTTCTTTGAACTGGGCATACGACCTCGTTACGACAAGAATGGACAAGCGGAAATCACAGGCGCACCGCCATTCGGGCAGCGCCACCACAGCCCGCGCACAGGCACGGACATAAAACAATTGGGAAAGAGGAATTAATTCCTCAGCAGACAAGATGTCGGGCGAACATTTGGTGTGCAGTCCTTGCGGTTATTGACCCTTTCCGCCGGAATTTACCGTTGGAGTGCGTTGCGCTAGGGGGTCGGCCCGGAGGTGCTGCTGTCGCTCTTGTCTGATTTCGCCAGTTGCGAAGCCCTACATTATAGCGTATTGCACAAATTTCAAGCAGTTTCTGAACCGCGCGGACTCAGGCGGTTGCGCAATTCCAACCGCCGCGCCTCGAGCGCCTTGTAGCGTTCCAGGGCTTTCGGGTCTTTTCCGACCGCGGCGATGGCCTCGCTTTGCTGGGCCTTGAGGCGATCGTCCAGCATGAAGTCGAGCACGCTCGAAAGCTCCTTGGCGGCGTCAGCCAGGTGCTGTTCTTCCTCGCCCTCGGGGACCGGGGCGGCGTCGGCGACGTTCATGAGGCGCTCGGCCAGTGATTCGAAATCCAGCCCCCTCATGCCTTCGCGCAGCGCCGCCCAAGGTTGCACGCCGTGCTCGTGCAGCTGGCTGTCGAGCCAGGTGAAGAGCGCTCCGTGCGTGCCGGGCAGGTCGCACAGCATGAGGTGCAGCTCATGCGAGAGTGCATCCCATTGCGCCATGTTCGAGAGCAACAGCCGCACCGCCACGTCGGGCCGGCTCGGGGGCTTGCCGCGGCCGCGCAATGGCTCGATGGGCTCTTCGAACTTGCTACCCCAGCGCTTGCCCTTGACGAATTTGCGCGGCTTGCTATCGGTTTCATAGCGGGGCGCTTCGTATTCCATGGGCGGCGGCATGTCCGGGTAGCCGCCATCGTCATCCCCCGACTCGCTGTGGCGCGGCGCGGGCGGCGCCGCTGCCTTGCGCGGGCCAGGCGTGGAGGCCCAGAGATCCGAAAGCGCCGCCGCATCGAGCTGCACCAGAGTGGCGATCTCGCTCAGCAGTTGCCGCTTGAGTGCGCCGTCCGGCATCGCGCTCCAGAGCGGGCGCACGTTGCTGGTCATGTGGGCGCGGCCTTCGGCGGTGGTCAGGTCGCAGCCTTCGCGGGCGGCCTCGAGCATGAAGCGCGACAGCGGCGTGGCCTCGGTCACGAAGCGGGCGAAGGCGTCCGCGCCGTGTTCGCGGATGAAGCTGTCGGGGTCGTGCTCGGCCGGCAGGAACAAGAACTTGATGCTGCGGACGTCGGTGGCATAGGGCAGGGCGCCGTCCAGGGCCTTGCGCGCGGCGCGGCGGCCGGCGGCGTCGCCGTCGAAGCTGAAGACCACCGATTCGGTGAAGCGGAAGAGCTTCTGCACATGCTCGGTGGTGCAAGCGGTGCCGAGCGTGGCCACCGCGTTCGGAAAGCCGAGCTGGGCGAGGGCGACCACGTCCATGTAGCCCTCGGTCACCAGCGCATAGCCGCGGTCGCGGAAGGCGGCGCGCGCCTCGTAGAGGCCGTAGAGCTCGCGGCCCTTGCTGAACACGGGCGTTTCGGGCGAATTCAGGTACTTGGGCTTTTCGTCGCCGAGCACGCGCCCGCCGAAACCGATGCACTCGCCCTTCACGTTACGGATCGGGAACATCACGCGGTCGCGGAAGCGGTCGTAGCGCTTGGCTTCGCTCGCTTCGAGTTGGCCGTCTTCGGTGTTGACGATCACCAGGCCGCTCTCGGCGAGCAGCGGATCGTCGTAGTCGGGGAACACGCTGGCGAGGGCCCGCCAGCCCGCGGGCGCATAGCCGATGCCGAACTGCTTGGCCACCTCGCCGGAGACGCCCCGGCCCTTGAGGTATTCGATGGCACCGGGCGCCTGTCGCAGCGACTTGCGGTACGACTCGCCGGCCTTCTCGAGCACGTCGGTCAGCGTGGCCTGTTTCTGGCGCTGGCTGGCGGCGCGGGCGCGCTCGGCGGGAGAGGCGTCGTCCTCGGGCACCTGCAAGCCATATTGGCCGGCCAGGTCGTGCACCGCCTCGACGAAGCCCATGCCCGCGTGCTCCATGAGAAAACCGATGGCGTTGCCATGCACCCCGCAGCCGAAGCAGTGATAGAACTGCTTGGTCGGGCTGACGGAAAAAGAGGGGGATTTCTCGCCGTGGAAGGGGCACAGCCCCATGAAATTGGCGCCGGCCTTCTTGAGCTGCACATAGCGGCCGACGATCTCGACCACATCGGCGCGCGCGATGAGTTCCTGGATGAATGAAGCGGGGATGGTCATGTAGGCGAAGAGCGGCAAATCATACGCAAGCGGCCGGCCTCCGGCGGTGGGACGGCATACTGATTGCGATCCGGATTTCCCAACGCATGACGACGCCCAACCCATTGCACCACGCCGCGCCGCTGCTGCGGCACCCGCTCCGATTCATCTGGGACGCGCTGAAGGCCTTTCGCGCCAACCAGGGGCTGCTGCTCGCGGGGGCAGTGGCGTACTACGCGCTGCTATCCATCGTGCCGCTCCTGATCGTGAGCGTGATCGCGATGTCGCACATCATCGAACAGGCCGAGCTGCTGCGCACCATCGGTCGGTACCTCGAATGGCTGCTGCCGGGGCAATCGAAGGCGATCGTGACGGAGCTGTCGAGCTTCCTCGACCATCGCGACGTGATGGGGCCGGTGCTGCTGGTGACAATGATCTTCTTCAGCTCGCTGGCCTTCAGCATCCTCGAGAGCGCCATGGCGGTGATCTTTCACCACCGAAAGGCCGACCACAAGCGCCACTTCCTGGTTTCGGTGGCGATGCCCTACGTCTACATCCTTTGCCTGTGCGTGGGGCTGCTGCTGGTCACGCTGGTGTCGGGCGCGCTTCAGCTGGTGGGACAGGAAAGCGTCGACTTGCTGGGGCGCAGCTGGTCGCTATCGGGCGTGTCGGGGTTGCTGCTGTACCTGCTGGGGCTGGGCGGCGAGATCTTCATGCTGACCTCGCTCTACCTCGTGATGCCGGCCGGCCGTATGTCGTTGCGCCACGCGCTGCTCGGCGGCGTGACCGCCGCGCTGCTGTGGGAAGCGACGCGGCGGGTGCTGATCTGGTATTTCTCGACCTTGTCGCAGGTCAACGTGGTCTACGGCTCGCTCACCACGGCGATCGTGGTGCTGCTGAGCCTGGAGATCGCCGCCACGCTCGTGCTGCTGGGCGCGCAGGTGATCGCCCAGTACGAGCGGCTGGACCGCACCGGCAGCACCGCAGTGCCGCCTGCGGTGCCGGGTGTCAGCGTGGAGGGAGTCGAATCGCTCCGTCCAGACGAATCACCTCGCCGTTGAGCATGTCGTTCTCGATGATGTGCTTGGCGAGCTTGGCGTAGTCCTCGGGCGTGCCCAGACGCGAGGGGAAGGGCACGCTGGCCGCCAGCGCGTCCTGCACTTCCTGCGGCATGCCGAAGAGCATGGGCGTGCCGAAGATGCCGGGGGCGATGGTCATGTTGCGGATGCCGTTGCGCGCGAGGTCGCGGGCGATGGGAAGGGTCATGCCGACCACGCCGCCCTTCGAGGCGCTGTAGGCGGCCTGGCCGATCTGGCCGTCGTAGGCTGCGACCGAGGCGGTGGAGATCAACACGCCGCGTTCGCCGGTGGCTTCGGGCTCGTTCTTGCTCATCGCGTCGGCGGCGAGGCGGATCATGTTGAAACTACCGACCAGGTTGATCGTGACGGTCTTGCTGAACACGGCGAGCGCGTGCGGGCCGTTCTTGCCCACGGTCTTCTCGGCCGGCGCGATGCCGGCGCAGTTGACGAGGCCGACCAGCTTGCCGAGCTTGGTGGCCGCGGCAACGACGGCCTGGCCGTCGGCTTCCTGGCTCACGTCGCACTTGACGAACACGCCGCCGATTTCCTTGGCGACGGCTTCGCCTTTTTCAGCCTGCATGTCGGCGATCACCACCTTGCCGCCGTTCGCGGCCAGCATGCGCGCCGCGCCTTCGCCGAGGCCCGAAGCGCCCCCGGTCACGATAAAAACCTTGCCGTCGATCTGCATGAAGAGTCTCCTGAAATAAGACCGGCATTATCGAAGAGGCTCGCCGGGCCAAAAAAAGGGCCTCATCCGAAGATGAGGCCCCTGAATTGGATCCGTGAGGACCCAAGGAGACAACTGGTGGTGGTCAGTGCTTAGCGCTTGCGCGAAGCGGTGGCCGTCTTGGCGGCGGCGACGGCTTGCGTCGACACGGCGTTGAAGTTGGCTTCGGCGACGTCGGAGGCTTGCTTGACAGCCTTCTGGACCGATTCGAATGCGTTGTTGGCAGCAGCCACGGCGCTCTTCAGGACGGCAACGGCGGTTTCCGAACCAGCGGGTGCGTTCTTGGAAGCGCTGTCGACCAGGCCGACGAAGGCTTGCTGGGCTTCAGAGGCCTTGGCTTCGAAAGCCTTGGAGAATTCTGCGCCGGTGCCTTGGGCGATGTCGTACAGGTGACGGCTGTAGGCGGCGGTCTTTTCGGCCAAGGGCTGGAACAGGCTGGCTTGCAGCGTCAGCAGTTCTTGCGCGTCCTTGACGTTCAGTGCAGCTTGGGCGGTGCCGGCGGCTTCGGCCAGGGCAGCCTTCGAGGCGGTCACGTTCAGTTCGACGAGCTTCTCGACGCCTTCGAAAGCCTTGGTGGTCAGGCCGAACAGGGTTTCGAGGTTTGCTTTTTGGGCGGCGAGGATTTGGTCAGCGGTCAGGGCCATTTGGGATCTCCAGAAGGGATGGTGGTCTATTCACGTTGCGCTGCGCCTCGTCGTCTTTGTTGCGGTGCAGCATGGCCTCAAGTATAGGCAGCTGAGTTTTGCGATCAAGGGGTTTTTGCTGCTGTGCAGCAATCTAGAGGTCACTTTCTAAAACGGGCCCGCATCGCAGAATGCGGGGCATGCGCGCCTTCTATTCCGGCCAGTTCGTGTTGCCCCTGCCGCCGGGGCATCGCTTTCCCATGTCGCGCTACGCTTTGCTGCGCGACCGCCTTGAGGAGCACCTGCCCGCCGTCGAGATGGACCAGGCGCCCCGCGCCAGCGACGGCGAACTCGCGCTGGCCCACACCCCGCAGTGGATCGCCGCCATCAGCGACGGCAGCGTGAGCCCGCAGGCGATGCGCGAGATCGGCTTTCCGTGGAGCGAGGCGATGGTCGAGCGCTCACGCCGCTCCACCGGCGCCACCATCGCCGCCTGCCGGGCCGCATTCGCCGGCGGCATCGCGGCGAACATGGCGGGCGGCACGCACCACGCCTATGCCGACAAGGGCGAGGGTTTCTGCGTCTTCAACGACGCAGCCGTGGCGGCCCGGCTGATGCAGGCAGAGCACGGCCGCAGCGGCCGGCAGCTCAAGGTCGCGGTGATCGATCTCGACGTGCATCAGGGCAATGGCACCGCCAGCATCTTTCGCCGCGACCCGAGCGTCTTCACGCTCTCGATGCACGGCCAGAAGAACTTTCCGTTCCGCAAGGAGGCCAGCGACCTGGACGTGGAGTTGCCCGATGGCTGCGGCGATGCCGACTACCTCACCGCCCTGGAGCACGCCCTGGACGAACTCGACCGGCGCTTTTCCCCTGGCCTCGTGATCTACCTTGCCGGCGCCGACCCCTTCGAGCGCGATCGTCTCGGGCGCCTGAAACTCAGTTTCGACGGCCTGGAGGCGCGAGACCGGCGCGTGTTCGACTGGACCTGGCAGCGCCGCATCCCCGTGGCCTTCGCCATGGCCGGCGGCTACGCCAGCGACATCGGGGAGACCGTGCAGGTGCAACTGGGCACCTTCCGGGTGGCCTTCGACTATTGGCGCCGCTGGCAGAATGCCGCGCGATGAGCTCCTCCGCCGCCAAACCCACGCCGAATTCCCGCAGCAGCTACCGCGCGTTCCGCAGCATCCCGACGCGCTGGGCCGACAACGACATGTACGGCCACGTCAACAACGTCGTCTACTACAGCTGGTTCGATACGGCTGTGAATGCCCTTCTCATCGAACGCGGCGCGCTCGATATCCACCAGGGCCGGGCCATCGGCTTCGTGGTCGAGACCCAATGCAACTACTTCGCGCCGATCGCGTTTCCGCAAACGGTGGAGGCCGGCATCCGCGTGGCGCAGGCAGGGCGCTCCAGCGTGCGCTATGAAATCGCGTTGTTCGCCGAGGGCTCCGACACCGCGGCCGCGCAGGGCCACTTCGTTCACGTCTACGTGGACCGCGAGACGCAGCGACCGGTGCCGTTGCCCGAGGCGCTGCAGCGCGTGGTCGACGCGCTGAAAGCCTGAGCCCCAAGAAGAACGGCGCCCGAGGGCGCCGTTGTCTTTTGTCGTACGGCCGATCGACCGATCGGGCCGCAGTGCCTTACATGGCCTTCTTCATGGCCTTGACTTCGGCCTTGCCCTGGGCTTCGTCAGCCTTGGCCTGCTTCACGCAGGCATCCTTGGCCGCACCGTTCTGGTCGTCGCACTTTTCCTTCGCGACTTCGTAGGTGGCCTTCACCTTCTCTTCAGCAACCTTGCGTGCATTGCTGTCGCTCGGCTTGTATTGCTGCTCCAGTTCGGCCTTGGCCACGTCTTCCTTGCCCTTGGCTTCCTTCTGGCAGACGTCCTTGGCGTTGTCCTTCATCGTGTCACATTGGGCCTTGGCGACCTTGTAGTCGGCCTCGATCTTTTCCTTCGCGACCTTGTGTTCGTCACCGGTCATTGCGCTGGCTTGCGTGGCAACGAAGCAGGTGGAAGCGAGGGCGAGCATGAGCAGATGTTTTTTCATTGGAGTTTTCCTTCGAGGTTGTTGAATTCGGTAAGTGCTGCGGGACACGCCCGCAGGCTCTTGATCAGGACTTTTCGAACCAGAGCGAATCGGCCGTGCGGCCGTCGCGCGATTCCCAGTCCTTGACCTGTTTCTCGGCTTCGTCGCGGCTGATGCCGTGGCGTTCCTGGATGCGGCCGAGCAACTGGTCGCGCTTGCCGGCGATGACGTCGAAGTCGTCGTCGGTCAACTTGCCCCATTGCTCCTTGACCTTGCCCTTGAGCTGTTTCCAGTTGCCTTCGATGGTGTCCTTGTTCATTGCGAATCTCCTTGAGAGGTTGATTCGGCGGACCGTGTTGCCGCCGTGAAATCAATGTCTCGTGAGCGATTCGCCCTGCCGGTAGGACGTGCTGTGCAGCCCCCGTAGGCAGAGGCCGACGCTGCCCGTGATAATCGAGCGGACGCCGAAAAGTTTGAGACACCGCGCACCGACGACGACCATGATCATCCACAGCCTGCTCGACACCGACCTCTACAAGTTCACGATGATGCAGGTCGTCCTGCATCACTTCCCGGGCGCCCGGGTCGAGTACCGCTTCAAGTGCCGCAACCCCGGGGTCGACCTGGCGCAGTTCGCGGGCCAGATCCGCGACGAGGTGCGCAGCCTCTGCTCGCTGCAATTCCGCGATGCCGAACTGGCCTACCTGCGGTCCATGCGCTTCATCAAGAGCGATTTCGTCGACTTCCTGGGCCTCTTCCGGCTCAACGAGAAGTACATCAACATCATTCCCCAGCCCTCGGGCGAGCTCGAGATCCGCATCCAGGGGCCGTGGCTGCACACCATCCTGTTCGAGATCCCGGTGCTGGCCATCGTCAACGAGGTCTACTTTCGCAACACGCAGAAGAAGCCCGACATCGAGGAAGGCCGCCGCCGCCTCGAGACCAAGATCGCCCAACTGCAGGACGCGGGCCTCGCCGACCTCAAGATTGCCGACTACGGCACGCGCCGCCGCTTCTCGAAGGACTGGCACGAAGAGGTGCTGCGCACCCTGAACTCGCGCCTCGGCGCCGTCACGCCGCCGTCGATGCAGGCCAAGCCGGGCGCCCGGCTGCCGCAGCTCGCGGGGACCAGCAACGTGCTGTACGCCATGAAGCTGGGCCTCATCCCGCTGGGCACCATGGCGCACGAATACCTGCAGGCCTGCCAGGCGCTCGGCCCGCGGCTGCGCGACAGCCAGATCTTCGGCTTCGAGAGCTGGGCGCGCGAATACCGCGGCGACCTGGGCATCGCGCTGTCCGACGTGTATGGCATGAGTGCGTTCCTGCGCGACTTCGACCTGTACTTCTGCAAGCTCTTCGACGGCGCCCGCCACGACAGCGGCGACCCGTTCCAGTGGGGCGAGCGCATGCTGGCGCACTACGTGGCGAACCGGGTCGATCCGCTCACCAAGACGCTGATCTTCAGCGACGGCCTCACGGTGCCGCGGACCATCGAGCTCTACCAGCAGTTCCGCGGCCGCTGCCAGCTGGCCTTCGGCATCGGCACCAACCTCACCAACGACCTGGGCTACGAGCCGCTGCAGATCGTCATCAAGATGATCAACTGCAACGGCCAGCCGGTGGCCAAGCTGTCGGACACGCCGTCCAAGAACATGTGCGAGGACGAAAAATACCTGGCGTATTTGCGCCAGGTGTTCGAGATCGAGGCATGAGGCGGGTCCCCCGGTTCGGGCTGCTGGCGCTGCTGCTTGCGCCGGCGCTGGCCACGGCCGCGGACTTCGACGGCGCCCAGCTCTCGCCGCTCTGGGGCGTGCCGTTCGCCGGCATCCTGCTGTCGATCGCGCTGCTGCCGCTGCTGGCCCCGTCTTTCTGGCACCACCACTACGGCAAGATTTCTGCGGCCTGGGCGCTGGCCTTCCTGCTGCCCTTTGCCGCAATCTACGGCGCGGGCCTGGCGGGCGTGCAGCTGGTGCATGCGCTGGTGGCCGAGTACATCCCGTTCATCATCCTGCTTACGGCGCTCTTTACCGTGGCGGGCGGCATTCACATCCGCGGCAACCTGCGCGGCGCGCCCGGGCTCAACACGGCGATCCTCGCGATCGGCGCGGTGCTCGCGAGCTTCATGGGGACCACCGGCGCCTCGATGCTGCTGATCCGGCCGCTGATCCGCGCCAACGACGACCGCGTGCACAAGGTGCATGTGATCGTGTTCTTCATCTTCATCGTCTCGAACGCGGGCGGCGCGCTCACGCCGCTGGGCGATCCGCCGCTGTTCCTTGGCTTTCTCAAGGGCGTGGGCTTCTTCTGGACCGCGCAGAACATCCTCGTCGAAACGATCTTCATCCTGGCCGTGCTGCTGGCGCTGTTCTATGCCATCGATCGCCACTACTACCGCAAGGAAGGCGTGCTCCCCGTCGACCCGACGCCGACGACGGCCGAGACGCAGCGCCTGGGCTTCGACGGCGCCGCCAACTTCTGGCTGCTGGGCGGCGTGGTCGCGCTGGTGCTGCTGAGCGGCTTCTGGAAATCGCCGGTCAGCTTCGACGTATTCGGCACCGAGGTGGGCCTGCCGGGGCTCGTGCGCGACGTGGGGCTGCTGTTGATCGCCCTTGTCTCGTACAAGTTCACCTCGCCCAAGGTTCATGCCGACAACCAGTTCGAATGGGAGCCGATGGCCGAGGTGGCGAAGCTGTTCGCGGGCATCTTCCTGACCATCATCCCGGTGATCGCGATGCTCAAGGCCGGCACGCAAGGCCCGTTCGGCGCCATCGTCTCGGCCGTGACGCGCGCCGACGGCCAGCCCGACCCGGCGATGTACTTCTGGGCCACCGGCGTGCTGAGCTCGTTCCTGGACAACGCGCCGACCTACCTCGTGTTCTTCAACACCGCAGGAGGCGACCCGGCGGCGCTCATGACCACCTACGCGAGCACGCTGGCGGCCATCTCGGCCGGCGCCGTCTTCATGGGCGCCAACACCTACATCGGCAACGCGCCCAACCTCATGGTCAAGGCCATCGCCGAGAGCCGCGGCGTGCGCATGCCCAGCTTCTTCGGCTACATGGCGTGGTCCGTGGCTATCCTGGTTCCGCTGTTCGTCCTCTCCACCTTCCTCTTCTTCCGTTGAGTGCACACATCATGAGCAAGCCCAAGATCCTGGTCGCACGCGCGATCTTTCCCGAGACCATCGAACGCCTGTCGCAGCATTTCGAGGTCGAGTCGAACCAGTCCGACGAGAGCTGGAGCAAAGAGCAACTCATTGCCAAGCTCAAGGGCAAGCAGGGCGCCTTCACCACCGGCAGCGAGCGCATCGATGCCGCGGTGCTGGACGCGAACCCCGACCTGAAGATCTGCGCCAACATGGCCGTGGGCTACAACAACTTCGACGTCGATGCGATGGCCGCGCACGGCGTGCTCGGCACCAACGCGCCCGACGTACTGACCGAGACCACGGCCGACTTCGGCTTCGCGCTGCTCATGGCGACCGCGCGCCGCATCACCGAGAGCGAACATTTCCTGCGCGCGGGCAAGTGGGAGAAGTGGAGCTACGACATGTTCGCGGGCTCCGACATCCACGGCGCCACGCTCGGCATCATCGGCATGGGCCGCATCGGGCAGGGCATTGCCAAGCGCGGCGCGCATGGCTTCGGCATGAAGGTGATCTATCACAACCGCTCGCGCCTCGATGCGACGCTCGAAGCCGACTGCAAGGCCAGCTACGTGAGCAAGGAAGAGCTGCTCAAGACGGCCGACCACGTCGTGCTGGTCGTGCCTTACTCGCCCGCTTCGCACCACACCATCGGCGCCGCCGAGATCGCGCTGATGAAGCCGACCGCCACGCTGGTGAACATCGCGCGCGGCGGGATCGTCGACGACGCCGCGCTGGCCGTGGCCCTGCGCGAGAAGCGCATCGCGGCGGCGGGCCTGGACGTGTTCGAGGGTGAGCCCAAGGTCCACCCCGACCTGCTGACCGTGCCCAATGTCGTGCTCACGCCGCACATCGCGAGCGCGACCGTGCCCACGCGCCGAGCGATGGCCGACCTCGCGGCGGACAACCTCATCGCGTACTTCAGCGGCAAGGGGCCGCTTACGCCCGTCACGCCGGTTCCGGCAGCCACCAAGTAAACACCGGACGCAGCGACCCGCCTTGGAACTGACGGAATTGATTCTTCTCGCGCTGGCCGCGCTCGCGGTCGTCCAGCTCGTGCTGGTGATCTGGTTGCTCGCGCGCCGGCAACCCAAGCCCGATCACAGCGAGGTGCTGGGCCTCTTGGCCGCGATGGGCACGGCCAACGAGCGCACCGAGCGCGAGTTGCGCCGCGAGATCGGCGAAAACTCGCGCGGCGCGCGGCAGGAAACCGCGCAGGCCTTCGCCACCTTCCAGCAGTCGCTGGTGCAGCAGGGCGCCGAAGCCACGCGCACGCAGAACGCGCAGCTCGACGCCTTCGCGCTGCAGCTTGCCTCGCTGCAGAAGTCGCTGGCCGACACGCTCAACACCCAGCTGCAGGGCCTGAGCGAATCGAACGCGCGTCGACTGGCCGAGGTGCGCACGACGATGGAAACGCAACTCGCGCAGCTGCAGCAGAGCAACACCGCCAAGCTCGACGAGATGCGCAAGACCGTCGACGAGAAGCTGCAGAGCACGCTCGAGGCGCGGTTGGGCGAGAGCTTCAAGCAGGTGGCCGACCGTCTCGAGCAGGTGCACAAGGGCCTGGGCGAAATGCAGACGCTGGCCGTCGGCGTCGGCAGCCTGCAGCGCGTGCTGACCAACGTGAAGACGCGCGGCGTGTTCGGCGAAGTGCAGCTCGAAGCGTTGCTCGAACAGGTGCTCACCACCGACCAGTACGCCAAGCAGGTCGAGACCAAGCCGCGCAGCGGCCAGCGCGTCGATTTCGCGATCCGCTTTCCGGGCCGCGGCGACGATGGTGCGCCGGTGTGGCTGCCCATCGATGCGAAGTTTCCGCGCGACGACTACGAGCGCCTGATCGATGCGCACGAGCGGGCCGATGCGCCCGCCGCCGAGCTCGCCGCCAAGGCGCTCGAAGCGCGCATCCGGCTGGAGGCCCGCTCGATTGCCGAGAACTACCTCGCCGCGCCGCACACCACCGATTTCGCCATTCTTTTCCTGCCGGTCGAAAGCCTCTACGCCGAGGTGCTGCGCCGCCCCGGCCTGATGGACGCCATCCAGCGCCAGCACCGCGTGACGCTGGCCGGCCCGACCACCTTGCTCGCGATGCTCAACAGCCTGCACATGGGCTTTCGCACGCTCGCGCTGGAGCAGCAGGCCTCCGAGGTGTGGAAGGTGCTGGGCGCGGTCAAGACCGAGTTCGAGCGCTATGGCGAATGGGTCGCGCGCATCAAGGAGCAGGTGGCCAAGGCCTCCGACACGCTCGACAAGGCCGACACGCGCGCCAAGCAGATGCGTCTCGCGCTGCGCAAGGTCGAGGCGCTGCCTGAAGCCCAGTCGCAGGTGCTGCTGCCTCCCACCGCCGACAGCGAGGGCGACGACACCCCGTGAAAGGCTCCGAACTGCTGCGTGTGATCGGCGCCCAGGTCTGCCTGCACGCCACGATGGCCGGCATGCGCCTGGCAACACCGCTGCTGGCGCTGCAGCAGGGCTACAGCGCAGCAGCGGTCGGCGTGCTGATCGCGTTGTTTGCGCTGACCCAGGTGTTCCTGGCGCTGCCGGCGGGGCGATTCGCCGACCGGCACGGCTTCAAGCGGCCGCTCTGGTTTTCGGTGCTCGCGGCCTCGGGCGGTGCGGGGCTGGTGCTGGTCTTTCCGATTTTTCCGGTGATGTGCATCGCGGCGCTGCTGACTGGCGGCGCCACCGGCGCGACCGTCATCGCCTTGCAGCGCCATGTGGGGCGCTCGGCCACCAACGCGACACAGCTCAAGCGGGTGTTCAGCTGGCTGGCCATCGCGCCCGCGGCGGCCAATTTCGTCGGGCCTTTTCTCGCCGGCATGCTGATCGACCACGCCGGCCGCGCGCCCGCGGACATGCTGGCGTTCCGCGTCTGTTTCGCGGTCATGGCCTTCCTGCCGATACTCTGCTGGCTGCTCGCGCGTGGCGCGCACGAGCCGCCGCGTACCGCGCCGACACCCGGCGCCGTGCCGACGCGGGCCTGGGACCTGCTGCGCGAGCCGATGTTCCGCCGCCTGCTGTTCGTGAACTGGCTGCAGTCGTCGAGCTGGGACGTGCACGCCTTCGTGCTGCCGGTGCTGGGCCACGACCGCGGCATCAGCGCCTCGGTGATCGGCTCGATCCTCGGCGCGTTCGCCATCGCCGCGGCCGCCATTCGCGTGGTGCTGCCGCTCATCGCCTCACGCGCTTCCGAGCGCAGCGTGATCCTGAGCTCCACCATCGTCACGGCCGCGATGTTCGCGGTCTACCCGCTGCTCGACTCGGCCTGGACCATGGGCATCTGCTCGGTGATCCTGGGTTTCGCGCTCGGCGCGGTGCAGCCGATGGTGATGAGCATGCTGCACCAGATCACCCCGCACGCGCGGCACGGCGAGGCGCTGGGGCTGCGGCTGATGACCATCAATGCCTCGAGCGTGGCGATGCCGATGCTGTTCGGTTCGCTCGGCGCGCTGATCGGGATCGCGGGTGTGTTCTGGGTCGTGGGCGGGGTGCTGGCGCTGGGCGCGCGGGCGACCTGGGGTTTGAAGCTCTGAGTCGGCTTCGGTTGAAATCCACGCTCCAAATAAGATCAATTCTCATCTGGATTGACTTTTAACTGACTCACGGTCAGTATCGGCGCCTTCTTCAACGACCTTGAAGGCGTCCATGCATTCCCAGAATCCGGCTGCAGCCGATCCGCGTCGCCGCATCGCGCTCGTGGCGGCGGTGTATCTCGGCAGCTTCATCGCCACGCTCGACGTGAGCATCGTCAATGTCGCGCTGCCCACGCTGCAGCGCGCGCTGTCCACCGACCTGGCCGGCCTGCAGTGGGTGATCGACATCTACGCGCTGTGCCTCTCGGCCTTCATCCTGTCGGCGGGGCCGGTCGGCGATCGCTACGGCCGCAAGCGGGCCTGGCTCGCCGGCGTGGTCGTGTTCACGCTGGGCTCGGCGATGTGCGCGATGGCCGGCAACCTCTCCACGCTGCTTGTTGGGCGCGCGGTGCAGGGCGTGGCCGGCGCGCTGATGATTCCCGGCGCGTTGTCGCTGCTGGCGCATGCGTTTCCGGAGCCGGCCAGCCGGGCGCGGGTGATCGGCGGCTGGTCGTCGTTCACGGCGCTGTCGCTGATCCTCGGGCCGATGCTCGGCGGACTGCTGGTGGACCACGCGGGCTGGCAGAGCATCTTCCTCATCAACCTGCCCATCGGCGTGCTGACCGTGGGGCTCGGGCTCTGGGGCATTCGTGAGAGCTCGCATCCCGAGCATGCGGCGCTAGATCCGATGGGGCAGGTGCTCAGTGTGCTGTGGCTTGGCGCACTGACCTACGGGCTGATCGCGGCCGGCGAATACGGCTGGGGTTCCGGCCGTGCCGCGACCGCGCTGGTCGCGGCGACCATCGGCCTTGCGCTGTTCCTGATGGTGGAAGCGCGCGTCGCGCGGCCGCTGCTGCCGCTCGCGCTGTTCCGCGATGCGCGCTTCTCTGCCACCAATTTCGCTTCGTTCGTGCTCGGTTTCTCGTCGTACGCGAGCCTGTTCTTCTTCTCGCTCTTCCTGCAGCAGGTGCAGGGCTGGTCGCCCAGCGACACCGGCTGGCGGCTGGTGCCGCAGTTCGTCGCGACCGGCCTCATCGCCTCGCAGTTCGGCCGTCTCGCGCGGCACTTCGAGGTGCACACGCTGATGGTCGCGGGCTACGCGCTGATCGGCGGCTCGATGCTGCTGCTGACGCTGTTCTCGGCCGATACGCCCTACCTGCTGCTGGCGTTCCTGTTCGTGTTCCTCGGCGCGGGCACGGGCCTGGCGGTGCCGTCCACGAGCATGGCGGTGATGGCCTCCGTGCCCGCGCAGCGCTCGGGCATGGCCTCGGCCACGATGAATGCGCTGCGCCAGGCCGGCATGCTGATCGGCATCGCGCTGCTCGGTACGCTGATGAGCACGCGGGCGACTGCGCTGCTGGCCACCGCGCTCGAGCAGGCCGGGCTGCTCGATGCGCAACAGGCGGCCGTCGCAGCTGTCTCGCGGCATGACCTCGCCGCGCTGGCCTCGCTCGACGCGGACACGGCGCACACCCTGCTGGCCGGCGCGCTCGCCGGCGGGTTTCATGCCGCGATGGCCTGCGCCGGCGTGGCGGGACTCCTCGCGGCGGGGCTGCTCGTGCGCGTCAGGCCGCGCGCCGCCGCGTTGCCGGCGCGCGCCTGAGGCTGCGCAGCACCATGCCCGCCGCATTCGTGCCCGTGCGCCTGCGCGCGCGGCTTCGATCGAAATTTGCCAAGGAGCTTTCCATGATCCGTCACGAACTCAGCCAGTGGCCGCTGGTCATCAGCATTTCATCCGGCCTGCAGACGTTGGAGAGCATGAACGCCTTCACCGAGGACTGGAACCGCTGGCTCGACCGCGGTGAGCCTTTTGCCTCGCTGCGCGTATTCGCCGACGCGGACGCGCTGGTCCATCCCGAAGGCAGCGCCCAGCGCGCCAAGCAGTGGCTGCAGGCGCGGGGCGAGGACATCCGCCGCCACATGATGGGCATGGCGAGCGTGGTGCCTGCCGCGCAATACGAGAAAATCAGCAAGATGAATGTCGAGAAGCTCTTCGGCGTGCCGGCCAGCACCTTCGTCACCACCGACGATGCGCTGACCTGGCTCCGCGAAAGCGTGCTGGCCCCGCGGGGCCTCCGACTCGATGCG
Organism: Variovorax trehalosi; assembly: GCF_051216415.1. Lineage (NCBI taxonomy): Bacteria > Pseudomonadati > Pseudomonadota > Betaproteobacteria > Burkholderiales > Comamonadaceae > Variovorax > Variovorax trehalosi. Next base: position 246,052 of record NZ_JBPJZG010000001.1, read on the forward strand.
GCGGCCGTCCATGCGGCCATCGGCGCCGTGCGCGCCACCCCTGTTTCCTGACTGAACTTTCCGAGTTCCTCGAGATTTGCCATGACACGAAGCGATCCGGCCATCGATCCCACCCCGGCAGGCGAGGCCGAACCGGCCACACCCGCCGCAGTGCGCCGCCGCACGAAGGCGCCCGAAACCCGCGCCGTCGCGCTGATGGACGCCGCCGAGCGCCTCTTCATCGCCAAGGGCATCGCCAGCACCAGCATCGACGACATCGCGGCCGGCGCGCAGGTGGCCAAGGGCACGTTCTACCTGTACTTCCCGTCGAAGGAAGCGATGCTCGGCGCGCTGCAACAGCGCTTCGTCGACACCTTCTGCGAGCGCCTGCAGAACGCCATGGACCGTCATCGCCCCGACAACCATCACGCGCGCCTGAAGGCCTGGGTGGAGACCGGCCTGGAAACCTACCTGGACAACGTCGCGTTGCACGACGTGGTGTTCCACGAATACCGGCCCGAAGACCGGCGCATGCGCAACGACAACGCGGTCATCACGCAACTCGTCGGCTTGCTCAAGCAGGGCGATGCGGCAGGGGTGTGGGAGGTTGAGGACGCGACGCTCACCGCCGTGATCCTCTTCAATGCGCTGCACGGCGTGGCCGACGACGCGGTGGCCATGGGCCCGGCCGGCGACCCGGTGGCCGACCGCCGCCGCCGCGCCCGCGCGCTCACGCGGTTCTTCGAGCAGGCGCTGCACCCGGACGTGGTCGACGACACGGACGCCTGAGCGTCCGCGTGGATCAGAGCTTGTAGAAGCGCTTGATGTAGTCCCACGCGTCTTCGGGCGCGTCGACGTATTCGAAGAGCTTCACGTCGCCGGGCGAAATCACACCTTCATCGACCAGGAAGTCGAAGTCGATCATCCGCTTCCAGTAGTCCGAGCCGAACAGCACGATCGGCACCGGCTTCGACTTCTTCGTCTGCACCAGCGTGATCACCTCGAACAGCTCGTCGAGCGTGCCGAAGCCGCCCGGAAACGCCACCAGCGCCTTCGCACGCATCATGAAATGCATCTTGCGGATCGCGAAGTAGTGGAATTTGAAGCTCAATGCCGGCGTGACGTAGGGGTTGGCTTCTTCCTCCATCGGCAGCGCGATCGCGAGGCCTACCGAGATGCCGCCGCCTTCGTGCGCACCGCGGTTGGCCGCCTGCATGATGCCGGGGCCGCCGCCGGTGCAGACGAAGAGCTTGTCCTGCGGTTCCTTGCCATTGCTGTACTGCGCGACCAGCTTGCCGAAGGTGCGCGCCTTCTCGTAGTAGTGCGAGCTGCGCGCAAGGCGGCGCCAGCGCTCGGCAGCCACCGCGTCGCCGGCGGCATCGGCCTGCGCGATCAGCGCGGCGGCGTCTTCCTCACTGCGAAAGCGAGCGCTGCCGAAGACCACCACGGTGTTCTCGATGCCATGGGCGCGCTGCTCGACGTCGGGCTTCATCAACTCGAGCTGCATGCGGATGCCGCGCGTCTCGCGGCGCAGCAGGAACTCGGGGTCGGCGAAAGCGATGCGCGAGGGATCGGGATCGAGCGGGAGACCTTTTTCGGAATGCGCCTGGAGCGTGGCCCAGGCGTCGGCGAGGCGTTTGTCGTGAAGATCGTGCGTGTTGTTCATGAAGGACTCGGACAGGAAGACCTGAGGGATTGTGCAGCGTTGCAACCGCCGTGCCCAAGAAACGAAAAAGGCCCCTTGCGGAGCCTTTCTTCAGGGAGAGTGGCCGACCCGTAGGGCCGGGAACGCTCAGACGCGCTTGCGGTATTCGCCGGTGCGCGTGTCGATTTCGATCTTGTCGCCTTGCGAGACGAACAGCGGCACGGGCACTTCGAAGCCGGTGGCGATCTTGGCGGGCTTCAGGACCTTGCCCGAGGTGTCGCCCTTGACGGCCGGCTCGGTCCAGGTGATTTCGCGCTCGACGCTGGTGGGCAGTTCGACCGAGATGGCCTTGCCGTCATAGAACACCACTTCGACGGCCATGCCGTCTTCGAGGTAGTTCAGGGCGTCGCCCATGTTCTCGGCTTCGACTTCGTACTGGTTGTAGTCGGCGTCCATGCAGACGTACATCGGGTCGGCGAAGTAGGAGTAGGTGCAGTCCTTCTTCTCGAGCACGATCTGGTCGATCTTGTCGTCGGCCTTGAAGACCACTTCGGTGTTGAAGTTGGCGATCAGGCTTTTCATCTTCATGCGCACGGTGGCGGAGTTGCGGCCGCCGCGGCTGTATTCGGTCTTGAGGACGACCATCGGGTCCTTGCCGTGCATGATGACGTTGCCGGCGCGGATTTCTTGAGCGATTTTCATAACAGGTTCTCTGGATGTTGGCCGCTCGGTGCACGGGGCCTTTCTGTGACATCCGGCGACGTTCGAAACGCGCTTGCCGGTGTGTCTGGCCCCGCGGTACAGGTCCCGCGGCAGGTTTGGCGAAGAGCTTCTCGGGCCCTGAGGGCCCGGGCCGAAATCCGCAAAGCCCGCTATTTTAGCTTTTTTGGGCGATCAGATGCCGCAGTTGAGTGACCAGATCGTCCTGGTCGCGCAGCCTTTGGCGGCCTGCAACCACCGTTTCGCGCCACGGCCCCTGCGTTTCCAAGGGCGGCAGGGGGGGCTCGTCGAACCCGTTCCAGACGTGGTGAAAACGCCGAAGCGAGGGAGGGGCACCGAGCCAGTCGAGCCAAGCGTTCAGCTTGGCGTGGTGGGCGTCGTCGTCCTGCGGATAGATCTGCCAGACCAGCGGGGCACCGGCCCAGAGCGCGCGCACCAGTGAATCCTCGCCCCGCACGAAATTCAGGTCACAGGCCCAGAGCAGATGATCGAAATCGGGCTGCGTCAGATAGGGGAGGTATGAAATCGATAGCGCGCCGTGCCCATGAGGTGAGGGGTTCTCCGGCGAAATGTTCGAAAAATGGGCCTTCACGGCGTTGGCGGCACGGCCTGCCGTCACCAGCAGCCGGGTGGGTTCGGGGCCTTCCGCCAACTGGGTGAGCAGCGGCGCCAGCGCGGGCGGCTCGTAGCAGAACAGGGAGACGAGGCGCTCGTTTTCTTTCCAGGGAATCTGCTGTGCCGCCAACCATTGCACTCGATCGAACCCGGCCCGGCGTTCCGCGAGGCCGGGCTCGCGCAGCAATCCACCGGTGGCGGGCGTGAAGCCTGGATAGAAAAAGCGCTTGGTCAATCCGGCGCCTGGCCCCCTGAACACCGGCGAGGGCAGGCCGTGCAGGCGCTCGACGTACGGCTCGGCCGAGAGGTATTCGAGGTTGATCCAGGACCGGGGCCCGTTGGCGTTCGATGCCGCGGCGAACCGAGCGATCAGTTCCGGCGCGGGCTCGCACCCGAAGGCTTCGATCAGCACGTCCGGCGCAGCCTCGGCCGCGGCCTGGTGCACCGCGGCGGGGTCGAGCCAGTCGATCACCTGCACGCCCTCGCATCCTGCGGGCGCCATCCAGTTCAGCGCCGTCGCATCGTCGATCCACAGTCGCACGCGTTCGCCGAGCGCGGCCAGCTGAGAAGCCAGCCGCCAGCAGACGCCGAGATCGCCGTGGTTGTCGATGACCTTGCAGAAGATGTCCCATTGCATGTGCGTGCCCATGGTCGCGAGTGTGCCTGTCCTGGGAGCCCGTTCGGGGCCCGGCTTGCTATGCTGGCCGCCACAACAACCACCGGAGAGAGAAAGACCATGAGGATGCAGACCCGTTCGCAGTTTTCCCTTCGTTCCACCAAGACCGTGCTCGCCCTGTCGCTGGCCCTGTGCGGCATCGCCGGCATGACCGGTGCGTCGGCCCAGACGAGCACCGCGCCGACGTCGCTCACGCCGCAGCAGCAGCGCTTCCACGACATCTACAAGGAACTGATCGAGATCAACACCACCCACTCGACGGGTGACAACACGCTGGCGGCGCGCGCCATGGAAAAGCGCCTGGTCGAAGCGGGCTTCGCGCCCGGCGACATCCAGATCTTCGAACCCTTCCCGAAGAAGGGCAACCTGGTGCTGCGCTTCAAGGGCAACGGCAGCAAGAAGCCGCTGCTGCTCCTGGCCCACATCGACGTGGTCGAGGCCCGGCGCGAAGACTGGAAGACCGACCCGTTCAAGCTGCAGGAAACCGGCGGCTACTTCACCGCGCGCGGCTCCATCGACGACAAGGCGATGGCCTCGGCGCTGGTGTCGGTGCTGGGGCAGCTCAAGCAGGAGGGCTTCAAGCCCAGCCGCGACATCATCCTGGCGCTCACCGCCGACGAAGAGCGCGGCGATGCGCTGAGCAACGGCGCCTTCTGGCTCATCAGCAACAAGCCCGAGCTGCTGCAGGCCGAGTTCGGCATCAACGAGGGCGGCGGCGGCGAGCTGCGCGGCGGCAAGCCGAACCTGCACCGCATGCAGGTGGCCGAGAAGATGTACACCACCTACATGCTCGAGGCGCGCGACGTGGGCGGCCACAGCTCGGTGCCGACGAAGAACAACCCGATCTACGCACTCTCCGCGGGGCTGGAGCGGGTGGGCAACTACGCCTTCCCGATCAAGCTCGCGGATGTCACCAAGACCTACTTCGCGCGCAGCGCGCCCTTTGCCACCGGTCAGCTGGCCGACGACATGCGCGCCATCGGCAGCGGCACCCCCGATGCCGGCGTGCTCGAACGCATGACGGCCAACCCGGCCTACAACGCGCAGTTGCGGACCACCTGCGTGGCGACGATGGTGCAGGCCGGCCATGCCGAGAACGCGCTGCCGCAATCGGCCAAGGCCACGGTCAACTGCCGCATCCTGCCGCACGACGACCCCGAGGAAGTCGAGCGCCTGCTGACCCAGGCCGTGGGCAACGACAAGATCGTGGTGCGCAACATGGGCAAGCCGCTGCGCAGCCCGGCCTCGCCGCTGAACGGCGACCTCGTGAAGACGGTGGAATCGCTCACCCAGCAGATGTGGCCCGGCGTGCCCGTGGTGCCCGCGATGAGCACCGGCGCCACCGACAGCCGCTTCCTGCGCAATGCCGGCATCCCGATGTACGGCGTGACCGGCATGTTCCTGGAGCCGGCCGATGCGCGTGCGCACGGGCTGGACGAGCGCATCGAGATCCAGCGCCTTTACGACGGCCGCGAGTTCCTTTACCGGCTGGTGTCGGAAGTCGCGAAGTAATCAGGCATAGGGCAGGCGCGGTGCTTGCCCTCTGCGCTTTCTTGCCGTCAGGGCGTGAAGGTATCGCCCAGCACGATGCCTTCGCGCCGCGGGTCCGCGCCGCCGGTGAGCACCGATTTGCCACCCACGTTCGTGCGGATGATGGTGCTGATGCCGCTGGACTGCGGCCCGAAGCTCACCGTGTGGCCGAGCGCACGCAGGCCGGTGATCAGCGGATCGTTGTTGCCCGAATTCGAGGTGTCGATGGCCGGGTGCTCGCCGCCCACGTTGGTGCTCGGGCTGTTGGTGGCGCCGAAGTCCACCAGCGAGGTCGCCTGCTGCGCATCGAGGCCCCAGTCGAGCGCGCCGACCACGGTCTTCACCACGTACTGGATGATCGTGCCGCCGCCCGGAGAGCCGGTGCCCATCACGAATTCGCCCATGCTGCCGTCGCCGTTCTTCCTGAACACCATTGTGGGCGCCATCGTGCTGCGCGGGCGCTTGCCCGGGGCGACGCGGTTGGCGACCTTGATGCTCGGGTCCACGGTGTCGTTCGGGTTGGCCGCGAAGTCGGTCAGCTGGTTGTTCAGCATGAAGCCCTGCGTCATGTGGAACGAACCGAGCGTGCTTTCGACCGTGGTCGTCATCGTCACGACGTTGCCCTCCTTGTCGACCACGGTGAAGTGCGTGGTGCCGTGCTCCTCGGTCTTGTCGACGCCCAGGGGCACGCTGCCCAGATTGCCCGCCGGCGCCACGCCCATGCTCTTGGACAGGCTGATCAGGCTGGCGCGCTGTTGCAGGTAGGGCTTGTTGAGCATGGTGTCGGGCGAGCCGCCCGGCAGCGGGATGAAGTCGGTGTCGGCCACGTACTTGTCGCGGTCGGCATAGGCCAGGCGCTCGGCCTCGCTCACCAGGTGCACGCCCATCACCGTCGGCTTGCCGCCCTCGATGTCGATGGCGGTGGGCTTGTACAGGCCCATGTTGAAGGTCTCCAGGATGCCCAGCGCCTGCACCACGGCGATGCCGCCCGAGGACGGCGGCGACATGCTGCACACGTAGTAGTCGCGGTAGGTGCCGCAGACCGGGTCGCGGCGCTTGGCCACGTAGTTGGCCATGTCGGCCATGGTCGTCACGCCGGGCGTGATGGCCGAGCCGTCGCTGGCCGCGGTCGTGATGCCGACCTTGTCGACGATGGCCTGCGCGATCGGGCCGGTGTAGAAGGCGTTGGCGCCTTCGGTCGCGAGCGTGGTCAGCGTCTTGGCATAGGCCGGGTTCTTGAGCTTCGTGCCCAGCGCCTTGGGCGTGCCGTCGGCGTTGAAGAAGTAGGCCGTCGCCTCCGCGTCGCGCTTCAGGCTGGCTTCCGAGGAGGCGATCGCGGCGGCCATGCGGCCACCGATCGAGAAGCCGTCCGATGCCAGAGTGATGCCGTAGCTGAACAGGTTCTTCCAGGGAAGCTTGCCGTGGTCCTTGTAGGCGATGTCGAGCATGCGCACCGCGCCCGGCGTGCCGATCGAGCGGCCGCTGGCTCGGGCACTGGGCTTGGGCAATCCGCTGGCTGAATCGGTCTGCACGGCGTAGCGCAGGTAGTTTTCGGTGGCTGCGGCAGGTGCCATTTCGCGCCCGTCGTAGGCCTGTACCTTCTTCGTCTTCGCGTCGTAGTGAAGCATGAACGCACCGCCGCCCAGGCCGCTCGATTGCGGCTCGACCAAGCCGAGCACGGCCTGCACTGCCACCGCCGCGTCGACCGCGCTGCCGCCGGCCTTGAGCACGTCGCAGCCCGCGCGCGTGGCCAGCGGATGATTGGCCACCACCATGTAATTCTTCGCGTAGATCAGCTTGTGGCCGAGCACGTAGCCCGAGGCCGGTTCGGGTGCGGCGGGGTCGCCCGGATCGCCGGAGCCCACCACGACAGGCGTGCCGCTGTCGCCGATCAGGCAGCCCTTGGCGGCTTCGGCCGCAGCCGCAGCGTCGTTGGCCGCGTTGATGGCGACGATCGACGCGATCAGCGCAGCATCGTTGTTCTGCCCGCTGCCACCGCCGCCGCAGCTGGCCACGGTCAATGCAAGCGCCAGGGGTGAGAGCACCCACCAGGCACGCGCCTGGATCTTCTTCGTCATGGAAATCTTCCCGAATGGTTTTGGTGAAATGACACGGGCGCTCCTCGCGCCGTCTTTGCATCATCAGCACATTTCATTCCAGCCACCTCGGGGTTTGCGCGCAGCCTGCGACGCGGGCCTCGCGTGCACGCCACAATAGCCGCCATGTCAGACGTGCATTCCGATCAATTGCTCAGCGAGGTCGCGGCGCTGCCGCAACTGCCGGGCGTGTACCGCTACTTCGACGCTGCCGGCGCGGTGCTCTACGTGGGCAAGGCGCGCAACCTCAAGAAGCGGGTCGCCAACTACTTCCAGAAGAGCCACGGCGGCACCCGCATCGGCCACATGATCTCGAAGATCGTGCGCATGGAGACCACCGTGGTGCGCTCCGAGGCCGAGGCACTGCTGCTCGAGAACAACCTGATCAAGATGCTCAAGCCGCGCTACAACATCCTGTTTCGCGACGACAAGAGCTACCCCTACCTGAAGATCGCGTCGCACGCATTTCCGCGGCTTGCTTACTACCGCGGCTCGGTCGACAAGAAGCACCGCTACTTCGGGCCCTACCCGAGCGCCTGGGCGGTCAAGGAGTCGATCCAGTTGCTGCAGAAGGTGTTCAAGCTGCGCACCTGCGAGGACACGGTGTACGCCAACCGCACGCGGCCTTGCCTGCTGTACCAGATCAAGCGCTGCACCGGCCCCTGCGTGGACTACATCACGCCTGAGGCCTATGCACAGGACGTGGCCAGCGCCGAAGCCTTCCTGATGGGCGACACGCAGCTCGTGCTCTCCAGGCTCGAACAGCGCATGACCACGCACGCCGAGAAGCTCGAATTCGAGCAGGCGGCCGAGCTGCGCAACCAGATGTCGGCGATCTCGCGGGTGCTGCACCAGCAGTCGATCGAGATCGCGTCGGACAAGGACGTGGACATCCTCGCGGTCAAGGTGCAGGGCGGCAAGGCCTGCGTCAACCTCGCGATGGTGCGCGGCGGCCGGCACCTGGGCGACCGGCCCTACTTTCCGGTGCACGTGGAAGACGCGGCGCAGATCCACCACGGCGAGATGGACGTGGATGCGGAAGAGGGCGTGGAAGCGGTCGCGGCCGACCCGATCGAAGTGCAGGTGCTCGAAGCTTTCATCGCCCAGCACTACATCGACGTGCCGGTGCCGGCCACGCTGGTGTTGAGCCATCTGGTGAGCCGCGAGCTGATCGAGGCGATCTCGCTGCAAGCCGGCGCGCGCGTGACGGCGGTGTTCCAGCCCCGCGAGCAGCGCCGCCACTGGCTCGAGATGGCCGAGACGAATGCGGGCCTGCAACTGGCTCGCCTGCTGGCCGAAGAAGGCTCGCAGCAGGCGCGCACCCGCGCGCTGGTCGAGGCGCTCGAACTCGCGTGCGACGACCTGGACAACTTCCGCGTCGAATGCTTCGACATCTCGCACACCGCGGGCGAGGCCACGCAGGCTTCGTGCGTGGTGTTCGAGCACCACACGATGCAGAACAAGGAATACCGCCGCTACAACATCGAGGGCATCACGCCGGGCGACGACTACGCCGCGATGCGTCAGGTGCTGCACCGCCGCTATGGCAAGCTGGCCGAGGCGATGGCGGCCGAGACCGAAGCGCTGCCGCCCGGCGACGCAGAGAGCGAAAGCATCGAGGGCGGTGAGGCGGCGCCCAAGACCCGGACCGCGCGCATGCCCGAGCTGGTGCTGGTCGACGGCGGCAAGGGCCAGGTGTCGATGGCGCGCGAGGTATTCAGCGAACTGGGCCTGCCGCTGTCGCTGATCGTCGGCGTCGAGAAGGGCGAGGGCCGCAAGGTCGGCCTCGAGGAACTCGTGTTCGCCGACGGCCGCGAGAAGGTCTACCTGGGCAAGGATTCGGCAGCGCTGATGCTGGTGGCGCAGATCCGCGACGAGGCGCACCGCTTCGCCATCACCGGCATGCGGGCCAAGCGCGCGAAGGTGCGGGTGGGCGGCAGCCAGCTGGAAGATATTCCGGGCATCGGCCCGAAGCGCCGAGCGCGCCTGCTGCAGCGCTTCGGCGGCATCCGCGGCGTGGCGGCGGCGAGCATGGAAGACATCGCCTCGGTCGAGGGCATCGCCGCCGAACTGGCCGAGGAAATTTACAAGGCCCTGCACTGAGCCAGCACCGAGAGATGGGCAACCCGGTGGGGTCATCCCGCCATGACACAATCAAGCGATGTTCTGGACCTTACCGACCATCATGACCTGGACGCGCATCGTCGCGATCCCTTTGATCGTCGGAGTGTTCTACCTGCCGATCGCCGAGCCGATGCGCAACCTGATCGCCACGGTCATGTTCATCGTCTTCGCGGCCACCGACTGGCTCGATGGCTACCTGGCGCGCAAGCTCAACCAGACCTCGGCCTTCGGCGCCTTCCTCGATCCGGTGGCCGACAAGTTCCTCGTATGCGCCGCGTTGCTGGTGCTCGTGCACCTGCAGCGCGCCGATGTGTTTGTGGCGCTCATCATCATCGGGCGCGAGATCGCCATCTCGGCGCTGCGCGAATGGATGGCGCGAATCGGCGCCGGCAAGAGCGTGGCAGTCCACATGATCGGCAAGGTCAAGACGACCGTGCAGATGGTCGCGATTCCCTTCCTGCTCTATGACGGGCACCTCTTCAAGGTGATCGACACCGGCCTCTGGGGCCAGTGGCTGATCTGGATCTCGGCGGTGCTCACCGTCTGGTCGATGGTCTATTACCTGCAAAAGGCCATTCCCGAGATCCGGGCCCACTCCAAATGACGGTGGCGGCCACGGCACGAGGCTCGGGCTGGCTCCGGGCCATGCCGGCGGTCTTCGTGCTGATCTGGAGCACGGGTTTCATCGTCGCGCGCTATGGCATGCCGTATGCGCCGCCTCTCAAGTTCCTTGCTGTGCGCTATGCACTGTCGCTCGTGTGCTTCGGCGTCTGGGTTGCGCTCGCGAAGGTCGCCTGGCCGAAGGAGCGTTCGCAATGGGGCCATCTCGCAGTTACTGGCGTTTTGATGCAGGCGGGCTATCTGGGCGGCGTCTGGGCCGCGGTCCATGCGGGAATGGGTGCAGGGCTCGTGGCGTTGTTGGTCGGCGTCCAGCCGGTGCTCACCGCGATCTGGCTGTCGTTCAACGGCGGGCGCATTTCGAAGCGGCAGTGGGCCGGACTGGTTCTGGGCTTTGCAGGGCTGGTGCTCGTGGTCTCGCGCAAGTTCGGGCAGGGCGCGGAGGTCAATGCGCTGACGATGGCACTCGCAGTCTTCGCGCTTCTTTCGATCACGGCGGGCACGCTGTACCAGAAGCGCTTCGTTGCCCCCTGCGATGTGGGCAGCGCGAGTGCGGTGCAGATGGCGGCGGCGCTGCTCGTGACCTTGCCCTTCGCGGCCATGGAGTCGCAAGGCATCGAATGGAACGCGCATTCGACCGGCGCGATGGCCTGGTCGGTGCTGGCGCTGTCGCTGGGCGGCAGCTCGCTGCTCTACATGCTGATCCAGCGCGGTACTGCGACTGCGGTCACGAGCCTTCTGTACCTGGTGCCGCCATGCACCGCAGTGATGGCGTGGCTGCTGTTCGGCGAGCCGATCACGCTGGTGACGCTGCTGGGCATCGGGCTCACCGCGGTCGGCGTGAGCCTGGTGGTGCGCAGCGAACGCTGAGCCTCAGCGCGCCGCTGTCTTCGCCGGCTTCCACGGCTCGCCGCGAAACTGCTCGGCCAGGTGATCGAGCAAGAGGCGCACGCGGCGCGGCGTCTTGGGCCGCCAGGGGGCGACCCAGTGGATGCCGGCATCGGGCATCACGTACTGCGGCAGCACGCGCACCAGTTCGCCGCTGGCAAGTTGCGGCGCGATGTCCCACAGACTGCGCAGCATGATGCCGTGGCCCGCCATGCACCAGTCGCGCACCATCTCCCCTGAATTGCTCGCGAGCGGCCCCTGCACGCGAACGCGCGCGGTGCTGCCGTCGCGCGCATGGCGCAGTGTCCAGAGCGCGAACTGTCGCTGGTTGACCTCGCCGTTCTCGCGCGCGACCAGGCAGGCGTGCGCGGTGAGTGCGTCGACCGTGGCCGGCACGCCGTGTTGCGCGATGTACGAGGGCGATGCCGCCAGCACGCGCTGGTTGCGCGCGATGCGTCGCGTGACCCAGTCGGCCGCGCGGTGCTGCTGCACGGCCCACAGCCAGAGCGCGCCGTCGTAGCCTTCGGCGCCGAGGTCGGGGAGTTGCTCGGTCAGCAGCAGTTCGATCTGCAGGGCAGGGTGGCGGGCCTGGAAGGCGGCCAGCGTCGGCCCGAGCCAGCGCCTGCCGAAGCCGAAGGTGGCGGCGAGGCGGATCGTGCCGACCAGTTCGTTCTGCCGTTCGCCGAGTTCGCTTTCCAGCGCCGCGAAGCCTTCGAGCAATGTGCGCGCATGCAGGCACACCGCCTCACCCTCGGCCGTGACGCTGAGCCGCCGCGTGGTGCGGTCGAACAACCGCTGCCCAAGCCGCGCTTCGAGCGCCCCGAGCCGCTTAGTGATGACGGAGGGCACGACATCGAGCGTGGCGGCCGCGCCGGCAAGGCTGCCCTGGTCGCGAATCGCGAGCACCAGTTCGAGATCGCTGCGTTCCAGCGAGGAGGGATTCATGCCAATCCGGAAAGTATGAATTGGCTGATTGTTGCTTGATGATCGCGAGGGCGCAACGCACAATCGTTCCGTGACTGCCTCTTTCCTCTCATTCCCCACCTTCGACATCGAGCGCAACGGCGTGCGCATCCATGGCCGCATCGGCGGCAAGGGCGCACCGCTTCTGCTGCTGCACGGACATCCGCAGACGCATGCGATCTGGCATCGCGTGGCACCGCAACTGGCCGAGCAGTTCACCGTGGTCGCGGTGGACCTGCGCGGCTACGGCGACTCGGGTCGTCCGGCGCCCGATGCCGATCACGCGGCCTACAGCAAGCGCGAGATGGCGCTCGATGCGATCGCCGCCATGCGGCACCACGGCTTCGAACGCTTCGGCGTGCTCGCCCACGACCGCGGCGCGCGCGTGGCGCACCGGCTCGCGGCGGACCATCCTTCGGCGGTCGAGCGCATGCTGCTGCTCGACATCGCTCCGACGCTCGCGATGTACGAGAACACCACCGAGGCCTTCGCGAAAGCCTATTGGCACTGGTTCTTCCTGATCCAGCCGCCGCCGCTGCCTGAGGCGCTGATCGCCTCCGATCCGGTGCGCTACGTGCGCAGCGTGATGGGCGGGCGGCACGCGGGCCTCACGCCATTCGCGCCTGAAGTGCTGGCCGAATACGAGCGCTGCGCGCGCATCCCTGGCACGGCCGAATCCATCTGCGAGGACTATCGCGCCTCCGCCACCATCGACCTCGTGTACGACCGCGCGGACCTCGCCGCCGGACGCAAGCTCGCGCAGCCGCTGCGCGTGCTGTGGGGCGAGCACGGCGCGGTGGGCAAGTGCTTCGACGTGCTCGCGCTGTGGCGCGCGTGCGCCAATGACGTGTCGGGCCACGCGCTGCCGTGTGGTCACTATGTTCCCGAAGAAGCCCCGGCCGAATTGCTCGCCGAGGCGCTCGCATTCTTTTCATCTCTCCAACCCGCAGGAGCCACCCCATGAGCACCCACAGAATCGCAGTCATCGCCGGCGACGGCATCGGCAAGGAAACCATGCCCGAGGGCCTGCGCGTCGTCGACGCGGCGGCACGCAAGTTCGGCATCGACCTGAAGTTCGACCACTTCGATTTCTCCAGCTGGGACTACTGCGAGAAGCACGGCAAGATGCTGCCCGACAACTGGAAGGACCAGATCGGCGGCCATGATGCGATCTTCTTCGGCGCGGTCGGCTGGCCCGAGAAGATTCCCGATCACGTGTCGCTCTGGGGCTCGCTGCTGTTGTTCCGCCGCGAGTTCGACCAGTACATCAACCTGCGTCCCGCGCGCCTCATGCCCGGCATCGTCGCGCCCGTGGTGCGCCGCGATGGCACGCCGCGCCAGCCCGGCGAGATCGACATGTACATCGTGCGCGAGAACACCGAAGGCGAGTACTCGAGCATCGGCGGGCGCATGTACGAAGGCACGCCGCGCGAGATCGTGGTGCAGGAAACGGTGATGTCCCGCATCGGCGTTGACCGCGTGCTCAAGTTTGCATTCGAGCTCGCGCAATCGCGGCCGAAGAAGCACCTGACGAGCGCCACCAAGTCGAACGGCATCTCGATCACCATGCCCTACTGGGACGAGCGCGTGGCCGAGATGGCGAAGAACTACGCCGGCGTGAAGCTGGACAAGTTCCACATCGACATCCTCACCGCGCACTTCGTGCAGCGCCCCGATTTCTTCGACGTGGTGGTCGCGAGCAATCTCTTTGGCGACATCCTCTCGGACCTCGGCCCGGCCTGCACCGGCACCATCGGCATCGCACCGAGCGCCAACCTGAACCCCGAGCGCACCACGCCCTCGCTGTTCGAACCGGTGCACGGCTCGGCGCCCGACATCGCAGGCAAGGGCATCGCGAACCCGATCGGGCAGATCTGGTGCGGCGCGATGATGCTGGAATTCCTCGGCCACAAGGAGGCGCATGACGCGATCCTCTCGACCATCGAAAAGGTGCTCGCGCCCCAAAGCGGAGCACCACGTACCCCAGATATCGGCGGCAATGCGAGCACGAGCGACCTCGGAAAGGCCATCGCTGAAGCGCTTTGAAAAGTACTTCACGAAGTGAGCCGAAAAGTGCGCGACGAAACGCCCCTAAAATCGCGCGCTCCGCTGTTTTGCATGGCTTCGTGTCTTATTGACACCCTGCAGGGCAGTGGTTGTAATCCTCGCTGGCAGTGCGCTGCCGAGGCGTCAGGCCTGCCAAGCTCTTGAGTCGCACCCGTCGCGGCCAGGTCGCAGCTGACGAAAGCCGACCAACTTTTTCTCTACAAGGGGCCCTTGTGAACAAGACCGAACTGATTGAGCACATCGCAAAGAACGCCGATATTTCCAAAGCAGCTGCCACCCGTGCGCTCGAATCCACCATCGGCGCCATTCGTACCACGCTCAAAAAGGGCGGCTCTGTTTCGCTCGTCGGTTTCGGCACTTTCGCAGTAGGCAAACGGGCCGCCCGCACCGGCCGGAATCCCCGCACCGGCGACGCGATTAAAATCAAGGCAGCCAAGATTCCGAAGTTCCGTCCGGGCAAGGCGCTGAAAGATGCGCTGAACTGAGACTAGACTCGGAAAGTATTCCCGGTGGGGTGCTTAGCTCAGTTGGTAGAGCGGCGCCCTTACAAGGCGTAGGTCGGGGGTTCGAGCCCCTCAGCACCCACCACCACCCAGATGCAAAGGCGAACACCAGTTCGCCTTTTTTATTGCCGTCCGACATCCGTCGAAAAAGAGTGTTCAAGCATGTTTGATTTCTTCCGCAAGTACAACAAGATCGTCATGATTTTCTTGTTCTTGCTGATCATTCCCTCGTTCGTGCTCTTCGGCGTCGAGCGTTATCAGGGCTCCGGCAGCGACGAGAAGGTGGCCCGAATCGAGGGCCACGACATCACGAAGCCCGAGTGGGATGCGCAGCATCGCATCGAGACGGACCGCATTCGCCAGCAGTCGCCCAACGTCGATCCGACGGTGCTCGACTCGGACGCCTTGCGCTATGCCACGCTGGAGCGCATGGTGCGCGACCGCGTGCTGGCCGCAGCCGCCGCCAAGGCGAACATGACCGTCTCCGAAGACCGCCTCTCGCGAATCTTTGCGCAGGACCCGGGCCTCGCGTCCTTCCGCACGCCCGACGGCAAGTTCGACCGCGAGACCTTCCTTCGCGTGACGGGCCGCACGCCCGAGCAGTACGAAGCACAGGTGCGCGCCGACATGTCTACGCAGCAGGTGCTGCTCGGCGTGTCGGGCACGGCCCTCACGCCGCCCGCGCTGGTGGCTGCCACGGTCAACGCCTTCTACGACCGTCGCGAAATCCAGGTCGCGCGCTTCGCCCCCGAGAGCTTTGCCTCGAAGGTGACCGTGAGCGATGCCGACATCGAGGCCTACTACAAGGACCACACCTCGCAGTTCCAGGCGCCCGAGCAGGCCAACATCGAATACCTGTTGCTCGACCTCGATGCAGCCAAGAAGAACGTCGTCGTGAGCGAGGCCGACCTCAAGACCTATTACGAACAGAACACCGCGCGCTTCGGCACGAAGGAAGAGCGTCGCGCCAGCCACATCCTGATCACCGCACCGGCCAGCATGCCCGCCGCCGATCGCGAAAAGGCGAAGGCCAAGGCCGAGCAACTGCTCGCCGACGTGAAGAAGGCGCCGAACACTTTCGCCGACGTGGCGCGCAAGAACTCGCAGGACCCGGGCTCGGCCGAGAAGGGCGGAGACCTCGACTTCGTCACCAGGGGTGCGATGGTCAAGCCGTTCGAAGACGCGATGTTCGCGTTGAAGAAGGGTGAGATCAGCAGCCTTGTCGAAACCGAGTTCGGCTATCACATCATCCACCTCGTCGACATCAAGCCGGCGGTGGTGCCGCCGTTCGAGCAGGTGCGCGCCACCATCGAGAGCGAAGTCCGCGCCGCGCAGGCCGCGCAGGAATTCGCGAAGGCCGCCGAGGCCTTCACCGATGCGGTCTATCAGCAGCCCGACAGCCTCAAGCCTGCCGCGGAAAAGCTCAAGCTCACGATCCAGACCGCGACCAATGTCCCGCGCATTCCCGCGCCGGGCGCCAAGGGTCCGCTGGCCAGCCGCAACTTTCTGAGCGCGCTGTATGCCAGCGACTCGCTCGAGCGCAAGCAGAACACCGAGGCGATCGAGGTCGGCTCAAGCCAGCTCGCCTCAGGCCGCGTGACGCAGTACACGCCTGCGCATCCGATCCCGCTGGCCGAGGTCAAGGACAAGATCCGCGCGCAGCTCATTACCGAGCGTGCCGCGGTGCTGGCCAAGACCGAAGGCGAAGCCAAGCTCGCGGCCTGGACCGCCAAGGCGGACGGCGCAACCTTCGGCGCGCCAGTCACGGTCTCGCGCATCGAAGCGCAGTCGCAGCCTGTTCCCGTGATCGATGCCGCGTTGCGCGCCGATGCCGCCAAGCTGCCTTCGCTCGTGGGCGTGGACCTTGGCACGCAAGGCTACGTGGTGGTGCGTGTGACCAAGGTGGTTCCGCGCACGCCGCCGCCGCCTGAGCAGGCGCAGCAAGAGAGCGCGCAGGTCGGCCAGTCGGTGACTGCGGCCGAGGCCGATGCGTACTACAAGTTGTTGAAGGAACGCTTCAAGGCCGAGATCCTCGTGCCGAAGCCGGCGGACACGCTGCCTGTTGCATCCGCGCGCTGACGCGAGGCTGCTCAGCAAGCGAACGCCCGGGTCGATGACCCGGGCTTTTTTTGGTCGCACGTGGGACAAGCGCGGCCTGCGCTTCTTGCCAGAATCCGGCGCATGGGAACCCTCTACCTCGTGCGCCATGGGCAAGCCAGTTTCGGCGCTGCCGACTATGACAACCTGAGCGAACTCGGGCATCGGCAGTCCGTGCGCCTGGGTGAGTACTGGCGCGAGCGCGGCATCGTGTTCGATGCCGTCATCACCGGCACCTTGAAGCGGCATCGCCAGACATGGGAAGGCATTGCCAAGGGCCTGGGGCTGGAGCGCGACGACGTGCTGCCGTGGCCCGGGCTCAACGAGTACGACAGCGAGGCCGTCATCGCCACGATCCATGAGGGCAAGCTCGAGAAGCCAGATTCGCCCGAGATGTACCGGCATCACTTCCGCCTGTTGCGCCAGGGCCTGGGTGCCTGGATGCAGGGCAAGACAGCGCCGGTCGGGATGCCGAGCTATGTCGACTTTCTTGCCGGCGTGACGACGGCGCTGGACCATGTGCGCGACCGGCACCACGGCGCGAAGGTGCTGGTGGTGTCGAGCGGAGGGCCGATCAGCACGGCAGTCGGCCACGTGCTGGGCACGAGCGCGGAGACGACCATCGAACTCAACCTGCGCATCCGCAACACCTCGGTGACGGAGTTCGCTTTCACGCCGAAGCGACACATGCTGGTGACCTACAACACGCTGCCGCATCTCGATGGGCCGGCGTACGAGGACTGGGTCACGTACTCCTGAGATTCCTTCCGCGCTGCGCCGCGTCAGGCCTGCCAGACGCCGTAGCCAGCCTTGCGCAATGCGATGCCGAGGTCGACCTCCATCAGGCGCGCGTCGTCACAGGGCATCGGGTTGTAGCGCTCGTAGAGCGCGGGCAGCAGGCGCAAGCCGAACTCCTGCACGAAGCTGTTGGCCTGGATTCCGGCCTTGTGCTTGTCGAAACGGATGTCGGGGTCCAGGCCGGTCATGCCCACGTAGACGAAAGGCTTGCCGAGCTGGTAGTCAGGATTGGCGCGCCTGAAGCGGCTGCTGTTCCACACGCGATCGTCGAGTTCGACCACATAGACGTGGTGCTTGGCGCGTGGCTTGCGAGGCATGTGGTTCGCGACCTCGCCGCGCTGCGCTGGCAAGGCCGCGCGGGGTATCAGCTCTTGCGCTTGATCAGGCCGTAGAGGATCAGCAGCACGATCGCGCCCAGCACGGAAGCGATGAAGCCGGCGCCCTGGCCCGCGGTGTACCAGCCCATGGCCTGGCCGACGTAGGTGACGATCAGCGAACCCGCAATGCCGATCAGCGTGGTGATGATGAAGCCGGCGGAATCGTCGCCCGGCTTGACGGCGCGTGCCACCAGACCCACGACGAACCCGATCAGAATAGTCCAGACGATGCTCATGAAGAAATTCCTTTGGTGGTGAAGTGGAGGGGGCGAAAAGCCGCGCCCGTCCGCGCGGGCCGCGTCGATGATAGCGGAGCCATGTGAGCGGTCGCACCCGTGGTCCATATCGGTGCATGCAAACGAGGAATCTTGCCGCAAGGGCTGCGGCGCGAGCGCTGCGGCGTCCTACAGCGTGTGGATGCGTGCGGGGCTATACCGGCTGCATGCTTGAAAAACTACCCGAAGCCGTCGGCCGCGCATTGCAGGGCGTGCGCGCCGGCCTGGACAACATCGTTTTCAACACGCTGGGCCTCCGCGAAGGCATGGCGTCGATCGCGCTGACCAGCGTGACTTTCGCCGACCATGCGCCGATGCCGCCGCGCTACACCGCCGATGGAGAAGGTGTCTCGCCGCCTTTGCAATGGACGGGGTTGCCGCCGGGCGCCGCATCGCTGGTGCTGATCGTCGAAGACGCCGACTCGCCCACGCCGAATCCACTGGTGCATGCCATCGTGGTCGGCCTGAGGCCTGAAGACGACAGGTTGGTGGAGGCCGCCATTCCCGGAAGCGATCAGGAAGGCGCCGGTTTGCATGTCGGGCGCAATTCGAGCCTGCAGGCCACTTGGCTGCCACCGGACCCGCCGCCCGGCCACGGCGTGCATCGCTACGCGTTCCAGCTGTTCGCGCTCGACAGCGTTCCCGTGTTTTCCGAGGAGCCAGGTCGCGACGAGGTCATCGGCGAATTGCGCGACCACGCCATTGCCAGCGGCCTCTTGATTGGCACCTGCGAGCGATCCGATGGCTCCATCAAGATAGAGGAAGGCGTCGAGGCTTCGGTCCCTCTGGCGGCAGGCTGAATGTGAATTTCAAGCCACGTCGCAGCCTGCTGAAGCCGAAACGGCGATTTTTGACGCTACAATTGCTGGCTCTGCGGTGGCTGTAGCTCAGCTGGTAGAGTCCCAGATTGTGATTCTGGTCGTCGTGGGTTCGAGTCCCATCAGCCACCCCAAAAAATATCTCCCTGTCGCTATTTCCCAATAGCATTCATGGGATTCCAACGCCGGGTTTACCCGGCGTTGTCATTTCCGGCGCATTGCTCGTTGCAGCAGTTGCCCGTCGACTTTTCTCCCCTGTTCTCCCTCGATATACAGAGCCAAAACGGCCCGCTTTGCGTTGCGCGCTGTTGCATCAACCCATTGGGCAGGCATTTTTTCTGATGTTGAGGCACTTGTGACAAATGCAAATTGAATTAAAATCCACCCGTTTTCAATTTTCAGGAGTCCAACAATGGCTTCGACCCTCGCCGATATCAATTCCCAGATCAAGAAGCACGACGAGCAGATTGCTCAATTGCGCAAGCAGGCTGAAGACCTGCGCAACCATGAACGCGCGGGCGTGATCGAGGAGTTGCGCAAGAAGATCGCAGAATTCGGTTTGACTGCCTCCGACCTGAAACTCGGCGGCCGCGGTGCAGCCGCCAAACGCAGCGCAGGTGCTGCAGCACCCAAGGCAGCCGCCAAATACCGCGGCCCGACCGGTGAAACCTGGTCTGGTGGCCGTGGCCGCAAGCCGCGCTGGGTGACCGAAGCATTGGCTGCTGGCAAGTCGCTTTCTGATTACGAGATCAAGTAAGCAGCCTGAATCGCCGAACTTTTATCAATAAAAAAGCCCGCGCATGCGGGCTTTTTTTATTTGGCGCTGAAACGAGCTTCGCTCAGTTCACCATCACGAGCTTTCCTTTGACGCCGCGCGACCCCATGTGCGCATACGCGGCCTTCAATTCGGCCATCGGCATCGTGCTGTCGATCACCGGCTTGATCTTTCCCTGGCCGTACCACTGTGCCAATTCGGCCATCATCTGCGCATTGGCCTTGGGTTCGCGTCTCGCGAAATCGCCCCAGAACACGCCCACGAGCGAAGCGCCTTTCAACAACGTCAGATTCAATGGCAGCGATGGAATGGGTCCCGACGCAAAACCCACGACCAAATAACGACCGCGCCAACCAATGGAGCGAAATGCAGGCTCCGCAAAATCGCCGCCCACCGGGTCGTAAATGACATCCGGGCCCTTGCCGTCGGTTGCGGCCTTGATGGCATCGCGAAAACCGTTGGGCAATGCGTGCGTCGTGTAGTTGATCGTGGCGTCTGCGCCAATGGATCGGCAGAGTTCGCATTTCTCGTCGGTGGATGCGGCTGCAATCACCTTGGCGCCGGCTGCCTTTGCAATCTGGATGGCCGCGGTCCCCACGCCGCCTGCCGCGCCGAGCACCAGCACGGTTTCACCCGCCTTGAGTTGTGCGCGGTCCATGAGCGCGTGCCACGAGGTCGCATAAATCATGATGAACGCGGCCGCATCGACATGACCGAAGCCCTCGGGCAACGGCATGCACAGCGCCGCAGGGGCCAGCGTGTGTGTGCCAAAGCCGCCGGTGCCCGACAGGCACGCCACGTTCTGGCCCACTTTCAAGTGCGTCACGCCTTCGCCGACGGCCTGGACCACGCCCGCGTATTCCGACCCGGGAACGAAGGGCAGGGGCGGCTTCATCTGGTACTTGTTCTGCACGATCAGCAGGTCGGGGAAATTCAGGCTGGCGGCCTTGATCTCGATCAGCACCTGCCCCGGGCCCGGCGTGGGTGTCGGCAGTTCCTTCCAGGTCAGCGCGTCGACGCCAATGGGGTTTTCGCAAAGCCATGCGTGCATGCTCGGGTCTCCTTCGAATGGGTAATGTTGAGGCAATGACTGCGGTCATGATAGGTGTCGCGGCAGAGCATCCTTGTCCCTGCTGCGACGCACCCGACGCCTACAATCCGGTGCACCGAAAAGCACCATGAAGATACTTATTTCCAATGACGATGGCTTCCAGGCGCCAGGCATCGTCGCACTGCACGACGCGCTCAAGGACATTGCCGAAGTCGAGGTGGTCGCACCCGAGCACAACAACAGCGCCAAGTCGAACGCACTGACACTGGCCGCACCGCTCTACGTGCACAAGGCGCACAACGGGTTTCGCTACGTCACCGGCACCCCCGCCGATTGCGTGCACATCGCCCTCAAGGGTCTGCTCGACTACCGGCCCGACCTGGTGGTCTCCGGCATCAACAACGGCGCCAACATGGGCGACGACACCATCTATTCAGGCACCGTCGGAGCGGCCATGGAGGCCTACCTCTTTGGCATCCCGGCCATCGCTTTCTCGCAGATCGAAAAGGGCTGGGCGCACGTGGATGCGGCAGCGCAAGTCGCGCGTCGTCTGGTGCAGCAGATCGAGCGCGAGAAGATGATCGGCGGCCCCGCCTTCCTGCTCAACGTGAACGTGCCGAACCGGCCGTTCGACGAGCTGAAGCCGGTCAAGGTCTGCCGTCTCGGCCGCCGCCATGCGGCGGAGAAGGTCATCACGCAGGACAGCCCGCGCGGCGAGACGATGTACTGGATCGCCGGCGCGGGCAGCGCCAAGGACAGCGGCGAGGGCACCGACTTCCACGCCACCGCTTCCGGCCACATCGCTCTGACTCCATTGCAGATCGACCTGACCGACCACGCCAACCTGGGCCAATGGCGCGAGACGGTGGCCCGTCTCGGCAATTGACATGGCCACGCAACGGCCCAGTTTCCCGGTTCGCCTGACACCCACTGCTTCGGCTGCCACGCGCGGGCGCATGCCCGCCGTGCCGGCCAAGCCCATGGTGCCGTCCACGCCCTCGATGGCTTCCGATGCTGTGCGCGCGCGCATGGTGCAGAAGCTCGCGGCGCAGGGCATTTCCGATCCGCGCGTGCTGCGCGCGATGGGCGCCGTCGAGCGGCATCGCTTCGTCGACAGCGCGCTGGTCAACCAGGCCTACGAAGACACCAGCCTGCCGATCGGCCTGGGACAGACGATCTCCAAGCCGAGCGTGGTCGCCCGAATGATCGAACTGCTGCTCGCAGCGCCCGCGCTGGCTGGCAAGCCGCAAGAGCGCCTCGGCCGCGTGCTCGAGATCGGCACCGGCTGCGGCTACCAGGCCGCGGTGCTCAACCATGTGGCGACCGAGGTCTACAGCATCGAGCGCTTGCGCGGCCTGCATGAGCGCGCCCGGGCCAACCTCCGGCACTTCCGGCTGGCGACGGTGCACCTGATGCTGGGCGACGGCATGGTCGGCTATGCCAAGGGCGCGCCCTACGCGGGCATCATTGCGGCGGCCGGCGGCGAAGCCGTTCCAGAGGCCTGGATCGAACAACTCGCGGTTGGTGGGCGCATCGTTGCGCCTACCCATTCGGCCAAGGGCGGACAGGCCCTGGTCGTCATCGACAAGACCGCTCGTGGACTGGAGCGCCTCATTCTTGAGGCGGTTCACTTTGTCCCCCTAAAATCGGGCATCGCTTGAAGGAATAACAAATGCAGGGTTTTGGCAATCGGAGTTTGTTCGCGGGCATCACGTTGGCCGTTGTGCTCGTGATCGCGGGCTGCTCCACACCGCGCGGGCCAGCGCCCGTCGAGGACCGCGGCACGATGACGCGGGCGCCCGGTGTCACGCCAGGCGGTTCTCCCATCACCGTCGATGCCAACGGCAAGCCGCTCCAGGGCATCGAGAACTACGGCAAGCCGGGCTACTACGCCGTGCGACCCGGCGACACGATCCGCCGCATCGGCAGCGAAACCGGACAACGCTGGCAGGACATCGCCCGCTGGAACAACCTCGACAACCCCGACCTGATCGAAGTGGGGCAGGTGCTGCGCGTGATTCCGCCGTCGGGCTCGGGCACGGCCGTTGCAACCGCTCCTGCCGTTTCGGGTTCGGAAGGTGCTGTCACCAAGCCGGTGACGCCGCCGCCGGTGATCGCAGCCGTTCCGGGTAGCGGTGCAAGCACACCGGTGAAGCCGGCGGCGCCTGTCACGGCTTCTCCGGCAAGTCCCGGCAGCGGAAGCTCTGGCGACGAAGACCTCGGCTGGATCTGGCCCGCGAGCGGTTCGTTGATCGCCGGCTTCGACGAAGCCAAGAACAAGGGCTACGACATCAGCGGCAAGGCGGGCGACCCCGTGCTGGCCGCAGCCGATGGTCGCGTGGTGTATGCCGGCGCGGGCCTGCGCGGCTATGGCAACCTGATCATCCTGAAGCACAACAACACCTACCTCACGGCGTATGCGCACAACCAGGCGCTGCTCGTGAAGGAAGACCAGTCGGTTCAGAAGGGCCAGAAGATCGCCGAAATGGGCAACAGCGACGCCGATCGCGTGAAGCTGCATTTCGAGATCCGCCGCCAGGGCAAGCCCGTCGACCCGTCACGCTACCTGCCCGGCCGGTGATGCCATGGCTGCCTCCCGCCCTCGTCGCACGCTGCCCGTGCGCGGGCTGGCGGGCAGAGGCGGCCGGTCTTCCGGCGACAAGGAAGTCTCGCCCGACGAGAGCCTTCCAGCCGACCCTGTAGAGCTCAACGCGGCGTTGCCGCGCGGCGCCATGGCCGAGCTGATCGGCGGCGAAGGCGCAGATGCATTGACCATCTACCTGCGCCAGGTCCGGCGCACCGAGCTCTTCACGCCCGATGAGGAATTCCAGACCGCCTGCGCTGCGCGGTCCGGGGACTTCGCGGCACGTCAATCGATGATCGAGCACAACCTCCGGCTCGTGGTGAACATTGCCAAGGGGTATCTGGGGCGCGGCGTGCCGCTGTCGGACCTTATCGAAGAGGGCAATCTCGGGCTGATGCATGCCATCACCAAGTTCGAGCCCGAGCGCGGTTTCCGCTTTTCAACGTATGCGACCTGGTGGATCCGCCAGTCGGTTGAACGCGCCGTCATGACGCAGGCGCGTGCGATTCGCCTGCCGGTGCATGTGGTGCGCGAACTGCAGCAGGTGCTGCGCGCGCGCCGTGCGCTCGAAGGCGATGCGGAGTTTGTCGCACGCCGCCCCGACGGCGTGCGCGTGGAGGACATCGCTGCGCTGCTCGGCCGCGACGTGCAGGAGGTGGCCGACCTGCTGGCTCTCTCTGAGGCGCCGCGCTCGCTCGACGCCGGGGATGCGCGCGGAGACGAGGGTTTCACGCTCGCCGACACGGTGGCATCCGACGACGAGCAGGGCAACCCGAGCGGCGTGACGCAGGCGCACGAGGTGGAGCGGTTGCTCGACCAGTGGGTCCACGCGCTTGACGCGCGCGAGCGTGAGGTGCTCGAGGGGCGGTATGGCCTGCATGACCGCGAGCCCGAAACGCTCGAGGTGCTGAGTGTGCGCCTGGGCCTCACGCGAGAGCGCGTGAGGCAGATCCAGAACGAGGCGCTGGCCAAAATGCGGCGCCAGCTGGCGCGTTCGGGCATCGAGCGGGATGCGCTGTTCTAGCGGGGCAAAAAAGCAGGGATGGCCGCGCTGAGACAATCGGGGGATGACGGAATCCATCGAAGAAAAGAAAGTCCCCACGAAACCCGGCGAAGAATGGTTGAAGGTCGAGTCGCTCGACCTCGACGCGCAGGGCGTTTCCCACAATGCCGACGGCATGGTCGTTTTCATCGAAGGCGCGCTGCCTTTCGAGGAAGTGCAGTTCAACGTCCATCGCCGCAAGAACAACTGGGAACAGGGCACGGTCACCCACATCCGGCGCGAATCGTCGCAGCGGGTGCGCCCGGGTTGCCCGCATTTTGGCCTGCACACCGGCGCCTGCGGCGGCTGCAAGATGCAGCACTTGGACGCGGCCGCGCAAGTGGCCGTGAAGCAGCGCGCCATGGAGGACAACCTGTGGCACCTGGGCAAGGTGCGCCCCGACAACGTGCTGCGCCCGCTCGAAGGGCCGGCATGGCATTACCGCTACCGCGCGCGCCTGTCGGTGCGCCATGTGATCAAGAAGGGCACGGTGCTGATCGGCTTTCACGAGCGCAAGAGCCGCTACCTGGCCGACATGCAGGTGTGCCCGGTGCTGCCCAGGCAGGTCAGCGACATGCTGATGCCCCTGCGCGCGCTGATCGGCTCGATGGACGCGCGCGAGACCTGCCCGCAGATCGAACTGGCCTGCGGTGATGCGCCGGGCTCCACGGCGCTCGGCACCATCGCCTTGGTGCTGCGGCACCTGCAGCCCCTCTCAGGCGCCGACATCGTCCGGCTGAAGGCGTTTGCTGCCAAGAATGAAGGCGTGCAATGGTGGCTGCAGGCCAAGGGGCCGGAGACGGTGAAGCTGCTGGAAGAAGGCGGCACGCCACTCGCATACCGTTTGCCCGAATTCGGCGTGACGATGCCGTTCAAGCCGACCGATTTCACGCAGGTCAATCCGCACATCAACCGCGCGCTGGTGGGCAAGGCGCTTCGCCTGCTCGATGTGCAGTCCGACGAACGGGTCATCGACTGGTTTTGCGGCCTGGGCAATTTCACCTTGCCGCTGGCGAGCCAGGCGCGCGAGGTGCTGGGCATCGAAGGCAGCGACACGCTGGTGGCACGCGCGACCGACAACTTCGAGAAGAACCAGCCTGCAACGAGCGCTCGACGGGCGCTTTCGCCGACACGGTTCGTCGCGCGCAACCTGTTCGAGATGACGCCTGCCATGCTGGTGGCCGATGGCAGCGCCGACAAGTGGCTGGTCGATCCGCCGCGCGAAGGTGCTTTTGCGCTCGCCAAGGCGATGGCCGACCTGCATCAGCAGCCCGAGCTTCGCGCCGATGGCTGGACGCCGCCGAAGCGCATCGTCTATGTGAGCTGCAACCCGTCGACGCTTGCGCGCGATGCGGGCTTGCTGGTGCATCAGGCGGGATATCGATGCACCTTCGCGGGGGTGGTCAACATGTTCCCCCACACGGCGCACGTCGAGTCGATTGCGGTCTTCGACCTGGAATGACAAAGGGCCCCTCGGGGCCCTTTGTTCTGGAGTGCGGTTTCGCTCGCTCAGTCGCGTTCGCCGCCGAAGATGCCCAGCAGCGCCAGCAGGCTCTGGAACACGTTGAACAGGTCGAGGTACAGGGCCAGCGTGGCAGTGATGTAGTTGGTTTCGCCGCCGTCCATGATCTGCTTCAGGTCATAGAGCATGTAGGCCGAGAAGATGCCGATGGCGGCCACTGAGATGACCAGCATGCCCGTGGTCGAGCCGACGAACACATTGATGATCGCGCCGAACATCAGCACCATCGCGCCGACGAACAGGAACTTGCCCATGCCCGACAGGTCGCGCTTGATGAAGGTGGCCAGCGAGGCCATCACGAAGAACACGCCCGCCGTGCCGCCGAAGGCCGTCATGACGAGTTCGGAACCGTTCTTGAAGCCGAGCACCATCGCGATCAGGCGCGACAGCATCAGGCCCATGAAGAAAGTGAAGGCCAGCAGCACCGGCACGCCGGCAGCCGAGTTCTTGGTCTTCTCGATGGCGAACATGAAACCGAATGCGCCGCCGAGGAACACGATCAGGCCGAGTCCGCCGGTGAGCGAGCGTGTGAGGCCGGTACTCACGCCGAGCCAGGCGCCCAATACAGTGGGCAGCAGGCTCAGTGCCAGCAGCCAGTAGGTGTTGCGCAGGACGCGTTGGCGCTCCGCCTGCGGCAACGTCTGGCCGTAGCCTGTGGAAGTGTCGAGGGTGGTGACGCGGTCGTTCATGGCCGAAGCTCCTGTGGTTGCTGCTACGCAGTTGGGCGCATTCTAGGTGTCTGCAAGAGGAGGGTGTCCGAAAGACCGTATCCGGGTTGTTCTTAAGCGGCCCGGGCATTTCGAGGCAGGTGGCCGTTATGCTGTCGGGTTTTTACGCAACCTGAGCTCAACATGAAGACCAAATCATTCCTCGAACTTGCCGACGTCAAGGCCATCGCCGCAGCGGCCGAAGCCGAGGCCCTCAAGAACAACTGGGCCGTGACCATCGCCATCTCGGACGACGCCGGCAACCTGCTCTGGCTGCAGCGCCTG
Source organism: Variovorax trehalosi (assembly GCF_051216415.1). Lineage (NCBI taxonomy): Bacteria > Pseudomonadati > Pseudomonadota > Betaproteobacteria > Burkholderiales > Comamonadaceae > Variovorax > Variovorax trehalosi. The sequence continues at coordinate 272,807 of NZ_JBPJZG010000001.1, forward strand.
GACGGCGCCGCGGCGCTGTCGTCGCACATCGCGCCCGCCAAGGCGCACACGGCCGCCATGGGGCGCCGCGAGAGCAAGGTCTATGAAGACATCATCAATGGCGGCCGGACGGCTTTCCTGACAGCACCTGCGGTCCAGGGCCTGCTTGAAGGCGGCGTGCCGATCGTGAAGGATGGCCAGGTCATCGGCGCGGTCGGCGTGAGCGGCGTGAAGTCGAACGAAGATGCGCAGATTGCCAAGGCGGGCATTGCCGCGATCGGCCTCTGAGTTTTTCTCTCCGCACAAAGCAAAACGCCGACTTCGAGGTCGGCGTTTTCTTTGGAGCGTTCAACGTGAAAAAAAGCTTGGCTAGTCGGCGAACCGTTGGCTAGCAAAAAACGACCCTTCGGAGATGAATCTCCTTGAGTCGCCCCACGATGAAACTTGCGCGAGAGGCGGGCTGAGTGACTTACTTGGTCAGGATCAGCTTGCCGAGTTTGGTGGCTTGGAGCCGGTAGAGCGAACCGTTGTGCATGATGCCCACGGTCTTGCTTCCCTTGAGAAGCTCCGTGCTTTCGACCATCGGCACCGGACGCGATGCCTGGATCGACGCATGACCGCCACCCGATTGGTCGAGCGAAGGATGGTTCAGAACAGTGAAGGCGTTCGGTGTGGCTGGCATTTGGAGTTCCCGTATCGAAGCGATGAGTGAATGATAATGATTCTCAACAAGAAGTCAATCGCGAAGATTGATTTTTTTCACACGCTTCGAATTCAGTTCACTTCACTTCACGTCGGGCTCGGTGATGAAGCCGATCTTGCGCACGCCGGCTTCCCGCGCTTCCGACATGGCCTTGGCCACGCGTTCATAGCGCACGGCCTTGTCGCCGCGGATGTGCAGTTCGGGCTGCGGCTCCTTGGCGGCTTCGGCGGCAAGGCGGTTGGGCAGTTCGCTGTCGTCGATCTTCGTTTCGTTCCAGTAGTAGCTTCCATCGGCCGTGACGCTGAACAAAATGTTCTGCGGCTTGGGCTGCTCGGGCTCGCTGCTGGCGCGAGGCAGATCGATGTTGACCGCGTGCTTCATCACCGGCACGGTGATGATGAAGATGATCAGGAGCACCAGCATGACGTCGACCAGCGGCGTCATGTTGATCTCGTTCATCACCTCATCGGGTTCGTCTTGTGTTCCGAAAGCCATGGTGCTTAGCCCTTCTTGAGCGGAACCACGATTGCGTCGCCGCTGCCGCTTTGCACGCGGGCGCCGGTGACGAAGTAGGCATGCAGGTCGTGCGCGAAGCTGTTGATCTTGGTCAGCACGAACTTGTTGCCGCGAACCAGCGCGTTGTAGCCGAGCACGGCGGGAATCGCCACTGCCAGGCCCAGCGCCGTCATGATCAGCGCCTCCCCGATGGGGCCTGCCACCTTGTCGATGGTGGCCTGGCCGGCCGAGCCGATGCTCATCAGTGCATGGTAGATGCCCCAGACCGTGCCGAAGAGGCCGATGAACGGTGCCGTCGAGCCTACCGATGCGAGGATGGCCAAGCCGGTTTGAAGGCGTGCGGTGAATGCGTCGATGCCGTTGCGGAGGGCGCGCGTGATCCAGTCGCTCACGTCGAGGGCGTCGTGCAGATGGGCCTTGGTGTTGCGGTGGTGTGCCGCTGCCTCTCGGCCTTCGAGTGCCAGTGCGCGGAAGGGGTTGCTGTCGTCCTTGCCGAGCTTGTTCAGCGCGGTGGCGAAGTCTTCGCTGTGCCAGAAGTCCTGAGAGTTCTTGGCAAGGCGCTTGTACTTGATGACGTCGAGTGCCTTGACGATGATCACGATCCACGATGCAAGCGACATGCCGATCAACAGCACCGCGACGGCCTTGGTGACGAAATCGCCCTGATTCCAGACGTTCATCAAGCCAAATTGGGAATCCATACGAAGTTGCTCCAGAGAAAAATTAGTTCAAGACGTAGTTGACGGGGGCGTCATAGGACATGGCCTGAACCACGCCGTTGACCTTGCCGGGCACGAACCGGCATTTCATGATGTATTCGATGGCCGCCTCGTCCAGGCGTTCGAAACCGCTGGATTTCTTGACCTCGGCGCTCTTGGGCAGCCCGTCGACGCCGACGAGCACCTTGACGATCACCTTGCCCTGCTCGCCGAGCCGCTTGCTCATGGCGGGGTAGACAGCCTTGGGGTTCTGCAGGTAGTCGGCGTTGCTCGAGGGCAGTTGCACCGCGGGCGGAGCCGGAGGTGCCGGCGGCAGTGCAGGAGGAACGGGCGGCGTGGGCGCAGCCGGGGGCGCTGGCGGAGGAGGCGGTTCCGTGGTGCCCACGGGCGCCTGTGGGGCTGGCGTGGGCTTGGGTTCGCGGATGGCTTGCGGTCGCGGTGGAGGCGGCGCCTTGGCCACCTTCGGGGGCGGCGGCGGCGGAGGGGGTGGATCCACCTTCGGTTTCGGCGGCTCGACGAACTGGCTCAATATTTCGACTGGAATCACCACTTCGGCAGCCCGCCGCAGCAGCCCGCTTTGCAGCGCCCAGAGCGCAGCCGCGTGAAAAAGGATGACGCTGCCCGCAATGACGACATTGCGCGAGAGGCCAAAAGCAGAGGGAGGGGGGGCAAAGCGGTCAGACACGATCAACCATTCGAATGCGGGCACGCCAAAACGTGCCCCGATTGCAGCAAAACCGCTACGACGTTACTTGCGAAAAATCCACCAGACCGAGCCTGCGACCAGGATCAGGCTGCCGCCGAGTGCCGAGACGAGTTCCATGCCTTGCTTTCCGTGATGGAGCTGGCAAGCTGGATCGCCCTCGGACCCGATTCGCGATTCAACGCGGCGACCGGGTGCGAAGCGCTGCATTGCGCGACGATATCGCGCGCACAACCTTCACATTGACCACACTGTGTGGCCACGCCAAGCTCGAATTGGACTTCGTCGAACGTCATGCCGGCTCGCACATGACGTGCGATTTCACGGTCGGAGACTCGGCGGCAGACGCAAACGATCATGGCTGTGAAAGCGGCAGTTGGCTGGCTGTTGGTTGATCGATTATAAATAAGAATCCGTCGCATTTGCAATAACTATGGTGTTACTGGGCTTGTCGACGACTTCCTATCCGCCCGCTATACCTCGGACCACAGCCGCAAAAGGTTGTGATAGTGGCCTGTCAGCGCCACCGTTTCCTCGCATTCGCCCAGCCGGGCGCGCAATTTCTGGATGTTCTGGTCGAGCTCGAACAGCATGCTGCGCTGCTGGTCGTTGCGCACCATGCTCTGGAGCCAGAAGAACGAACAGACACGCGCCCCGCGCGTCACCGGGTGAACGCGGTGCAGGCTGCTCGCGGGATAAAGAATGAGGTCGCCGGCCGGCAGTTTCACCTCGTGCGAGCCGTAGGTATCGATCACTTCGAGCTCGCCGCCGTCGTAGTCTTCCGGATCGCACAGGAACAGCGTGCAGGACAGGTCGGTGCGCAGCTGCTGACCACCTCCAGGCAGCGCACGGACCGCACCATCGACATGAACGCCGTAGTGCTCGCCCCCTTCATAGCGATTGAAGAGCGGCGGAACAAACCGCGAGGGCAGTGCGGCCGAAAAGAAGAGCGAATGACGCGCCAGCGCCGCAAGCACCGTTGCGCCGAGCTCACGCCCGACAGCCGATGACTCCGGCAGTTGCCGGTTGCGCTTGACCTGCGCGCCTTGCTCGCCAACGGTCTCGCGGCCATCGATCCAGTTCGTCGCTTCCAGTGCAGCGCGCATGTCGCGCACCTGGGCGGGACTCAAGACGTCGGGCACATGCAGCATCATTTTTCAGGCACTCCGCAAAGAGAAAAGCCCCGGCGCAGACCGGGGCTCGAGTTTCGCACCGCGCCGGGCGAACCCGGCAGGCAACAGGATCAGAACGCGAAGTTCGCGGTGATCTTCGCCGAACGGGGCGTACCCGGCGTGTAGCGGTAGCCGCTCTTGTTGATGGCCGCCGCGTACTGCTTGTCGAACAGGTTGGAGACGTTCAACTGGATGTCGACGTTCTTGTTGATGCGGTAGGACGCCATGGCATCGAACACCCAGTAGGCGTCGATGTAGGCCGGCGTACCCACCGCGCCGTCGGTGCCCCGATGCAGCTTGCCGTTGTAGCGCGCGCCGCCGCCGATGGTCAGGCCGAACGGGAACTGGTAGGTGGTCCAGGCCGTGAAGGCGTTCTTCGGGGTGTAGACCAGCACGTTGGTGCCGTCGGCGGTGACGTTGGGGCCGCTCTGGACCTTGGTGTCCATCGTCGTGAATCCGGCCGTCACGCCCCAGCGCTCGGTGATGCTGCCTGCGAGGCCCAGCTCGATGCCCTGAACGCGCTTCTTGCCGCTCTGGTAGTAGACCGAGGTGTTGGTCGGGTCCTGTACCACTTCATTGGTCACGTCCGTGCGATAGATCGCGCCGGTCAGCGACAGCTTGTCGTTCATCACGTCCCACTTCGTACCGATTTCGAAGGTCTTGGCCTTCTGCGGCAGGAAGTCGGTGCGTGCCGCGCTGTTGCCCGAACCGGCAGCCGACAGCGAGAAATTCGCGCCGCCCGGAGGCTGGGCCGACGTGCCGTAGGCGGCGTAGATGCTGCCGTTCTTCACAGGCTTGTAGACCACGCCGATCTTGCCGGTGAACAGGTTGTCGGAGAGCTTGAGCGATGAGGGCACGAGCGTGCCGACCGGCAGGCCCGGGTTGGTCGTCGCAGTCGACAGCGTCGAGCCCTGGAACGACGTGTTGTAGTGATCGAAGCGCAGGCCCCCCGTGATCTGCCACTGCTCGTTGAGCTTGACGGTGTCGAAGGCATAGAGGCCGACGGTGTTGGTCACGCCCTTGCTGTCGGCGCCGCTCTGGATGCGGCTGTAGCCGTTGACGTACGGGTTCGGTGCGTAGAGGTTCGCAGCCGGCCAGGCGCCGTTCTGCACGGCCTTGCCGTTGAACAACGCGCCGGGCGCGAAGTAACCCAGGTTCGACTGCTCTTCGCGGATCAGCTCGACGCCAGCACTGAGCGAGTGGCTCACGCTGCCGGTATCGAACTTGGCGGTCACGTTCGTCTGGTTGACGAAGATCGTGTTTTCCTGGGTCTTGCTGGTCGGCGAGTTGCGCGTGACTGCCCAACTGGAGGGAAGGCCCGGGATCGGCGTGCTGAGGAATGCTGTATTGGCGGAGGGAGGCGGGTTGCCGTTGGTTCCCAGGCCGCCGAGCATGAACGACGTCAGCATGTAGTCCTGCTTCGTCTTGCCGTAGCGCGTGGTGTTGCGCAGCGTGATGTCGGGCGTGAAGTCATGCTCGACGCGCGCGGTGAACATGTCAGCCGTGACCTTGTTGAAGTCGTAGGCCGTGCCGTAGAAATTCTTCGGGTCGACCGGTGCGGCGAAGTTCAGGAAGCTGCGGCGGCGTGCGCCGAGCGCCGTCGGATCGGGGTTCGAGTAGCTGGGCAATCCGATGGTCGGCACGCCGCCGTCGGGCACGTTGTCCTGGTCGACATGCAGGTAGTCGAAGTAGAAGCGCGTGGGCGAGTTCAGGCCGAGCGCGACCGACGGTGCGATGGCCGTGTGCTTGTTCTTGATGAAGTCGCGGCCGGCAACGCCGGAGTCTTCCACCACTGCGTTCAGGCGGAATGCCGCGCCGATGCCGTTGGCACTGCTGAGCGACTTGTTCCAGTCGATGCTGCCGCGCTTGTAGTCGGCGCTGCCGAAACCGATCGAGCCGGTGAAGTTGTCTTCGAGCTTCGGCTTCTTGGTGACGAGGTTGATGTAGCCGGTGGGCGAGGTGCGGCCGACGTCGGTGCCCGAGGGGCCCTTCACGACTTCGACCTGTTCGATGTTGAACACGTCGCGCGAGATCGAGCCGAGGTCGCGGATGCCGTCCACGAAGATGCTGCTCGAGCTGTCGAAGCCGCGCATGAAGACGGCGTCGCCGGTGTTCGTGTTGCCGTTCTCCCCGAGGAAGAAAGTGCCCACGCCGGGCGTGTTGCGAAGCGCTTCGGTCAGCGTCGTCGCGCCCTGTTCGCGGATGACCTGTTCCTTGATCACCTGGATGGTTTGCGGCGTGTTCAGCAGCGGTGCCGTGAACTTGGGGTTGGCCGAGGTGTCGGTCTTGTAGTCGGCTGCAGCCGAATCCTGCACTCGGACTTCGGGCAATGCATTGCCGGCCTGGGCAAAGGCGGCGGGAGCCGCGATGGCCAACAGGGTCGCGGCGGCAGCGCCGGAGAGGTGGGGAACGGCGCGCGCGACGGCGTGTTTGCGGCTCTTGATGTAGGCCATGTAGTTTTCTCCGAAAAGGGCGGCGAGCTGAAGGACTCGACTGGCGATGTCGCACGCGCGCTTTCAGAAAGAGAAAACCGGGGACTGGCTGGGTGAGTCAATTTGCTGGGAAATGCAAATTGATGCGAATAATAGTGTTTCTCATTAACCGATAGTTAACAAGTGAAAAAATAAGCCATTAGTCTTCGTGTGTTGTTGCCTGCGAGCAACTGACACGGCGCTTGCCCAGCTCTCGGAGCTCAGTAGATGTCGCGGCGATACCGCCCGGTTGCCGATAGATCGCGCAAGAACGCGTCGCCGGCAATCTGCCTCAAGGCCGCATCCACACCCGATGCCATGCCCTGGAGACTTCCGCACACGTAGACGGCCGCGCCTTTTTCCAGCCACGCGCGCAGCAGGTCGGCCGATTGCAGCAGCCGGTGCTGCACATAGAGGCGTTCGGACTGGTCGCGCGAGAACACCATGTCGAGGCGCTGTAGCACGCCGGCGGATTGCCATGCCTCGATCTCCTGGCGGCAGAGGAAGTCATGGGCGGCATGCCGTTCGCCGAACACCAGCCAGTTGTCGTTGCGGCCCGCCGCCGCGCGGGCTCGCAGGTGGGCGCGGAGGCCGGCCAGCCCGGTGCCGTTGCCGATAAGGATCAGCGGCCGCGTCTCGTTGCCGTCGAGGCGGAAAGTGCGATGCGACCGCAAGCGCAAGGCGACGGTGTCGCCGATCGTGAGCGTCGATGTGAGCAGGCCCGACGCGGTGCCAAGAGTGCCATCGGGATGCTGCTCCTGGCGCACCAGCAACTGCAGTTCGCCATCGGCAGGCAGCGAAGCGATCGAATAGTCGCGGGGCCGCCCCGGATCGCTGGCAACGGCGATCTGCACGAGGTCGCCGGAGGCCCAACGGGGCATGGCCCCCGACTGCGGCACCAGGCCCAACTGGAAGACCGGCGCGCCTGCGCTGCCGGCGTTGAGCAGGTCGCGCGTCGCGAGCCGCCACGGCGCGAATGCCTCGGAATCTTCATGATCGACGGCAACGTCGCCCCATCGGGCGTGCCAGGCGGCCAGTGCGGCAGGGTCGCTGTTGTCGACTTCGATGCATTCGAAATCGCGCCTGGCCCCGGCCGCGTGCAGCCACGCATCGAGTGCGCGACCGAAGCCGCAAAAATTCCTGTACTGGCGGTCGCCCAGCGCCAGCACGGCATAGCGAAGCGAAGACAGGGTGGGAGCCGAATCCATCACGCGCTCAGCGAACACGCTGGCGCCGTCGGGCGCATCGCCCTCGCCATACGTGCTTGCCACGAAGAGCGCGCGCCCCGCGGAACTCAGCGTGGCGGCCTCGAGGGCATTGAGTTCCATCACGCGCACCGGCGTGCCCGCCGCACGCAGTTGCCGCGCCGTCTGCCAGGCGATCGTCTCCGCCTGGCCGGTCTGGCTGGCGAACAGCACGAGGGTCGGGGGCGTTTCGCCGTCGCTGGAAAGCGCCGCCGCTTCGCGGATTGCCGCAGTGCGCTGCCGTCGCTGCCGCGCATAGATGGCAAGGCAAAGCGCGGCATAGGCTGCCGCCGTGGCGCCTGCGCCCAGCGTGCGCAACATCGCCTCGGTCATGTGCCGCCGGTCTGCGCGATCCAGGCGCGGGTGGCTCGCGGACCCACGCCGCCGTGGCTGATGAACAGGGCTGCAATGCTGTGACGGTCGGCGAAGGCCAGGCCATCGTCCGGCCCCAGCACAGTGAGCACGGTGGCCAGCGCATCGGCCTGCATGCATTGCGCATGCAGCACCGTGACGCTCGCCAGCGCATGCGCAACCGGTTCGCCGTTGCGCGGATCGATGGTGTGCGACCAGCGGCGCCCTTCGTGCTCACGGCGATGCCATCGGTCGCCCGATGTGGCGATGGCCATGTCGGTGAGCGGGATGCGTTGCGCGATCGACGATTCGCCGTCGACGAGCACCTGCCACGGTTGGCCGTCAGGACGGCGACCGATCCCACGCAGTTCTCCGCCGATCTCGAACAGCAGGTCGGTGAGGCCGAGCCCACGCAACGCCTCGACGCCATGATCGACCGCGAAACCCTTGGCGATGCCCGAGAGATCGAGCATGACGTTCCCCGGCTGCAGCAGGGTGCCACGCGCTTCGTCGAATTCCAGCTGCTGCCAGCCAGTCCGCGCGCGCAGCTCGGCGATGGCTTCGGGCGTGGGCGAGCCGTTTGTTTCTGCGTTGGGGCCGAATCCCCAGCACGCGACCAGCGGACCGACAGTCGGATCGATCGCGCTTTCGCTGATGCGCGCCCAACGAAGGGCGCAACTCATCACCTCGGCGAATTCCTTGGGCAACACATGACGCGAGCCCGCAGGCGCACGGTTGAATCGGCTGATGTCCGACGCCGGCTCCCAATGGCTCATCTGCGCGATGACCCGCGCAAGCGCCGCATCCACCGCTTCGCGCACCTGTTCCAGCGGAAGCATCCGCGGGTTGTCGAAGCGCAGCGACCAGGTCGTGCCCATCGTCTGCCCACCCAGTTGCTGCAGGGTGGCCGGATCGGCGCGGCGCGGTACGGCCGCGTTGGCGTAGCCGCCTGCGCGCCAGGTGCTGAAGGAAAGTCCCAAGGGAGCGCGCAGGTGTCAGGGCATCACTTCAAGGGTGGCCGCATAGCTCAGGCGGCGCTCCTTGGCTTGCGGCACGGTGGTCTTGTTGTCCTTGGTGCTGGCGTCGAGCCAGTACATGCCGGCGGTCGGCCAGGTCACGCTGAACTGGCCCTTGTCGTCGGTCTTGAGCTTGATCTCTTCGAGCTTGTCGCGGTACTGCGTGTTGCCGGCTGTCACGGTCACTTCGAGGTTCTTCGCGGGCTGGCCGTCGAGGTTCAGTGTGAAGCTGGCTTTCTCGCCCTTGACCAGGTCGGTCGGGCTGCCGGCCACGATCAGTTCCAGCCCCTGGCCGATCGGCTTGAGCGCCGAAGGCTTGCCGACGGTCACGAAGGTTTCGATGCGGCCCGACGACTGGGTGATGGTGACGTCCTGTGCATCGGCCGGGATGTCCTTCCCGATGGTCTCAGCCGTGCCGCGTGCGCGCTTGTTCTGGCCCGTGGCCTTGTCCTTCCAGCTCGCAAATGCGCCTGCGTTGACCACGGCGATGCGGTACGTGCCCGGCTGCGCGACGCTCACATCGAACACATTGCGCAGCTTGAGCTTGGCTTCGCTCTCGGGCTTGAGCGTGCTGCCATCGGGCGCGGTGATCTGCAGGCCGTCCAGGCGCAGCGGCGCGTGGTTCGCGACGAACAGGTCGTTCGACACGGCGGCATCGACGGTCACGGTGTCCGCCTTGGAGAACACGGTGGACGAGGGCAGCAGCCAGGCGTTGTGCGCCATGGAAACGGAAGCAATGGCCGACAGGGCGATGGCGAGGCCGGTGGCGCGCAGGTTGGAGCGGGTCATGGGAGGTCCTTGATGGATGAAGCGATGAAGCTTGCGGAGAGAGAGGGCCGTCGTCGATCAGGGCTTGAGTTCGAGCTTGATTTCGCCAAGCTCTTCCTTGCCGGTCACGCTCGGCTGCGCTGCTGCAGCGGGCGGCCACTGGAACGGAATGCTCACGACCTCGCGGCCACCGACTTCACGGGCCGCTTCGACCACCAGCTTGTAGGCGCCGGGCGCGAGCTTGGGCATCGGCGCCGTGCCTTCGGTGAAGCTCAACTGATGCTTGCCCGCGGGCTTGGTGGCACCAGTCACGCCGTCGACCGGCACCGCGAGTTCGCGGCCGCCGCGGCGCCACCACTGGCGCATGTCCTTGAGCCACTTCGTGCCTTCGCCTTCGGGGTTGTTCGTCTTGGTGCGCACGTCGTACCAGACGGCCAGCGTGCCCGCGACCGTGTTGTCGGCGCGTTCGATCCAGGTCGCCACGTAAGGGCGGTGGTACTCGGAAACGTTCAGCCGCGGAATCTCGATGTTGACGGCGAGGCTCGCCGCGAAGGCCGGGGTTGCGAGCAACGCCGACATGGCGATCGGCGCGAGTGAATAGCAGCGAACGTGCACGGGAAACCTCTTTTTCTGAATCGATCGATCGGTCAATGAATGAACAACAGCGCGAGCAGCACCGGCACGACCAGCCCCATGCCGACCATCGGCCAGGTGAACGGCCGATTGCCCGCATGCATCTTGAGAATGAACAGCCCGGTGATCGAGAAGACCAGCGCGGCGCCCGCAAAGATGTCGATGAACCAGCTCCAGGCGGCGCCGGTGTTGCGGCCCTTGTGCAGGTCGTTGAGGTAAGAGAGCCAGCCGCGGTCGGTGCGCTCGTATTCGATTTCGCCGTCGGCCAGGTTCAGGTGCAGCCAGGCGTCGCCGCCGGGGCGGGGGAGCGAGAGGTAGATTTCATCGTCGGACCATTCGGCGTCGCGGCCAGAGGTGTCGACGTCCCAGTTCTTCTGGATCCAGCCTTGCAGCTCGGAGGGCAGGGGCGCCTTGCCTTTTTGCGCCTTGGCGGCTGGAAGCTGCTGTTCGAGTCGGGCACGCAATGCCTCGTCGACTGAGCCGTTCAGCTTCGTGATCGCCGGCTTGGCCTCGATCTGCCCCGCGTGGTTGAGGGTGAAGCCCGTGACGCTGAACAGGATCATGCCGATGAGGCAGATCGCCGAACTCACCCAGTGCCATTCGTGCAGGGTCTTGAGCCAGTAGGCACGGCGGCGATTGTCGGGGCGGGCGGCAGCAGTCATCGAAGGCGCGGATTCTATCCGCGCAGATGAGAATGACTGCTATTTGGCGGTCGTTAAGTTACGTAAAGCAATAAAAAACGGGGCCGAAGCCCCGTTGCCTGAAGTCGAAAGATTGCGCTTATTCGAGCTCGCCCATTTGCGATTGCAGGTAGTTCTGCAGACCCACGCGGTCGATCAGGTCGATCTGGGTTTCGAGGAAGTCGATGTGCTCTTCCGTGTCGTCCAGGATTTCCTGCAGCAGGTCGCGCGAGACATAGTCGCGCACCGATTCGCAATGCTGGATGCCGTCCTTGATGGTCGCTTGCGCGCCGGTTTCGGCGCCGAGGTCGCAGCGAAGCAGCTCGGGCACATCCTCGCCGATGTTCAGCTTGCCGAGGTCCTGCAGATTGGGCAGGCCGTCGAGCATGAAGATGCGGTCCATCAGCTTATCGGCGTGCTTCATTTCGCCGATCGATTCTTCGTATTCTTTCTTGGCCAGCTTGTCCAGACCCCAGTGCTTGAGCATGCGGTAGTGGAGGAAGTACTGGTTGATCGCGGTCAGCTCGTTCTTGAGCTGCGCCTGCAGATGTTCGATGACCTTGGGGTCGCCCTTCATGATTTTTCCTTGTTCTGAAAGCGGTGATTGTCAGAGGGGCGGATGCGTGCTTGCAAGCAATCCCATGCTGCGCCGGTCTGCATGCGTTTGATGGTGATACACGTTCGTATTGAGGCGCCGCAAAACCCATCGCGACCTCATCGCAAACATAGCAAGCTCCAATACTTTTAATAGCTCATGACTATTGATAATATGAGATTGGTAGCTATACTCATGGTTCGCCTTTTTCATCAGCCACCTAGGAATCACCAATGTCCCTGATCAACACCCAAGTCCAGCCCTTCAAGACCCAGGCCTACCTCAACGGCAAGTTCATCGATGTGTCCGACGAGACGCTCAAGGGCAAGTGGTCCGTGCTGATCTTCATGCCGGCCGCCTTCACCTTCAACTGCCCGACCGAAGTCGAAGACGCTGCCGACAACTACCCCGAGTTCCAGAAGCTGGGTGCCGAGGTCTACATCGTGACCACCGATACGCACTTCTCGCACAAGGTCTGGCACGACACGTCGCCGGCCGTCGGCAAGGCCAAGTTCCCGCTGGTGGGCGACCCGACCCACACGCTGACCAACGCTTTCGGCGTGCATATCCCTGAAGAAGGCCTGGCACTGCGCGGCACCTTCGTGATCAACCCCGAGGGCATCATCAAGACCGCCGAAGTGCACTCCAACGAAATCGCCCGCGACGTCAAGGAAACCCTGCGCAAGCTCAAGGCAGCGGTCTACACCGCCGCCCACCCGAACGAAGTCTGCCCGGCCAAGTGGAATGAAGGCGACAAGACCATCGCTCCGTCGTTCGACCTCGTCGGCAAGATCTAAGCACCCCGTGCGAAAGCCCGGGCGCTCACGAGGCCCCGGGCTTTTTTGTTCCCATTTGATAGTTTTCAGTTATCGAAAGTGAGTCCGTCATGCTCGACGCCAACACCAAAGCCCAATTGAAGGGTTACCTCGAACGCGCCACGCAACCGATCGAAATCGTTGCCTCGCTCGACGACAGCAAGGCCTCGGGCGAGATGTTGTCGCTGCTGAAGGACGTCGCGGAGTCCTCGCCGCTGGTCAAGCTGACCGAAAGCCGCGACGACAGCCACCGCAAGCCCTCTTTCTCGGTCAATCGCCCGAGCGAGAACCACGGCCCGCGCTTCGCCGGCCTGCCGATGGGCCATGAATTCACTTCGCTGATCCTTGCGTTGCTGCAGATCGGCGGCTACCCGCCCAAGGTCGAGCAGGCCGTGCTCGACCAGATCAAGGCGCTCGACGGCGACTTCGAGTTCGAGATCTACGTCTCGCTCACCTGCCACAACTGCCCCGACGTCGTCCAGGCGCTGAACCTGATGGCGATCCAGAACCCGCGCATCCGCACCACGATGATCGAAGGCGGCACCTTCCAGGACGAAGTGAAGGAACGCCAGATCATGGCCGTGCCCACGGTCTTCCTGAACGGTACCGAGTTCGGCCAGGGCCGCATGAGCCTGGAAGAAATCCTCGCGAAGATCGACACCAGCGGCGTCGAGCGCGAAGCGAAGAAGATCGCCGGCAAGGAAGCGTTCGACGTGCTGATCGTCGGCGGCGGCCCCGCGGGCGCAGCGGCTGCCGTGTACGCCGCGCGCAAGGGCATTCGGACTGGCGTGGCCTCCGAGCGTTTCGGCGGCCAGGTGCTCGACACGATGGGCATCGAGAACTTCATCTCGATCAAGGAGACCGAAGGGCCCAAGTTCGCCCACGCGCTCGAGGAACATGTGCGCGACTACGACGTCGACATCATGAATCTGCAGCGTGCCAAGGCGCTGGTTCCGGGCGACCTGGTCGAAGTGCAACTGGAGAGCGGCGCCTCGCTCAAGAGCAAGACCGTCATCATCTCGACCGGCGCGCGCTGGCGCAACATCAACGTGCCCGGCGAGCACGAGTTCAAGAACAAGGGCGTGGCCTATTGCCCGCACTGCGACGGCCCGCTGTTCAAGGGCAAGCGCGTCGCGGTCATCGGCGGCGGCAACTCGGGCGTCGAAGCGGCGATCGACCTGGCCGGCATCGTGGGCCATGTCACGCTGATCGAGTTCGACACCGCGCTGCGCGCCGACGCCGTGCTGCAGCGCAAGCTGCACAGCCTGAAGAACGTCGACGTGTTCACCAACGCGCAGACCACCGAGATCACCGGCGACCAGAAGGTCAACGGCCTGGTCTACAAGGACCGCGCGACGGGCGAGCTGAAGAAGGTCGAGCTCGAAGGCGTGTTCATCCAGATCGGCCTCGTGCCCAACACCGACTGGCTCAAGGGCGTGGTCGAGCTCACGAAGCACGGCGAGATCGTCGTCGATGCGCGCGGCCAGACCTCGGTGCCGGGCGTGTTCGCGGCGGGCGATGTGACGACCGTGCCGTTCAAGCAGATCATCATCGCGGCCGGCGACGGCGCGAAGGCGGCGCTCGGTGCGTTCGATCACCTGATCCGCACTTCGGCCCCTGCATGAGTAAGTCTTAAGTTGTTTAGATGAGAATTATTCTCATACAATAAAAGCTCGGGCGAATACCTCTTTCTCGCCCCTCATTGCCAGCCAGGTCACGCGCGCAGTTTCGCTGCGCATCAAGGTCCAGCAAGCAGTTCTCCAACTGTTTTCTGGACCTTTTTCGTGGCCACTCATTTCCCTCGAACTTCTCCCCATCGCCTCGCGCTCCTGCCGCTGCTGATCGCCTCCGGCTTCGGTATGGCCACGACGACAGCGTGGTCCCAGCAAGTCGCGGCGCTCGGTGAGGTGGTGGTGAGCGGATCGCGCTCGGAGCAGGCCAAGGACGACCTGCCGCTGAGCATCGAGGTCATCAACCGCAACGACATCGAATCCAAGCAGATCCATGACATCCGCGACGCGGTGCGCGACCTGCCCAACGTCTCGGTCAAACGCTCGCCCGCGCGCTTCGGGCTCGCGCAGGGCAACACAGGCCGCGATGGCAACGCGGGCTTCAACGTCCGCGGCCTCGACGGCAACCGCGTGCTGCTGCTGACCGACGGCATCCGCACGCCGCGCAGCTACGTCTTCAGCGCCAACGCCTTCGGCCGCGACTACTTCGACATCGGCCTCGTCGAGCGCATCGAGATCATCAAGGGCCCGGCCTCGGCGCTCTACGGATCGGACGGCCTCGCGGGCCTCGTCAACTTCATCACCCGCGAACCCTCGTCGTCCCTGCGCGACGGCCGTACCTTCGGCGGCAGCGCGAACATTGGCTACAGCGGCGACGACAACGGCGTGCGCGGCGGCGTCACGCTTGCGGGCAAGGCGAACGATGCGCTCGAGTGGCTCATCTCCGCCAACCTCGGCCGCGCGAGCGAACTCGAGAACATGGGCCGGCTCAACGTGCCCAATGTCGACCGCACCACGCCCAATCCGCAGCGCGACAACACCCGTTCGCTGCTGGCCAAGGCGATCCTCACGCCGAATGCCGATCAGCGCCATGCCTTCACCTTCGAGCACGTCGAGAAGAGCAGCCGCTACGACCTGCTCTCCGGCGTTGCCAAGCCGCCGTATGCGTCCACCTCGGTCGTCGGCCTCAACGCGAAGACTGACCTGGACCGCGATCGCCTCACCTATGAAGGGCGCCTCCGCCTGGACACCGTCGTGGCCGACAACCTGCTCGCCGTCGTGAGCTACCAGAAGGCCAAGTCGCGCGAGTACATCTATGAAGACCGCTTCACCGCTGCCGACCGCACGCGCGACGTCACCTACGACGAGAACACCTGGCAGTTCGGCCTGCAGGCCGGCAAGACGATCCGCATGGGTGACTGGGCGCAGAAGATCACCTACGGCCTCGACTACACCCGCACCAACGTCGAGAACCTGCAGACCGGTCTCGTGCCGCCGGCGGGCGAGAGCTACCCGCTCAAGCGCTTCCCCGATACGCGCGAGACCTCGTCTGCCTTCTATGTGCAGGACGAGTTCATCCACGACCGCTGGAGCATCACGCCCGGCATCCGCTTCGACCGCTTCTCGCTTGACGCGAAGCAGGCGGGCTTCAACGCGCAGGCCGTGTCGCTGTCGGGCTCGGCGGTGTCGCCCAAGCTGGGCGTGCTGTTCCGCGCGACGCCGCAGTTCAGCGTCTACGGCAACTACGCCTCGGGCTTCAAGGCGCCCAACGCGTTCCAGGTCAACAACTTCTTCGAGAACGTGATCTCGGGCTACAAGACGATTCCCAACCCGAATCTCAAGCCCGAGAAGAGCCATAACATCGAGCTGGGCGTACGTGGTCGCACCGGCGTCCTGAGCTTCGATGTGGCCGCGTTCACAGGCGACTACAAGAACCTCATCGAGAACGACCGCCAGGTCGGGGGCGTGTTCGGTTCGCGCGTCAATCCGGCGACGTTCCAGTCGGTCAACATCGGGCGCGCGCGCATCAGCGGCTTCGAGATCAAGGGCGAGCTCGACTTCACCGAGAACGGCAACGGCTTCTCGGTGCCCTTTGCCTATGGTCAGACGCGCGGCCGCGACCGCACCAACAACCGGCCACTCAACTCCATCGATCCGCAGAAGTTCAGCGCCGGCCTCAAGTACCAGGCGCCCGTCTGGAGCGTTCGCCTCGACGCGGTTCACCATGGCGCCAAGAAGTGGAACGACGTCGATCGCAGCGAGGTGACCACCGGCCTGCAGTTCCGTACGCCGCAAGCCACCACGCTGGACATCAGCGCGCAATGGCGCATCAAGAAAGACCTGCGCCTGAATGCCTCGGTGACGAACCTCACCGACAAGCGCTACTGGATGTGGAGCGACGTGCGCGGGCTGACGACGACCTCGAACTTGCGCGATGCCTATACCCAGCCGGGACGCGCCTTCAACGTCTCGCTCGTGGCGGACTTCTGACCCGCGCCGCTGCCACTGCCACTGCAAACAACAAAGGAAACCGATGAACGGCGAAGAAATCCGCGCCCGCTTCTCAGAACTGCGTGCCAAGGGCATGCGCCACAAGGACGCCGCGGCCGCCATGGCGCTGAGCGAAGGCGCAGCCATCGCCGCGCACACTGGCACGCACGACAAGGCCCTGCGCGCCACGCCGCTGAAGGGCCCGTGGGTCGATCTGCTGCAGGCGCTGGAACTGTGCGGCCCGGTGCTCGCGCTCACGCGCAACGAGACCACGGTGCACGAGAAGACCGGCGTCTACGAGAAGGTGTCCGGCAGCGAGGCGATGGGGCTCGCGCTGGGCGAGGCCATCGACCTGCGTCTCTTCTTCAGCCGCTGGCATGCCGGGTTCGCAGTCAGCGAGGCGGCGGCCAATGCCGGCGTGCCGCCTTCGCTGAGCCTGCAGTTCTTCAATGCGAACGGCGTGGCGGTCCACAAGATCTTCGTGCGCGAGGCCACCGACCGCGAAGCCTTCCAGTCGGTCATAGAGACATACACCGCACCCGACGCACCCGTGCAGTTCGTGCCCGCCGATGCCAAGGCCGCACCGCGCGACGACAGCGCCATCGATGCCGGCGGGCTCTCGGAGGCCTGGCGCGGCATGCAGGACACGCACGAATTCTTCGGTCTCCTGAACAAGTTCGGCGTCGAGCGGCAGCAGAGTTTTCGCCTCACCGAGGGAGAGTTCACGCAGCGCGCGGAAACGTCCGCAGTGCGAGAGTTGCTGCACGAAGCTTCGTTCGACGGCACACCCATCATGGTGTTCGTCGGCAGTCCCGGCTGCATCCAGATCCACTCGGGCCCCGTCGTCCGCATCGAGCCGATGGAGATGCACAGCATGCGCTGGCTCAACGTGCTCGACCCCGGCTTCAACCTGCACCTGCGCGAAGACCGCATCGCGAGCGTCTGGATCGTCGAGAAGCCGACCAGCGACGGCATCGTGACCTCGGTTGAAGCCTTCGACGGCGAGGGCGACCTGATGGCAATGTTCTTCGGCGCGCGCAAGCCGGGCGTTCCTGAGCGCGAGGAATGGCGCCAGATCGTGCGCAAGCTCTCGCGCGTTGCCACCTCTGGGGCGGAGGCTCCATGAGCGCCGCACTGAACGTCGTCGAGATCAAGGCTTTCGTCCCGGCGAAGGACTTCGCGCTGTCCTGCTCCTTCTATCAGGACTTGGGTTTCACCATGGCCTCGAACGAAGACGGCATCGCCTATTTCCTGCACGGCAACAGCAGCTTCCTGCTGCAGCAGTTCTACGAACAGAGCCATGCCGAGAATTTCATGATGCACCTGCTGGTCGACGACGCGCATGCGTGGTGGGCTCATGTGCAGGCGCAGCGGCTGGCCGAGCGCTACGGCGTCAGCACCACGCCGCCGGGCGAGCGTCCATGGGGCATGGTCGATTTCACCCTGACCGACCCGAGTGGCGTGCTCTGGCGCATTGCGCACAACATTCCCCGGCGCGGCTGATCCGCGCCTTCATCTCTTGCCGGCTGTGACCTCATGACCGATCACCACGACTCCCTTCTTCTTCCATCGGCACGCCGCCGCGATGTGCTGCGCGTTCTTTCCGCTTCGGCGCTCGGCGCGGCCGCATGGCCCGCGCTCGCGCAGGACAAGCGCCTGCCGCGGCTGGTGACGGTCAGCGGCGCGATCACCGAGGTTGTCTACATCCTTGGGGCCGAAGGCCAGCTGGTGGGCACCGACACCACCAGCCTCTATCCCGCCGCCGCGCGCAGCACGCCCAAGGTGGGCTACATGCGCCAACTGTCGGCCGAGGGGCTGCTTTCGCTGAAGCCCGACGCGATCATCGCCACCAACGAATCGGGTCCGACCGTGGTGCTCGACCAGATCCGCACGGCCGGTGTGAAAGTCGAGATCATCGAGGCCGACCACACCTGGGGCGAAGTGCAGCGCAAGGTGCAGGCCGTGGGCCGTGCCGCCGCCAAGGAAGCGCAGGCGCGCGAACTGCAGGCCCGGCTCGATGCCGAATGGGCCCAGGTGCAGCAGCGCGTGGGCGCGGCGAAGGGCCGCAAGCCCAAGGTGCTGTTCGTGCTCTCGCACAGCGCGAGCCCGCAGGTCTCGGGCGAGAAGACGGCAGCGCATTCGGTGATCGGCTTTGCTGGCGGCGTCAACGCGCTGGGCGGCTTCCACGGCTACCGGCCGATGACGGCCGAGGCGATGGCGAGCGCCGCGCCCGACATCATCCTCACGAGCACGCAGAGCATCGAGGCGCACGGCGGCATCGACAGGTTCTGGGAGCGGCCCGAACTGGCGCTCACGCCGGCCTACAAGAAGCGCGCACTCATCACGCAGGACGCCTTGCTGCTTCTGGGCTTCGGCCCGCGCCTGCCGGCTGCCATTGGCGAGCTGCACGACAAGTTCCTGGCCGCACTGGCATGAGCCAACGCTTCGGGGCGCGTGCCGTGCTGGGCGGCAGCGTGGTGCTGCTCGTGGCAGCCTTTGCGGTGGGTGCCGTGTCGGGTGCCTATGCCATCAGTCTTTCGCAACTCTGGAACGTGCTGACCTCGCTGGGGCAGGGCGGCGTCGACCGGTCGCCCGAGCACCTGGTCTTCCTCAACATCCGCCTGCCGCGCCTCGTGCTCGGTGTTGCGGCTGGCGCGGGGCTCGGCATGGCGGGCACGCTGATGCAGGGGCTCTTTCGCAATCCGCTGGCAGACCCCGGGCTCATCGGCATCAGCAGCGGTGCGGCGCTTGCTGCCGGCATCACCATCGTGCTGGGCGCGTGGTTCTGGCCGGTGCTGCCGCGCACGCTCGGCAGCTGGACGCTGGTGCTCATGGCCTTCGGCGGTGGCTTCCTGGTGACGCTGCTGATCTACGGGCTCTCGCGCAGCGAGGGGGGCACGCGGATGGCGCTGATGCTGCTCGCCGGCATTGCGATCAATGCGTTGGCGGGTGCGGGGCTCGGGCTGCTGAGTGTGATGGCCACCGACGAGCAACTGCGCAGCCTCCAGTTCTGGCTGCTGGGGAGCCTGGGCGGGGCGCGGTGGAGTGCGGTCATGCTGGTGTGCGCGGCGGTGTTTCTCTCTTGCTGGGCGGCGGCCTCGCTCGCATCGCCTTTGAACGCCATCGCGCTCGGCGAAGCGCAGGCGGCGCTGCTCGGCGTGGACGTCGAACACACCAAGCGGCGCGCGATCGTCATCACGGCGGTGGCCGTGGGCGCGGTGACGGCCACGACCGGGATCATCGGATTCATCGGACTGATCGCGCCGCACTGGGTGCGGATGGTGGCGGGGCCCGATCACCGCATCGTGCTGCCGGCCTCGGCGTTACTGGGCGCAGCGCTGGTGCTCGCGGCCGACACGGTGGCGCGTACGGTGATGGCGCCTGCAGAGTTGCCGCTGGGCGTGCTCACCGCCTTCATCGGTGTGCCGATGTTCCTCTTGATGCTGCGGCACTTCAGGGGGCGCATATGACGGCGAGCCACGACGCGCTGTCGTGCGCGGGCGTCGAGGTGCGCATCGGCGCAAAGACGCTGCTGTCGAATGCCTCCGTCGAACTGGCGCCGGGCCGCGTGACGGCCATCCTCGGGCCGAACGGTGCGGGCAAGTCAACGCTGCTGTCGGTGCTGTCCGGCCAGCGCGAACCGACGCGGGGCAGGGCGGCGCTCGACCGCCGGCCGCTCGCGGACCACGGCATGCCGACATTGGCGCTGCGCCGTGCGCTGATGCCGCAGGAAAGCGCGGTCGCCTTCGACTTCACCGCGCACGACATCGTCGCGCTGGGGCGCTACCCGCACCGGCGTGCACCCGAGCCGAATGAGGACGGGATCATTGCCAAGGCGATGGCGCTGACCGACGTCACGGCGCTGGCGCCGCGCATCCTCAACACGCTGTCGGGCGGCGAGAAGGCGCGGGTCCACCTGGCGCGGGCGCTGGCGCAGCTCTGGCATCCGCGCCCCGACGGCGCGACGCGGTGGCTGCTGCTCGACGAGCCCACCGCGGCGCTGGACCTCGCGCATCAGCATTCGGCGATGCGCCTCCTGCGCGCCTGGGCGGCGCGCGGCGTGGGCGTGGTGGCCGTGCTGCACGACCTGAACCTGGCGCGGCGTTATGCCGACGAGGTGGTGGTGCTGGGCGCGCCCGAGGGGCTGCGGCAGGGACCGGTGGACGAGGTGCTGCAGCCCGCGCTGATCGAGCAGGTCTGGCGCATGCCCTGCCAGCCGGTGACCAGCGCGGATGGGACGGTGCAGTACCTGTTCGGCTGAGGCTCCGGCAACGGGGCGCGCTCAGGTCCAATCGAAAGTGAAGAGCGCGATCGAATCCTGCGGGTCGTAGAACAGCAGGATGCTGTCCGCGCCATGCAGGCAGTAGTTGTAGCCCGGCACATGCGCGATGAAGCGGAAGCGGCGGCCGTCCGCCGTGAGAGGGGCAGGGTCGCCCGCAGGATTCCGGTCGATGGGCCATTCGCTGCTCTCGGACCAATTGCCCTCGAAGGCTTCTCCGCCCAATTGCGCCAGCAGGGGCAGCGGGTCGTCGTCGCTGTCGAAGCCGCGAATTTCCTGGCGTTTGTGCAGCAGCGCGAGGGTGTCCGGGTCGCGCACATTCCTGAAGCCGGTTCGCATGATGTCCAGTCGATGGCAGCTTGCGTAGTGCGCTCGCATCGCGGCAAAGGCCAGGTGCGAATCGTCGTAGCGGATATCGAGCTCGGTGCGAAACGACGGCGACAGGTCCGGATCGTTGACCTCGAAGTACCGCCAATCCCCGAGCAGCTTGTAGCGGTCGTCCTTCAATCCGAAGGCCAGCCAGTTGGGGCGCAGGAATTCGCCGTGGTGGGCAACCGTCGATTGACCGATCAATCCCTCATAGGGCTCGATCGGGCTCAGCATGTGGATGCGGCCTTCCCACGCGGGGTCGATAGCGCTCAGGTCGATGGCGCACAGCGGATGCAGATGCCGCGCGTACCGGTCGACGGGATCGCTGAAGACGTCGGCCGGGTCGGGGAACGGGTGGAGGAAAGGCGCGGGCTGGCGGACGTCCGTGATCATTTGCTATCAAAAATGCAGCAAATCAGTACGTCAACCGCTCCGGCCGCAGCTCCTGCAGGATCGTGGTCGCGATTTCCTCGATCGACTTGGTGGTGGTCGATAGCCAGCGGATGCCGGCGCGCCGCATCATGGCCTCGGCCTCGCTCACCTCGTGACGGCAGTTCTCCAGGCTCGCGTAGCGCGAATCGGGTCGCCGCTCGTTGCGGATCTCGCTCAGCCGCTCGGGCTGGATCGTCAGGCCGAAGATCTTCTTGCGGTGCGGCATCAGCGCAGGCGGCAGCTGGCGGCGGTCGAAGTCTTCGGGAATCAGCGGGTAGTTGGCCGCTTTCAGGCCGTGCTGCATCGCCAGGTAGAGCGAGGTGGGCGTCTTGCCGCTGCGGCTCACGCCGACCAGGATCACGTCGGCGCCCTGCAGGTCGCGGTTGCTCTGGCCATCGTCGTGCGCCAGGCTGAAGTCGATGGCTGCGATGCGGGCGTTGTATTCCTTGCTCTTGCTCACGTCGCTGAAGCGTCCGATGCGGTGGTTCGACTTCACCGCGAGCTCGATTTCCAGCGGCCGCACGAAGGTGCCGAACATGTCCAGCAGCATGCCCTTGCAGCCGGTTTCGATCACTTCCAGCACGTCCATGTTGGCCAGCGTGGTGAAGACGATGGGCCGCACGCCCTCGAGTTCGGCCGTGTGGTTGATATGCCGCACCGCCTGGTGCGCCTTGTCGACCGTGTCGGTGAACGGCAGCCGCACATGGCGCGGCTTCATCTCGAACTGGGCGAGCACGGCGTTGCCGAAAGTCTCGGCGGTGATGCCGGTGCCGTCGGAAATGAAGAAAACAGTGCGTGTCTGCATGGTGTTGCTCTTGCGGCCTTGTCCTGCGGCGCGGGCGACCTTGCCACGCCTACAATCCGGTCCATTATCGGGAATCCGCTTTCCCAACCCCCATTCTTCTCATGCACGCCGCTTCCGCACCCAAAGCAACGACAACGATCGTGCCGTGCCGCCTGCATGCAGCACCGGTTTCAACTTCTGGAGCTTCCCCATGTCTGCACTTTTCGACGCGACCGCCCTGATCGTACCGTTTGAAAACCTGAGAATGACCGACGTCGAGGCGGTTGGCGGCAAGAACGCCAGCCTCGGCGAAATGATCTCGCAGCTGCCTCAAGGCGTGCGGGTGCCCACCGGTTTCGCGACCACGGCCCACGCCTTCCGCCAGTTCCTGGCCCACGACGGCCTGGCCGACAAGATCAGCAAGCGCCTGGCCGCACTGGACACCGAGGACGTGCGCGCCCTGGCCGTCGCCGGTGCCGAGATCCGCGCCATGGTCGAGTCCCAGCCCTTCCCGGCCGACCTGCAGAAAGCCATTGGCGAGGCCTTCGCCACGCTGAGCGCCGGCAACCCGTCTGCCTCGTTCGCCGTGCGTTCTTCCGCTACCGCCGAAGACTTGCCCGACGCTTCGTTCGCCGGTCAGCAGGAAACCTTCCTGAATGTGGTCGGCATCGAAGACGTGCTGCACAAGATGAAGGAGGTGTTCGCCTCCCTCTACAACGACCGCGCCATCAGCTACCGCGTGCACAAGGGCTTCGAGCACGACGTGGTCGCGCTCTCGGCCGGCGTGCAGCGCATGGTGCGCTCCGACCTGGGCGCCGCCGGCGTCATGTTCACCATCGACACCGAATCGGGCTTCGACCAGGTCGTTTTCATCACGTCGAGCTACGGCCTCGGCGAGACGGTGGTGCAGGGCGCCGTGAACCCGGACGAGTTCTACGTGCACAAGCCGACGCTGCGCGCCGGCAAGCGCGCCGTGATCCGCCGCAACCTCGGCTCCAAGCTGATCCAGATGGAGTTCGCGACGCCCGAAGAGAAAAAGGCGAGCGGCAAGCTGGTGAAGACCTCCGACGTGAAGGCTGAGCAGCGCAACCGCTACTCGCTGAGCGACGCCGACGTCGAGCAACTGGCCAAGTACGCGCTGGTCATCGAAGAGCACTACGGCCGTCCGATGGACATCGAGTGGGGCAAGGACGGCACCGACGGCCATCTCTACATCCTGCAGGCGCGCCCCGAGACGGTGAAGAGCCAGCAGCAGGGCAAGGCCGAGCAGCGCTACAAGTTGCTGGGCAAAGGCGCAGTGCTCGCCGAAGGCCGTGCCATCGGCCAGAAGATCGGCACCGGCCCCGTGCGCCTGGTGCACAACATCAGCGAAATGGACAAGGTGCAGGCCGGTGATGTGCTCGTCACCGACATGACCGACCCGAACTGGGAACCGGTGATGAAGCGCGCCGCGGCCATCGTCACCAACCGCGGCGGGCGCACCTGCCACGCGGCCATCATTGCGCGCGAGCTCGGCATTCCGGCCGTGGTCGGCTGTGGCGACGCGACTGACCTGCTCAAAGACGGCACGCTGGTCACCGTGAGCTGCGCCGAAGGCGACACCGGCTTCATCTACGACGGCCTGCTCGAGACCGAGGTGACCGAAGTGCAGCGCGGCGTGATGCCGGAAATCGACATCCAGCTGATGATGAACGTCGGCAACCCGCAACTGGCCTTCGACTTCGCGCAGTTGCCGAACCACGGCGTGGGCTTGGCCCGCCTTGAGTTCATCATCAACAACAACATCGGGGTGCACCCGAAGGCGATCCTCGACTACCCGAACGTCGACAACGACCTGAAGAAGGCGGTCGAGTCGGTGGCCCGCGGCCACGCTTCGCCGCGCGCCTTCTACGTCGACAAGGTGGCCGAAGGCATCGCGACCATCGCTGCCGCCTTCTGGCCCAAGAAGGTCATCGTGCGCCTGTCGGACTTCAAGTCGAACGAGTACCGCAAGCTGATCGGCGGCAGCCGCTACGAGCCGGAAGAAGAGAACCCGATGCTGGGCTTCCGCGGCGCGGCGCGCTACCTGAGCGCCGATTTCGGCGAGGCCTTTGCCATGGAGTGCGAGGCGCTCAAGCGCGTGCGCAACGACATGGGCCTGGTCAACGTGCAGATCATGGTGCCCTTCGTGCGCACCCTGGGCCAGGCCGAGCGCGTGACCACGCTGCTGGGCGAGCATGGCCTGAAGCGCGGCGAGAACGATCTCAAGCTGATCATGATGTGCGAGGTGCCGAGCAACGCGATCCTGCCGGAGGAGTTCCTGAAGTACTTCGACGGCTTCTCGATCGGCTCGAACGACCTGACCCAGCTCACGCTGGGCCTGGACCGCGATTCGGGGCTCGAACTGCTGGCGGCCGACTTCGACGAGCGCGACCCGGCCATCAAGGCGTTGCTGAGCCGCGTCATCAAGGCCTGCAAGGCCGAGGGCAAGTACGTGGGCATCTGCGGCCAGGGCCCCAGCGACCATCCGGACTTCGCACTCTGGCTGGCGGAAGAGGGGATCGAATCGATCTCGCTCAACCCCGACAGCGTGATCGACACCTGGCAGCAACTCGCCAAGCGCTGAGTTCCGTCGCGCCGGATTGCGGAAATCCCCATGGGGGGATTCCCGCGAGGCGTGGGTGTTTTTGAAACAAATTGCGTAATTGATGCCAGACTTCTGAGACTCACGGGCGTATCCCGGAAGGGGAAGACCACCATGATTCTTGTGAAGACATCGGCGGGCCATCAGGCCCTGAAGGACCGCGCGGTCCCCATGACGCCGCGCCAGCGCTCGGCGTTCATTCTTTTCGATGGCAAACGCTCGGTCGACGAGGTGCTGGCCAACGGCATGGGCATCGTGCGCGAAGACATCGATCACATGGTCGCACTGGGACTGCTGGAGGCGGCAGCAGGCAGTGCGACGTCACCGGCACCGACGGAGATCGGCACGACCCCAGAGGCTCCGAAACCGGCAGCTTCTGCGGTTGGCTCCAGCTCTTCCGGCCGCAGCAAGCAGCAGCGGTACAAGGACTCCTACCCCATCGCCATCCAGCTCACGGGCAGTCTGGGCCTGATGGGGTTCCGGCTCAACCTGCAGGTCGAGGGCGCTACGAGCTATGAAGACCTGCTGGCGCTGGCGCCCAAGATCCGTGCGGCGGTCGGTCCCGAGAAGGCCGCGGCCCTGGACAAGGCCCTCAACGACTGAGGTGCCTTGCCGGATTGTCAATTACAGGGCTATAATCGCCGGCTTTGCCTTGCCACACTGCGCCCGACGCTGCAGGTGGCTTTTCCTCTTCCTCGGAAGAATCCACAAGGAGTGCCATGCGTCACTACGAAATCATTTTGCTGATCCACCCGGATCAGAGCGAGCAAGTTCCGGCCATGCTGGAGCGCTACAAGGGCCTGATCACGGCCGGCGGTGGCAACGTCCATCGCGTTGAAGACTGGGGCCGCCGCCAGCTGGCTTACCAGATCAACAAGCTCAACAAGGCGCACTACCTGTGCGTCAACATCGAAGCCGAGCAAGCCGTGATGGGCGAACTGGAACACGCGTTCAAGTTCAACGATGCCGTGCTGCGTCACCTCACCGTCCAGAAGAAGAAGGCCGAAACCGGTCCTTCGTCGATGATGAAGACGGTCGAGCGCGAAGAAGCCCGCAAGGCCCAGCAGGCCGAATACGCCGCCAACAACAACTGATGGCGTGACTGCTGCCGCTCTGGCAACCGGTGTCAATCAGCTCTTGCTGACCGCCTCGGTTGCCGAACTCGGAGCCTTGCGATACACGCCCGCCGGCCTGCCAGCCATCGACCTCAGACTCGAACACGAGTCCACGCTCGATGAAGCAGGCAAACCCCGGCAGGTGAAGACGGCCCTCAAGGCCGTTGCCTTCGGCGCCATCGCCGAACGGCTCGCAAGACAGTCGATGGGAAGTCTCTGGCGTTTTCAGGGTTTTCTCGCGACACCGGGCAACGGCAAGCATCCGGTCCTGCACATCCAGGATTTTCAGCAAGATTAATTTTCGACAAGAGGTCCCCAAATGGCCACGTTTAAGAAATTCAACAAAGACAAGCGCCCGAAGCGCAACACCCAGTCGCTGCTGTTCAAGCGCAAGCGCTTCTGCCGTTTCACCGTCGCTGGCGTCGAGGAAATCGACTACAAGGACATCGACACGCTGCGTGACTTCATCAGCGAAAACGGCAAGATCATCCCCGCACGCCTGACCGGCACGCGCGCGATCTACCAGCGCCAGCTCAACACCGCCATCAAGCGCGCCCGCTTCCTGGCCATGGTCCCGTACAGCGACCAACACCGCGTCTAAGGAGCCGACACCATGCAAGTCATTCTTCTGGACAAGGTCGTCAACCTCGGCACCCTCGGCGAAATCGTCAAGGTCAAGGACGGTTACGCGCGCAACTTCCTGATTCCGTCGGGCCGCGCTCGCCGCGCCACCGCTGCCAACAAGGCCGAATTCGAAGCCAAGCGCGTCGAACTCGAAAAGGCTGCGGCCGCCAAGCTGGCTGAAATGCAAGCCCAAGGCGAAAAGCTCGGCGGCACGACCGTCAAGCTGACGCAAAAGGCTGGCGTCGACGGCCGCCTGTTCGGCTCGGTCACCAACGGCGACATCGCCGAAGAGCTGGGCAAGCAAGGCTACAAGGTTGCCAAGTCGCAAGTGCGCCTGCCCAACGGTCCGATCAAGGTCGTCGGCGACAGCACCGTGGCTGTTGCGCTGCACACCGACGTGGTCGTCGAGATCACCGTCACGGTCTACGGCGAAACCGCCTGATCGTTCGTGGCGCCTCGTGCGCTGCCGCGAAAGCCGCCTTCGGGCGGCTTTTGTTTTTTGTTCGCCCGGTTTATTCAGTGGCTGTCCACAGGGTTTTGCACAGCACGTACACAACGTTATGCGTAGCGCTGCCAGTGCCGCGCGCGTAGCATGCCCGTTCACTTCCAAGGTCCCATGTCCGCCGTTTTCTCTTACACCGACGGTAATTCGTCGGCCGACCGCCAGATCGCCCAACTGCGCATTCCGCCTCACTCCATCGAGGCCGAATCGAGCGTGCTTGGTGGCCTGCTGCTCGACAACGGCGCCTGGGACCGCATGGGCGACCTGCTGGTCGACGGCGACTTCTACCGCCACGAGCACAAGCTGATCTACGCCGCCATCGGCGGGCTGATCAATGCCAGCAAGCCGGCTGACGTCATCACCGTCTTCGAGCAGTTGCAGAGCCTGGGCAAGGCCGACGATATCGGCGGGCTGGTCTACCTGAACTCGCTCGCGCAGTACGTGCCGAGCGCGAGCAACATCCGGCGCTATGCGGAGATCGTGCGCGAGCGCTCGATCCTGCGAAAGCTCGTTTCCGCCAGTGACGAGATCGCGACCAACGCCTTCAACCCGCAGGGGAAGCCGGTCGACAAGATCCTGGACGAGGCCGAGCAGAAGATCTTCAACATCGGCGAAGAAGGCTCGCGGATGAAGCAGGGCTTCCAGAGCATGGACGCCCTGGTGGTCGAGCTGCTCGACCGCGTGACCGAGATGGCCGAGAACCCGAACGACATCACGGGCGTTCGCACCGGCTTTCACGACTTCGACAAGATGACCTCGGGCCTGCAGCCGGGCGACATGATCGTGCTGGCCGCGCGCCCCTCGATGGGCAAGACCTCGCTGGCGATCAACATCGCCGAGCACGTGGCGCTCAACGAAGGCCTGCCCGTTGCCGTGTTCTCGATGGAAATGGGCGCCTCGCAGCTGGCGGTGCGTATCGTCGGCTCGATCGGCCGCATCGACCAGGGTCACCTGCGCACCGGCAAGCTCAGCGACGAAGAGTGGCCACGCCTGACCGAAGCCATCGAGAAGCTGCGCACCGTGTCGCTGCACATCGACGAGACACCGGGCCTGTCCACCAGCGAACTGCGCGCCAATGCACGCCGGCTCGCGCGCCAGTACGGGCGCCTCGGCCTGATCGTGGTCGACTACCTGCAGCTCATGTCCACCAGCTCGAGCGGTGACGAGAACCGCGCAACGGCCGTGGGTGAAATCTCGCGGGGGCTGAAGATGCTCGCCAAGGAACTCAAGTGCCCGGTGATCGCGCTCTCGCAGCTCAGCCGCGGCGTGGAAAGTCGAACCGACAAGCGCCCGATGATGAGCGACTTGCGCGAATCCGGCGCCATCGAGCAGGACGCGGACATCATCATGTTCATCTACCGCGACGACTACTACGACAAGAACAGCAAGGAGCCGGGCGTGGCGGAGGTGATCATCAGCAAGCACCGAAACGGCCCCACGGGCACCGTCAAGCTGGCCTTCCTGAAGCCGATCACCAAGTTCGAGAACCTGGAAGGCTACAGCCACAGCGACCAGTATTGAGGCGAACCGAAGGGGTCAAGGCTTCGAAGGACCTCGGGCCTTCGACGGCCATGTCTGCGGTTCCGGCGGCGTCGTTTCCACCTGGCGGGCCTTCACCTGGCGCAGCAGGTCGGCCAGCGTCTTGCCCGGTTCGTCGCGAAATCGATCGGGCAGAACCTCGACCGCATCCATGCGATCGACGCGAAACCCGCGGAAGTCGTTGCGCAGCTCGCACCAGGTCGACAGCGTCCAGACCTTTCCCCAGTAGAAGCAGCCGAGCGGCCGCACCGTGCGCTCGCTGGCGTCGCCCGACACGTCGCGGTAATTGAGGCGCAGTTTCTGGCGCGCCTGCACGGCCTCGCGCAAGGCCTGCAGCCGCGCGCCCATGACGTCGTCGAGCCCCAGCGCGGGCGCATAGAGCGCCAGCGCTTCCGCCGAGACGCGCGCGGCCGGCGGCAGCACCGAGAGAATCTTGCCAAGCCCCGATTCGATGTCGCGCGCCAGCGCCGGATCGACCCAACTCTGCGCAAGCCGCGCCGCAGCCACGAGCGCCGAGGCCTCGTCCTGCGTGAACATCAGCGGCGGCAGCTCGAAGCCCACACCCAGCCGATAGCCCACGCCGGCTTCGCCCTCGATCGGCACGCCCTGGTGCTGCAGGTCGGCCACGTCGCGGTACACCGTGCGCTCCGAGACCTCCAGGCGCTGCGCGAGAAACGCAGCCGTGGTGAGCCGGCGCCCGCGGATGAGCTGCACGAGCTGGAAGAGGCGATCGGCGCGGCGCATCAGCGCGTTCCGGAGAGCTTCTTGGCGAAGTCCTCGACGAAGTAGCGCTTGCCGCGCTGGACGACCGTGTGGCCTTCGGCTTCGAGCCTGGCCATCTGCGCCTCGATGCCGCCGGGGTACTTGGGGTTGAGTTCGCCGCCGATCTTGAGGGTGCGCCAGTAGGGCGTCCGGTCTTCCGCCTTCAGCGACTCTTCGGTGGCGTGCGCGACCATGTGCGCAAAGATCGCCGTGGTCACGGTGCAGCCGATGGTGGCGCGATGGCGCACCGCGATGTCCTCGCCGATGCCCATCACGGTCGCGAGCCGGCCCTCGGGCACGCCACGCATCGCCTCCTCGACCTCGCGCGGCGAGGGCGTGGCGATGGTGCCCTCGCCGTGGCGCTTTCGCATCGGCGCGGGGATCTCCTTGACGTTCGGCAGGTGCGGGTAGCTGGCGAGCCTGTCGCGCCAGCTCTTCTTCATGCTCATGAAACTGCGGAGACTCCGATGTGGATCGCCACCTTGTCCGGCCCCTCGTAGGCTTCGAAATCGCTCTGGTAGCGGCGCGCGATTTCCGGGTGCGCCTCGAAATACTGCCAGATGCGCTGCCAGGTGGCGATCACCATCTGCGGCATCTCGCCCTGGCCGGTGAAGACGAGGTAGTCGCCGGCTTCGACGGCCACGCTGTCCGCGCCGTCCGAGACGGCCACGCCAACGGTGATGTCGAACGGGCCATGGGCATCGGATTCGTAGGCGGAGTAGACGCCGAAGATGCGCGTGTCGCTCGTGCGATGGGGCGTCGATTCGTAGGTCTGCTCGCCGAAGAAACGGCCCCATAGCGCGCCGATGCGGGCCGTGGCTGGATCGTTTTCTTCGCGGTTGGTCGTGCGGACCGTGAGGCCGGCGACCCGGAATGCGTCGTGGTGTTGGCGGGCGGGTTCCATGGGGTTCTTCTCCTGTGTCTGCGATGTTCGGGTGTTGCTGCTCAAAGGGCGAGCGTTTTCAGGTCCGCCTTCATGGTCCGGGCGATCAATGCCATGTCGGCGTCGGTCACGTCGAACATGCCGAAGCGGAACTTGTAGCCCCACTGCTTCGGCGTCTCGATGAAGGCAAGGCGCTCGATCAGCGGCGCGATGGGCGCCTCGTGCGAGGCCGCGTAGCTCACGTCGCGGCGCCACGGGACGAAGCCGCCGCCCATGTCGAATTCGTAGGGTTCGCCGGGCAGCACGGTGCCGATCGCAACGAAGCTCTGCAGCTTGTCCGTGCCGCCGAACACCATGGCCGGCGAATAGTAGGCCACGCGGTCGCCCGCGGCGACCCGCTTGAGAGGGGCCAGCTTGCCGTGGCCGACCTGCATGAAGCCGAGTGGCTTGTGGTCGCGCCCGCGCCGGGCATGTTCGGCGCTCGCGACTGCGATCCAGTTGCGCTGTGCCATGGTGCTCAGGCGAGGGCGTGCAGGCCGACTTCGTTGCCTTCGGTGTCGCGCAGATGGGCGATGAAACCCATGCCTGGCGGCAGCGCGGACTTGGGCGCCACGACCTGCCCGCCGGCCGCCTCGACGCGCGACAGCACGGCGTCGATGCTGGGCATGCAATCGAGGTAGACACGGATGCTGCTGCCCGCACGGCCGGCGGCACTTGCGCCGGCCTGCAAGGCGCCGCCGACGCCCGGGGCGTCGTACGGAAAAACAGCCAGCGCCTCGCCGCCGAGACTCTCGCGGCGCAGCTTGCGCGCCAGCACGGTTTCATAGAAGGCCTGAGCACGGTCCAGGTCGCTGACCGGAATCTCGAACCAGGTGATTGCGTTCTGCATGAAGAGCTCTCTTTCGTTGTGTTGGAAGGAGCCTCGATGGTGCGAGCCGCCTCCTGACAACGTCTTGTCAGGAGCCTGTCATCGCGGGGCGAAAAAAAGCCCGCGATGCCCCAAGGGAGCATGCGCGGGCTTGGTTGCTGACTGGCTTTTTAGAGCACGTCGCTTGCGAAATCGGCCAGGCGTGAGCGTTCGCCGCGCGCCAGCGTGATGTGCCCGCCGTGCGGCCAGCCCTTGAACTTGTCGACCGCGAAGGTGAGACCCGAGGAACCTTCCGTCAGGTACGGCGTGTCGATCTGCGCCAAGTTGCCCATGCAGATGATCTTGGTGCCCGGGCCGGCCCGGGTGATCAGCGTCTTCATCTGCTTGGGCGTCAGGTTCTGCGCCTCGTCGATGATCACGTACTTGTTCAGGAAGGTGCGCCCGCGCATGAAGTTCATGCTCTTGACCTTGATGCGGCTGCGGATCAGCTCGTTGGTGGCCGCGCGGCCCCATTCGCCGGCACCGCCGCCGTCGCCCTTGGCGAGAAACTCGAGGTTGTCGTCCAGCGCGCCCATCCAGGGGCCCATCTTTTCTTCCTCGGTACCGGGCAGGAAGCCGATGTCTTCGCCCACGCTCACCGTGGCGCGGGTCATGATGATCTCGGTGTAGCGGCGGTCGTCCAGCACCTGCGTGAGGCCCGAGGCCAGCGCCATCAGGGTCTTGCCGGTGCCGGCGGTGCCGGTCAGCGTGACGAAGTCGATTTCCGGGTCCATCAGCAGGTTCATCGCGAAGTTCTGCTCGCGGTTGCGCGTGTTCACGCCCCACACCGCGTTCTTGCCCGAGCTGTAGTCCTTGAGCGTCTTGAGCACCGCGGTCTTGTCGCGGATCTCGGTGACGCGCGCGTACATGCTCGGCTCGCCGGGCGCCTCGAAGAAGACGAACTGGTTGATGTACAGGTTGGGCACGATCGGACCGCTGATCCGATAGAAGGTGTTGCTGCCGCTCTGCCAGCTCTCGACGGTCTTGCTCTGGCGGGTCCAGAAGTCGGGCGGGAGCGCCAGCGAGCCGGCGTAGAGCAGGTCACCGTCTTCCAGCGTCTTGTCGTTCTGGTAGTCGTCGGCGGCCAGGCCCAGCGCGCGCGCCTTGACGCGCATGTTGATGTCTTTCGACACCAGCACCACTTCCTGCTTCGGCTTGCCGGGGCGATCCTTGGCGTACTCGTCGCGCAGCGCATGCACCACACCCAGGATCTGGTTGTCGGCCTTGCCCTGGGGCAAGCTGATCGGCAGCGAGTAATCGAGCGGGGCGGTCTGGAAGAACAGGCGACCGCCGGCCTCGCGATGGCCGGTGGTGTCCAGCTTCAGCCCCTTGTCGATGTCGGCATCCTGCGCGCCGGCCAGCGCATCGAGCGTGCGGCTGGTCTGGCGGCCGTTGCGGGCGACTTCGGTCGTGCCTTTCTTGTGGCCGTCGAGCTCTTCCAGCACGATCATCGGCAGGAAGATGTCGTGCTCCTCGAAACGGAACAGGCACATCGGGTCGTGCAGCAGCACGTTGGTGTCGAGCACGAACAGCTTGGCCGGACCGGTGGACTTGCTGCGCTTGGGGCGAGCAGGCGCTTGCGGTGCGGTTGCGACAGGGGCGGGAGCGAGGGCGTGGACCGGAGCGGGGGGCGCCGGGACCCGCGTCTCGACCTGAATGGCGGCAGGCTGTTGGGGGGCAGGCGCGGGCGCCGGCCGGGGGCGGCCGCGGCGCGCCGGACGCGCGGTCTCGCCGCCGCCCACCGCTTCGGAAGCCGGGTTGTCGAACAGCTCCAGCGGCTGCGGGCCGTTGGAGGTTGTTTCGTCAGCGCGCTGGTCGCCAGCGCGGCGCGAACCCCTGTGCGAGGAGCGGGCGGGTGCGTCGATCGCATCCGGCGAGAGCAATGCGGCGCGTTTCGTGGGGGCGGGAGGCAATGGCATGTGGGAAGTCGCTCGCAGGAAAGTGGAAACCAGAAAACGAAAAAGCCGCCTGAAGACCAAGGCGGCTTTGTTCGGGGGATGCGGTCGTGGAACTCAACGGCATGAGGCCATTATGCACACCGCAGGTGACACGCCAGAGGCTCTTTGCGGCTGCGTTGGGCATTCCCCACGCAAATCGCCCAAAGCGCAAGCTGGCGCTTCTTGCTGCGGTCAGGCGGCCTTCTTGAGCGCCTTGACTGCCTTGAGCACGTCATCGACGTGGCCCGGAACTTTGAGCCCGCGCCATTCGGCCTTCAGGATGCCGTCAGCGCCGATCAGGAAGGTGCTGCGTTCGATGCCCTTGACCTTCTTGCCGTACATGATCTTGTTCTTGACCACGCCGAACATGTGGCACATTTTTTCTTCGGTGTCGGCGATCAGTTCGAAAGGCAGTTCGAGCTTGGCCTTGAACTCGTCGTGCGACTTCATGTTGTCACGCGAGACGCCGAAAACAGTGGCACCGGCTTTTTCGAAGTCCTTGTAGCGGTCGCGAAACTGCATGGCTTCGGTGGTGCAACCCGGGGTGTTATCTTTCGGGTAAAAATACATGACCAGCACGTGGCCGAGATGCGAGGTATTCGAGACCTTGAGGCCGCCCGTGGCGTTGGCGTCGAATTCAGGAATGGGTTTGTTGACAACGATCGCCATGAAACTTGTTTTCTCCGTTAGATTCCGTGGATCGAGTTCTTTGGGGCAGACTCGATGCGCAGAGGATTGGTCGTTGCTAACTTTGGGGTAGCTGGCCTGTTCGCAACCCGCTATTTTACCCCGAAAACACCCCTCTCAGTCAGACGACGGGCTCTCGACCAGCAGGGCGGCGATCACATGCCGGCCTTCGCCGGCCAGGATGTTGTAGGTCCGGCAGGCGGCCGGGGTGTCCATGGTCTCGACGCCGGTGCGCTGCGCCATCAAGGGCTGGAGCCAGGCAGGCTGCGGAAAACGAATGCGGGTTCCGCTGCCGAAAATGATCAATTCGGCGCCCAATCCCGCCAATTGCGCGAAATGTTCCGGGCCGATTTCGTCAAAACGGGTGCAATTCCACTCGAAACGCTCGCCGCGCGAGCCGACCACCACACTGCCCTCGACCTTTTCATTGTTGATCGCGACCCAGCCGGGGCCGTGTGCGGTGAGGGATTGGGCGTCGGATTTGTCGGGCTGGAGCTTCATCGGTGCACTGGGAACTGTGGTCAAATTATAGGTTTTCCCCAGTGACATGAGGCCTGCAGGGGCCTTTGACCCTCGAGTAAACCCGCCCGGGAGGGCCCTTTGAAGCAGCTCAAGAAATCGGCCAAGCTGGCCAACGTTCTCTACGACATCCGCGGTCCCATCATGGATGCCGCCAAGCAGATGGAAGAGGACGGCCAGAAGATCATCAAGCTCAATATCGGCAATCTCGCCGTGTTTGGCTTCGATGCGCCCGAGGAAATCCAGCAGGACATGATCCGCAACCTGCCGAACTCGGCGGGGTATTCGGACAGCAAGGGCGTCTTCGCCGCGCGCAAGGCGGTGATGCACGAGACCCAGAAGCAGGGCATCGCCGGCGTCACGTTGGACGACATCTATCTGGGCAACGGTGCCAGCGAGCTGATCGCCATGTCCACGAACGCGCTGCTGGACGACGGCGACGAACTGCTCCTGCCGGCCCCCGACTACCCTTTGTGGACCGCCTCCACCAGCCTGTCGGGCGGCACCCCGGTGCACTATCTGTGCGACGAGGCCAACGGCTGGATGCCCAACCTGGACGATATCCGCGCCAAGATCACGCCCCGCACCAAGGGCATCGTGGTCATCAACCCGAACAACCCGACCGGCGCGCTCTATTCCGACGAATTGCTCAAGAGCATCGTGGCCATCGCGCGCGAACATGGTCTCGTGATCTTTGCCGACGAGGTCTACGACAAGGTGCTGTACGACGACGTCAAGCACACCGCCATCGCGAGCCTGTCGACCGATGTGCTCACGCTCACCTTCAACTCGCTCTCCAAGAGCTATCGCTCGTGCGGCTACCGCGCCGGCTGGGTGGTGGTCTCGGGCGACAAGCGCGCCGCGCAGGATTACATCGAGGGCCTGAACATGCTCTCGAACATGCGCCTGTGCGCCAACGTGCCGGGCCAATGGGCCATCCAGACCGCCTTGGGCGGCTACCAGAGCATCAACGACCTGGTCTGCGACGGCGGGCGCCTGCGCCGCCAGCGCGACCTGGCCTACGAGCTGATCACCGCCATCCCGGGCGTGACCTGCGTCAAGCCGAGCGCCGCGCTCTACATGTTCCCCAGGCTCGACCCCGAGGTCTATCCGATCTCGGACGACCGCCAGTTCTTCCTCGAGCTGTTGAAGGAAACCCGCGTGATGCTGGTCCAGGGCACCGGCTTCAACTGGGCCACGCCGGATCATTTCCGCATCGTGTTCCTGCCCCACGAGGACGATCTGCGCGAGGCCATCAACCGCATCGCGAAGTTCCTGGAGCAGTACCGCCTGCGCCGCAAGACGGGAAAGTGAAATCTGCTGGCGGCGGCATGTGCCGTCGCCTTGCCGGCGCTGCCTGAAGGCTGCCCCCCATCCAAACCATGAACGCCATGAGCGCGACTCTCCCAATGAAACCCATCCAAGTAGGCCTGCTCGGCGCAGGCACGGTCGGCGGCGGCACCTTCAAGGTGCTCCAGCGCAACCAGGAAGAAATCAAGCGCCGCGCCGGCCGCGGCATCGAGATCACCATGGTGGCCGATCTGGACACCGCCCGCGCCCGCGAAGTGGCCGGCGAAGGCGTCAAGGTGGTGGCCGATGCGCGCGAAATCATCGCCAACCCCGACATCGACATCGTCATCGAGCTGATCGGCGGCTACGGCGTCGCGAAACAACTGGTGCTCGAAGCGATCGCGGCCGGCAAGCACGTGGTCACCGCCAACAAGGCGCTGCTCGCGGTGCACGGCACCGAGATCTTCGCGGCCGCGCATGCCAAGGGCGTGATGGTGGCTTTCGAAGCGGCCGTGGCCGGCGGCATTCCGATCATCAAGGCGCTGCGCGAAGGCCTCACGGCCAACAGCATCCAGTGGCTGGCCGGCATCATCAACGGCACCACGAACTTCATTCTTTCCGAGATGCGCGACAAGGGGCTGGATTTCGCCACCGTGCTGAAGGAAGCCCAGCGCCTGGGCTACGCCGAAGCCGATCCGACCTTCGACATCGAAGGCGTCGACGCCGGCCACAAGGTCACGCTGATGAGCGCCATCGCGTTCGGCATTCCCGTTCAGTTCGACAAGGCCCACATCGAGGGCATCACCAAGCTCGCCGCGCAGGACATCAAGTACGCCGAGCAGCTCGGCTACCGCATCAAGCTCCTGGGCATCACCAAGCGCACGGCCAAGGGCATCGAGCTGCGCGTGCACCCGTCGCTCGTGCCGTCCAAGCGCCTGCTGGCGAATGTCGAAGGCGCGATGAACGCGGTGGTCGTGCACGGCGACGCCGTCGGCACCACGCTCTACTACGGCAAGGGCGCGGGCAGCGAGCCGACCGCCAGCGCGGTGATCGCCGACCTGGTCGACATCACGCGCCTGCACACGGCCGACGCCGCACACCGCGTGCCGCACCTGGCCTTCCACCCCGACGCGATGAGCGACCTCAAGGTGCTGCCGATGGCCGAGGTGGTCACCAGCTACTACCTGCGCCTGCGCGTGGCCGACCAGGCCGGCGTGCTCGCCAAGGTGACGGGCCTCCTGGCCACCGCCGGCATCAGCATCGACGCGGTGCTGCAACGCGAAGCCGACGAAGTGGGCGGCGAGGGCTCCACGCAGACCGACCTCATCATCCTCACGCACGACGCGCGCGAAGGCACTGTCGATGGCGTGCTGGCCGAGCTGCAGGCACTGCCGACCGTGCTCGAACCCATCGTGCGCATCCGCAAGGAAGAGTTGAAGTGAACTACCTGAGCACCCGCGGTCACCCCGATCGCAAGCGCTTCTGCGAAATCCTCCTCGAAGGCCTCGCGCCCGATGGCGGCCTGTACCTGCCGGAGAAGTACCCGCAGGTCGATACTGCCACGCTCGCCAAATGGCGCGAGCTGCCGTATGCCGAACTGGCCTTCGAAATCCTCTCGCTCTACATCGACGACATCGCGCCGGCCGACCTGAAAGCCATCTGCGCCAAGACCTACACCGCCGAGGTGTTCGGCACCGACGAGATCGCGCCGTTGCGCGAGCTCGAAGACGGCGTGTACATCGAAGCCCTGTCCAACGGCCCGACGCTGGCCTTCAAGGACATGGCGATGCAGCTGCTGGGCAACCTGTTCGAGTACGAACTGGCCCGCCGCGGCGCCGAGCTCAACATCCTGGGCGCCACCAGCGGCGACACCGGGAGCGCCGCCGAATACGCCATGCGCGGCAAGAAGGGCGTGCGCGTCTTCATGACCTCGCCGGACGGCCGCATGAGCCCGTTCCAGCAGGCGCAGATGTTCAGCCTGCAGGACGAGAACATCCACAACATCGCCATCACCGGCGTGTTCGACGACTGCCAGGACATCGTGAAGGCGGTGTCCAACGACCTGGGCTTCAAGCGCAAGTACCGCATCGGCACGGTCAACTCGATCAACTGGGCGCGGCTGCTCGCGCAGGTCGTCTACTACTTCGCGGGCTACTTCCAGGCCACGGCGAACAACGACAAGCCGGTGAGCTTTACCGTGCCCTCGGGCAACTTCGGCAACGTCTGCGCGGGCCATGTGGCGCGCATGATGGGCCTGCCGATCCAGACGCTGGTGGTCGCCACCAACGAGAACGACGTGCTCGACGAGTTCTTCCGCACCGGCATCTACCGCGTGCGCGGCGCGACCGACACGCACGAGACCTCCAGCCCGTCGATGGACATCAGCAAGGCCAGCAACTTCGAGCGCTTCGTGTTCGACCTGGTGGGCCGCGACGCCGGCAAGCTGCGCAAGCTGTTCGTGGAAGACCTGGGCCTCCAAGGCCGCTTCGACCTGAGCGCCGACCCGGCCTTCAAGCAGGCGGCCGAGCGCTTCGGCTTCAAGAGCAGCCGCAGCACGCACGCCGACCGCCTCGCCACCATCCGCGACACCGAGAAGCGCTTCGCCACGCTGGTCGACCCGCACACGGCCGACGGCCTGAAGGCCGCGCGCGAATTCCTCGTGCCCGGCGTACCGATGGTGGTGCTCGAAACGGCGCTGCCGATCAAGTTCGCCGCCACGATCGTCGAAGCCCTGGGCCACGAACCCGACCGGCCCGTGAAGTTCGAAGGCATCGAGGCGCTGCCCAAGCGCGTGGTCAAGCTGCCTGCGGACGCCGAGGCCGTCAAGGCCTACATCGCCCAGAACTGTGACTGACTCATCGAGCTGTCCGGCATGAAGGTCGTCGGCTTCGCCGGGTACTCGGGCGCGGGCAAGACCACGCTGGTCGAAAAGCTGATTCCCGTGCTCAAGCGGCTCGGCAAGCGCGTCTCGGTGGTCAAGCATGCGCACCACAAGTTCGACATCGACCATCCCGGTAAGGACACATACCGCCACCGCGAGGCCGGTGCTTTCGAGGTGGTCGTCGCTTCCGACAAGCGCCTGGCGGTGATGCGCGAATTCGAAACCCCGGTCGAGCTCAGCGTGCACCAGCTGCTGGCCGAGCTGCATCCGGCCGCCGACTGGGCGCTGGTCGAGGGTTTCCGCCACAGCGACGTGCTCAAGATCGAGGTGTGGCGCCTGCCCGAGGCGGGCGAGGCGCTGCGGCCCGTGCTCTACACGGACGATCCGTTCGTCACTGCCGTCGCCACCGATGCGCCCGGCAACCTGCCATCGCCCACCGAACGGCAGCTGTTCGACCTCAACGACGCCGAGGCCATCGCGCAGTGGCTCATCGCCAATGGCGAGCGCTTCGAGTACAACCCGGAACACCATGGCTGACACACCCGTTCCGTTCTCCGCGTCCAACGCGCGGCCCCCGCTGATGCCGCTGGACGAGGCCATCGCGCAGTTGCTGGCCAAGGCCGTGCCGAAGCTTCCCGACGAAAGCGTCGTCACCTTCGACGCCGACGGCCGCGTGCTCGCGCAGGATCTCGTCTCCGGCCTCACCGTCCCGCCGCGCGACAACAGCGCGATGGACGGCTACGCGGTGCGCGCGGCCGACTGCGTCGCGCCCGGTGCCGTGCTCGAGGTGACGCAGCGCATTCCCGCTGGCACGGTGGGCATGCCGCTCGCGGCCGGTACTGCGGCGCGCATCTTCACCGGCGCGCAGATTCCCGAGGGCGCCGACGCCGTCGTGATGCAGGAAGACACCACTGCCGCGCCGCAGGAAGGCGGCCTGGGTTCGGTGCGCATTGCGATCGTTCCCGTGGCCGGCCAATGGGTCCGTCGCGCGGGCGAGGATGTGGCCTCCGGCGATGTCGTGCTGAAGAAGGGCGAGCGCCTCACGCCCGCCGCACTGGGCCTCGCGGCCAGCGTCGGCTTCCACAAGCTGCAGGTCGCCCGCAAGCCGCGCGTGGCGATGCTTTCCACCGGCGACGAGCTGGTGATGCCCGGGGAGGTCGCACCCGACGCGATGAAGCCCGGCGCGATCTACAACTCCAACCGCTTCTTCATGCGCGCCCTGCTGCACCGGCTGGGCTGCGAGGTGAACGACCTGGGCATCGTGCCCGACAACCGCGAGACCACCATCGCGGCACTGCGCGACGCGGCCGAGTCGAGCGACCTGATCATCACCACCGGCGGCGTCTCCGTCGGCGAGGAAGACCACATCCGCGCAGCGCTGCAGACACTCGGCGAGCTGCAGCTGTGGTCGTTGTCGATGAAGCCCGGTAAGCCTTTCGCTTATGGGTCCATTGCGCGCAGCAACGGGCAGGGCATGTGCCATGTCACGGGGCTGCCCGGCAATCCGGTGTCGAGCTTCCTCACCTTCCTCATGCTCGTGCGCCCCTTCCTGCTGACGTTGCAGGGTGCTGACCGCGTGACCCCTGAGGCTGTGCAGATGCGCGCCGATTTCGATTGGCCGCGCGCCGACAAGCGCCGCGAGTTCCTGCGCGCACGGCGCAACGCCGCGGGCGGGCTCGACCTGTTCGCCAACCAGAGCTCGGGCGTGCTGACCTCGATGGTCTGGGGCGACGGCCTGGTGGACAACCCTTCGGGCCAGACGATCAAGTCGGGCGACACCGTGAACTTCATTCCCTTCGCCTCGCTGCTCGCCTGACATCTCCATGAAGGTCCAGATCCGTTATTTCGCCTCGGTGCGCGAGGCGCTCTCCAGCAGCAACGAAACCGTCGACACCCGCGCCGAAACGCTCGCCGCGCTGCGCGACGAACTCATCGCGCGCGGCGGGGCGCACGCCACTGCCCTCGCGCGCGGCAAGGCGGTGCGCATGGCGCTCGACCAGGTCATGAGCGACGAAGCCGCAGCCCTGCACGAAGGCTGCGAGGTCGCTTTCTTCCCGCCGGTTACGGGCGGCTGAGTCGCGCGTCCAGCGCCACCAGGCGCTCGCGCAGATCGTCGGAGGCGCGCGTCATCGGCGAGCGCAGTTCGTCGTGCATCGCGCCGCCATGCGCCAGCAGCGCCTTCACCGGTCCGGGGTTCGATTCGGCGAACAGCATCTCGATCAGCGGCTGCAGCGGCTGCCATTCGGCGCGCGCTTCGGCGACACGGTTGTCGGCCAGGAGGCGCAGCACCTGCACGAAGCGCTTCGTCTGCACATGCCCGCTCGCTGCGATGGCACCCACGCCGCCTTCGGCCACGGTGGAGAAGATCTGGTGGTCTTCGCCCGACAGCACCTGCAGCCGGCCATCGGCGATCAGCGCGCGCGTCTTGGCCATGTCGCCGCCGCAGTCCTTGATGCCCTGGATGCGCGGGTGCGCGGCCAGCGCGAGCAGCGTCTCGCGCGAAAGTGTGGCGCCGGTGCGGTAGGGGATGTCGTAGATCAGCACCGGCACCGCGCTCGCGTCGGCGATCGCGCGGAACCATTCGATGAGCCCGGCCTGCGACGGGCGGATGTAGTGGGGCGCGGGCACGAGCAGCCCCGTGAGCGGCCGCCCCGAGAGCTGGCGCACCCAGGCCGTCGTCTTGCCCAGGTGGTAGCCCGAAAGACCCATGACGACGGGCAGGCCGCTGGCGGCCGCCAGCACCGTGTCGAGCGACGCGAGTTGCTCCGCTTCGTCGAGCGCGGCGGCCTCGCCGGTCGAGCCGCAGACCACGAAGCCGGCCACGCCGTCGGCGGCAAGGCGCCGGGTCAGCGCGGAGAGCGCTGCATGATCGACCGCGCCCTCGCGAAACGGCGTGACGAGCGGAATCCAGAGGCCCGAAAAATCAGGGGTGGGGGAGGCGGGTTGTTGTTGTGGCACGCAGGTTTCCTTTCAGGAATCAACCGATGGAAAGAACCACCGTCCGATGCGCGCACAACCATGCAGGGGTCAAAGCCTTTGGGCAGGTTCCGTCGCTCATCCGACGACGGAACCGCAGCTCCGGTCAGACGAGCTTTGGTTTTTTGGCTTTGCTGCCCTGGCGCGCGCAACGGCTCTCGGGGTGCGAAGGCACCGTGGAGAGCGTGGCGAGGCAAGGCATGGACGCAGTCTATCTCGATGACACAATCCGGACATGAGCGTTGCGCGTGTTTCGATCCAGACGGGTGATTTCGACTTAAGCCAGGAGCTCGCCACGTTGCGCGCGGGCGACAAGCGGGTGGGCGCGGTCTGCAGCTTCATAGGCACCGTGAGAGATCGCAACGACGGCAGCACCGTCGCCTCGATGGAGCTGGAGCACTACCCCGGCATGACCGAGAAAGCCATCGAGGCCATGATCGACGAGGCCCACAAGCGCTTCGACATCCTGGGCGCCCGCGTGATCCACCGCGTCGGCCTGCTGCAGCCGCTCGACCAGATCATGATGGTGGCGGTGATCTCGGCCCACCGCGGCCAGAGCTTCGAGGCCTGCGAGTTCCTGATGGACTACCTGAAGACCCAGGCCCCGTTCTGGAAAAAAGAACAGACGCCCGAAGGCGCCCGCTGGGTCGATGCGCGCGTCAGCGACGACGCGGCTTTGGCGCGCTGGGGCATCTCCGCCCCGAACGCTTAAAGAGGCTTGAAGCCGCTCGCCTGGATGATCCGTTCCCAGGTCTGCGTGTACGTGCGCACGCGGCCTGCGAACTGGCCCTGCGGCTCGTAGCCGACCGTCAGCCCCATCGTCGTGAGCTTCTGCTTCACGTCGGGCATCGCCAGCACCTTCTGCAGCGCATCGCCGTACTTGTCGATGATCGGCTGCGGCGTGCCCACCGGCGCGAAGATGCCGTAGTAGGGCAGGTCTTCCAGGTTCGAGAAGCCCAGCTCGGTGAAGGTCGGCACGTTCGGAATCACCGCCTGGCGCTTGGCACCGATGGAGGCCACGATGCGCACCTTGCCGGCCTTGTGGTTCTCGATGAAGTCCGGCACCGAGGCGATGCCCGCGGTGATCTGGTTGCCCAGCATGTCGGCCGTCATCGGGGCGCTGCCGCGGTAGGGCGCGGGCTGCACGTCGATCTTGTACTTGTCCGAGATCATCTTCACGAGGAATTCGGGAATCGATGCGGGCGCGGGGATGCCGATGGTCTCCTTGCCGCCCTTGGCGGTGCGGACCCATTTCACGTACTCGTCGATGCTCTTGGCCGGTGTGCCACCCGAGACGGCCAGCACGTTGGCGAAGGTGGCGAAGCCGGCCACGGGCACGAAGTCGGTGGCGGGGTTGAAGCCGGGGTTCTTCACCACCTGCGGCAGGATCGAGATGGTGTGGTCGTGCGAGAGGAACAGCGTGTGGCCGTCGGCGGGCGAAGATTTCAGCACCGTCGCGGCGATCTGCCCGCCCGCGCCGGCGCGGTTCTCGACCACCACCGGCACGCCCAGCACGTCCTTGAGCTTTTCACCCAGGGTGCGCGCAATGGCATCGGTGCCTGCCCCGGCGGGGAAGCCGACCAGGATGCGGACCGGCGTGCCGCTCTGGGCCTGCGCCAGGCCGGACAAGCCCATGGCAGCGGCAAAGAGACCCACGCCGAGCGCGCGGCGCACAGGCTGGACGCGCTGCATTGAAAAAACCATGATCGACTCCATTCGAGAGAAAGAGGGAAATGCCTACGGCAGAAAGGTGCGGGGCACCGTGCAATACCCGTGCCCACGGCGCGAGCCCGGTTTGCAACCTTGAATCGTGCCCGAACGGCCCTATTTTGGATGCAGGATTACCACCATGCGACAAGACAAACTCACCACCAAATTTCAGGAAGCGCTGAGCGACGCGCAGACGCTGGCGCTCGGCAACGACAACGCCTACATCGAGCCGGCCCACCTGCTGGTCGCGATGCTGCGCCAGGACGACGGTCCGCGCGCCCTGCTGGAGCGTGCCGGCGTCAACGTTCCGGGTCTCTTGCAGGCAGCCGAGGCTGGCATCAAGAAGCTGCCGCAGGTGCAGGGCCACGACATCGTGCAGGTCGGCCCCGACCTGGGCAAGCTGCTGCAGGCCACCGAGAAGGAGGCCATCAAGCGCAATGACCAGTTCATTGCCGGCGAACTCTTCCTCCTGGCCGTGGCCGACAGCAAATCCGACATCGGCAAGATCGCGAAAGAAAATGGTTTGAGCCGCAAGTCGCTCGAGTCGGCCATCGATGCCGTGCGCGGCGGGCAGGGCGTGAACAGCGCCGATGCCGAAGGCCAGCGCGAAGCCCTCAAGAAATACACCATGGACCTGACCGAGCGCGCGCGTCTCGGCAAGCTCGACCCGGTCATCGGCCGCGACGAGGAAATCCGCCGTGCCATCCAGGTGCTGCAGCGCCGCACCAAGAACAACCCCGTGCTCATCGGCGAGCCCGGCGTGGGCAAGACCGCCATCGTCGAGGGCCTCGCGCAGCGCATCGTCGCGGGCGAGGTGCCCGATTCGCTCAAGGGCAAGCGCGTGCTGTCGCTCGACATGGCCTCGCTGCTGGCCGGCGCCAAGTTCCGCGGCGAATTCGAAGAGCGCCTGAAGACCGTGCTCAACGAACTCGCGAAGGACGAAGGCCAGACCATCGTCTTCATCGACGAGCTGCACACCATGGTCGGCGCCGGCAAGGCCGAGGGCGCGATGGACGCGGGCAACATGCTCAAGCCTGCGCTCGCACGCGGCGAGCTGCACTGCGTGGGCGCCACCACGCTGGACGAATACCGCAAGTACATCGAGAAAGATGCTGCCCTGGAGCGCCGCTTCCAGAAGATCATCGTGGGCGAGCCGAGTGTGGAGGCCACCATCGCGATCCTGCGCGGCCTGCAGGAGAAGTACGAAGTGCACCACGGCGTGCAGATCACTGACCCTGCCATCGTGGCCGCGGCCGAGC
Source organism: Variovorax trehalosi (assembly GCF_051216415.1). NCBI lineage: Bacteria > Pseudomonadati > Pseudomonadota > Betaproteobacteria > Burkholderiales > Comamonadaceae > Variovorax > Variovorax trehalosi. The sequence goes on from NZ_JBPJZG010000001.1 coordinate 317,251, forward strand.
TCTCCGACCGCTACATCACCGACCGCTTCCTGCCCGACAAGGCGATCGACCTGATCGACGAGGCCGCGGCCAAGATCAAGATCGAGATGGACTCCAAGCCCGAGGTGATGGACCGCCTCGACCGCCGCCTGATCCAGCTGCAGATCGAGCGCGAAGCCGTGCGCCGCGAGAAGGACGAAGCCTCGCAGAAGCGCTTTGGCCTCATCGAGGACGAGATCGCCAAGCTGCAGAAGGAAATCGCCGACTACGACGAGATCTGGCAGGCCGAGAAAGCCCAGGCCCAGGGCAGCGCGCATGTGCGCGAGGACATCGACAAGATCAAGTTCCAGATCGAGGAATGGAAGCGCAAGGGCGACTTCAACAAGGTCGCCGAGCTGCAATACGGCCAGCTGCCCGCGCTCGAGAAGCGCCTGAAGGAGGCCGAGGCCAGCGAGGCGAGCAAGGGCAAGTCCAGCGCGCCTACCCTCCTGCGCACGCAAGTCGGCGCTGAAGAAATCGCCGAGGTCGTGGCGCGCGCCACCGGCATCCCGGTCGCCAAGCTGATGCAGGGCGAGCGCGACAAGCTGCTCGTGATGGAAGACAAGCTGCATGAGCGCGTGGTCGGCCAGGACGAGGCCATCGGCGCGGTCGCGAACGCGATCCGCCGCTCGCGCTCGGGCTTGTCCGATCCGAACCGCCCCACGGGTTCGTTCCTGTTCCTCGGCCCCACGGGCGTGGGCAAAACCGAGCTGTGCAAGGCGCTTGCGGGGTTCCTCTTTGACAGCGAAGACCACCTGATCCGCATCGACATGAGCGAGTTCATGGAGAAGCATTCGGTCGCGCGTCTCATCGGCGCGCCGCCGGGCTACGTGGGCTACGAAGAGGGTGGCTACCTCACCGAGGCCGTGCGCCGCAAGCCCTACAGCGTGGTGCTGCTCGACGAGGTCGAGAAGGCGCACCCGGACGTCTTCAACGTGCTGCTGCAGGTGCTCGACGATGGTCGCCTGACCGACGGCCAGGGCCGCACCGTGGACTTCAAGAACACGGTGATCGTGATGACGAGCAACATCGGCTCGCCCATCATCCAGGCCATGGTGGGCAAGCCTTCCGAAGAGATCAAGGAAGCGGTGTGGGATGAGCTGAAGAACTACTTCCGCCCCGAGTTCCTGAACCGCATCGACGAGACGGTCGTGTTCCACGCGCTCGACGCGAAGAACATCGAATCGATCGCCGCGATTCAGCTGAAGGTGCTCAAGGCGCGTCTCGCGAAGATGGACCTGGGCCTGGAGGTGTCACCCGCGGCGCTGGCCGAGATCGCCAAGGTCGGCTTCGACCCGGTGTTTGGTGCGCGGCCGTTGAAGCGTGCGATCCAGCAGCGCATCGAGAACCCGCTTTCGCGGCTGCTGCTGGACGGCAGCTTCGGGCCGAAGGACACGATCGAGGTCGACACCGACCCGATCCAGTCGCCGGGCCAGTTCTCGTTCACGAAGGGCTGGGAACCAACGGCGGTGGCTTCGGCCTAAAGTCGGATGATGAACTTCATTCTTCGCGTCCTTCTTCTGCTCCTGGGGCTGGTGTTCGCGGCCAGCCTGGCCGTCGCGGTCATGCTGCTGGCGGCCGTGTGGGGTGTGCGCTACGCCTGGGGGCGGCTCACGGGCAAGCCTGTGACGCCTTGGGTCATGCGCTTCAACCCGCGTTCCGGCTTCGACCGTTTTCGCAATGCGACACAACCGGCCGAGCCCACGGCCGCCGACGTGGTGAGCGCGCGTGCCCGCGGCGAGTCGGTGCGCAGCCCCATCACGCTGGGCCGCGCCGACGATGTGACCGACGTGCGGGCCCGCCCCGTTCGCGGCGAATAAGACAGTCCGATCAGGCGCTGTACAGCGCCTCGATCTCGCTGGCGTAGGTCTTGTAGATGCTGGAGCGCCGCACCTTCATGGTCGCGGTGACTTCACCGTCGTCATGGTCCAACTCTTTGGTGAGCAGATGAAAACGCCGGATCTGCGACACCTGCGCCAGTTTCTCGTTGCCTCGCGCAATTTCCGTCTCGATCAGCGCCCGCACCCGCGGCTCCTCCACCAGCGAGCGGAAATGGGTGAACGGAATGCGCTCGGCCTCGGCCCACTTGCCCACCGTTTCGTAGTCGATCTGCAGCAGCGCGCCGACGAACTTGCGGCCGTCCGCCACCACGATGCATTCCTTGATGAAGGGGCTGCCCTTCATGGTGTTCTCGATCTCGGACGGCGTGAGGTTCTTGCCGCCCGCGGTGATCATGATGTCCTTCAGGCGGTCGACGATGCGCAGTTGCCCGTCTTCCTCGCGCACCACGTCACCGGTGTAGAGCCACCCCTCGCGGATCGATGAGGCCGTGGCCTCGGGGTTCTTGTAGTAGCCCTCGAACACCATCTCGCCGCGCACCAGCAGCTCTCCCGCTTCGCCGACGCGGTGCTCGGTGCCCTGCGTGGGCGGGCCCACGGTGCCGATCTTCACCGCGTCGCTGCGGTGGCCGGCGATCATGCCGGTCGATTCCGTGAGACCGTACACCTCCACCAGCGGCACGCCCAGCGTGCGAAAGAAGCGCACCACGTCCGCCGGAATCGGCGCAGCGCCGGTGAGCGCGATGCGCGCGCGGCGCAGGCCGATGAAGTTCTGCAGCGCGCGCAGCACCGTCCAATAGGCCAGGGAAAAGCGGCAGCGTTCGGCCAGTGTCCACGTGTCACGCGGCTTCTCCGCCAATGGCGCGCAGGCGGCCATCGCCCGGTGGAACAGGGCACGCTGCACGCGCCCCGCCTCCTGCATCTTGATGCTGATGCCCGCATGCAGCTTCTCCCAGATGCGCGGCACGCCGAGGAACATCGTGGGCGCGACTTCGCGCAGGTCTTCCTGCACGGTGCGGATCGATTCGCCGAAGTTCACCTGCGAGCCCAGGTACACCGGCACGAAGGCCGTGAGCATCTGTTCGGCCACATGACACAGCGGCAGGTACGACAGGTGCGTGGTGTCGCCATCGAGCGCCAGCCGCTCGACGATGCCCGGCACCACGCCGCGGATGTTGCGGTACGAAATCACCGCGCCCTTGGGCTTGCCGGTGGAGCCCGAGGTGTAGATCATCAAGCCGGTGTCGGCGAGCGTCTGGCGCGCGAGCGCGGCATCGACGAGTACGGTGCCATCGCGTGCCTGCACTTCGCCACCGGCCTGCTCGACTTCCGCGAACGTCGCGATGAGCCCGCGCACTTCGGGCGGGTAGCTCGCGAGGCCCTTGGTCTCGATCACCACGATCTTGCGCAGGCGCGGCAGTTGCTCGATGGCGTCGAGCACCTTGTCGGTCTGCTCCTGGTCTTCGCAGACGATCACCTCGATGTCCGCATGACCGACCACATAGGCCACCTCGTTGCTCGGGCTGGTCGGGTAGACGCCGACGGTCACCGCGCCGATCAGCCCCGCGCCCATCTGCGAGAGCAGCCATTCGACGCGGTTCTCGGAGATCACCCCAAGGTGCCCGCCCGGCGCCAGGCCCATCGCATGCAGGCCGAGGCCGAAGTGCGTGGCGCGCCGCAGGTACCCGGCCCAGTCCAGCGGATGCCAGATGCCGAAGTCCTTCTGCCGTATCGCGATGCGCTGCGGCTGCGTGCGTGCCTGCTCGCGCAGCATCTGCGGTAATGTCAGCGAGGGAAGGGCGACATTGGTCATGACAGCCAGCGCTTGCGGCGCTTGTAGTGCTTGAGCGCGCGGAAGCTGCGCGACTCGCCGCTACCGCCCACGCCCAGGTAGAACTCGCGCACGTCGGGGTCGGCGGCTAGGCGCTCGGCGCTGCCGTCGATCACCACCTTGCCGCTTTCCATGATGTAGCCCGTGTGCGCGATGGCCAGCGCCACGCTCGCGTTCTGCTCCACCAGCAGCATCGAGGTGCCACGCTCGGCGTTGATGCGCGCAATGATCGTGAAGATGTCTTCCACCAGCTTGGGCGAGAGGCCCAGCGAGGGTTCGTCCAGCAGGATCAGCTTGGGCTGTGCGACCAGCGCGCGGCCGATGGCCAGCATCTGCTGCTCGCCGCCGGAGAGGTAGCCCGCAAGGCCCTTGCGGCGCTCGTGCAGGCGCGGGAAATAGGCGTACACGTCGTCGAAGTTGCGCGGCGGTGCGGCGCCTTCGCGCCCCGTGAGCGCATAGGTCGCGGCCACGAGGTTTTCTTCGACGGTAAGGTCTTCGAAGACACGCCGGCCTTCCATGACATGGCTCAGACCGCGACGCACCAGTTGCTGCGGCGCCAACTGCGCCGTGGGGGCGCCGTCGAAGATGATGCGGCCGGCCTCGACCTCGCCGTCCTCGAGCGCCAGCAGCCCCGACACCGCCTTCAACGTGGTCGACTTGCCCGCGCCGTTGCTCCCCAGCAGCGCAACGATCTGTCCGCGCGGCACGGCCAGCGACAGGCCGCGCAGCACCTGCACGACCTTGTTGTAGACCACCTCGATGTTGTTGACCTCGAGAACGAGGTCAGCCTTCTCGGGGGCAGGCGCAGCCGCGGGCAGGTTCATGGCTCAGTTCAGCGAGATCCAGTCCGACGCCGGCACCATCTTCTGGGCCTTCATGTCGGCCTTGTAGACACGCCCCACCGGAATCGAGTTGCCCTTGATCGTGATCGGCGTGCCGATGATCCCGCCCGTGTCGAAGTCCTTGATGGTGTTGAGCGAGGCCTTCAGGTTCTTGCCGTCCAGCGGCTTGCCCGCGTCGAGCGTGCGCCTGGCGGCCTCGGTGAACAGCATTGCCGTGAGAAAACCCTGCGTGTAGGCCGTGCTCTGGTACTCGGGGCGCAGCGCGCGGATCTTGTCGAGCATCGGCGACTTGGCGGAGGTGTCGTAGTAGTAGCGGTAGGGCATCACGCCCATGAAGCCGTCGGCACCTTCGCCCATCTTCATGACCGTGGAGCTGTCCATGGTCCAGAAGGTGCCCATCCACTTGCTGGTCATGCCCATCTGCTTGCCCTGCTGCACGAACTCCGGAATGGGCGCGAGGATGTAGCCGTGGAAGATGGTGTAGTCGGGCGCGGCACGGCGCAGCTTGATGACTTCGGTCGACACATCCACGCTGCCGGCCGGCGTCATGAGCTTCACCGGCACCGTGAGGCCGAGCTTCTTCGCGGCGGCTTCGCTGGCTTCGATGGGGTCGCGGCCGAATTCGGAATCGGAGTACACGAAGGCCACCTTCGCGCCCGGCTTCTCCTTGGCGATGTGGCGCAGCAGGATGCCGATCTGCTCGGTGTAGTCGGGGCCGACCAGGAACTGGTTCGGGTACTTGGCCGAGTCGTTGAGTTCCGTCGCGAAGGATGCGCCCGCCATCAGGATCTGGCCGCTGCGGTCCAGCTCGGGGTTGATGGTCTTGGAGAAACCGGTCGAGTCGCCGTAGTAGAGGTTGACCTTGTTCTGGCTCGTGATCTTCTTGAAGGCCGCGACCGACACGTCGACCTTGTAGCCCGTGTCTTCCGGCACGTAGCGCAGCTTCCGGCCCTTGATGCCGCCCGCGTCGTTGACGATCTTCACGTAGTCGGCAATGCCGGCGTTGATGCCGACGCCCGCGAAGGCGAACACGCCGGTCATCGGGATCGAGCCGCCGATGACGATGTCCTCGGTGCCTTGCGCGTTCGCGAACGGTACGGCGGCGGCGAGACCCGCGGCGATCAGCAGCGCACGGCGGTATTGGGAAAGCTTCGGTGTCTTCTGTGTCTTCGGTGTATTGGGCATGCTTGTCTCCTGTTGGAAGGGGCTCAGTTGCGGAACGGCCATAGATGGAAAAAGCGGCGTATGCGCCGCCACACTTCTGCGAGCCCGTGCGGCTCGAACACCAGAAATCCGACGATCAGCAGCCCGAACACGACGGTGCGCACGGGCGAGAGGAACACCGTCATCTCGACGCCGCCGGGCAGCAGGTCGACGATGAGCTTGAGCAGCTCGGGCACCATCGTCATGAACACCGCGCCGAAGATGCCGCCCAGGATCGTGCCCATGCCGCCGACGATGATGGCCGCGAGGAAGAAGATCGACATCAGCAGCGGAAAACTCTCGGGCGTGACCACGCGGAAGAAGTAGGCCCACAGCCCGCCCGCCACGCCCGCGTAGAACGACGAGAGCCCGAACGACAGCAGCTTGTAGCGCAGGAGCGGAATGCCCAGCACTTCGGCCGAGATGTCGCGGTCGCGGATCGCGATGAAGGCCCGGCCCACGCGGGTGCGAAACAGGTTGGCTGCGCCGAGCACCATCAGCAGCATGACCGGCACGATCACCCAGTAGAGGCGGAACGATGTATCGAGCGGCAGGCCGAAGAGCTGCGCAGGCGGCAGCGAAATGCCCGTGGTTCCGCCCGTGAGCTTGAGGTTGGCGAACAGGAAGTGCGTGATGAACGAGGCCGCAATGGTCGCGATGGCCAGGTACAGACCTTTCACGCGCAACGAGGGAATGCCGACGATCAACCCGCCGAGCATGGCGACCACGCCGCCCGCAACGATGTTCAGCAGGAAGGGCGTGCCGAGCCGCGTCTGCATGATCGCGACGGTGTAAGCGCCCAGGCCCATGAACGCTGCCTGCCCGAGGCTCACCAGGCCCGTGTAGCCGGTGAGGATGTTCAGGCCGGTGGCACTCGCCACGTTGATGGCCACGAGGCACGCGAGGTACAGCCAGTAGTCGCTGGCCATGAACGGAAACAGCACCAGCAGCGCCGCACCGACCATGAGCCACACCTTCTGGGTGCGCGAGTCGAACAGCGCCGCATCGGCGACATAGCTTTGCTTGAGGGTGCCGATGCGCATCAGAGTCTCTCGATCTCGTGCGTGCCGAACAGCCCATAGGGCCGCACCATCAGCACGAGCACCAGCACGATGAAGGTTGCGAGCAGCTTGTATTCGCCGCCGAGGTACGAACCCGCCAGCGCTTCCACCAGCCCGATGAAGACACCCCCGACCAGCGCACCGAGCACGCTGTCGAGGCCGCCGACGATCACCACCACCAGCACCGACAAGCCGAACACCCCCATCGACGACGAGATGCCGCCGATGGCGCCGACGATGATGCCGGCCACCGCGGCGATCATGGCCGAGGCCACCCACGCGAGCGAGAACACGCGCGGCACGTTGATGCCCATCGAATACGCCGCCGCCTGGTCCGAGGCTGTGGCCCGCAAGGCCACGCCGCCCCGCCAGAAGCGGAACAGCAGCAGCACCATGCCGATCAGCACCACGGCGATCAGCGCGCCGTAGGCGATCTTGGGCGCGAGGAATGCGTCGCCGACCATCACCGGCGCGTTCGGCAGGAACTCGGGCAGGCGACGCTGGTCGGCGGTCCAGATGATCTCGACCAGCCCCACGAGGATCGACGCGAGCCCCACCGTCACCATGAACACCGAGATCGGTGGCTCGCCGAGCAGCGGGCGGATCATCGTTCGCTCGATCACCGCGCCCAGAAGCCCTGTGCCGATCACCGAGCCCAGCACTGCGAGCCAGATCGGCAGCGAGAAGCTCGCGGCGAAGGTGAAGAACAGGTATGCGCCCACCATCAGCATTTCGCCGATGGCGATGTTGACCACGCGCGTGGCCTTGTAGACCAGCACGAAGGCGAGCGCGGCCAGTGCATAGAGCCCGCCGCCGGCGATGCCCGTGAGCGCGATCTCGAAGAGGTAGGCCCAATCCATCAGGCCACCCCCGCCGCGGTTTCGCCGCGCAGCCGCCGCCGCAGTTCGCCGACATCGCCCGCGCCCAGGTACGCGCGAATCACCTCGGGGTCGGCCTGCACCTGCGCCGGCGTGCCCTGTGCGATGACCTGGCCGAAGTTGAGCACCACCACATGGTCGGACAGGTCCATCACCATGCCCATGTCGTGCTCCACCATCAGCACCGTGATGCCCCACTCGCGCCGCACGTCGAGGATGAAGCGCGCCATGTCTTCCGTCTCCTCGCGGTTCATGCCGGCCACGGGCTCGTCGAGCATCAGCACCTTGGGCTGCATGGCGAGGGCGCGGGCCATCTCCACGCGCTTCTGCAGGCCGTAGGGCAGGGCGGCGACCGAGGCGTGGCGGATGTGGTCGATCTCCAGGAAGTCGATGATCCGTTCCTCCACGTCGCGCCGCAGCTCGGCCTCTTCGCGACGCGCACGGCCCAGGTAGAAGAGCGCGTCGAACACGTTGGTCTTCAGGTGCGCGTGGCGGCCGAGCTTGATGTTGTCGAGCACCGTCATGCCGCGGAACAGGGCGATGTTCTGGAAGCTGCGTGCGAGGCCCAGCGCTGCGCGCCTGGGTGCCGGCAGGCGGGTGATGTCCTCGCCCTCGAACAGCACGCGGCCCTCGGCCGGCTTGTAGAAGCCCGAGACGGTGTTGAAGAGCGATGTCTTGCCCGCACCGTTGGGGCCGATCACCGCGGTGATCGAGCCGGGCGCCACGCTGAAGCCCACATTGGTCAGTGCCTTCACGCCGCCGAAGGCGAGCGTCAATGCCTCCACCTGCAGCACGGGGGCGGCAGGGTTGGGAGAGGCGTCCCGCGAGGGCTCGTCAGGCATGGCTAAGAGGAGGGCGCTAGGGTCAGGGTTTGTGTCCAGGGGCAGGAAAGCTACTGGCCCGTAAAATTCCTACTGGCGGGTAATGTCACAGTTCGCCGCATCGCGCGGCATCCGGACTTTCCCCGCCCGCAGAAACCCGATGCCTCCCATGCCTCGCCAAGCCTCCTCCGCAGTTCGCCAGACCATCCCTTCCTCACCCTGGGAGCCCGCCGACAAGCGCGCGCAGCAGCGCGAGGTCAAGCGCAATGCCGTGCTGCAGACGGCTGCCCAGCTGTTCAACGAGCGCGGCTTCCATGCCACCTCGCTCGACGACATTGCCGAGCGGCTCAACGTGAGCAAGCCCACGCTCTATTACTACGTGGAGAGCAAGGACCAGATCCTGCTGGAGTGCGTGAAGATCGCGCTCGACCTGATGCAGGCCGGCATCGGCGAGGTGCGCGCCGCGGGCGGCAGCGCCATCGACCAGCTCAAGGCCTGCATGCGCATCTATTCGAGCGTGGTGACGCAGGACTTCGGCATGTGCGTGATCCGCATCGGCGAAGACCCGCTGCCTGCGCCGCTCAAGAAGGAACTGCGCCGCCTGAAGGCCGGCATCGACGGGCAGTTCCGCCGGCTCATCGAGGACGGCGTGGCCGAAGGCTCGCTTGCGCCCTGCGATCCGAAGATGGCGGCCTTCATGCTGGCCGGTGCGCTCAGTTGGATCGGCCGCTGGTACCGCCCCGACGGCGACCTCACGCCCGACCAGATCGCCGACCAGGGCATCGAGCTGCTGCTTAACGGCGTGCTGCACCGCCCGGCCGCGGTGCGCCGCAAGCCCGCCGCGGTGAAGCCCAAGTGACCGGCCGCTGCGCCTGAACCGATTTTTTCAATCCAGGAGATCCACACCATGACCTCACGCGACATCTTCGTGGTCGGCACCGCCCGCACCGCCATCGGCACCTTCGGCGGCGCGCTGAAGGACGTGCCCAACACCCAGCTGGCCACCACCGCCGTCAAGGCGGCCATCGAGCGCAGCGGCGTCGCCGCCGACGCCATCGGCCATGTGGTGATGGGCAACGTGATCCCCACCGACGTGAAGGACGCCTACCTGAGCCGCGTGGCCGCCATCGACGCGGGCTGCCCTATCGAGACGCCGGCCTTCAACGTCAACCGCCTCTGCGGCTCGGGCCTGCAGGCCATCGTGTCGGCGGCGCAGGCGATTGCGCTCGGCGACTGCGACATCGCCATCGGCGGCGGCTCCGAATCGATGAGCCGCGGCCCGTACTTCGACACCTCGGCGCGCTATGGCGCGCGCATGGGCGATGCGGTGCTGGTCGACTACATGCTGGGCATCCTGCACGACCCGTGGGAGAAGATCCACATGGGCATCACCGCGGAGAACGTGGCGGCGCGCTACGGCATCACGCGCGAGCAGATGGACGAACTGGCGGTCGCCAGCCAGCAGCGCGCGGCGGCTGCCATTGCCGCGGGTCGCTTCAAGGAACAGATCGTTCCGGTCGAGGTGAAGACGCGCAAGGGCGTCGTGCTGTTCGACACCGACGAGCACGTGCGCGCCGACACCACCGTCGACACGCTCTCGAAGATGAAGCCCGCATTCAAGAAGGACGGCCTCGTCACCGCCGGCAATGCCTCGGGCATCAACGACGGCGCCGCTGCCGTGGTGCTGGCCGAGGGCGGCCGCGTGAAGGCGCTGGGCCTGAAGCCGCTGGCGCGCCTTGTCGGCTACGCACACGCGGGCGTCGAGCCCGCGTACATGGGCATCGGCCCGGTGCCGGCCACGCGCAAGGTGCTGGAGCGCACCGGCCTGAAGGTTTCGGACTTCGACGTGATCGAGTCGAACGAAGCCTTCGCGGCGCAGGCCTGCGCGGTCATCAAGGAATTGGGTTTCGATCCGGCCAAGGTGAACCCGAACGGCTCGGGCATCTCGCTCGGCCATCCGGTGGGCGCGACCGGCGCGATCATCACGACCAAGGCGATTGCGGAGCTGCTCCGCACCGGCGGGCGCTATGCGCTGGTCACGATGTGCATCGGCGGCGGGCAGGGCATTGCCGCCGTCTTCGAACGCGCCTGAGCGCGTTCAGGGCACACTTGCCGGCATGCTGTGCCCACCCCTCCTGATCGATCCCGACGAAGTCGAGATCAGCGCCATCCGGGCGCAGGGCGCGGGCGGGCAGAACGTCAACAAGGTGTCCAGCGCGGTGCACCTGCGCTATGACATTCACGCAAGCTCATTGCCCGCCGATGTGAAGGAGCGGCTGCTCGCGCTGCGCGACAGCCGCATCACACAGGAAGGCGTCTTCGTGCTCAAGGCGCAGCAGCACCGCACGCAGGAGATGAACCGCGCCGACGCGCTCGCGCGCCTGCAGGCGGTGATCGACACCGTGGCCACGCCGCCGCGCGTGCGGCGCGCCACCAAGCCCACCTACGGTTCGAAGCAGCGCCGGCTCGAAGGCAAGAGCCAGCGCGCGCAGATCAAGAACCTGCGCGGGCCGGTGCGGGACTGACCCGCTTGTCGCCGCGCAGCCGCTTGATCTGCAGTGTCACGCCGACCAGGTACAGCGCGCCGAGCACGGCGGTGATCGCCTTGAGTTCGGGCGCCTCGGCGCTCGACAGCAGCGGCGCACCCATCGGCAGGCGGGTCAGGGTTTCGGTGAAGGCCGGAATCCAGTGGAAGAGAAAGCTGGCCGAATAGGCGATGGCCTCGATGTAGCGCGAGTTCTTGCCGAGGTTGCCCCGGCCGGCCAGTGCACCCACCGCGAGCGCGACCAGCGTGATGATGCCCAGCGCATGCGGCTTGCCGAAGCCGCCGTGCTGGAAGATGCCGAAGCCGGTGAGGCAGGTGAGCACCGTGGTCCAGACGAAGATCTGGCCCCATCCGGTGCGCAGGGTGATTTCCTTGTAGCGCAGCAGGGCGACGATCCCCGCGAAGACGGCGATCAGGCTGATCGCGGTGTGAACCAGGCCGAGGGACGTGAGTCCCAGCCATCCTGTAGCTGCCATGCGGATCTCCTCGAAATCGTGGTGTGGCATTCTGGCGCGTGGCCCGCCATTTGTGAAATTTGTCCCGCTTTACGCCTCTGAAACATCTCCCAAGCAAAATCGTGGTCATGAGAAGGTTCTTTCCGCCCGTCCTGCTGTCGGCATTTCTCCTGGTGCCGGCTGCTGCGCTGCTGGCCGGCTGCGGTCCGCAGGCCGTCGCGACAGGTGCCAGCATGGCCGCCGCTCCGGAGCTCAAGTGGGACGAGCTCATTCCCAAGAGCTGGGACCCCACCAAGCGCTATCGCAACATCAGTCTGGAGGCCCTGCGCGACAACGACCCGCGCGCGATCCAGATGCTCGATGAGATGCGCGCCGTCTGGGACAACGCGCCGGTCAACGTGGCGCTCGATGGCACGGCGGCCAAGCTCGCGGGTTTTGTGGTGCCGCTCGACAGCACCCAGGACGGCATCCGCGAATTCCTGCTGGTGCCGTATTTCGGCGCCTGCATCCACACCCCGCCGCCGCCCGCCAACCAGATCGTGCACGTGATCGCCGACCAGGCCTTCAAGGGATTGCACGCGATGGACACGGTCAAGGTCAGCGGCATCCTGAAGGCCGCGCGCTACGCCTCGGCGGACATGGGTGTGAGCGGGTACGAGATCAAGTCGGCGGCGGTGGAGCGGTTCGTCCCGGCCCAGCCGAAATAAGCGCTGGCATCAGGTCATGCGCTGCGACAGGAAATCCAGGAACGAAGTGATCCGCGCCGACAGCTGCGTGTTGCGGTAGTACACCGCATTCACCGGCTGGCGCACGTCCACCGTCTCCTTCGTCAGCACCTGCACCAGCGTGCCGCTCGCGCGGTCGGTGCCGGTCATGAAATCCGCAAGACACACGATGCCCGCGCCGGCAAGCGCGAGCTGGCGCAGCGTTTCGCCGCTCGATGCAGCCAGCGTGGGCACGATGGGCCATTCGTCGCCATGGATGCCGTTCTCGCCGCGCAGCGGCCAGCGGTTGAGCGATTCGGGCTGGGTGAAACCCAGCAGCGCGTGATCGGCAAGATCCGTCACCTTGCGCGGCTTGCCGTGCGCCTCCAGGTACGCCGGACTCGCAAGCACGCGCAGGCGGTGCGAGCCGAGCGGTCGCGCATGCAGCGTGGAGTCGCGCAGCGGCCCGATGCGGATCGCGATGTCGGTGCGGCGCTCCAGGAGGTCGATGGGCAGGTCGTCGGTGTCCAGCTCCAGGCTGATCTGCGGATAGAGCTTCCGAAACTCGGGCACCAGCGGCACGATGGCGTGCAGCATGAAGGGCGAGGCCGCGTTCACGCGCAGACGGCCGGCCGGCTGCTCGCGGCGCGCGGCCATCTGCTCCTCGGCATCGTCGATCGCATCGAGGATCGCGCGGGTGCGCTGCAGGAAGGCGGCGCCTTCCTCGGTGAGTTCGAGGCGCCGCGTGGTGCGGCGCATCAGCGTGGTGTCGAGCTTCTGTTCGAGCCGGCTGAGCGCGCGGCTGATGCCCGAGACCGTGTGCCCGAGCTGCTCGGCCGCGGCGGTGATCGAGCCGGTGTCCACCACCGTGCGGAACGCGACGAGTTCTTCGATGGTGGTTTTCATGGGGCCGTGCTCAGCCTGCGGTCTCGGCCTCTATGGGCACGTCGATGCGCGGCATCAGCGCGGCCAGCGCCTCGCCGTCGGTGCGGTAGCAAAAGAGCATCGGCCCCGGTGCGAGCAGGCCGGCGCGTTCGAGCACCTGCATCGCCGGCAGCTTCATGCCGCTCAGATGCAGGCGCACGCCCTTGGATTCCATCATCCGGCGGATCGAGCCGAACACTTCGGCGCCCGTGATGTCGATGCGGTTGATGGGCTGCGCGAAGAGGCACACATCGGTCAGCTCGGGACGCTCGGCCAGCGCCACGGTGAGCGCGCGTTCCAGCGTGGAGGCCGAGGCGAAGTCGAGCTCGGCGTCCATGCGCAGCGCATAGAGCTTCGGCGCGAGCGGCGGCAGCTTCCAGAGGTTGCGGTCGCGCAGGCTCCCGTCGGGATGCAGGCCCACTTCGATGATGCGTGGATGCAGGTGGCGGTACATGTAGTGCGCCATGCTCGCGAGCAGGCCGCCGAGCACGCCCCAATAGATGCTGGGCGCGGTCGCGATGGTCAGCACGAAGGTGCCGAAGGCGATGCCCGCCTCGATGCGCGAGACGCGCCACAGCGCCGTGAAGCTCGCGGGCTTTACCAGCCCGAGGATGGCCGTGACCACCACCGCCGCCAGCACCGCCTGCGGCACGTGGTACAGCAGCGGCATGAGCCACAGCAGCGCACCGGCCACCACCACCACGCTGAAGAGCGTTGCCCAGCCGGTCTGCGCGCCCGCATAGAGCGTGATGGCCGAGCGCGAGAATGACGAACTGGTCGGGAACGCGCCCGTGAAGCCCGAGGCCAGCTTGGCCAGGCCCTGGCCGATGAGGTCCTGGTTTTCGTTCCACAGCGTGCCGGCGCGTGCGTTGTCGACCTTGGCGCTGGAGGCGGTCTCCAGGAAGCTCACCAGCGTGATCATCAATGCGGGCAGCACCAGCGCGCTGAAGGTGCTCAGCGGCAACAGGCCGGGCCAATAGAAAGAGGGCAGGCCCGAAGGCAGGCTGCCGACCACCGCGCCGCCGCGCAGCGCGTAATTGATGCCCCAGCTGATGGCGGCCGCGCCGGCCACCAGCGCCATCGTGGTCGGAAAGCGCGGCATGAACCGCTTGCCCAGCCACAGCACCGCGATGCTGCCGAGGCCGAAGGCGATGGCCACGAGATCGGGCAGCGGCCCGCCCTGCAGCACCTGAGGAATCGTGCGCCCGGTAAAGCCCAGAAGCGAAGGCAGTTGCGAGATCGCGATCAGCACCGCCGCGCCCTGCGTGAAGCCGATCAGCACCGGTGAATTGACCAGCCGCAGCAGCCAGCCGAAGCGTCCCGCACCCAGCACGATCTGGATCGCGCCGGACATCAGCGTGAGCCACACCGCCATCGCCACCCACTCGGCGCTGCCCGCCACCGCGAGTGGCGCGAGCGAGGCGCCGACCAGGAGGCTGGTGAGCGCCGTCGGCCCGACCGACAGCCGCTGCGACGAACTGAACATCACCGCGATCAGCGCGGGGAACAGCGCCGCGTACACGCCGGTCACCAGTGGCATGCCGGCCAGCGCCGCATACGCCACGCCTTGCGGAATGACCATCAGCGCCACGGTGATGCCGGCCATCGCCTCGCTGCGGAGCAACGCCGCGGAAGGGCGGGGCCATGCAAGACAGGGAACCCAGCGCGCGAGGCGCTGGCGCAGGGAAGAGGGGGAGGCAGCCGGAGTCATGAAGTCGTTACGGGCGCACGGGGAGAAACAGGCAAGCACATGCGCGGTGCGCCGCGCGGGGGCAAGACGGGACGCTATCGGGTCAGATCAGTGAAGTGGCGTTCTTCAGGACGTAGTCGCACGCCTTTTCCTTCACCTTGGACGACAGGATCTTCATGTTGAGCGTCTTGCCGTCGCCGCCCTTCAGCAAACCCTTCGCGCCGCTTTCGAAGTTTTTTTCCTGCTGCTTCTGGCCGGTGATCTTGGCCAGCAGCTTGTCTTTCACCGAGGCCGCATCGCCGCCGAGGTAGTTGTTCTTCACGCAGTACTGCAGCACGCCGGCGGCACTGCCGATGGTGCTGGAGCCGATCGCGGGCATCTTGAAGCCGAGGTTGCCGAGCGCGGAACTGGTGGAGTTGCCGCTCTGCGAACTGGCGGCCGCGCCGGCCTTTTCCTTCAGTTGGTCGAGCAGGTCGTTGGCCTGCGCCGAGGCGCCTGCGGCGAGCAGGGCCAGGGCAATGAGTGTGGAGCGAGCATGCATGGTGGTCTCCTTGGAACGCAATGGGGGGAGAAGCGCCCATCAGCATACCGGAGAGTCCCCGTCATTTCCGGGGGCATGGATCCCGAGGCTCGTCCTAGTTCTTGCGGGGAGCGCGCTTCTCCAGAAGCGGCTCGCTCGTGCCCTGCACGCCGACCAGCCCCAGCACCGTGATGAGCGAGTTCTGCGCACCCTTCCAGCCATCGGTCACGTCGATCCATTCCGACAGCGCGTGGAAGCCCCCCGTCTTGCCGCCGGCGCCGATGATGATGGCCGGGATGCCCAGCGACATCGGTACGTTGGCGTCGGTGCTTGCGCCCGTCAGCAGGGTCTTGTGGCCGAAGGCGCTGTTCGCGCGCGTGGCGGCCTCGACGATCACCGTGTCCGACTGCGTGCGGCCGCCCGGCCGGTCGCCGATCAGCTTGCGGCTCGCGCTCAGCGTGGTCACGTTCCAGCGCTTGTTCTCTTCCTCGACGGCTTCGTCGATGGCCGCGAGGATCTTTTTCTCGGTCTCCAGCAGCGGTGCCATTTCGTCGGAACGGATGTCGATGGCCATGCGCGCATCGGGCGCGATGGTGTTCACCGAGGTGCCGCCACCCACCGTGCCGACGGTGAAGGTGGTCTTCGGGAACGTGGGCGTGCGGACTTCGGCGATCTTGGCGATCGCGCGGCCCATGCCGTGGATCGCGCTGGGCACCTGGCCGAAGGCACCGAAACTGTGGCCGCCGGGGCCCTTGAAGGTGACCTCGTAGCGATGGCTGCCTGTGCCCAGCATCAGCACCGTGCCATCCGGTGCCGGTTCAAGGCCGACCATGCCGTCGATGTCCAGGTTGTCGCGAAAGATCGCCTTGATGCCGCGCAGGTTGCCCAGCTCTTCCTCGCCGACGTTGCCGACGATCAGGAGGTCGCCCACGGTCTGGATCTTGTTGTCGTTGAGCACCTTGAGCCACGACAGCAGGACGGCGAGGCCGCGCGTGTCGTCGGAGATGCCGGGGGCGTAGAGCTTGCCGTCGCGCTCCTTCACCTTCACGTCGGTGCCGGCCGGGAACACGGTGTCCAGATGCGCGGAGATCAGGAGCTTGGGGCCATTGCCCGTGCCTTTGCGCAGCCCGACCACATTGCCCTCTGCGTCGATCTTCGCGTCGGTGAGACCGAGCGCCTTCATGCGCGCGAGGAAGGCTTCGGCGCGCTTCTGCTCCTTGAACGGGGGCGCTTCGATCTCCGTGAGCATCTTCAGGTCTTCGACCGAGCGCTCGTGGTCGGCCTTCACCGCATCGAGCAGCTTCTGGATCGTGGGTGCCGCCATCAACTGCGTGTAGGCCTTGTCGATCTCGGGCCGGACCTGCGCGGGCGTGGCCGCGACGGCGGTGTTCTGGGCCTGGGCGAGCCCGGCGGTGCAGGCGAGGGCGAGGACGATCGGGGCAAGGCGGAATGACGCGGAGCGAGGCATGGCGGTGGGTTGTCCTTGAAGGTGAAGAGGGCGCGGCCGGCGCGGCGCCGTCAGCAATTCTTAGGGGCAAGTGAGCCGCCCGCTCTGGTTTAATCTTTGGCCTTGTCAGTTTTTCTTACGAACCCCGCCATGCGCCGCCACATTCCGAGCACCCGAGCGCTCTTGATCTTCGATGCGGTGGCCCGCCACCATGGCGTCGGCAAGGCGGCCGAGGAGTTATGCCTCACGCACAGCGCGGTGAGCCAGCAATTGCGGCTCCTCGAATCGCAAATCGGCGTGCGGCTGGTGCAGCGCACCGCGCGCGGCACCGAGCTCACCGACGCCGGGCGCCGCTACCACGGCCAGATCGCGGGCGACCTGATGCGGCTGCAGAACCACACGCTCGAAGCGATGGCGCAGCGCGTCGACGGCCTGCGCCTGATCGTGGGCGCGGTGCCTGTGTTGGCGGAGGGCTGGCTCACGCCGCTGCTGCCCCAATTCATCGCGCGGCATCCCGGATGCAGTCTGCACCTGCAGGTGTTTCCCACCGATCTCTACATGGCCGACATGCCGTTCGACGTGGGCGTGCAGTACGACGACGCCGTATGGCCCGGTGCCGATGCGCGGCCGCTGATGGGCGAGTTCTGCGTGGCGGTGTGTTCGCCGCACGCGAAGGGCCGGTCCGCGATGGCGCGCGGCGATTTCCGCGCTGCGCCGCTGCTCCAGCTGCGCACGCGCATGGGCGCGTGGGAGGAATGGTTCGCGCAGACGCCGCATGCGCAGCCGCCCGAGAGCCTGGTGGCGGGGCACCGCTTCGATCTGTTCTCGTCGCTGGTCGCTGCGGTGCGCGCGGATCTCGGCGTGGGGCTGGTGCCGCTGTACTACGTGGAGCGTGAACTGCGTTCGGGTGAACTGTTGCTCGCGTGTGCGCACCGGGCGCCGTCGAGCCGCGGCTACAGCGTGTTCATGGCGCCGAACCGGACAGCCGATCCGTTGGCGGAGGCTTTCGTCGCGTGGCTCTGCGAGGCGGGGGCCGCGTCGCAGCCGGTACAGGCTTAATCAGCGCGACGGAAAAGCAGCACCGAGTTCGTGCCGCCGAAGGCGAAGGAATTGCTCATCGCCGCTTCGAGCGCCGGTGCCGCGCTGTCGTCCTGCGTCACGAGGTTCATGCGGCAGGCCGGATCGATCTCGCTGCAGTTCGCATTGGGCGGCAGTTGCCGACGATGCAGCGCGAGCACCGTGATGAGCGCCTCGATGGCGCCCGCCGCGCCGAGCATGTGGCCGTGCAGCGCCTTGGTGGAACTTACGCGCAGGCTGTCGAAATCGTCGCCCCATACCTCGGCCAGCGCATTGCGCTCGACCACGTCGCCGATGCGCGTGGCCGTGCCGTGCGCGTTG
Organism: Variovorax trehalosi; assembly: GCF_051216415.1. NCBI lineage: Bacteria > Pseudomonadati > Pseudomonadota > Betaproteobacteria > Burkholderiales > Comamonadaceae > Variovorax > Variovorax trehalosi. Next base: position 335,426 of record NZ_JBPJZG010000001.1, read on the forward strand.
CAGTAGCCCACGTCGCGCGGTTGCAGGCCGGCCTGCCGCAACGCCTGGCGCAATGCGCGCGCCTGGCCGGGTGCGTCGGGCTTGGTGAGATGGGTGGCATCGCTGCTCAAACCCCAGCCGGCCAGCGTGGCGTAGCTGCGGGCACCGCGGTGGCGTGCGCGCCCGGCGGATTCGAGCATCAGGAAGGCCGCACCTTCGCCGAGCGCGAAGCCGCTGCGGTCGCTCGCGAACGGCCGCACCGCGCCGGCCGCTTCGCCGGACTGGAAGGTGGCCAGCGTCTGCATGGCCTGCCAGGCCAGCACCACGCCCGGCACGATCAACGCCTCGCTGCCGCCGGCAATGGCGATGTCGACCTCGCCGCGCTGGATGGCCTTGGCGGCTTCGGCGATGGCCACCGACGACGAGGCGCAGGCAACCGAGTAGGTGAGCACCGGGCCGAGCACACCGTTGCGCATTGCCACGTGGGCTGCGGGCGCGTTGGGCATGAAGGCTGGAATGGTGAGCGGCGACACGCGACCGTTGCCGCGGTAGGCGGCCTCGAGCGCGGCGGCGCCGCCCATGCCACAGCCGGCGTACACGCCGACGCGTTCGAGGTCGGCATCGGCCAGGGGCTGGTTCGCATCGCGCAGCGCAAGGTCGGCCGCGGCCACGGCGAGCTGGCTGACGCGGTCGACGCCGGCGAGCTGGAGCTTGGTGAACCAGCGCGTCTCGTCGAACGCCACCGTGGCGGCGGCGGCCGGCTTGGGCAGTTCAGGGAAAACGGGCTGGATGGCCGAGCGGCCCTGCAGCAGCGCCTGGAACAGCGCGCCGGGCTCGTTGCCGTGGGGCGCCATGACGCCCAACCCGGTGACGGCAACCTCGTGGTGGTTCACGCGACCTTCGCGGCCCGGACCTTGTCGACCAGTTGCGCGAGCTCGGCCAGGGTGTCGATGCTCGCGTCCTCGTCGGGCATGGTGATGCCGAAGTGGTCTTCGATGGCAAAGAGGAATTCGGCCAGCGCCAGCGAATCGAGACCGCCGGTTTCGCGCATCGAGGCGTTGGGGTCGAGTTTCGACGGCTCGATGCCGTACTTCTCGTGAATCAGGTCCTGCAATTCCTTCAGCGAACTCATCGTGCGATGCCTGTCGTCTTGTGCCGCCGTTGATCGATTGCAGCCCTTGCGGGGTGCGCCATTGGATCGATCCCTTCCTCGCTCGGCCTGTGTTGGTCAGTGATGACCAATGATATCCGCTCCGACCGGAGGGGAATCCCCTCGCAAACGCCTGCCCGGCCGCCAGCGCAGCGACGGCAGTGCGAACGCCACGCCGAGCAGCGCGCCCGCCACCACGTCCAGCACCACGTGCTGCTTGACGGCCAGCGTCGAATAGGCGATGGCGGCGAACCATGTCCAGTTGACGATGCGCAACACGATCGGCGTGCGGGCCTGCCGCAGCAGGTGCTCGATCCAGAGGGCTGTGAAGATCGCGACGGCCACATGCATCGACGGGCAGGCGTTGCCCGCCGCGTCCACGCCCTGCAGCATCGCGAAACCGGGATAGCCCGAGACGTCCAGGGCCAAAGGCGGTATCTGGGTCGGCCAGAAGTAGAAGAGGGCCAGGCCGGTGAGGCACAGCGCGCCGATCCACAGCCCGTAGACCACCAGCTCGCGGAAGGTGAGCTGCAGCCCCGGCGCAAGGCCGACGTAGACCCAGAGCGAGAGGTACGCGCCCAGCGTGTAGGGCTGGAACGGAATCAGGTGGTCCAGCGCCGTGAGCGGCATCACCGCGACCGGGAAGGAGGGGTTGCGCAGCAGATGGAAGTAGCCGATGAAGAACAGCCAGGTGAAGGCCGTGGTCCCGACCGCCTTCAAGAAGAAATGGCGGCGAATGCGCAGGCCGATGTCGGCGGTCCAGGTCTGCGGTCGGGGAGGCGGTGCCATGGGCAAGTCGATGGAGGGTCCGTGGTTCTTCGGGCTCGCCGATCTTGCCAGAGCGTCGTGAAGGCCCCGCGCGCCGAATGGTTCATGCAGACACAGCCGAGCGCTTCTTGTGCTGAAACGAAGTCGGCGAGCGCCCCGTGGCGGCCTTGAACATCGCGCAGAACGCGCTGTCGGTGGCGTACCCGCTGGCCGCCGCCACCTGGCTCACCGCCATGCCGCGCGCGAGCAGCGGCAGCGCATGCGCCATCACCGCCTGCTGGCGCCATTGCTGCCAGCTCATGCCGAGCTGGTCGCGGAACAGTCGCGCCACCGTGCGCTCGCTGGCGCCGATGGTGGCCGCACGCTCGGCCAGCGTGGAGCGGTCGGCCGGGTTGCGCAGCAGCGCCTCGCAGAGCTGGCGCAGGCGCTTGTCGGTGGGCAGCGGCACGTCGATGCGGATCTGCGTGGCGCGCTCGATCTCGTCCACCAGCAGCGGCGCGATCATGCGTTCGCGCTGCGGCGCCTGCGGGTCGGTGGGCGGCAGGCCGTCGGGCGTGGTGTCGAGCGCGAGCATCAGGGCGCGCATCAGCGGGCTGATCTCGAGCACCTCGCATTTCTCCCAGGCCGGCGCGAGCCAGGCGTGCAGGTAGATGGTGCGCAGCTCGGCGTCCTCGATCAGCATGATGCTGTGCGGCATGTTGGCCGGCACCCAGAGTGCACGCGAGGGCGGCACGATGTAGCTACCGTCCTCGGTGCTCAGGCGGATCACGCCGCGCGTGGAGAAGGTGAGCTGCGGCCACGGATGCTGGTGCAGCTCGACGAAGGTGTCGGCGCTCAGGAAATGCTCCTTGGCGCGCAGCGGGCGCACCGCGTCGGGGGCGTAGAGGTGCGGCGTGAGCGAGGCGACGCTGGTGACCGGAGAAGGATGGAAAGCGGTGGAGGAGGCGCGTGGCATAGTTTCGACAAATGTTGTCGCTGTATCGCCATTCTGCCGCGCCTCGGGGGCATAGCATCGGTCCCTGCCCCGGTTTTTTGTAGCAATCCATGTCTTCCCACGCGACCACCACACCCCCTGCCACCACCTTGCGCTCCGACGCGCAACTCATCGGCCTCGTCGGCCTGGCCCACGCGATCAGCCACTTCAGCCAGCTCATCCTGGCGCCGCTGTTCCCGTGGCTGAAGGACGCGTTCAACGTGAGCTATACCGAGCTGGGCGCCGTGCTCACGGTGTTCTTCGTGGTCTCGTGCATCGTGCAGGCGGCCTCTGGCTTCATCGTCGACAAGCTGGGCCCGCGCCCGGTGCTGTTCGTGGGCCTCGGCGCGCTGGGGCTCGCCGCCTTCGGCTATGCGATGGCGCAGAGCTACTGGATGCTGCTGGTGTGCGCCGTGGTCGGCGGTATTGGCAACGGCGTGTTCCACCCGGTGGACTACACCCTCTTCAACCGCAAGGTCGCGCCGACGCGCCTGGGCCATGCTTACAGCGTGCACGGCATCACCGGGAGCCTCGGCTGGGCGCTGGCGCCGGCCTTCGTGGTGCCGATTGCCATTGCCTTCTCGTGGCGCGTGGCGCTGGCTTCGGCGGGTGTGCTGGCCATCGCCGTGTTGCTGGTGCTGTGGATCTACCGCAGCGTGCTGTCGCTCGATGTCGCAGCCGTGCACAAGGCCACGGGGCAGGGCGAGCCCGCGCCGGTGGGTGGCGAGTTCGACTTCCTGCGCATCCCGGCTGTGTGGATGTGCTTCGGTTTCTTCTTCTTCTATGCCGCGGTCATCAGCGTGGTGCAGACCTTCGCGCCTGTGGCCGCGGGCCATCTGCATGCGGTGCCGGTGGCGCTGGTGGCGGTGTGCCTCACGGTCTACATGGTGGCGAGCGCGGCCGGCATGGTGGTGGGCGGTTTCCTTGCTTCCGATCCGTCGCGTTGCGAGCGCATCGTGGGCGCGGGCTTCGGCATCGCGGCCGCGCTGGCGCTGGTGCTGGCCTTCGCGCAGTTCCCGCCGATCCTCGTGCCGGTGCTGTTCGGCGCGATGGGTTTCTTCTCGGGCGTGGCCGGGCCGTCGCGCGACCTGCTGGTCAAGCGCTCGACGCCGCCCAATGCGACCGGCCGCGTCTACGGCGTGGTGTACGCGGGGCTCGACATCGGCCAGGCGCTCGCCCCGCTGGTGTTCGGCCGCCTGATGGACCACGGCCAGTACACGAGCGTGATCGTCGGCCTGGCGCTGGTGCAGGGCGTGCTGATCGCGAGCGCGTTCAACGTGACGCGGGTGCGCCGTACGGCGCTGGTGCCGGCTTCGGCCTGACCCTCTCGAGCCCGTCCTCGGACTGAGGCGGGCACGGTGTGGCGGCTTCTATCATCGGCCGCATGCAAGCCTTGTATGTCTATGTGATCGTCGGCGCCGTGCTGGCGGGTTTCGTGCAGGGCCTGTCGGGCTTTGCGTTCGGGTTGGTCGCGATGTCGGTCTGGGCCTGGACGCTGGAGCCCCAATTGGCCGCTGTGCTCGCGCTGTTCGGTGCGCTGACGGGGCAGGTGATCGCGGCCGTCACGGTGCGACGCACTTTCGACAAATCCTTGCTGTGGCCGTTCGTGCTCGGCGGCCTGGTCGGCGTGCCATTCGGTGTGTGGCTGCTGCCGCATCTGGATCTCGTGGTCTTCAAGGTGTGCCTGGGCACGCTGCTGGTGCTGTGGTGCCCGGCGATGCTGATGTCGCAACACCTGCCGAAGATCACTTTCGGTGGCCGCGTGGCGGATGGCATCGTTGGCACCATCGGCGGGGCGATGGCGGGTATCGGGGGCTTCTCGGGGACCATTCCCACGCTCTGGTGCACGTTGCGCGGCTTCCAGCGCGACACGCAACGTGCGGTGATCCAGAACTTCAATCTCTCGATGTTGTTGGTGGCGTTCGCGATTCACCTCGCCAGCGGCAGCATCGTCGCCTCGATGGTGCCGCTGCTGGGGCTGGTCGCGCTGGCGGTTGCGGTGCCGGTGCTGCTGGGCGCGAGGCTTTATATCGGCATCAGCGAGACGGCGTTTCGCAAGCTTGTGCTGAGTTTGCTCACCGCATCGGGCGTGGCGATGCTGGCGTCGGCAGTGCCGACGTGGATGCAGCGCTGAACTATCGCGGCAACGCCAACGCGAACGGCAAACTCGCAACGCCCAGCACCGTCGACAGCGTCACCAGCCCCGCCACATACGGCCCGTTGTAGCCCATGCGCGCCGCGAGCACATAGGCGCTCGATGCCGTCGGCACCGCCGAGAACGCCATCAGCACCGACGCCTGCACGCCGTCGAGCCGCAGCGCCCGCGCCAGGCCCCATGCGACCAGCGGAAGGATCAGGTGCCTTATCGCCAGCACCGACACCGCCAGAACCTTGCCGCGCCCCAATGTCGCGAACTGCATCCCCGCGCCCGCGGCCAGCAGGCCCAGCGCGAGCGAGGCGGCGCCGATGCGCGTGAGCGTCGGCGTGAGCCAGCTCGGCACGGTGAATCCCAGCACGTTCGCCAGCAGCCCGGCCACCGTGGCCACGATCAGCGGGTTGCGCACCAGCTGCCGCACGAAGCCGGTCTGCGCATGCCGCGTCATCGGCCACACTGCCGCGATGTTGAACATCGGCACGCACACGCCGATCAGCACCGCGATGAGCAAGAGGCCCTCGGGGCCCGCGAGCCGGTCGGCCAGCGCGAGGCAGATGAAGGAGTTGAAGCGGAACGCGACCTGCGCGCTGGCGGCATGGTCGCGCCGGTCGATGTGCGGGCCGATGCCCGGCACGAAGGGCAGGGCGTAGGCCAGCGCGATGCCGCACAGGCCGATGCCGACGCCTGCAGTCAGCAGGCTCGAGGTGGCACCAAAATCGAGCGGGCTGCGTACGATCGAATGGAACAGCAGCACCGGAAAGAGGAAGTAGTAGACGAGGCTTTCGACCTGGTCCCACACGCGGCGGTCTAGCGCGGTGTAGCGGCACAGGAGCCAGCCGATGGCGATGAGGGAAAAGTCGGGGAAGAGCAGCTGCGCGTAGTTCACGTTTCGAGCATAAACCGCACGGACCATGGGTAATCCAGAGCATGGGGAGGACCCTGGAGCCGCTAGCATCCGGGCTTCGCTTTTTTCGACATCTGTCAGTCAGAGTCAGTCAAATCAAGGAGTTATTCGATGCAACGTCGTCAATGGAGCGCCCTGATGGGGGCAGTCGCCCTGGCCGCAGTCGCGGGCCAGAGCTTTGCACAGGGCTATCCCACCAAGCCGGTCGAACTGAGCGTGCCGTTCGCTCCGGGTGGCACGACGGACATCGTGGCCCGCGTGATCTCCGATCCGCTGGGCAAGATCCTGGGCCAGCCGGTGGTGGTGATCAACCGTGCCGGCGGCGGCGGCATCGTCGGCGCGGCCGAAACCGCACGCGCCACGCCCGATGGCTACAAGCTCGGCGTGGCCACCGTTTCGAGCACGGCCGCCAACCCGGCCATCAACCCGAAGACGCCGTACGACCCGATCAACGACTTCACGCCGATCACCAACATCGCGGCCACGCCGAACATCATTGCGGTGAACCCGAGCTTCCCGGCCAAGAACTACGCCGAGTTCGTGGCCGAGCTGAAGAAGAACCCCGGCAAGTATTCGTACGCCTCGTCGGGCACCGGCGGCATCGGCCACCTGCTGATGGAGCTCTACAAGAGCCTCACCAACACCTTCGTCACGCACATTCCCTACCGCGGCGCGGGCCCGGCGTTGAACGATGTGGTGGCCGGCCAGGTGCCGATCATGTTCGACAACATCCCCTCGGCCATGCCCTTCATCACCAGCGGCCGGCTGATCCCGATCGTGGTGTCGGCGCCCCAGCGCCTGGCTGCGCTGCCGAACGTGCCGACGTTCAAGGAAGTGGGTCTCGAGCCGGTGAACCGCATGGCCTACTACGGCATCCTCGGCCCCAAGGGTCTGCCCAAGGAAGTGGTCGACAAGGTCGCCGCCGGCGTGAAGAAGGCGGTGGAAGATCCGGCCGTGAAGAAGCGCATCGAGGACACCGGCTCGCTGATCGTGGCCAACACGCCCGAGCAATTCGCAGCGCAGATCAAGGCCGAATACGAGGTCTACAAGCAGGTCGTGAAGAAGCAGAACCTGAAGCTCGACTGATCCGCTTCTGCCCCACGAAAGCCGCCCGCACCCCGGGCGGCTTTTTCTTTTTGTTATCTTGCACCGCATGACCGAGGCCGCTGCCGCACCCACCCCCGAAATCGACGAGTTCATCGACGCCCTCTGGCTCGAGGATGGCCTCTCGAAGAACACGCTGGCCGCGTACCGTCGCGACCTCGCGTTGTTCTCGCAGTGGCTCGGCAAGCAGCGCAGTGGCGTCGCGCTCGATACCGCGCAGGAGAGCGACGTGCAGGCTTACATGGGTGTGCGCCTTTCGACCAAGGGCAAGGCCACCTCGGCCAACCGGCGGCTCACGGTGTTCAAGCGCTACTACCGCTGGGCGCTGCGCGAGCGCCGCATCACGGCCGACCCGACGATCCGGCTCGCACCCGCACGGCAGATGCCGCGCGCCATCAAGACGCTGTCGGAGAAACAGGTCGACGACCTGCTGGCCGCGCCCGACGTCGAGACGCCTTTGGGCCTGCGCGACCGCGCGATGCTCGAAGTGATGTATGCGAGTGGCCTGCGCGTGAGCGAGCTGGTGGCGCTCAAGGTCATCGACATGAGCCTGAACGACGGCGTGTTGCGCGTGCTCGGCAAGGGCAACAAGGAGCGCCTCGTGCCCTTCGGCGGCGAGGCGCGGCGCTGGATCGAGCGCTACCTCGAGGAGTCGCGCCCCGCCATCCTCGACGGCCAGCAGACGCCCGATCTCTTCGTGACCGCGCGCGGTGCCGGCATGACGCGCGTGATGTTCTGGATCATCGTGAAGAAGCAGGCCACGGCCGCGGGCATCCATGTGCCGCTGTCGCCGCACACGTTGCGGCATGCCTTCGCCACGCACCTGTTGAACCATGGCGTGGACCTGCGCGCGGTGCAACTGCTGCTCGGCCATGCCGACATCTCGACGACCACCATCTACACGCATGTGGCGCGCGAGCGCCTGAAGCAACTGCACGCGGCGCACCATCCGCGCGGCTGAACCTGCGGCGGTTCAGGCCTTGCGCTTGCGCGCCTCGATGGCCGGCACCAGCGTGTCGAAGAAGGCGCTCACCATGCGCATCTCGCGCCGCTCCGCCAGGCACAGCACGTGCGCATACGTGAAGATCTCGGTGTCGCTGAAGCCGACCATGCGCAGGTCGGGGCTCGGCACAAACTCCACGCTCGACACCGCCGCGATGCCCAGGCCCTGCGCCACGGCTTCGCGGATCACCTCGCGGCTGCTGATCTCCATCACCACGTCGACCTCGACCTTCGCCTTGGCGAGCGCGAGTTCGAGCGCCTTGCGCGTGGTCGATCCTTCCTCTCGCATGATGAGCCGCTCGCCCTGCAGCTCCGAGAGCCGGATGTTGCGCCGCCGCGCAAAGCGGTGCGTTGACGGCACGAACATCACGACCGGGTGCTGGCTGAAGGGCACCGAGAGAAAGCGGTCGTCGCGCACCATCTGCGCGAGCACGCCGACATCGGCGCTGTAGTCCACGAGGCTGTCGAGCACGTCCTGCGAATTGCCGGTGCTCACCGTCACCTTCACGCCGGGGTAGCGCAGGCTGAAGTCGACCAGCATCTTGGTCACGTGGTAAGGCCCCACGGCCGCCACGCGCAGGTGGCCGGTGCGCAGCGTGCCCGCATCGCCGAGCAGCGCGACCGCATCGCCTTCGAGGCTGAAGATCTGCTGCGCGAGCTGCATCAGCTGCTCGCCGATCTCGGTGAGCTGCACGCGCCGGCCGCGCCGGTGGAAGAGTTCGACCTGGTAGGCCTCCTCGAGAAACCGCACCTGCGTGGTGATGGTGGGCTGGCTCACATGCAGGTGTTCGGCGGCCTTGGTGAAGCTGCCCTCGCGGGCCACGGCATAGAAGGAACGCAGCTGTGTCAGGCGCATGGGGAAGACCCTTTGTATCTATAGATTCAGTATATAGATCATTCAAAAAAATTGAATTTGTTCGATACATGCCTCGGTGGTTTACTCCGCTTCAAGACGGACCAGGCAGCAACAGACATACGCCGGACGTCCCGAATCCTCTCGTTGTCATGACCACGACACGAAGCACTGGAAGACTCAGAACGGGCGCTTTTGCCCTTCGAAAACACCAGGAGGAATTCATGCAACACAGACCACTGGAGACAACCATGATGAAGCGCAGAAAGTTGCTGTTCGGCACTGCAGCCGTCACAGCGTCCGCCTTCGTGCCGATGGCACGGGCACAGCAGGTTCTCACTGTCGGGCTGATTCCTTCCGAGGATTCGCGCGCCATGATCGCCAACAGCCAGGCCATGATGGACATGCTGTCCAAGGCACTCGGTTTTCCGGTCAAGCCCTTCGTGGCGGCCGACTACAACGGCGTGATCGAGGCGCTGCGTTCCAAGCGTCTCGACGTGGCCTACCTCGGCCCGTTCTCGTATGTGCTGGGCGCCACCGTCGCCGACATCGAGGCCTTCGCGGTCGCCGAAACCAAGAAGGCCGGGCGCACCTTCTATTACAGCCAGATCGTCACGCACAAGGACACCGGCATCAAGACGGTGAACGACTTGAAGGGCAAGACCTTCGCATTCGTCGATCCGAGCTCGACCTCGGGCCATCTGTTCCCGAAGGCCGGGCTAATGAAGCTGGGCTTCAACACCGACAAGGACTTCGGCCGCGTCATCTTCTCGGGCTCGCACGACTCCAGCGCGATCGCGGTGCAGAACAAGAAGGTGGACGCCGCGGCCATCGCCGACCGCATCCTCGATGCAGCTGTTTCGAAAGGCCTCGTGAAGCGCGAAGACCTCGTCGAGGTCTGGAAGTCCGACCCGATTCCCGAGTCGCCCACCGTGTGGCGCAAGGACCTGCCTGCCGACCTGAAGACGCGCGTGCAGGCCGCCTTCCTGCAGGTGAAGAACATCCCCTGGTCCGACCAGGGCGAGCTCAACGGTTTCCACCCGACCAACGACGCGGCCTACAACATCATCCGCGACACGGCCAAGGTGCTGAACCTCGACCTGAGGAAGATGAAATGATCGAAATCCGAGGCCTGTGCAAGCGCTACGGCGACTTCACCGCGCTGCACCGTGTCGACCTCACGGTGGGCAAGGGCGAGTTCGTCGTCATCCTCGGCGCGTCGGGTGCGGGCAAGTCCACCTTGCTTCGCTGCATCAACCATCTGGCCGAGCCGAGCGAAGGCGAGATTCACGTCGATGGCGAGCGCTCGCGCGGCGACCGTGCAGGGTTGCGCAAGGTGCGCCGCGACGTGGCGATGATCTTCCAGCACTACAACGTGGTGCCGCGCCTGTCGGTGCTGAAGAACGTGCTGACCGGGCGGCTCGGCTCGATGCCGGCGATCGCTTCGTGGTTCCAGATCTTCCCTGCCAAAGACATCGCGATTGCCCGCGAGTGCCTGCGCCGTGTGGAGCTCGACCACAAGTCGGACCTGCGCACCGACACGCTCTCGGGCGGCCAGAAGCAGCGCGTGGGCATCGCCCGGGCGCTGGCGCAGCAGCCCAAGGTGATCCTGGCCGACGAGCCTGTGGCGAGCCTCGACCCGAAGACTTCGCGCAAGGTGCTCAACTACCTGAAGCAGGCCAGCAGCGAAGCGGGCATCACCGTCATCTGCAACCTGCACCAGGTGGACTACGCGCGCGAATTCGCGCAGCGCGTGATCGGTGTCGCGGCCGGTCGTGTCGTGTTCGAAGGCCGGCCCGACGAGCTGACCGAAGAGGTGCTGCAGCGCATCTACCCGGGTGGTCTCGAGGACGGTCCCATCGAGCCGCCCGCACCCGCCGCATCGCCTGCAGCCGCTCCCGTGGCCGCGGTGCGCCCCGCCCAGCAACTCGCCCTGGAGCAATCATGATCGCCATCGGACGCTACAACCTGCTGGTCGCCAAGAGCGGCGGCAACCCGGGCTGGTGGAAGTACGCCCTTGCCGGACTGGCCCTGCTGTCCGTGATGTGGTGGGCCGCCATCGGCAGCCAGGTCAGCTTCAGCGAACTGGCCAAGGGCATGCCGTGGATCGCCGACTTCCTGGGCCGCATGCTGCCGCCCAACTGGGAGTTCATGCAACGGTTGGTGAAACCCGCCATCGAGACGGTGCAGATCGCGCTCTGGGGCACGCTGCTGTCGGTGATTCTCGCGGTGCCGCTGTGCTTCTTCGCGGCGCGCAACATCTCGCCAAACATCGCGGTGTTCCATGCGATGCGGCAGGTGCTGAACATCACGCGCGGCATCAACGAGATCATCCTCGCGCTGATCTTCGTGGCGGCCGTGGGCCTCGGGCCGTTCCCCGGCGTGCTGGCCTTGGCGCTGCACGGCGCGGGCATGCTCGGCAAGTTCTTCGCGGAGTCGATCGAGGAGATCGACCAGGGCCCGCTCGAAGCGCTGCGCGCCACCGGTGCCGGCCCCATACAGACCATCATCTTCGGCGTCATCCCGCAGGTCGTGACCGCGTGGATCGGCGTCATCGTCTACCGCTTCGAGACCAACCTGCGCCAGGCCACGGTGCTGGGCATGGTGGGGGCGGGCGGCATCGGCTTCGAACTGGTGGGGAGCATGAAGCTGTTCCAGTACCAGGACACCGCAACCTGCATCCTGGTGATCGTCGTCATGGTGATGACGGCGGACTACCTGTCGACCAAGTTGCGCGCATGGATTCAACAAGGAGCGCATCAATGACAGACAAGCCGACCCTCCCGGGCATCTCGGTGAACGGCCGCAGCTACAAGTCGCCTTCGCAGCCCGTCGTCGTGGTGTGCGTGGACGGCTGCGAGCCCGACTACATCACGCAGGCGATCCAGGCCGGTGTCGCGCCCTTCATGAAGAAGATGCTGGCCGCGGGCAGTTCGATGGTGGGCGACTGCGCGGTGCCGAGTTTCACGAACCCGAACAATCTCTCGATCGTGACCGGCGCGCCGCCCTCGGTGCATGGCATCTGCGGCAACTACTTCCTCGATACCGCGCAGGGCAAGGAAGTGATGATGAACGACCCCGCCTACCTGCGCGCCGAGACGCTGCTGGCGGTGTTCTCCAAGGCCGGCGCGAAGGTCGCGGTGGTGACGGCCAAGGACAAGCTGCGCACGCTGCTGGGCCACCGCATGGAAGGCATCTGCTTCTCGGCGGAGAAGGCCGACCAGGCGACGCGCGCCAACGGCGGTATCGACGACGTGCTGGCGCTGGTCGGCAAGCCCGTGCCTTCGGTCTACAGCGCGGACCTGAGCGAGTTCGTCTTCGCGGCCGGCGTGAAGCTGATGGAGACGCAGCGGCCCGACTTGATGTACCTCTCGACCACCGACTACGTGCAGCACAAGTGCGCGCCCGGCACGGCCGGCGCCAACGACTTCTACGCCATGATGGACGGCTACCTCGCGCAGCTCGATGCGCTGGGCGCCACCATCGCGCTCACCGCCGACCACGGCATGAGCCCGAAGACCGATGCCGCCGGCAATCCGCGCATCGTGTTCCTGCAGGAAGTGCTCGATGCGCGTCTCGGTGCGGGACGCGGCCGGGTGATCCTGCCGATCACCGATCCGTATGTGGTGCACCACGGCGCGCTCGGCTCGTTCGCGACCGTCTACCTTGAAGCGGGCGTGGATGTGCCCGCGCTGGTCGAGGCACTGAGGGGCACCGACGGTATCGAGCAGGTGCTCACGCGCGACGAAGCGGCGCAGCGCTTCGAGCTGCCGCCGGACCGCATCGGCGATCTCGTGGTGGTGTCGGACCACCTCGCCGTGATCGGCACGCGCGCCTCGGAGCACGACCTGAGCGGCCTCACGGTGCCGCTGCGCTCGCACGGCGGGCTGTCCGAGCAGAAGGTGCCGTTGCTGTTCAACCGACGGCTGCAGGGGCTCGATCCGAAGCGGCGATTGCGCAACTTCGACATCTTCGACCTGGCACTGAACCACGCGATCCCCGTGGCCCCTGCGGCAACTGCCGCCACCTGACGAGAAATCCATGAGCGCCAACTACCACAACCCCGTACAGAGCGTGTACGGGGCAGGGGCCCTGTCGTCCCTGCCGAAACTGCTCGACGGCCGCCGCGCCGCATTGGTGACCTTTCCGGAGGCCCGCGCCATCGGCCTGCTGGGCCGGCTGGAGTCGGTGCTGCAGGGCGCATTGGCCTGCACCATCGACCAGACACGGCCCAACCCCGACGTCGCCGAATTGGCCGGCCTCTACGAGTGGTTCTGGCGGGAGCACGCGGATGTGGAGGTGCTTATCGCAGTCGGCGGTGGCAGCGCCATCGACACCGCGAAGGCGCTCATGGTCGCGAACGATGCGGCGAGTTTTTCCGATCTCGTGGCGGGCCTTGCCGGCGAGCGGCCTTTCGTTCCCACGCGCAGGAAGATGCTGATCGCCGTGCCCACCACCGCCGGCACCGGCAGCGAGGTCACGCCCTGGGCCACGGTGTGGGACCGCGAGCGGCAGAAGAAGTATTCATTGCACCTGCCCGAGACCTGGCCGCGCTATGCGGTGGTCGACCCGGAGCTGATGCTGTCGCTGCCCGCGGCCGTCACGCTGCAGAGCGGGCTCGATGCGCTGTCGCATGCGCTCGAGGCCATCTGGAACGTGAATGCGAATCCGCTGTCCGACACCTTCGCCGTCTCGGCGGTGCGCGACACGCTGGAGGTGCTGCCGCAGCTGATGGGCCAGCTCGGCAACGTCGAGCTGCGGGGCCGCATGGCGCTCGCGGCGCTGAAGGCCGGCATGGCGTTCTCCAACACCAAGACGGCGCTCGCGCATTCCATCTCCTACGAGATGACGCTGCGCTACGGCCTGCCGCACGGCATTGCCTGTTCGTTCCTGCTGCCGATGGTGCTGGAGCGCGCCATCGGCCGGCGCACCGACCGCGACGCGGTACTGCGCGAAGCGCTCGGCATGCCGCTCGCAGAGGCACCGCAGCAGCTGGCGGCCTTCATCGAATCGCTGGGCGTGAAGACCCGCTTCGCCGACTACGGCGTGGGCGACGACGAAGCCCGCGAGATGCTGCTGCATGCGCAGGGCGGTGCGCGCGGCAAGAACTTCATCGGCAACGACTTCGCGGAGAACCAGGCATGACCACACTTGCCACACCCCATCCCCCTCATCGTGACAGCGCGGCCTTTCGCGCCGAGTCTCTGCGCATCGGCGGCGAGCGCGTGCGGCGCGAGCGCACGCTCGATGTGTTCAACCCCTACACCAACGAGCGCGTGGGTACCGTGCCACTCGCCTCGGTGGACGATGTGCGCGAGGCCTTCCGCATCGGGCATGCGTACCACTCGACCCTGTCGCGCTACGAGCGCGCCAGCATCCTGCAGCGGGCCTGCGCGCTGCTGCGTGCACGCGCCGACGAAGGGGCCGCGGTCATCACGATGGAATCGGGCCTGTGCCGCAAAGACGCGCTGTATGAAATCGGCCGCGTCGCCGACGTGCTGACCTTCGGCGCCACCGAGGCGCTGCGCGATGACGGACAGGTGTTCTCCTGCGACCTCACGGCGCACGGCAAGAAGCGCAAGGTCATCACGCTGCGCGAGCCGCTGCTGGGCGTGATCACCGCCATCACGCCGTTCAATCACCCGATGAACCAGGTCGCGCACAAGGTGGTGCCGAGCATCGCGACCAACAACCGCATGGTGCTCAAGCCCTCGGAGAAGGTGCCGCTGTCGGCCTTCTACCTGGCCGACATCCTCTACGAGGCAGGCTTGCCGCCCGAGATGTTCCAGGTGCTGACGGGCGACCCGCGCGAGATCGCCGACGAACTCATCACCAACGCGCAGGTGGACTTGGTCACCTTCACCGGCGGCGTGGCCATCGGCAAGTACATCGCCGCGAAGGCCGGCTACCGGCGCATCGTGCTGGAGCTGGGTGGCAACGATCCGCTGATCGTGATGGAGGACGCCGACCTCGACCGCGCCTCCGACCTCGCGGTGCAGGGCTCGTACAAGAATTCGGGCCAGCGCTGCACGGCAGTCAAGCGGATGCTGGTGCACAAGGATGTGGCGAGCGAGTTCACCGAGCGCGTGGTCGAGAAGACCAGGCGCTGGAAATACGGCGACCCCGCAGACGCGAACAACGACATGGGCACGGTGATCGACGAAGCCGCCGCGCGTCGCTTCGAGCTGCTGGTGGACGAGGCGGTGGCATCGGGCGCGCGGCTGCTCGTGGGCAACCGGCGCGAAGGCGCGCTCTATTCGCCCACCGTGCTCGACAACGTGCGTCCCGAGATGACGGTGGTGCGCGAGGAGACCTTCGGTCCCGTCTCGCCGATCATCCGCTTCGGCAGCATCGACGAGGCGATCGCCATTTCGAACGGCACGGCCTACGGTTTGTCGTCGGGCATCTGCACCGACAGAATGGACTACGCCACCCGCTTCGCCAACGAGCTGAAGGTGGGCACGGTGAACGTGTGGGAGGTGCCGGGCTACCGCATCGAGCTCACGCCCTTCGGCGGCATCAAGGACTCGGGGCTGGGCTACAAGGAAGGGGTGCAGGAAGCGATCAAGTCGTTCACCAACGGCAAGACATTCACCATGCCCTGGGGCTGATCGGTCGCAGTGCTTACGATGCGGGGATGACGCAGATCATTCCCGAGATGCCGCGCATCGGGTGCGCGGGCTGGAGCCTGCCGCGCGACCTGTGGCCGGCGTTTCCCGCCGAGGGCTCGCACCTCAAGCGTTACGCGCAGCGCTTCGATGCGGTGGAGATCGATACATCGTTCTACCGGCCGCATCGGCGCGAGACCTACGAGCGCTGGGCCGCCAGCACGCCCGACGGGTTTCGCTTCGCGGTGAAACTGCCGAAGACCATCACGCATGAGCGGCGGCTGGCCGGGGCGATGCCGGCCTTCGATGAATTCCTTGCGCAGGTGACGGGGCTGGGCGACAGGCTCGGCTGCCTTGTCGTGCAGCTGCCGCCGAGCCTCTCCTTCGACGCTGCTGTGGTGCGGCGTTTCCTCGCCGATGTGCGGCAGAGGCACACCGGTGCCGTGGCACTGGAGCCGAGGCACCGCAGTTGGTTCTTGCCCGCGGCCGAGTCGCTGCTGTCGCGCTTCCAGGTCGGGCGCGTGCTGGCCGATCCGGTGCTGTTTGATGAGGCTGCGGCGCCCGGCGGATGGCCCGGGCTCGTCTATTTGCGATTGCATGGATCGCCGCACCGGTACTGGTCGGCGTACGACGATGCGCTGCTCGAGCGGCTCGCATCGCGTCTGCGGCTCGCGCGCGAGGAGGGCGCCGCGTGCTGGTGCATCTTCGACAACACGGCAGGCGGCGAGGCGGTCGGCAATGCGATGACCTTGGCACGCCTGCTTCAGAATCGCTGATTCATTCGAGGAGACAACACCATGAACTTCAACAGACTCTGTGCCGGCGTTGCGCTGGCTGCCGCCGCGGGGCTCGCCGTGGCGCAAGGTTTCCCCACCGCCAAGCCGATCCGCCTGATCGTCGGCTACCCGCCCGGCGGCGGCATCGACTTCGCGGCGCGCACGGTGCAGGTGCCGCTGCAGGAGGCGCTCAAGCAGCAGCTGGTGGTCGACTACAAGCCCGGCGCGAGCGGGATGATCGCGGCCACCGAGCTCACGCGCCAGCCGGCTGACGGCTACACGCTGCTGCTGGCCAACACCGGTCCCTTTGCCATCGCACCGTACCTGCAGAGCAAGCCGCCGTACGACCCCATCAAGCAGTTCACGTACATCGGGCAGATCAGCCAGGGCAGCTACATCGCGGTGACGCGGCCCGACCATCCGGCGAAGAACCTCAAGGAGTTCGTCGCGTGGGCCAAGGGGCAGCCGGGCAAGGTCAATTTCGCCTCGGGCGGCAACGGCACCTCGACGCATTTGAATGGCGAGCTGATGAACCAGGTGACGGGCCTGGACATGACCCACGTGCCCTACAAGGGCAGCGCACCCGCGGTGCAGGATCTGCTGGGCGGGCAGACGCAGATCCTCATCGACGCGGGCAGCGTGCTGCTGCCGCAGGTGAAGGGCGGCAAGCTCAAGGCGCTGGCGGTGACCGGGCCGGTGCGCGATCCGCAACTGCCCGACGTGCCGACGGTGAAGGAGCTGGGCTTGGCGGGCATGGAGTCGGTGGGCTTCCAGGGGTTGGTGGGGCCGGCCAACATGCCCAAGGACGTGGTGGACCGGCTCTCCAATGAACTGGCCCGTGCGTTGGCGCAGCCGGCGATCAAGGCCAAGTTCGCGACTGCGGGAGCGGAGGTGCATTCCCTCGGCCCGGTCGAGTTCGCGGCCTTCGTCAAGGCGGACAATGAGAAGTGGTCCAGGCTCATCCGCGAGCGCAAGCTGCAACTCGACTGACCCCTTCCTCATGACAGACATGCATTTCAAGTTCAAGCCGTCGTGGCTTCTCGCCGTTGCCGCACTCTTCGCCGCGGGCGCACAGGCCCAGGCCATTCCCAAGACCATCCGCCTCATCGTGGCGTACCCTGCCGGCGGCGTGAGCGACGTGGTCGCACGCGCGCTTGGCGACAGGCTGGCCGCGCAACTGGGTACCACGGTGATCGTCGACAACCGCGCCGGCGCGAGCGGCGCTATCGGCATGGACGCGGTGGCCAAGGCTGCGCCCGACGGCGCGACGCTCGGCTTCTCGGCCATCAGCCCGCTGGTGCTGAGCCCGCACCTGGGCAAGCTGCCTTTCGATCCGCTGAAGGACATCGCGCCGGTCGCGAGCGTCATGTATTCGCCGGTGCTGCTGATTGCCACGCCCGCCAGCAAGGCGAAGGATTTCCGCGCACTCATCGCCGATGCCAAGGCGCAGCCTGGTGCAGTGCGCTGGGCCACGTCGGGGCCGGCGTCGCTCGGGCACATCGTGCTGGAGCAGGTGAGGGCGGCGACGGGTGTCGACATCACGCACGTGCCCTACAAGGGCGGCGGGCAGCAGCTCAACGATGCGTTGGGCGGGCAGTTCGAAATCCTGTCGACCAACGCGAGCCCGACGCTCACCTCGCACATCCAGTCGGGCAAGCTGCGGCCGCTGGCCGTGGGCGCGCCGGCGCGGCTCGAGAGCCTGCCGCAGGTGCCCACGCTGGGCGAGCTGGGCTACAACGCGGCGAACATCAACTCGCTGTTTGGCGTGTTCGCACCGGCAGCCACGCCGCCCGCGTTGATCGCGAAATACAACGCCGAGATCAACAAGGCCCTGGCCAGCCCCGAGCTGCGCGCCAAGCTCACCGCCACCGACAACGTGCCGACCGGCGGCACGGCCGCGGCCTTCGCCAAGGAGATCGCCTCGGAGTTCGAGAGCAACGGGCGCATCGTGAAGGCCGCGAACATCAAGGCGGATTGATGAATGACCCTGCGGCTTGCGGTTGGAATTTCCCTACCTTATAGTAGGTAGATGAACAACACCGCCGCCACCTCCGCCGCACTTGCTGCCGGCAGCACCCGGGACCAGATCCTCGGCGTGGCGCGCGGCCTCATTGAGACCCGCTCGTACCTGGGCTTCAGCTTCCAGGACGTGGCCAATGCGGTCGGCATTCGCAAGGCGAGCCTGTACCACCACTTTCCGACCAAGGAAGCGTTGGGCATCGCGGTGATCCGGCAGGCCACCCAGTACTTCAAGGACTGGGATGCGGCCCGGGAGCGGGAGCCCCAAGACGCGCTCGACTCGTATTTCCGCATGTACCGCAACACGCTGAAGGCCGGCTCGGGCATGTGCCCCGCCGGATCGCTGGCGCCGGGGTGGGATTGCATCAACGAAGAGCTGCGCCAGGCGGTGCAGGAGCTGCGCCACACGCAGGTGCTGTGGCTCACCGGCGTGCTGGGCGCGCTGGCACCGGCAGGGGCGCGGAAGAAGGGTGCTGCGTCGGTCGCTTCGCAGGCCAGCTATGTGTTCTCGGTGTGCCAGGGCGCGCTGCTCGCATCGCGCATGACCGGACGTGTCGAAGACTTCGATGAAGCCATCGCGCAACTCAGGAGTTCATTGCCCGGCTGATGGTCGGGCGGCATCGCAAGGCACGTATCGACGTGCCTATTTTTTGACCTGTCAGCCTACCGATTGGATGGTAGATTTTCTCAAGGAGCATCTCATGAAAGCCGTCATTTCCGCCTACGCCCGCTCGCCTTTCCACTTCGCCAAGAAAGGCGCGCTGGCCGAAGTGCGCCCCGACAAGCTGGCCGCCGGCGTGGTCAAGGGTCTGCTGCAGCGCACCGACCTCGACCCCGCGCTGCTCGAAGACATCGTCCTGGGCTGCGCCTACCCCGAGGCCTCGCAGGGCAACAACGTCGCGCGCATCGTCGGCTTGCTGGCCGGCCTGCCGCACGAGGTGGGCGGCATGACGGTGAACCGCTTCTGCGGCTCGTCGATGCAGGCCGTGCACATCGCCGCGGCGCAGATCGAGGCGGGCATGGGCGAAGCCTTCCTGTGCGTGGGCGTGGAGTCGATGACGATGGTGCCGCAGGGCGGCTTCAACTTCTCGCCCAGCCCCGAGCTGCTGGCCAACACCGACGCCTACATCTCGATGGGCGAAACCGCCGAGAACGTCGCGCAGCGCTGGAACGTGAGTCGCGCCGACCAGGAGGCCTTTGCGGTCGAGTCGCACCGCAAGGCTGCCGCCGCGCGCGCCGAAGGGCGCCTGACGGGCGAAATCGTGCCGGTGCACTTGGCCTCGGGCGACGTGGTCGATGCGGACGGCTGCATCCGCCCAAGCACCTCGGCCGAGGCACTGGCCAATCTCAAGCCCGCGTTCCGCCCTGACGGCGTGGTGACGGCCGGCACCTCGTCGCCGCTCACCGACGGCGCGGCCGTCGTGCTCGTGACCAGCGATGCCTTCGCCGCCAAGCACGGCCTGCAGATGCTCGCGCGCATCAAGTCGTTCGCGACCGTAGGCGTGGACCCGGCCATCATGGGCATCGGCCCGATCCCCGCGACCCGCAAGGCACTGGCGCGCGCGGGGCTGACTGCGGCGGACCTCGACGTGATCGAGATCAACGAAGCCTTCTCGTCGCAGGCACTCGCGTGCATCCGTGACCTGGGCCTCGACCCGGCGAAGATCAACCTTGACGGCGGCGGCCTCTCCATCGGTCATCCGCTGGGCGCGACCGGCGCGCGCATCACCGGCAAGGCTGCGTCGCTGCTGGTCCGCGAGAAGGGCCGCTATGCGCTGGCCACGCAGTGCATCGGCGGCGGGCAAGGCATCGCGACCATCCTCGAGCGCGTCTGACTGAAGGAAAGTTCGAGAATGCGCGAAGGCACGACAAGGAGACCTCATGGCCGCACCCACTGACACTGGCGCCAGACGCGCGCTGTACCTCGAAGACCTCTCGGTCGGCGACCGTTTCCAGAGCGGCGAACACGCGCTCGACGTGGCGCAGATCAAGGCCTTCGCGCTGCAGTTCGATCCGCAGCCCTTTCACACCGACGAAGAGGCCGCGAAGCACACATTCTTCGGCGGCCTCGCGGCGAGCGGCTGGCACACCGCGGCGATCACGATGAAGCTGCTGGTGGAAAGCGGTGTGCCGCTGGCCGACGGCATCATCGGTTCGGGCGGCGAGTTGCAGTGGCCCAAGCCGACGCGACCCGGTGACGTGCTGCACGTGGTGAGCGAGGTGGTCGACATCACGCCCTCGCGCTCCAAGCCCGGCCGCGCGATGGTGACGATGCGCTGCCAGACGCGCAACCAGCGCGGCGAGGTGGTTCAGTACTTCACGCCGAAGCTGGTGGTGCACAGCCGGCCCACGGCGGCCTGAAGTCTGGCTTCAGACGACGCGCAGGCCCAGCTCTTCGACCAGCGATGCGGCCTGCCGGTGCGAGATGGTCGCGCCCTTGAACTGCGCGGCGTTCGCCAAGCGCAGGCCGCCCAGGTCGGCATCGCGCAGGTCTGCGCCTTCGAAGCGCGCGAGCTTCAGGTGCGCATTGCGCAGGCTCCCGCCCTCGAACACCGCCTCGCGGAAATCGCAGCCCGACAGGTCGGCTTCGGAGAAGTCCAGTTGCGCGAGCGTCTGCTTGCGGAATGACAGGCTGCGCAGATGGGCGTCGACCAGCAGCGAATCCTTGAAAACGATGCCCAGTGCCGAGACTTCGGCGAAGTGCGCGCCCGTGAGCTTCACGCCCGTGAACAGCGCGGAAGCGAGCTTGGCGCGCGTCCATTGGGTGTTGTTCAGATCGCAGTCCTGGAAACGCGCATTCGTGAGGTCTGCGAGGCCGAAGTCGGCTTGCCGCGCCCTGCATCCAGTCCAGCGGGTTTCCGATAGCAGGGCACGCTCGAAAGATGCTTCGGCGAAATTGCACAGCGTGAACTGCGCGCCACGCAGGTCGAGCCGGGAAAGGTCTGCTTCTTCGAAGTTGCAGCGCTCGAAATGCAGGGGCGCGTCGCGGCCTTGCAGGCAGGCGAGCAGGTCGGCGCGGGACCAGGTCTGGTCGGAAATCACGGAGGCAGTGGCCATGTTCATGTGTAGTTGCCGCCGGTCAAGGCGCGCAGCTCTTCGGCGGTGAAGCCGGCGCGTTCGCGGGCTTCGAGATTGAAGGGTGGCCTGATCCGCGGCGCGTCGTAGCGCGCCACGAGCGCCGGATAGTTCGCTTCGGCATCGAGGCCCGCGCGCTCGCAGAGCCAGCGGTACCAGTGATTGCCGATGGCGACGTGGCCCACCTCGTCGCGCAGGATGATGTCCAGGATTTCCACCGCGCGCAGTGCATCGGGCGTGTTGACGCGCTTCAACTTCGCCTGGATCAGCGGCGTGGCGTCGAGCCCGCGCGCCTCCAGCGTGCGCGGCACCAGCGCCATGCGGGCGAGCACGTCGTCCTTCGTTTTCTCGCACATGTTCCACAGGCCGTCGTGGCCCGGAAAGTCGCCGTAGCGCCAGCCCATGTTCTGCAGGTGCGCGTGCAGCAGCGTGAAGTGCAGCGCCTCCTCGTCGGCCACGCGCAGCCAGTCGCGGTAGTAGGCCTCGGGCATGCCGTCGTAGCGCCAGACCGCATCGAGCGCGAGGTTGATCGCGTTGAACTCGATGTGGCAGATCGAATGGATCAGCGAGGCGCGGCCCTCGGGCGTGAAGGGCGAGCGCTTCTGCACCGCCGTGGCGGACACGCGGACCGGCTTCTCGGGGCGGCCCGGCACGCCCAGGTCATCGCCTTCGGTGCGGATAGGGTCGGTTGCTATGGAATCGGTAGCGGCCAGCGCCGCCGTGGCGTGCGTTGCAGCCACCTTCTGTTCAGGATCGGTCAGTCTCAGCGCGGCCAGCGCGCTCAATCGGGGGTGCATCCCTACAATTCTAGTTTTTGCCCCCGGAGACCCCACGATGGCCCTCTATGAACTCGACGGCGTTGCGCCGCAACTCGCCACCGGCGCCTGGGTCGCCGACAGCGCGGAAGTGATTGGCAACGTGAAGCTGGGCGAGAACGCCAGCATCTGGTTCGGTGCCGTGCTGCGCGGGGATAACGAGACGATGACCATCGGCCGCAACAGCAATGTGCAGGACATGTCGATGCTGCACTCCGACCCCGGCAGCCCCCTCACCGTGGGCGAGAACGTCACCATCGGCCACCAGGTCATGCTGCACGGTTGCACCATCGGCGACAACTCGCTCATCGGCATCCAGGCGGTGGTCTTGAATAACGCGAAGATCGGCCGCAATTCGATCGTTGGCGCCGGCAGCGTGGTGACCGAGGGCAAGGAGTTTCCCGACAATTCCCTGATCTTCGGCTCGCCCGCCAAGGTGATGCGCACGATCAGCGACGAAGACGCTGCCCGGCTGCGTCACGGTTCCGAGCATTACGTCGAAAATGCCGTTCGCTACGCGAAGGGCCTCAAGAAAATCGCCTGACCCCGCGCAGGCCCAACAGAAAGAAGAATCCGTTTTGAGCGAGCTGCACAAATTCCTGTTCGATGGCCTGCCGGTGCGCGGCATGATCGTGCGCCTGACAGATGCGTGGCAGGAGATCCTTGCGCGGCGCGCCTCCAACACCGCCACCGGCGCCTACCCGCCGCCCGTGGCCGAACTGCTTGGCGAGATGACCGCCGCGGCCACGCTGATGCAGGCCAACATCAAGTTCAATGGCGCGCTGATCCTGCAGATCTTCGGCGACGGTCCGGTCAAGGTGGCCGTGGCCGAGGCCAAGCCCGATTTGAGCCTGCGCGCCACCGCCAAGGTGATCGGCGACCTGCCGGCCGATGCGCGCCTGCCCGACATGGTCAACGTGAGCAACAAGGGCCGCTGCGCGATCACGCTCGACCCGAAGGACAAGCTCCCGGGCGCCACGCCGTACCAGGGTGTCGTGCCGCTCTTCGGCGACGAAGGCGAGAAGCTCGGCAAGCTCAGCGACGTGCTGCAGCACTACATGCTGCAGAGCGAGCAGCTCGACACTACGCTGGTGCTCGCGGCCGACGACAAGGTGGCGGCGGGCCTCCTGATCCAGCGCCTGCCGGTGAAGGGCGAGGGCAACCTCGAAGGCACCTCGGACAAAGACCGCGACCAGGCCAACGAAGACCAGATCGGCCGCAACGAGGACTACAACCGCATCTCGATCCTGGCCTCGAGCCTGACGCGCGACGAGCTGCTCACGCTCGACATCGAGACCATCCTTCGGCGCCTCTTCTGGGAAGAGAAGCTGCTGCGCTTCGAGCCGCAGGCCGGCTTGCTCGGTCCGCATTTCGCATGCACCTGCGGCCGCGAGCGCGTGGCGCAGATGATCCGCGGGCTCGGCGTGGAGGAAGCCGAAGAGATCCTGGCCGAGCGCGGCGACATCGAGGTGGGCTGCGACTTCTGCGGCAAGCAGTACCGCTTCGATGCGGTCGATGCGGCACAGATCTTCAGGCCGCCTACGGATCAGATTCCGGGCAGTCCGATCGTTCAGTAAGTCGCACTGATGTCAGCGGAGGTGCGCAAGACGCCACCGCTGATGGCTATGTCGTTGCGTGCCGATTCGAGTCCGGCTCGGCAGCACTTCCAGCGAAACACCCGCCATGCCGGGTCGCTCACGCCGGTCCGCGTGAGACTACTTAATTGGGCGACTTCCTGCATGTCGGGGAGTCAATGCCAAAAAGAAACCCGCCAGAGCGCGAGGCGCCTGACGGACTGAAAAGTAGCCCCAGGAGTGTGAGGGGAAAGTCGCTTGAACTGCCTGTGGAACGGTAGCAGTCGAGCCACAGTCGATCACGTCGATACAACCTAAAGACTCACCGATTGATTCGACGGTGTGACATTTATTGCGCATGCCGTTTGAATCTGTGCGCGTTGAATCTTGTTGACATTTGCTATGCGGAGGTCCCCGGAAAATCCGGATCCACTGATGCCTGTGTCAGTGGGCCAGCATGTTGCTCCTACGCCGCGCTTGGCTGTCACGTTGCGCGATCCCAGGGGAGAAAAGAAACATGAACAAGTCGCTTTATAGAGTCGTCTTCAACCGTGCGCGCGGTATCCGCATGGTGGTGCAAGAAACAGCGGCAAGCGACAGCAAGGGGGCCAATAAGGCAACGGATGGATCGCCAGCAACAGCACCAGCGAGGGTGGCGGCTGCCGTCGTGTTGTTCGGCGCGCTGGTGACGTTACCCGGACAGGCCCAGATCGTGGGTGCCCCCAACGTTCCCGGCAACCTGCGTCCCACTGTGCTGCTGGCGCCCAACGGCGTGCCGCTGATCAACATCCAGACGCCTTCGGCAGCGGGTGTTTCGCGCAACGTCTTCAACCAGTTCAACGTCGGGCCCAACGGCGCGATCTTCAACAACAGCCGGACGAATGCGCAGACGCAGCTCGGCGGCATCGTTCAGGGCAACCCGTTCCTCGCCAGAGGCCCGGCGCGGATCATCCTGACCGAGGTCAACGGCGGCAATGTGAGCCAGCTTCGCGGCTACATGGAGGTTGCGGGCCAGCGCGCAGAAATCATCATTGCGAATCCGGCCGGAATCAACGTGGACGGCGCGGGCTTCATCAACGCGAGCCGCGCCACGCTGACCACGGGCCTGCCTCAGCTCAATGCGTTCGGCGGTCTCGACAGCTTTCTCGTGCGTGGCGGCACCATCACCATCAACGGTGCGGGCCTCGATGCCAGCAAGACCGACTACGCGGCCATTCTTGCCCGAGCTGTGGAAGCCAATGCGGGCATCTGGGCCAGTGAATTGAAAGTCGTGACCGGCGCCAATCAGGTCTCGGCCGATCACAACCAGATCAGCGCAACCACGGGCACCGGCACGACGCCCACCTTTGCGCTCGACGTAGCCGCGCTTGGTGGCATGTACGCCGGCAAGATCGTGCTCATAGGGACCGAGGCCGGACTTGGGGTTCGCAATGTCGGCACGATCCAGACCGCGCCGGGCACGCCCGCGATGGCAGGCGCGGGGCAACTCGTGGTGAAAAGCGCGGGCCGGCTCGAAAACATCGGCACGATCCAGGCCACGGCCGATGCCAACCTTGCCGCAGCGAGCCTTGCCAACAGCGGTCGCATCACCAGTGGAGGCAACCTGAAGGTCGCGACGCAAGACACGTTGGGCAATTCCTTCAACGGAGCGGGCGGCACGCTCGAAGGGGCGCGCGTCGAGTTGGCTAGCGCGGCAGGCAACGTCGACAACCGCAACGGCGGCACCATCCGTCAGACCAGCAACGCGGCGCTGAAGATTTCCGCGCCGACTTTGAGCAACGCCAGCGGCGGCGTGATCGGCCTGGAGCCGATTGTGCTGTCGCCGTCGCAGCCCGGCGGCAGCACGGGTACTGGTGCGGGCACGGGCGGTGGCACCGCCACTCCGGAGACACCTGCAGCAGCGGGCGGACCCGGCACCGCTGGAACCATCACGCCTGCGCCATATGTGCCGCCGTCGCCGGGCATGGTCACTGCGGCGAGCGCAATCCTCAACGACGGCGGCCGCGTCTACGCGGGCGGAGCGATCACGCTGCAGAGCGCGAACATCAACAACAACGGCGGGACCATGAGCCTCGCCAGCATGAGGGTCAACCAGCCCACCTTCGACAACCGCGGCGGAACGTTGAATGTCACCAACGGCTTCAACGCCAATGTCGATCGCTTCGACAACAGCGGCGGCAAGCTGAATGCGGGCAAGCTGAACATTGCCACGAGCGGCGACCTGATCAACGTCGGTGGCGCGCTGACCAGCGCCAGCGGCACCTCGCTCACCGTCGGCGGCAAGGCGGACAACACACGCGGAGCGATCTCTGCGACAGGTGCGTTGAATGCGACCGTGGCGGGCGCGACGAACAACACGGATGGCACCCTTGCTTCCAATCAAGGCCTGACGCTCAACACCGGCTCACTGGACAACACGCAGGGCAGCATTCAGTCGGCCCAGGCTGGCATGCAGCTCGCGGTGAACAACCGGCTGGTCAATGGCAACGGTGGCACCATCGGTGCGGCCACGGACCTGAATGTCCAAGCGGGCTCGCTCGCCAATGGTGGCAGCTTGCGCGGTGCGAACGATGTCACCGTCGCAGTCGGTGATGCACTGACCAACGACGGCAGCATCACTGCAGGTCGCAACGCCACAATCACAGCAGGCAGCATCGCATCGGGCAACGCCAGTGTGCTCGGTGCGGGCGTGCAAAGCGACGGCAGGCTGGGTGCAGCAGGCGATCTGCGCGTCACGACCTCCGGCGCACTGGTCTCCAACGGCAACAACATCGCCGCCGGCAACGCCACGTTGCAAGGCGCGAGCGTCGACCTCTCCGATAGCCAGACCAGCGCGGCCAACATCGCAGTCACCGCAATCCAGGGCAATGTGACCACGAGCAATGCCACGGTCGTCACACCGGGCACCCTGAGCGTGACGGCCAATGCGCAGACCGGTCAGACGCTGGTCAACGAAGGCGGCAAGCTCAACGCGAATCTGTTGGACCTCAAGGTCTCGAACATCGCGAACACCCGGGGCGGCGAGATTGTCCAGACCGGCACAGGCGTCACCAGGATCACGACCTCGGGCGTCATCGACAACGGCGGCGGCACGCTGGCGAGCAATGGCAGTCTGGCCTTCACCGCTGCGAGCCTGAACAACAAGGGCGGCACCTTGCGGGCCGCGCAGACATCGGACCTGACGGTCACGGTGGCTGGCTTGGTGGACAACCGGCAGGGCGAGATGAGTGCTGGCGGCAATACGACGCTCCAGGCGGGCAGCCTCGACAACGATGCTGGACGTGTCACAGCTGCGGGCGATGCATCGAGCACCACGAGCAGCACCACCAGCAACAAGGGCGGCACCATCGCCGCGAACGGCAACACGACCCTGAACGCCGGGAGCCTGGACAACGCAGGCGGTGCCGTCTCCGCGTTGAACACCCTGACGGCAAATGTCCAGGGGGCGGTGGACAACACCACAGGCACGCTGGTCGCCAACCAGACGCTCGTGCTCGATGCCGGCTCGCTGGTCAACGACAAGGGCGCGGTTCAGTCGACACAGGCTGCAGCCCGCTTGAACGTAGGCGGGGCCTTGAACAACGGTTCGGGCGTTGTAGGAGCTGCAACCGATCTGGGCATCAAGGCAGGCACTCTGGCCAATGCCGGCAGCCTGCGTGGTGGCAACGACGCCAGCGTCGCCGTGGGGGGCCAACTGGCCAACGACGGCAACATCACGGCCGGGCGGAACACCACCATCAAAGCCGGCAGCGTGCAAAGCAGCAGCACGGGTGTGCTGGGCGCAGGCATCCAGAGCGATGGCAAGCTGGGCACGACAGGTGACTTGAGCGTGACTGCGGATGGTGCACTCGTCGCACGCGGCACGAACCTCGCGGCCGGCAATGCCATGCTGCAAGGTGCAAGCGTCGACATATCAGCCAGCCAGACCAGCGCCGCGAACATCGCAGTCACCGCGACGCAAGGTGACGTGATCACAAGCAAGGCCACGGTCGTCACGCCAGCCATCTTGAGCGTAACCGCCAACAGCGACGCAGCGCAGAGCCTCCTCAACGACGCCGGCAAGCTCAACGCGAAGCAGCTCGACCTGAAGCTCTCGAACCTTGCCAACACGGATGGCGGGGAGATCGTGCAGATCGGTACAGGAGCGACCACCATCGCGATGAGCGGCACGCTCAACAATGACGGCGGTCGCATTGCTAGCAACGGCCAGAACTTGGCGCTTCAAGCGAATGCGATCACGAACACGGCTGGCAAGATCGAGCATGCCGGTACTGGCACGCTGAACATTGCGGGCGGCAACTACAGCGGCACCAACGGTCAGATCACGACCAACGGTGCATTGGCCGTTGCGATGAAGGGTGCGTTCAACCAGGACGGAGGAACGACCAGCGCGAAGCGGGTCACCATCGATGCGGGTTCGTTGAGAAACCGTGACGGGCAGATCGTGCAGACCGGTGCCGATGCAACGCGCATTGCCGTCGTCGGCGCAGTGGACAACAGTGCGGGGACGATTGCCGGCAACGGCAACATGAATGTCGCCGCGGGAAGTTGGATCAACCAAGGCGGAACCCTCCGCGCAACCGAAACTTCCAGCCTTGCATTGACGGTTGGAGGCTTGCTCGACAACAGCAACAAGGGCCTGATCGGCGCGGGTGGCAACACCACGGCTGCGGCCGGAAGCCTGAACAACAACGCCGGTAGCGTGACTGCTGTTGGCGACCTGGGCGCCACCGTCAGCGGTGTTGCAACGAACGTCGAAGGCACGCTGGCGGCCAACGGAAATACCACGCTCGTTGCCGATACGTTGGACAACAGGAGCGGAGCCGTTGCGGCAGTCAAGGGCAAGCTGGGCGTCACGACCACGGGCGCGACGACGAATGATGCTGGCACGCTGCAAGCGGGTGCCAAGACCACATTGCTCAACGGCGGACTGAGCAACGTCGGCGGCAAAGTGCTCGGGGACAGCCTGTCCGTGGACACGCGCGGCAATACGCTGAACAACGCGCGAGGCACGTTGGCCGCGACCACGACGGTTGCAGTGAACTCAGGGGGGCTTGCGAACGATGCCGGCCTGATCCAGTCCGGCGGCGCGATGACCATCGACACGAATGGCAAGGCGCTGACCAACACCAACGCGGCCGGCTACAGCACCAAGCAAGGCGGTATCACGAGCGCGGACACGCTGGACCTGAAGAGCGGGACGGTCAACAACGCCGCCGGCTTCATCGGCGCGAAGAAGGCGCTGACCGCCAATACGCAGGCTTTCTCCAACACGAACGCTGGCACGATGCTTGGCCAATCCAGGGTGGCAATCAACACCAACGGCGGCTACGACAACAGCGGTGGCCAGACACTCGCCGTGGGCGACCTGGACATCGGCGCAGGCAACATTGCCAATACCGGTGGCTTGATTCGGTCTGCGGCAACGACCACCCTCAACGCAGGCAGCGTCGCCAACGACAGGACCCAAGGCAAGGACCGGGGCATCGAAGGCAAGAGCGTTGCGATCAACACGGGCAGCCTGAACAACACGTCTGGCGCCATTCGGGCGGACGTCGACACGACCGTTACCAGCGGCGGCACTGTCACGAATACCAACGGCCTGATCTCGGCAGGCAACGAACTGGGCATTCTCGATCCCAACCGCGCGAACCCCGGTGCCAAGACGCTGAACCTCGTCAACAGCGGTGGCACGCTGGTGGCCGACAAGAGCCTGAAGATCGATGTGGGGACTTTCAGCGGCGATGGCCGGGCGGTCTCGGGCAAGGACCTGAGCATTGCGCTCAAGCAGGACATCGTTAACAACGGTGAGGTGGCCGCCAACGGCAACCTGAGCTACACCACCACCGGCAACTTCACGAACAATGGGAAGTTGCTGGCGGGCCAGACGCTCACGGTGGGCGGCCACAACGTCGACAACACCGCCAATGCGGAGATGTCGGGTACGGACACCATCGTCAACGCCAGCGGCATGCTCACGAACCGTGGCCTGATCGACAGCAAGGGGGCGACGCAAATCAATACCGGTACCCTCCGCAACATCGGCACCGGTCGCATCTATGGCGACGCAGTTTCCGTCGGTGTCGGTACGCTCAACAACGACGCAGAGACTGCCAACGGCATCACCAAGGCCGGGGCGATTGCGGCGCGCGATACTTTGGACATCGGTGCGGGCACCATCAACAACCGCGAGCACGCGTTGCTCTTCAGCTCGGGCGACATGTTTATTGGTGGCGGCCTGGATGCGAGTCGTCAAGCCGTCGGCAAGGGCGGCACGCTCAACAATGAGAGTGCCAGTATCGAGTCGCTTGACAATATGTCGGTTGCCATGGGCAGCATCAACAACATCGACACGCATCTGCGGGTGACAAGCACCAGCAACGCCGTTTCCCTCCCCGGCATCATCACCACAGACGGAAAGACCTGGGACATCGCGGACACATGGGGCGATCCGAGCACGCGACTGGTCTATCACCGAGCCGCAAATGGAACAGTCAGCGTGGTCGGCAAGGGCTGGACCAACACAGTCACCAACATCATCGTGAACCAGGATGTGGCGGCCGATGCAGATCCCGCACGGATCGTCGCAGGTGGCAATATGCGCATCGATGGACGACTGTACAACCGTGACAGTCAAGTCATGGCTGGTGGTGCGTTGGATGCTCCCGATGTCGACAACCAGGCGACGTCAGGCAAGAAGGTGACCGCCATTGGTGGGTTGTGGATCGGCTACAACCCGAATCGTCCTGGAGAGGGGCCGGAGGCGCCCATCGTTATTCCCCCAACGACGACTACCGAAACGTACCGCCTCACGGACTACAAACCGCAGCAGAACCTCAACGCCACGCGGGGCTATGACGCGGGGAGCGCCAACGTTGGCAACGTCAGCAGCGGCTCTGGCGGTGCCGGCAGCATCGGCGGGGGAGCAAGATCGGGTGCGATCATCGAAGTCCACTCCAATGTCGGTGCCGTGGTCAAGACACAAGGATCCGGAGCGAACGCGGCCAATGGCGCTGACGGCGCGCGTGGCATAACGACTGCACTGTCCGGCTCCGCGAGTGCCGGCATCGTCGATGGCGGAGGCTCGACGAGCGGTGCGTCATCGACCGCTCAAGCGGGCGCCACACGGACCATTCCAATGGTCGTGCGCACCAGTGTTCCCAATGCCTCCATTCCACAAGCCAGTCTGTTCAACCTCCACGGAGGACCAAGCGGTCGCTATCTGATCGAGACCGATCCACGATTTGCGAACTACCGAAACTGGCTGAGCAGCGACTATCTGCTGAACAACCTTGGACTCGATCCGAACAACATCCTCAAGCGTCTTGGAGATGGCTTCTACGAGCAGAAGCTGATCCGTGAACAGCTGGCCCAGTTGACTGGGTACCGGTATCTTGACGGCTACAGCAGTGATGAAGATCAGTACACCGCGTTGATGAATGCGGGTGCAACGTTTGCCAAGCAATACGGTCTTTGCCCAGGCATCGGCCTGAGTGCGGCGCAGATGGCGCAGCTCACCAGCGATATCGTCTGGCTGGTCGAGCAAACGGTGACATTGCCGGATGGCAGCACGCAAAAGGCGCTGTTACCACAGGTTTACGTCCGCGTTCGGCCTGGAGACATCGACGGCAACGGTGCGGTACTCAGCGCCGACACGCTCAGGATCAAGGGCAGCGGTGATCTCGTCAATACCGGCACCATCGCTGGCCGAAGCCTGGTGAAGATCGATGCCGACAACATCAACAATCTGGGCGGTCGCATCAGCGGTGGCGATGTGACTTTGAACGCCAAGACCGATCTGAACAACATCGGCGGCGTCATTGATGCCCGCGACAACTTGAAGATCGATGCCGGGCGCGACATCAATGTCCGCACCACCACTCAGACCAATGGCTTGAACACGAACGTGGACCGCATCGCGGGACTTTACGTCACCGACCCTGGCGGCACGCTGGTGGCGAGTGCAGGGCGCGACGTGAATCTGATTGGCGCAATCATCTCGAACCAGGGCAAGGCAGGCTACACCTCCATCACCGCCAAGAACGACATCAACCTGGGAACGGTGACCGAAACACGGGTGCAGATCGGCGTCGGCTTCAGCATGTCCATGGCCATCGCCAGTTCGCAAGAACTTGGCAGCACGATCTCCACCAACGGGACCACGTTGCTCAAGGCCGACCGCGATGTCAATGCGCGACAAGCCACGGTGAACGCGGGGGACAGCCTTCTGAGCGTGCGCGCGGAACGCGACATCAACATCGAGTCGGGCGAGTCCAAGGTCGCAGGCAACTACGCGATGCAGTGGAAGGACAAGAGCACCTTCAGCCGCACGGACAACAAGGTATCCGGCGGTTTCGACAACAGCACGAGCGTGGGCAGCAGTTTCTCGGGCGGCACGGTGTTCATGAATGCCAAGCGCGACTTCACCATGGAGGGATCGAGCATCAGCGGCAAAGATGGTGTGGCGATCATCGTCGGCAGAAATTTGTCCGTGGTCGAGGGACGCAATACCTCGAATGCCCAGGCAGAGTTCGAGCAGAACAAGCGGGGCATTGGCGGCATGGCGGGGTTGCTCACGGGCAATCCAATCATTCCGGCGCTGCCCTACGGAAAGAACAGCAGCACGGGTGTCGAGATCAAGTCGGATACAGCTTCGGCCAGCACGATCAGCAGCAGCCAGGGGGGCGTATTGCTTCAAGGCGGCAATGTCTTCCTTCAAGGCGCGCAGATCGATGCGGCCAAGGACGTCAACATCAACGGCGGCAATGTCGTCATCCAGGCGGCCGCCAACAGCAACGCCGTGACCGGCACGACCGGCTCCCGCACCAAGGGCATCGAGCCGGGCCAGATTCTTTGGCATGACCCGAGCACGGGCATCAACGCGAAGAAGACGACCGAGACCAAGATCGAGGACAGCACGTTGACGCGCACCACGATCAATGGGGCCAACGTGAATATCACGGCGGCCGATACGTTGGCGATGGCCGCTACGACAGTCAACACGCCCGGCAAGCTGACGCTGGAGGCCGATCAACTCATCCTGGGCACGCAGACGACGGAGCACAGAGAGCAGACCACCAGCCAAGGGCGCGATCTGGCCTATCAGAAGATCAAGGACAAGGGAAAGAGCGACCAGACCACGAACTACAACCAGTTCAATGCTGGAAATCTGGCGGTCACGGCGAATCGCATCCAGGCCGGGCTTGGGGCCAGAGACAGCATCGAAGAACTGGCCAAGCAGCCGGGCATGGACTGGGTCAAGCAGATCACCAGCGACCCCAAGCTCAAGGACAAGATCGACTGGACCAAGGTCGAGGAAGCTCACAAGAACTGGAACCACAGCCAGCAAGGATTGACGCCGGAGGGGGCGGCCATTGTGACGTTGGTGGCCGCGTACTTCACGGCGGGTGCGGCCTCGAGCATCGGTGGCGCGGCTGGCAATGCCGCTGCAGTGGGGGCAGGTCAAGGCGTAGCACTGACGAGCGGTGGGGCTTTTCTCACGGGGGCCGGCGCTACGATTTCCAGTGTCGTGGGTGGCGCGGTTACTGCCGGAATCACCGCCCTGGCAAGTCAGGTGGCTGTTTCGCTCATCAATAACCAAGGTGACATCGGCAAGACGCTACAAGACTTGGGGAGCAGCGCCAACGTCAAGAACTTGTTGAACGCCATCGTCACCGGCGGGGTATTGGGCGGGCTCAATCTGACGCCCACAGGCCTGCCTACGCCGGGCGGCGGGAGTCAACAGTTCTTCACCCAACTCGGCCAAAACCTGCAGGCAGGGGTGGCGCGTGCGGTCATCGGCTCTGCGATTAACGGGGGCAATTTTGAGAAAGCCCTGAAGGCTGGCCTCGCAAGCGCGATCCTCGATACCGTGGCTGCGCAGACGGCGTTTGAGATTGGTGAACTGAAAGAAGCAGGAAAACTGGACAGCCTCACGCAAGCCTTGGCGCACGCCATTGCTGGCTGCGCTGTGGGCGTGGCCAAGGCAGACAAAGGGAGTGGTTGCGGGGCGGGGGCACTCGGCGCCGTACTGGGCGAGATCAGTGGCAATGTCTACGGCCGTGACGAATTCGGCAACATCAAGCCCGGTGCGGTCGAGTTGGCACGGATGTTTGCCGGTATCGGCGCGGCGCTGGCGGGGATGGATGCGAACGAAATCAATCTTGCCGGCGATGCAGGCGCCAATGCGGCGGCGAACAACGCGTTGAGCTTGCGTGGCTCGGCCAAGCTGATGGAGGAGCTGCGAGCCTGTTCAAGCGGGGCGAGTCGGAGCTGTGATCTCCCGAGATTGCGCGAAGAGATGATGCGGGATGCCGAAAGGCAAGCCGGGCGTATTGCGGCAGCTTGCGGAAGTTCCGGCGGCTTCACCGATTGCACGGCTCTCGCCAACAGCGCGAGCGTGACGCTCAACAATCTCATCACCTCCTACCTATACGCCGATACGTCAGCGAAGAAAGAGTTGGTGGTTGAGTTGCTGGACAAGCAAGTCAGGGATATGACTGAGCTGTACGAAAAACTTGGGACGTGGGAGGACGCCTCCAGTTTCCAGGACCGCTTGGGTGCAGCAATCTCCAGTGCAATGCCCATGCTGGCTGGAGGAACTGCAGCGCTGCTGGATAAAAAACTTGGAGGGTCTGCACCTAAAGCTCCCTCGGGCGGAAAACCAGTCAAGGGCAACTGCTCTTTCCGGGGCGACATGCTGGTCAAAACAAGAGCCGGCTATGTACAGATCAAGGACATACAAGTCGGTGACAGCGTCTATGCGCGCGATGAGGACAGTGGAGCGTCGAGATACAAGTCTGTCCTGGCGCACTACAGCAACTCGTACAAGGAGACGGTTTACGTCAGCGTGAAGGATGTAATGGGCCGGTCGCAGATTATTGTTTCCAACACCGTTCACCCGTTTTTTGCGCAGGTGTCGAGTATCGAGAGCGAGACTGTGCTGCCCAAGGCGTCCGAAGGTCATGACTACCGGGGCCCGATCCTTCGTGCGCAATGGGTTGATGCGGCGACTCTGAAGGTGGGATACCGCCTGTTGGGCAGTAGCGGAAGCTGGCTCACGGTGAAGGAAGTACGACGTGCTATCGAACCATTAGAAGCCTATAACCTAAGTGTTGCCGATTTTCATACTTACTTTATTAAAGGTGAAGCAGGAGATGAAGGCGTTTGGGTTCACAACACTTGCGCGTATGAGTCGACAGAGTTGCCCAATGCAAAACCCACTGGGGCAAAAAATATCAATGGCCAAGAAGAATATCTAGCCACACCCAATAAGGCACAAGGCGAGAGAAGATTCTATAAGGGCGAAGATGGGAGGTTTTATGACTCTCTGCAAACCTATAATGGAGAAATGCTTGGTGCAAAGGGGACTCAAACGTCTGGAAGCGTCACAAAATGGAAGGGTAAAGATGATGCGTCTCGAATAGACGTGGAAAATGCTAGACCCGGAGAAGATCCTGGGCAAATACATTACCAAGATGCGAGCAATAAAAAATACTACTATGACGCAAATACGAAAAAATTTTACGAAGAAAATACCACTATTGTTGCCCCTAGAAAGATTCAAAAGCTTCTTGAGAATTCCACATTTGAGCGAGGCATCAAGAAAGCCATGGATGTTCTTGGCATCAAATATGATTAGAGATCATGAAAATATTTACAAGCAAACTAATGGAAGGGTATTTTTTCGAAAATCGCCCTCGCCCTTTGATTCCAGATAAATTGAAGAGCACTTTTTTGAGTCTTCCTTTTCTCGAGCTGCAGGGCTGCGTATTTTTCGATTATCTCGTAAAACCAGAATCGAGAGGGAAGTTTAATTTTCATCGATATGGCAACAGATCAAGATGCGAAGCATCCGTAAATGGATTTCATTTGCAGGATTTTTGCGACAAGAAAAAATCTACAATTCCTATTGGCTTTTTATTTTTTGAGGAATTTGTGAAAATTTGGAGGCGAAGATCTGATGAAAATGTTGTGATTTATTTTGGAATAACTCCTCCCGAAGAAGAGTTTGGCCCCGATGTGACCTTCACGTTTCACAAGAAGCGTGAAAATGAAATATGGATGAACCTGGAAAGCATTGAGAAATTGGACACTGCCTTTATGGTTGTTGAGGTTTAATTAATTGATCTGATTTTAAATAAAATCCTCAAGACGAATTGAAGGGTGAATTTGCTTTGAAATTTGAAATGAAATAAATAATAAAGGGGAGTCTGATTTGAAATGCAAACTGCTGGCGACTGCTATGGCAGCCAGCCCACTTCTGGCCTTTGCCCAGCAATCCTCAACAACGCCGCAGCCCTTCGTCGAGCAGCAACGCCAGCAGGAGCGTGAACGCGCCTTGCGCGAGCTGAATGAACGCGCTGCCGAGCAACGCCCGCAGGCGGCCCCGCCGGCGCCCGCCCAACGCATCCCCGAATCCGAGTCCCCGTGCTTTCGCATCGACCGTGTGCTGTTGGTCGGCGAGCAGGCCGACGCTTTCCAATGGGTGGTTGCCGATCTTTCAGGACCCGAGGGCAATGACTCGCCCATCGGCCGATGTCTCGGCACAGCCGGTGTTAACGTGGTCCTCGCACGAGCCCAGCAAGCCGCCATTGCCCGCGGCTACGTTACGACCCGCGTGCTGGCCGCGCCGCAGGATCTCTCCAGTGGCACATTGACGCTCTCTCTGGTGCCCGGCCGTATTGCCGCCATTCGGCTGACGCCGGATTCTTCGTCCACGTTGCTCGGCAGTTCCGCATTGCTGACAACCGCCATCCCTGCACGCGTCGGCGATCTATTGAACCTGCGCGATATCGAGCAAGGTCTAGAGAACTTGAAGCGCGCGCCCACCGCTGAGGCCGACATCCAGATCGAACCATCGACAGCGCCGAACGCCAGGCCCGGCGACAGCGATCTTGTCGTCAAGTACGTGCAGTCCAAAAAATGGCGCGTCAATCTGAGCCTGGACGACAGCGGCACTAAGGCCACAGGCCGCAATCAAGCCGGCGTTACGGCATCGTTTGACAACCCCTTGGGCCTGAACGACCTGTTCTACGTCAGCGCCAACCACAGCATCAACAGCCACTTCCTTTCGGAGCCGAGCTATGGCACCGAAAGTCAAGTCGCCCACTACTCCTTGCCCTTCGGCTACTGGATGCTCGGCTTCACGGCATCGAACAGCCAGTACCACCAGAGCGTTGCGGGCTTGAACACCGACATCGTCTATGCCGGCAAGACCAACAACGCCGAGGTCAAGCTCTCGCGCCTGGTCTACCGTGATCAGAGCCGCAAGACGACGGTGGCGATCAAGGGCTTTCGCCGCGAGTCACGCAGCTTCATCGAAGACCAGGAGATTGAGGTACAGCACCGCGTGGTCGGTGGCTGGGAGCTGAGCCTGAACCACAAGGAGTACATCGGTGAGGCGACGCTCGAAGGCACGCTGGCTTACAAGCGCGGCACCGGAGGGTTCGGTTCGCGCGCTGCACCGGAAGAAGAGTTCGGTGAGGGGACCTCGCGCCTGAAGCTCTACACCGCCGACATCAGCCTCAATGCGCCATTCAAGCTCGGCGAGCAAAAGCTTCGGTACTCCGGCCTGATTCGCGCCCAGTGGAACCGCACGCCCCTCACACCGCAAGACCGCTTCGCCATCGGAGGACGCTACACGGTGCGCGGCTTTGACGGCGAGACGAACCTGATGGGCGACCGCGGCTGGCTGCTGCGCAACGACGTTGGCTGGGCCATGGGGCAGAGCGGGGCAGAGCTCTACGCCGGCGCTGACTATGGCCATGTCGGCGGGCGCTCCACCATCGACACGCTCGGCCGGAACCTGGCGGGTGCCGTGGTCGGCGTGCGCGGTCAGTGGAGCAAGTTGAGCTACGACTTCTTCGTTGGTGCACCCATCAGCAAGCCCGAGGGCTATCGCACCGCGAAGGTCACGCTCGGCTTCAATCTGAACGCGAGCTTTTGATCAAGGGAGGTTTTTCCAATGCAAACAAAGACAGAAAAAATATCAATGAACACTGCTGCCCTGCGACGGGGTGCGCTCGGCATCGCACTTCTCCTGACCGCATGCGTCACCCAACCGCCGCTGGCAGCGACCCAACCGGACGAAGCGGCTGCCTCGGCGCCCGCGCTGAGCAGTTACGCCGCAGCCGACGGCCTCGTGCCGGTGGGCACGACCAAGGTGCGTCTGCGCAGCAAGTCTTATCCCGACGGCTTCGATCGGTTGCGCATCGTGCGCCGCGATCACACGGGCCGTGCCGTTGCGGCACAGGTGGCGCTCAATGTCGGTCTTGCGGCGGTCACGGGGCGGGTAGGCGGCTTCGCGGCAGAAGGCTTCTCCAAGGACAACCTGGTCGGCGACCCGGTATTGGAACTGGCAGGGCAGCCATGGGCGAATAACCCCAGCATGAAGGAATTACCGGAGGCGCTCAATGAGATCGCCACCCGTGTCTATGCGGCCCGAGCGTGGAAGGAACTGGAGCGGGGCCGCAGCGAAAGCGGGTGGACGCGTGAAGACATGGTTGCTGCCGCGCAGTTGCCTGCCGAGGCCGACGCACCGATCAATCCCGGCGCATGGCGACTCGTCTACGAAAACTTGTCGGGCCAGGACGAGTTGTACCGCCTGCAGTTCAGCGCAGGCTTGGCCTTGGCAAGCCTGCACTTCGGTCTTCCGCCCATGCCGGCCAATTGCTTCTATCAGTCGGAGCCGGTGGCTTGGAGCACATGGCAAGCCGACGGCTGGCTGCGTCTGCGCGAGGAACGCGCCAAGGCCTTGGCGCAGTGCGTCGAGAAGCTAGGCCAAACCAAAGGGCGTCTGTGGTGACGGATGTTCCTCGCAGCCGCCAGGAATATTCAGCCAAACGGCATGCGGCATCGGCATCGGCATCGGCATCGTTGAAGCGGTACGGCGCGTTCCCGTAGTCCATCGCAGTGCAGTGGAAGAGCACGCTGCCGCTTCAAAGCAGGAACGTCGCGTGGTTGCAGTTCTATGACGCGGGGAATCCAGTTATCGCAATGCTGCGCAGCGACATCAGCGAGGCTAACGCATCACCTTCACCATCGCCGCCAACCGTTCGTTCGCAAGACCCGCATCCAACGACCGCTCGAACAACCCCATCAGGAATTCCGGAAAGCTCGCATCGAGCCCAGCTTCCCGCGCCTGCTTCACGAAAAGCCGCCCCGAGCCCGCGCAGGTGGCCATCGAGCTCTCGGGCTCGCCATAGCGGTTGGCGTGGATGGCTTGGCCCTCGGCGCTGATCATTTCGCCGAGCACCGGCGAGATCGCGCCGATCATCTGCGAGAAGGCGTCCACCCCCAGCCCTTCGGATTCGCAGATGCGCACGCCGTGGAAGAAACCGCTCATCGCGCCGAACATGCACGAGAGCGTGGCCAGGTCCCACGCAGCCGCGTTGCCGATGGGCTCGCCCATGTACTGGATGTTTCCGGCAACGGCTTCGAGCACCGGCCGGCAGGCGGTGAGGGCGCGTTCCTCGCCGGAGATGAAGAGCGGCGTGTCGGGCCGGCCGATCTGGCCGGGCGTGGCGAGCAGGGCGCCGTCCAGGTAGGCCACACCGCTCAGGGCGGCCCAGTCTTCGCGCGCGTCCTGCGGGGTACCGGTGCTCAGCTGCACCAGTACCTTGCCGCGCAGCGCGTCGGCCACGCCGGGTGCGGCGAGGATCGCGCGCGACGCCGTGTAGTCGGCCACGCAGACCAGCACGACGGGGCTGGCCTGCACTGCGGCGAGCGCGGTCGGCGCGAGCACCGTGCCCTGGTTCAACAGGGATGTCGCGCGTTCGGCGGTGCGGTTCCATACCGTCAGCGTGAATTTCGATTGCAGGGCGCGCGCGAGGGCCATGCCCATGGGGCCGAGGCCTATGAGAGAAACGTCTGTCATGTCATGTGTTCCTTGGGTGTTGATTTCAGTCCGCAGCCGGCGTGAGGTTCTGCCCCAGCCCACCATCGACGGTAAGCCGGGCCCCGGTCGTGAAGGTGGCCTCGAATGCGAAGAAAAGCACTGCGCGCGCCACTTCGGCGGCGGTGCCGTGCCGGCGCATCGGCGTGATCTGGTCGCCGATGCGGATGAACTCCGCGCGCTCCTCGGCCGTCGCATCGGCGATGCCGAGCGTGGGCGTGTCGATGAAGCCGGGACTCACCACGTTGACGCGGATGCCGCGTGTCACCAGCTCGGCCGCGAAGCCCGAGGCGAACGAGCGCAGCGCGGCCTTGGTGCCGCTGTAGACGCTCATGCCGTGCATGCCGCCCTCATCGGCGATGGACGAGGTGAAGACGATCGCGCTGCCCGGCGGCATCAGCGGCGCGAGGCGCTGCACGGTGAAGAACGGGCCCTTGGTGTTGATCGCGAACGCGCGGTCGTAGCCCGCTTCGGTCACCTGCTCGAAAGGCTCCAGCGTCGCGATGCCCGCGTTGATGTGCAGCAGGTCGATGTGGCCGAAGCGCTCGCGTGCCGTGGCGGCGAGGGTGTCGATGTCGGCCAGCGAGGCAGTGTCGGATGCCAGCACATGCGCGCCCGGGCCGAGCGTGTGGCGTGCCGCTTCGAGGTTCTCCGGATTGCGCCCGGTCACCAGCACCTCGGCGCCGCCGTCGAGCAGCGCCTGCGCCGTCGCCAGTCCCATGCCGATGGTGCCGCCGGTGATGACGGCCTTCTTGCCCGCGTAGGGTTTGTTCATGATTCACATGCCTTGAAACGAGTGGAGTTCATGGCTGCGAATGATCGGGATTGCCCCGCGAACGGTCGCGCACGTTCGGCCGTGCCGGAGCACAAACGGACGATGGCATGCAGTGCGGTCGCGGCAGATAATCTTCCGGATGAGCTACACCACCGATCTGGCACTGACGGCCGACAGCTTCGTGATGCCCGCCCCCTCCGGTCTGCGCGTCGACATGCGCCAGACCCCGGCCGGCGTGGTCGGCTACGAGGCATTGCCCGACCACCGCATCAAGCTCCACGCGGGCGCACCGGTGCCGGGCGCCTGCCGGCTGCACAAGTTCCTCTACACGCGCGGCGACCTCGACATCCTGCCGGCCGGCGCGACCGACGTCTGGCACGAGGAGGCGCCCAGCACCTCGATCGTCGTGCGCATGGCGCCATCGCTATTGCAGCGCACCGCCGACGAGATGGGGCTGCCGGCCGAGCGTGCGCGGCTCGGCGAGCGCCACCAGTTCCGCGATGCACAGATCGAGCACATCGCCCTGGCGCTCGATGCAGAGCGGCGCGCGGGTTTTCCGAACGGCACGCTGTACACCGACAGCCTGGGCACCGCGCTGGCGGTGCACCTGATCGCCGGGCAGAAGATCGAGACGGCGTCCGTGCAAGGGCTGTCGCGGCCGCAACTGCGGCGCGTGACGGAATACATCGAGGCGAATCTCGATGGCGATCTGTCGCTGTCCGCG
Source organism: Variovorax trehalosi (assembly GCF_051216415.1). NCBI lineage: Bacteria > Pseudomonadati > Pseudomonadota > Betaproteobacteria > Burkholderiales > Comamonadaceae > Variovorax > Variovorax trehalosi. The sequence goes on from NZ_JBPJZG010000001.1 coordinate 376,575, forward strand.
CTGGCGGACATCGCGGGCCTGAGCGCCTCACACCTGAAGACGCAGTTCAAGCGCTCCACCGGCCTGCCGGTGCATGAGTACGTGGTGCACCGGCGCGTGGACCGTGCCCGCGGACTGCTGCTGCGCAGCGCGATGCCGGCGAGCCTCGTGGCACTGGAGAGCGGCTTCTCGCATCAGAGCCACATGGCGCGGTGCATGCGCCGCGTGCTCGGCGTGACGCCGGGCGAGGTCCGGCGCGCGGGCTAGTTCTGCCTAGCGGGCCTCATCGTCGAAGCCGCTGAACTCGATGTCGGGCGCGCTCGTGTTGTGCTTCGAGGGCAGGCTGCGGCCGAAGCGCACCTGCGTGGCCTGCAAGGACTTCACCTCGGGCAGCGGCCTGGCCTGTGATGCGGCATTCGGCGATTCCTGCCAGCGCACTTCGCTCATGTCCGCGTTGTCGGGCGTGACGTACATCGAGCGAAGCACCGCGAAGGGCTGCGTACTCGCCGTGGGTTTCGACAGCGTCACGTCCAGCGCCGTACGCTTGCGGCTGATCTCCTCCACGCGCGCCACGGCGCTGCCGCCGTTCGTGAAGCGCAGGTGGATCGCCAGCGGCTTCGTCGCTACGCGGATCGACGCGATGTTCACCACTGGCCGCCCCGCCTGCTCGACCGGCCCCAGCAGGAACGATGAACCGTACACACCATCGCCGAATCGCGCCTCGGGCAGCGGCTTCAGGCGCCAGTAGCCGTCGGAGGGGTACAGCACGATCGCCTCGAGCGCCTTGCCGTTCTCCTTCTTGAACACCTGCAGCAGGTGAAAGCCGCGGTCGTTGCGTGCACCCACCTGCACCGGCACGCGCTGCGGTCGCCAAAAGGTCGGCAGGGTCATGCCGACGATGCGCCACTCGGCGTTGTCCAGCAGCACCACGGTGCGCTTCTTGAAGCGGTGCGCAGGGTCGGTGGGGTGTGCGCCGCCGTCGAAATTGCAGCCCGAGAAGTCGGGCGCGGTGACGTCGTTGCCGATCTTGTCGAGGTAGTCGGGCTGCAGCGCCTCGATGCGCATGTGGCGGATGCCCTCGCCGCGCAGCACCATGGAAACGTTGTCTTCCTCGGCGCAGGCGGTGGTCGTGGTGCCGTTTTCGATGGTGGCGGCGACTGGGGCCGCGAGCGACGGGCCGGCCGACAGCAGCGCGGCGATGAAGAGGGGCAGGAGGGAGGCGGTGCGCGGGGCGGGGTGCAGGGGCATCAGGTCTCCGTTGAAGAAGAACGGCGGCGTGTGCTTATTCGCGCCGCCCGATCAGGTCTGTGAAAAGCCGATGTTCGCATTCCGGGTCGGAACACTTCTCGCAAGGCCATGTCCACGCGGCGGGCTTTGCATCGGCCTTGCCGCGCGCGCGTGCGCGGGTTTCGCGGTCTTCGCCGCTGGCGATCGAGTTGATGGCATTCCACGCGTTGGCCAGGCGCTCGCCGCCGGTGCCGTGCACGACGGTGAACGAGAGCTTCGCGCCCGTCAGCGCTGCGCGCACGAGCGTGTCGGTGGGCTGGCGGGCATGGGGGCCGTCGCGCAGGTGGTCGCCGACCCAGGGAATGTCGAGCGCTGTGAGCAGCGTGATGGCGTAGCGCCGCTGGGCTGCGAGGGCGTCGGCGTAGAGCGAACGGTCGTCGAAGAGCTGCTCGCTGTAGACCGCGGTCATGAGCGCGGTGGTGTCGGCGATCACCACGCCTGTTGCGGCGGCGATGTCGATGCGGCGCGTCTGTTCGTCGGCGATGGCCTGCTGCTCGTCGGGGCGCGGCGTGCGGCCTTCGCGATCGCACCATTCGCGCAGGTATTCGCCCACCAGCGTGGCGGGAATGCCGCGCTCCTGCAGGCGTTGCGCAATGGCGCGTGCCAGTTCGGTCTTGCCGGTGCTCTCGGCGCCCAGCACCGCGATGACGCAGCCGGTCGGCAGCATCGGCGTCATGCGCGCTCCAGCGCCGGCAGGCGCCGCCGCCATGCCAGGTAGCCGGCCACGCTGAGCACGGCGAACACGGCGTACAGGCCGACGGTGAGCCACAGGCCCTTGTGGATGAACAGGCCCACGCTCACGACGTTCACCGCGAGCCAGATGAGCCAGTTCTCGATGAACTTGCGCCCGAGCAGGAACTGGCCGACGAGGCTGAGGCCGGTGGCGAAACCGTCCCACCACGGCACGTCGGTGTCGGTGAAACGGCGAAGGAAGAGGGCGACCGCGGGCCACGCGATGGCGCAGGCGGCCAGGGTCAGCGTGATGCCGCGCGACGACAGCCGACTGACATGCAGCGCACTGCCGTCGCTGCGATGGCCGCGCAGCCATTGGAACCAGCCCCACAGCGCGACGAAGGCAAAGAACACCTGCAGCGACGCATCGCCGTAGATGCGCGCCCTGGCGAAGACCACGACGTAGAGCAGCGAACTGACGATGGCCAGCGGCCAGCCCCAGTGGATCTCGCGCATGTTGCAGCCGACCATCGCGAGCGCGAGAACGGCGGCCACGAGTTCGAGCCAGCTGACGGGGGAGCCCCAGAGCGCAAAGGCAGGGGCCGAGAGGAACTCGGGCATCAGCAGGCGAAGTGGTGAAGGGTCAGTGCGCGATTTGCACGAACACTTCGTTCGGCTTGACCATGCCGAGTTCCGCGCGAGCGCGTTCTTCGACCATTTCGAGCCCGTCCTTGAGGTCGTTGACCTCCGAGGCAAGGCGTTCGTTGGTGATCGTGGCCTTGGCGTTGGCTTCCTTCTGGTCGGTCAGCTTGGTCTGCAGTTGCTGCACGTCGCGCACGCTCCCGCGCCCGTTCCACAGCTGCCACTGAAGGACGGCCAGCAGGAGCAGCAGGACGATGGGGGGAACGAAGCGCGCGCGCATGAGCGTCTGTCTAACCCACCCGCACACCGAGGCCGCCGCGCTGCCGTTCCAAAGGGAGCGGCGAAGTGCGCGGCCTGGCGAGCCGGGTGGCTGGCATCACTTGAGGTTGTAGAACGCGCCGCGGCCCGGGTAGCTGGCGATGTCGCCGAGGTCTTCTTCGATGCGCAGCAGCTGGTTGTACTTGGCGATGCGGTCCGAACGCGAGAGCGAGCCGGTCTTGATCTGGCCGGCGTTGGTGCCCACGGCGATGTCGGCGATGGTGCTGTCTTCGGTTTCGCCCGAGCGGTGCGAAATGACGGCCGTGTAGCCTGCGCGCTTGGCCATCTCGATGGCGGCGAAGGTTTCGGTGAGCGTGCCGATCTGGTTGATCTTGATCAGGATCGAGTTGGCGATGCCCTTGTCGATGCCCTCTTGCAGGATCTTGGTGTTGGTGACGAACAGGTCGTCGCCCACCAGCTGCACGCGCTTGCCCAGGCGTTCGGTCAGGTGCTTCCAACCGTCCCAGTCGCCTTCGTGCATGCCGTCTTCGATGCTGATGATCGGGTACTTGTCGACCCAGTTGGCGAGCATGTCGGTCCAGCTCTCGGCCGACAGCGACAGGTTCTCGCCCGACAACACGTACTTGCCGTCCTTGTAGAACTCGCTCGCGGCGCAATCGAGGCCGAGGGCGATCTGCTCGCCAGCGGTGTAGCCAGCCTTGTCGATGGCTTCCAGGATCAGCTGGATGGCCGCTTCGTGGCTCTCGACGCTGGGAGCGAAGCCGCCTTCGTCGCCGACCGCCGTGCTGATGCCGCGGTCGCCCAGGATCTTCTTGAGCGCATGGAACACTTCGGCGCCGTAGCGCACGGCCTCGCGGAAGCTCTTGGCGCCCACGGGGATGATCATGAATTCCTGCAGATCGAGGCTGTTGTTGGCGTGCGCGCCGCCGTTGATGACGTTCATCATCGGCACCGGCAGCTGCATGCCGCCCATGCCGCCGAAGTAGCGGTACAACGGCAGGCCCGACTCTTCGGCCGCGGCGCGGGCCACGGCCATCGAGACGGCGAGGGTGGCGTTGGCGCCCAGGCGCGCCTTGTTGTCGGTGCCGTCCAGGTCGATCATCGTGCGATCGAGGAAAGCCTGTTCGCTGGCATCGAGGCCGAGCACGGCTTCGGAGATCTCGGTGTTGATGTTCTCCACCGCCTTCAGCACGCCCTTGCCGAGATAGCGGCTCTTGTCGCCGTCGCGCAGCTCGATGGCTTCGCGCGAACCGGTCGATGCGCCCGAAGGCACGGCCGCGCGGCCCATGGTGCCCGACTCGAGCAGCACGTCGCACTCGACGGTGGGGTTGCCTCGGCTGTCGAGAATTTCGCGGCCGACGATGTCAACGATTGCACTCATCTTTTTCTCTTTCTCAAATAAAACGGATCACAGACCTTCGACAACGATCATGCGCATGATCGCGGCGCCCTGGCGCGATTCGCGCGCCTTGCCGTATTCGGGCGATTCATTGAATTTCTTCGCGGCTTCGACGCTCGGGAACTTGAGGATCACGATGCGCTGCGGAGCCCAGTCGCCCTCGAGCACTTCAACCTTGCCGCCGCGCACGCACACCTCGGCGCCATGCGCCTTCATGGCTTCGGTGGACCACTTCTTGTAGTCCTCATACTGCACCGGGTTGGTGACTTCCACGTTGGCGATGATGTAGGCGCTGCTCATTGCTGAAAGATGTCCTCGAGGAAAGCGTTTTTCTTGGTGACCCGGTCGAGCGCCACGAGCGTCTCGAGCAGGGCCTTCATGTGCTTGAGCGGCACGGCGTTGGGGCCGTCGCTCAGTGCCTTGGCGGGATCGGGGTGCGTCTCCATGAAGAGGCCCGACACGCCCACGGCCACGGCCGCGCGCGAGAGCACCGGCACCATCTGGCGCTGGCCGCCCGAGGTCGTGCCCTGACCGCCGGGAAGCTGCACCGAGTGGGTCGCGTCGAACACCACGGGCGCCTTCGTCTCGCGCATGATCGCGAGCGAGCGCATGTCCGAGACGAGGTTGTTGTAGCCGAAGCTCGCGCCGCGTTCGCAGGCCATGAAGCTGTCTTCGTCCAGGCCCGCTTCTTTCGCCGCAGCACGCGCCTTGTCGATCACGTTCTTCATGTCGTGCGGCGCGAGGAACTGGCCCTTCTTGATGTTGACCGGCTTGCCCGATTGCGCCGCGGCGTGAATGAAGTCGGTCTGGCGGCACAGGAACGCTGGCGTCTGCAGCACGTCGACCACCTTGGCGGCCTCGGTGATGTCCTCGGTGGTGTGCACGTCGGTCAGCACGGGCAGGCCGAGCTCGCGCTTGACCTTGGCCAGGATCTCCAGGCCCTTGTCGCGGCCCGGGCCGCGAAAGCTGGTGCCCGAGGAGCGGTTGGCCTTGTCGAAGCTGCTCTTGAAGATGAACGGAATGCCCAGCGCCGAAGTGATTTCCTTCAGCGTGCCGGCGGTGTCCATCTGCAATTGCTCGGATTCGATCACGCAGGGACCGGCGATCAGGAAGAACGGTTGGTCCAGCCCGATGTCGAATCCGCAAAGTTTCATGCGACGGCCTTCAGGGCCTTGGTGCTTCCGGCACCCTGGTCCTTGTGTTCGAGCGCCGCCTTGATGAAGGCGTTGAAAAGCGGGTGGCCGCCCCACGGCGTCGACTTGAACTCGGGGTGGAACTGCACGCCCATGAACCAGGGGTGCACGTCCTGCGGCAATTCGACGATTTCGGTCAGGTGCTCGCGCTGCGTGAGCGCCGAGATCACGAGGCCGGCGGCGCGCAGCTCGTCCAGGTAATTGACGTTGGCTTCGTAGCGGTGGCGATGGCGCTCGGTGACCACGTCGCCGTAGATGCTGTGGGCCAGCGTGCCCGGCGAGACGTCGGAGCTTTGCGCGCCCAGGCGCATGGTGCCGCCCAGGTCGGACTTCGCGTCGCGCGTCTTCACGGTGCCGTCGGCGTCTTTCCACTCGGTGATCAGCGCGATCACGGGGGTGGGCGTCTCGGGGTCGAACTCGGTGCTGTTGGCGTTCTTCAGGCCCGCCACGTGGCGCGCGTATTCGATGGTGGCCACCTGCATGCCCAGGCAGATGCCCAGGTACGGCACCTTGCCTTCGCGGGCGAAGCGGGCGGCGGAAATCTTGCCTTCCACGCCGCGCTGGCCGAAGCCGCCCGGCACGAGGATGGCGTCGTACTTCGCGAGGCGCGAGACGTCTTGCGCGGAGATGGTTTCCGAGTCGATGTAGTCGATCTTCACGCGCGCATGGTTCTTCATGCCAGCGTGGCGCAGCGCCTCGTTGAGCGACTTGTAGCTGTCCGACAGGTCGACGTACTTGCCGACCATGGCGATCGAGACTTCCTGCTGCGGATGTTCGACCTCGTAGACCAGGTCGTCCCAGCGCTGCAGCTTGGCGGGCGGGGTATTGATGCGCAGCTTGTCGCAGATGAGGCCATCGAGGCCCTGCTCGTGCAGCATGCGGGGCACCTTGTAGATGGTGTCCACGTCCCACATCGAGATGACGCCCCATTCGGGCACGTTCGAGAACAGCGAGATCTTGGCGCGCTCGTCGTCGGGAATCGGGCGGTCGGCGCGGCACAGGAGCACGTCGGCCTGGATGCCGATGGCGCGCAGTTCCTTGGCGGTGTGCTGGGTGGGCTTGGTCTTGAGTTCGCCGGCGGCGGCGATCCAGGGCACGTAGCTCAGATGCACGAAGGCCGAGTTGTTCGGGCCGTTGCGCAGGCTCATCTGGCGCACGGCCTCGAGGAAGGGCAGCGATTCGATGTCGCCGACCGTGCCGCCGATTTCGACGATGGCCACGTCCACTTCGTGCGAGGTGCCGATGCCGGCGCCGCGCTTGATGTATTCCTGGATTTCGTTGGTGATGTGAGGGATGACCTGCACCGTCTTGCCGAGGTAGTCGCCGCGGCGTTCCTTCTCGAGCACGGTCTTGTAGATCTGGCCGGTCGTGAAGTTGTTGGCCTTGCGCATCCGCGTGTTGATGAAGCGCTCGTAGTGCCCGAGGTCGAGGTCGGTTTCTGCGCCGTCATCGGTGACGAACACCTCGCCATGCTGGAAGGGCGACATCGTGCCGGGGTCGACATTGATGTACGGATCGAGCTTGATGAGGGTGACTTGGAGGCCGCGCGATTCGAGGATCGCGGCGAGAGAGGCGGAGGCGATTCCCTTGCCAAGGGAAGATACGACACCACCGGTGACGAAGACAAATTTGGTCATGCCAGTTCCGGATGCGTGAATCCGGGCAGTGGGAAATTGCGATTATAGGTGTGCCCTTAGCGACACCTCCCGCCAAGGGCTTGTTGCCATTTGTTCGATGACCTATGAGCAACAATACGGTCCATGCAAGATCTCGCCGGAAAACACATTGTCCTGGGCCTCACGGGCGGCATCGCCTGCTACAAATCGGCCGAGCTTTGCCGGCTGTTCGTGAAGGCGGGGGCCACCGTCCAGGTGGTGATGACCGAGGCGGCCGAGCAGTTCATCACCCCGGTGACGATGCAGGCGCTCTCGGGGCGCACCGTCTACACCTCGCAGTGGGATGCCCGCGAGCCCAACAACATGCCGCACATCAACCTGAGCCGCGAGGCCGATGCGATCGTGCTGGCGCCGTGCAGTGCCGACTTCATCGCCCGCCTGGTGCAGGGCCGATCCGACGACCTGCTGAGCCTGATGTGCCTGGCCCGGCCGATGGACCGCATTCCGCTCCTGATCGCCCCGGCCATGAACCGCGAGATGTGGGCGCATCCGGCCACCCAGCGCAACCTGATGCAGGTGTCGGCCGACGGTGCAACGGTGCTGGGCGTGGGCAGCGGCTGGCAGGCCTGCGGCGAAACCGGCGACGGGCGCATGCTCGAGCCGGCGCAATTGCTCGAGGACATCACCGCCTTCTTCCAGCCCAAGCTGCTGGCAGGGCAGAAGGTGCTGGTCACTGCGGGCCCGACCTTCGAGGCGCTCGATCCGATTCGCGGCATCACCAACCACTCGTCCGGCAAGATGGGCTTTGCCATCGCACGGGCCGCCCGCGAGGCGGGCGCCGAGGTCACGCTGGTGGCCGGCCCGGTGCACCTGCCGACGCCGCGCGGCGTGACCCGTGTCGACGTGCTTTCCGCCCAGGACATGCTGGAAGCCACCACCCGCGCTGCGCAAAGTGCTAGCATTTTTGTAGCGACGGCCGCCGTCGCCGACTGGCGCCCGGCCACGCACAGCGACCAGAAGATCAAGAAGGACGGCAGCGGCAAGACACCGGTGCTCCACTTCGTCGAGAACGCCGACATCCTGCTCACGGTTGCCAAGAGCGATCGGGCGCAGGCCAAGAAACTGTTCTGCGTCGGCTTCGCGGCCGAGAGCGAGAACCTCGTCGAACATGCCAAGGCCAAGCGCGAGCGCAAGGGCATTCCGCTCCTGGTGGGCAACATCGGCCCGCTGACCTTCGGGCAGGACGACAACGCATTGCTGCTCGTGGACGCCAAGGGCGTGCGCGAGCTTCCCCGCGCATCCAAGCTCACGCTGGCGCGTGAACTGATGACCGAGATCGCCGCGCGACTTCCTGATTGGAGGGTCTGATGAATACCGAATCGAACACACCGCCCAATGGCGACTTCGCCCGATATGTCGAGCAGCTTTCGGCACGGGCCGCGCAGCCCAAGCGCGCGGCACAGCCGGGCGAACCGGGGCTCGACGTCGGCATGGCGCCCGCGCCCGGCCAGCAGGGCCCGGTCACGGCCGCGATGCAGCGCACCGACCTTTCGAACGGCGAAGTGCCGAAGCGGGAGTCGGGCGCGCTCAACCCGACGCTGCTCAAGGGGCTGGGTGTCGTGGGAGCGCTGGTGTTCCTGGTGCTGTGGTCGATCGGCGTGCCGTTCTTCGTGCTGGTCGCGGGGTTCGCTGCGGCTGCGTGGTTCGGCAAGAGTTTTTTCAAGGGTCTGAAGCTGACGCCTGGCGTGGCCAAGTGGCAGCAGGTGCTCGAAGAGGCCGCCCGCAAGCAAAGAGAACAGCAAAACAAGCAAGGCAGCAAATAAGTGAAAGTCGACGTCCGTATCCTCGATCCGCGCATGGTGGATCAATTGCCCGCCTATGCCACCCCCGGAAGCGCCGGCCTCGACCTGCGGGCCTGCCTCGATGCCCCGATCACGCTGGAGCCCAACGGCTGGCAGCTGGTGGGCACCGGCATCGCGATCCACTTGGCGGACCCGGCGTTCGCGGCGCTGATCCTGCCGCGCTCGGGCCTGGGCCACAAGCACGGCATCGTGCTGGGCAACCTCGTCGGCCTGATCGACAGCGACTACCAGGGCGAACTCAAGATCAGCGCCTGGAACCGCAGCGACACGCCCTTCGTGCTGCAGCCGATGGAGCGCCTCGCCCAACTGGTGATCGTGCCGGTGGTGCAGGCGCAGTTCCGGGTGGTCACGGAATTCGAGGCATCGCAGCGCGGCGAGGGCGGCTACGGCTCCACGGGCAAGCACTGAATCAGCACCAAAGCTGAAGCGAACCTGAGTAACCGCGAGGTAAGCGAGGGGTAAAGAACGGAACCCGGGTAGCGCACCGCTCTCGAAAGTTTCAGCATGTGTCTTGCGTCATCGCGGCAAAAGCTGCGGCGTTAGTCACAGGCAGGCGCACTTTCCACGCGCTGTTCTATCCGAGGAGCCTCTCAACATGAAGATCTCAATGCGCTTCGTATCCGTTACCGCATCCATGCTGGCCCTGGCCACGCTCACCGCTTGCGTCGCACCAGCGCCGATTTACCAGACCTCGCGCTACCCATACCAGGCACCGCCGCAGGCCATCCAGTACCGCGAGGCGGCCTACGTCGAGTACGGCCACGTGGCCAACATCGAGGTGCTGCGCAGTGAAACCGCCGGCACCGGCACCTCCGGCGGCGGTGCAGTCGCCGGTGGTCTCATCGGCGGCGTGGTCGGCAACCAGTTCGGACGCGGCCAGGGCCGTGCGGCCGCCACCGCGCTGGGCATCGTGGGCGGTGCCCTGCTGGGCAACACCATCGAGGCCCAGCAGAACGGGCCGCGTGCCTATGAAAGCTACCGCGTGTCGGTGCAGACCGACCACGGCGGTTATCGGGCGTTCGACGTGCAAAGCCCGGGCGACCTGCGCATCGGCGACCGGGTGCGCATCGACAACGGCCAGATTTCGCGCATGTAAGCCGCTCCTGCGGGCACAAAAAAACCGGGCAGTGCCCGGTTTTTTCACGTCTGCAGTCCTCAGTGCAGCATCTGGTTGCCCGGTGCCATCGGCGGCACCTTGAAGAAGGCCGTACCGGCCGTGCCGCGGCCGACTTCTTCTTCCGTCGCCTCGCGCACCGACCGCACCGTGATGTCCAGGCGAATCGCGATGCCGGCCAGCGGATGGTTGCCGTCGAGCACCAAGTGGTCGGGGTAGATTTCGGCGACCGTGTAGAGCGCGTCCCGCGGGATGCCGTCGCTCACGCCCTTGGGCAGGGCGGAGCCGTCGAAGGTCATGCCTTCTTCCGTGCCCTCGGGAAACAACGAGCGCGGCTCGAGAAAGAGCAACTGGTCGTTGAAGTCGCCGAAGCCCTGTTCGGGCTCGACCTGCAGTTGCACACGGGCGCCGGGCTCATGGCCTTGCAGGGCCGCCTCGATGACGTCGAAGAGATCGTCGCCGCCCACCATGAATTCGACCGGCTCGTCGAGCACATCCAGCACGTCGCCGAGCGTGTCTTTCATCGTCCAGGTCAAACCGACCACGCATTGTTCAGAGATTTCCATTGCAGAATTCTCCCATGGAGACTACACAACCGCTGCCGTTGCTCGGCGGCCTGAGCGCCGCGCAGTTCATGCGGCGGTACTGGCAGAAAAAGCCGCTGCTGGTCCGCCAGGCCATTCCCGCCATGGTGCCACCGATCGATCGCAGCGCATTGTTTGCGCTGGCCGAGCACGAGGAGGTGGAATCGCGCCTCATCCGTCATGGCAAATCCGGTTGGTCGCTCAAGCACGGCCCGCTCTCGCGGCGTGCCCTGCCGCCGCTGAAACAACCCGCCTGGACCCTGCTGGTGCAGGGCGTCGACCTGCACCACGAGGGCGTGCACGACCTGCTGCGGCAGTTCCGCTTCCTGCCCGATGCGCGCCTGGACGACTTGATGATCAGCTACGCGAGCGACACCGGCGGCGTCGGCGCGCATTTCGACAGCTATGACGTGTTCCTGCTGCAGGCGCAGGGCCGCCGCCGCTGGTCCATCGGCAAGCAGGGCGACCTGCGCCTGCAGCCGGACGTGCCGCTCAAGATCCTCGAGAACTTCGAGCCGGAAGAGACCTTCGTGCTCGAGCCCGGCGACATGCTCTACCTGCCGCCGAAGTACGCCCACGAGGGTGTGGCGGTCGGCGACGACTGCATGACCTTTTCCATCGGCCTGCGCTCGTCCGCCATGGGCGAACTCGGCGCCGATCTGCTCGCGCGCATGGCACAGGCCTATTCGGAAGACCTCGAGGACGCCGGCCCCGCGGAGCTGGCGCGCTACCGTGATCCGACGCAGCCCGCCGTCGATGCTCCGGCTGCGATGCCGGCCGCGCTGCAGGACTTCGCACGCAAGGCCGTCGAGGCTGCGCTGCGCGACCCCGACGCCATCGACCGCGCCCTCGGCGAATCGCTGACCGAGCCCAAGGCCAACATCTGGTTCGACGAAGGCGGCGACGTGCCCGATGCGATGCAGCACGTGGTGCTCGACCGCCGCACGCGCATGCTCTACGACACGCGCCACATCTACATCAACGGCGAGAGCTTTCGAGCAGGCGGCGCCGATGCCACGCTGATGCGAAAGCTGGCCGACCAGCGCGCGCTCGGTCCGCGCGAACTGGCCCGCGCCAGCGAGGGGGCTTTGACGCTGCTGGGGGAGTGGTGCGAGGCGGGCTGGATTCATGCCGACTGATGACACGCCGCCGCTGCTGCCGGAAGGCCGCTTCGACGGCCGAGAGGCGTTCGGCGCGATCGTGCGCAATGCACTGTCGACGGCCGCGCGCGAGGGCTGGAAGGAAATCGTGTTCAGCGATCCCGACTTCGCCGACTGGCCCCTGGGCGAACGCGCCAGCATCGAAGCGCTGCAGGCCTGGTCGGCCAGCGGCCGGCGCTTCGTGCTGCTTGCCCAGCGCTTCGATGTGATCGAGCGCGGCCACGCGCGCTTCGTGCCGTGGCGCCGCATGTGGGACCACATCATCGAATGCCGTGCCGCCGGCAAGGCGGCCGGCGCCGAGGTGCCGAGCGCGATCTGGACGCCCACCTGGTTCGCGCACCGCATCGACCCCGAGCGCTGTCGTGGCGTCTGCGGCACCGATCCGCGCGCCCGCCGCGAACTGCGCGAAGCCATCGACGAGAGTTGGCGCCTTGGCCGGCCGGCATTTCCGGCATCGACGCTCGGCTTGTAAGCCAATGCCGCGAATGCGGCCGCGAGACACATTCAGGCGGAGATGCGGGTCTAGAATTTTTTCGTTCCAGACATTCTTTGCCAAAGGAGTTCTCATGAAGAAGTCGTCGTCCGTCCTCATTGCCTCGTTGATCGCCGCTGCCGCACTCGTTGCCTGCGGCAAGAAAGAGGACGCTGCCCCCGCGGTCGTGACGCCTCCACCTGCGCCCGTGACCGAGCCCGCAGCGCCGCCTGCTGCCGCACCGGCGCCTTCCGCCGACCCGGCCGCAACCGCGCCTTCGCCCGCTGCTTCGTCGGCGCTGGACGCTGCAAATGCCGCCACAGAGGCCGCAAAGAAGAACGAAGCACCCAAGCAATAAGCCGGGTTCTTCACAAAGCAGAAAGCCGCCCCAGGGCGGCTTTTCTACTGGGGCCGGCAGCAGGTCAGCTGGCGGTCAGACATCCAGCCAGGGCGAGCCCTCGGCCGCCGTGGCGGTAAGCATTTCCGCCTCATGGCCACCCAGCGCCTCGGCCATCAGGCGCCGCACGATGTCGGGCCGGTTGTTCTGCTCGCTCAGGTGTGCCGCGACCACATGGCGCAGGCCGTCGTGGCGTACCGCGCGCGCGATGTCCGCTGCCGCCGCGTTCGACAGGTGCCCGTAGTTGCCGCCGACGCGCAACTTGAGGAAGGGCGGGTAGGCCGAGTTGGCCAGGAGGTCGCTGTCGTGGTTGAACTCGAGCAGCAGCGCATGCACGCCGCTCAGACGGTTCAGGACGTGCGCGGTGGCATGTCCCAGGTCGGTCAGCACGCCGAGCGTGCGCGCCCCGTCGGTGCAGCGCAGCTGCAGCGGCTCGCGCGCATCGTGCGGCACGGTGAAGGGCTGCACGCCGATGTCGCCCACGGCGAACTCCGCGTCGTCGCGCGCCAGGTTCAGCCGGCCCTCGAAGTCGCGGCCGCCCGTGGCAAGCCAGGTGCCTTCGCTCATCCAGACGGGAATGCGGTTGCGCCGCGAGAGCGTGTGGGCGCAACCGATGTGGTCGCCGTGCTCGTGGGTGATGAAGATGGCGTCGATGTCGCCGGCGGCGAGGCCCGCCTGGGCCAGCCGCTGATCGAGCTGCCGGATGCCGAAGCCGCAGTCGATCAGGAGCCGGGAGGTGCGGCCGCCGCTGGTCGCTTCGACCAGCGCGGCATTGCCCGTGCTGCCGCTGCCGAGGCTTCGGAAGCGGAGCATGCGGGTTACTTCAGGTCGTCGGCAATGACCTTGACGATGCGCTGCGCGTTGGCCGAAGTTTCGGGCGCACCGGCTTCGTTCTGCACCGAGACCGTGGTGGCTTCGCCCTGGCTCTTGACCAGGATGCGGAACTTGATCGGCGTTTCGTTCTTGGACGAGCCGCTGAAGAGCTTGCCGAAGAAGCCTTCTTCCTTCTTGTCAGGATTCGGGGTCACGTAACGCACGTAGTAGATGCCGGCGCTGCGGTCGCGGTCTTCCACGGTGAAGCCGGTGCGGTCGAGCGCGAGGCCGACGCGGCGCCATGCGCGCTCGAAGCCTTCGCTGATCTGCACCACGGGCTGGTTGCCCACGCTCGCGATGGTCGCGGTCTTCGCCGGTGCCGAGGTGGCGGCCAGGATCTTCGACTGTTCTTGCGAAACGCCCAACTTGACCATCAGGCGGCGCAGGAACTCGGTCTCGAGTTCAGGGTCGCTCGGGCGCGGCTGCCACACGGTCTGGTCCTGGCGCAAGTTGTTGTAGACCTCCTGCATGCCGCGGTGGCTGATGAAGATCTCGGTGCCGTTGGTCGTGCGCTCGATGCGGGTGCGGAAGCGGTCGAGTTCGCCGGTCGAGTAGACCGAGTCGACCAGCTTGCCCAGCGTGCCGCGGATGATGTCCTGCGGCAGCTTGGCGCGGTTTTCGGCCCAGTCGGTTTCCATGATGCCGAGGTTGCGCTGCTCGGTGGTCAGCAGGAAGCCGCTTTCCTGCCAGAAGTCCTTCACCGGGTCCCAGAGCTGGTCGGGCGTGCGGTTGACGACGATCCAGCGCTGCGTGCCCGCGCGCTCCATGCGCACATCGCCGATGTTGGCGACGGCGGTGGGCACGCCCGGCGCGTTGGCGATGCCGGTCTGGTACGAATTGGCGGTGACTGCGCCGCCGGGCACCGCGTAGCGGTTGTCGCGCGAAAGCTGCGACAGGTCGGGCGGGACTTCGAGCGTCGGGGCCTTGCCGGCGCTCTTGTAGTCGATCTTGTCGCTCTCGAGCACGGAGCAGGCGGCGAGGCTGGCAACGAGGGTGGCCAGCAGTGCATATCGCGAAAGTTGCGAAAGGTTCTTCAACGTCGTCTTCCTTGTTGGAATGGTTCGGTCAATCTATGGGCCGCAGTGCCCGCCATCTCTGAGCACGGATCGGGCAAAAGGTTGCTTAACCTTGTTGCGGCCAGGGAAAAGCGGATCGCAGGCGTGTGTTGGGGATGGGGCTCAGTGGTTGAGCAGGCCGGTGGCGCGCAGGGCGCCCTCGACCGCCGGACGGCTGGCTTCGCCGAGTTCGGTGAGCGGCAGCCGCAGGGCGCCGCCGCACAGGCCGAGCCGGGCCATGGCCCACTTGAGCGGGATCGGATTGGGCTCGACGAACAGGTTGCGGTGCAGCGGCATGAGTTCGAACTGGATCTGCATCGCGCGCTTCACGTCGCCGGCGAGGGCGGCCACGCACAGTTCATGCATCTTGCGCGGAGCGATGTTGGCCGTGACACTGATGTTGCCTTGGCCGCCGCAGAGCATGAGCGCGACGGCGGTCGGGTCGTCGCCCGAATAGACGGCGAAGTTCTTGGGCACATCGCGAATCAGCCACTGGGCGCGTTCGATGTTGCCGGTGGCTTCCTTGATGCCGATGATGCCGGGCACCTGCGCGAGCCGAAGTACCGTGTCGTGCGCCATATCGGCAACGGTGCGGCCGGGCACGTTGTACAGAACGACGGGCAGGTCGCCCACGGCCTCGGCGATGGCCTTGAAGTGCTGGTACTGGCCCTCTTGCGTGGGCTTGTTGTAGTAGGGCACGACCTGCAGTTGCGAATCGGCGCCCACGCCCTTGGCGAATTTGGCGAGCTCGATGGCTTCCTTGGTCGAATTGGCGCCACAGCCGGCCATCACGGGCACGCGGCCCTTGGCCTGCTCGACCGAGACGCGGATGATTTCGCAGTGCTCTTCCACATCGACCGTCGGCGATTCGCCGGTGGTGCCGACCACGCCAAGGCAGTCGGTGCCTTCGTCGATGTGCCAGTCGATGAGTCGCCGCAGGGCGGGGTAGTCGACACTGCCGTCGTCGTGCATCGGCGTGACGAGCGCGACGATGCTGCCTGTCAGTTGCTCCAAGGGGGAATCTCTTTGTCGGTGGACGAAAGCGCCGATTCTACTTACTCCGGGCACAGCCAAGGCAGCGGGCCCGGCCCCCTCATTTTCCCTTGAGGAGGGCGCGCAGTGGATGTCCCGCAAGGGGCTCGGGCGCACGGATGGCGGCAATACGCTGCACGAAGCGCTCCGGTTCAGGGAGGAACCCGTCCTCGTAGGCCACTACGCGCAGACCCTGGCAGGCCACGAGCAATTCGCCGGGCTGCAGCAGGAAGTCGGCCCGCGACGGCTTGCCCACCGTTTCGTTGCCGGCGGCGAAGGTTTCGTAGAGCAGCACGCCGCCCGGGGCCACGGCGGCCACGATGTCGGGCATGCGGGCGCGCCACAGGTAGTTGGTGACGACCACTGCGCCGAAGGTCTGGCCGGCGAAAGGCCAGGGGCCGGATTCGATGTCGGCGGTGACGGTGCGGCCGAAGGCACCGGCTGCCTCGGTCGCTTCCGGCGCCCGGTCGACGCCGGTGGCGGCGTGCCCACGCCCGGCAAACCACTGCATGTGCCGGCCCGCGCCGCAGGCCACATCGAGCACGGTGGCTTCGGCGGCCAGCAGGTGCGACCAGCGAACGATCCATTCCGAAGGTGCGCCCGCACCGTGCAATGGCGCTACATCTTTCATAGCAAGTCGGACTGCCTCAGAAACACGACCACACCTGATCGACCAGCGTCACCAGAAACTCCGGATGGGTATAGAGCATGAACACGCCCGCCAGCGCCGCCAGCACGGCCGCGAGCCAGCCGGCGTGTGCAAGGTGGTGGCGCATTTGCGGAGTCATGACCCGATTGTCTGCTCGCAATAATCAACCCGGCACGGCAGCCGGCCGGGCCGCCCGGGGGATCGCGTGTTCCTTGACCGGCAGGTTGATCAGCGCCGCGAACACGCCCAGCGCGATCGCGATGTACCAGACGATGTCGTAGCTGCCGGTGGTGTCGTACAGGTAGCCGCCCAGCCACACGCCCAGGAACGAGCCGACTTGGTGGCTCAGGAACACGAAGCCGCTGAGCATCGACAGATGCGCGACGCCGAAGATGCCCGCCACGATCGCATTGGTCGCGGGCACGGTCGAGAGCCAGAGGAAGCCCATCGCCGCCGAGAAGACGTACACGCTGACAGGCGAGATCGGCACGATCAGGAAGAGGGCGATCGAGATCGCCCGCGCGAAGTAGATCGCCGCGAGGATCTTCCGCTTGGCCAGCGTCTGCCCCAGCAGGCCGACGGTGTACGTGCCGAACACATTGAAGAGCCCGATCAGCGCCAGCGCGTAGCCGGCCACGTCGGCCGACAGGCTCCGGTCGCGCAGGTAGGTCGGCATGTGGATGCCGATGAAGGCCAACTGGAAGCCGCAGACGAAATAGCCCGCCATCAGGAGGCCGAAGCTCGGGTAGCGGAAGGCTTCGCCCACCGCCTGCAGCACCGATTGGTCGCGGTGCCCGGCCAGTGCCTCGCGCTGCGGTTCGCGCAGGCCGAAGGCCAGCGGCACGATCACCAGCACCAGCACGGCCAGCACCGCCAAGGCGGTCTGCCAGCCCAGGTGGCCGATCAGGCGCCCCTCGATCGGCGCCATCAGGAACTGGCCGAACGAGCCGGCGGCAGCCGCCACACCCATCGCCCAGGAGCGCCGCTCGGCCGGAATCTGCCGCCCGATCACGCCGTAGATCACCGCGTAGGTGGTGCCCGCCTGCGCCGCGCCGATCAGCACGCCCGCGCTCAGTGTGAACAGCAGCGGCGTTGGCGAATGCGCCATGCCCAGCAGCCCCAGCCCGTAGAACACCGCGCCGCCGATCAGCACCCGGAACGCCCCGAAGCGGTCGGCCAGCATGCCCGCGAACACCCCGAAGATGCCCCACGAGAGGTTCTGGATCGCCAGCGCGAAGGAAAAGGTCTGCCGGCTCCAGTCCTGCGCCTGCGTGATCGGCTGCAGCCAGAGGCCGAAGCCGTGGCGGATGCCCATCGAGAGCGTGACGATCATGGCGCCGCAGAACAGCACCTGCTTGATCGAGAGAGTGGGCGTGGGGGCTTGCATGCCTTCGAATGTAGCCACTGCGTGGTGTGGCCGGCGGGCGGGCGGCCAAAGCCATTGATGATTTATCCGGGCCATCTCAATGCGCACTGGGCATCAAAGCGCCTGCTGTATGGGTATCCAGTTGTTTGGCGGCGACTGACTACAATTCGCCCCCATGGCGACTCCTCCCAAGACAACCTCAGACCCCGCTTCCGGCTACTCGGAAGGCTCCATCCGCGTGCTCAAGGGCCTCGAGCCCGTCAAGCAGCGCCCGGGCATGTACACCCGGACCGACAACCCCCTGCACATCATCCAGGAAGTGCTGGACAACGCCGCCGACGAGGCGCTGGCCGGCTACGGCAAGAAGATCAAGGTCACGCTGCATGCCGACAACTCGGTGAGCATCGAAGACGACGGCCGCGGCATTCCGTTCGGCCTGCATCCCGAAGAAAAAGCCCCCGTGGTCGAACTGGTGTTCACCCGCCTGCACGCCGGCGGCAAGTTCGACAAGGGCTCCGGCGGCGCCTACAGCTTCTCGGGCGGCCTTCACGGCGTGGGCGTGTCGGTGACCAATGCACTCTCGAAGCGGCTCGAAGTCACCTCCCACCGCGAAGGCTCGATCGCCAGGTTGGCCTTCAGCGCCGGCGACGTGATCGAGGCGCTCGAAATCCGCAAGCTCGAAGCCGGCGAGCGCAAGCAGGGCACCACCGTGCGCGCCTGGCCCGACGCCAAGTATTTCGAAACCGCCGCGCTCCCGATGAGCGAACTCACGCACCTCCTGCGCAGCAAGGCCGTGCTGATGCCCGGCGTGAGCGTCACGCTGACGGTCGAGAAGACCAAGGAAACGCAGCAGTGGCTCTACAAGGGCGGCCTGAGCGACTACCTGATGCAGACGCTCAACGGCGACCCGGTGATCCCGTTGTTCGAAGGCAGCGGCCACGCCGACAAGAACGCCGACAACTTTGCCGAAGGCGAGGGCGCCGACTGGTGCGTGGCCTTCACCGAAGACGGCCAGCCGGTGCGCGAGAGCTACGTCAACCTGATTCCCACCAGCGCCGGCGGCACGCACGAGAGCGGCCTGCGCGACGGCCTCTTCACCGCGGTGAAGGGCTTCATCGAACTGCACTCGCTGCTGCCCAAGGGCGTGAAGCTCTTGCCCGAGGACGTGTTCGCGCGTGCCTCGTATGTGCTCAGCGCCAAGGTGCTCGATCCCCAGTTCCAGGGCCAGATCAAGGAGCGCCTGAATTCGCGCGATGCCGTGCGCCTGGTGTCGAGCTTCGTGCGCCCCGCGCTCGAACTCTGGCTCAACCAGCACGTCGACTACGGTAAGAAGCTCGCCGAACTCGCCATCAAGGCCGCGCAGACCCGCCAGCGTGCCGGCCAGAAGGTCGAGAAGCGCAAGGGCTCCGGCGTGGCCGTGCTGCCCGGCAAGCTGACCGACTGCGAGAGCAAGGACATCAGCCACAACGAGGTCTTCCTGGTCGAGGGCGACTCCGCCGGCGGCAGCGCCAAGATGGGTCGCGACAAGGAAAGCCAGGCCATCCTGCCGCTGCGCGGCAAGGTGCTCAACACCTGGGAAGTCGAGCGCGACCGGCTCTTCGCCAACACCGAAATCCACGACATCTCGGTGGCCGTGGGTGTCGACCCGCACGGCCCCAACGATTCACCCGATATGAGCGGCCTGCGCTACGGAAAGATCTGCATCCTCTCGGATGCCGACGTCGACGGCTCGCACATCCAGGTGCTGCTGCTCACCTTGTTCTTCCGCCACTTTCCGAAACTCATCGAAACCGGCCACGTGTATGTCGCCAAGCCGCCGCTGTTCCGGGTCGATGCGCCCGCGCGCGGCAAGAAGCCGGCCTCCAAGGTCTATGCGCTCGACGAGGGCGAACTGACCGCCACGCTCGACAAGCTGCGCAAAGATGGTGTGCGCGAAGGCGCCTGGAGCATCAGCCGCTTCAAGGGCCTGGGCGAGATGAGCGCGGAACAATTGTGGGAAACCACGCTCAATCCGGATACCCGGCGCCTGATGCAGGTCCAGCTGGGACGCTTCGACTTCACCTCCACCCAGGGCGAGATCACCAAGCTCATGGGCAAGGGCGAAGCGGCCGCCCGGCGCGAGTTGATGGAACTGCGCGCCGACGATGTGGACATTGATGTATGACGGCTGGCCCCAACAACGGCACTGACAAACTCAGGCTCACGATCTACGTGGCGATGCTTGTGGTTGTCGCCGTTCCCATGCTGTGGTTCTTGATTGAGCGTGTGCTGGTCGTGCTGCATGTGTCTTGGCGACCTCTCGACATGACCGAGTCACTGACGCCGATCTTGCTAATGAGCAAGTTCGGGCTGCTTGCAAACAATGGCGGTGCAATTTGTCCTATTCACTGCGGCTATGACGGGTTGACTATCGTGCTTCATGTGCTGGCGCTGGGCTTGATTGCCCGCCGCGTCTTCCTGGCTTTGTCAGGTCGGCGGCGCCTGCCGCCTGAGTCATTCAAGACCCTGGAAGCAGGGATGGCCGGTATCGCTATTGCGCTGCTGGTGTATTCCGTGTGGTTCGTGCTGACATCGTTGGGAGTCATGTTCAGTGTCATGCTGACCATGTTTTTTCACACAATCAGTTTCGGTTTCATTTCCAACGAAAACGAGTTCTCGCTTCTCCTGCTCGCCCTGGCGTTCTGGCTGACCGAGCTGAAGCAGTTGCCGTTGCTGCCGTCGCCGCGCCGCGGTGCAGAAGCGAGCTGATTCACAGCGCCTTGCATGCGAACAGAAATGCCACGCGTCGATGAGTTCTTGCGCCTGTCTCGGGTGCCAGCTCTTGTCGCCCTTGTTTTCTCACTCTTGGGGTTTGCCGGGTGGACGCACGCCGCTGACATCTACGGCTACATCGACAGCAAGGGCGTCGCGCACTTTGCTGCCGAGAAGGTCGACGAGCGTTACCAGGTCTTCTTCCGCGGCGGCCAGAGCTTCGACACCGCGCAGGGCCTGTCTCCGCTCTCGCGCAGCGGGCGCAAGTTCGACGGCAAGGTGCCGCCAGCGTCGCAGAGCCTGCTGGCGCTCTTCGAGGCCTCGCCGAGCTACAAGGTTGCCAAGAGCGCGCTGCGCGATGCGTCGAACAAGCATTCGATCGACTACGAACTGCTGCAGGCGCTGATCGCCACCGAATCGGGCTTCGACGCGCAGGCCGTCTCGCCCAAGGGCGCGATGGGCCTGATGCAGCTCATGCCCGCGACCGCGCAGCGCTACGGCGTTGCCGCGGACAAGCGCACGAGCATCGAGAAGAAGCTGTTCGACCCGCGCATCAACATCGCCGCCGGTTCCCGCTACCTGCGCGACCTGATCGCGATGTTCCCCGGCCAGATCGAACTGGCGCTCGCCGCCTACAACGCGGGCGAAGGGGCGGTGCAGCGCGCGGGCAACAAGATCCCGAACTACAAGGAAACGCAGAACTACGTGCAGACGGTGCTGCAGCTCTACGCGTACCTGAAGCCCGGCGCGACCGGGGGGCGCATCGGGAGCGGCGGCAAGTCGCCCGGCCGCATCCGTATGGAAATGGGCGGCGCCGTCGGTCGCGGGAACATGCCGCCCGACCGGCCTTGGCTGCCGGCCACCTCGCCGGCCGCGCCCGTCCTGCCGGAGGCGGCCGACGTGCCGACCTCTCCCTACATGCCCGAAGTGCCGGTCTCGTCCATGACGGGCGCGCCTTCGGTGGCCATGTCCGAATAAACAAGCAACAGCAATCTTCCGGAAACGACAGACGATGGATTCCCAACCTCCGCTCGACCTCGGCGGCCCGACCGACGGCGACACCACCCTCACACTGGCCGACTACGCGCAGACCGCTTACCTCGAATACGCGCTCAGCGTGGTCAAGGGCCGCGCGCTGCCCGATGTGTCCGACGGCCAGAAGCCGGTGCAGCGGCGCATCCTGTACTCGATGTCGCGCATGGGCCTCGGCTTCGGCGGCACCAACGGCACCGTGGGCGCCAAGCCCGTCAAGAGCGCGCGCGTGGTCGGCGATGTGCTCGGCCGCTTCCACCCGCACAGCGACCAGGCCGCCTACGACGCGCTGGTGCGCATGGCGCAAGACTTCTCGCAGCGCTACCCGCTGGTCGACGGCCAGGGCAACTTCGGCAGCCGCGACGGCGACGGCGCCGCGGCCATGCGCTACACCGAGGCGCGCCTGGCCCGCATCACCAGCCTCTTGCTCGACGAGATCGACGAAGGCACGGTCGACTTCATTCCCAACTACGACGGCAGCACTGAAGAGCCGCGCCTCCTGCCCGCGCGGCTGCCGTTCACGCTGCTCAACGGCGCGAGCGGCATCGCGGTCGGCCTGGCCACCGAAATCCCGAGCCACAACCTGCGCGAAATCGCCGACGCCTGCGTCGCGTTGATCAAGTCGAACGGCAAGCTGAGTGAGGAAGAACTCTTCGCCATCGTGCCCGGCCCCGACTACCCCGGTGGCGCGCAGATCATCAGCGGCCCGGGCGACATCGCCGACGCCTACCGCACCGGCCGCGGCTCGCTGAAGGTGCGCGCACGCTGGAAGATCGAAGACCTCGCACGCGGCCAGTGGCAGCTCGTGGTCAACGAACTGCCGCCCGGCGTGAGCACGCAGAAGGTGCTCGAGGAGATCGAGGAAATCACCAACCCGAAGGTCAAGGCCGGCAAGAAGGCGCTCTCGGCCGACCAGACGCAGCTGAAGGCCGCGATGCTGTCGGTGCTAGACGTGGTGCGCGACGAATCGAGCAAGGACGCGGCCGTGCGGCTGGTGTTCGAGCCCAAGACCTCGCGCATCAGCCAGGAAGAATTCATCACCACGCTGCTCGCGCAGACCTCGCTCGAAACCTCCTCGTCGATCAACCTCACGATGGTGGGTATCGACGGCAAGCCCACGCAGAAGTCGCTGCGCCAGATGCTCAACGAGTGGATCGCCTTCCGCGAGATCACCGTCGAGAAGCGCTCGCGGCACCGCCTGAACAAGGTGCTGGAGCGCATCCACATCCTCGAGGGCCGGCAGCTGGTGCTGCTGAATATCGACGAGGTGATCGCGATCATCCGCGCGGCGGAAGACCCGAAGGCGGCGCTCATCGCGCGCTTCAGCCTCAGCGAACGGCAGGCCGAGGACATCCTTGAAATTCGCCTGCGCCAACTCGCGCGGCTCGAAGCCATCAAGATCGAACAGGAGCTCAAGGGCCTGCGCGAAGAGCAGAAGAAGCTCGAAGACATCCTCGGCAGCCCCGCCACGCTGCGCCGCCTGCTGATCAAGGAAATCGAAGCCGACGCCAAGAGCTTCGAAGACCCGCGCCGCACGCTGATCCAGGCCGAGAAGCGCGCCGTGGCCGAAGTGAAGGTGGTCGACGAACCCGTCACCGTGATCGTGTCGCAGAAGGGCTGGGTCCGCGCGCAGAAGGGCTGGGCGAGCGAGAAGGCCGGCGCGAACGGTGGCAATGGCTCCTCGACGCCCGAGTACAGCTTCAAGTCCGGCGATTCGCTCTACGGCGCCTTCGAGTGCCGCAGCGTCGACACGCTGCTGGTCTTCGGCTCCGCCAAGGACAAGTCGGTGCGCGTGTACACCGTGCCGGTGGCCTCGCTGCCCGGCGCGCGCGGCGACGGCCAGCCCGTCACCACGCTCGTCGAGCTGGACGCCGGCACGCACGTCACGCATTTCTTCGCGGGCCCCGTGGGCGCGAGCGTGCTGCTGGCCAACACCGGCGGCTACGGCTTCATCGCCACGGTCGAGAACATGATGTCGCGCCAGCGTGGCGGCAAGGCCTTCATCGACGTGGGCGAGGGCGAACAGCTCTGCCGTCCGTCGCTGGTGGGCGGCGCGAGCGGCGCCGAGCCGATGCCGGCCGCCACGCACGTGGCCTGCGCCTCGACCGGCGGCCGCATCCTGACCTTCGACATCACCGAACTCAAGAGCCTGCCCAAGGGCGGCCGCGGCCTCACGCTGATCGACCTGGAGCCCAAGGACACCCTCGCGGGTGCCGCAGCCTACACGCGCAGCGTGAAGATCGAAGGCATCGGGCGCGGCGGCAAGGAGCGCGACGAGACGCTGGAGATCCGCACCCTCAACAACGCGCGCGGCACCCGTGCGCGCAAGGGCAAGGCGGCCGACCTGGGCTTCAAGCCGGCCAGCATCGTGCGGGTGTTGTGATGGGCGGCATCGACATCAGCGTCATCGGCCTGTTCATCGCGGTGGTCACCGGCCTTGCCAGCTTCCTCGTGGGCCGGCACTTCCGGATGAAGCGCGCGGCCAAGCGGCGCGAGAAGGACCGCATCGCGGCGCAGGCCATCGAGACCCGGCAGGTGCGCCGGGCGCGCGAGCGGCGCGAAAGCGGCAGGTGAGCGGAGCGCAGGCGAGGGGCTAGCGCAGCCCCTGCCACCACCGCGTGTTGGTTCGCGCCTGCCCCACCGTCACCACCTCGCCGATCACCGGCGTCGCCAGCTCGATCTTCTTGGCTTCCGTCAGGCTCGCGATGCGGTCCAGCGGGTCGTGCCAGGTGTGGAAGGAGAGGTCGAAGGTGCTGTTGTGCACCGAGAAGAACACCTTGCCGCGCAGGTCCTCGAAGGCCTGCACGCTCTGCTCGGGGGTCATGTGCACGCCGGGCCAGTAGGCGTCGTAGGCGCCGTTTTCCATCAGCGCCAGGTCGAAGCCGCCGAAGCGCTCGCCGATCTGCTTGAAACCCTGGAAGTAGCCCGAGTCGCCGCTGTAGAAGATGCGCTGGTCACCGCTCTGCACCGCCCATGAGGCCCACAGCGTGCGGCCGCGGTCCGAGAGCGTGCGGCCCGAGAAATGCTGGGCCGGCGTGGCGGTGAGCTTCACGCCGTCGTGCTCGGCGTCCTGCCACCAGTCGAGCTCGGTCACGCGCTCGGCGGGTACGCCCATCACCACCAGCCGCGAGCGCACGCCCAGCGGCACGAAGTAGCGCTTCACGCTCTTGGCGAGGTATTCGATGGTCGCCACGTCCAGGTGGTCGTAGTGGTCGTGCGAGAGGATCACGCCTTCGATAGGCGGCAGTTGCTCCAGCGCGATCGGCGGCTTGTGAAAGCGCTTCGGCCCGGCCCACTGCACGGGCGATGCGCGCTCGCTGAACACCGGGTCGATCAACCAGTACTTGCCCCGCAGCTTGAGCAGGTGCGACGAGTGGCCGAGGCGCACCACGTGGTTGGCCTTGGTGTCGAGCGCGTCCAGATCCTTCGCGCTGATCTCACGGACCGGAATCGCATCGACCGGCACCGTGTCGACCTTGCTGCCGACGATGAAGCGAGACCAGATGCGCCAGGCGCTGGCCGAGGGCTTCTCGTCGGGGTTGGCCATGTTCTGGAACACGCCGTCACGGAACTGCGGCGAATTCTCGTAGCGTGTCTCGCCACCGCCGGCGGCGCTGCAGCCCGCGACGAATGCGCAGCCGGCCGCGGCGAGCGCCGTGCCCCGGCGCAGGAGTTGGGGCAGGTAGGACCCCTGCGAAGCCGAATCGTCAGCCATGGGAAGAACCTCTGGACGTGTGTTTGTGTGGAGGCGCGAGACTATCGCGGGCACATGTTTCAATGGTTTCAGCGACAGAAACATTCGGGCGGCAGGGGAATTTCGGGGTGCGCGCGCCATGCCCGGCAAGGGCCCTTCCTTATGCCATGCGCCCTATGGCATGCACCGCTTCGGCGCGGCACACTCGGGGCCTTCATGGGCCAGGAGAAGGCGATACAAAAATGAGCGGCAACCGCTATCCCATCATCTACGTGCGTGGCTATGCCATGACCGAATCCGAGCGCGACGAGACCGCGGCCGATCCGTTCTGCGGCTTCAACCTCGGCTCCACGGTCTACCGCGCCACCGTCAAGAAAGACGCGCCTGCGCAGAAGTTCGTCTTCGAGTCGCCAGTGGTGCGCCTCTTGGCCGACTTCCAGTACCAGAGCGTCTATCAGAACGGCCTGGACATCCTGGACGACGACTGGAAGCCTTCGCCCGACGAGACCGGCAAGGACGTGGACGGCATCCCGTCGGCCTCGGTCATCATCTACCGCTACTACGACACCGGCTCCGAGCTGCTGGGCGATGGCAAAGCGCGCAACATCAAGTTCTATGCGCAGGGTTTGAGCAAGCTGATCCTGCGGGTGCGCGACCTCGTGGGGCAGCGCGAAGGGGCCGCCGCTGCTGCCGACTTCCGCTGCTACCTGGTGGCGCATTCGATGGGCGGGCTGGTGGTGCGCGCCTTCCTGCAGAACCCGGCGCTGGGCGACCCCGCCGCGCGGGCCTGCGTCGACAAGGTGTTCACCTATGCCACGCCGCACAACGGCATCGACATGGGCGGCGTCAACATCCCGGCCTGGCTCACCGCCAACGAGATGAACACCTTCAACCGCGAGAAGATGTCCGAGTTCCTCGCCACGCCGGCCGTCAACGGCCGCATGGACTACCTGCCGGCCACCGCCTTCCCGGCCGAGCGCTTCTTCTGCATGGTCGGCTCCAACCGAGGCGACTACGAAACCGCCAAGGGGCTCTCGCGCATGTTCGCGGGCCATGGCAGCGACGGGCTGGTGCGCATCGAGAACGCCTCGCTCTGGTCCATCGACGCGAACAAGAAGACGCAGCCGGTGGCCACCGCCTACGCCTTTCGTTCGCACTCGGGCTACTTCGGCATCGTCAACTCCGAGGAGGCCTATCAGAACCTCGTGCGCTTTCTCTTCGGCGATGTGCGGGTCGACCTCTGGTTCGACGTCGACGGCGTGACCCTGCCGCCCGACCTGCCCAAGGACGCCGACATCGATGCGCTCTATCAGGTCGAGCTTCTGGCCGCGCCGCGCGGCAAGCGCTGGTACCTGAGCCGGCGCGTGGCCGAGGAAGACTCGCCCGCCTGCCGCACGCACAAGGAGCTGACCGATCCGAAGAAGCCCGAGCGCCGCTCGATCTATCTCTCGACCGTGTTCCTGGCCAACAAGGCCCGCGTCAACCAGGACCGCCCGACGCTCGCCTACGCCATGACGCTGGGCGTGCGCGTGCCCGACTACCAGGTGAACAAGAAGTTCTGGCTCGACGGGCACTACGAAGGAAGCTCTCTCTTCCGCGACACGCTCGTCATCGAGATCGCGCCGCCCCAGGCCGACGACCCGGCGCAGAACTGGAACCTCAAGTACGGCTGGCAGACCGACACGGCGGGGCAGGCGTCGCTGCCGATCAGCCCGAAGCAACTGGCCGGCGGCAAGCTGCAGTTCGTCGTGCCGCTCTCGAGCCTCGGTGCCGCAGCGGCGGCGCCCGGCATCACCGGCAAGGTGCGGCTGGAGGTGAGCGCCTGGAGTTGAGAGGCTGAGAGGCTGAGAGGCAATCCGACATGACCGCTCATCCCCCGCAAACGGCCCCACTCTGCGTTGCAAATGCTCGCCATAGCCTCAGCTATGGCTGCGCTTTGCGCCTTGATTGGGCCCGTTTGCGGGGGCTGCTCGGCCACGCCGAATCGCCTCTCAGCCTCTGAGGCCGCAACGCGAACGCCTGGCCCCACAATCGCACCTCACATGCATTACCTCCTCTTCATCGGCGCGCTCATCTTCTTCGCGTTCATGACGCCGCTCAAGCTCGCGATCGCGGTCTGTGCGCTGGTGCTGTTCGTGACGGTGGTGGTGAAGATATCGGCGCAGGTCGTGGCGGGCGTGTCGCCGAGCCTGGGCGAGTCGTTCAAGTCGGTGTTCTATGCCTCGTTGTTCGTGGCGTTGGCGCTGCTGGCCTACATGAGCTTCTCCAGCGGAACCGGCAATCACCATGTCGAAGGGCTGCCCGCGATCGCGGTGATGGTGGGGCTGTTCGTGGCCTACACACTGGGCTTCCAGATCGGCATCGGCACGTCGTTCGGTGCCAGCGCGGTCGTCGCACTCATCTCCACGCTCCTGTCCGGCGCCATCCTCTGGTCGGTCAAGGGCATTGCCTTCTAACTAGCATCATGAAAACTGCAGTTCTCGTCATCGATGTGCAGCGCGGCCTTTGCGACGATCCGCCGCGCCCGCACGAGGCACAGGAAGTGATCCAGCGCATCAACGCGCTCACTGTGCGAGCCCGCGCCGCCGGCGCGCCGGTGGCTTTCATCCAGCATGAGAACGCGGTCGACCTGGAATTCGATTCCGAACGCTGGCAGCTCGCCGATGCGCTGCAGGTCGATGCGGCCGACACCCGGATCCGCAAGACCACGCCCGATTCCTTTTTGCGCACGCCGCTCGAAGCGTGGCTGATGGGGCAGGGCGTGCGGCGCGTGGTGATCTGCGGCTACTCGTCGGAGTTCTGCGTGGACACCACCACCCGCCGCGCGGCCGCGCTGGGCTACGAAGTGGTGCTCGCGGCCGATGCGCACACCTCGCACGACAAGCCGCATGCCACCGGCGCCTTCATCCGCGCGCACCACAACGCGACGCTGTCGGACATCACGAGCTTCGGCGTACGCATCAGCGCGGTCGACGGCGCGAAGATCGTATTGGGCGATTGATCCTCAGGGCATGCGGCCTGTCTTGAGTGCATGGGCCCAGTCCGGCCGCCCGTTCTCCAGTGCAAGGTTTGCCATCGCCGTGTGGTCGTACGGAACGGCCACCAGCCTGGCGGTCCAGTCGCCGTCGCGCTGCTCGACGATGGCATAGCGCGCATGGGGCGAGCCGGTTTCGACGGCATGCGGATAAGGGTGGATGTCGTCGTAGGCCGGCAGGCCGACGCTGCCCGGATTGACGATCAACTGCCCGCTCGACGCATGCACCACGCGCGGCACATGCGTATGCCCGCAGGCGACGAGCGCTGCATCGACATCGCCGAGCCGCGCATCGATTTCCGCCTGCGTGGCCGCTCGGAAGTCGCCGGGTTCGACCGTCTCCAGAAAGTATTCGAGATCGCTCGCCGGCGTGCCGTGGCAGAGCATCACCTCCGCGCTGAAGCGGTGCGTATGCCCCAGCGATGCGATCCACGCGAACTCCTTCGCACCGAGCCGCGCATGTGCGAACGCATCGGACGCGCCGCGCTTGTCTGCGGGCACGGTGAGCAACTGGCGTTCATGGTTGCCGGCGAGCTGCACCCAGTCCTGCGCCATCAGGAACTGCGCGGTCTCCAGCGGCATCAGCGGGCCCGAGAGGCTGTCGCCCAGGTTGGCGATGGCGTCCACGCCGCGGCGTTCGATGTCCTCGACCACGGCTTCGAGTGCGGGGAGGTTTCCATGGATGTCGGAGACGATGGCGATGCGCATCGGCAGACTTTAATCCGCGCCCGGGCGCCACACCCGTGCCAGCGCAGCCAGCTTGCCGCGAAACCCCAGCCGATCGTTCGACAGCGCATCGATGAAGTCCGACAGCCGCTGCGACTTCACCATCGTGTAGATCGTGAGCCACGTCGTGAAGGCGAACACCACGCCGAACCAGAGCGCCTTGCGCCACAGCGGCGCATCGGCTTCCGCCAGCAGGTTCATGCCGAGGAAGCCCGTGGTGACGGTGCCGATCAGCCCGAACAGCGTGACCACCGTGAGCCGCACGACGGTGCTGGCCTGCCGGCGCAGGCTGTCGGCATCGAGGTATGTGTTCATGTCGGCGATGCGAGATTTGACCTCGTCATACAGCGGATCGAGCCCGAGGTGCGCGGCGCACATGTGCGAGAGCGCGCGCACCTGCGCCTGCTCGGAGATCTCGTGAAACCAGTAGCGGTGCGTGAAGCGCAGGAAGCGTTCGAAGCTCGAGCGGATCGCGCGCTTGAACTGCTTCACGCTCGGCGTGCTGCGGATATCGAGCTTCTTGAGCGCCTCGACCAGCTGGTCCGAGAACATCAGGAGCGACGCCTTCTGGAAATGCGCGATGAGGAACAGCAGGAAGTGCTGGTGCCTGAACTGCGCGAGCACGCCGCGGTCGCGGCAGCAGAAGAAATCGGAGTGCGCATCGCCCACCACGACCAGCGCGTGGCCGTTGCACAGGTAGCGCGTGTTGGGCGCGGCGCCCGCGTCGACCCAGAAGCGGTCGTAGCAGTACTTGTGCTCGAAGTCCGCGAGGTGGTGGTCGGCGTAGGGCAGGTGGGCGTCGGTCGTGCCCGCGCCCGTCACCAGCGCGAGCCGCACGAAGTCGTCGCGCGTGAGGCGGCGCGGATCGTCCATCGAGAGGTACGCCATCACCGGCATGCGGTAGTACTCGATCTGGCGGTAGCGCAGCGCGCCGGGGTCTTCCGAATGGTCGCTCACCAGCGGCTGCATCAGGTAGGCCCAGTGCGACGAGATGCGCGGCGCGCGGTGCTGCGCCACGTGCGAGAGAAAGCTCTCGCGCTGCTGTGCATCGGAACTCGCGAGCACGCGGCCGTCGGCGCCCAGCCATTCGACGCTGGCCATGCAGTGCAGGGCCGATCCGTCGGGCTCCCAGCCGGCGGGGTAGGCGCGGCCGAAGCGGTAGAGGATTTCCTGCGCTTGCGCCAGGCTGAGGTGATTGACACCGACTTCGAGATTGAGCATCACCACGTCGATGTCGAAGAAGAAGTAGAGGTCGCAATGGATCACGTCCAGCGTGACCGGCACGTCGCCGGGCCGGGCCACCACGCGTACCGCCGCGACGTCGTGGCGGCGGAAGATGCGCATCGGCGAATCGCCGTCCTTGCCTGAAGCCGAGTCGTCGCCCTTGCCGCGTGAGCGACCTTCGCCATAGAGAAAGCGCTGCACATACGGCAGGAAGCTCACGAACTCGTTGTAGTGCCGTTCGTGGAAGCGGCTGCTGTCGCCGGTGTATTCGTCGACCTCTTCGCGCCATGGGGAGGCATCGCCCATGTCGCGCAGCACCTGCCAGGGGCCGTGGTGCGTGTACCTGGCATCGGGCGAGGGCATCAGCCGCAGGGGCCAGAGCAATGCCTGCCTGAAATGCTGCACGACGGGAGCGCCGGAAACTGGCGCATTCGCCTCTGTGGGCAAGGTGGCCGCGGGTGGGTTCAGCATCGCGCCAGTGTAGGCAGAAGGTAGGTCAAAACGCCCACCTAGGGGAATCCCTAGTCAAGCCTGAAACCGGTTTCATATAAGCTGCAAGCATTGCTTTTCGAGGCACGTGCACGGCCTTCGTGCACGCCGCACCATGAACTACCAGTTTCAATTCGACGCCGTCTTCGCTGCCTGGCCGCTGCTGCTCAAGGGCACGTGGATCACGGTCCAGCTCTCGCTCATCGCGACGGTGCTGGGCCTCGTGGTCGCGATCTTCTGCGCCTGGGGCAAGACCTCGGGGCCGGGGTGGCTGCGCTTCATCGTCAACGCGTACATCGAGGTGATCCGCAACACGCCGTTCCTCGTGCAGCTGTTCTTTTTCTTCTTCGCGCTGCCGGCCATCGGCCTGCGCTGGTCGCCGCAGACGGCCGCGCTGGTGGCGATGGTGGTGAACCTGGGTGCGTACGCGACCGAGATCATCCGCGCGGGCATCGAGTCGATTCCCAAGGGGCAGATCGAGGCGGGCAGGGCGCTGAACCTCAAGCCCTGGGAGATCTTCCGCTTCGTGATCATCAAGCCCGCGCTGAAGGCCATCTACCCGGCGCTCACGAGCCAGTTCATCCTGCTGATGCTGAACTCGGCCGTGGTGTCGGTGATTTCGGCCGACGACCTGACCTCGGTGGCCGCCAACCTGCAGTCGCAGACCTTCCGCAGCTTCGAGATCTACATCGTGGTGGCCGCCATCTACCTTGCGCTGGCGCTGGCCTTCTCGGCGATGTTCAAGCTGATCTACAAGCGCACGCTCAACTATCCGGACCGCCGGTAACGCGGCCGCACGGAAGAAAACATCATGCGCACCTTCGGCTTTCCCGAATTCCTTTTCATCCTCGAAGCGGCCCAGTGGACGCTGGCGCTGTCGGCCATCGCCTTCGTCGGCGGCGCGATCCTGGGCTTGATCATCGCGCTCATGCGCACCTCCGACTCGACCTGGGCGCGCAATGCGTCGATGGTCTTCATCCAGGTGTTCCAGGGCACGCCGCTCCTGCTGCAGCTCTTTTTGATCTTCTTCGGCGCGCCGGTGCTGGGGCTGGACATCAACCCGTGGATCGCCGCGGGCGTGGCGCTCATCCTCAACAGCGCGGCCTTCCTCGGCGAGATCTGGCGCGGTTGCATCGAAGCCATTCCGCGCGGCCAGTGGGAAGCGGCCGAGGCGCTGAGCCTCAAGTACGGCGCACGCATGCGCGACGTGGTGCTGCCGCAGGCCTTCAAGATCGCGCTCGCGCCCACGGTGGGCTATCTGGTGCAGATCATCAAGGGCACGTCGCTCGCGGCCATCATCGGCTTCACCGAGATCACCCGCGCGGGGCAGATCATCAACAACGCCACCTTCCAGCCGCTCATCGTGTTCTCGGTGGTGGCGGCCATCTACTTCGTGATCTGCTGGCCGCTGTCGCTGCTGGCCGCACGCATGGAGCGCAAGCGCGCTCGCGCCCTCGCACGCTGACCCATTTCCTTTTCTCGCCGCTTCCTTTTTCCATCCAGGAGACACAACCCATGACCCGCACCTTTACCCGCCGCGCCGCACTGGCAGCCCTTGGCCTTGGCGCCGCACTCACCGTGTTCGCACCGTTCGCCTCGGCGCAAAGCGTGGCCGACATCAAGAAGAAGGGCGAGATCACCATCGGCATGCTGGTCGACTTTCCGCCCTATGGCACCACCGATGCGAAGAACCAGCCCGACGGCTACGACGCCGACGTGGCCAAGCTCCTGGCCAAGGACTGGGGCGTGAAGGCCAACATCGTGCCGGTGACCGGCCCGAACCGCATTCCGTTCCTGCTGACCAACAAGGTCGACCTGCTGGTCGCCTCGCTGGCCGTGACGCCCGAGCGCGCCAAGCAGGTGCAGTTCTCGCAACCCTACGCGGCCGCGACCATCGTGCTGTACGGCGCGACCAAGACCCCCATCAAGGCCGCCACCGACCTGAAGGGCCTGCGCGTGGGCGTGGCCCGCGCCTCGACGCAAGACGTGGCCGTGACCAAGGCCGCACCGGAAGGCACAGAGATCCGCCGCTTCGACGACGACGCCTCGGCCATGCAGGCGCTGATCTCGGGCCAGGTCGATGCGATCGGCTGCTCGGTCACCGTCGCCGCGCAGATCGCCAAGCGCGTGCCCGCCGGCACCTATGAAAACAAGTTCACGCTGGTGCAGCAGTCGATGGGCATCGCGATGCGTCCGGGCCAGGAAGAGCTGACCAAGGCGGTGAACGAGTTCGTGCAGAAGAACACCGCGAATGGCGAGCTGAACAAGCTCTACCAGAAGTGGCTGCAGGCCGACCTCCCGAAGATGCAATAAGCCAAGGCGCTTGAAGGAAACCCTGGCATGACGACGGAATCGATCATCCGCATGGAAGCGGTCAACAAGTGGTACGGTGAATTCCAGGTGTTGACCGGCATCGATCTGTCGGTGCGCCAGGGCGA
The DNA here is from genome assembly GCF_051216415.1 of Variovorax trehalosi. Lineage (NCBI taxonomy): Bacteria > Pseudomonadati > Pseudomonadota > Betaproteobacteria > Burkholderiales > Comamonadaceae > Variovorax > Variovorax trehalosi. The sequence goes on from NZ_JBPJZG010000001.1 coordinate 409,594, forward strand.
GCGCATCGTGATCTGCGGGCCTTCGGGCTCGGGCAAGTCGACGCTGATCCGCTGCATCAACCGGCTGGAGACGGTGCAGAAGGGCCGCATCGTGGTCGATGGCATCGACCTCACGGCCGGTGGCAAGAACGTGGACGCGGTGCGCGCCGAAGTCGGCATGGTGTTCCAGCAGTTCAACCTGTTCCCGCACCTCACCATTTTGGAGAACTGCACGCTCGCGCCGATGCGCTCGCGCGGCATGACGAAAGCGCAGGCGGAAGAGGTGGCGATGAAGTACCTCACCCGCGTGCGCATTCCCGAGCAGGCCAAAAAGTACCCGAGCCAGCTCTCGGGCGGCCAGCAGCAGCGCGTGGCGATTGCGCGCGCGCTGTGCATGTCGCCCAAGATCATGCTGTTCGACGAGCCCACCTCGGCGCTCGACCCCGAGATGGTCAAGGAAGTGCTCGACACCATGATCGGCCTGGCCGAAGACGGCATGACCATGCTGTGCGTGACGCACGAGATGGGCTTTGCCCGCAGCGTGGCCGACCGCGTGATCTTCATGGCCGAAGGCAAGATCGTCGAACAGGCGCCGCCCGAAGAATTCTTCGGCAACCCGAAGGACGAGCGCACGCGCCAGTTCCTCGGGCAGATCCTCAGTTCTCACCAAGCCCACTGATGTCCTTCGAGGTTCTGATTTCTCTGTCGTCCTTCGGCGCGGCCGAGGTGGGGCGGCACGGCCAGCTCTGGTGCTCGCAACTCGCGAGCACCGCTGGCGCCGATTCGGTGGAAGTGCGCGGCGAGATGCTGCGCGATGCGGATGCCGAATTGCCTGCGCTCAACGGTCTTGCTTCCGTGTACTCCAGCCCTGAAGGTCTTTGGGCCGAGGGCGGCTGGCTCGACAGTGCGGCGCTCAAGCGCGGCATAGCCGCTGCCACCCGCGTGGGTGCGAAGCGGCTGAAGATGTCCATTGGCGATTTCCAGCCTTCGTCGCACGGCTCGCTGTGGGGCCTGAAGGTGGAGCTTGCCGAGACGCGCGTCGAACTGCTGATCGAGAACGACCAGACGGTGCGCGCCGGCACATTGCCCGCATTGCAGGCCTTCTTCGAAGCGGCGGACCGTGCCGGCGTATCGCTCGGCATGACCTTCGACATGGGCAACTGGCACTGGCTGGGCGAGTGCCCGCTGCAGGCCGCACAGGCACTCGGCCACCGCGTGCGCTATGTGCACTGCAAGGGCGCGCAGCGCCTGCCGCACAAGTGGGTGGCGGTGCCGATGGGCGATTCAGTCGCGCCATGGCGTGCGGTGCTGCGCGCCTTGCCCGCCGACGTGCCCCACGCCATCGAATACCCTCTGGTGGGCGACGACCTGATGGCCGTCACCCGCTCGCAAATCGAATTCATCCGCGCCGCACGGGCGTAGAACCAACCACACATGCCAGAACCCACCGCTTTCGACGTCGCCCTGTTCGGCGAGGCCATGATGCTGCTCGTGGCGGACCGCCCCGGGCCGCTGGAGAACGCAGAGGCGTTCCACAAGCGCACCGCGGGCGCCGAGACCAACGTGGCCATCGGTCTTTCGCGCCTGGGTCTGAAAGTGGGCTGGGCCAGCCGACTGGGCACCGACTCGATGGCGCGTGCGCTGCTCGCGACGATGAAGGGCGAGGGCATCGACTGCTCGCACGTCATCTGCGATCCGACGCAACGCACCGGCTTCCAGTTCAAGGGCCGCGTCACCGACGGCAGCGACCCGCCGGTCGAATACCACCGCAAGGGCTCGGCCGCGAGCCAGATGGGCCCGGCCGATGTCGATGAGGCGTGGCTGCGCTCGGCGCGCCACCTGCACGCCACCGGCGTGTTCGCCGCCATCTCCGAGACCAGCCTGCAGGCCGCGCTCAAGACCATGGACGTGATGCGCGCCGCCGGCCGCACGATCTCGTTCGACACCAACCTGCGCCCGACGCTGTGGTCTTCGACCGAGACGATGCGCCACTGGATCAACGAACTCGCCTCGCGCGCCGACTGGGTGCTGCCGGGCATCGAAGAAGGGCTGCTGCTCACCGGCCACAGCGAGCCCGAGGCTGTGGCGCGCTTCTACCGCGAGCGCGGTGCGAAGCTCGTGGTCGTCAAGCTCGGCGCCGAGGGCGCCTACTACGACAGCGATGTGGCCGGCACAGGCCGCGTCGAGGGCTTTCCGGTGAAGGAAGTGATCGACACCGTGGGCGCAGGCGACGGCTTCGCAGCCGGCGTGGTGAGCGCGCTGCTCGAAGGCAGGAGCGTGCCCGAGGCGGTGCGCCGCGGCGCGTGGATCGGCGCTCGTGCGGTGCAGGTGCTGGGCGATACCGAAGGCCTGCCGACGCGTGCGCAACTCGAAGAAGCGGGGCTCTGAAGACCATGACGAAAAAAAACGTGCTCGTTTTCCGGCCCCTGCTCGAAGACCAACTCGCGCGCCTGCAGGCCGCGCACCACGTCACCGTGGCCGATCCGCGCAAGGAGCCCGAGGCCTTCGCCGCCGCGCTCGCCACCGCGAACGGTTTGATCGGCTCGAGCCACACGGTCGATACCGCGTTGCTGGATGCAGCGCCGCAACTCGAGGTGATTTCGAGCGTGTCGGTCGGCGTCGACAACTACCCGATCGCCGAACTGCACAAGCGCGGCATCGTGCTGTGCCACACCCCCGACGTGCTCACCGAGACCGTGGCCGACACGGTGTTCGCGATCCTCATGGCCACGCAGCGCCGCGTCGTCGAGCTCTCGAACCTCGTGCGCGAAGGCCAGTGGACGAAGAACATCGGCGAAGACCTCTTCGGCACCGACGTGCATGGCAAGACGCTGGGCATCCTCGGTTTCGGCCGCATCGGCCAGGCCGTGGCACGGCGCGCGGCGCTGGGCTTCGGCATGCCGGTGCTCTACCACGCACGCCGCCCGGTCGACCTGGCCGCGCAGGCGCCTGAGCTGCAAGGCCGCGCCACGCACACGCCGCTGGACGACCTGCTCGCGCGCGCCGACATCGTGCTCGCGATGCTGCCGTTGACCGACGCCACGCGCGGCATGATCGACGCCGCCTTCTTCGCGCGCATGAAGCCGGGCGCATCGTTCATCAACGGCGGCCGTGGTGCCACCGTGAACGAAGACGCGCTGCTGCAGGCGCTGGACCACGGCACGCTGCGCGCCGCCGGCCTCGACGTGTTCGCGAAGGAGCCGCTGCCGGCCGATTCACCGCTGCGCACGCACCCGCGCGTGACGCCGCTGCCGCACATCGGCTCGGCCACGCACGAGACGCGCCACGCGATGGCCGAGCTGGCGACGACCAATCTGCTGCAGGTGCTGGCCGGCGAGAAGCCGACCGCGCCCTACGACACCGCCGCCCCGTGACATGAAACCCACGGGCCGCGCCACCATCGCCGACGTCGCCGAAGCGGCCGGCGTTTCCAAAGCCACGGTCTCGCGCTTCCTCAACCACCGCGAACGGCTGCTGAGCCCCGACATCGCCGCGCGCGTCGAGGTCGCCATCGCCAAGCTGGCCTATTCGCCGAGCCCGATGGCGCAGGCGCTGAGCCACGGCCGTTCGCGGCTCATCGGCCTGATCGTGGCCGACATCACCAACCCGTATTCGGTGGCGGTGCTGCGCGGTGCCGAGAAGGCCTGCCAGGACGCCGGCTACCTCGTGATGCTGTTCAACCTCGGCAACGAAAGCGAACGCGAGCGCGAGGCCATCGATGCGCTCGCGGGCTACCAGGTCGACGGCTTCATCCTCAACACGCTCGGCCGCGGCAGCAACGTGGTCGATGCGGTCACGCTGCACGGCAAGCCCGCGGTGCTGGTCGACCGCCGGCACACGGGCATGCACACCGACTTCGTCTCGCTCGACAACCATGCGGCGATGCAGGCGACTTGCGGGCATCTGCTCGAAGGCGGGTATCGCGAACTGCTCTACGTCACAGAGCCGCAGAAGGGCGTGAGTTCGCGGCGCGAACGCACGGCCGCCTTCGGTGCCTGCGTGGCTGCGCACGAACCGCGCGTGGCGGGCGAGGTGTTCGAATCGGTCGAAGGTGAGAGCGATGCGCTCGATGCGGCACTGACCGCCTTGCGCAAGCGCGCCAAGCGCGGTCGCCGCGCCGCCGTGGTCGCGGGCAATGCCGTGGTCACGCTGCGCGTGGCGCAGGCCATGGCGCGCCTGGGCCTGCAGTTCGGCGACGACCTGGGCTTCGTCGGCTTCGACGATCCCGAATGGGCCTCGCTGATCGGTCCTGGCCTCAGCACTGTGGCGCAGCCCACCGATGCGATCGGCCGCACGGCCGCTACATGCCTGATCGAGCGGCTGCGTGGGCTGGACTCTGCACCGCGCCAACTGCTGCTCCCTGGAGAGCTGATGGTGCGAGGCTCTTCGCAGGCTCTCTAGCATCCTGCACCGCGCGGTCGAATGTGATCGGCCCGCGCATCCAGTCGGCCACGCGCTCGGCGATCATGATCGTCGGGGCATTGGTGTTGCCGCCGATCAGCGTCGGCATCACCGAGGCATCGACCACGCGCAGATTCTCGATGCCGTGCACGCGCAGTTGCGCGTCGACCACCGCCATCACATCCACGCCCATCTTGCAGGTGCCCACCGGGTGGTAGATGGTGTCGGCGCGCGAGCGGATATGGCGGGTGAGTTCTTCGTCGGTGTGCGCATCGGCCGTGTAGACCTCGCGGTGCCGGTACTTCTGCAGCGCCGGTGCGCGCAGGATCTCGCGCATCTTCTTCACGCCCTGCAGCAGCAATGCCATGTCTTCGGCGTTGGAGAGGAATTGCGGGTCGATGCGCGGCGCCGACAGCGGGTTCGCATCGTTCAGCCGCACGTCGCCCCGGCCCTTGGGGCGCAGCACGCACACATGGCATGAGAAGCCGAAACCCGCATGCAGCTTGCGCGCATGGTCGTCGGTGATCGCGATCACGAAATGCAGCTGCAGATCGGGCCGGCGCAACTCGGGCGACGACTTGATGAAGGCGCCGCCTTCGGCAAAGGGCGTCGCGATGAGGCCCTTGCCGCTCTTGCGCCACTCGAAGATCGCCTTCGTCAGCTTCAGCCCGGCTTTCACGCCGATGCCGAAGAGGTCGGTGTCCTTCGAGGTGTAGGCGAGGATGAAGTCGGTGTGGTCCTGCAGGTTCTGGCCGACGCCCGGCAGCGCATGCCGCACGGCGATGCCGTGGCGGCCCGCCTCGGCGGGGTCGCCGATGCCCGAGAGCATCAGCAACTGCGGCGAGTTGAAGGCGCCGCCACACAGCGCCACTTCACGATGCGCGCTGATGATCTCGGCGGTGCTGCCGCGCAGCACCTCCACACCGGTGGCGCGCTTGCCGTCGAGCACCACGCGCAGGGCTTGCGCGCCGGTCAGCACCGTGAGGTTGGGGCGCGTATTCATCACCGGGTGCAGGTACGCCGCGGCGGCCGAGCAACGCTCGCCGTTCTTCGCGCCGCCGTGGAACTGCGTGACCTGGTAGAGCCCCGCGCCTTCCTGCTCGACGCCGTTGAAATCGTCGTTGCGCGGAATGCCGCACTCCGCAGCCGCGCGCACGAAGTCTTCGGTGATCGGGCGCGGGCTCTGCTGCTCGGAGACCTGCAGCGGCCCGTCGGCGCCGTGCAGCGCGCTCTCGCCGCGCTCGTTGCCCTCGGCGCGCTTGAAGTACGGCAGCACCTCGTCGAACGACCAGCCCGTGCAGCCTGCGCGCGCCCAGTCGTCGTAGTCGTCGCGATGGCCGCGCACGTAGAGCATGGCGTTGATCGCGCTCGAGCCACCGAGGCAGCGCCCGCGCGGCTGGTAGCCGCGGCGTCCGTTCAGGCCGGGCTGCGGCACGGTCTGGTAGGCGTAGTTGTTGATGCGCGGTCGGCCCGGCAGCATCGCCACCGTGGCGGCCGGTGCCCGTACCAGGATGCCGCGGCCATCGCCGCCGGCTTCGATGAGGCAGACCGTCATGGCCGGGTCTTCGCTGAGGCGGGAGGCCAGCGTGGCGCCGCCGGAGCCTCCGCCCACGATCACGTAGTCGAATTCCATGGCTTGTCTCCGTAGTTGTTGTGTTCGGCCGCGGGAGCCTGAACTGTACGATGGCGGGATTCCAACGCGCAGGGCACCCCATGAAGAGCCGCATCATGTACATCGAGTCGAAGGCAGGCGGCTTGACGGGGCCAGCCCGCATCGGACGCGTGAAGTTCTCCAAGACCGGCGCAACGCTGTATTACGGAGACAAGGCCTTCCAGAGCTTGAAGGGCGATGGATTCAAGTCGAACTACTTCGATGTCGAGACGGGCGAGCACTACTGGATTTCGGGGCCACGCAAGGATGGGCCGGACGCGCTCTATGCAACGCACACGCGGCCCGTCGTCGACGAGGACGTGCAGGACGAATACTTCCTGAAGATCCGCGGCGTGGCCGTGCCGGGGCGGAAAGATCCGGAACCGAACCAGACAGCCTAGGCAGAAGGCCATGACTGCGTCCGGAGTGCGTTCCCGCTACGAAGCCGCAGTGAACGAACTCGCCCGGTCGGCATCGCAGATGCTCGCTGCGGGTACGGACGAAGAGCAGGTCGCCCGCTGGGTGGTGGCCGAGCGCAATCGCCTCAAGGAGGCCTACCGCGACCTCACGCCGCCCGATCTGCTGGTGCTCATCGAAGCCCGGACGATGCGGCAGTACGGCAACATCCTCGGCCCCTCGGTGGATCAGCTTCGGGCAGCCGGCAAGTCGTGGCGCGAGATCATCGATTCGGCGGCGCGGGCCGGCGCGCATGGCGATCCATCGACCGGGTTTTCCCTGCCGCAGCCGACAGGCGATTGACAGTTCGCGGAACCAAACTGGTGCGACCTGTCCATCCCGCAAGACAAGGAAGCCAACAACATGCAAGAGACAACACCTGCCATCTCCCGCCGCGGCCTGCTGCGCCTTTCCATCGGCGGCACCGCCATGGCTTCGCTGCCCGGCATCGGCTGGGCCGCCACGGGCACTGCTGCACCGGTCTTTGCCGACGGCCTGCCGCGCAGCCGGCCCGAGGCGCAGGGCATTTCGCCCGCCGCGATCCTCGCCTTCCTCGACGATGCCGAGCGCGGCGCCTTCGAGCTGCACAGCTTCATGCTGTGGCGCAATGGCCATGTGGTGGCCGAAGGCTGGTGGGACCCCTACAAGCCCGAGCGCCGGCACATGACGCACTCGCTCACCAAGAGCGTGACGGTGTGTGCCGTCGGCATGGCGATCGCCGACGGCAAGTTCGGCCTCGACGACAAGGTCGTCTCCTTCTTTTCCGAGCACCTGCCGCCCACGGTCAGTGCCAACCTCGCGGCGATGACGGTGCGCGACCTGCTCACGATGCGCACCGGCCACGAGTCGATGGTGTCGGGCTCGGTGTGGCGGCCGATCCGCACGAGCTGGATCGCGGAGTTCTTCAAGATCCCGGTGGTCCACACACCGGGCAGCAAGTTCGTCTACACGAGCGCGGCCACCTACATGCTGTCGGCCATCGTCACCAAGACCACGGGGCAGTCGACGGCTGACTACCTCAAGCCCCGCTTTTTCGATCCGCTGGGCATCACCGGCTACGAGTGGGATGTGGGACCCGAAGGCATCTCGCCCGGTGCCAACGGCCTGAGCTGGAAGACGGTCGATTCGCTCAAGCTCGGCATCCTGCATGCGCAGAACGGCCTGTGGAACGGCAAGCAGATCCTCACGAAGGAGTGGGTGGCGTCGGTGCACGAGCCGCACACGAAGGACCGCTATGGCTACCAGTGGTGGCTGGGCCAGCGCGGCGCCTACAACGCCGATGGATTGTTCGGCCAGTACTCGGTGGTGTTCCCCGAGCAGAACGCGGTGCTTGCGCTCAACTCGGCGCTGCCGCCGAAGGCGGGCTTCAACGCGGGCATTCTCTACAAGCACTTCCCTGCGGCGTTCGGCAACACGCTGCCGGCCAGCGAACGGGACTACGCGACGCTGAAGAACCGCACGCGCACGCTGCAACTGCTGCCGCCTGTGAAGGCGACGAGTTCGCCCGTGGCGGCAAATGTCTCGGGCGTGCGTTTCGACTTTCCCGAGAACGCGGAGAAGGTCAAGTCGATGCGCCTCGACTTCACGGGTGACACCTGCACCTTCACGATGGAAGACGACCGCGGCACGCACAAGGTGCAGGCGGGGTTGAAGAAGCCCTTCGAAGGCGACACCACCATCACTGGCAACAAGCTGCACCACGAGTACCAGCCCGACGTGATGCGCGTGGTGGCCAGCGGCGAGTGGCGCGACGCGCGCACCTTCGTCATGACCTGGACCTTCGTCGAGTCGGCCTTCCGCGACACGGTGGAGTGCCGCTTCTCGGGGCCCTACATGCGCTTCGATCGCAGTGTGAATGTCAATTCCAGCGCCACGGAACTGCCGACGCTCACGGGGACGCGCGCGAAGGCCTGAGCGCGCCCCCCGATCACCAGCCGTGGAAGCGGCCCCAGGGCTGCAACGCACCGTCTTCGCCCAGCGCCTGGTACTCGGGAAACTGCGCGCCAGTCGCGCATGCATGGTTGGGCAGGATGCGCAGGCGCGTGCCGATCGGAAAGCGCGTGGCGATATCCGTATCAGGCTCGCCTTCGCGCGACAGGATGCCGTGCTCCTGGTTCGCGCCGCTGAGCACGAAGCCATCGAGCACCGCGCCGTCCAGCCCGCAGACCTGGCCATAGCCGAAGTCGCGCTTCTGCTTCTGCGTGCCGCGGTCGCGGCTCATCGCCATCCAGCCCGCATCGACGATGGCCCAGCCTTTCTCGACCTGGTGGCCGATCACGGTGGTGAGCACGCTCAGCGCGATTTCGTCTGTGTCGCACACGCCGACGTTGCGCATCACGAGGTCGAAAAACACATAGACACCGGCCCGCACTTCCGTCACGCCGTCGAGTTGCTCGGCCATCAGCGCCGTGGGCGTGGAACCCACGCTGACGACGGCGCAGGGCAGGCCGGCATCGCGCAGCCGCTGTGCGGCGCGCACGCAGCCGGCGCGTTCCTGCTCGGCCATGGCCTTGAGCGCTTCGGGCGTGTCCAGGTCGTAACTGGAGCCGGCGTGCGTCATCACGCCGGCAAGGCGCATGCCGCCGTCGTGCAGCACGTGGGCAACTGCTAGCAGCACGTCGTCGTCGGGGCGGATGCCGGAGCGATGACCGTCGGTGTCGACTTCGATCAGCACCTCGAAGGCCTCGCCGTTCGCGCGGCCGAACTCGGCAATGGCGCGCGCCGAAGCCACGCCGTCCGTGATGATCGAAAGCGCGCAGCCGCGGCGGCGCAGCTCGAGCGCATGCGGCAGCCGGTGCGCCGCCATGCCCACGGCATAGAGGATGTCGGTGAAACCGGCGGCGAAGAACTGCTCGGCTTCCTTCAGCGTGGAAACGGTGATGCCCTGCGCACCCGCATCGCGCTGCGCACGCGTCACGTCGATGCACTTGCTGGTCTTCACATGCGGGCGGAAGCGCACGCCGAGCGCGTTCATGTGCGCCTGCATCCGCGCGATGTTGTGCTGCATGCGGGGCTGCTCGACGATGGCGGTGGGCGTGTCGATGGTGGCGAGGGTGAGGGCGTTCATGAGGGGGCGTCCGTTCAGGAAATCGAAGCAAAGGATTGGAGCCACGGCAGCGCGGGTGCGAGCGTCGAGGCTTGTTGCTCGGGCGGTGGCGCGCCATTCGGCAAGGCGAGCCCCACGCGGTTGTGCCAGAAGGTGCGCAGGCCCACGGCCGAGGTGCCGAACATGTCGTAGCCCGAGCCGGCGACGAAGGTGGCGTCGCTCGCCTGCACGCCCAGCCGGTCGAGCGCCATGCGGTAGGGGCGCGGGTCGGGCTTGTAGAAGCCGGCTTCTTCTGAAGTGACGACCACGTCCCAGTCGATGCCGAGCAATGCCGCCGCGCGATGGCCGAGCCGCTGCGAGCAGTTGGTGACCACCGCGAGCTGGCAGTGCGGCTTGAGCGCCTGCAACAACTCGCGTGCGCCGTCCCATGCGGGCAGCGTGTCCCAGTGGGCTTCGAGCGTATCCGGTGCGGTGTCGGCCATGCCGGTGTTGCGGGCGGCGTCTTTCACCAGTTGCTCGTAGGGCACGTAGGCGCCGCAGCCGTAGGTGAGCCGGAGGTATTCGGCGCGCCATGCGCGGCCTTTTTCTTCCGAGCCGGCGGCGGCGTTCCACACGGTCCAGGAGTCGAGGAGGGCGGTGAGCAGGTCGAAAAGCACGGCGCGTGGGTAGGCGCCAGCGGGGGCGATGGAGGCTTGCATGAGCACGGACTGTACGTTTCAAAGCCGTCGTTGTGCTTCAATGCGAACTCATCAATCGTTAAGTACAGATTAATGATCCAGATCGAGGACATGCAACTGGCGGCGGCCCTTCTGCGCGAGCCTTCGCTCAGCGCCGCGGCGCGTTCGCTGGCCGTCACGCCGCCCGCGCTGTCGATGCGGCTGCGCAAGCTCGAAGCCACGCTCGGCCTCTCGCTCGCCACCCGCACCGCGCGGCGGCTGAGCCTCACGGCCGAGGGCGAGCGCTTCGCTCGCGAGGCCGCGGCGCTGCTCGGGCAGATCGAGGGCCTGCGCGAATCGATGCAGCGCGACGACCGCCGGCTCACCGGCACGCTGCGCATCGCCGCGCCCTTCGGCTACGGTCGGCAGTACGTGGCGCCGATGCTCGCGCGCTTCGCCCGCCTGCATCCGGGCCTGCGCATCCAGTTCGACCTTCGCGAGACGCCATGGCCCGACCGGCACGATGCCGACGCGATCATCCATATCGGCACGGTGCGCGATTCGTCGTGGGTCGCGCGCACGTTGAGCACCAACGAGCGCTGGCTGTGCGCGAGCCCCGAGTACCTGCGTGTGCGCGGCACGCCCCGCGTTCCGCGCGACGTGATGGTGGGGCACGACTGCATCGTCATCCGTGAGAACGACGAAGACGTCACGCTGTGGCATGTGCGCCGCGCAGCAAAGCCGAAGGCGCAACGACGCGTCGGTGCGCGCGAAACACTGCGTATCGCGCCGGCTTTCGTCACCAACGACGGCAGCGTGGCCCGGCACTGGGCCGAGCAGGGCATGGGGCTGGTGCTGCGCTCCGAATGGGACGCGGCCGATGCGATCGCGCGAGGCTCGCTGGTGCGGGTGCTGAAGGACTGGGAATTCGACAGCGCACCGGTGGTGCTGCTGGTGCCGACCCGCAAGGGGCGGACGGCGCGCGTGCAGGCGTTGATCGAATTCCTGGAGGCGAGCTTCGGCAACTCGCCCTAGTTCACTGAACCCGGTCCCCGTCGCGCACCGACTCGACCGCGCCGTTATAGAACCGCACGATCCCGAGGAAGTTGCCCTGGCCGCGGTGGTAGGTCCAGTCTTCCATCGGGATGCATTGCTGGCTGATGATCTGCCGCGTCCCGCCGCCGCGTGCGCCCGGCGTGACGATCACTTCGACCTGGGGCCGGTTGACGCAGACGATGTCCTTCAGGACCGGCTCGCCGCACTTGTTGAGCACGGAGAACTTCGATTCGCCGACGCCTGCGAGAAAACCGCCGCAGCTGAGCGACTGCGCAGATGCGCCGCCCGGGTGCATGGCGGCGAACAGGAGCGCAGTCGAGGCGAGGGTGCGCAGGACGATGTTCATGGTTGTCGAAGGCTCGAAAAAAAGCCCCGGCCAGCGGGGCGCTTTCCTGCCGGATCAGCCGACTTCGGCGATCAGCTCGATCTCGACGCAGGCGCCCATCGGCACTTGCGCCACGCCGAAGGCGCTGCGCGCGTGCGCGCCCTTTTCGGGGCCGAAGACTTCGGCGAAGAACTCGCTCGCGCCGTTGGTCACCAGGTGCTGTTCGGTGAAGGTGCCGACCGAGTTCACGAGGCTCATCACCTTGACGATGCGCTTGACCTTGTTGAGGTCGCCCACGGCCGCGTGCAGCGTGCCCAGGAGGTCGATGGCGATGGCGCGTGCGGCCTGCTTGCCTTCCTCGGTGGTGATGTTCACGCCGAGCTGGCCGGCCCAGACCTTGCCGTCCTTCTTGGCGATGTGGCCCGACAGGAACACGAGGTTGCCGGTCTGCACGAAGGGCACGTAGGCGGCGGCGGGGGCCGAGACCGGGGGCAGGGTGATGCCGAGGCTGGAAAGTTTGTCGTAAACGCTCATGGAAGCTCCTTGTCTTGGGATGTCGATTGTGTCCGGCTTTGCGGCGCGAGCTGGATCACTTCCCCCACCGGCTGCACGGTCACCCCGACGCTCAGCGTATGCCTTGCGCCGCCATGGAGTACGCCGCGCATCGGCGAGACGTCGGAGTAGTCGCGGCCGATGGCCAGCGTGACGTAGTCCTCGCCCGGCTGGCGGCCGTTGGTGGGATCGAAATCGGCCCAGCCGCCGGCACCGTCGTCTTCGCCCGGCAGGTACACCGACACCCACGCATGCGAGGCATCGGCGCCCACCAGCCGCGGCTGGCCCGGCGGCGGCTGCGTGAGCAGGTAGCCGCTCACGTAGCGCGCGGGCAGGCCCAGCGTGCGGAAGCACGCGATCATGATGTGAGCGAAATCCTGGCACACGCCCTTGCGCTGGGCCAGCGCCTCGACGGCGGGGGTGTTGATCTCGGTGCTGTCGGCGTCGTAGTCGAAGTCGCGGTACATGCGCTCGGTGAGGTCCATCGCCACGTCGAAGGTGGAGCGCCCGGGCACGAAGCTCGCGCGTGCATAGGCGGCAAAGTCGTCGTGGCGCGGCACGTAGGGCGAGGGAAAGACGAACTCGGAGGCCGCATCGAAAGTGGCGTCCTTGCGGAAGCGGAAGCGCTCGCGCACGGTTTCCCAGGGGAGTTCGCGGGCGATGGCGCCCGAGAGCACCGGCACCGAGGTATCGACCACGCTCTCGGCCGTGACCACCAGCCGGTCGTGCGTGGCCTCGAGCGCGAAGAAGGCGCGGGTGTTGCCATACACGTCGGGCAGCTCGCCGCGCTGCGCCGGCGGCGGATCGATCGTGAGCAGGTGGCTCACGAGCCGCTGCGAACCGGTGGCGAGCGGCTTCAGGTGGGCCAGGTGCTGCGCCGTCTCGACCGGCGGTGCGTACTCGTAGCGGGTTTCGTGGGTGACGTGCAGCAGCATGGCGAAGCCGGTGAGTTACTTCGACGCGGCGCCGAAATGCGACGCGTAGATCTTCGCGTAGGTGCCGTCGGCCTTGATGTCCGCCAGGCCCTTGTCGATCTTCGCCAGGAGCTCGGCATTGCCCTTCTTCACCGCGATGCCGTACTGCTCGGACGGAAAGCCCGCATCGCTCACCGTCTTGAAGCCGCCACCAGCGTTGTTCGCGAGGTAGTGCGCCACCACGCCGTTGTCAGCGACCACGGCCTGCACGCCGCCGGCCTCGAGTTCCTTGAGCGCGAGCGGGGTCGATTCGAAGCGCTTGATGGCGGTGTTCGACTTGCCGAGCAGCTTGCCCACCACCTCGTCGCCGGTGGTGCCGTTCTGCACGCCGACCTTCAGCGTCTTGATGTCCTCGAACTTCGCGACGGGCGAATCGCTTTTCACCGCGATGAGCTGCCTGGCCTCGAAGTAGGGCTGCGAGAAGTCCATGGTCTGGCGGCGCTCGTCGGTGATGGTGATGGACGACACCAGCAGGTCGCGGTCGCCCTGGTCGAGCGAATTGAAGATCCCTTCCCACGGCGTGTTGACGAACTTCACCTCGATGCCGGCCTTCTGCGCGACGGCCTTCACCACGTCGATGTCGAAGCCAACGACCTCACCCTTTTCATTCTGCGATTCGAAGGGTGCGTAGGCAGCATCGGTGCCGACGACCAGCACGCGCGCTGCGGCGGGAGGCGGTGGTGCCGAGGCGGCCGCGGGCGCGGCGGCTTCCTGCTTGCCGCAGCCGGCCAGTGCGAGGCCGACCAGAAGTGCAGCGGCGGTCAGCGTGAAGCGGCGGTTGATGGCGATGCCTGACATGGAAATGCCTCCTTCGAAATATCGTTGTGGAATCGATCAGGCTCCAACGGAGCGCAGCGATTCGGATGTGAGCGTGAAGTAGCGCGTGCCGATGGCGTCCGACACATGGTAGGCCGCCGTCTCGCAGTTGGCGAGCAACTGGACCAGCGCGGGATAGTCCGCGTCCGGCCCGACGGCGCACAGGTGCTCGAGCGTCCATGTGGCCGGATCGGGCAGTTCGTACGACAGCGCGGTGAGCTTGCCGGGCGCACTGCCTGCGAGCCGGGCGATGCGCCCGCGCAGGGTCTGCGTGACCCAGGCCAGCGAGCGCGGGTTCTCCGCGTCGAGCACCAGCAGGTCGACCAGCGTGGCGACGTCGCGCCGCTGCTGGTAGCGCGCGTGGAAGGTGATGGTGCTGTCGAACAGCGCCACCATCGCCTCGAAGCCGCTGACCTCGTGCACCGCGCCGTTGTCGAAACCGACTTCGAGCGCATTCGACAAGAAGCCCAGCCGCTCGATGTGGCGGCCGATGGAGAGCAGTCGCCAGGCGTCGTCGCGCGTCATGCGGTCGGTCTGCGCGCCGGTCATGGCGGCCAGCGCGGTACTGGCGGATTCGAGCGCGCGCAACGCGGCGCTGGCGGCAAAGCTGCCTTCGCCGGCCTGCTCGGCAGCGCGGCGAAGGAAGTCGGCCTCGGCGCGCACGATCTGGTTCCAGTTGTCCTGCGAGAGCCGCTCGCGCACCGCGGCCGCCGCCTGCCGGATGCAGCGGAGGCTGTAGCCGACGCTGCCGCCCCCGTCGACGTCGCCGAGCTCGGCCACCAGGGCACGCTCGAACACCCGGCGCGACTGTGGCGCGCTCGGCGCCTCGGCGGGCACCAGCGCATTGCGCACGGCCATGCGGTGCAGCCATTCGAGCAGCGGGCGCGACGACTGGTCTTCGCCGCCCAGCAGGTTGAGCGTGAGGCGCGCCAGGCGCACCGCGTTCTCGGCGCGCTCGGTGTAGCGGCCAAGCCAGAACATGTTCTCCGCGGCGCGGCTGGTGACCGGCGCGCGATGGCGCGCCAGCGAGGCCGGCGTGGCGTGCGGCTGCAGCAGGGTGGTGCGATCGACCTCGCCATGCGTCTGCACCCACACGTCGGCACTGCTGCCGCCGCGCTGCATCGAGGCGATCTGCGCATCGGCGCCCGCGAGCCGCGCGAGGCCGCCTGGCAGCACGCGCCACGACTGCGCGCCGTCGCTCACTGCAAACACGCGCAACAGCGCCGCACGCGGCGCGATGTGGCCGGGGCCAAGGTCGCTGGCCCAGGTGGGCATCTGCGACAGCGGCAGGTAGCTCTGCACCGTGTGGGCGTCGCCCTCGCGCACGATGCGACCGGCCCACTCGTCGAGTTCGCGACGCCCCAGCTGGCTGCCGAGCACCGCGTCGAAACTCACGCGGCCGTCGATGCCGGGGTAGGTGGGCTTGATGAAGCAGTCGCCCAACTGCGGCAGCACCGCCTCGAGTGCGGCGCGCTCGCCGCACCACCAGGTGGGCAGCGCGGGCAGCTTGAGCTTCTCGCCGATCAGCCGACGCGCCAGGCCCGGCAGGAAGCCGAGCAGCGCGGGCGATTCGAGAAACGCCGAGCCCGGCATGTTGGCCACCAGCACGTTGCCGGCGCGAATCGCCTGCAGGAGGCCGGGCACGCCGAGCGTGGAATCGGGGCGCAGCTCCAGCGGGTCGAGGAACTGGTCGTCCAGCCGCTTGATGAGGCCGTGCACCGGGCGCAGGCCCTGCAGCGTCTTGAGGTAGAGCCGCTGGTCGCGCACCGTGAGATCACTGCCCTCGACCAGCGTCACGCCCA
Source organism: Variovorax trehalosi (assembly GCF_051216415.1). Taxonomy (NCBI): domain Bacteria; kingdom Pseudomonadati; phylum Pseudomonadota; class Betaproteobacteria; order Burkholderiales; family Comamonadaceae; genus Variovorax; species Variovorax trehalosi. Next base: position 425,308 of record NZ_JBPJZG010000001.1, read on the forward strand.
GGTAGCGCGCGAGGTACGCGTGCTCGAAGTAGGTTTCGTTGTAAGGGCCGGGCGTGAGCAGCGCGATGTGGGGCGGCACGCCGGCCGGGCACATGCGCTGCAGTCCGTCCATCATGGCGCTGTAGGTGGCGGCCAGGCGCTGAACATGCAGGGCCTCGAAGGCCTGTGGAAACTGTCGCGTGATGGCCAGCCGGTTCTCCAGCAGGTAGCCCAGGCCCGAAGGCGCCTGGGTGCGCTGCGACACCACCCACCAATTGCCGTCGGGGCCGCGCGCGAGGTCGAAGGCTGCGATGTGCAGCCAGGTGTCGCCCGGCGGCTTCACGCCGTGCAGCGCGCGCAGGTAGCCCGGATGGCCGCGCACCAGCGCCGGCGGAATGAGCCCTTCGCTCAGCAACTGCTGCGGGCCGTAGACGTCGGCCATCACCCGGTCGAGCACGCGCACGCGCTGCAGCACGCCGGCCTCGATCTGGCTCCAGCTCTCGGGCGAGACGATCAGCGGGAACAGGTCGAGCGACCAGGGCCGCTGCGGACCGTTGGTGGCATCGGCGTAGACGTTGTAGGTGACGCCGTTGTCGCGGATCTGCCGCTCGAGGCTGACCGCGCGGCGCGGCAGGTCGTTGAAGCCGCCGGGGCCGAGCTGGTCGAAGAAGGCGTTCCAGGCGGGGGTGAGCGGCGGGGTGTCGCCGGAAGCCGCCGGTTGCTGCGACTGCGATTGGCTCTGGGACTGCGATGCGGAAGATTGGGATTGCGATTGCGTGGCTGCCGGGCGTTCTGCTGCCGCGTCGTGCAGCAGCGGGGCACTTGCGGCCGGGGCCGTACCCGGAGGCCCGGGCCGAACAGGCGCCGCCGGCCTGGCCTCGCCGCGCAATTCATCGAAGTGGCCGGGCAGCGCGGCCGGTGCGAGCGCCGACGCCAGGGCCGCTGGAAACTCCAGGGCCTGGGCGTCGAACAGGGATTCGTTCAAAGGTTCCACAGGGGGTGGATTGTCACACCGCCGTCACGGGCCGGCCGTTCGGGCAGTGTGCTAAATGGCCCCTTATCGCCGCAGATCGAGGGTGAACGGGAATTCGCGGCTGCCCGGAAGCTCGATGGTGGCCGGCGGCGTGCGCATCAGGCCGGGCGTGTGGCCCATGCGCGTGAAGCGCGAATGGCGGCGGCTCTCGGCCTCGTAGGCGTTGACCGGGAAGCTGTCGTAGTTGCGTCCGCCCGGGTGGGCCACGAAGTACTGGCAGCCGCCCAGCGAGCGCTTCATCCAGGTGTCGACGAGGTCGAAGGTCAGCGGCGCATGGGCGCCGATGCTCGGGTGCAGCGCCGAAGGCGGATTCCACGCCTTGTAGCGCACGCCTGCGACGAATTCTCCGGTCACGCCCGTGGGTTGCAACGGCAGCACCTTGCCGTTGACGGTGACGACATGGCGGCTCTCGTTGAGACCTGTCACGCGCACCTCGATGCGTTCGAGCGACGAATCGACATAGCGCACCGTGCCGCCCGCCGAGCCTTCCTCGCCCATCACGTGCCACGGTTCGAGCGCGTTGCGCAGCGACAGCTCCACGCCCATCGCCTGCATTTGCCCCACGAGCGGGAAGCGGAACTCGAAGTGCGGCGCGAACCAGTCGGGATCGAAGGCGAAGCCGGCCTGGCGCATCTCGCTGATGACGTCGTCGAAGTCCATCTTCACGAAGGTCGGCAGCAAGAAGCGGTCGTGCAGTTCGGTGCCCCAGCGGGTGACGGGCGCCTTGTAGGGCTCGTCCCAGAAGCGGGCGACCAACGCGCGGATCAATAGCTGCTGCGCGATGCTCATGCGCGCATGCGGCGGCATCTCAAAGGCGCGCAGCTCCAGCAGGCCGAGGCGGCCGGTGCTCGAGTCGGGCGAATACAGCTTGTCGATGCAGAACTCGCTGCGGTGCGTGTTGCCCGATACGTCGATCAGGATGTTGCGCAGCGTGCGGTCGACCAGCCACGCGGGCATGTTCTGGCCGTAGATCTCGCGGTTCTTCGCGATTTCCTTGAGGGCAATTTCGAGCTCGTAGACCTGGTCGTTGCGCGCCTCGTCCACGCGCGGCGCCTGGCTCGTCGGGCCGATGAACATGCCCGAGAACAGGTAGCTCAGCGACGGATGGTTGTGCCAATACAGCAAGAGGCTCGCGAGCAGCTCGGGCCGGCGCAGGAAGGGGCTGTCCGCCGGCGTCGCGCCGCCCATCACGAAGTGGTTGCCGCCGCCGGTGCCGGTGTGGCGGCCGTCGGTCATGAACTTCTCGGCCGACAGGCGCGTCTCGAACGCGGCGTTGTAGAGGAACTCGGTGTGCGCGACCAGTTCCTTCCAGTTGTGGGCCGGGTGGATGTTGACCTCGATCACGCCCGGGTCGGGCGTGACGGCCAGCATCTTCAGGCGCGGATCGCGCGGCGGCGGATAGCCTTCCATCACGATGCGCATGTCCAGTTCGCGCGCGGTGGCTTCAACGGCGGCGACGAGGTCCAGGTAGTCCTCCAGGCGTGCGAGCGGCGGCATGAAGACGTAGAGCACGCCCGAGGCGCTGCCCTTCTTCTCGGCCGACGGGCCGTTGGCGCGGCGCGGGTCGCGCACCTCGACGCACAGCGCGGTGCGCGTGACCCAGTGGGCCGATTCGCCGCGAAGCGGCTGGCGGGTGGCGGGCGTGGCGCTGGCGTCGTCGGCGGCACGCGCGGCCGCCGCTGCGTCGCTGCTGGCCGCATCGCCAGGGCTCTGCATGCGCAGCGATGCGGGCACCACGGGCGGTGTGCCGAAGGTGTAGGGCACGTCGCCGAGGCTGGCGCCGCCAGCACCGGGGGCACCGGCAGCACCGGCGACGCCGGGGGCACCCGTGCTGTAGCGCGCACGGTAGTCGGCCGCGCTCGGCAACGCGCCGCGCGGTGCGGTCGGGTCGCGCTCGATCAGGTAGGGGTAGTCGCCCTTGCTGGCCCACGGCTGCGAGTCGAGCGGCAGGCGGTAGCCCATCGGCGAATCGCCTGGAATGAGATAGAGCCGGTCATCGCGCAGGAACCACGGGCCGGTCTTCCAGCCGGGGCCGGCGAGTGCCGGCGCATCGGCGTTCGCATTGCCCGGCTCGATGGGCAGCATGTAGCCGATCACCGCATCGAGCTTCTGCGTGAACACGCGGCGCAGGCGCACGCGTTCGAGCTCGTCATCGAGCTTCGATTCGAAGGGGTCCACGTTCACCGGCAGGCGGCGTTCGCGCCAGAGGTAGTAGTAGGTGTCCTCGTAGCCGGGCTGGATGTAGCGCTCGGTCAGCCCGAGGTTGCCGGCCAGCGTGGTGGTGAAGCGGCGCGCGTCCTCGCTCGTGTAGTGCGTGGGAAAGCGCTCGTCGGCGAAGAGGGCCGGGTCGTGCCACAGCGTCTGGCCGTCGGCGCGCCAGAAGATCGACAGCGCCCAGCGCGGCAGCTGTTCGCCCGGGTACCACTTGCCCTGGCCGAAATGCAGGAAGCCGCCGTTGCCGTATTCGGCGCGCAGCTTGTGGACGAGTTCGGTGGCGTAGCCGCGTTTCGTGGGGCCGAGCGCGTCGGTGTTCCACTCGGGCGCATCGCGATCACTGGTGGCCACGTAGGTGGGCTCCCCGCCCATCGTGAGGCGCACGTCGCCGGCCTTCAGGCGCGCATCGACCGCATCGCCGAGCGAGAGCACTTCGGCCCATTGCTCTTCGGTGTAGGGCTTGGTGACGCGCGGCGATTCATAGATGCGCGTGACCTTCATCTCGTGGCCGAACTCGACCTCGGATTCATCGACACCGCCTTCGATGGGCGCCGCGCTCGACGGCGTGGGCGTGCAGGCGAGCGGGATGTGGCCTTCGCCGGCCATGAGGCCCGAGGTGGCATCGAGCCCGATCCAGCCGGCGCCCGGCAGGAACACCTCGCACCAGGCGTGCAGGTCGGTGAAGTCGACCGTGGTGCCGCTCGGGCCGTCGAGGGCCTTCACGTCGGGCGTGAGCTGGATCAGGTAGCCCGAGACGAAGCGCGCGGCCAGGCCCATGTGGCGCAGCAGCTGCACGAGCAGCCAGCCCGAGTCGCGGCACGAGCCGCTGCCGTTGGTGAGCGTTTCTTCCGGCGTCTGCACGCCGGGCTCCATGCGGATCAGGTAGTTGACGTCCTGCTGCACCTGCTGGTTCAGGCCCACCAGGAAGTCGATGGTGCGCTGTTCCTTGCGGTCGATCTTGTCGAGGTAGGCCTCCACCAGCGGCGTCACCGGATCGGCCACGAGGTAGGGCGCGAGCTCCTCGGCCTGCGAGGCGGTGTACTTGAACGGAAAGTTCTCGGCCTGCGGCTCGAGAAAGAAGTCGAAGGGGTTGTAGACCGCCATCTCGACCACGAGGTCGACGGTGACCTTGAATTCGCGCGTCTTCTCGGGAAACACCAGCCGCGCCTGGTAGTTCGCGAACGGGTCCTGCATCCAGTTGACGAAGTGCTCGGCCGGCTCGACCGTCAGCGAGTACGAGATCACATTGCTGCGGCAATGCGGCGCGGGCCGCAGGCGCACGACCTGCGGGCCCAACTGCACCAGGCGGTCGTATTTGTAGTGAGTGACGTGGTGGAGTGCGGCGTGAATGGACATGCGTTTTTGTGTGCAGTACTGCGAGATTGCATCGAAAAGATGTCTCTTGTGAGACGCATACTAGCCGAGATAACAAGCAATTAACGCGCCATCGAGCGCGGGTTCGGGGAGGGTTTGCATCATGTGTCGTGAGGTTGTGTGCTGACGCCGTCGCGTGCGTCCGGCAGGGGCGGGTCGTGGGCGTTTGCCGCGCTAGGGGGAACGGTGATCGGTGCGGCGCTGCAGCTGCACCAGCCGGCGTTATGGACCGCGGGTGTCTACGTGGCGCTGCTGTTTGTAGCCGCAGCGGGGCTGTGGTGGCGGCGTGCTTTCGGGCGGTTGCTGCTGGTCGCGGCGTTGATGTGCGGTGCCCTGGCCGGTGCCGGCCTTGCGGGTTGGCGTGCCGTGGCCTATGCGGATGGCGCGCTCGATCCAACACTCGAAGGGCGCGACCTGCGGGTGACCGGCGTGGTGTCGCAGATGCCGCAGCGCAACGAGACTGGAACGCGGTTTCATCTCGATGTCGAATCCACCCGATGGGCCGATGCGCGCAACGACGCGCCCCCGACCATGCCCTCGCGCATCGCGCTGGGCTGGTATGGCGAAAACACCGGTCTGTGGGGGCGTGCCGTCGAGGGGCGGGCATCTGCCTCTGCTGTCGTCGGCGAACTGCACGCCGGCGAACGATGGCAATTGACGGTGCGGCTCAGGGCGCCGCATGGCAATCTCAATCCGCATGGCTTCGACAGCGAGCTCTGGCTGTGGGAGCAGGGCGTGCATGCCAATGGCTATGTGCGAACCGGCGCGCGCGATGCCGCGCCGGTGCATGTGGCGAACACATGGCGACACCCCATCGAACGCGCACGGGAAGCGGTGCGCGACGCGGTCTTCGAGCGTGTGGACGATCGCCGCCGGGCCGGCGTGATCGCCGCGCTGGTCACAGGGGACCAAGGCGCCATCGACCGGGCCGGATGGGATGTGTTCAGGGCGACGGGCGTGGCGCACCTGATGTCGATCTCGGGCCTTCACATCACCATGTTCGCCTGGCTCGCGGCGCACGTCGTCGGCGCGCTGTGGCGGCGCAGCGGCCGGCTGATGCTGCGGCTTCCCGCGCCGCAGGCGGCACTGATCGGCGGCGTGCTGCTTGCCACGCTCTATGCCCTCTTCAGCGGCTGGGGCGTGCCCGCGCAGCGCACCGTGTGGATGCTCGTCACTGTCGCCTTGTTGCGCCTCACCGGCCGGCGCTGGCCGTGGCCGCATGTCTGGCTGCTGACCGCCGCGGTGGTGGTGGCGGTCGATCCCTGGGCCCTGATGCAGGCGGGCTTCTGGCTCAGCTTCATCGCAGTGGGCGTGTTGTTCGCCACCGATTCGACGGACGCGGGCGAGAGAAAGCCGACCGCCGCGAACCGGCTGTTCCTGTTCTTCCGCGAGCAATGGGTGATCACGCTCGCGCTCACGCCGCTGAGTCTGCTGCTGTTCCAGCAGGTGTCGCTGGTCGGCCTGCTGGCCAACGCCATCGCGATCCCGTGGGTGACTCTCGTGGTCACGCCGCTTGCCATGCTGGGTGCGATCGTGGCGCCGTTGTGGGACGTCGCGGCCTGGGCGGTGCAGGCGCTCTCCGTCCTGCTGCAATGGTTGGCCGGGCTGCCTTTCGCCACGCTCTCGATGGCTGCGCCGCCGTGGTGGATGGCCGCTTGCGGCGTCGCGGGCGGCGCATTGCTCGCCATGCGGTTGCCGTGGTCGATGCGCGCGCTCGGCCTGCCGCTGCTGCTGCCCGTGCTGTTGTGGCAGATGCCGCGGCCCTCTGCCGGGGAATTCGAACTGCTCGCGGCCGACATCGGGCAGGGCAACGCGGTGCTGGTCCGCACGGCCACGCACAGCCTGCTCTACGACACGGGGCCGCGCTACAGCCTCGAGAGCGACGCCGGCCATCGCGTGCTCGTGCCGCTGCTGCGCGCCTTCGATGAACGGCTCGACATGCTGGTGCTGAGCCACCGCGACACCGACCACACAGGCGGAGCACCCGCGGTGCTCGCGATGCAGCCGCAGGCCGCGCTGCTCAGCTCCATCGAAGCCACCCATCCGCTGCAGGCGCTGCGCCCGGCGCAGCGGTGCGAAGCAGGCCAGCGCTGGACCTGGGACGGCGTGAGTTTCGAGGTGCTGCATCCCTTCGATACCGACTACCGCAGCTTCACCAGGCCCAATGCCGTCTCGTGCGTGCTGCGCATCGGCAACGGCCGTGCGACGGCGCTGCTGGCCGGCGACATCGAGCGGCTGCAAGAGGCTGCGCTGGTCGCGCGAACAGCCGAGGAGCACCTGCGGGCCGACGTGCTGCTGGTGCCTCATCACGGCAGCAAGACGTCGTCGAGCGAGGCGCTGCTCGATGCGGTGCGCCCGCGTATCGGGCTGGTCCAGGCGGGCTACCGCAACCGCTTCGGGCATCCCGCCGGGGAGGTGGTCGCGCGCTACATGGAGCGGGGCGTGCGGCTGGTGGAAAGCGCGCGCTGCGGCGCGGCGCACTGGACCAGCAAGCGGCCCGCCGAACTGGCCTGCGAGCGCGAGCGCCGCGCCCGTTACTGGCATCACCGCATGCCCTGAAACATGGGGACGCGCCGCTCGTGCCGCACCGGGGAACTCTCCAAAACTGTGAATAAATTGTTAAACAAGAGGTTGAAGACCGGTTGCCACGTCACGCAAGGTGGCGCCTGATGCGTTGTACCGTCCTGAAACAACACACGGGGGCGTCATGCACGGCAGAGACAAGCTTCAGCGCAGGTTCCCTGGCAGGCGGACGTCATGACGTCCGCGGCCGTGCCTGCCATCACCAGCGCCGGGACGGCTTCTTCCGCCTCCGCCGCAAAACTCCAGATGCACCGCGAGGGGGCGGTGCTGGTGCTGACCATCAGCAATCCCGCGGCGCGCAACACCGTCAATCCATCGATCTACCGCACGGCCGCCAAGGCGATACGCGCAGCTTCCCGCTTTCGCACCGTGCGTGCCATCGTGCTGACCGGGGAGGGCGAGCATTTCTGCGTCGGCGGCGACCTGCGGCGGCTCGTGAGGCAGCGCAAGCTCCCGCAGTCGGAGCAACTGGCACATTCCGACGCCCTGAACGAATGGGTCATGGCGATGCAGGAGGCGCCCCAGCCCGTGATTGCCGCGGTGGAAGGCACGGCGGCGGGCAGCGGCTTTTCGCTCTGCCTGGCCTGCGACCTGATCGTTGCGGCCGAGGATGCGGAATTCGTGATGTCCAACGTCAACTTCGGCCTGTCGATCGACGGGGGCGGCACCGATTCGCTGGCTCGCTCGCTGCCGCCGCAGGCAGTGATCGAGATCCTGCTGGGCGGCACGGTCCACCACGCCCGCCGGCTCCACGACTGGGGCGTGGTGAACCGGATCGTGCCGCGCGGAACCGCGTACGCCGTTGCGCTCGCCTGGGCGCAGAAGCTCGCGCAGGGCCCGTTCGACGTGCAGGCGCGCATCAAGGAGCTGGTCCATTCGGCGCGCGGGCGCAGCCGCCGCGAACAGCTCGATGCCGAGCGTGGCGTGCTCGTCGAGAGTCTCTACAGCGACGAAAGCGGCAAGCGGATCAAGGAATTCCTCGCGGCCCGCAAGAAGCGGTAGCGGGGGAGCGGCCATTTACAAGCCTTCCGGCGATGCATAAGGGGTTCTACTGGCCCTGAACTTGCTAAGCTATGGCTCAAGGAGATTGGTCGTTCCATGCACAAATTCGATGAGATGTATGAGCAGTTGCCCTATACGGGGGCTGCAATCCGACAGCACTACAAGCGCTACGACCAATGGCTCGCGAAGCAACCCGGTGAGGTGATGCGATCGCGGCGCGAAGAGGCGGAAATGATTTTTCGCCGGGTCGGCATCACCTTCGCGGTGTATGGCGCCAAGGATGAGGACGGCTCGGGTACCGAGCGGCTCATTCCGTTCGACCTGTTGCCCCGCATCATTCCCGCCCACGAGTGGGACAGCATGGAAAAGGGGCTGGTGCAGCGGGTCACCGCGCTCAACCGCTTCCTGCATGACGTCTACCACGACCAGGAAATCATCAAGGCCGGCATCATCCCGGCCGAGCAGATACTGAACAACGCGCAGTTCCGCCCCGAGATGATGGGCGTCACCGTGCCGCACAACGTCTACTCCAACATCTCCGGCATCGACATCGTCCGCGCCCCCGATGCCGACGGCAACGGCGAGTACTACGTGCTCGAAGACAACCTGCGGGTGCCCAGCGGCGTGAGCTACATGCTGGAGAACCGCAAGATGATGATGCGGCTCTTCCCGGAGCTGTTCAACCAGAACCGCATTGCGCCGGTCGCGCACTACCCCGACCTGCTGCTGGAAACCCTGCGCGCCAGCGCGCCGCCAGCCACGGCCGAGCCCACGGTGGTGGTGCTCACGCCCGGCATGTACAACAGCGCCTACTTCGAGCACGCCTTCCTCGCGCAGCAGATGGGCATCGAGCTGGTCGAGGGGCAGGACCTGTTCGTCAAGGACGACTTCGTCTACATGCGGACCACGCGCGGACCGCGGCGCGTCGACGTGATCTACCGCCGCGTCGATGACGACTTCCTCGACCCCGACGTGTTCCGCCCGACCTCCACGCTCGGCACGGCGGGCCTCATGCGCGCCTACCGTGCGGGCAACGTCGTGATCTGCAATGCGGTGGGCACCGGCGTGGCCGACGACAAGTCGATCTACCCGTACGTGCCCAAGATGATCGAGTTCTACCTCGGCGAAAAGCCGATCCTGAAGAACGTGCCCACCTACATGTGCCGCAACAAGGACGAGCTGCAGTACACGCTCGACAACATGAAGGACCTGGTCGTGAAGGAAGTGCACGGGGCAGGCGGCTACGGCATGCTGATCGGCCCGGCCGCCACGCAGGCCGAGATCGAGGACTTCAAGAAGGCCGTGATCGCCAAGCCCGACGGCTACATCGCCCAGCCCACGCTGAGCCTGTCGACCTCGCCGACCTTCGTCGATGCCGGCATCGCGCCGCGCCACATCGACCTGCGCCCGTTCGTGCTCTCGGGCAAGGAGGTGCAGATGGTGCCCGGCGGCCTCACGCGCGTGGCGCTGAAAGAGGGTTCGCTGGTGGTCAACTCGTCGCAGGGCGGCGGCACCAAGGACACCTGGATTCTCGAAGCCGACCGCACGCCCAAGCCCAAGGCGGCCACGCAGTCACAAAGCCAATCGTCATCGGTCTGAGTGCAGGCACCAAGGAACTAGGAGAACACACGATGCTTTCGCGCACCGCAGACCACCTCTACTGGATGTCCCGCTACACCGAGCGCGCGGAGAACACCGCGCGCATGCTGGACGTCAACTACCAGACTTCGCTCCTGCCGCAGTCCGCCGAAGTCGCCAAGTACGGCTGGCAGGGCGTGCTCTCCATCAGCGAACTGCTGCCCTGGTACAACAAGAAGTACGAGCAGATCACGCCCAACGAGGTGATGGAGTTCATGGTCAAGGACGAGAGCAATGCCTCGTCGATCGTCTCCTGCCTCAAGGCCGCGCGCGAGAACGCACGTGCCGTGCGCGGCGCGCTCACCACCGAGGCCTGGGAAACGCAGAACACCACCTGGCTCGAAGTGAACCGCATGCTGCGCCAGGGCGACTTCGAGCGCGACCCGGGCCAGTTCTTCGAATGGGTCAAGTTCCGCTCGCACCTCTCGCGCGGCGTGACGCTGGGCACGATGCTGCAGGACGAGGCCTTCTACTTCTCGCGCCTGGGCACCTTCCTCGAACGCGCCGACAACACCGCGCGGCTGGTCGACGTGAAGTTCCATGCGCTGAACAGCGAGTTCTTCGGCGCCGCCACCGAGGAAGATCAGGAGTACGACTTCTATCACTGGAGCGCGATCCTGCGCAGCGTCTCGGCCTTCGAGGTCTACCGCAAGGTGTACCGCGACGTGATCAAGCCCGAGCGCGTGGCCGAGCTGCTGATCCTGCGCGCCGACATGCCGCGCTCGCTCCACGCGAGCCTGGCCGAGGTGGTCAGCAACCTCGCGAAGGTGCAGAACGAGCAGAGCGCCGAAACGCAACGCCGCGCCGGCAAGCTGCTGGCCGACCTGCAGTACGCGCGGGTCGACGAGATCCTTGCGACCGGGTTGCATGCCTATCTCACGCAGTTCCTCGATCGCGTGAATGAGCTCGGCGGACGCATCAGCCAGGATTTCCTGGTCCCCGCGCACTGAGCGCCGATGCCAGCCTTCGGGCTGGCATCGCTTTCATCCCGCCGTGTTCACCGCATAGAGGCTTGCGCATCCATAGTCGGTGCGCACGCCGATCGCGTCGTTGCCGATCCAGGCGATGGCGCAGCGCTTGATCACATGATCGACTGCAAAGCGCAGCAGCGATTTCATGGTGACGAAGTCGAACACTTCGATGTGGTTGCGGTGTGCGACGGCGAAGCGTTCGCCTGAAGGGTCGAGCGCGAAATCGCTGTTCGCCAGATCGCCGAGGTCCGGCCAGTCTGCGCGCGGCGCGGCGGTTTCCATGTCGAAGCAGTGCAAGGTCCAGCCGCCGTATTGCTCCTTGGCGAGCAGCCAGCGCCCGTCGGGCGTGAAGCACAGCTTGGCGATCATTTCGAAATCACCTTTCCACGAGGTTCTGGCGGTGCCGCCAGCCACGTCCAGGAACTGCACTTCGCCGGCTTGCACGCAGAAGGCGAGAACGCCTTGCGAGGACAGCGCGCCTTCCATCTGAGGCGTGTGCCCGCCGTGAAGCTGGGGGTGTGCCTCGTGCCTCAGAAGATCGTTGCCGCTCGCTGAAGGCGACAGGTCGCGCACCACCAGTTCCGGCTGCGCGAACCAGGCGGCGCGTGTGCCCTCGACGCTCAGGAAGCTCGCGGGGGTGCGGTTCTGCTCGGCAAGGGTTTCGAAGGTACGCGTGGCCGGCGACCAGGCGAGCACGCCGTGATCGGCGCGCACGAGCAGGCGGTCGAGCGCCGGCGCGTACACGGCTTTCCAGATCAGCGTGTTCTCGGGTGCCTCGAAGGTATCGGTTTCCTGCGCCTGCGCGTTGATGACCACCAATTGGTCTCTGCCAGCGGCCTGGGGATGCACATCTGAGGCGAGATTGCGGCTGCACAGGAGCTGGCCGTTGAAGTCGGCAACCGGCATCGCACCCGTGTAGCCCTGGCCAAGGTAGCGGTGCATGCGCGGCTCGCCGGCGCGGGCCTCGGGGTTGACGAGCACGAAGCCTTTCTTGAGTCGCGACCACTCCTCTTTCTGCGCGTGGGCGATGGCGGCCTTGGCATCGGCTTGAGATTTGACGCTTTCCTTTTCCTTGCCGGGCGCACCGGCGCGAACGATCACGTCGGCGCCTTCGCAGCGCGTGGCCCATGTCTTGCCGGTGGGGTCAAGAAGAACGCGGGTACGGGTCATGAAAGGATGCTCCGGAACGTAGAGGAATCGGATCGGGAACGGGGCCCGTTGGCGGCGTTGCCAGCGCTTTCAGCGCGAGAACGACTCTACAGCCACCGGAATCTTAGGCGCCTGCCAGCGGTAGGCATCGCCCAGCACATTGCGCTCGGGCATCTGCCCGCTCCACTGGATATTGAGCAGGTCCATCAGCGCCCATCCCGTCCAGTCCGCGCGAAAGGGCTGCTGCTGCGCGGCGGCGCTGGGCAGCGGCTCCCGGTTGCGCCAGATGACCGTCGGGATGCGATAGCCCGAGGCGGTCGATGGGCTGTGGCCCGCGCGGTCGCTGCCGTGGCCGACCTCCTGGCCGTGGTCCGACAGGTACATCCAGGCGCGGTCCTCGCCCGCCTTGCCCGCGCTGCGCGTCTGCTGCAGCAACTCCGACACCACGAAGTCGTGGTACAGCAGCGCCGCGTCGTACTCCTGGCGGAAGCGCCGCACCCAGGCGGAGCGGCCGTCCTTCACCAGACCGTTCTCGACCGCATCGACGTCGTCGTCGAAGGGGTTGGCATTCTCGGGAAAGCGCAGGCTGTAGTGCGGGTGCGCGCCCATCAGATGGACCACGATGAGCTTGCGGTCGGTGCTCGTGTCCGCAAAGGCTTCCTGCACGCAGTCGAGGATCTCGCCGTCCAGCGAAGCGCTGGCGCGGCCCGGCGTGCGGTTGACCATGTCCACCACGTCAGCCAGGCGTGCATGCTGCTGCTCGATGGCGAGGTCGTCGTGGTTGCTGATCCACCAGACCTTGTAGCCCGCGGCGCGCGCCAGCGCCAGCAGGTGCGGCGGGTTCTCGCTCTCGGGCAGGCCGAAATGGAACATGTTGCGCAGCGCGGGCAGGGTGCTCGCGTCCACCGACCATGCATTCTTCAGTACCGCCATCTGCTCGCCGGCCTGCGCCTTGTGCGCCAGCAGGCGCGGCGTGGTCGGGCGGCCGTAGCCGTACAGGGCCATGTTGTCGCGGTTGATGCTGTCGGTGATGACCAGCACCACCGTCGACGGACCGGCCTGAAAGGCCACGGGGGCGATGGCTTTTGCCTGTGCCATCAGGCGGTCGCGCACCTTCTCCTGGTCGGCCCAGGCGGCGCGCTGCGTCTGCAACGACTGTGCCCAGCCGGCCCAGAAGATCGCGGGATGCAGCCGGCGCCACGGCTTGCTCGCATAGGCCACGCAGGCGATCAGCAAGAGAACGAGCACCAGCGATCGCGTCCAGAACGATGACCTCGTGCGTGCGGAAGATCCGCCCGCATCGAAAGCCGCGCCGCGCCGCGCGAACATGCCCACGAGCACGCCGGCCATGGCGAGCGCGCCTGACCAGATGACCGCCGAGCGCCAATGCATCCACAGGTATTCCGTGCTCTCGCGTGCATTGGTGTTGGCTGCGGCGCCGAGCACCATCGCGCCGTCGGGCGCGGCCTGGTAGGTATCGAGCAGGTACGCGCGCACCGCGCCGTCGAGTGCGAAGCCCATGGCCCAGAGCCACACGAGCACCGTTCGCGCGCTTCGCATTCGCGCGCTGCGGATCGGCCATGCGAGCCACAACACCATCGGCATGGCGAGCACTGCGAGTTGGGCGATACGGCGGCCGTCGTGGCCCAGCGCAATGAGGGCGAGCAGTGTGGCGCCGACCACGCCGCAGGCGAGCAGGGCGCTCTGGCGGGAAGCTGCGGTCCGCGGAGCGGGTTTGTCGGAGGGGAGGGAAGTCAAGCGGGCAACGCGGCGAGTCGGGGGCGTGCGCATTCTGCGTTGGCGCATGCGCTGCAGGGGCCAGTGTCCCGATGGCAGCGGGGGCCTTGAGGGGAAGCGCTCCGGGATATCCCCGCGGAACTTATCGCGCCTCGCGGTCCCAGAAGGGCTCGACCGGCATCGCCGGACATTTCGAAGACCCGTAGAAAGGAACCTCCCCTCCATGTTCAGATTCATCCGGCTGCCCGCGCTCGTGCTCGCCTTCGTCCTCTCGTGGATGGCCCTGCCTTCAGCGTGGGCCGCGCCCCAGAAACAGATGGTCAGCGCCGCCGTAGGCACCCTGAACATGCGCACCGGCCCCGGCCAGCGCTACGAGACGCACTGGACCGTGAGCAAGGGCTACCCGTTCCGCGTCATCGGCCGCAAGGGCCGCTGGCTGCATGTCAGCGATTTCGAGAACGACAAGGCCTGGATCTACCGGCCGATGACGAGCAGGACGCCGCACCACGTCGTGAAGGCGAAGGCGGTCGTGCTGCGCAAGTCGCCGAACGCGCGCAGCCCGGTCGTGCGCCGCGCAGCCTACGGCGATGTGTTGCGAACCCTCGAGCGCCGCGGCGCCTGGGTCAAGGTCACGCACGAAGGCGGCGGCACCGGCTGGGTGGCGCGGCGCCTGGTCTGGGGCTGGTAGGGAGCCTCAGGTCGCCGTCGCCTGACGCACCGCGCGCTCCCAGCGCGCCATCGATTCCTCGGCCTGCGTGCGGCCCATGGTCGGCAGGAAGCGGCGCTCCACCTTCCACAGCTTCGAGAGCTGGCGCGCGTCGGCATAGACGCCTGTCGACAGCCCCGCGAGGTACGCAGCGCCGAGCGCCGTGGTCTCGATGACTTCGGGCCGCACCACCGGAATGCCCAGCAGGTCGGCCTGGAACTGCATCAGCAGGTCGTTGACGCTCGCGCCGCCGTCCACGCGCAGCTCGGCCACCGGCTTGCCGCCCGCGGCCACCGCATCGCGGCTCATCGCCTGCAGCAGCGCGGCGCTCTGGTAGGCGATGCTCTCCAGCGCGGCGCGCGCGATGTGCGCCACCGTCGTGCCACGCGTGAGTCCGGTGATCGTGCCGCGCGCATCCGCATCCCAGTAGGGCGCGCCGAGGCCGGTGAAGGCCGGCACCATCATCACGCCGCCCGCATCGGGCACGCTCTCGGCGAGCGACTGCACTTCCGCACTGCCCTTGATGGCCTTGAGCCCGTCGCGCAGCCACTGCACCACGGCGCCACCGACGAACACGCTGCCCTCCATAGCGTACTGCGGGGTCGCGTCGGCCTGTGCGGCGCTGGTCACGAGCAGGCCGTTGTGCGAGGGCTGGAACGCGCCGCCCGTGTGCATCAGCAGGAAGCAGCCGGTGCCATAGGTGTTCTTGGCCATGCCGGCCTCGAAGCAGGCCTGGCCGAAGAGGGCGCTCTGCTGGTCGCCCGCCACGCCCCCGATGGGCAGTGCGTGGCCGAGCAGCGCGGCATCGGTGTCGGCGAAGTGCGAGCTCGAGGGCTGCACCTTCGGCAGCAGCGCGGCGGGGATCTTCAGCGCGGCGAGCAGGTCGGCGTCCCATTCGTTCGTGTGCACGTTGAAGAGCATCGTGCGCGAGGCGTTGCTCACGTCGGTCACATGCACCTTGCCGCCGGTGAGCTGCCACATGAGCCAGCTGTCGACGGTGCCGAAGGCCAGATCGCCGCGTTCGGCCTCGGCGCGTGCGCCGGGCACGTTGTCGAGCAGCCAGCGCAGCTTGGTGCCGGAGAAATACGCGTCGATCACCAGGCCGGTCTTCTCGCGGATGGTGTCGGTCATGCCTTCGTCGCGCAATTGCGCGCACAGCGGCTCGGCGCGGCGGTCCTGCCAGACGATGGCGTGGTGCACCGGCTGGCCGGTCTTGCGGTTCCACAGCACGGTGGTCTCGCGCTGGTTGGTGATGCCGATGGCGTGGATGTCCGAGGGCTTCAACTTCGCCTTCACGAGCACTTCGCGCGCGGTGGCGAGCTGGCTGCGCCAGATCTCCATCGGGTCGTGCTCGACCCAGCCGGGCTGCGGGTAGATCTGCGTGAGCTCCTTCTGCGCGATGGCGACGATGTGGCCTTCGCGGTCGAACACGATGCTGCGGGAGCTGGAGGTGCCCTGGTCGAGGGCTAGCAGGTAGGTCATGGGTTCATGTTCCTCTGGGTCCGGTCAATGGAGCGGTCGGGTCTTGCTCCTTCCCCCTCTGGGGGAAGGCTGGGATGGGGGCAGGCCTTCGATCAAGCACCGTGCTTCTTCGGAAGCCGTAGTGCCCCCACCCCAACCCTCCCCCAGCGGGGGAGGGAGCAATGCGGGGCGCGTTCATGCTTCGCGCGCGATCTCGAGGCGAACCTGCGCCGCATGCAGCAGGTCCGCAAAAGGCGCCGGTGGCGCCGCGTCGGTGAACAGCCGGTCGATCTGCGAGAGCGTGCCCAGCTGGATCATCGCGGGTCGGTTGAACTTGCTCGCATCCGCCGCGAGCCACACCTCGCGCGCCTGCGCAATGATGGTTTGCGCCACCTTCACCTCGCGCAGGTCGAAGTCGCGCAGCGACCCGTCGGCCTCGATGCTCGAGACGCCGATGAGAGCGATGTCCACCTTGAACTGGCGGATGAAATCGATGGTCGCCTCGCCCACGATGGCGCGGTCGCGTGCGCGCACCGAGCCGCCCGCCACGATCACTTCGCACGAGCTGTTGCCGCTCAGGATGGTCGCCACGTTCAGGTTGTTGGTGATCACGCGCAGGCCGGTGTGGCGCATCAGCGCCTTGGCGATGGCTTCGGTGGTGGTGCCGATGTTCAGGATCAGCGAGCAGTCGTTGGGCACCAGCTCGGCCACGCGCTGCGCGATGCGGGCCTTGCCTTCGGCATGCAGGGTTTCGCGCTGCTGGTAGCCGATGTTCTCGGTGGTGGAGCTGGGCACGCGCACGCCGCCGTGAAAACGCGTGAGCAACCCCTCGTCGGCCAGCCGCTGCACGTCGCGTCGCACGGTCTGCAGGGTCACGCCCAGCATGTCGGCCAGTTGCTCGACAGTGACGGAGCCGCGCGTGCGCACGGTGTCCAGGAGGTTGATCTGGCGCGGGTTGGAATTCACAGGGGCGTCGTGGAGAGCAGGAAGACTGCAGGGAGGGTACAGGCCGCGTCACTTTAAAGCGAACCAAAACGAACTCGACTAAGGGAAAACTCGGAGGAAAATCGCGCCAAAAGGAATCCAAATGAAAAGACCCGAAAATACAATGGCGCCCTCCAGTGACCAAAGTCACGCTTCAACGGGCCCATTTCCAGTGAGCGATTTCTCCTCCAGTTCGCCTGCGCCGGCAACCGATTGCGACGTGCTGATCGTCGGCGGCGGCATCAACGGCTGCGGTATCGCGCGCGACCTCGCCGGGCGCGGCTGGCGCGTCGTGCTGTGCGAGAAGGACGACCTCGCCTCGCACACGTCTTCCTCTTCCACCAAGCTGATCCACGGGGGCCTGCGCTACCTGGAGTACTACGAGTTCTCGCTCGTGCGCAAGGCGCTGCAGGAGCGCGAAGTGCTGCTCAAGAGCGCGCCGCACATCATGTGGCCGCTGCGCTTTGTGATGCCGCACGACCCCTCGATGCGGCCGGCCTGGATGATCCGCATCGGGCTGTTCATGTACGACCACCTCGCCAAACGCGAAGTGCTGCCGGGCTCGCGCAGCGTCGACCTGCGCAAGCACGCGGCCGGCAAGCCGCTCAAGGACCAGTACAAGCGCGGCTTCGTCTACTCCGACGGCTGGGTCGACGATGCCCGGCTCGTGGTGCTGAACGCGCTGGATGCGCAAGCCCGTGGCGCCGAGGTGCTTACCCGCACCCGCTGCACCCATGCGCAGCGCGATGCCGACGGGTGGACCGCCACGCTCGAAGGCCCGCAGGGCACACGTACCGTGCGCGCCCGCGCCGTGGTGAATGCCGCGGGGCCGTGGGCCGAATCTTTCCTGCGCGGCGTGGCGCAATCGGCCAAGGGCGAATCGCTGGCCACCAAGAGCCTGCGGCTCGTGAAGGGCAGCCACATCATCGTGCCGCGCCTGTTCGAGCACGACCATGCGTACATCTTCCAGAACCCCGACAAGCGGATCATCTTCGCGATCCCCTACCAGGACGAGTTCACGCTGATCGGCACCACCGACATCGAGCTGAACGGCGACGACCCCGGCGCCGCGCGCATCGCGCAGGAAGAGATCGACTACCTCTGCACGCAGGCCAGCCGCTATTTCGAGAAGGCCATCGTGCCGGCCGACGTGGTGTGGACCTACTCGGGCGTGCGCCCGTTGCTGGACGATGCCTCGGGCGATCCCTCGGCCGTCACGCGCGACTACATGCTGGAGTCGAACACCACCGCCGCACCGCTGCTGTCGGTGTGGGGCGGCAAGATCACCACCTTCCGCAAGCTCGCGGAAGACGCGGCCGACGAGGTCGGCAAGATGCTCGGCCAGTCGAACGCGCAGCGCCCCGCATGGACCGATGGCGCATTCCTCGCCGGCGGCGACCTGTCGGCGTGGATCGGCGCTGCGAAGCGGCCAGACGACGACTTCGAACGCTTCGTCTCGGCGGTGCAGGCGAAATACCCATGGCTCTACGGCAAGCTCACGCGCCGTCTCGCACGCGCCTACGGTGCCCGGGTGTCGGAGCTGCTCGGCGATGCGAAGTCGCTCGCCGACCTGGGCCCCGCGGTGGCGCCCGACCTGCACGAGCGCGAGCTGCGCTTCCTGCAAACCCATGAATGGGCCGTGAGTTCGGACGACGTGCTCTGGCGCCGCTCCAAGCTCGGCCTGCACTACACGCCAGCCGAACGCGAACAGGTCGCGGCCTGGCTGCAGGCCAACGCGAAGAACAACGACAAAGTGGAAGTGGAGGTGAGCTGATGCAGCTGACTCTGGATCGCGTCACCAAGAAGGTCGGCGCGCAGACATGGCTCTATGAACAGAGCATCGCGCCCAAGAGCGGCGCGGTGACCGTGCTGCTGGGCGCCACGCAGGCCGGCAAGACCAGCCTGATGCGCCTGATGGCGGGGCTGGACACGCCGACGACGGGCAAGGTGCTGGTCGACGGCAAGGACGTGACCGGCATGCCGGTGCGTGAGCGCAACGTCGCGATGGTCTACCAGCAGTTCATCAACTACCCCTCGCTCAAGGTGTCCGACAACATCGCCTCGCCGCTCAAGCTGCGCGGCGAGAAGAACATCGACGCGCGGGTGAAGGCGCTGGCCGACAAGCTGCACATCGGCATGTTCCTGGACCGCCTGCCGGCCGAGCTCTCGGGCGGGCAGCAGCAGCGCGTGGCGCTGGCGCGCGCGCTGGCCAAGAACGCGCCGCTGATGCTGCTCGACGAGCCGCTGGTGAACCTGGACTACAAGCTGCGCGAGGGCCTGCGCGAAGAGCTCACGCAGCTTTTCGCCACCGGCGACTCGACCGTGATCTACGCGACCACCGAACCCGGCGAGGCGCTGCTGCTCGGTGGCTACACCGCCGTGATGGACGCGGGCGAACTGCTGCAATACGGCCCGACCGCCGAGGTGTTCCATGCGCCGCAATCGCTGCGCGTGGCGCGCGCCTTCAGCGATCCGCCGATGAACCTCTTGGCCGGCACCGCAACCGCCGGCCAGGTGCAACTCGCGGGCGGCCCGGCACTGGCGCGGGCGTTGCCCGAAAGCGTTTCGGGCGCGGTCACCATCGGCCTGCGCGCGAGTGCGTTGAACGTGGATGCGGGCGAGGGCGACATTGCCTTGCCCGGCAAGGTGGAGCTGGCCGAGATCTCGGGCTCCGACACCTTCGTGCACGTGGAAACGCCGGTGGGCGAACTGGTGGCGCAGCTCACCGGTGTGCACCGCTTCGAGCTGGGGGCTTCGATCACGCTGTACTTCAGCGCATCGCAAGCCTATGTGTTCGATGCCGGCGAAAAGCTGGCGCTGGCGCCCGCATGGCGCAAAGGAAACTGAGATGGCACGCATCGATCTCGACCTGGCCCACGCCTACCGCGCTAACCCCACGCAGGACAGCGACTATGCGCTGCTGCCGCTGAAGATGAGCTTTCGCGACGGCGGCGCCTACGCCTTGCTCGGCCCCTCGGGCTGCGGCAAGACGACCATGCTCAACATCATCTCGGGCCTGCTCGTGCCTTCGCAGGGCACAGTGACCTTCGATGGCCGCGACATGACGCGCGCCACGCCGCAGGAACGCAACATCGCGCAGGTGTTCCAGTTCCCGGTGATCTACGACACCATGACCGTGGCCGAGAACCTCGCGTTCCCGCTGCGCAACCGCAAGGTGCCCGAAGACCAGATCAAGAAGCGTGTCGGCGAGATCGCCGAAATGCTCGACATGAGCGGCCAGCTCAACCAGCGCGCGGCGGGTCTCGCGGCCGATGCCAAGCAGAAGATTTCGCTGGGCCGGGGCTTGGTGCGCAGCGACGTGTCGGCCGTGCTCTTCGACGAGCCGCTCACCGTGATCGATCCGCACCTGAAATGGCAGCTGCGCCGCAAGTTGAAGCAGATCCATCGCGAGCTGAAGCTCACGCTGATTTATGTGACGCACGACCAGGTCGAGGCGCTCACCTTCGCCGAAGAGGTGGTGGTCATGACGCGCGGCAAGGCCGTGCAGGTGGGCAGTGCCGAGGCGCTGTTCGAGCGGCCGGCCCATACCTTCGTCGGCCATTTCATCGGCTCGCCGGGCATGAACTTCCTTTCAGCCAAGAGCATGAACGGCGCACTCGAAGTGGCGGGCACGCCGCTCGTGCCCACGCGCGAGCTGCCGCAGGGGGCGCTCAAGATCGGCATCCGCCCCGAGTACCTGCGCCTGTCGAACGCTGGCGCCGCCGGTGCCGTGCCGGCGGTGGTCAAGCAGGTGCAGGACGTCGGCACGCACGCGATGCTGAGCGCCGAAGTCGACGGCATCGTGATCAAGGTGCGGCTGCACTCCGACGAACAGCCGCCGGCCCCGGGAGATACGGTGTGGCTGCGCGTACTGGACGCCCACACCTGCTATTACAAAGACGAGGAACTGGTGGCATGAACGCAACCAACAAGCCGATCAATCAAAAAGCCTGGTGGCTCGTGCTGCCGGTGCTGATCTGCGTGGCCTTCTCGGCCATCGTGCCGCTGATGACGGTGGTCAACTACTCGGTGCAGGACATCATCTCGCCCGATCGCCGCGTGTTCGTGGGCACCGAATGGTTCGCCTCGGTGATGCGCGACGACGAACTGCACCAGGCGCTGTGGCGCCAGCTGGGCTTCTCGCTGTCGGTGCTGCTGGTGGAGATTCCGCTGGGCATCGGCCTCGCGCTCTCGATGCCGGCCAAGGGCTGGAAGTCGTCGGCGGTGCTGGTGGTGGTGGCGCTGTCGTTGCTGATTCCCTGGAACGTGGTGGGCACCATCTGGCAGATCTACGGCCGCGCCGACATCGGCCTCCTGGGCCATGCGCTGCAGAAGATGGGCATCGACTACAACTACACCGGCAATGCGACCGACGCGTGGCTCACCGTGCTGGTGATGGACGTGTGGCACTGGACGCCGCTGGTGGCGCTGCTCTGCTATGCGGGACTGCGCTCGATTCCCGACGCCTACTACCAGGCCGCGCGCATCGACGGCGCGAGCAAGTTCGCCGTGTTCCGCTACATCCAGCTGCCCAAGATGCGCGGCGTGCTGATGATCGCGGTGCTGCTGCGCTTCATGGACAGCTTCATGATCTACACCGAGCCCTTCGTGCTCACGGGCGGCGGGCCGGGCAATGCGACGACCTTCCTGAGCCAATACCTGACGCAGAAGGCGGTGGGGCAGTTCGACCTCGGGCCGGCTGCAGCGTTTTCGCTGATCTATTTCCTGATCATCCTGTTGTTCTGCTTCGTGCTCTACAACTGGATGCAGCGGGTCGGTACGCAGGAAGTCGAGGTCGAAAAATGAACGAAAAAAGATTCCACAAGCGCAGCATCTTCCTGGTGCTGTACATCCTGTTCGCGCTGTTGCCCATCTACTGGATGATCAACATGAGCTTCAAGACGAACGAGGAGATCCTCTCGAGCTTCTCGTTCTTCCCGCAGCAGCTCACCTGGGCGAACTACGCGCGCATCTTCACCGACGAGTCGTGGTACTCGGGCTACATCAACAGCCTGATCTACGTGGCGATCAACACGGTGATCTCGCTCACCGTGGCGCTGCCGGCGGCGTATGCGTTCTCGCGCTATTCGTTCCTCGGCGACAAGCATGTGTTCTTCTGGCTGCTGACGAACCGCATGACGCCGCCCGCGGTGTTCCTGCTGCCGTTCTTCCAGCTCTACAGCACGGTCGGATTGATGGACACGCACCTGGGCGTGGCGCTGGCGCACCTGCTGTTCAACGTGCCGCTGGCGGTGTGGATCCTGGAAGGCTTCATGAGCGGCATTCCGCGCGAGATCGACGAGACGGCGTACATCGACGGCTACTCGTTCCCGCGTTTCTTCCTCACCATCTTCCTGCCCCTCATCAAGGCGGGCGTGGGCGTGGCGGCGTTCTTCTGCTTCATGTTCAGCTGGGTCGAACTGCTGCTGGCGCGCACGCTCACGAGCGTGAATGCCAAGCCCATCGTCGCGACGATGACGCGCACGGTGAGCGCATCGGGCATGGACTGGGCAACGCTGGCCGCGGCCGGCGTGCTCACCATCGTGCCGGGCGCGATCGTGATCTGGTTCGTGCGTCACTACATCGCGAAGGGTTTCGCGATGGGCCGCGTTTAAGGAGGTCGAAAGATGTTCGACTGGATGGTCTGGACCACCCCCGTGGCCGTATTTTTCATCTGCATCGCGCTCATGCTGGTCGGCATGACGGTGTGGGAATTCAAGTCGCCCACCGTCATGCGGCGCGGCTGGCTGCCCATTGCCACCACGCGCGGCGACAGGCTCTTCATCGGGCTGCTCTCTGCGGCCTATGTGAACCTCATCTTCATCGGCCTGGCCGGCAAGTTCCAGGAGTGGATGAGCCTGGAGGCCGAGCCTTCCATCTGGATCAGCTTCGTGCTGTCGATGTTCGTGCTGGCCCTGGTCATGCGCAAGGGCTAGGCCCCCATTTTTTTCAGACGCGTCCGGCTCTCCGCCTCCCCGGAGCCGCGAAACGAAGAACACCGGGGAAGCACAACCGAGGAGACACATTCATGAAGATGCGCTACACGGCATTGGCAATGGCAGCGGCAATGTTTGCCGCGCACGGTGCATGGGCCGCAGAGCCCGAGGCCAAGAAATGGATCGACAGCGAGTTCCAGCCGTCGACCCTGAGCAAGGACCAGCAGGCAGCCGAGATGAAATGGTTCATCGACGCGGCCAAGAAGCTCCAGGCAAAGGGCGTCAAGGAGATCTCGGTGGTGTCGGAGACCATCACCACCCATGAATACGAATCGAAGACGCTGGCCAAGGCCTTCGAGGAAATCACCGGCATCAAGGTCAAGCACGACCTGATCCAGGAAGGCGACGTGGTCGAGAAGCTGCAGACCTCGATGCAGTCGGGCAAGTCGATCTACGACGGCTGGATCTCCGACTCCGACCTGATCGGCACGCACTACCGCTACGGCAAGATGATGAACCTGACCGACTACATGGCCGGTGCAGGGAAAGAGTGGACCAACCCGGGCCTGGACCTCAAGGATTTCATCGGCACCAAGTTCACCACCGCACCCGACGGCAAGCTCTACCAGCTGCCCGACCAGCAGTTCGCCAACCTCTACTGGTTCCGCGCCGACCTGTTCGCGCGCAAGGATCTGAAGGACAAGTTCAAGGCCAAGTACGGCTACGAGCTGGGCGTGCCGCTCAACTGGAGCGCGTACGAAGACATCGCCGAGTTCTTCAGCGTCGACGTGAAGAGCATCGACGGCAAGCCGATCTACGGCCACATGGACTACGGCAAGAAGGACCCGTCGCTCGGCTGGCGCTTCACCGATGCATGGCTCTCGATGGCCGGCACCGCCGACATCGGCAACCCCAACGGTATGCCGATCGACGAATGGGGCATCCGCGTGGCTGACGACAAGTGCACGCCGGTGGGCGCTGCCGTCTCGCGCGGCGGTGCGACCAATTCGCCGGCCGCCGTGTACGCGCTCACCAAGTACATCGACTGGATGAAGAAGTACGCGCCCAAGGAAGCCATGGGCATGACCTTCGGCGAATCCGGCCCGGTGCCCGCGCAGGGGCAGATCGCCCAGCAGATCTTCTGGTACACGGCCTTCACCGCCGACATGACCAAGAAGGGCCTGCCCGTGGTGAACGAGGACGGCACGCCCAAGTGGCGCATGGCGCCCGGGCCGAACGGCCCGTACTGGAAGCAGGGCATGCAGAACGGCTACCAGGACGTGGGTTCGTGGTCGTTCTTCAACGGCCATGACGCCAACAAGACGGCAGCCGCCTGGCTCTACGCCCAGTTTGTGACTTCCAAGAGCGTCTCGCTCAAGAAGACCATCGTGGGCCTGACCCCGATCCGCGAATCGGACATCCAGAGCAAGGCCATGACCGACATGGCGCCCAAGCTCGGCGGCCTGGTCGAGTTCTACCGCAGCCCGGCCCGCGTGGCGTGGACGCCCACCGGCACCAACGTGCCCGACTATCCGAAGCTCGCGCAGCTCTGGTGGAAGAACGTGGCCGAGGCGGTGACGGGCGAGAAGACCCCGCAGAAGGCGATGGACAACCTGGCCGACGAGATGGACAACGTGATGGCACGCCTGGAGCGCGCCGGCATGGCCCATTGCGCGCCCAAGCTCAACGCCAAGGGCGACCCGAACAAGTGGCTGAGCGACCAGCATGCACCGTGGAAGAAGCTGGCCAACGAAAAGCCCAAGGGCGAGACCATCGACTACGACAAGCTGCTGAGCGCCTGGAAGGCCGGCAAGGTGCGCTGAGCGCGCCTGCTTGAGGCTCGCCAGACTGCTGGCTTGCACAGTGAAAGGGGCCACACCGAAAGGCGTGGCCCTTTTTTTGCGCCCAGCTGCGCCGCTTCTCACTTTTCGCTTGGTACACGGAAAAATTACGCGCGCTTGTTTCTTTCTGGCTGTGTCACCCACCATGCTGATGCAACGATCAGCAGGCCACCAATCCAGCCTTGCAACGCCATCTTTTCGCCCAACCAGAGCACGGCGATCAGCGCACCCCACATCGGTTCGCTGCCCATGAGCAAGGTCACGCGTGAAGGACTGGTGCGCGATGCCGCGTAGTTCTGCACGAAAAAAGCAAACAACGTGCACAGCAACACCAGGAACGCCATGGCCGACCAGAACGACACGCTGCTCGGCAATGGTGGCCACGCAGTACCGTGCGCAGCGAGCATCAAGGCTGCCGAGCCCAACGTCATTACGCCCATCTGCACTGCAGTCACCGTGAGTGCAGGCAGCCCATGTCTTTGACCATAGAGACGTGTGAAGCAGACCATGATGCCCCGCAGAAAGGCTGCAAGCACCATCAGGCCATCACCCCAGGCGAGACTGGCCGACCCGCCATGTTGGAACGCCAGCAGTCCTGCGCCCAATAACGACAAGCCAGCCGCCGCCAGAACTGTGCCAGAGGGCCTTGCCTTAAGCAGCCACCACTCGCACAACGGTGTAAAGGCCACGCAGAGGCTGATGAGAAATGCCGCATTGGAGGCAGTGGTTAATGAAACCCCGAAAGTCTCACAGATGAAGATGGCCAAGAGGTTGATGCCCAGCATCGACGCACCGGTCAGCGCAGCCGGCCACGACGCCACCGCCAGCCCTCGAAGTGCGGGCAGCAGAATCAGGAAAGTCAGGCCAAAGCGCAGCACCAGGAACTGCAACACGGGCACCTGCTCTGTAGCAAACTTGGCGGCGCTATAACTACCGCCCCATATCACGGCCACCAGAAGCAGCAGCCACTCGACTGGACCGAACAATGGCCAAAATCGTGTACCCGTCTTGACCGATCCCTTCGAGTCCGTGGCGATGGAGGAGGTATTCATGCAGTCACCTTGGTGAAGGCGATCACCAGAACGTCCCGATAGGCCTCTTTGCTGGTGTCAACCGGAGACACCGGTGAGACCGCGTGCATCGTGTGTGCGTCCTTGCCGATCACGATGTCCATCGGCTTTTGAAGCGTTCTCTGCCAAAGCACCTGGCTGTCGTTGTCGGTGATGGTCGTCTCGCCCCCTTCGACGTTGCGCCGCGACATCATCATGCTCACGATGTAGTCCACACCGTCCCTGTGAAGTCCCTCAGGGGTGGGATTTCCTTTCTCATCCTGTTTGGCCAGGACTCGGTACGGATGCAGGCGGATGTTCCAGCGTTGTCGACCGCCCTCGCACTGGTCGTAGAGGGTCGTGAGCCAGTCGAGCAGCCTATTCAGCGTCGGATGCGCAACGAACGTAGGTTCCAGAGGATCGAACAGTCGAGCAACATCGCCGTTGAGGCTGTTGATGTATTTGGGTTGCTGGTATGGGCCATGTGGCAACAGTCGACGGGTCGATCCAGGCTGCGAATCAAATGCTCCATAGCGACGGAACCTGTAGGTTCCGCCGTCGCCCATGTAGCGATCCGATGTCAGCCGAGGCCAATGCGATGCAAAGTCTTTGATGTCCTCCTGTGTCAGGCCCAACAGGTCACTCAGGGCACTGCCGGGAAAGAACAGAAATCGCAGATTGTTCAGGTGCCGCCCGAATCCTTCGATCAACGCGCTTTCCACCGTTGAGGCTTCGATGACTTCGCTCGTCATGCCGCCACCTCTTCTTCGCTGGTGGCACGAGCGCTGCGAGCCGGTGGCGCAAACGCGTCCTGAATCAAGCTCTTTTCCCATGCATCGCGGTCGGTGAGATAGAGGGGCTCGTGCGCCTTGATCGAACACAAATCCATCGCACCCTGACGCAGGCTGTAGACAACGGTGCCCGTCACTTTCTCCGACGACATGCGGATGAATGCGTCGGCGCATTGCCGCAATGGCGCAAACCATCGCCCCTCGACGGCTTCGCGAGTCCATAGAAGCTCCACTGCCGCCTTCTCCCGTAGCAATTCTGCGTCGAGTACCGCGGTTTCGATCTGTCGGTAGGCATCCATCAAGATGGCTGCCGCGGGTGCTTCGCGTACCTCGAGAACCTTCTGACCTCCCTCGAGGTGCTCCAGCCCGCTGTACCTGCCGATCGAATACGCGCCGACTGTCTCGTTGAGATACGCGATAAGCGGGACGAGATCAATAGCCTTTTTATCGACGGCCACCGGAATGCCGGCACGAAAATCGATTTGAATCTCCCGAATCCTGGGGGATGTTTCTGGAGCACGGGTCCACTCGAACAGCGATGGAGGTACCCAGAATCCTTCGGGGTTGTCGATGGAGCCGGATTCAAATTCGCGGCACCACAGGTTCGCATCGCCGCTGATGCCGCGAGCCTGAAACCGCGTGAGTCCTAGCTGCCTGAGGACTTCGATCTTCTCGTCGCGCGTGAGAATCGAACGCTCGTAGGGTGTGCCATAGCAACCTGAATACTCCAACTGACCGATGGCGCCGTTGAGCCTGCGAAGGCTGTTCTGCGACTGGTTGGCGGTGTGCACGATGGCATCGCAGCCCAGTTCACGAGCTGCTTGCACAGCAACCTTGGCCAGGATAGGGCGAGAGAGCGAGGAACTCACCGGGTACATCCCAAGGTACTTTGCCTGAGCGCGAATCGCGGGTGCGACAGCTTCATGCGCAAACATTTCACGGGCATCCACGATCGTCAGATCGGCTCCAAAGAAGTCGGCGATCTCTTTAAGGTCCTGGACCTGGCAGCCTTCACCCACATCCACCGAAAGTGCGGTAATGCGCAGGTTTCGTTGCGAGAGCTCCTTGAGCACATAGCTGCTGTCAAGGCCACCACTGAAGAGCGTGAGCACATGGTCGACGTGGCCCTTCATGGCATCGAGATCTTCAAAGCTGCGAATCCTGCGTGTTGACATGCCATTCCCCCTTGATGTTGTTGGCGTGCGAATTGTTCGTTTCCCTCCCGGCATTGACTAGACTCGACCTCAGAACAGGAGCTTTGCGCCTTGAGAACAGATGATTTCCTGGAGGTGATGCGCGAACTGGTCGCGTTCGTCCGCGTAGCGGAGGCGGGCAGTTTCTCGGCCGCGGCGCGGCGGCATGGGCAAACACCGTCGGCCGTCAGCCGGCAAGTCGCGCGCCTGGAAAGTGTCATGGGTGTATCGCTGTTGCAGCGCACGACTCGGCAATTGCGCCTAACGGAAGCGGGTATGGCCGTGCTGGAGCGCGGGCGCGAAATGGTGGCTTCGGCGCAAGCCTCCATGAGGGTGGCCGAGGGCCATGTGGGCATACCCAAGGGCCTGATCCGCGTTAGCGCGCCCAAGGCGTTTGCCCGCCATGTATTGCAGCAGCCTTTGCTGTCTTTCCTGCAACGCTATCCCGATGTGGATGTGCACCTGCTGGTGGTTGACCGGCCGGTGGACCCTCTGCGTGAAGGCGTCGACCTCGTGATCCGCCTGACTGACGATCCGCCGCAGGGCATGGTGGCGCGCGCCCTGATGCCAGTGCGTCAACTGGTGCTGGCCAGCCCGGCTTACCTCGCTTCGCACGAGAGCATCCACAGTCCCGAGGACCTCATGGCCCACAGTTGCTTGTCAATCGGTGAGCAGGAGCGCGACAGCCGCTGGCGCTTTGTGCGGGGCGACGACGAGGTCGAACTCGCGGTAGCCGGTCGCTATACCCTCAACCACAGCGAGATGCGCCTGGCGGCGGTCGAGGCTGGCCTGGGCGTGGGCTGCGTGCAGGATTTCGTGGCACGGGATGCCCTGGCGGCCGGACGGGTGGTCCGTTTGCTGTCAGAGTGGGCTTTCGACACCAACTATCAGGGTATGGCATACCTGTTGTTTTTGGCATCTCGCTACACCACTCCAAAGGTGCGCGCTCTGATCGATCACCTGGTAACTGAGTTGCGGCCGCCGTCAGCGAGCCCACTGCCCCCGCCAATTTGAACGGGCAGCGAGTATCGAAGGTGTCGCCGGGGCTGAGTCCGCTGTTGCATTCCCTCTGTACACCCGGCGTATCGGCCTTGCGAACTGCCTCAATCGTGGGATCGGCGCGACGGCATGACCAATGGCAGATGCGTTTTGCTAACGCTTGGCTTACATTCGACGGCCCTCGAAATCGCCCACCCAGTGACCTCCAGCTCTCCCAGCTCCGCCAGCCCTGCCCCACGCCCCAAGCGGGTGCTGGTGATTCATTACTCGCAGTCCGGACAGCTCGACAGCGTTGCCGAGCAGATCGTCGCGCCCTTGCGGGCCGACCCGTCCATCGAGGTGCACGAGGAAACCCTGCGCCCGCTGGTGCCGTTCCCGTTCCCCTGGCCCTTCATCACCTTCTTCGACGCCTTCCCGGAATCGGCGCACCTGAAGCCGCCGCCGCTGGCGCCGCTCTCGCTCACGGGCGACGAGGATTTCGACCTCGTCGTCCTGCCGTACCAAGTGTGGTTCCTGGCGCCTTCGCAGCCGGTCACCGCGTTCCTCAAGCACCCGCTGGCCGGGCGCCTGCTCAAGGGCAAGCCGGTGGTCACGGTCATCGCCTGCCGCAACATGTGGCTGCTGGCCCATGAAAAGCTCAAGGGCATGCTCGACGACTTGGGCGCGCGCCTCATCGACAACGTGGTGCTGACCGATCCCGGCCCGACGCTCGCCACCTTTTTCACCACGCCGGCGTGGCTCATCTGGGGCCGCAAGCGCGGCTTCTGGGGGATGCCCGATGCGGGGCTCAGTGCTACGCAAATTCGTAGCACGGGCCGTTTCGGCCGTGCGCTGCGCGATGCGCTGCACGGCGACCTGGAGCGCGGCACCGGGCCGCTGCTGGCTGGCCTGGGCGCGGTCGAGGCCAATGCGCGCCTTCTCATCAGCGAGAAGGCCGGCACCCGCAGTTTCTTCCTCTGGGGCAAGCTCATCATGGCGGCCGGCGGGCCCGGTGCCTGGCCGCGCAAGCCGTTGCTGCTGCTCTATGTGGTGTTCCTGCTTGCGCTCATTGTCACGGTCGTGCCGGTGAGCCTGACGCTGCAGGCGCTTCTGCGACCTTTGTTCAAGGGGTGGCTGACTAAAATGACAGCCCAATTCGAGTGCCCGTCGGGCTCCGCCACGGACCGCTCCCACCTCTATGACGACTGATGTCTTCCTGACCCGCACCGCCGCCTTCCTGCCCTTTTCCCCGGTCAGCAATGAAGACATCGAAGAAGTGCTCGGCCGCATCGGCGGCAAGGCGTCGCGCGCGCGGCGGCTGATTCTTCGCAGCAACGGCATCCAGTCGCGCCACTACGCCATCGATCGCGCCACCGGCCAACTGGCCATGACCAACGCGCAGCTCACCGCCTCGGCCATCCGCGGGCTGGGCGACGACATCGGCCCGGTCGACTGCCTGGCCACCGGCACTTCGCTGCCCGACCAACTCATGCCCAACCATGCGGTGATGGTGCATGGCGAACTCGGCTGGCCGCGGCTCGAAGTGGTGGCCTGCGCGGGCATCTGCCTCGCGGGCACCGCGGCGCTCAAGCACGCCTGGCTCTCGGTGCGCGCGGGCGATGCGCGTCGCGCGGTGGCCACGGGCTCGGAGCTCGCATCCGCGGTGATGCGCGGCTCCCGTTTCGAGGCCGAGCTCGAGCACAAGCTCGAAGCGCTCGAAGAACGGCCCGAGCTGGCCTTCGAAAAGGACTTCCTGCGCTGGATGCTGTCCGACGGCGCCGGCGCGGTGCTGCTAGAGCGCGAGCCGCGCGGGCCGCTGTCGCTGCGCATCGACTGGATCGACCTGTCGTCGGCCGCGCACGAGCTGCCGGTGTGCATGTATGCCGGCGCCGACAAGAATGCCGAAGGCGGCCTCGACGGCTGGGCCCGCACCGCGCCTGCCGACTGGCACCGCGACTCGACCTTCGCCGTCAAGCAGGACGTGCGCCTGCTCAACGACAACATCGTGCGTGCCACGCTGGCCGAACCGCTCGCCGCCGTCATCGAGAAGCGCGGGCTCAAGGCGGCGGACATCGACTGGTTCCTGCCGCACCTGTCGTCGAACTATTTCGTCGAGCCGGTGAGCCGCTGCCTCGATGCCATGGGCTTTTCGATCCCGCGCGAGCGCTGGTTCAGCAACCTCGCGCGCAAGGGCAATACCGGCTCGGCATCGCCTTACATCATGCTCGACGAGCTGTTCCGTTCCGGACGCATCCAGCCCGGCCAGAAGCTCCTGATGTTCGTGCCCGAAAGCGGCCGCTTCTCCAGCGGTTTCATCCATATGGAAGCGGTGTAGCCATGGACCTCGACGCAGTTCCGCAGGAGGGCAACGCGACCCTCGACGGCCATTCCAAGCTGATGTACGCGCGCGACGCGCAGGGCCGCGTCGTCACCACCACTTCGCGCGGCTGGGAGGCGGAAGAAATCGTCACCAGCCACGCGGTCGACGTGCTGGTCGAGCAGGCGAAAGAAGCGAAGGAGCGGGCAAAGGCCGGCCTTGCTTCGCCGCTCGAATACTGGATGTACGAGCGCCGCATGGACGTGGCGCTGCTCTCGCAGACCAGCGGCTTCTGGCAATGGCGCGTGCGGCGCCATCTGCAGCCCCGGCATTTCTCGTCGCTCTCCCAGGCACAGCTTGCGCGCTATGCCGAGGCGCTGGGCCTTCCGATTTCCACCTTGCAGGGCCTGCCGTGAACTTCCAACACCAACAGGCGGCGCACTGCGAAAGCGGCGTCATCTCCAGCCTGATGCGCCACCACGGCGCGCCGATGACCGAGAGCATGGCGCTGGGCCTGTCGTCGGCACTGTCCTTCGCGTACCTGCCGTTCATCAAGCTGTCGGGCCTGCCGCTCATCTCGTACCGCATGCCGCCCAAAGCCATCATCAAGGGCCTGCTGGCACCGATGGCTGCGCGTTTTCGCTTCGAGACCTTCCGCAGCCCCGAGGCCGGGCAGCAGCGGCTCGACGCGCTCCTGGCCGATGGCCAGCTCGTGGGCCTGCAGACCTCGGTGTACTGGCTGCCGTACTTCCCGCCGAACATGCGCTTTCACTTCAACGCGCACAACCTGCTGGTCTACGGCAAGGACGGCGACGACTACCTGATCAGCGACCCGGTGTTCGAGGAGCCCGTGCGCTGCGCGAGCGCCGACCTCGCGCGCGCGCGCTTCGCCAAGGGCGTGCTCGCGCCCAAGGGGCTCATGTACTACCCGCAGGCCATCGATCGCAAGGCGGTCGACCCCGCGTCGGTGACCAAGGCCATCCGCAAGACGGTGCGCAACATGCTCGCGCCCATTCCCATCGTCGGCGTGCGCGGCATGCGCACACTGGCCAACCGGATGCAGCGGCTGTCGGCCACCGATCCGCGCAGCGTCGATTTCATCGGCCACCTGGTGCGCATGCAGGAAGAAATCGGCACCGGCGGGGCGGGCTTCCGCTTCATCTACGCGGGCTTCCTCCAGGAGGCCGCGCAGCTGCTCGGCAAGCCGCAGCTCACGCAGATGTCGGAGCGGCTCATCGCCATCGGCGACGGCTGGCGCGCCTTCGCGCTCAAGGCGGCGCGCATGGTGAAGGGGCGCGAGCCGGTCGATCCAGCCGCGCTGGCGGGCAAGCTGCGGGAGCAGGCGCAGCAGGAAGAGACGTTCTTTCGCGACCTCAAGGCTGCCGTCGCCTGAACCGATGCTCGAGCTGAAGAACCTCGGACACCGCTACCCGCACGCCACGGCCCCCGCGCTGGCCGATGTCTCGCTCGCCGTGCCACGGGGTTGCGTGCTGGGGCTGCTCGGCCCGAACGGCGCGGGCAAGACCACGCTGATCTCTCATCTGTCGGGTGCGCTCGCGGTGCAGTCGGGCGAGATCCTGATCGATGGACAGCCGCTGCAGCAGGTGCGCGCGAAGACGCCCACGCGCATCGCGGTGGCGCCGCAGGACCAGGCCTTTTATTCGATGCTCACGGTGTCGGAGAACCTCGCATGCTTTGCCGCCGCGAGCCGGCTGTCGGGCGCGCGCAAGAAGGAGCGCATCGATGCCTGCATGCACTTCTCGCAGCTCGAGTCGTTCGCGGGCGTGCGTGCCGACCGGCTCTCGGGCGGCCTCAAGCGCCGGCTGAACCTTGCGATCGCCTTGCTGCCCGAGCCCGAGCTCATGCTGTTCGACGAGCCGACCGTCGGTGTCGATCCGCAGTCGCGCGCGTTCATCCTCGATGCCATCAAGAGCCTCGCACAAGCGGGTGCGGCAGTGATCTACGCCTCGCACTACATGGAAGAGATCGAGGCCATTGCCGACCGCGTCGCCATCCTCGACCACGGTCGCGTACTGCGTGAAGGGTCTCTCGACGATCTGCTCTCCAGGAGTGCGATGCTCCTCACGCTCGCGGCCGACGGGCTCGACGCGGAGATGCTCTCGCGCTTCGGCACGGTGGAGCAGGGGGCGGCGCAGTGGCGCATCCACCTGAACCCCGGCAGCGGCCCCGGCCCGGTGCTGGCGGCACTCGAAGCCTCGGGCATCGAGGTGCGCCACGCCGAGTTCGGCCGCCACGACCTGGAGCAACTCTTCATGGCTCTGACCCACCGCTCGCTGCGAGATTGAACGACAGAACCCGATGCTTCCCGCGCTCATCAAGAAGGAACTGCTCGCCCTCGTGCGCGACATGCACGGGCTGGCCGTGCTGTTCCTGATGCCGATGGTCTTCATCGTGCTGATGTCGCTCACGCTGAAGGACATCTACCGCCCACCGCTCGCCGAACTGAGTTACGCCGTCGACGCGCGCGACACCGCGACGCCCGCCAACTGGCTGCTGCAGATCTGGCAGCGCAGCCACGGCGCGCCGCAGCCGCTCGGTGCGGACTGGCAGGAGCGCCTGCGCAACGGGTCGCTCAAGTACGTGATCGTGCTGGAGCCGGGCCTCTCGGAAGAACTGGAATCGGCCGCGCTCTCGACCAGGGCGCACATCCGGCTGCTGACCGAACCGGGCGTCGACGCCAATCTCTTCAATGCGCTGCGCGCGGAACTCATCGGCGCATCGGGCGAGTTGAAGGCGCGCCTCGCGCTGGCCGTGCCCGGCACCGCCAGCCCGGCGCCCGACGCCTCCATCCAGGCGATGGTGCAGGCCGAGCGTTTCTCCACCGCCGGCCCGCGGCCCACCTCGGTGCAGCAGAACGTGCCGGCCTGGCTGGTCTTCGGCATGTTCTTCGTGGTGGCCTCGCTCTCCAGCCTGTTCGTGCAGGAGCGCGGCTCGGGCGCGCTCGGCCGGCTGCAGAGCCTGGGTGTCTCGCGCACGATGCTGCTGGCCTCCAAGGCCTTGCCGTACCTCGGCGTGAACGCGCTGCAGGCGCTGTTGATGCTTGCAGCCGGCATCTGGTTCATGCCGCTGATCGGCGGCGATGCGCTCTCGCTCGCGGGCATCCACTGGGCCGCCTTGCTGCTGTCGCTCGCGGCCGTGAGCCTTGCCGCTGTGAGCCTGTCGCTCGCGCTGGCATGCCTCGTGCGAACTCACGCGCAAGCGGCTACGCTCGGACCGATGGTCAACGTGCTGATGGCGGCTGCGGGCGGCATCATGGTGCCCAAGTTCGTCATGCCGGGCTTCATGCAGCGGCTGGTCGAGGTCTCGCCGATGAACTGGGGCCTCGAGGCGCTGCTGACCGTGCTGTTGCGCGGCGGCGGCGTGGCCGATGCATTGCCGCAGGTCGGTCGGCTGGTCGCGTTTGCGGCCGCCATGTTCCTTCTCGCAGTCTTTCTGTTTCGCAGGCGCACATCGTGAGTACCCCGTGAGTAGCGTGACCCCTGAATTCATCGCCAGCCTCAAGACGATGGTGCTCGAAGCCGTCGAGAGAGATGCGCCCCCCGGCGGCCTCGGCGACGACGAGCCGCTGTTCGGCCCCGAGGCGCGGCTGGACCTCGACTCGCTCGATGCATTGCAGGTGTCGATGACGATCCAGCAGCGCTTTGGCGTGCGCATGCCCGACAGCAAGGAGACGCGCCGCGCGCTGACTTCCATTGCTCATCTTGCGGAACACCTTGCGCAGGTCGGAAAAGCATGAGCGGCGGCGTCTACCTGGCTTCTACCGGTCTTGCCTGCGTTCTCGGCAACGACATGCCCGGCGCGCTCGACGCATTGCGGCGCGGCGGTGTGCCACCGACGCCGGTGAGCATCGCCCGGGGAAACGGCTGGCCGGTCTACAAGCTGCCGTCGCAGGAGGGCAACTGGCTCGAGCGCGTGCGGCGCACCGTGCGCAACGTGGTCGCGCAGACTGGCGAGTGGGGCGCTCGCACCGCGCCGCTCTTCGTCGCGTCGTCCTCGCTCGACATCGGCTACATGGAATACGAGAAGCCGGACTTGCGGCTCGGCGGCGACCTGCAGGACTTCGCCAGCATCGTCTCCGAGGCGCTCGACTGGCGGGGCCCGGTCTTCACCATTTCCACGGCCTGCACCTCGGCGCTCAACGCCGTGCTGGCCGCTGCCGACCTGATCCGGGGCGGCGGCGTCGACGAGGCGCTGGTGCTCGGTGCCGAGCTGGACAACCGTTTCACCGCAGCCGGCTTCCGCGCGATGCAGCTGCTGGCACCGGGCAACGCCCAGCCCTTCGGCGCGGAGCGCAGGGGGCTGGTGCTGGGCGAGGCCGTGGCGGCGCTGCGCCTGGGTGCGCGGCCGACGCGTTGGCGCATCACGGGCGGCGCGAACGTGGTCGACGGGCGCAATCCGTCGGGCACCGAGGCCAGCGCCGTGCGCGCCATGTGCCAGGCGGCGCTCGCGCAGAGCGGGCTGCGGCCCGAGGACATCGACCTCATCAAGGTGCAGGCCGCAGGAAGTCCCGTCAACGACGCCATCGAGGTGGAGGCGCTCAAGCAGGTGTTCGACCGGCTGCCGCCACTGGTGTCGCTCAAGTCGTCGCTCGGCCACACGCTCGGCGCGGCGGGTGCCGCCGAACTGGCCCTCTTGGTCGGCTGCATCGAAGGCGGCGCCTGGCCATCGACCGACTATCCGCTGGACGACACGCTGGGCATCACGCTGAGCGCCGAACCGCCCGTGAAGCTGCGCAACATCCTGCTCAATGTGGTCGGCTTCGGCGGCGGGCATGCCTCGCTGCTGCTGAGGGATTGCCACGCATGAGCGCTTTGCCCAGAGATATCGCGATGAATGCCGGGATCGATACGGCCTGGCGCACTGTCGCCCATTTCGTTGTCCATCCGCCGCCCGCGGACTGGCGCGACGAACTGGCGCGCCGCCTCGGCCGTCGGCCGCGCCGCGTCGGCCTGTGGACCGAACTGGCGATGTACGGCGCGCGCCGCTGCCTCGATGCGGCGGATGAAGCCGCGCTGCCGCAGGGAGCACGCTTGCGCGTGTCCAGCAGGCGCGGCGCATGGGGTGCCACCTACACAGGCCTGGAGCAACTCGATGCCGGGCTGCCGATGCCGTTCACCTTCATGCAGAGCCAACCGGCGCTGATGCTCGCCGAGGTCGGCCGCAGCCTCGAATGGCAGGGCGACGCGAGCTTCATGCTGTGCCGCGATCCCGAGCGCCTGCTGCAGCTGGCGAAGCTCGGCGCTCCCCGCGACGGCCTGCTGTTCGGCATCGTCGAGGAGGAGCGCAACGAAGAGCTGCCGCGCACCGAGTGGTGGCGGCTGGTGCCGGCCTGAGAAGGTGCACACCTTCTGAGCGCTACTCGCGCGGCAGGTCAGCGGTGGAGCCTCACTCCCACCATGCTTCCATCTGGATACCGAAGGTTGTGGCGTTCCTGCGGCCATTGGCCCCGAAGCTGGTGGCGTTGGCATCGCCGGCTGCCTTGTTCCAGCTCGCACGCGTGGCGTAGATACGGAACTCCGGCCGGGTCCAGAAATCGGTGTTCGGCGAGAACGCCACCGCGATCGTGCCCTTGTTCAGCGTCTGGCGAGGCTGGTCGTCGGTGCTGCGGCGTGTGGTGGAGAGCTCCGCGAGGAGCTTGGTGTACTTGGCGATGCCGTAGGAGACGCGTCCGCCCAGCGAGAAGTCCTTGGTCTCGGGACCATCGTCCGGACGCGTGGTCTGGTAGCCGATCAAGCCCTGGCCGCCGAAGCGCCCGAACTGGAAGTCCACCGAATCGAGAATGCGCCGCTGCTTGGCGCCCGCCTGCGGCGTGATCACCGTGCGCTCCACCAGCGGCGCGAACAGCAGCGTGTTCTCCAGCCCGAAGCCCGGCGGCAGCAACAGCCCCGTGGTCGTGGTGCTGTTGTCCATGTTGTAGAACTTGCCGCTGAGCGAGGCGTGGCCGCTCGACGCCTGCACGATGAAGGTGTTGTTCAGGCCCGGCAACAGGTCTTTCTGGATGTGCATGAGCCCCAACGCCCCGCCGTCGCGGCCCTTGGCGAAGTCGCCCGAGATCAATCCGCCCGTCACCGTGAGCTTGCCGCCCGGGTTGGTGGGAATGTCGCGCCACTGCACATTGATGCGCTTGGCGTTGTTGGGGTTGCCGCTCTTGTTGTCCACCGAGTCGGCCGTGTGCAGGGCCACGTTCAGGCGCCCATAGCCCCAGAGAGGAATGTCGTCGATGCCCGCGCCGTAGTTGTCGCCGTCCTCCACCACCCACTTGTCCACGATGTGCACGTCCTGGACGCGGTGGTAGCGCTGGCCGGCCCAGAGGGTGGCGGCGTTGCCGAAGATGCCGGTCAGGGAGAAGTAGGCCTGTGCGGTGCCGCTCTTGCCGTTGTAGATGGTGGGCATGTAGAACACGCCCCACTTGATGCCGTCGCCCATGTCGAAGCGC
This sequence comes from Variovorax trehalosi, assembly GCF_051216415.1. Lineage (NCBI taxonomy): Bacteria > Pseudomonadati > Pseudomonadota > Betaproteobacteria > Burkholderiales > Comamonadaceae > Variovorax > Variovorax trehalosi. Next base: position 462,701 of record NZ_JBPJZG010000001.1, read on the forward strand.
TTGCCGATGCCGAATTCCAGGTAGTTGTCGCCCTCGTTGCCCAGGCGGTACTTCTGCAGGTCGCCGCCCAGGGAGTAGCCGCCCTTGAGCCTGCCCTTGCCGGCGCTGAAGAAGCCGCCGCGGCCGTAGCCCCAGAACTCCAGGCCGGTGGCGTCGTTGATCTTCTTGACGAGCTCCTTGGTGGGGTCCTTGGCTTCGGCCTGCGGGGGCTCGTCGGTTTGCTGGGCGTGGGTATGGGCGCAGAGGCCGGCCAGCAGAAGGACGGCGGTGGCGAGTTGGGTCAATCGGGTGTTCACAGGGGATGTCTCCTTGGTTGGGATTGGTTGTGGGAGGCGGTCTTCGAAAGCGCCGGGCAACAGAAGGCCCTCACCGGCCGTTGGCGGCAGTGACAGATGCAGGTGAAAAAGAGGGGAAGGGGGCTACCGCTTCATCGGGCGATGCGATCGGTGTTCGTCAAAGGTCCATGGATCGACTCCTTCTTCTGGCGTGCGGTGAGCGGGAGGGGGACAAAAAAAGGGCGTGCGTGTGCTCCGCGGAAGGCCGGGGCCTTTCGCGTGAATGGTTTCGGTGAAAGCGGGTCTACGCGGCTCGGCGGTGAAGCACGAGAGGCGCTATGAGCGGCGGTGCGCGCGTCGCATCGCGACGGGTGGGCGAACAGGTCGTCGGCATGCTGTATCTCCTCAGTTCTGGCTGCTTCTCATCGGCAGTGTCTTGGGGTGTTCGTGTGCGCAGCGGGTGCGTTTTCCGAGGTGGCTTGTGCGTGACGGCCGCAGTGTAGGGGCGCGGTTTCGCCATGCGGCGTGTGATTTCCCGCACGCAACACAGCGTTGGCAACGCAACAAACTGGCGGCCGGGCCGATGGCTCGGCGATGCCCCGTTCCGGGGATCAACCTGCGGCGATGGAATGCTGCAGATTGGTGCGCGCGCGGGCCTCGAGCAGCGCGTGCATCCGGGGCGTGGCGTAGATGGCGCCGCGGTCCAGAAAGCGCTGCAGGATCGCGCGCCGGCGCGGCAGGCGCACTTCGTCGGGCACGAAGGCGTATTCGGCGTGGACCTGGCGCTCGTACTCGGCAAAGCGCGCCGGTTCGGCACCGAGGATGGAGAGGTCGATATCGATCAGCAGCTCGGCGTCGCGGCCCTCGGGCACCGCGTCATGGCGCGTGGCCATCACGAGCGCATGAATACGTTCGGCTGCTTCTTCGCTCGCGCCCGCGGCCCGCATGGCCTCGCGCGCCCAGTCGGCGCTGCGCGCTTCGTTGTCGTGCGCATGCACGTCGTAGATGGCGTCGTGGAACCAGAGTGCGAGCGCCACTTCGCCCGGGCGTTCGGCCAGCGACTTCTCGCGCTCGAACCAGGCGAGGCATTCGCCCAGGTGCTGCATCGTGTGGTAGTGGCGTTGCGGCTCGGCGTAGCGGCGTTGCAGTTCCAGGCACAGCGCCTCGTCGGGCGCCGCGATGCCCAAGTCGCGCCAGGCCTCGGACCAGTTCGCCAACAGCGCCTCGGGCGTCATGGCGCTATTGCTCCATGGCGGCCTTGACCTCCTGGCCGAGGTCGAGCACCGACATCGCGTAGTAGCTGCTCCAGTTGTAGCGCGTGATCACGTAGAAGTTGCGCGTGCCGGCCACGTAGGTCGGCGGTGCGTCGGCGCCGTTCTGAAGTTCGACGAGCGCGAGCAGGCCCTTGTGACGGGTGCCTTCGCCTTCGGGCACCGCACCGGCGGCCACGAAGCTGTCGGCGCTGAAGGTCGGGAGGATGTCGGGTGCGAGCAGCAGCGACTTCTTCAGCCGCGCTTCCTCGAAGTGCACCGGGTAGATGGCGGGCATGCCGGGCGTCCAGCCGAACCCCTTGAAGTAGCTTGCGACCGAACCGATCACGTCGGCAGGGTTGTTGACGAGGTCGATGCGGCTGTCGCCATCGAAATCGACTGCGTACTTGGCAATGCTGCTGGGCATGAACTGCGGCATGCCCATGGCGCCTGCATAGCTGCCGAGGGGAACGAGCGGGTCTTCGGCGGTGCGGCTCTCGGTGCTCAGGAAGCTCTCGAGCTCGCCGCGAAAGAAGGCTTCGCGTTCGGCCGCGCGCGGATGGCCCTGCGGGAAGTCGAACGACAGCGTGGCCAGTGCATCGATCACCCGGAAGCTGCCCATGTTGCGGCCGTAGATGGTTTCCACGCCGATGATGCCGACGACGATTTCGGGCGGCACGCCGTACACCTGCTCGGCACGCGCCAGCGTGTCTGCATTGGCGCGCCAGAAGCGCACGCCGGCCGCGATGCGCACCGGGTCGATGAAGCGGCTGCGGTAGACCTGCCAGTTCTTCACCGTGCCCACCGGGCCCGGCAGCATCAGCCGCGGCACGTTGGGCAGGAAGCGAGCGCTGCCGATGGTGGCGCGCACCCAATCGCGGTCGAGGCCGCGGCGTGCGGCCACGTCGTCGGCGAATTGCATCGCGTCGTCGCGCGTGGCGTAGGGGATGCTGCCGCGAACCGGGCTCGTCGCAGCGTTGCGGCCGCTGGTGGATTTCTGGGCCGAAGCCCCCGTGGACCAGGCGCAGCAGGCTGCGAGAAGAACGATGGCGGTGGCGGCGCGAGAGGGCTTGGGGAGAAGAAATCGCATCGGCCGATTGTGCCGCCCGCCTGCGCGTGGCTGCCGGCGGGACACATGTGGTTTCAGCCGCGCGGATTTGCGACAGGCCAGACAAGGCGCCGGAACTCCGCGCGCAGGGCTGCGAGCGTTTCGGGTGCCGCCTCTGCATAGCGCTGGGCCTCGAGCTTGAGCAGCCAGTCGCGCACCGGTTGCGCGGCGGTGCCGAAACGCGCGTCGGCCTGGGCGGCCATCTGGCGCGGCGGGGCGGTCTCGGGCACCGCGAGGCCGGCTTTCGCAAGGCGCGCTCGGGCCTGGCCGAGGAGGCGCAGCCAGGGGTCGTGCCGGCTGCGCTCCCACAGTGTCCAGCCCGCGCCGGCGAGGCTCGCGGCGATGACCAGGTAGAGGAGCACGTAGGCGAGGTCTTCGAGGCTCGGCGCGTCGAAGCCGAGGTTCTTCAACAGGTTCAGCTGGCGGCTCTGGGTGTAGTTGAGCACCCACTGGTTCCACCCGTTGTTCACCGCTTCCCAGGCGGCGCGCAGGTTCTGTACCAGCGTCGGGCTCATCGCGCCGATGGCGCCGGCGAAGAGGCCCGGCTGCGGCATGAGCCGCTGCAACTGCCCGATGCGGCCGGGAGCGACCGAGGCCGTCGGGTCCACGCGCACCCAGCCTGCGCCTTCTTGCCAGACTTCGGTCCAGGCGTGCGCATCGCGCTGGCGCACGATCCAGTAGTTGTCGATGCTGTTGAGTTCGCCGCCCTGGTAGCCGGTCACGATGCGCGAGGGAATGCCGAGGTTGCGCATCAGCACCACGAAGGCCGAGGCGATGTGTTCGCAGAAGCCCTCCTTGCGGTCGAACCAGAATTCGTCGGCCGTGTCGTTGCCATAGACGCCGGGCTCCAGCGTGTAGGTGTAGCCGCCGGTGCGAAGCCGTTGCAGCGCGGCCTGCACGAGGGCGGGCGTGGCGGCGCCGGCCAGCGCCGGATCGTTGCGCATTTCTGCCGCGAGCGCGGCGGTGCGCGGGTTCGTGCCGGGTGGCAGAGCCAGGTAGGCCTGCAACTGCCCGCCGACGCGGCGAACCGGACCGCTCTGGAATCGCGGGTAGCTTTCCGCGCGGTAGCGCAGCAGGTCGGTGACGGGGCGGTTCGAGAGCCACTGCAGGTCGGGCGTGCCCATGACCTCGAGGCCGGGGGCTTCGGGCGCTTTTTGCGCCGCATCGAGCGTCAGCAGCCAGGGGCGGTTGTTGGGTTCGAGCGTGACTTCGTAGCGCACGGGCTCGCCGGTCACGCGCAGGTTGGAAGCCCCTTGTCCGCCGCGTGCCCATGTTGGCAGCGCTGTCCACTCGCGGCCATCGAACTGGCCGAGCACCGGGCCGCGAAAGTAGAGTTGGCTCTGCGGCGGTGCGCGGTTGTCGTCGAACTTGATGCGGGCGGCAATGCTGTCGTCCAGCGCCAGCTCGGCGATGGCGCCGACGCGCATCGTGTTCGAGAGCCCCGAGCGCCCGGCCATCGCATCGCTCGGCGTGCCCCACAACGGCGCGAAGCGCGGGAACAGAAGGAACAGCGCGAGCATGATCGGCGCCCCGGCCAATGCCATCCAGCCTGCCGTGCGCGCGGCCTGCATCAGCGACGGCTTGCCCACGGGCATGTGCGCGTTGACCAGCGCCGTGAGCAGGCCCAGCAGGGCGAGCAGCATCGTGAAGGCCGTCAGCAGCGATTGCGAATAGAAGAAGTTCGTGAGCATCGCGAAGAAGCCCAGGAAGAAGACGACGAAGGCGTCTCTTCGGGCACGCAGCTCGAGGGTCTTGAGGGCCAGCAGGATGACGATGAGCGTGACGCCTGCGTCGCGGCCGAGGAGGGTGCGGTGGGTGGCGTAGGTGCCTGCCAACGCCAGTGCGAGCAGGGCGATGCGCCACCAGCGGCTGGGGAGGGGGCGGGCTTCTATGGCCAGCGAGCCGCGCCAGAGCAATACCAGCGCCGTCAGGGCTGTGCACCACCAGGGGAGGTTCTCGACCTGTGGCAGCACTATCAGGGCGATGACTGTCAGCAGGAAGAGGGTGTCTCGGGCGTCTCTTGGGAGAGCGGAGAGCTTCTGGATGAGCTTGTTCATGGGGCGGGCCCCTTGCGGGGGGCGGAGGCCGGGTCTCGCCCCGGCGGGCGACTCACTTTCTTTTGCTTCGCCAAAAGAAAGTAAGCAAAGAAAAGGCGAACCCGCTGTCTGCGACCCCTGCGCTGCGCTACGGGGCAACCTGCGGTGCTCGTGTTTTGCGGGGTCCCGCAGAACTCGCTTCGCTCAAACAGCTGCGAGCCCTGATCCGCAAAACGCTGCGCTCCTCGGCGCAGCCAGAGGGGGTGGAAACCATGCGGGCCATTGCTTCGCTCGGCCCGAAGGGCGGACACGCTCCGCGTGTCCGCCTTGCATTGGCTGTTGGTATTGGTCTCGTGTGCCGAGCGCAGCGAAGGCGTGTCTTGTCTCCAAGCCCTTCTGGCTGCGCCGAGGAGCGCAGACGTAGGCGGGATCAGGGCCGCAGCTGTTTGAGCGAAGCGAGTTCTGCGGACCCCCGCCGTAGTCGAGCACCGCAGGTTGCCCGCAGCGAAGCGGAGGGACGCAGACAGCAGGGTCGCCTTTTCTTTGGCTACTTTCTTTTGGCGAAGCAAAAGAAAGTAGCTCGCCCGCCGGGGCGAGACCCGGCCTCGGAAAGAAAACCCATCAACCCTCAACATAAAGCCAACGCCTCCAGGCAGGCCCGCTTGTGTGCCTCCCCTTGCGAAGGCTTCATCACCCGCCCGGCAACCCGAACCCCATAGTCCACCCCCAGCCGATCTGCCATCAGCACCCAAGCGCAGAGCCGGGACAAACGGGCTTCGACGTCGGCAAGTCCAGCCGCCTGTGCATCGAGCCACAGCTCCTCGCGCTGCGTGTGCTGCGTGTCGCGGCTCACGAGGTCTTCCGACCCGGCCGCCTGCGCGCGCGCGGCCTTCTTCCAGACCACCAGCTTCAATGGATCCCCACGCCGATACGCACGCACACCGTCGTACTCACCGGCGCCATGCGCCCGCTGCGCAGCCGAGATGGCCGCCGGCCCCGACAGCGGTTCGCCGGGCGGCAGCGGCGGTGGATGCGCCTCGGGCGCCGGATACACCAGCATCTGCGCCGCGGGGCGCCAGACCGTCCACACGCGGAACGTGCCGAGCGGAAAGCGCGTCTCGGCGGTCAGCGGCGGCACCGGATGCAGCCCCCGCCGCTCGGGCAGGAACGCGATCTCGACCGTGGATGTTCCCTCGGCCGGCACGTCGGTCCAGGCCCACTGTCCGCTGCCGCGCACCGCCATCCCGATGCCGTAGCGCACGCTGCGTCGCTCGTTGTGCAGCACCACCCGGAAGACGGCCGCGGCGCCAGCGTAGTGCGCCTCGGGCGGCATCATGCGCATCGCGAGGCCGCGCAGCGTGGCATGGCACACGTGCATGCCTACCGCAACGCTGCCGGCCAGGAGAAAGGTCAACAGGTAGCCGAGGTTGAGCTGGTAGTTGATCGATGCGACCAGCAGCACCAGCAGCGTGGCTGCCAGCGTCCAGCCGGCGCGCGTGGGCACGATGTAGACGTTGCGTTGCGTGAGCTCAAGCGTGTCCGACGGCGGTCGCCGGGACAGGAACCAGCCGTCGATGCGCGCGCGCAGGGCGCCGACGGGATTCACGGCAGCGGGACCGCCGCGATCATCGCGCGCACCTGCTCGACGGCGCCCCGGCCCGCATCGCCCACGGGCGTGAGCCGGTGCGCGATCGTCTGCGGCAGCACGGACTGCACATCGTCCGGCGCGACGTAGTTGCGGTTGGCCAGGAGCGCCTGCGCCTTGGCGGCGCGCAGCACCGCGATGCCGGCGCGCGGCGACAGGCCCTGCAGGAACCAGCGGCCCGAGCGCGTGGCCGCGATCAGGTCCTGCACGTAGTTGAGCAGCGCGTCGGAGGCATGCACCTGCTGCACACGCTGCTGGATGGCCGTGAGTTCGCCGGCGGTCAGCATGGCCGGCAGGCCGGCCAGCATCTCGCGGCGGTCTGCGCCCGAGAGCAGCAGCCGCTCGGCGGCGCGGTCCGGATAGCCGAGCGAGATGCGCATCAGGAAGCGGTCCAGCTGCGACTCGGGCAGCGCGAAGGTGCCCAGCTGGTCCTGCGGGTTCTGCGTGGCGATCACGAAGAAAGGCGTGGGCAGCGGGCGGGTCTCGCCTTCGATGGTGACCTGCTTTTCTTCCATCGCCTCGAGGAGCGCGCTCTGGGTCTTGGGGCTTGCGCGGTTGATTTCGTCGGCCAGCAGCACCTGCGCAAAGATCGGCCCGGGGTGGAACACGAAGGCCTGCTGGCCGCGGTCGTAGATCGCCACGCCCGACAGGTCGCCCGGCATCAGGTCCGCGGTGAACTGCACCCGCGAAAACTGCAGGCCGAAGGTGTGCGAAAGCGCGTGGGCGAGGGTGGTCTTGCCGACCCCCGGCACATCCTCGATCAGCAGGTGTCCGCCCGCGAGCAGGCAGGCCACGCAGTCGCGCACCTGCGCCTCTTTGCCGACGATCACCGTGTTAAGCTGACTCAGCAAAGTGGCAAGCTTCGCAGCAACGTCCATATTTGTATCCATATGCAAACGATACCGTAAGACCTTGCGGCCCCATGCCGCGTGAGGTCTAGACGCGACAAGAGACATGGGCAAGACAGGCTACTTCACACACCGCGACTTCTGGAAGCACGACATGGGCCGGGGTCATCCCGAGTGCCCCGAGCGACTGGATGCCATCGAAGACCGGCTGCTGCTGACGGGCGTCAGCGATGCGTTGGAGCACTGCGAAGTGCCGCTGGCCACTCTGGAGCAGCTCACCCGGGCTCACAGCGTGGAGCATGTCGAGCTCCTCGAAGAACTCCATATGCGCCTTGTGGCCGACGAGCCCGCAGGGGGCCCAGACCACGCGCAGCTCGACCCCGACACCTCCCTGAACCGCTTCACGCTGTTGGCTGCACGTCGCGGCGCCGGTGCGGCCATCGCCGCGACCGATGCGGTGATCGCCGGCGACATAGAGAACGCCTTCTGCTCGGTGCGCCCGCCCGGCCACCACGCCTGCCGCGAGCGGGCGATGGGTTTCTGCTTCTTCAACAACATCGCCATTGCGGCGCGCCATGCGCTGGAGGTGCACGGCTTCGACCGGGTGGCCATCGTCGACTTCGACGTGCACCACGGCAACGGCACCGAGAACATCCTCTCGAACGATCCGCGCGTGCTGATGGTCGGCTTCTTCCAGCATCCGTTCTACCCGTACAGCGGCACCGAGCATCCGGCCTCGAACATGCTGAATCTGCCGATCCCGGCCTATACCCGGGGCATGGACGTGCGAGAACTCATCGAAGCCGCCTGGATGCCGCGGCTCGAAGAGTTTCGCCCGCAGATGGTGTTCATCAGCGCCGGCTTCGACGCCCACCGCGAGGACGACCTGGGCCAACTCGGCCTCACCGAGAACGACTTCGCCTGGATCACGAGCCGCATCCACGACGTGGCCAAACGCCATGCGCGCGGGCGCATCGTCTCGATGCTCGAGGGCGGCTACAACCTCGATGCGCTGGCGCGCAGCGTCGAGGCGCACATTCGCGTTCTCGCGGACCTGTAACGCAATCGGCGCGGTTGGCGCCGTGTTTTTTCATCGATGAATTTCAACGACTTCACCCAACGCCTGAAACTGGTCGATGCGACCGGCATCGGCATCGAACTGAGCGTGCTGGTGGCCTGCGTGGCCCTGGCCTGGGCCATCTGCAAATGGTTCGGACGCGACCAGCCCAAGGACTCCATCTGGTTCGGCGAAAGCACTTTCGACGGCCTGTTATTCCCGCTGCTGTCGCTGGTGTTCACCGATCTCGCGCGGCGCGTGGTGATCGATTTCCAGACGGTGCTGGTGCTGCGCATCGCGGTGTCGGTGTTTCTCTCGCTCGCTGTCATCCGGCTCTTCGCGCGGGTGCTCAGGGCGGTGTTTCCCACCTCCAACCTGGTGCGGCTGATCGAGCGCACGATTTCGTGGCTGGCCTGGATCGCAGCCGTGCTCTGGATCGTCGGGCTGCTGCCGCCCGTGCTGGCAGAACTGGACAACATCACGCTGGCCTTCGGCAAGACGCGTGTGAGCGTGCAGACGATCTTCCAGGGCGTGCTGTCGGCCGGGCTGGTGCTGGTGATTGCGCTGTGGATCGCCTCGACCATCGAGAAGCGCATCCTGCGCGAGGCCGTCACCGATCTGTCGATGCGCAAGGTGGCTTCGAACGCGGTGCGCGCCTTCCTGCTGCTGATCGGCTTGCTGTTCGCGCTGTCGGCGGTGGGTGTGGACCTCACGGCGCTCTCGGTGCTGGGCGGTGCGCTCGGCGTGGGCCTGGGCTTCGGGCTGCAGAAGCTCGCGGCGAATTACGTGAGCGGCTTCGTGATCCTGCTGGAGCGCTCGATCCGCATCGGCGACAACGTGAAGGTCGACACCTTCGAAGGCCGCATCACCGACATCAAGACGCGCTATACGCTCATCCGCGCGGGCAACGGACGCGAAGCCATCGTGCCGAACGAATCGCTGATCACCAGCCGGGTGGAAAACCTCTCGCTGGCCGACCGCAAGTTCAACATCACGACCAACATCGTGGTGGGCTACGAGAGCGACGTGGCTCAGGTGCAGGCCATCCTGTGCGCGGCGGCGAAGTCGCAGGCGCGGGTGATGACCGACCCGGAACCGGTGGCTTATCTTGTGAACTTCGCGCCCGATGGGCTCGAGTTCAGCCTGCACTTCTGGGTGGCCGATCCGGACAAGGGCAAGGACAACCTGCGCTCGGCCATCAACATCGCCATCCTCGAGGGGCTGCGCGGAGCGGGAATCGACATTCCCTATCCGCAGCGCGTGGTGCGGGTGGAATCTTTGCCGCCAGGAATCGCGCCGGCGCCTGGCGCTGTTTTATAATCGCGGAAAAGCACGATCGTTCTTTTTTTTGGCCCGCAGTGCCTACGAGAAGAATGGAGAGGCTGCAAAGGTCGCGTCCTAGAATGACCGGTTGCCCTCGAAGCCCCCTTTTTGCAATCCAATGGAGTCAAGTCAATGAAGGTTCTTGTGCCTGTCAAACGGGTCGTCGATTACAACGTGAAGGTGCGCGTCAAGAGCGACGGCACCGGGGTGGACATTGCCAACGTCAAGATGAGCATGAACCCCTTCGACGAGATCGCTGTCGAAGAAGCGGTTCGACTGAAGGAGAAGGGCGTTGTGACCGAGGTCATCGCCGTCTCCTGCGGCGATGCCAAGTGCCAGGAAACCCTGCGCACCGCGATGGCCATCGGTGCTGACCGCGGCATCCTGGTCGAAACGACTGAAGAGCTGCAGCCGCTGGCTGTCGCCAAGCTCCTGAAGGCGCTGGTCGAGAAGGAACAACCGTCGCTCATCATCCTGGGCAAGCAAGCCATCGACGATGACGCCAATCAAACGGGCCAGATGCTCGCTGCACTTGCAGACCTGCCCCAGGCCACCTTCGCCTCCAAGGTTGAAGTCGCTGGCGACAAGGCCACGGTCACCCGCGAAGTCGACGGCGGCCTGGAAACCATCTCCCTCACGCTGCCGGCCGTCATCACGACCGACCTGCGCCTCAATGAGCCGCGCTATGTGACGCTGCCCAACATCATGAAGGCCAAGAAGAAGCAGCTCGATACCTTCAAGCCCGAAGACCTGGGCGTGGACGTCAAGCCCCGCCTGAAGACCCTGAAGGTCAGCGAGCCTCCGAAGCGCGGCGCCGGCATCAAGGTGCCTGACGTGGCGACGCTGGTGGACAAACTGAAGAACGAAGCGAAGGTGATCTGAACATGACCGCACTTGTTATTGCCGAACACGACCACGCCAGCATCAAGCCGGCTACCCTGAACACTGTGACTGCAGCGCTGGCTTGCGGCGGTGAAGTGCATGTGCTGGTGGCTGGCGCGAACGCCGCTGAAGCCGCCAAGGCTGCAGCCCAGATCGCAGGCGTGACCAAGGTCATCGCGGCCGACAGCCCGAGCCTGGCCGAGAACCTCGCCGAGAACGTGGCTGCCCAAGTCCTCGCGATTGCGGCCAACTACAGCCACATCCTGTTCCCCTCGACCGCCAACGGCAAGAACGTCGCCCCGCGCGTGGCTGCCAAGCTGGACGTGGCGCAGATCAGTGATATCACCAAGGTGGACAGCCCGGACACCTTCGAGCGTCCGATCTACGCCGGCAACGCGATTGCCACCGTGCAGAGCAGCGATGCCACCAAGATCATCACCGTGCGTACGACCGGCTTCGATGCCGCAGCAGCAACGGGCGGTAGCGCCACGGTCGAAACGGCTGAAGGCGTGGCCGACAGCGGCAAGAGCAGCTTCGTCGGAAGAGAAGTCACCAAGAGCGAACGCCCCGAACTGACGGCCGCCAAGATCATCGTCTCGGGCGGCCGTGCCCTGGGCAGCGCCGAGAAGTTCACCGAAGTGATGGCCCCGCTGGCTGACAAGCTCAACGCGGGCCTGGGTGCCAGCCGCGCCGCCGTCGATGCGGGCTACGCCCCGAACGACTGGCAAGTGGGCCAGACCGGCAAGATCGTTGCGCCGCAGCTGTACATCGCAGCGGGCATCTCGGGCGCGATCCAGCATCTGGCCGGCATGAAGGACTCCAAGGTGATCGTGGCGATCAACAAGGACGAAGAGGCACCGATCTTCTCGGTGGCCGACTACGGCCTCGTGGCCGACCTGTTCACGGCTGTGCCGGAACTGGTCAAGGCGCTCTGATCGCATCGCCGCATTGAGCCGGAGGGCATCGTTCGCGATGCCCTTTTCGTATCCGCTGTATCTGGAGACAAGACATGAGCTACACCGCCCCCCTCAAGGACATGCTGTTCGACATCGAGCACCTGGCCAACATCGGCGAGATCGCCAAGCTGCCGGGCTTCGAGGATGCAGGCCTCGAGACCGCGCAAGCCGTGCTCGAGGAATGCGCCCGTTTCAACCAGGACGTGGTCGCGCCGCTGAACATCGAAGGCGACCGCAATCCCTCGTCGTTCAAGGGCGGTGAGGTCACCACTACGCCGGGCTTCAAGGATGCCTTCGCGCAATACGTCTCTGGCGGCTGGCAAGGCCTTCAGCATCCGGCGGACTTCGGCGGCCAGGGCCTGCCGAAGACCATCGGCGCGGCATGCGGCGAGATGCTCAATTCGGCCAACATGAGCTTCGCGCTGTGCCCGCTCCTGAGCGACGGCGCCATCGAGGCACTGCTCACCGCCGGCTCCGACGAGCTCAAGGCCGTGTACCTCGAGAAGCTCGTGAGCGGCCAGTGGACCGGCACGATGAACCTCACCGAGCCGCAGGCCGGCAGCGACCTGGCCATGGTGCGCAGCCGCGCCGAACCGCAGCCCGACGGCACCTACAAGGTGTTCGGCACCAAGATATTCATCACCTACGGTGAGCACGACATGGCCGAGAACATCGTGCACCTCGTGCTGGCCCGCGTGACCGGTGCGCCCGAAGGCGTGAAGGGCATCAGCCTGTTCGTGGTGCCGAAATTCATGGTCGGCAAGGACGGCGCGCTCGGCGAGCGCAACGACGTGCACTGCGTGAGCATCGAGCACAAGATGGGCATCAAGGCCTCGCCGACCGCGGTGCTGCAGTACGGCGACCACGGCGGCGCTGTCGGTTACCTCGTCGGCCAGGAGAACCGCGGCCTGGAGTACATGTTCATCATGATGAACTCGGCCCGCTATGCAGTGGGCATGCAGGGCATCGCGATTGCCGAGCGTGCCTACCAGCACGCCGTGGCCTACGCAAAGGACCGCGTGCAGAGCCGTCCGGTCGACGGTTCGATCAACGTGAGCGCACCGATCATTCACCATCCCGACGTCAAGCGCATGCTGATGACGATGCGCGCCTACACCGAAGGCTGCCGCGCGATGGCTTCGGTGGCCGCTGCCGCCTACGATGCCGCGCACCACCACCCCGATGCGGATGCGCGCAAGCAGAACCAGGCCTTCTACGAATTCATGGTGCCGCTGGTCAAGGGCTACAGCACCGAGATGAGCCTCGAAGTGACTTCGCTCGGCGTGCAGGTGCACGGCGGCATGGGCTTCATCGAGGAGACGGGCGCGGCGCAGTACTACCGTGACGCGAAGATCCTCACGATCTACGAAGGCACCACCGCCATCCAGGCCAACGACCTGGTCGGCCGCAAGACCGCGCGCGACGGCGGCCAGACCGCCAAGGCCATCGCCGCGCAGATCGAGAAAACCGAAGCTGAACTCGCCAAGAGCGACAGCGCCGCAGCCGCGTCCGTGCAGAAGCGCCTGAAGGCCGCGCGCGAAGCCTTCATCGAAGTGGTGGATTTCGTCGCGGGCCAGACCAAGGCCTCGCCCAACGCGGTGTTCTCGGGCAGCGTGCCGTACCTGATGCTCGCGGGCAACCTCATGGCCGGCTGGCAACTGGCGCGCTCGCTGATCATTGCCGAGGACCTCGCTTCGCGCAGCTTCGATACCGACTTCATGCTCGCCAAGATCGCCACGGCGCGCTTCTATGCCGAGCACATCCTGAACAAAGTGCCGGGCATCCGCGAGAGCATCGTCGACGGCGCCGAGAGCGTCACGGCGCTCGCGCTCGACGCGTTCTGAGCCGCGTTCCGTGTCGCCCACCTGACCGGCGGCACGGGCCTTCCTCTCTTATAAAACCGAATCCATTTCCGGAGACAACATGTCCAAGCTGCCCCCCGTCCTCGCGAACCTGCCGCTGCCGATCATCGGCTCGCCGCTGTTCATCATCAGCAACCCCAAGCTCGTGATCGCGCAATGCAAGGCCGGCGTGGTCGGCTCGATGCCCGCGCTCAACGCACGCCCCGCGGCGCAGCTCGAAGAGTGGCTGATCGAGATCACCGAAGAACTTGCGGCCTACAACAAGGCGAACCCCGACAAGCCCGCCGCGCCGTTCGCCATCAACCAGATCGTGCACAAGAGCAACGACCGCCTGGAGCACGACATGGAGATGGTCGTGAAGTACAAGGTGCCGATCGTCATCACCTCGCTGGGCGCGCGCACCGACGTGAACGATGCGGTGCACAGTTACGGCGGCGTGACGCTGCACGACATCATCAACAACAAGTTCGCGCAGAAGGCGATCGAGAAGGGCGCCGACGGCATCATCGCCGTGGCGGCCGGTGCCGGCGGCCATGCGGGCGTGAAGAGCCCGTTCGCGCTGGTGCAGGAAATCCGCCAGTGGTTCGACGGGCCGATCGCGCTGTCGGGCTCGATTGCCACCGGCGGCGCGGTGCTCGCGGCGCAGGCCATGGGCGCCGACTTCGCCTACATCGGCACCGCCTTCATCGCGACCGAAGAGGCGCGCGCGAGCGACGACTACAAGCAGGCCATCGTCGATGGCACGTCGGACGACATCGTCTACTCCAGCCTCTTCACCGGCGTGCACGGCAACTATCTGGCGCCGAGCATCGTCGCCGCCGGCATGGACCCGGCGAATCTGCCCGAAGGCGACGTGAAGACCATGAACTTCGGCGGTGGCGACGGCAGCAAGGCCAAGGCCTGGAAAGACATCTGGGGCTCGGGCCAGGGCATCGGCGCCGTGACCGAAGTGGCCAGCGCAGCGGCCTTCATCGAAAAGCTCAAGCGCGAATACCAGGAAGCAAGGCAGCGGCTCGCTCTTTGAGCGACGACTGACCATGGCTCCTGCCATCGCGCCCTCGTCGCCAGGGCGCATGCCGTTGCTCGACGTGGCGAAGGGCATCGCCTGTGCGGTGATCGTCGGGCATCACCTCTCGCGCTACGGGCCGATGCCCGCGGGCGCGTACGGGCTCGCGCCCGATTTCTTCGGCTGGCTGGCGGATGACGGCCGGCTCGCGGTGCAGGTGTTCCTCGTGATTGCGGGATTTCTCGCGGCAGCGAGCCTCGCGCCGGACGGCCTGTTGCGCGTCGATCGGCCCATCGCACGCATCCTGCAACGGTACGGGCGGCTGGTGATGCCGTACCTGGCTGCGCTCACCGTCTGCGTGCTCGTGGCCGCGCTGGTGCGGCCGTGGCTCGATGAAGACGTGGTGCCGGCTTCGCCGAGCATCGGCCAATTGTTTGCGCACGGCCTGTTGCTGCAGGATCTGCTGGGCTACGAGTCGCTGTCCACCGGCGTCTGGTACGTGGCCATCGACTTCCAATTGTTCGCGCTCGCGTTGATGCTCGTGGGCCTTCCTGCCATGTTGCGCTCGCCCGCACCGGCCGTCGTGCATCCGTCGTCGCGGTGGATGCCCGTGCTGCTGGTGCTCGCGCTGGCCGTTGCCTCGCTGGTGCTCTTCAACCGAAACGCCGACCTGGACGACACCGCGCTGTATTTCTTCGGCGCCTACGGGCTCGGCATGCTGGTGTTCTGGATCGGCCGTGCGACGCGGGCCAGCACCTGGCAGGGCGCCGTGGCACTGCTGTTGCTGGTTGGGGCAGGAGCGCTGGCCATCGAATGGCGCAGCCGCATCGCGACGGCGCTGCTGACGGCGCTGCTGATCGCGCTCGCACAGCATTGGCATTGGCTATCGCCCGCCAAGTGGCCGGCAGCAGCGGTGCCGCTGCAGCGCTTGGGGCGCATGTCGTATTCGCTCTTCCTGATTCACTTTCCGGTGCTCCTGGCCATGAACGCGCTCGTCGCGAACCTTGCGCCGCACGGGCCGTGGGTCGACCTGCTGGGCATGGTGGTGACCTTCGGCCTTTCGGTGGCTGCGGCGGCGCTGCTGTACCGCTGGGTGGAGGCGCGCCCGGCATCGTGGCGCGGGGTCTTCACGCTGTTCGCTGCGCTGCTGGTCAGCGGGATCGTCGTTTCGCACTGATCGCGTCGGTGAAGAGGGCGTCTGCCTCGCGGCAGCGCTGGCGCCACAGCTGATTCTTCCTTGAACGGGTTGCGCTCGGGCGCCGGAGCGCGCAGGCTGCGGGCTCGTCAGTGTCTTTTCGCCTTCGGTATGATTGTGGAGATTTCAGTAAATACTGAAAATACGCAAAACTAAGGAATGACCCAGCACTCGCCAACCCCACGACTGCCGTTGCAGGCCTCTGCGTCGACCGACGTCGGCAGCGTGGTGCAGGGCGCAGCCGCGCTTTTCTGGATTCCGCAGGCAGCGTTGCTCGCGATGGCGGTGCAGGGACTGGCTGCGGGACAGGGCTTGGCGGCGGTGCAGTTGCCGGCGCTCGGCATCATGCTGCTTGGATTGCTGCGCGCGGCTTGCGAGGCCTGGGGCGCGCGCCGGACTTTCACGCGCGCAAGAGCACAGCTGACGGCACTGCGTGCGCAGGCAACTGCAGCACTCGCGGGCGGATCGCCACTTGACCGCAGCCGCACCGCTTCCGGCCAGGCCGCCAGCATCCTCGCCGAGCAGGCCGAGGCGCTGGTGCCATACCTCGTGCGCTACCAGCCGGCGCGCTGGCGCGTGATGGTGGTGCCCGTTCTCATCGTGCTCGTGGTGGCGAGCCTCTCGTGGATCGCCGCGTTGGTGCTCCTGGTCGCGGCCCCGTTGATTCCGCTCTTCATGGCCATCGTCGGCTGGCGCGCCAAGGCTGCGAGCGAGGCGCAGATGGTCGAGATGGGCGGCATGAATGCCTTCCTGCTCGACCGCCTGCGGGGCCTGGCCACGCTGCGCGCGCTCGGTGCGGTGGATGCAACGGCCGTCCGCCTGGGCGAAGCCGCGCAATCGCTGCGTCAGCGGACCATGGCGGTACTGCGCATCGCCTTCCTCTCGTCGGCGCTGCTTGAGTTGTTCTCGGCGCTCGGCGTTGCGATGGTGGCGGCGTACGTGGGCTTCCACCTGCTGGGCACGCTGGGCTTCGGCGCCTGGGGCCGGCAGTTGAGCCTCGGTGAAGGCCTGTTCGTGCTGTTGCTCGCGCCGGCTTTCTTCGAGCCGCTGCGCGAGCTTTCGGCCGTCTGGCACGACCGCGCGGCGGGCGAGGCGGCACTGCAGTCGCTCGAACAGCTTCAGCGCAGCGAGTTGCCGCTGCCTGGCGCGAATACACCGGTGCGCACGGCAACCGGAGCCGCTGGCGCCGCGCCCGTCGTCACCATCCACGGCCTGCGTTTCGCCTGGCCCGGCGAGCAAGCGCTGTTCGACGGCTACGACCTTCGCGTCGCGGCCGGCGAGCACGTCGCGATCACCGGCGCGAGTGGCTCGGGCAAGACGGCCTTGCTGTCGCTCCTCGCCGGACTGCTGCCTGCGACCGGCGGAGAAATCTCCATCGGCGGTGTGCCGCTGTCCGACCGCACCGTGAGCGCCCTTCGGCAGCGCATGGCATGGATGGGCCAGAAGCCGCATGTGTTCGCCGGTTCGATCGAGGACAACGTGGCGCTCGGCCGCGCAGAAATCGACACCCCACAGGTCGCGGCCGCTATGCGTTTCGCATCGCTCGAAACCGTCGCACAGGCCCATCCCGCCGTGGCGCTGGGCGAGGGCGGCAGCGGCCTGTCGGGCGGAGAGGCGGTGCTGCTTGCCCTGGCACGCATCGCCGTCCACGTGCATGCCGACCTGCTGCTGGTCGACGAGCCCACCGCGCACCTCGACACGGAAACCACCGGGCGCGTGGCCGACGCACTGGTCACGCTGGCCAAGGGCAAGACGCTGATCGTCGCGACGCACGATCCCGTGCTGGCGGCGCGCATGCACCGGGTGATCAGCCTCGACGCAGAAGCGATGGAGCGTGCGGCATGACGATCTCCAGAAACAACTGGCGCGACCTGCGCCTCGTGCTGCGCCCCTTCCTCGCCTCGCAGCCGCGCCCCTTGCTCTGGGGTGGCCTGCTCGCTGCCGTCACGGTGCTCGCGGGCATGGCGTTGCTGGGTCTCTCGGGCTGGTTCATCACCGCGACCGCGCTCGCCGGCCTGCATGCGGCGACTGCATTCACCTTCGACGTGTTCGCGCCGTCGGCCGGCATCCGCCTGCTGGCGCTGGGCCGCACGGCATCGCGTTATGGCGAACGGCTTGTCACGCACGATGCGACCTTTGCTGTGCTCGCATCTCTGCGGGTTCGTCTGTTCCAGGGTTGGGCGCGTCCGGAGGCGGCGCGTGCGCTGCTGACGCGACCTGCGCGCCTGCTGTTCCGCCTCACGGCCGACATCGACGCGCTCGAATCGCTCTACCTGCGCCTGCTCGTGCCCGCCGCCGCAGCCTTGGGTGCCGCGCTGCTGGCCGGCGTGGTGCTGGGCTTCATGCACGTCGGCATGGGCGTGGCGTTGATGCTCTGGCTCGTCGCTGTCGGTTGGGGCATCGCGTTCCTTGTCGCGCGGCGTGCACGGCGACCTGCGGTGCACCGCGCCCACGCCATCGAGGCGTTGCGCGCCCGTGCGGTCGATCTCGTGGCCGGCCAGACCGACTTGGTCATGGCCGGCCGCATCGACGCGCAACGCGAAGCACTCATGAACGCCGACCGGCATCTCGCCAAGGCAGACCTCGCGTTGAACCGCCTCGAAACCGCAGCCGGCATCGCCTATGGCAGCGCGGGTACCGCAACCCTCGTCGGCGTGCTGCTGGCAGTGGGCGTGCTGGTGGGGGAGGGCGCGATCGGCGCACCCGCCGCGGCGCTCGCGTTGCTCGTGGCGCTCACGGCGACCGAGCCTTTCGCGGCCTTGCGGCGCGGCGCGCTCGATGCGGGGCGGACGTGGCTCGCGGTGCGCCGCCTCGCGCCGCGCATGACGACCGAGGAAGAGACGCCGGCAGCCAGCAGCGAAGAAGCCTCCGTCGCGCTGTGCATGAGCCATGTCACGCTCGCGCACCCCGGCAGCCGCATCCAGGTCTTGAACGACGTGTCGTTGACCGTCGCCCCAGGCGAACGCGTCGCACTGATCGGCGCCAGCGGCGCCGGCAAGTCCACGCTGCTCAACGTGATCGCCGGCGAAATCACCCCGCAGTCCGGCCGCACGAGCGCACAGCCGCCGTGCCTGCTCACCCAACGCACCGAACTCTTCCAGGACAGCCTGCGCGACAACCTCCGCCTCGCCAACCCCGAGGCCACTGACGAGCAACTCTGGTCCGCGCTGCAAGCAGCAGGCCTCGAAGACGACGTCCGTGTCCTGAAGACGGGCCTGGACACCCGCCTCGGCGAAGGCGGCCTCGGCCTCTCCGGCGGTCAATCCCGCCGCCTGGCACTGGCCCGCCTGCTGCTGCGCCCCGTGCCACTCTGGCTGCTCGACGAACCCACCGAAGCGCTCGACGCCGCAGTTGCGCACGACGTGCTGCAACGCCTCGCCCGACACGCCGACGGCCGCACGCTCGTGATCGCCACGCACCTGCGCCGCGAAGCCGCGCTCGCCGATCGCCTCGTGTGCATGCAGCAGGGCCGCATCGTGGCCGACCTGCGACGCGGCAGCGCCGCCTTCGACACCGCGTTGCGCACCCTGCGCCCCGATTGATCCCGCAGAAAAAGACAGAAGAGAAAAACCAAAGGAAGCCCCATGGACCTCGACATCGTTGCGCTCTCGCGCCTGCAGTTCGCCGTCACGGCGCTGTATCACTTCCTCTTCGTGCCGCTCACTCTCGGCCTCTCGATCCTCCTGGCCATCATGGAGACGGTCTACGTGATGACCGGTCGCGTGATCTGGCGCGACATGACGAAATTCTGGGGCGTGCTCTTCGGCATCAATTTCGCGATGGGTGTGGCGACCGGCGTGGTGATGGAGTTCCAGTTCGGCATGAACTGGAGCTACTACAGCCACTACGTGGGCGACATCTTCGGCGCGCCGCTGGCCATCGAGGGGCTCATGGCCTTCTTCATGGAAGCGACGTTCGTGGGCCTGTTCTTCTTCGGCTGGGACAAGCTCTCCAAGGTCGGCCACCTGGTCGCGACGTGGGCCGTGGCCATCGGCTCCAACTTCTCGGCGCTGTGGATCCTCATTGCCAACGGCTGGATGCAGAACCCCGTGGGCGCGGCCTTCAACCCGCAGACGATGCGCATGGAGGTGACCGATTTCCTCGCGGTGCTCACCAACCCGGTGGCGCAGGCCAAATTCGTGCACACCGTCTCGGCGGGCTATGTGTGCGCCTCGGTGTTCGTGCTCGGCGTGTCGGCCTGGTATGTGCTCAAGGGCCGTCACCTCGAACTGGCCAAGCGCTCGATGACCGTGGCCGCGTCCTTCGGTCTGGCCTCCGCGCTGTCGGTGGCGGTGCTCGGCGACGAAAGCGGCTACCTTTCGGGCGAGCACCAGAAGATGAAGCTGGCCGCCATCGAAGCCATGTGGGAGACGCAGCCCGCACCCGCCGCCTTCACCGTCATCGGCTTCCCCGACCAGGCGGCGCGCGAGACGCACTACGCCATCCACATCCCCGGCGTGATGGGCCTCATCGGCACCCGCTCGCTCGACACGGTGATGCCCGGCATCGACGAACTGGTCAAGCGCGCCGAGGCCCGCATCCGCGAAGGCCTCAAGGCCTACGACGCCCTGCAGAAGATTCGCGAGGCCGGCGGTACCGACAAGGTCACGCAGGGCGTGCGCGGCGACTTCGAGGACAACGGCATCAACATGGGCTACGCGCTGCTGCTCAAGCGCTATGTGGACGATCCGCGCCAAGCCACCGACGAACAGATCGCCAAGGCTGCGTGGGACACCGTGCCGCAGGTGGCGCCGCTCTTCTGGCTGTTCCGCGTGATGGTGGGCATCGGCATGCTGCTGATCCTTTTGACCGGCACCTTCTTCGTGCTGTCGGCGCGCCGCCAGCTCGACAAGCACCGATGGCTGCTCAAGGCTGCGGTGTTCGCGATCCCGTTGCCGTGGATCGCCATCGAGTCCGGCTGGCTGGTGGCGGAGTTCGGTCGGCAGCCCTGGGTGATCGAGGGCGTGCTGCCCACGGCCGTGGCCGTGTCGAACCTCGGCGTGAAGACGCTCCTGCTCACGCTCGCGGGGTTCATTGCGATCTACACCACGCTGCTGGTCATCGAGATGAAGCTGATGCTCAAGGCCATCCGCAAGGGACCTGAAGCCGAGCACGCGCCCGACGAGGGCGATGCACGCTCGCACGTTCCACCGGCGCACGCCGCCGCCACCGTCTCTTCCACCACCGGGAGCGCCGCATGATCCTCCACACACTCCTCGACTACGACACCTTGCGCTTCATCTGGTGGCTGCTGATCGGCGTGCTGCTGGTCGGCTTCGCCGTGACCGACGGTTTCGACTTGGGCAGCGGCATGCTGCTGCCGTTCGCGGCGCGCAACGACATCGAGCGCCGCGTCGTCATCAACAGCGTCGGCCCGGTGTGGGAGGGCAACCAGGTGTGGCTGATCCTGGGCGGCGGCGCGATCTTCGCGGCGTGGCCGCAGCTGTACGCGGTGTCGTTCTCGGGCTTCTATCTCGCGATGTTCGTGATCCTCACGGCGCTGATCCTGCGGCCCGTGGCCTTCAAGTTCCGCAGCAAGCGCGAGTCGCCGCAATGGCGCGCGCGCTGGGACTGGGTGCTGTTCTTCAGCGGCTTCGTGCCCGCGCTGATCTGCGGCGTGGCGGTGGGCAATGTGCTGCAGGGCGTGCCATTTCGCTTCAATGCCGACATGCACATCTTCTACGACGGCGGCTTCTTCGGTCTCCTGAATCCGTTCGCGATCCTGTGCGGGCTCGTGTCTGTCGCGATGCTCGTGATGCACGGCGCGGCGTGGCTGCTGCTCAAGACGGCCGGGCCGGTGGCCGAGCGGGCGCGCACCTACGGCATCGTCGCGGCGGTGCTCACCGTTGTGCTCTATGCGCTGGCCGGCGTGTTGCTCGCGACCAGCATCGGCGGTTACCGCATCAGCAGCGTGGTCGATGCGGTGGGGCCGTCGAACCCGATGCTGAAGACCGTCGAGCTGCACGCGGGCGCATGGACCGCCAACTACGCAGCGCACCCGTGGACATTGGCTGCGCCTGTTGCCGGCTTCGTCGGCGCGCTGGGCGCGTTGCTCGGGCTGGTGTTGCGCCGGCCGGTGCTCGCGTTGCTCACCGCGGCACTCGGCATCGCCGGCATCATCCTGAGCGTGGGCGCGTCGATGTTCCCGTTCATCCTGCCTTCGTCCATCGATCCGCGCGCGAGCCTCACGGTGTGGGATTCGTCCTCGAGCCATCTCACGTTGTTCATCATGCTGGTGGTCACGGGCATCTTCATTCCGATCATCGTGGCCTACACCACCTGGGTCTACCACGTGCTGTGGGGCAAGGTCGACGAGAAAGCCATCCGCGAAGACAGCGGTCACGCCTACTGAACAAGGAGGAACAGAACATGTGGTACTTCGCCTGGATCCTCGGCCTGCCGTTGGCGGCCGCCTTCGCCGTACTCAATGCCATGTGGTACGAACTCATGGACGACGACGCCATCCGCAGGGAGAAGCTCGAGTTGCCCGAATCGCCGGAGGGGCAGGAGCGGCTGTGACGGTGAACTAGCCAGCTGCAGGCTTTTTCTTCTTCGCCGCACCACCGCCAGTGATGCGGTCTTTGAGTGTCAGCACCTTCGTGACAGTCGCCCCCATGCCCATGAGCTGCATCGCAGTCTCGGGCGCGAGCCGCTGCACATCGTCGAACCACTTCATCAACCGGTCGATCAGGTCGTGCATCTCGCGCATGCGCTCCTGCGCGTGGCGTTCGGCATCGCTCGTGGGCGATTCGAGCAGCGCGTTGCGCAGCATCGAGAGCGTGGGTTCGATCTCGCGGCGACGGCGCTCCTCGGCCAGCACGCGGAAGATTTCCCACACGTCCGACGGCGCCTCGAAGTATTCACGCCGGTCGCCGGCCTGGTGCCGCAGCCGCACCAGCCGCCAGGCCTGCAACTCCTTCAGGCCCATGCTCACGTTGGAGCGCGAGAACTCCAGCAGCTCGGCGATTTCGTCGGCATTGAGCGCGCGCTGCGACAGGAAGATCAGCGCGTAGATCTGTCCCACGGTGCGGTTGATGCCCCACTTGCTGCCCATCTCGCCGAAGTGAGCGACGAACTGGCGGTTGAGGGGAGGGAGGTCGGGTGCGGTGGCCATGCGCGGATTGTCGCGCGGGATTGCTGGAGTTTCGGTAGCTTCTGAAAACTCGATCCGCTCAATCGGGCTGCACGTCGGGCAGGGCACGCCGCCGGTACGACCCCGGCGCGCCGCCCGTCCAGGTCTTGAAGGCCCGCTGGAAGGCTGCGCTGTCCGCGAACCCCAGCTCCTCGGCCAGCGCGGCGAGCGGCACGGTGCTGGTGTTGAGCCGCACGATGGCCAGGTCGCGCCGCAGCTGGTCCTTCAACGACTGGAACGACGTGCCTTCCGTCGCCAGGTGACGCTGCAGGGTGCTCACCGACATATGCAGGCTGTCTGCCGTGGTCGCCAGGTCGGCCCACGCGGGCCGGTTCTGCTGCAGTACCGCGCGCACCTTCGCGCTCACGACCTGCTCGGCGAGCCGGGGCAGGATCACGTTGGCCGGCGACGCCGAGAGAAAGACCTGCATCGCGTGCGCATCGCGGTGCACCGGCGTGGCGAGTGCGCTGCGATCGAACCACACGGCCGACAGCGGCTGGCCGAACTGCAGCGGGCCCGGGAACACTTTGGCGTAGCCATCGGCATAGGGCGGCAGCTCGAAGCCGAAATCGAAACGCCGTGCCACCAGCCGGCCGCCATGCAGCCATGCGAAGAGTCGCCAGTACACCCGCAGCATCAACTCGTGCAGGAAGTTCTGGTGCGCCGCCTGCGGGTTGTTGAGGCGGATGCCGAAGCCGGCGAGCGCGCCTTCCTGCAGCGGCACCAGCGTCAGGTCGTCCTGCAGCAGGCTGAAGGTGTGCGCCACGCGGCGCAGCGCCACTTCGAAGGTCGGCGCGCCCAGCGTGGAGCGCACCATCAACGCGAAGCTGCCGCAGCGCAGGCGTCGCGTGAGAAAGCCCAGGGCCTCGTCGTCCATGCGCTGCATCAGCAGCGCGAAGAGGGCCACGTACTGCTCGCCCGTGACGCGCGCACCGGCCTCCTGCAGCAGCGAGGGCGCGATGCCCGCATCTTCGAGTGCCGTGTCGATGCACACCGCCGCCTCGGCCCCGCGCGCCCGGACGCCCGAGAGCATGCCCTGCACGAAGACGATCGGAATGGTGATGGGCGGTTGCAGCATGTGTCGGTGGATTGACGTTTTCTGCCATGCGATCGAAGCGAACTGCAATCGCCGGGCCGTGCGGGGATTTCTACCATGCCACTGCACAAGAACCAGACGGAGACAAACCCATGTACATGACCCAAGGCCTTCACCGCGCCGTGCAGCAGCGCCCCGACGCCATCGCGGTGCGCTTTGCCGGCCGCGCCCGCAGTTTTCGCGACTTTGCTGAACGTGTGGCGCGCCTGGCCGGCGCGCTCCAGGGCCTCGGCATGCAGGCGGGCGACCGCGTCGCCATGCTGTCGCTCAACTCCGACCGCTACCTGGAATACCAGATGGCGGTGCCCTGGGGCGGCGGCGTGCTCAACCCCTGCAACATCCGCTGGTCGCCGGCCGAAATCCTCTACTCACTGGAAGACTCCGGCTCGAGCATCGTGCTGGTCGACGAGACCTTCCGCGGCGTGGTCGAGCAGATGCGCGGCCAATCGAAGAGCCTGCGTGAGGTCATCTACTGCGGCGACGGCCCTGTGCCGGCCGGCATGCACAGCTACGAGAGGCTGATCGACGCCGCCTCGCCGGTGTCCGACGCCGTGCGCCGCGGCGAAGACCTGGCCGGCATCTTCTACACCGGCGGCACCACCGGTTTTCCCAAGGGCGTGATGCTCAGCCACATCAACATCTGCAGCTCGGCGCTGGCGGCGCAGGCCGAGGGGCTGGCACCGGCGGGCGGCTGCTACCTGCATGCGGCGCCGATGTTCCACCTGGCCGACATGGGCCTGGCCACGCCGCACTGGTTCGCCGGCAACACGCACGCGATCCTGCCGATGTTCACGCCCGAGGGCGTGCTCGACGCCATCGAGCGCGACCGCGTGACCAGCCTGCTGCTGGTGCCCACCATGATCCAGATGCTGGTCGATCATCCCGCCATGCGCAAGCCGCGCGACCTGAGCACCCTCAAGAACATCACCTACGGCGCCTCGCCGATTTCCGAGGCCGTGCTGAACCGCGCCATGGAAGCCTTCCCGGGCGTCGACTTCGTGCAGGCCTACGGCATGACCGAGCTGTCGCCCATCGCCACGCTGCATCCGGCCTTCTTCCACACGGCCGAGGGCCGCAAGACCGGCAAGCTGCGCTCGGCGGGCCGCGCCAGCGTGTGCATGGAAGTGCGCATCGTCGATGCCGACGGCACCGAAGTGCCGCGCGGCACCGTGGGCGAAGTGGCGGTGCGCGGCCCCAACGTGATGCAGGGCTACTGGAACAAGCCCGAGCAGACGGCCGCCGCGCTGCGCGACGGCTGGATGCACACAGGCGACGGCGCCTACATGGACGCGGACGGCTTCATCTTCGTGGTCGACCGCATGAAGGACATGATCATCAGCGGCGGCGAGAACGTGTACTCAGCCGAAGTCGAGAACGCCATCAACCAGCACCCCGCGGTGGCCGCGTGCGCGGTCATCGGCATTCCGAGCGAGGAGTGGGGCGAGAGCGTGCATGCGGTGCTGGTGCTCAAGTCCGGGCAAGGCATCCAGCCCGAGGAATTGATCGCGCACTGCAAGAGCCTGATCGCCAACTACAAGTGCCCGCGCAGCGTGGCCGTGGTCGAGGCGCTGCCGCTGTCGGGGGCCGGCAAGGTGCTCAAGACAAAGCTGCGCGAACCCTTCTGGCAAGACCGGCAACGCAGCGTGGCCTGACATTTTCCCTCCAACCATTTTTCCAATCCGAACATCAAGGAGACCTTCATGAGTCAAGACGTCTACGTGGTCGGGGTCGGCATGATCCCCTTCACCAAGCCGGGCGCGAACCAGCCTTATCCGCAGATGGCCGCGCACGCGACGAACGCCGCGCTCAAGGACGCGGGCATCGGCTACGAGTTGATCCAGCAGGCCTACGTGGGCTACGTGTACGGCGACTCCACCGCCGGCCAGCGCGCGCTGTACGAGGTGGGCATGACCGGCATCCCGGTCGTCAACGTCAACAACAACTGCTCGACCGGCTCGACCGCGCTCTTCCTCGCGCGCCAGGCCGTGGCCAGCGGCGCTGCCGACTGCGTGCTCGCGCTCGGCTTCGAGCACATGAGCCCGGGCGCGCTGGGTGCGGTGTTCAACGACCGCCCGAGCCCTTTCGACAATTTCGAAACCATCACCGACGAGCTGGTCGGCAACGAGCAGGTGCCGCTCGCGCTGCGCTACTTCGGCGGTGCAGGCTTGGCGCATATGCAGCAGTACGGCACGCAGATGTCGACCTTCGCGAAGATCCGCGCCAAGGCCAGCCGTCATGCGTCGAACAACCCGGTGGCGCTGTTTCGCACCGTCGTCACCGAGGACGAGGTGATGGCCGCCCCCGTCATGTGGCCCGGCGTGATGACGCGGCTCATGGCCTGCCCGCCCACCTGCGGCGCGGCCGCGGCCATCGTCTGCTCGCCGCGCTTCGCGGAACGCCACGGCCTGGACCGCAGCGTGCGCATCAAAGCGCAGGCCATGACCACCGACCGCCCCGTGACTTTCGAGAGCCGAGACATGCGCGAGGTGGTCGGCTTCAGCATGGCGCAGGAGGCTGCGCAGAAGGTGTACGACGCGGCCGGCGTCGGCCCGCAAGATATCAACGTGGTCGAGCTGCACGACTGCTTCGCGCACAACGAGCTCCTCAGCTACGAGGCGCTGGGCCTCTGCCCGGTTGGCGGCGCGGAGAAGTTCGTGGTCGACGGCGACAACACCTATGGCGGCAAGGTGGTGACCAACCCGTCGGGCGGGCTCCTGTCGAAGGGGCATCCGCTCGGGGCGACAGGGCTCGCGCAATGCACGGAGCTGGTCCAGCAACTGCGTGGCACGGCAGACAAACGGCAGGTCGAAGGCGCGCGGATGGCGCTGCAGCACAACCTCGGGTTGGGCGGCGCCTGTGTGGTCACGCTGTACGAACGCGTCTGAGGAAAGGCAAGACATGATCGACAAGAAATGGATCGGCCACGAGCTGCCCGCCTCGGTGCTGCCGATCGAGCGCACGCGGCTGCAGTTTTTCGCCAAGGCCATCGGCGAGACCGACCCGGTCTACACCGATGCCGCCGCGGCACGCGACGCGGGCTACGCAGACCTGCCCGCGCCGCCCACTTTCCTGTTCGCAGCCGAGCTGGATTCGGGTGCCTCGAACCAACTGCTCGACGACCTGCAGATTCCGCTGTCAAAGCTGCTGCACGGCGAGCAGAGCTTCAGCTACCACCGGCCGGCCTGCGTGGGCGACACGGTGACGGTGCGCTCCACCATCAGCGACATCTACGACAAGAAGAACGGCGCGCTCGAATTCGTGGTGAAGACCTCGCGTGCCACCAACCAGCGCGACGAGCTCGTGGCCGAACTGCGCACGGTGATCGTGTGCCGCCACTGACGAAGGAACGCACGATGACCACCATCACTTACGACAACATCCAGATCGGCGACGCGCTGCCCGCATTGCAGCTTGCGCCCGTCAACCGCACCACGCTCGCGCTCTTCGCGGGCGCCTCGGGCGACCACAACCCGATCCACATCGACACCGACTTCGCGCGCAAGGCCGGCATGCCCGACGTGTTCGCGCAGGGCATGCTGGGCATGGCCTGGCTCGGCCGCCTCGTCACGCAGTGGGCGCCGCAGTCGCAGCTGCGTCGCTTCGACGTGCGCTTCCAGGGCATCACTCACATCGGCCATGCGGTGCGCTGCACCGGTCGCGTGGTCGAGAAGCTCGAGCACAACGGAGAGCGCTGCGTGCGCGTCGAGGTGCAGAGCGCCAACCAGTACGGCCAGACCCGCATCGCCGGCGAAGCGCTGGTGGCGCTGCGCTGATCCATCCCAACGAAAGACAAAACAACATGACACTCAAGCTCGAAGGCAAGGTTGCCCTCATCACCGGCTCGGGCCGCGGCATCGGCCGTGCGATCGCACTCAAGCTCGCTTCCGAAGGCGCGCGCATCGTGGTCAACGATCTCGATGCGGAGCCCGCCGAGGAAACCGTGCAGGCCATCCGCGCGGCGGGCGGGCAGGCGGTGGCCTGCACCGGCAGCGTGTCGGCGCCGGACTTCGCCGAGCGCTTCATCGGCACCGCGGTGAACGAATACAAGGGCCTCGACATCATCGTGAACAACGCCGGCTACACCTGGGACAGCGTCGTCCAGAAGATGACCGACGAGCAGTGGTACGCCATGATCGACGTGCACCTGACGGCGCCGTTCCGCATCCTGCGCGCGGCGCAGCCGGTGATTCGTGCACTTGCCAAGGCCGAGGGCGAAGCGGGCAAGCGCGTGGTGCGCAAGGTGGTCAACATCTCCTCGGTGGCGGGGCTCTTCGGCAACGCGGGCCAGACCAACTACTCGACCGCCAAGGCCGGCATCGTCGGCATGACGCAGACGCTCGCCAAGGAATGGGGCCGCATGAACGTCACCGTCAACTGCGTGGCCTTTGGCTTCATCCAGACCCGGCTGACCGCGAGCACCGCCGATGCGGCCACGGCCAACATCGAGGGCCGCGAGATCAAGGTCGGCGTGAACCCCGGGCTGCTGGCGATGATGGAGCAGTCGATTCCGCTCGGCCGCGGCGGCACACCCGAGGAAGCGGCCGGCGCGGTGTACCTGCTGTGTGCGCCCGAGTCGGACTACGTGAGCGGCCAGACGCTCATGTGCACCGGCGGCTTGACGGGCATTTGATATGGACACCGTCGAAGGCATCGCCTGGGGCATCCGCGACGACATCGGTCGCATCGTGCTGCAGCGGCCCGGGAGCGCGAACGCGCTGACCTCGGTGAGCGCCCGGGCCCTGGTCCGCGCCATCGACGAGGTGCTCGAACAGAAGCCGCGCGCCATCCTGTTGACCGGCGAGGGCAAGGCGTTCTGCGCAGGGGGCGATATTGATGAGTTTGTGGCCGCCGGAGAGCGGCTGCCCGAACTGGTGAACGAAATTCTCGACGGGCTTCATCCCGCATTGCTGCGCCTGGTGACGGGCCCGGCACCGCTGGTGGTCGCCGTGAACGGGCCGGCCGGCGGCGCGGGCGTGGGGCTCGCGCTGTGCGGCGATTTCGTGCTGGCTGCGGAGTCGATGAAGCTGCGCACGGGCTATGCGGCCATCGGCCTCTCGCCGGATGCGGGCGCCTCGTACTTCCTGTCGCGCCGCGTGGGGCCGGTGCGGGCGCAGCAATGGCTGATGCTCAGCGAACCCATCGACAGCCAGCGCTGCCTGGCATCGGGCGCGGTCGATGCGGTCTATCCGGATGCGGAGCTTGCGGCGGCGGGCGAGGCGCTGGTGGCGCGGCTGGCCGCCGGTGCGAGTGCGTCGTTCGCGGGCATCAAGGCGCTGTGCGGCGGCGCGCCGGGGCGACCGATCGAGGAACACTTCGCGATGGAGCAGAAGCTCTTGCGCGAACGTGCGGGCAGTGCGGACGCGCGCGAAGGCGTGGCCGCATTCGTTGCGAAGCGGGCACCGCGTTTCACCGGCCGCTGAGGCGCGGCCTTCGGGGCCTGGACCATGAACGAAGCCCCGTTGCCGGCGTGGCGCATGCAAGAATTGCCGTGGCCCTTTCGCCTTGCGTCCAGACCACGGAGTTCTCTTGAGTCTTGTCTCCACGACCTCGCTTCGGTACTTCGCCGAAGTCGTTCGCGCCGGCTCGATCAGGGCGGCATCCGAGAACCTGTACGTCGCGGCCTCCGCCATCAGTCGGCAACTGGCCATGCTCGAGGACTCGCTGGGCGCGCCCTTGCTGGAGCGGCGCCAGGGGCGCGGCAAGGTCAAGCTCACCGCGGCGGGCGAGATCCTGATGCGTTATCACAAGAACGTCGTCAAGGAGTCCGGGCGGCTGCACTCCGAGATCGAGGCGCTGCAGGGCCTCAAGCGCGGCCATGTCAACTTCGGCATGCCCGAATCGCTCACGCGCGACTTCATGCCGCAGTTCTTCGCCGGCTTCTCCAAGCGCTATCCGGGCATCTCGTTCAGCGTGAAGGTCAGCGGCAGCCCCACGCTGGGCGAGATGCTGCTGGAAGACGACCTGGACGCGTGCTTCACCTTCGGCGACATCGCTTTCCAGGACCTGTCGGTGGTCTATTCGCGGCTCCTGCCGCTGTACGTGATGGTGCCTGTCGGGCATCCGCTCGAAGGCAGCAAGTCGCTGCGGCTTTCCCACTGTGCCGAGTACGGCCTGTCATGGCTCGACTCGTCGCTGTGGGCCAGGCAGCAGTACGACGAGATGCTCGCCAAGGCGAAGATCCGCCCGCGCATCGCGCTGGAGACCAACTCCTACGAGCTCATGCGCAACGTGGCGGCCGAAGGCATGTGTCTCACCTTCACGACCGTGCCGCTGGAAGACCCGTTCGGGCGCCCCAGGGCCGGCTCCTATGTGCCGCTGAAGGATCCGCGGGCCCGGCCGCAGCGCCTGGCCTTGAGCGTGCACAAGGGCCGCAGCCTGCCGATCCCGGTGGCTGCTTTCCTGTCGGAGCTCACCGCCGCGCTCGAGGCGGCCGAAAAATTGGCCGAGCCACATGCCGAACCAAGGGCGCCGAGGGGCCGGCCCGCCAGGTGAGGCGCGCGCCGCGCGGTGGCCCGGTCAACCGGCAGCCAGCTCCGCGGGCGTCTTGTACTTCTGCACCGCCGCGAACCGGCGCACCAGGTAGTCGCCCGACTTGATGGGCGCATGCCGGGGTTCGCCATCGGCGGGCGCGAACTCGGGCAGGCAGGCCACGGGCGTGTCGTAGTCGAGGTTGAAGAAGGTGGGAATCGAGTAGCGCTCCTTGCCGGTGCGGTTTGCCACGCGGTGCCGGTTGGACACGTAGACATCGTTGGTCCACACTTTCACGAGGTCGCCCAGGTTGATGACCAGCGTGCCTTCGACATACGGCGCTGCCACCCACTCGCCGCCGCGCGTGCACAGCTCCAGCCCGCCGATCGGGTCTTGCGCCAGCACGGTCAGCATGCCGTAGTCGGTGTGCGCGGCGGCGCCCAGCTCCAGGTTGGTGAACGACTCCTGCGGCGGGTAGTGAAAGAGCCGCGCCTGCACCATCGGCTTGGTGGCGTACTGCAGGAAGAAGTCTTCGTCCTTGCCGACCGCCGAGGCGAAGATCTTCAGCAGGTTGCGCCCGAGCGCGATGGTGGCGTTGAAGTACGCCATGGCCGCGGGTTCGAGCCAGGGCTTGTCCGCGGGCCAGCGATTGGGGCCGTGCAGCGGCAGGCCGTTCGCCACGTCGGGGTCGGCGAGCGGCAGGTCCATGCCCAGTTCGTAGCTCTCCTTGAGGTCCGGCTTGTGGCCCGGGTGCTGCGTGACGCCCATGGGCATGAAGCCGCGGCGAAAGCGCTCGTCGATGCGGTCCTTCAGGCGCTCTTCCATCGGCAGCGACATGTAGCGGCGGGTGGCGTCGAACACGGCGTCGATCACGGCCTGCGGCACGCCGTGGTTCCGCACGTAGAAGAAGCCGGTGTTGGTGCATGCGGCCTTGAACTGCTCGACGACCGGCCCGATCGGCCCGCCGGCCAGCCATGGGCCCAGGTCCAGGATCGGCATCTCCTCTGCGGAGGCCCTGCGAGGGGCTTCGAGCTGCTGTTCTTCTTGGGTCATTGCGTTGCTCCTTTGTAGTGGTGGGGTTGTTGCTTCAGGTGCCGCGGGACAGGTCGGTGAACGCTTCCGCCCAGAACACCACGCGCCGCGCGATCGCCTTCATCAGGCCGTGCAGCACGATGCCGATCGCCGAGAGCACGATGAGGATCGCGAACATGCCCGCCGCGTCCATCGAGAAGTTGCGCTGCAGGATGAGATAGCCCAGGCCGGCCTGGGCGCCCACGAACTCGCCCACGATCGCGCCGATCACGGCAAGCACGATGCCGATGTCCAGCCCCGCGAACACATAGGGCAGCGCGTGCGGCAACCGCACCATGCGGAACACATGCCATGGCGAGGCGGTGAATGCGCGCATCAGGTCGATCTGGTCCCTGGGTGCCGAGCGAAGCCCGACGATGGTGTTGGCGAGCACCGGAAAGAACACGATGGTCGCGGTGATCACGACCTTCGACGTGGTGTCGAAGCCGAACCACAGCACGAACAGCGGCGCCACGGCCACCTTGGGCACGGTCTGGAACGCGACGACGTACGGGTAGAGGACGAGTTCAAGCAGGGCGCTCTGGCCGATCAGCGCGCCCAGCAGGAAGCCCGCGAACGCGCCGAGCGCGAAGCCCGCAAGAATCTCGTAGAGCGTCACCCACAGGTGCGGCCACACCTCGCCCGAGAGGAAGACGTCGTAGATGGAGCGGGCCACGCCCGCGGGGCCCGGGAAGATCAGGTGCGAGACGCCCACTGCGCTCACCACGAGCTGCCATGCGGCCACCACGGCCACGAAGACGGCCACGATGAGCGCCTTGCGCCGCGCGGGAGTGAGCCACGGGGCGGGAAGCTCGAAGTCGATGTTCTCGGTGCTCATCCGTCGAGCCCTCCACTGGCGTTCAGGTTGGTGCGGATGCCGCGAACGTGGCTGCCGAACCGCTCGGTGTTGATGAGATCCAGCGTGCGGGCGGCGGGCAGGTCGACCTCGATCACCTGCGTGACGCGCCCGGGCCGCGGCGACATGACGATCACGCGGTCGCCGAGGAACACCGCCTCCGGAATGCTGTGGGTCACGAGCATGATCGTGGCGCCGGTGCGCTCGCGCAGCTTGAGCAGCTCCACGTTCATGGTCTCGCGCGTCATGGCGTCGAGCGCGCCGAAGGGCTCGTCCATCAGCAGCAGCATCGGGTCGTTGACCAGCGCACGCGCAATGCCCACGCGCTGCTGCATGCCGCCGGACAGTTCGCCGGGGTACTTGGTCTCGAAGCCCTCGAGCCCCACCAGATGCAGGTAGTGCAGCGCGCGTTCGCGCGCGACCTTGGGGTTGCGTCCCTGGATCTGCGCCGGCACCAGCACGTTGTCGAGGATGTTGCGCCACGGCAGCAGCACGGGCGCCTGGAACACCACGCCGATGTCGCGGCTCGGCCCGCTGTGGCGCTGCCCGCCGAGCTCGACCGTGCCGCGGCTCGCGCGCTCCAGGCCCGCCAGGATGCGCAGCAGCGTGCTCTTGCCGCAGCCGCTCGGGCCGACCACGGTGACGAACTCGCCGCGCGCGACGCTGAAGCTCACGTCGTGCAGCGCGACCACGTCCGCGCCGTCCTTCGAGCGGAAGGTCTTGTGCAGGCCGTCGAAGCGGAACGCCGGCACGGCACCCGATGCTTCCTGCAGCGTCGTCCGCCTGGCAGGGAACTGGACGAGCGCGCTCATGCCGCCGCCTGCTGGATGCTGTGGGCGACCCATGCATCGACGGCGCGGAACGCGGCCGAACGCTGCTCGGGCGTGATGAAGGCGGCCTCGAAGCTGTTGAGCGCCAGGCTCACCATGTCGTCGCGCCCGAGGCCGAGCGCCTGCTGGCATGCGAGGTAGTTGTCGTTGACGTAGCCGCCGAAGTAGGAGGGGTCGTCGGAGTTGACGGTCACGCACAGGCCTGCGTCCATGAGCCTGCGCAGCGGGTGCGCGGCCATCGAGGGCACCAGCTGCAGTTTCAGGTTGGACAGCGGGCACACCGTGAGCGGAATGCGCTGCTGCGCCAGTTGCGCGACGAGCGCGGGGTCGTCCAGGCAGGCGTTGCCATGGTCCAGGCGCTGGACCTGCAGCAGTTCGACCGCTTCGCGCACATACGCGGCTGGTCCTTCCTCGCCCGCATGCGCCACCACCTTGAAGCCGCGCTCGCGGCAGCGGCGGAAGAACTCGACGAACTTCGAGGGCGGGTTGCCCACCTCCGCACCGCCGAGGCCGAAGCCCAGCAGCCGGTCGTACCAGGGGCGCAGCCCGTCGAGCAGCGCAAGCGCCTCGTCTTCGCTGCGATGGCGCTGGACGACGACGATCAGGCCTGAGCTGATGCCGTCTTCGGCCTGCGCGGCTTCCATGGCGCCCAGCACACCGTCCATCACCACGGCCAGCGGCACGCCGCGGCTGGTGTGGCCTTGCACGCCGAGGAACATCTCCGCATGCAGCACGCGATCGGCATGCGCGCGGCGCAGGTAGTCGCGCGTCACGTCGTGGAAGTCCTGCGGCTGAACGAGCACACGGCAGCCGTCGTAGTACAGGTTCAGGAAATCCTGCAGGTCGGTGAAGCGGTAGGCGGCGCGCAGCTCGTCTTCGGTCTGCCAGCGCAGCGCCACGCCGTTGCGCCGGGCCAGCCGCAGGAACAGCGCGGGCTCGATCGAGCCTTCGATGTGCATGTGCAGTTCGGCCTTGGGCAGGCCCGCCACGAATTGCTCGGGCGTCATGTCAAAGCACCTTGCAGGCCTTGGCGGCCTCGATGACGGCGTTGCGGTCGAAGCGGTTGATGGCTTCGACGAAGCCGGGCTTCAGGTACAGCATCGACTCGGGCGGCAGCGTGCGCTTGATCAGGCCGTCCTTGAGCATCACGTCCTGCATGCGGCCGTAGGCGGCCGGGCTCATCGCGCCGATCAGCTTGCCGCCGTTCATGGCCTGCGCGTCGGCCATCGTCTCCAACTGCGTGCGCAGCAGCGCGAGGTCCCATTTGGCCAGCGTGGCCTCGTCGGCGCCCGTGGGTTTGGTGCTGGGGAAATTCTTCCAGTGGATCTGGCGCGCGCACTCGGGATCGGTCTGCGCGAACAGCGTCGCCTTGGCCGCGCCGCGCGCGATGGCCTCGACCATCGCCGGGTCGGCGTCGATGGTCTTCTGCATGGTGGCGAAGGTGAAGTCGGGCAGCGAGCGCCACGCCGGATCGAACAGCACGCGCATGTTCGCTCCCGCATTCTGGAAGCCGGTGAGCGCCGAGCCCCAGAACATCAGCGCCTGCACGCGGCCCGCGCGCATCGCCTCCAGCGCCGGCGCGCCGGCACCGGTGGCGATGATCTGCACCTCGGTGTCGGGGTTGATGCCGTTGGCGCGCAGGTACCCCTTGAGCAGCGGCATGCCGCCCGTGCCCAGGCTGAAGATGCCGATCTTCTTGCCCTTGAGGTCGGCCACCGTCTTCACGGGGCTGTCCTGCGGCACGCCGATGCCCCAGTCGATCACGCCGGTGCCCATGAGCCCGCGCACGGCGACGTTGTTCTCGGTGTTGGCCTGGATCAGGCCGGTGGAGTTGACCTGCGCGAAATCGACGCCGCCGGCCACCATCTGCTGGATGCCCTGCAGCGAGCCGCCGGTGGTGACGATCTTCACGTCGTAGCCCTCGGCCTTCCAGTAACCCAGGGCGATGGGCAGCGTCAGCCAGGGGTAGGTGACGTTGACCACCTGCGTGCCCAGCGCGATGGTCACGGGCTTGAGCGGCTTGGTCTGGGCCTCCGCGACGGGGGCCGACAGCAGGAGGGCCAAGGTGGCAAGTCCTGCGGCAAGGCGGGCGAAGACGGGTTTCAGGTGGGGGGACATGAACGATCCTGTGGTGCTCGGATCGCTGCGAGATTAGTCCCGGAAACCAATCGCTTTGGATCAATATTCCGTCAGTATTGTTCTGATTTTTCGCGCATTGTCAGAGCAGGGCTCACCTGTCCTTCCGGTGCGTACCGCACCGCCCGGCGCGGCCGTTCAGCCGCCCAGCACGTGTGCGCTGCCCAGCATCTCGTGCGTGTCGTGCGCCATCACCGAAAGGAACGCCAGGAGGCCGATGTAGTACACGCTGTACGTCACCCGCGTCTCGGTGGAGACGGCGTAGTACTGCTGGTTGGCCGGGTCCTTCGGGTCGTACTTCCAGGCCCGCATCACCTGCGGCGCGGCGAGTACCGCGACCAGGATCAGCATCGGGCTCGGCCGCCAGAAGAAGAGGCCCGCGAGCACCGGCACCCCCACCAGCCACACGCGCGGCGTGAGCACCGCGGTGATGCGCCCGCCGTCGAAGGGCGAGAGCGGGATCAGGTTGAAGAGGTTGATGAATAAGCCCGCATAGGCGAGCGCCAGCAACAGCCGGCTGTCGGATTCGCGCGCCGCGAAATAGCAGGCCAGCGCCGCGAGGCTCCCGAGCAACGGGCCGCCGAAGCCGACCCAGGCTTCGGTCTCGACGTCGTGCGGCTGGTCCTTCAGCTCGATCCATGCGCCCACGAACGGAATGAAGGTGGGCAGGCCGACGTGCAGGCCGCGCTGCTTCGCCGCGAGGTAGTGGCCCATCTCGTGCACGAAGATGAGCGCCACGAAGCCCGCCGCATAGCGCCAGCCGAACACGAAGGCATAGGCCACCACCGAGAGCAGCATCGTGCCGCCCGAGAGCAGCAGCTTGCCGAGCTTGCCCGCGCTCAGCAGGACCAGCAGCAGCTTGACCATGGATCGCTCTTCAGTCCTTCAAGTCCCTTCAGCCTTCAGGCCTCGGGGTTCTTCTTCTTGAAGATCTTGGCGATGCCCCAGAGCGCCGCGCCGCCGGCCACGACCGCGATCTTCGCGAACTTGGCGAGGAATGCCAGCGCGAGCGCGAAGAGGCCCAGCTTCTTGACCGCAACGCCGGCCACCAGCGCGGCCAGGCCATAGGCGGCGACCTTGTCGGTGGACGAGTTGAAGTCCGCGTACTTCTTGCCGTCGTCGTACTGCAGCGCGGCCAGGAGCTTGGCGGCGTCGGGCTTGTAGGTGTCCAGGTCCTTGGCGTTGGTGATGAGGTTCAAACTCAGGTAGCCCTCGCGGCCCAGCGCATAGGTGTTGTAGTTGACGCCCTGGTTCTCGCCCGTGGAGCCCTTCTTCTTCGAGAGGGCCGACCACACGAGGCGGTGCGTCTGGGCCTCGTAATGCGGCTTCTGCGCCCAGCCCGTGACCTCGATGCCCGGGATGCCGCGCTTGGCGCGCTCTTCGTTCGCGGCCTCGGTGCCTTCCTTCAGGCTCTTGAGCAGGTCGTCGGCGTTCCAGTCCTTCGCGTCGTCGTCCTTGATGTAGCCCTCTTTCACGAACTTGACGACGGCCATCCAGTCGGCGTTGTCGTCGGCCGGGAAGATCGCACCGATGAAGGTGTCGTCGGTCCGGTTGCCCATGCTGTGCATGAGCTGTGCGGCCGCGGGCGTCGGCACCCAGATATAGCCGGCCGGCAGTTGCAGGTGGGCCTGGTCGCGCAGCGGGATGTCGGCGGGGCCGGCCTTCTGCACGGCCTTGGCGGCCTTGAAGGCGGCTTCCTGTTCGGCCTCCAGCGAATTGGTTGCAGAGGCGGGGGCCGGGGCCGCGGAAGTGGTGGGCGATGCGGCGTTGCCGGTATTGGTGGCCGCAAGGGCGCACGCGAGCAGCAAGCCGGCCGTCAGGCGGGCAGTATGAATACGCAAGTTCTCTCTCCTCGGTTGTTGTCGGTTTTGGTGAGCCGCGAGGAGTTTATCGGCGCCCTTGCCGGCGCCAACAGTGCGTTTTCAGGGCCAGGGCGTGGGCGGCGGAATTTCGCACACCGGCTCGACGTCGATGCTCTTGAAGTCCGCCGGCGAGACGATCTCCAGGTACTCCATGTCGGGCGAGTAGTCGAACAGGAAGTGCCGGATGCCCGGCCGCTGGTGCACCACGTCGCCGGCCTCGACCAGGGTTTCCTTGTCTTCGTACATGAAGCGGGCCCAGCCCTTGACCATGATGACGATCTGGAAGTCCGCCTCGTGGCGGTGCCAGCCGGTGCCCGTTTCCGGTGCCATGTTGGCCTTGACCAGATGCGCGATGACCTTGCCGTTGGTGGCCTCGGCCACGCCCAGGTCGCGGTACAGGAAGAAATCGCGCAGGCCGCCCGAGACGAACTCTGTGTCACCGGGCTTGACGTGGGAGAACTGGGTGGCGGTACGGTCCAGCATGGGGCGCTCCTTCGCAGGGTGGTTGTGTTGCGCCGCAGCACGCATAAAGCGTTCCTGTTCATGGGAGCTTTTGTTTGTGCAGCGGGGCGTTCGTGACTTTCTTCTCTCCACTTGACGCTCTTGCACCCCCTTTCCATACTCAACCGCATGGTTCACCCAGCCGCCCCTCCCGAAGCCGCAACCCTCGACGCCGTTTTTGCCGCGCTGTCCGATTCGACGCGTCGCACCGTGCTCGAAACCCTGGGCGAGCGCAGCCTCAGCATCACCGAACTCGCCGAGCCGCACGGCATGTCCCTCACCGGTTTCATGAAGCACCTGCGCGTGCTTGAGAACGCAGGCCTCATCTCCCGCACGAAAGAGGGCCGCATCGTGCGCTGCGAGCTGTCGCCCCGGCCCATGCAGGAGGCGGCCGTGTGGTTGTCGCGTTACGAGAAATTCTGGACCGGGCGCCTCGATGCACTGGCGCGCTTTCTCTACCACCAGGAGGAGACCGAATGGCACAACCTACCGACCGAGACACCCCAGACAAAGAGCGCCCCTCGCTCACCCTCCGCCGGCACTACCGCGTCGCGCCCCAAAAAGTCTGGCGTGCCTGGACGGACCCGCAAGCGCTGAGGCTCTGGTTCGGCCCCGACGAAATCGTCGCGGTGCCCCTCGTCGAGATCGACCTGCGCGTCGGCGGGCGCTTCCGCGTGGCCATGCTGGCGGCCGACGGCGAGACGCACGACGTGAGCGGCACCTACCTGGAGATCGTGCCGAACCGCAAGCTCGTCTTCAGCTGGGCCTGGCGCAGTACGCCCGAGCGCGAATCGCGCGTCACCGTGCAGATCGAGCCCGACGACGACGGCTGCGAACTCGTGCTCATGCACGAGCAGTTCTTCGACGAGGCCGCGCGCGACGGGCACAACCATGGCTGGAGCGGCGCGCTCGTGAAGCTCGAACGGTGGCTGGGCAGCGCAACGACATGACTGAGCCGGTCGCCGATGCCATCGACGCGATCTATCGCACCGAGTCGCGCCGCATCTTCGCCACGCTGGTGCGCCTGCTCGGCGACTTCGACCTTGCCGAAGAGGCGCTGCACGACGCCTTCCGCAGCGCCCTCGAACAATGGCCGCGCGATGGCGTGCCCGCGAACCCGCGCGCCTGGCTGGTGTCGGCGGGACGCTTCAAGTCCATCGACGGCGTCCGCCGGCAGGCGCGCTTCACCGCCTGGGATGATGCGGCCGAGCACACCGCAGGCCTCGCCGATCCCGCCCCGGCGTGGGACGACGCCACCGAAGACCTCGAAGACGATCGCCTGCGCCTGGTCTTCAGCTGCTGCCATCCCGCGCTCGCGCCCGACGCGCAGGTGGCGCTCACGCTGCGCGAGGTCTGCGGCCTCGCCACCGAGGAAATCGCGCGCGCCTTCCTCGTGCCCGCGCCCACCATCGCCCAGCGCATCGTGCGCGCCAAGGCCCGCATCCGCGATGCGCGCATTCCGTACCAGGTGCCTTCGCTGGCCGAACTGCCGGAGCGGCTGGATGCGGTGCTGCGCGTGGTGTATCTCGTGTTCAACGAAGGCTATGCGGCCTCGTCGGGCGAGAGCGTCATGCGGGCCGATCTCTCGGCCGAGGCGATCCGCCTGGGCCGTCTGCTCGTCGATCTGTTGCCCGACCCCGAGGCGCTCGGCCTGCTCGCGCTGATGCTGCTGCACGACTCGCGCCGCGAGGCGCGCACTTCGCCGGGCGGCGAGCTCGTGCTGCTCGACGCGCAGGACCGCAGCCTCTGGAACCGGGCGCAGATCGGGGAGGGCGCCGCGCTGGTCGAGCGCGCGCTGCTGTCGCGCCGCTTCGGCCCCTATGCGCTACAGGCCGCCATCGCCGCCGTGCATGCGGAAGCCCGCGAGGCCACTGCCACGGACTGGCCGCAAATCGTCGGCCTCTACGACGTGCTGCTGCGCCTGGACCCCTCGCCCGTGGCCGAACTCAACCGCGCCGCCGCCATCGCCATGCGCGACGGTCCGGCGGCGGGGCTGGCGCTCATCGATGCGCTGCTCGCACGCGGCGAGCTGGCCGACTACCACCTGGCCCACGGCGCCCGCGCCGAACTGTGCCGACGCTTGGGGCGCCTCGGCGAGGCGCGTGCCGCCTACGAGCGCGCACTGTCGCTGGCGCATCAGTTGCCCGAACGGAAATTCCTGGAGCGGCAACTGACCCTGCTGGATCTCAAATAGAAAATTTTTGACGCCGGTCGTGCCGGACATGTCGATTTCCGGCATCGCCAATCGACCAGTGGTGTCCACATTCCATCTTCAAGGAGATACCGCCATGAAATACCTCTGCCTCGTTCACTACGACGAAGCGGTGATCGACACGATGCCGCCCGACGAACTCAAGGCCCTGGGCGACGAATCCCACGCCTACGACCGCGAGCTCGAGCGAACCGGCCACTACATCGCCTCGAACGCGCTCGAACCCGTGAAGACCGCCAAGGTCGTGCAGGTGCGGGGCGGCAAGCGCTCCCATGTCGATGGCCCCTACGCCGAGGCGCGTGAGCAGCTCGGCGGCTTCATCCTCATCGAGGCGCGCGACCTGAATGCCGCGATCCAGCTGGCGGGGCGCATTCCCATGGCGCGCTACGGCGCCATCGAAGTGCGGCCAGTAGAAACCCTTCAAAGGAGAGCGGCATGAGATACCTCTGCATCATCTACGGCACCGACGATCACACCGCGCACTTCTCTCCGCGCGAAATGGACATGTACGTGAACGAACACCTCGACTACGACCTGGCCCTGCAGGCCCGCGGCAAGCTCGTCGCCTCCGAGGCACTGCAGCCCGCCGAAACGGCAACCACCGTGCGCATGCGCCGCAACAAGCTCTCCGTCACCGACGGCCCGTTCGCCGAAACCAGCGAATACCTCGGTGGCTTCTACCTGGTCGAAGCCGAGAACGACCAAGAAGCGCTCGAACTCGCGGCCGGCATTCCGTCCGCGCGCTTCAGCAGCGTCGAAGTGCGGCGTGTGAAGGGCGGCACGCGCGGCGCGGAGCGAACGCCGTGAGCGGCGCGCCGCCCGCGCGCGCCACGGTGCGCGAATGGACCGGCCTGGCCGTCATCGCGCTGCCGTGCATGCTGTATTCGATGGACCTCACGGTGCTGAACCTCGCGATCCCGGCGATCAGCGAGGAGCTCAAGCCCACGGCCTCGCAGCTCCTCTGGATCGTCGATATCTACGGCTTCTTCGTGGCAGGGCTGCTGGTCACCATGGGCACGCTGGGCGACCGCATCGGACGGCGCCGGCTGCTGCTGATCGGCGCTGCCGCGTTCGGCATCGCCTCGGTGCTGGCGGCGTTTTCCACCAGCGCGAACATGCTCATCGCCACGCGCGCGCTGCTCGGCGTGGCGGGCGCAACGCTCGCGCCGTCGACGCTCTCGCTGATCCGCAGCATGTTCCTCGACCCGGCGCAGCGCACCGTGGCCATCGGCGTGTGGATATCGAGCTATTCGGCCGGCGCCGTCATCGGGCCGGTGCTGGGCGGGGTGCTGCTGCAGTTCTTTCCGTGGGGCTCGGTGTTTCTCATCGGCGTGCCGGTGATGGTGCTGCTGCTGGTGCTCGGGCCGATCCTTTTGCCCGAGTACCGTGACCCGGATGCGGGGCGGCTCGACCTGGCCAGCGTGGCGCTGTCGCTGGGGGCGGTGCTGGCTGTGATCTACGGCATCAAGCAGATCGCCGAGCACGGGCCGGACGTCGTGCCGGCGCTGTCGATCGCGGTGGGCGTGGCCCTCTGCTGGGTGTTCGCGCGCCGGCAGAAGCGCCTGGCCAACCCGATGATCGACCTGCAGCTCTTTCGCCTGCCGGCCTTCACTGTCTCGCTCGCGGCCTACATGCTGGCGTGCTTCGTGATGTTCGGGCTCTTTCTCTACAACGCGCAGTACCTGCAACTGGTGCTGGGCCTGTCGCCGCTGCATGCGGGGCTCTGGAGCGTGCCGGGGGCGGGGGCTTTCATCGTGGGGTCGATGGTCGTCTCGGCGCTCGTGCGGCGGATGCGCCCGGCCTACGTGATGGGCGGCGGGCTGGCCGTGGCGGCGCTGGGGTTCGCGATGCTCATCGTGCTGCCCGTGTCCTCCGAACAAGGCGGGCTGGCGTGGCTGGTGGCGAGCGCGGTCATCTCCTCGCTCGGCCTCGCGCCGGTGTTCACGCTGGCCACCGACGTGGTCGTGGGCAGCGCACCGCCGGAGCGAGCCGGCGTGGCCTCGGCGATTTCGGAAACCAGTTCCGAATTCGGCGGGGCGCTGGGCATCGCGATCCTGGGCAGCATCGGCGCGGCCATCTACCGCAGCACGATGGCCGACGCGGTGCCTGCGGGGCTGGCGGGTGCGGCCGAGGTGGAAGCGGCGCGCAGCACGCTCGGCGGTGCGGTGGCGCTGGCGGCCCAGCTCACCGGGAGCGCAGGCGCCGAGCTGCTCGATGCAGGCCGCGCTGCGCTGCTGCACGGCCTGCGCCTGACGGCCGGCATCTGCGCTGCCGTGCTGCTGATCGTGGCCGGCCTCGTCGCTTTCAGGTTGCGCGGGGCTGGCGAGGCCAATGCCCCCGAAACACCGGGTGCCGCCGCATTGCCGGAGCGCTGACGAACACCCATACTGGGGCTTCCACGACGAGACCAACGGAGCCTCCCATGAGCAACGAACTGCGCAAGAAGCTGCACGACCTGGCGGAGCTGGCCGAGAACACCACCGACCCGCAGACCAAGGCCATCGTCGAGGCCATCCGCCTGCAGACGGCCGTGCTGAACGAGCGGCTGTTCTCCATCGAGCTGCAGGTGGGCGCGCTCACCAAGCGCCTGGAAAACACAACCGACTGAGGGGGCGCCGCTTTGTAGGGATAATCCCGGCCATGAGCGGCAACACTTTCGGAACACTCTTCGCGGTCACCAATTTCGGCGAATCGCACGGCCCGGCCATCGGTTGCGTCATCGACGGCTGCCCCCCGGGCATGGCATTGAGCGAGGCCGACATCCAGGGCGATCTGGACCGCCGGCGCCCAGGCACCAGCCGCCACGTCACGCAGCGCAACGAGCCCGATGCGGTGCAGATCCTCTCCGGCGTCTACGAAGGCAAGACCACCGGCACCCCCATCGCCCTCCTGATCCAGAACACCGACCAGCGCAGCAAGGACTACGGGCAGATCGCCCAGCAGTTCCGTCCTGGCCACGCCGACTTCACCTACTGGAAGAAATACGGCATCCGCGATCCGCGCGGCGGCGGGCGCTCCTCGGCGCGGCTCACGGCGCCGATGGTCGCGGCCGGTGCGGTCGCCAAGAAGTGGCTGGCTGAAAAATACGGCATGGTGTTTCGCGGCTGCATGACGCAGATCGGCGACATCGCGATTCCCTTCGAGAGCTGGGACCACGTGCCCCACAACCCCTTCTTCGCCCCCATCGCCGACGTCAGCGAACTCGAGGCCTACATGGACCGCCTGCGCAAGGCCGGCGATTCGTGCGGTGCGCGCATCCGCGTCACCGCGACGAACGTGCCCGTTGGCCTGGGCGAACCGCTCTTCGACAAGCTCGACGCCGAAATCGCCTACGCGATGATGGGCATCAACGCTGTGAAGGCAGTGGAAATCGGCGCCGGCTGGGACAGCGTCACCCAGCGCGGCACCACGCATGGCGATTCGATCACGCCGACCGGCTTCGTCACCAACAACGCGGGCGGCATCCTGGGCGGCATCAGCTCGGGGCAGGACCTCGAGGTGAGCATCGCGATCAAGCCGACCAGCTCGATCATCAGCCCGCGCCAGTCCATCGACATCCACAACAACCCCGTCGAGGTGGTCACCAAGGGCCGCCACGACCCGTGCGTCGGCATCCGTGCCACGCCCATCGCCGAGGCGATGCTCGCGCTGGTGGTGATGGAGCACGTGCTGCGCAATCGCGCGCAGTGCGGCGACGTGCAGACCGACGCCCAGAAGAACGAAGCCGCGTCCCCGCAGGCGTCTTTCCTCTAGTGCCTACCCCGCCACCCGTGGCCGCCCAGCGCGGCCACCTGCTGGCGTTCGCTGGTCTGTCGGCCAGCTATTTCGCACACATCGGTTTCTTCAACCCCTACCTGCCGCTGTGGCTCAAGGACCTGGGGCTGCCGATCTTCACGATCAGCCTGCTGGCCTCGGTGCAATCAATCACGCGCGTTTTCGCGCCCTATGCCTGGGGCGCGCTCAGCGACCACACCGGCCACCGCGTGATGCTGCTGCGCTTCAGCGCGGCGGTGGCGCTGGTCAGTTCCTTCGGGCTCTGGTGGCACGGCGGCGCGTGGTGGCTCGCGCTGGTGCTGCTCGTGATGTTCACCCACACCAGCTCGATGATGTCGCTCACCGAAGCCGCCATGGCGCAGCTGGTGGCCGGCGACTGGGGCCGCTACGGGCGCATTCGCCTCTGCGGCTCGGCCGGCTTCCTGCTGACCGTGTTCGTCGCGGGCGAATGGTTCGAGCGCTTCGGCATGAAGCACTTTCCGGCCTGGGCGGCCGGCACGCTGGCCATCGTGCTCGTCGCGACGATGAAGCTGCCCGACGTGCGCGAGCCCGTGGCGGCGCACGACGCTGTCAAGGAGCCCATCGGGCCCGTGCTGCGCAGCCCGGTGGTGCAGTGGTTCTTCGCATCGCTGTTCTTCCAGGTGATGTCGCACTTCTCGGTGTACGCCTTTTTCTCGCTGTATCTCGATTCGATCGGCTACGGCAAGAGCACCATCGGCCTCCTGTGGGCGCTGTCGGTGGTGGCGGAGATCGTCTGGTTCTTCCTGCAGGGCCGCCTCATCGGTCTCCTGCCGATGCCGCGCTGGATGCTGGTGTGCAGCATCGCGGCCGTGGCGCGGCTGGGGCTCACCGCAGCGTTC
The DNA here is from genome assembly GCF_051216415.1 of Variovorax trehalosi. NCBI lineage: Bacteria > Pseudomonadati > Pseudomonadota > Betaproteobacteria > Burkholderiales > Comamonadaceae > Variovorax > Variovorax trehalosi. The sequence goes on from NZ_JBPJZG010000001.1 coordinate 506,942, forward strand.
GGCGGCTTCATCGCCGCGCTGGTCGTCGCGCAATGGCTGCACGCGCTGAGCTTCGCGGCGCACCACACGACCTGCATCGCCGTCGTGTCGCGCCGCTTTCCCGGGCGGTTGCGGGGAAGAGGGCAGGCGCTCTTCACTGTGATCGGCTATGGGTTCGGTGGCGTGCTGGGTGTGCTGCTGGGCGGGGCGGTGGCGCAGGGCTTCGGCTACCGCGCGATGTTCACTGCGGCGGCGTTGTTGGCGGTGGTGGGGAGTCTTTGTGCCTTGCGGGTGGTCAGGCTGGAGCACGTCGAGCGCGCCGCAGCCTAGTCCCGCCGTTGCGCCGCTATTTCTTGCCGCGCTTCACCGGCTTGGTCACGGCAGTCTTCGCGTTGCTTCCCTTGCCCGCCTTGCCACCCCCGCTCTCCTTCTCGAACACCGCAAAGTACTCCGAAGCCAGCTTCCTCAACGACCGCCCGATGTTCGCGTAGTCGTATTCATTGAGGTTCGCCAACGACACCCGCCCCGATGCGTGCTTGCCGCCGAAGCCGCGCCCCGGCAGCAGCACGATGCTGGTCTCCTCGGCGATGCGAAAGAGCGCCTCGTTCGGCTGCAGCTTCGTCACGATCCACTTGCCGAAGCGCTCGCCGTGCATCTGCGTGGCAATGTCCTGCAGGTCGAGCAGGTGGTAGTAGTTGACCGAGTTGGGGTCGTCCTGCATCGGCAGGCCCAGTTCGCGGTACAGCGCTTCCTTCCTGCGCAGCACGATGCGCTTCATCGACTGCTTGTAGGCCTGCGGCTCGTCCATCAGGCAGAAGAGCGAGAACATCACCATCTGCGCCTGCACCGGCGTCGAGAGGCCGGCGGTGTGGTTCAGTGCCACGGTGCGGCTGTCGGCCACCAGGCGGTCGATGAACTTCAGTTGGCGCGGCTCGGTGGTGATGGAGCTGTAGCGTGCGTCGAGCTCCTTCTTCTTCGACTCGGGCAGGGCCGCGATCTTGCGGTCGATGATGTTGTCCTCGTGCGTGGCCACCACGCCCATGCGCCAGCCGGTCACGCCGAAATACTTCGAGAACGAATACACCAGGATGGTGTTCTGCGGACAGGTTGCGAACAGCGAGAGAAAGTTGTCCGCGAAGGTGCCGTAGACGTCGTCGGTGAGGATGATCAGGTCGGGCCGCTGCTTCACGATGTCGGCGATGTAGCCCAGCACCTCGTCGCTCATCTTCACCGAGGGCGGGTTGCTCGGGTTGCAGACGAAGAAGGCCTTGACCTTCGGGTCGAGCAGCTTCTGCAGCTCCTTTTTGGTGTACTGCCAATTGTTCTCCGAGGGCGCCTCGATCAGCGTCTCGATCAGCTGGTAGTCGTTCAGGTGCGGAATCTCGATGTAGGGCGTGAAGATCGGCATGCCCAGTGCGATGGTGTCGCCGGGCGAGAGCACATGGTTCTCGCGCAGGCTGTTGAAGAGGTAGGTCATGGCGGCGGTGCCGCCTTCCACCGCGTACATGTCGAAGGTGCCCACGAAGGGATGCGTGCCGATCATCTCCTGGTGGATGTACTTGCCCACGATGATTTCACTGAGCCGCAGCATGCGGTCGGGCACCGGGTAGTTGCAGCCGAGGATGGCCTCGCACATCTCGTAGATGAAGTCGCCGGCCGAAAGCCCCAGCTGATCGCGCACGTACGACACCGCCGCCTCGATGAAGCGCGTGCCCGGCTCGCCCGCATGGGCCTTGGCAAAGATCTCGAAGCGCGCCTCGATGCCTTCGCGCTGCGGAAAGCCGCCCACATGCTCCATGTAGATGTAGGAGCGCTCGGCCTCGGTCATCGCGAACTGGCCGAACTGGAAGAAGCCGTGCCGCGGCGTGGTGGCCAGGAAGTTCGGATTGCCGCGCCCCGCATTGAGCATGAGGCGGTCGCTCTGCTTGGCGACCTGGATCAGTGCGTCCTTCAGTTCGAACGGGCTCAGGCCGGCCAGTTTCTTCACGTCGCTGAAATCCATTGGATGCTCCTTCTGGTGGTGGAAAAGAGAGAGAACGAAAAAAGAAGTGGGCGGCCCGCTCAGACGAGCGCGACGATCAGCGGGCCGAGCAAGGTGAGGAACACGTTGGCCAGCGCATAGGTGATGGCGAAGGGCACGGTGGGAATCGAGTTCTCCGCCTTGCCGAGCACCTCGCCGAAAGCCGGGTTGGCGCTGCGCGAGCCGCTCAGTGCACCCGCGAACACGGCCGTGTTGCTGTAGCGCAGCACGTACTTGCCGAACAGCATGGTCAGGAGCATCGGCACGATGGTCACGACCACGCCCACGCCGAAGATCGTGATGCCCAGTTGCTTGATGGTCTCCACCGCCTGCAGGCCCGAAGACAGGCCCACCACAACCACGAAGCCGGCAAGGCCCAGGTCCTTGAGCAACTGCACCGCGGCGGGCGGCAGGGCGCCGAAGGTCTGGCGCCTTGCGCGATACCAGCCGAAGAGCAGGCCCGCGAGCAGCGCACCGCCACCCGAGCCGAGCGTGAGCGGGATGTTGCCGAGCTTCACGCTCAGGAGGCCCACCAGCAGGCCGACCACGAGGCCGGCGCCCAGGTACACGAAGTCGGTCTTCGCGCTCGGCACGATCACGTCGCCGACGAGGGCGGCCACGCGTTTCACGTCCTGCTCGGCGCCGAAGATCGACACCAGGTCGCCGGCCTGCACCACGGTGCCGGGCTGCATCGGCAGCGCCTTGCCCATGCGGCTCAAGCCCGTCACGAAGATGCCGTGGCGCACGCCGCCGGCGGTGAGCTGGCGGATCTGGTCCACCGTCTTGCCGTCGAACTCCTTGTTGGTGAGCACGATCTCGCGCTTCTCCAGCGTCAGCTCCATGCCGTCGACCGCAAAGACCTCCTTGCCCAGCAGCGGCGCGCTGGCCACCACCGCATCGCGGCGGCCGACCGCGAGCACGGTGTCGCCCTGGCGCAGCGCGAGCGTTGGGCTCACCTCGATGAATTTGCCCTCGCGCTTCACGCGCTCGATGGTGATGGTGGTCGCGGGGTTCGCGTTCTCGATGTCGGCCACCGTGCGCTGCGGGTCGGTGCTGAGTTCGTAGATGCGGCCCACCAGCGAGGGCGCCGCCTCTTCCTGGTCGGCGCCGAGCACCTTCACGCCGGCCTGCTGCGCGGTCTCGGCCGCGATGGCGTCGTCGCGGATGGTGCGGCCCATGAACTTGGGCAGGATGTTGACGCACACGATGATCGCGCCGAAGGAGCCGAACACGTAGGTCACCGCATAGCCGATGGCCACGTTGGCCTGCAGCCGCGCGGTCTCGGCCGCGGCGAGCCCGAGCTTGCCGATGGCATCGCCCGCCGTGCCGATGATGGCCGACTGCGTGAGCCCACCCGCCGCCACGCCCGCGGCCAGGCCCTTGTCGAGCCCGCACAACTTGGCCATGACCACCACCGTCGCAAGGCCGGTGGCCGCCATCACCGCGGCCAGGATGATCTCCTTCACCGACTGCTTGCCGAGCGAGCTGAAGAACTGCGGCCCGCTCTCGAAGCCCACCGCGTAGATGAAGAGCGCGAACAGCACCGCCTTCACGCCGCCGTCGATCTGCACGCCCACCTGGCTCACGATCACCGCGACGAGCAGCGAGCCCGCGACGCCGCCGAGCTGAAACTTGCCGAACTTGATCTTGCCGATCCAGTAGCCGACCGCCAGCGAGAGAAAGAGCGCCATCTCGGGCGACTTCTTGAAGAGGTCATGGAGCCATTCCATAGGTCAAGGTCCTTTCAGGTTATTTCGCTGCATGCACCAGTCCCGCGAGCGCCACGATCAGCGGCCCCATCAACGGCAGCACCACGTTCGAGATGGCGTAGGTGATCGTGTAGCCCAGGAGCGGCGTGGCATTGCCCGCTGCGTTCTGCACCGCGCTGAGCGCGGGCGTGCTGCACTGCTGGCCCGCGATGGCGCCCAGCAGCACTGGCGCCTCGAGCTTGAGCAGGCGCCGCCCGACGAAGAGCGAGATCGAGGCCGGCACCACCGCCACGGCCACGCCCACCAGCGGCAGCGCGATGCCGAACTTCTTGACGAGCGCGATCGCCTGCGGCCCCGAGGCCAAGCCCACGCAGGCGATGAAGGTGGCCAGGCCCAGGTCCTTCATCAGCGCCAGCGCATCGGGCGGCACGCTCAGGCGGTGCGGGTTCTTCGACTGGTACCAGCCGAAGGCCAGCCCTGTGACCAGCGCACCGCCGCCCGTGCCGAGCGAGAACGGAATGCCGCCGAGCTTGACGCTGAAGCCGCCGATGAACACGCCCAGCAGGATGCCCGCCGCCGCGTAGCTGATGTTGCTGCGCGTCGATGCGATGACCCGGTCGCCGACCAGCGGCAGCGTGCGCGCCACATCGGCCGCCGGGCCGTAGAGCTTGAGCACGTCGCCGCGCTGCAGCTTCACCTCGTGCAACAGCGGCATGACATGGCCGTCGCGCGCGAGGCCCACGATCTGCAGTGCGGGCGGCAGTTGCGCATCGAGCTCGCGCAGGCCCCGGCCGAACCATTCGCGCCGGTTGACCACGACCTCGGTGGTCTCGACGACGGCATCGAAGGCGGTGGTGTCCGCGAACTCGCGGCCCAGCAGCTCGGCCACATTCACCAGCATGCTGCGCCGGCCGATGGCCAGCACCTGGTCGTAGGCCTGCAGCCGCAGCGCGGGCTCGACGTTCAGCTTTTGCCCGCGCCGCACCACGCGCTCGATGCTCGCGTGGCCGCCGAGGATCGACATCAGCTCGCCCACCGTGCGCCCCCGGCCGACCGTGACGAGGAACACGCGGCCGACCATCTCGGGCGTGGCGCTGGCCGCGGCGGGGTTTTCGTCGCCGCCGCCCATCGTCTTCCAGAGCCTGTCGGCCTCGGCGCGCAGGTCCACGCGCAGCAGCAGCGGAAAGACCTGGCTCGTGGCAACCACGATGGCGATGAGGCCGAACACGTAGGTGATGGAGTAGGCCGTGACCACGTTGGCCTGCAGCTGCTGGATGTCCGCGAGCGGCAGCGCGAGCTTGGAGATCGCATCGGTCGCCGTGCCCACCACGGCCGACTCGGTGGCCGCGCCCGCCATCAGGCCCGCGGCGGTGCCCTGGTCGAGCGAAAGGAAGACGGTGGCGCACAGCACCAGCGCGAGCACGGTGACCACCTCGACCAGGCACAGCAGCCCGAGTCGCAAACCCTTGGCATCGAGATTCGCAAAGAATTGCGGCCCGCCCGCATAACCGAGCGCAAAGATGAACAGCATGAAGAACACGTTCTTCACGCTGTCGTCGAGCTTGATGCCCAACTGGCCTACCACGAGCGCGGCAATCAGGGTGCCGCAAATGCCGCCGAGCTGGATCGGACCAAAACGGATCTGGCCGACCGCATAGCCAATGGCGAGCACGAGGAAAAGTGCGATTTCGGGCTGGCTTCTCAGGATGCCGGTCAGGCCATCCATCACCGGCCGTTCTCCTTGGTGGTCAATGCTGGATTCATGGAAGCGAGAGCTTTGTGCCTATGAATTGGGAACACCGGATCTCTTGTCTCCTGTCACGATAAATCAACATCGGAAATAATTGTAAAAACATGCGGCAATTGCGGAAAGCTGCGCTGGCAATTAAGACGATAGGCCTATTTGTTTAATTGCCAATAGTCGGTTCTCGCTATAGCGCAGCAATTCGACGAATTGATGTTTTCGGGAGTGCGCGCGAAACCCCTCTCCGGGTTTCCGATAACTACATGCACTTGATTTAGTCTGCCAGCTGAAACATAGTTGCCCCCGTTCAACAACGACACAGGCACATCGCCTGCAAGGAGACACACCCATGTTCAGTTCGCGCAGCCGCCGTCGCTCGACCCTGGCCCTCGCCATCCTCTCCGTTGCCGCATCCACGGCTTTCGCCGCCGGCGAGCCGGTCATCGGCCTGGTCACCAAGACCGAGACCAACCCCTTCTTCGTGAAGATGAAAGAGGGCGCGCAGGAAGAAGCCAAGAAGCTCGGCGCCAAGCTGCTCTCGGGCGCGGGCAAGGCCGACGGCGACAACGCGGGCCAGATCACCGCGATGGAAAACATGATCGCGGCCGGTGCCAAAACCATCCTCATCACGCCGAGCGACGCCAAGGCCATCGTGCCGGCGATCAAGAAGGCGCGCGACAAGGGGATCATGGTGATCGCGCTCGACAGCCCGGCTGATCCGCCGGACGCAACCGACGCGCTCTTCGCCACCAACAACTACACCGCCGGCGTGCTGATCGGCGAATACGCCAAGGCCGCGATGGCCGGCAAGACGCCCAAGATCGTCGCGCTCGACCTGCTGCCTGGCCATCCGGTCGGCGCGCAACGCCACAACGGCTTCATGAAGGGCTTCGGGCTGGCGGCGAACGATGCCAAGTCGAACGAGCTCTCCAAGGCGCCCGAGATCGTCTGCATGGCCGACAGCTTCGGCGACCAGGCCAAGGCGCAGACGGTGATGGAAAACTGCCTGCAGAAGGCGCCCGAGGTGAACCTGGTCTACACCATCAACGAGCCCGCCGCGGCCGGTGCCTACAACGCGCTCAAGCGCGCGGGCAAGGAGAAGGGCGTGATGATCGTCTCGGTCGACGGCGGCTGCCAGGGCATCAAGGACACCAACGCCGGCATCATCGCCGCGACCTCGCAGCAGTACCCGCTGAAGATGGCCGCGATGGGCGTGGCCGCAGGCGTCGAGTTCGCCAAGACCGGCAAGAAGGCCTCGGGCTACGTCGACACCGGCGTCACGCTGATCGCCGGCAAGAGCGTGGCGGGCGTCGAGAGCAAGGACACCAAGACCGGCGCCGAGCTGTGCTGGGGCAAGAAGTAAACAGGTAGCCCCAGGGAGGCACATCGATGGCGAAATCCGCAACGCACCACATTCCGTGGGGCGCCCTGGGGCCGTGGCTGGCCCTGCTCGGCGCATGCATCTTCTTTGCGACCCAGTCCGACCGGTTCCTGACCGGCGAGAACCTGTCGCTCATCCTGCAGCAGGTGATGGTGGTGGGCGTGATCGCCATCGGCCAGACGCTGATCATCCTCACGGCCGGCATCGACCTGTCGTGCGGCATGGTGATGGCGCTGGGCGGGATCATCATGACCAAGTTCGCCACCGAGCTGGGCATGCCGGTACCGATCGCCATCCTCTGCGGCATCGGGGTGACGACGCTCTTCGGGCTCATCAACGGCCTGCTGGTCACGCGCATCAAGCTGCCGCCCTTCATCGTCACGCTGGGCACGCTGAACATCGCGTTCGCGATCACGCAGCTCTATTCGTCGTCGCAGACCATCACCGACCTGCCCACGGGCCTCACCGGGCTGGGCACCACCTTCGCCATCGGCAGCGCCGAAGTGGCGTGGGGCTCGGTGCTGATGGTGGCGCTCTACGGCCTCGCGTGGTTCGTGCTGCGCGAGACGGGCGCGGGCCGGCACATCTATGCGGTGGGCAACAACGCCGAGGCCACGCGGCTGGTCGGCATTCCGACGCAGCGCGTGCTGCTGGGCGTGTACGTGGCGGCGGGTGTGCTCTATGGCATTGCCTCGCTGCTGTCGGTGGCGCGCACCGGCGTGGGCGATCCGAATGCGGGGCAGACCGAGAACCTCGACGCCATCACGGCAGTGGTGCTCGGCGGCACCAGCCTCTTCGGCGGACGCGGCATTGTGCTGGGCTCGCTGATCGGCGTGCTGATCGTGGGCGTGTTCCGCAACGGGCTCACGCTGATGGGCGTGTCGTCGATCTACCAGGTGCTGGTGACGGGCGTGCTCGTGATTCTTGCCGTGGCCGCGGACCAGCTCTCGCGCAAGGGGGCACGCTGATGAACACCGTAGCCAACCCGAAGATCGTGATGCAGGCCAAGGGCCTGGTAAAGCGCTACGGCCAGGTCACCGCGCTCGATGGCGTGGACTTCGAACTGCGCGAGGGCGAAATCCTCGCGGTGATCGGCGACAACGGCGCGGGCAAGTCGTCGCTCATCAAGGCGCTCTCGGGCGCGACCATTCCCGACGAGGGCGAGATCCTGCTCGACGGCGCGCCGGTGCACTTTCGCAATCCGCTCGATGCGCGGCGCGCGGGCATCGAGACGGTCTATCAGGACCTGGCCGTCGCGCCCGCGATGACCATCTACGAGAACCTCTTTCTCGGCCGCGAACTGCGCCGCCCCGGGTTCCTCGGCAACGTGCTGCGCATGCTCGACAAGAAGAAGATGCTGCAGGAAAGCGCTGCCCGCATGGCGGACCTGAAGGTCGGCATCCAGTCGATGACGCAGGCTGTCGAAACCCTCTCGGGCGGTCAGCGCCAGTGCGTGGCCGTGGCACGCAGCGCGGCCTTCGCGCGGCATGTGGTCATCATGGACGAGCCCACTGCCGCGCTCGGCGTGAAGGAGGGCAACATGGTGCTCGAGCTCATCCGCCGCGTGCGCGACCGCGGCCTGCCCGTGGTGCTCATCAGTCACAACATGCCGCACGTGTTCGAGGTGGCTGACCGCATCCACGTGGCGCGGCTGGGCAAGCGCGCGGCCGTGCTCAATCCGAAGAAGATCAGCATGAGCGACACGGTGGCGGTGATGACCGGCGCAATGACCGCCGACCAGCTGCCCGCGGAGGCGCATGCCTGATGCAGAAGTTGCTGCCGCGCGCTCGCCCGACCTGTTGCGCCCGCGCGGCTCCAACCAGGTCGGCATGCGCCAGTTCAACGAGCGCGTGGTGCTGCAGGCGCTGCGCGTTCACACGAGGCTGCCCAAGGCCGACCTCGCGCGGTTCACAGGGCTGAGCGCGCAGACCATCGGGCTCATCACTGCGCGGCTCGAGGAAGACGGGCTCATCGTCAAGCAGAACCGTGTGCGCGGGCGCATCGGCCAGCCTTCGGTGCCGCTGGCGCTGAACCCCGATGGCGCGTTTGCCATCGGCATCAAGGTAGGGCGGCGCGGCGCGGAGTGGCTCTTGATCGACTTCACCGCGCAGGTGCGGGAGCGCCATGCGATGAGCTATGACTTTCCCGATGCGGATGCGTTGCTGCCCGCGATTGCCGAGCACATCCACCGGCTGCGCGACGGGCTCGGCCCGCTGGCCGCGCGCAACGTCGGCGTGGGGCTGGCCGCGCCGTTCCTGCTGGGCGGCTGGCATCGCACGCTGGGACTCTCGAAGGCGCAGTCGGACGAGTGGAACCAGATGGACCTGCTGGCCGAGGTGCGGGCGCGCACCGAGGTGCCGGTGAGCTTCGCCCGCGACACGGTCGCCGCCTGCGTGGCCGAGCTGGTCGGCGGACGCGGGCACGATCTGAAGAGCTTCCTGTACATCTTCGTCGACACCTTCGTGGGCGGCGGGCTGGTCATCGACTCGCACCTGCACACGGGGATGCATGGGAATGCGGGGGCCTTGGCTTCGTTGCCGATGCAGTCGGTGCGGGCCGGCGGCACACCGCCCCCGCAGGTGATGGCCGAGGCCTCGCTGTGGGAGCTGGAGCAGCGCCTGCAAGGCGAAGGGCTCGACCCCACGGCCGCCTACGACGACCGCGCGTTGCAGCCGCCGTTTGCCGCCGCGACGCAGGCCTGGCTCGGCTCCGCATCGCTGGCATTGGCGCACGCCATCGTCAGCAGCACCGCGGTGCTCGACCTCGCCGACGTGGTGATGGATGGCTCGATGTCGCGCGCGTTGCTGCAGGCCTTGCTCGACCAGACGCGTGCCGCGCTTGCGCAGTGCAACTGGGAAGGCTTGTGGCCGCCTCAGTTGCATGGGGGCAGGGTGGGCGCACAGGCGTGTGCGCTAGGCGGCGCGATGCTGCCGCTGCATGCCAACTTTGCGCCGGACCACGATGTGTTCCTGAAGGCGGCCTGAGAGGGCGAACGACGCGTTCTCGCTCGGGCGCGCCGACCAGCTTCAGTCGCTCACGGGCTGGCCGCTGCGTGCAGGTTGCGCGGCAATTTCAGCGTGCTCGCGCTGGCACCCTCGGGGCAAGGCCCGTCGGAATAGATCGCATCGCCCTCGGGCATGACGCACTTCTGCACCTCGACGAAAGCGGGTACTGCCTTGGCGGGCGGCTCTGCGGCCACCGGGGCCTCGAAGCTCGTGCTCGCCAGCGGCATGCGATAGGGCGTCGACCGGGCCGGCGCTTCGGGCGGTCGCGTCGCCGCACCCTTGGTCTCGACATAGGCTGGCATGACCGTGGGTGCCGAGGCTGGCGCGCGCGCCGCGCTCTCGTGGACCAGGTCCTTCAACGTCACATAGAAGAGAGACACCGCGACCAGCGCCACGGCCAGGCATGGTGCCCAGTACCGCGGGGCGCCGAAGAGGGATGAGCCGGATCGGGGCGCGCCGACCCCTGAGTTCAGCGCCGCGGCCATGCCCAGCCTCCGCTCTGCAATGCACCTGCGAGCTTCGAGATGCCACCGGTGCCGCTCGCAGCCCGCCCGATCAGCGCGCCGCCGGCCGCGCCAGCGGCGATGCGCATGAGGAACGATCGGCTGCGGCCCGCCGCAAGAAGCAGCAGCACGCCGGCGCCGAGCACGACGAGATGCTCGCCGGGGTAGTCGGCGCGCGCGGCATCTACTTTCTTGAACTTGTCGACTGTTTCTTCCAGGCTCATGGCTGAAGCTCCCAATGGTGTTCAGCGATTCTTGTTGGCAGGTGCAGTCACCCTTGTAGGCCTGCGCCATGCGCCGCGACGGAATTCGTCCCGAAAACGACGCGGACAAGAGCGCATCGGCCGCGTGTCTCGATAATGCGATCCCCTTGCAGAGAACCGGGAAAACATGAGTGCCGCAGATTTCCTTTTCGCCCCTGAGGTGCAAAAGCTCTTGATGGTCGCCTACGCGGCGCCCGACCAACCCTTTTCTTCCAGCGAATTGGCCCAGCGAACGAAGCTCGCCCTCGACGACGTGGCGCGCACGCTGGAGCACCTCGTCGGCAGCGGCATCCTGAAGCGGCACAAGCCCAAGGCAGACGAAGCCGTGGCGGTCTCCATCGACCGCGCGTTTCTCTTCCACGACGAACTGCGCAGCATCGCGCTGAAGTCGTTCGCCGCGGCCGAGCCGGTTCGCGCGATGCTGCGCAGCAAGTTCAAGGATTCGGTGCTGCGCGCCTTCGTGCTGAACGAGGACAAGGACGGCACCCTCGAACTCCTCGTCGTGCACGGCCAGCTGACGCCCGACGAAGCGGCCATGACGGCCGCGTGCCAGAAGCTCTCGAAGAACATCCACCGACACCTGAAGGTTCACGTCATCCCGAACGCGAGGTTCAACGGCCTTACGCCGCGCGACCCGCTCATGCCAAAGCCCTCGGCACTCGAAGTCATCAAGCTCGGCGATACGAAGGCTCAACCGCCCGTCGAGAAAGTCGGCCTCCTGCAAAGCGCGAAGAAGAAACTGGCGGCGCTGTCGCGCTCATCGGCATCCTGAGAAGCGAGACCGGAGACGGCTCGATCGATGTTTCTCGAGGCTGAGGGTACGACCTTTACGGTCCGCATTCCCCGCTGAACATCTCGCCACCTTCTCGTTGACGGATCAGGATCAGGCAGATCCGAGCGCATCGTTCTTGGAGGGGTCCGGCTCCGCATCGTCGTGCTTCAGTGCGGGCTTCTGGCCGGGCTGAGGCGCGTGGATGGCGCCGGGTGCGATCTCCTCGCCGTTGTGTTTCTTTTCCTGTTGCACTTTTTTGTCGTGCGCGACATTGCGTGGGTCAGTCATGAATGCAGGTTGGATGCATGGCTGCATGCTGAACGTGGGACGAGGCGCCTGTCGAGGGTCGGCATTGGGGGCCGCCTTTGATGAAACGGCGACCTTGTCCTCTGAAAGCGATCGCGCTGAGTTACTTGCCTTTGTCCCTCGCGGCCAGCAGGTTGCGGGCCTCCATAAGCAGAGGCTTCACGGTCTCGAAGGTCTTGTCGCCCGGGTTGATCACGCTGACCCAATACATCTTTGCGTACATGGGATGCGGCATCAGCCGGTCGAGCGCGGTGTAGTCGATGGTCGCCGGCTCCTCTTCGCCGAACAGCGCGCGAAAGGTTTCCCTGCCGACGCCCACATTGAGGCGAAAGATGCCGGGGCGGTCCAGGTTCGAGGCGCTGTCGAACTCGTTGTCCTTCGTGACGATGGTCGCGAAGGGAAACTTGTTGTCCGCGCCATGAAAGAAGAAGGTGTTGTCGTCGGCCACTTCGAAATGGCCGCCGCCGAGCGAGTCGATGATGTGCTGGGTGATGTCGTCTTCGGTCATGGGCATGTTGTTCTTCAGGGCTTCCAGCGGCGCAGGCCGAGTTCGTCCGCGAGCGCCTGGTAGGTCTTGATGCGGGCCTGCACGTAGTCGTCGAGTGCGGCGCCGGTGAGCGCGAAAGGATAAAGGCTGTGCCGCTCGCGCAGCGCGGCATAGCCCGGCGCGGCCGTGGCCTCGGCGAACGCTGCGCTCCACGCGCGCACGGCTGCATCGGGCACGTTGGCGCTGAGGTACAGGCCGCGCACGGTTGGCCAGACGATGTCCACGCCTTGCTCGCGCGCGGTCGGCACGCCGGTGAGCGCACCGCCCAGCCGCGTTTCCGACAGCACCGCCAGGAGGCGCACCGCCGCGCCGCCTGCCATGGCCTGCAGCGCCTCGGCCGCATCGCCGGGGAACACGTCGACGTGCTTGCCCTGCAACGCGCCCAGTGCATCGCCGCCGCCTTCGAAGGAGACAAAACGCATCGCCTTGTGGTCGCGGCCCGCGGCGCGCACCAGCAGCGCAGCCTTCACCCAGTCCTGGCTGCCGACCGTGCCACCCGCGCCGAAGGCCATGCGCGAAGGGTCTTGTCGCAGGGCCGCGATCAGGTCCTGCAGGCGCTTATGGGGCGAGTCGCGGTGCACGGCGATCACGCCGTAGTCGGTGCCGAGCGTGGCGATCCAGCGCACGGCCGATGGCGAGTGCGGGCCGAAACGGCCCTGCGCGAGGTTGAGCAGCGAGCCGCTGGAGAACGCGACCAGCGTGCCTGCGCCGCCGAGCTGGCCGGTGGCGATGCGATCGAAGGCCACCGCGCCGATGCCGCCGGGCAGATAGCGCTGGCCGAGGGGCGGGCGCGGAGGGCGTACCGCCTGCAGCGCATCGCGGGCGAGGGTGCAGGTGAGATCGAAGCCGCCGCCGGCCTTGGCGGGGATCACGCAATCGGCCGCGGCCAGCGAAGGGTCGCCGAACTGCGCCGTGGCGATGCCAGGCATCAGCAACACGGACAGCGCGCACAGCGCATGACGGCGGTTGGGGAGGGAAGTCTGCATCGGGTGAGTGCCGCTAGCTGGCGGCCGGCCGGGGCCACCAGATGATCGCATGCAGCCCTGTGCCGGCCTCCCGCGCTTCGAGTCGCAACTCGCCCCGGTGCCGCTGCGCGATCGAGCGTGCAATGGCCAGCCCGAGACCGAAGCCGCCCTTGCCCGCACGCGCGCCGCGGCGAAAGCGCTGCCCCAATGCCGCGCGTTCCTCGTCGCTCAGGCCGGGGCCGTCGTCTTCGACATTGAGGCTCCAGCCCGCGGCATCGCCCGCCGCGAAGAGGGTGATGGTTCCTTCGGCCGGCGTGTAGGTGATGGCGTTCGTCACGAGATTGCTGAAGGCTTCGCGCAACAACCCCCGGTCCGCGACCGCGAAGAACTCGGGGGCGGGCGCATGGATGCCCAGGTCGATGCGCTTTGCACGCGCCAGCGGCAGCAGATCCACCGCCACTTCTCGCAGCAGCGCCGCGAGGTCGAACTCGGCGGGCTCCACCGCCACCGTGTCGCTGCGGCCGAGCGCAAGCAACTGCTGCGCGCTGCGCGTGGCGCGACCGATCTCGGTGCCGAGCGCATCGAGCGCGGCGCGCACCTGCGCCGGGTCTTCTTCGCGCCTGGCGTAGTCGGCCTGCATCTGCAGCGTGGTGAGGTGCGTGCGCAACTGGTGCGAGGCATCGTCCAGGAACTGGCGCTGCTGCGTCACCAGGTCCTGCGTGCGCGACATCTGCTGGTTGACCGCATCCACCAGCGGGCGCACTTCGGCGGGCAGGTCGGTCTCGGGAATGCGTGTCAGGTCGTCGGGCGTGCGCGCCTCGACCTCGCGCGCGAGCCGCGACAGCGGACGCAGTGCCGCGGCGAGCGCGATCGCAGTGCCGCACAGCAGCATCACCAGCACGAGCCCGTCGCGCAGGGCGGCGCTGCGCACGAAGCGCCCCGTGAACTCCTGCCGCGAGTGCGTGCTCTCGCCGACCTGGATCAGCACGCTGCGCCCCGTGCTGCCGGCCGGCGCGCGGTCGAGGTCGCGCCGATAGGCCGCGAGCCGCACCGCCTCGCCGAAGTAGGTCGCGTCGTAGAAGGCCGGCACGCCCATCTTCAGTTCGGCGGGCGGCGCGGGCAGGTCGGCGCTGCCGAGTTCGACGAGCCCATCGGAAGTCGCCACCCGAAAGAACACCTGGCCGCTCGCCGTGAGCTCGAAGAACTCGAACATCGTGTACGGCAGCTCGACCGAGAGGCCGCCCGATGCGGTGGAGATGTTGGCGTCGATGGACTTGAGCGCGCCCAGCAAAGAGCGGTCGTAGGCGGCGTTGGCGGCGGCGAGCGCGTCGTGCCGCGTCATCCACAGCTCGAGGCCGGTCACCACCAGCAGGGCGGGGAACAGAAGCAGCGCGAGCCGCTGCCAGAGGCTCGCGCGGCGCAGGCGACCGCTCAGGCTGCTCACTCAGGTTCCTACCGCGCGTGACGCATGAAACCGCCACGGCCAAGGCCAGGAACACCGCGGAACGGGCTTGGCCCGGCCGCAGGTGTTGCCCCCTGCAAGGGGGTTGGCGAAGCGACACGAAGTGCGCGAAGACTGGGGGTGTGCTTCATTTTTTCAGTCCGCTTCCAATACGTAGCCGAGGCCGCGCAACGTGACGATGCGCACGCCGGTGCCGTCGAGCCGCTTGCGCAGGCGATAGACGAACACCTCGACGGCCTCGGGGTGCACTTCTTCGTCGTCGGAGAACACCCGTTCGAGGATCTGCTGCTTGGACAGCGGCTCACCGCTGCGCTGCACCAGCACGCGCAGCACCGCGTGTTCGCGCGGCGACAGCGCGAGCGCCTCGCCGTTCAGCACGAACTGCCGGCGCGCTCCGTCGTATACCAGTGGCCCGCACGCGAGGCGCGGATGTTCCACACCGCGCGCGCGCCGCACCAATGCATGCAGCCGCGCTTCGAGTTCGGCGAGTGCGAAGGGCTTGGCGAGGAAGTCGTCCGCGCCCGCATTGAGCGAGGCGACGCGCTCGTTCAGCGAATCGCGCGCCGTGAGGATCAGTGCCGGCAGCCGCTGGTCGCGTTCGCGCAGCCGCTGAAGCACGGTGTGGCCGTCCATGCCGGGCAGGCCCAGGTCGAGCACCAGCGCATCGTGGTCGCGCTGCTGCAGCGCGCGGTCCGCGAGCCGGCCGTCGTCCACCCATTCGACCTGAATGCCCGCATGCTCCAGCGCCTTGCAGAGCCAGGTGCCCAGGGTGTGTTCGTCTTCGGCCAGCAGGATGCGCATGGCGCCGATGCTAGGGCCTGCGGGGCTCAGTCCGGCTTGATGTTTGCCCGGGCGATCACCTTCTGCCAGCGGGCTTGTTCCGCGGCGATGAACTGCGCGAACTGCTCGGGCGTGCCGCCGACGGCCTCGGCCGCGTCGGCCGTGAGCCGCTGCATCGAGTCGGGCGACTTCACCGCCTTCATCGTCTCGGCCGAGAGCTTGGCCAGGTTCGCCGGCTCGATGTTGGCCGGCGCGAGCATGCCGTACCACTGCGTCATCTCGAAGCCCGGGAAGCCTTGCTCGGCAACGGTCGGCACATCGGGCAGTTGCGCCAGTCGCTTGGCCGAGCCGGTCGCGATGCAGCGCACCTTGCCGGCCTTGATGAACGGAATGATCGCCGCCGCGCCGATGGCCGAGGCGTCGAGCCGGCCCGAGAGCAGGTCGGTCACCATCGGGCCGGTGCCGCGGTAGGGCACGTGCAGCATGAACACGTCGGCGGTCATCTTCAGGTACTCGAAAGCCAGGTGGCCCGCGCTGCCGTTGCCGGCCGACCCGTAGCTCAGCTTGCCGGGCTTCGACTTGGCATAGGCGATGAACTCCTTCAGGTTCTTGGCCGGTACGTCGGGGTGCACCACATAAAGGCTCGGCACCTTGGCCAGCAGGCTCACGGGCTTGAAGTCCTTGTTCGGGTCGTAGGGCAGCTTGGCGAAGATGTACGGGTTCACGGCCAGCGTGCCGATGTGGCCGAGGATCAGCGTGTGCTGGTCGGTGCTGCGCGCCACTTCGCTCATCGCGATGTTGCCGGCCGCGCCGGGCTTGTTGTCGACGAAGACGCTCTGGCCGAGCGTGCGCGAGAGTTCTGCGGCAGTGGAGCGCGCGACGATCTCGGAGCTGCCGCCCGGCGCGAAGGGCACGACGAAGCGCACCGACTTGCTGGGCCAGGCCGACTGGGCCGAAGCCAGCGAGGGGAGGAGGCCGCCGAGGGCGAGGGCGGAGCCGCCTTGTAGCCATTGGCGGCGCGTGGGCGGGGCGCTCAGGAAGTTGTCGTGCATGGTCTGTCTCCGTCTTTTGATGCGAACGCCTGCATCCTGCCCGGTCGATGCTGTCGGAATGCTGTCAGCGCGGCACAACGAAATCCGCCTTGGCGCGTATTCGCCGCGGGTGACATGTGTAAACGTAAGTTACATTCCTCCGAAAACGACCCGAGGGAAGCGCACGTGAACGAGACGGCCCAACATTTCCTGGACTGCTATGCCCGCGGCACGGAGCCCGACGGCGGCTGGACATTCGGCAAGGCCTTGCAGCAGGCCCAGCTCGACTACACGGCCGCGAGCCTGAAGCGGGTGAACAGCCTGCTCGACCAGATCAAGGCCAAGGTGAATCCCGAGCGCGAGGCGTTCCTTGCAACGCCGGGCGGCCGCAACTTCTGCGCGCTGCTGGCGTACTACCTCATCTCCCACGCCACGAAGAACGCCGGAGCACCCGTCGACTGGCACGACACGGCCTCGGCGCAGCAGGTGCTGGGCGCGGAGCGGCCCCTGCCGCAGAAATCGTTCTCGCGCATCGTGGCGATTGCCAAGGACCCCGGCGTGGCCCTGATGCCGCTCGGGTGGATCGAGGACAAGCTCTTCGGCGACGGCTCCGCGCCCGCGTGCGCCGACTACCTGGCCGGGGTCAGTGCGCAGCTGAACCACGCGGGTCCTTTGGTCTGGGCTGGCGCCGCGCGGTGCCTGGGCCAGCTGGCATCGCATGCGATGTACATGGTCTCGGAAGGGGGAAGCCTCATGCCGACCGTGCTCCACCCGAGCGCCGATGGCAAGCGCTGGGCCTTCGTGAACATCGTCGATGAATCGTCCGACAGCGCCCTGCGCCGCGCCCGCGCGGCGCTCGAAGCGCAGAGAGAAGGGCCGCCCTTCGCCGCGTTCGCCTGCGAAGCCAGCGTGACGCTGCCGACCGGGCGCACCGACGCGATCGTGATCGAGTTGCGCTGCCATGGCGATGCGCCGCTGGCGGTCACCCTCGTGTTTCCGTTTCGCCCCGCGGGCGATCCGCAAGGCTTTGCCATTCTCGATTCGCAACTCATCGAGGGCACGGTTCCGGCCGCGGCGCAAAGGCTTTTCAACGAGGCGATCGAAGCAGGCATCCAGAGCTTCAACTGGCCTTCGGGTTCGTGGGCGCAATACCAATCTCGCGACCAACACAGCGATGTCGCGGCGACCGATGCGGCGCCTTCGACCACGACGAGCGAAGCACCTGCCTACGCCGATGGCCGGCGCGTGCAGGTGGGCGATGCGGTGCTCGCCAACGGCGGGCTCCTTCCTTCGCGGGTGACGGAAATCGTCCGCACCGGCGACGACTTCTCCGGACTGCGGCTGGAGGGCTGCAACGGCACGGAGCAACGCATTCCACCGCAGGCCGCGAAGGAGACGCTCGTCTTCGTTGCCAGCGAACCGGCGGATTTCCGCTTCGCCTGCATCCGCTGGCTCGAGCAGCAGGATTCACCGCATGCGCAGTTCGCCCTGGGCAACCTGCTGTACCGCGGGCTCGCGGTGGAGCGCGATCTGGGGCGTGCCCTGCGCCTCTGGCAGACCGCCGCCGAGTCGGGCCATGCGCCGGCCGAACGCGAGATGGGCATCATCTATCTCGAAGGCGATGCGCTGAGCGCCAACATCTCCAAGGCCTTCACTCTGCTGCGCCGCGCGGCGGACAAGGACGATGCGCGCGCCCTGTGCGTGCTGGGCGAAGTCCACGAGCGGGGGCAGGTCGTGCCGCAGGCGATGGGCGAGGCCATCTCGTTCTACACGCGTTCGGCGAAGCTCGGCGACCTGGCCGCGCTCACGAACCTGGCGCGCCTGCATCTGACCGGGACGGAAGTTGCATCCAGCACAGGCAAGGCCGTGGCATGGCTCACGCAGGCGGCCGAGAGCGGGTACGTGGGCGCGCAGCACCTGCTCGCCACGTGCTACCAGCAGGGCCTTGGCGTCCCGCAGGACTACGCCCGCTGCGTTCATTTCTATGCACTGGCGGCCGCGCAGGGCCATGCCATCTCGATCAACAACCTGGCCGACAAGTACGAGAACGGCACCGGCGTCGCGCAGGACCTCGGCAAGGCCCTGGCGCTCTACCGCGAGGCCGCCGACAAGGAAATCGTGGCCGCCTGGTACAGCCTGGCCGGCATGTATGCCGACGGCCGCGGGGTGCCGCGCGACCTGGAGCAGGCCATCCGCTTGATGAAGCGCGCGGCCGGCTACGACTTCCTCGACGCGGCGCAGCGCCTGCGCGCGATGGAAGAAGGGCTGAACGCCTACCGTCGCGAAAAGGGTGTCGCCGCACTGGCCGACGCGCAGCGCTTCGACGCGGAGACGCTCTACGAGCTGGCCGGCAGCATCTACGAGCCCGAGATTCCGCAGTCCCTGCCGATCGCGTTCGAGCTGTACATGCATGCCGCCGAAGAGGGGCATGCCGACGCGCAACTGCAGGTCGCGTTCCGCTACCGCCAGGGCCTCGGCGTGGCGGTGGACGGGCCCAAGGCAGTCGAGTGGTACCGCAAGGCGATCGACTCGGGCAGTCCTTATGCCGCCGAGGGCCTTGGCGAGATGTACCAACTGGGCAAGCTGGTGCCGCGGGACCTGCGACAGGCGGCCGCGCTGTATGCGGAGGCCGTCGAGGCCGGCAGTTTCACCGCGGGTGGCCGGCTGGCCGCATTGCGACGGGCGGGCGTGCCCGAGCCGAAGAAGGGCGGCAAGCCGGGGTGGAAGTTCTGGTGATCCGCCGCGCCGGCGCAGCGCTCGCCGGGCCGGGGATGAAAGAAAAAGTAAGGTGCAAACTCCCCAGCCGCACCCCAGAATCCGGTGCGAAGCGGCGACGACGTCGGCGCAGCGATGGCTCTTTCGAGGACTCGGACGGCAACTTTGTTCATTGCGCCATGCTTGACGAATTTCGGGTTGCAGCTCGCCGGCAAGGCGAAGCAGTCCGGCATCGCTGACTGCCTCGCCGCGATCCGCGCTGTGGCGGGACTCGCCTTGTTCCTGCTGGCGTGCCTGGCCCTGCCGAGCCATGCACAGGTGGAGCCGCTGAAGCTCGATGCGGGACTGGGTTTCTTCGAGCGCAACCTCGAGGGACGCTCGCAAGCCTTCCACGACGCCACCGGCCTGCTGACGCGCGAGCAGGTGGCATCGCCGCCTTACGACCGGCAATTCGAAACGCTCAAGGGCACTTTCAACGGCGGCTACGACCGCGGCGCCTGGTGGGTGCGCTTCCGTATCGAGGCTTCGCCCGGGCAGGTCGCACATCCGCTCGAGGGTGGCTGGTGGTTGCGGCTGAACGCGCCGTATGTCGACTACCTTGACGTGTGGTGGCCCGATGCCGAAGCCGGTACGAGCGGCGGGTTCACGCACCGCGCGCTCGGCGGAATGCGGGCCGGCTCCCAGCGCGAGCTGCCCTGGTCGATCCCGGCGACACGCCTGCCCGACCTGCGCGATACCGAACCGCGCTGGGTCTGGGTGCGCCTGGCGGGTGACCGCACGCTGAGCCTTGCCGGCGGTGTCTCGCCGCTGCGCGAGTTGGCCGAGGTGCAGCAGCGGCTCGACTACGCCGACGCGGCCGTCGTCGGCATGGCCCTGCTGATGGCGGTGGTCAGCCTGATGATGGGCATCGCGCTGCCCGACCGCCGGTTCATTGCCTACGCCGGCTACCTCCTCACGCTCGCCATGGTGTTCGCGAGCTCGGAGGGCCTGCCGGCGTCCCTGTGGCTGCAGAACAACCCCCTGGCTGCCGTTCGCCTGCACAACTTCTCGGTTTGCCTGCACACGGCCGCCGCGTTCGGATTCGCCAGGGTGCTGCTGGACATGGAGCGACAGTTCCCGCGCATGAACCGCGTGTTCCAGGTGATGACGCTCGTCTGCTTCGCGGCCTGCGCGATCGCCCTGGCCGGTGGGTACCGGCACGTTGCACGACCGCTGAACCTGCTGTGGCTGCTCTTCGCGGCCTGCATCGTGCCGATGTGCGTGGTTGCGCTGCGCCGGAACATCCATGTCTGGCCGGGGTTGGTCGGCTATGTCGTCTACCTCATGATGGGCACGGTGCACTTCGCCAAGAACCTGCAGTGGCTGCCCTACACGCAGGCCACCCAGTACAGCTATGCGCTCGGCAGCATCGTCCACATCATGGCTTTCTTCTTCGCGCTGGGCTGGCGCGTGCGCCATCGCGAGCGGCGGGCGCTCTCGCTGTCCCTGCGGCATCGCGCGCGGCTGGCACGGCGCGTGAACGAGCGCACCCACGACCTGCGCCAGGAGATCGCGCAGCACCATCGCACGCACGACCAACTGGCGCTGGCGCTGCGCGAACAGCGCGGCCTGCTGGCCATGGTGTCGCACGAGTTCCGCACGCCGCTGGGCACCATCGGCGGCGCGGCGCAGATCCTTGCGGACGACCGGCTCGGCCTGGCGCGCGAGGAGGTCAAGAAGGAAGCCGAGAAGATCAGCCGTACCGTCCTTCGCATGCGCGATCTGGTGGACACCCTGCTGGCCGACGAGTGGCTCGATGCGTCGAGCGAAAACCTGTGCCTGGTCCCAATCGAGCTCGCGGGGTTCCTGCGCGAGAAGATCGAGGAGCACAACGAAGGCGTCGGCGGCGGGCGCATCTCGCTGCAACTCGGTGCGCGCGAATTGCCGGTGCTAGCGGACGAGACGCTGATGCACATCGCGCTGGACAACCTCCTGACCAACGCCATCAAATATGCGCCGCCTCATTCGCCGGTTTGGGTCCGGGCCGGAATCCGGCGCGGCCGCGCCGATGGCCTTGCGGAAGGCGACACGGCGTCGGACGTGTGCATCCAGGTGTGCGACGAAGGCCCCGGCTTCATGCCGCACGACCTGTCGCACGTCTTCGAGCGCTTCTATCGCGCGGCCGGCACCCGGCGCATTCCGGGCATCGGGCTGGGCCTGCACATGGTGCACCGCATCGCCACGGTCCATGGCGGCGGCGTGGCCGCTTCCAATGGCGCCAGGCAGGGCGCAGTGCTGACCCTGACCCTGCCTCTTCTCGGAAGTGCCGAAGGATTGGAAACCCGAAACTACACGGCGCTTGGACAAGGGGGCTACCGATGAGCGCCCAGGCCCGCGTGCTGGTCATCGAGGATGACGACGACCTGCGCGACACGCTGCTGCGGTACCTGCGCGGCGTCGGCATGCTGGCCCGCGGACTGGAGAGCGCCGAGGGGCTCGATGCGGAATTGCTGCGACAGGATTTCGATGCCGTGGTGTGCGACGTCAACCTGCCGGGCGAAGACGGATTCAGCGTGCTGGCGCGCCTGCGATCGCGCAGCGCGATGCGCATCGTGATGCTGACCGCGCGCGGCATGGCGAACGATCGCCTGCACGGCCTGGGTCTGGGCGCCGACTACTACCTCGTCAAGCCGGTGAACCTGCGCGAACTCGAAATGGTGTTGCACAACCTGCTGCAGCGCAGCCACGAGACGCAGGAGCAGGGCGGCACGCGCGAGACCGCTGCCCATGCGGTCGGCGAGCCCGCCGCGCAGGCGCCCTGGCGCTATCAGGGCACCACGTGGTTGCTGCTGTCGCCGGCCGGCCAGCGCGTGCAGTTGTCCAGTGCGGAAGCGCGGCTCTTGCAGTGCCTGATCGAGCAGCCGCGCGAAGTGGTGGACCGAGCCACGCTGCTGGCGGCAATGGGGCGCCCGGGCCTTGAGGCCTACGAACGCAACCTCGATGTCACGGTCTCGCGATTGCGTCGCAAGGCCGAGCAGGCCAGTGGCGAGAAGCTGCCGATCGTCGCGGTGCGCGGCGAGGGCTACAGCTTCCAGGGGACCGTGCGCATCGAGCGCTGAGCGCCGCTGGTTGAGTGACCGCTGGGCCTCCGCCCGCGCATCCGGCTCACCTGAATGCAGCACTGCCGCACTGCCGGAACGCGTGGCGCCACACGCCTGTCAAGCCTCTTTTCCGTCGGCAAAACCACGGTTTTCCGTAGGTGACGGCGGGCTCCGTTTGCAAGAAAAAGTAAGGTGCAAATCAGAGGGGGGAGCTTGAGAATTTCGCTCGAAGCGGCAACGCAGTGATGCCGCACATGCCGCGCGCCGCGCGCGATTGCATGGCGGGAGGAGACCCCCATGAACAGCAGTACGACAGCCGTCGGCCCATGGTCTTCGGCTGAATTGGCTTTTTGTTGCAGCGCTTTTTGCACGCTGCCTACGGAGGAGGAG
Organism: Variovorax trehalosi; assembly: GCF_051216415.1. Lineage (NCBI taxonomy): Bacteria > Pseudomonadati > Pseudomonadota > Betaproteobacteria > Burkholderiales > Comamonadaceae > Variovorax > Variovorax trehalosi. The sequence goes on from NZ_JBPJZG010000001.1 coordinate 529,594, forward strand.
AACCGTCCATGAATACCGCCTACAAGACCGTCTGGAACGCCGCGATCGGCGCATGGGTGGCCGTCTCGGAAACGACGCGCGCGCGGGGCAAGCGCAGCACCAGCCGGCGCGCGGGCCGCACGGCACATCTCGTGGAGCCGATGAAGGTCGGCATGCTGACGGCGCTCGCATTTTTTGCGACCAGCTTCTTGCCGGCGCAGGCCTTCTGCACGACTGCGGGCAGCGACGTGACCTGCAACGGCGCTGCCAACCCGCTGGCGCCGGGCTTTGCGAACGGCGCCAACAACCTGGCCGTGACGGTGAACCCCGGGGCAACCCTCGGCGTGTTGCTGGGCGTAGGTGGAAGCGCAATGTCGCTGACGGGTTCCAACGTCAGGCTCACGAACAACGGCCGGATCGATCCGTTGCTGTTCGGCAGCAACACCGGGAAGCTGTCCACGGGCGTCGTGATGGGCAACACCGCGAACAGCACGATCGTCGTCGTCAACAACGGGACGATAGGCGGTACCAGGCAGTCGTCGGTCGACCTGGCCGGCCTGGCGCTCACGGTGCGCAACGGCCCCGGCGGCATCACGACGATCACCAACACGGGAACGATGACGACGGGGGCCATCCTCGGCGCGACGCTGGCCGAGGCCGATGCGGCCGTGGTCGCCGCCTATGGTGGCGGCCAGATCAGCATGGTGAACACGGCCGCCGGTACGATCACCGGCCGCATCGCGTTCGAGAGCCCGACCAGCGGCGGCAACACCTTCACCAACGCGGGAGTGATCAACGGCAGCGTTTCGCTCGGCACTGGGGAGCGCAACGACACCTTCTTCGCGGTCACCGGCTCGAGCATCACCGGCGGATCGGCCCCGGCCGTCGCGGTGGCGACGCCGTCGGGCGGCAGCCTGAACTTTGCGGCCGGCGGCACGGTCGACGCGGGCCTCGGCGGCACCGATATGCTGGTGCTGCGCAACATTGCAGGCGGTCCCGGTTCAGGCAATGCCGGCTCGGGCGGGATCAAGGCCGCGCAGTATCTGAACTTCGAGAACCTCCAGGTCGACAGCGGCACCTGGACCCTGAACGGCGCGGTGGTCAGCGGCAGTGCCCTGCTCAACGGCGGCCTCGCGATCTTCGACGATGCGGGCGCCTTCGGCACCGGCACGCTGACGGGCAGCGGCGGCGCGATGCAGGCTGCGGTGAACGGCCTCACGCTGGGCCAGAACGTGAATCTCACCAGCGGCCTGATCGTGCAGGGTGACAACAGCTTCACGCTGGGCGGCACCGTCAGCGGCGGCGGTGGCCTCATCAAGAACGGCACCGGCACGCTCACGCTGAACGGCATCAACAACTTCAGCGGCGGTTTCGCGCTCAACGGCGGCGGCGTGACGCTGGGCAACGCGAGCGCGCTCGGCTCGGGCCTGTTCCTGGTCAGCGGCAATGTCGATCTCAACACCTTCTTCACCGGCACGCTCAACAACCAGGTGCAGCTCAACGGCGCGCTGACGCTCGACGGGACGGGCACGCTGACCTTCGGCGCACCCATCTCGGGGGCCGGCAGCCTGACGACGAACGGCAACCTTGCACTGGCCGCCAGCAACACCTATGGCGGCGGCACGACGATGGGGGGCGGCAGGCTGGACGTGGGCAGCAACACGGCGCTCGGCACCGGCGACCTCACCATCAACGGCGCTTCCGTGCTGACCGGCGCGGCCGGCGTGACGCTTGCCAACAACGTGGTGCTCAACAACACGCTGAACTTCGGCGCGGCCGGCAGCGGCGGCGCGCTCACGCTCAATGGCACGATCAGCGGCGCCGGCGGCATCAGCCTGGCCGGCGCGCCGGGCCTCACGCTTAATGGCGCCAACACCTTCACCGGTGGCTTCAACCTCGGCGCCGGCACGCTCACCGTGGGCAACGACAAGGCGCTGGGCCAGGCCGGCGTCACGGTCAGCGGCCCGAGCTCGCTCGAGTCGAACAAGGCGGTGAGCCTCGCCAACGACTTCCGCCTCAATGCGGCGCTCGCCGTCGGCGGTGCCAGCGACCTCGCGCTCAACGGCGCGATCACCGGCCTGCGCGGATTGACGAAGAGCGGCACGGGCCGCCTCACGCTCGGCGGCGCGAATAGCTTCTCGGGCGGGGTGAACCTGCAGGGCGGCGCGCTGCGCGTGGGCACCGACACCTCGCTGGGTGGCGGCGACCTCACGGTGAGCGGCACCACCGCGCTCGACGCGAGCGCGGCCGTGAACCTCGGCAACGCGGTGGTGCTCAACGCAGGCCTGGACATCGGCGGCGCGAACGACATCGGACTCGGCGGGGTCATTACGGGCACCGGCCCGCTCTCGTACAGCGGCAGCGGCACGCTGACGCTGGCCAACGCCAACTTCTGGACCGGTGGAACCACGCTCAAGAGCGGCACGCTGAACGTTGGCGACAACTTCGCGCTGGGCCAAGGCGCACTCGCAGTGACCGGCAACGCGAACCTGCGCGCCAACGTGCCGGGTACCGTGCTGGGCAACGCCCTGACATTGGGCGCTGGCACGACGCTCAACGTGGACGGCTCGAATCCGCTGGCGCTGATCGGCACGATCGACGGCGGCGGCGCGCTCGCGCTCAGCGGCCCGGGTGCAGTGGTGCTGGCCGGCGCCAACACCTACAGCGGCGGCACGACCGTCTCGGGCACCACGCTCGGGGTCATCAACCCGGCTGGCAGCGCCACCGGCAGCGGCGCCGTGCAGGTGCAGGCGGGCGGCGCGCTCGTCGGGAACGGCAGCATCGCGGGCACGGTGAGCGTGGGCTCGGGCCTGCTGGAGCCGGGCCTCGGCGGCGCGGGCACGCTGACCGTCGGTGGCCTGAACCTCGCCGCCGGCTCCGTGCTGAACTACGAGCTCGGCGAGGCCGGCGTGGCGGGCGGCACGTTCAACGACCTGATCAATGTCAACGGCAACCTGCAACTGGACGGCACGCTCAACATCGCGCAATCGGCCGGCGGCAAATTCGGCGCGGGCCTGTACCGGCTCATCAACTACACGGGTACGCTGAGCGACAACGGCCTCGACATCGGCACCGCGCCGACCGACGGCAAGAACCTGCAGGTGCAGACCAGCATCGCGAACCAGGTCAACCTGATCAATCTCGACGGTGCGGCGCTCACCCTGTGGGACGGCGGCGATCCCGCGAACTTCAACGACGGCAAGATCGCGGGCGGCAGCGGCGTCTGGCGCGCGGGGGGGTCGACCGAAAGCTGGACCGGCGTCGACGGCAAGCTCAACGCGGGCTGGCAGCAGGATGGCGTCGCCATCTTCAGCGGCACGGCCGGCACCGTCACGGTGGACAACAAGAGCGCGGGCGGTCCGGTGCGCATCGGCGGCGCGCAGTTCGCGGTCGACGGCTACGTGGTCAACGGCGACCCGCTCACGCTTCGCGCCGGGGACGCCGTGGTGCGCGTGGGCGACGGCACCGCGGCGAGCGCGGGCATGACCGCGACCCTCAACGCGGCGCTCGGCGGCACAGGCCGGCTCGTCAAGGACGACGGCGGCACGCTGGTGCTGGGCGCAGCCAACTCGTACACGGGCGGCACGACGGTCAAGGGCGGCGTCCTGCAGATCTCCACGGACAGCAATCTGGGCGCGGCCGGCACGGAGCTGGCACTCGACGGCGGCACGCTGCGCATCGCGGCGGGCTCCACGCCGTTCTTCAGCATGCGCGCGCTCTCGCTCGGCGCGGGCGGCGGCACCATCGATCTGTCGAACAGCCTGTACGGCGTGGGCGGCCCCATCACCGGCAACGGTCTGCTCACCGTCACCGGCAAGGGCGGCACGTTCGGCCTGGTGGCGGCCAACAGCTACAGCGGCGGCACGGTGCTGAAGGACGGTGCGAGCATCACCACCACCGCCAGCGGCGTGCTGGGCAGCGGCGCGGTACAGCAGCAGGGCAACGGCACGGTGTTGTCGTTGCTCGGCACGGCGAGCGCCGGCAGCAACGAATACACCGTGGGCCGCGCCGCGAGCACGGACAGCGGCAACACGCTGTCGTTCTCGCAGAGCGCCACGGCCGCCGCCTCGAAGATCACGCTCAACGGCACGGGCTGGGCGACCCCCGGTTCGAACGCGCTGCAATTCGGCGGCAGCGCCAGCGCGGGCACATCGATCATCGTCAACCAGGGCGGCGCGATCAACATCTTCGGGAACGCCAGCGCCGGCAGCGCGACGATCACCAACGGCGACAAGAGCGTGCTGGCCTTCAGCCAGAACGCCACGGCGGGCAGTGCGCAGATCAGCAATCTCGGCGGCGGCCTGGTGCGCTTTGCCGAGGGTTCGATCGGCACTTCGGCGACGGTGACCAACGCCGCGGGCGGCGTGGTCGATGTCTCGGGGTCGACCGCCAAGACCGGTGTCGAGCTCGGCTCGCTCTCCGGCGCAGGCGCTGTGGTGCTGGGCGCCACGCAGCTTGCGCTCGGCGGCCTGGGCAACAGCGACACGATCTCGGGCACCGTCAGCGACAAGGGCAGCATCTTCGCGCAGCCGGGCTCGGGCACGGGCGGCTCGATCGTCAAGGTCGGCGCGGGCACGCTCACGTTGAGCGGCGCCAATACCTATACCGGCGGAACCACCATTGCCGCAGGCACGCTCAGCGTGAACAACACCAGCGGCAGCGCGACCGGCACGGGCGCGGTGCAGATCCTGGGCAACGCGATGCTGGCCGGCAGCGGCACCATCGCGGGCACCGTGAGCATCGCCAAGGGCGGCATCCTGTCCGCGGGCAACAGCCCGGGCACGCTGACCGTGGGCGGCTTGAACCTGGCCGACGGCGCGGTGCTGAATTTCGAGCTGGGTCAGGCCAACACCGTGGGCGGTCCGCTCAACGACCTGGTCAAGGTCAACGGCGACCTGCAGCTGGACGGCACGCTCAACGTGGCGCAGTCGGCGGGCGGCGCCTTCGGCGCGGGCCTGTATCGCCTCATCAGCTACACCGGCGCGCTGACCGACAACGGCCTGGACATCGGCATCGCACCGGGCGCCGTGGGTGACCTGCAGGTGCAGACCTCGGTGGCGCAGCAGGTCAACCTGGTCAATCGCGCGGGCCTGTCGCTCAACTTCTGGGACGGCAGCGACGCAAGCAAGTACAACGACGGCCAGATCGCCGGCGGCAGCGGTACCTGGCGCGTAGGCACCCCGGGCGACGGCTGGACCGGCGCGGACGGCAAGATCAACGCGGCGTGGGCGCAGGGACAGTTCGCGGTGTTCGGCGGCAATGCCGGCACCGTCACGGTCGACGGACTCGGCGGCAGGGTGCTGATCACCGGCGCGCAGTTCGCCACCGACGGCTACCGCGTGCAGGGCGATGCCATCGAGCTCGGCAATGCCGCCACCACCGTGCGCGTGGGCGACGGCACCGCGGCCGGGGCGGGCATGACGGCCACGGTCGCCTCGGAGCTCACCGGCACCGGCAGCCTGGTCAAGGAAGACCTGGGCACGCTGGTGCTGGACGGCACCAACAGCTACAGCGGCGGCACCCTGGTCAAGGGCGGCATCCTGCAGATCGCGTCCGACGCCAACCTCGGCACGGCTGCGGGCGGCCTCGCGCTCGAAGGCGGCGCCACGCTGCACGTGACCGGCGACACCGCCAGCACGCGTGTCGTGAGCCTCGGCGCAGGCGTCGACACCTTCGACATCGACCCGATCCGCACGCTGGCACTGAATGGCGTGGTCACCGGCGCGGGGAGCCTCCGCAAGACAGGCGCGGGCACCTTGCAACTCGGGGCAGCCAACTTCTACGCCGGCGGCACCGAGGTCGCGGCGGGCTCGGTCGAAGCGCTGGTCACGGGCGCACTGGGCACTGGACCGGTGTCGGTGGCGGACAACGCATCGCTGGCCTTCGCCAACACGGCGGAAGCGGGCGCGCTCGCGATCACCGTGGCCGCGCGCGGCAATGTGCCGACCGACAACGGCGGCTTCGTCGCGTTCCGCGACAGCAGTTCGGCCGGCAACGCGACCATCACGACGAACAAGGGCGCCTCGGTCGAATTCCGCGACACCTCCAGCGCGGGCAATGCGGTGATCGAGAACCGCGGCGGCCTGACCATCCTGTGGTTCAACGCGACCGCGGGCAAGGCGCAGATCACGAACTTCGACGGCGGGCGCATTGACCTGCTCGACGATGCGAGCGCCGGGCAGGCGCGGCTGGTCAACGAGAGCGGCGGCGCGATCAGCTTCTTCGACCGCACGAGTGCCGACCAGGCCACCGTGGTCAACAACGCGGGTGCACAGCTGCGCATCGGCAGCCTCACCAATGCGGGCCTCTCGATCGGCTCGCTCGAAGGCGCGGGCAATGTGCTGCTCGGCGCCAAGGCGCTGACCACCGGCGGGCTGAACACCAGCACCACGGTCTCGGGCACCGTCAGCGGCGTGGGCGGCTCGATCGTCAAGGTCGGCAGCGGCACGCTCGCGCTCACCGGCGCGAACACCTACACCGGCGGCACCACGGTGGCGGCCGGCACGCTCACCGCGAACAACGCGAGCGGCAGCGCGACCGGCACGGGCGCGGTGCAAGTCCAGGGCGGCGCAGCGCTTGCCGGCACCGGCACGGTGGCCGGTACGGTGACGATCGCCAAGGGCGGCATCCTGTCGGCCGGCAACAGCGGCGCCGGCACGCTCACGACGGGCAGCCTGAACCTCGCCGAGGGCGCGGTGCTCGACTACGACCTGGGCCAGGCCGGCACCGCCGGCGGTTCGCTCAACGACCTGGTCAAGGTCAACGGCAACCTGCAGTTGGACGGCACGCTCAATGTGGCGCAGTCCAAGGGCGGCGTGTTCGGCGCGGGCGTCTACCGCCTGATCGACTACACCGGCACGCTCACCGACAACGGCCTCGACATCGGCAGCGCGCCGGTCGCGTCCAAGGACCTTCAGGTCCAGACCTCGGTCGCCCAGCAGGTCAACCTGGTCAACCGCGCGGGCCTCGCGCTGAACTTCTGGGACGGCGGCGACGCCGGCAAGTACAACGACGGCAAGATCGCCGGCGGCTCGGGCACCTGGCGTGTCGGCGTGCCGGGCGACGGCTGGACCGGCGCCGACGGCAAGGTCAACGCGGCCTGGGCGCAGGACCAGTTCGCGGTGTTCGGCGGCACGGGCGGCACCGTCAATGTCAGCAACGCGGGCGGCACGGTGCGCATCACCGGCGCGCAGTTCGCGTCCGACGGCTATGTGGTGCAGGGCGATGCGATCGAGCTCGGCGCTTCGGGCACGGTGGTGCGCGTGGGCGACGGCTCGGGCACCGACACCACGCGCAGCGCGACCATGAACGTGGCACTCATCGGCACCGGTGGCCTGGTCAAGGACGACGTGGGCACGCTGGTGCTGGGCGGTGCCAACACCTACACCGGTGGCACCACGGTGAAGGCCGGCGTGCTGCAGGGCGGCACGGCGAGCCTGCAGGGCGACATCGTCAACAACGCCGAGGTCGCGTTCGACCAGGGCAACGGCATCGTCAGCACCTATCTCGGCACGATGAGCGGCACCGGCCGGCTGCGCAAGATCGGCAGCGGCATCCTGTTGCTGGACCGCGCGAACAGCTACACGGGCGGCACCTTCGTCGATGCCGGCGCGCTCTTCGCCAATGTCACCGGCGCCCTCGGCAGCGGCCCGGTGAGCGTGGCGGCGGCCGGCAGGCTGCTGTTCAGCCAACTCGCCGACGCGGGCGACGCGGTCATCAGCAACCAGGGCACGGTGCGCTTCCAGGAACAGGCGAGCGCCGGCACCGCGACCATCACCAACGCAGCGGGCGGTGTGTTGGGCTTCTCCGAAAACGCCACGGCCGACAAGGCCACGGTGATCAATCAGGCCGGCGGGCAGGTGCGCCTCGACCAGCCGATCGCCGGCGTGAGCATCGGTTCGCTCAGCGGTGCGGGCGAACTCGTGCTCGGCAGCGCCGCGCTCACGCTCGGCGGGCTCGGCGGCGACAACACGCTGTCGGGCACTGTCAGCGGTACGGGCGGCTCGATCGTCAAGGTGGGCAGCGGCATGCTCACGCTGACGGGCGCCAACACCTACACCGGCGGCACCCAGGTGGCCGCCGGCACGTTGAGCGTCAATAACAAGAGCGGCAGCGCCACAGGCACGGGCACCGTGCAGGTGCAGTCGGGCGCCACGCTCGTGGGCAGCGGCACCATCGCGGGCGCTGTCTTCGTGGCCAACGGCGGCATCCTCGCTGCCGGCAACAGCCCCGGCACGCTGACGCTCGGTTCGCTCGGGCTGGGCAGCGGCTCCGTGCTGAACTACGAGCTCGGCCAGGCCGGCGTGCCCGGTGGCGCGCTCAATGACCTGATCAACGTCACGGGCGATCTGCAACTCGATGGCACGCTGAACATCGCGCAGTCCGCGGGCGGCAGCTTCGGGCCAGGGCTGTATCGCCTCATGAGCTACGGCGGCACGCTCACCGACGCCGGCCTGGACATCGGCACCGCCCCGGCCGGCGCCAAGCTGGCCGACCTGCAGGTGCAGACCTCGGTGGCGAACCAGGTCAACCTGGTCAATCGCGCGGGCCTGTCGCTCAACTTCTGGGACGGCAGCGACAGCACGAAATACAACGACGGCCAAGTGGCCGGCGGCAGCGGCACCTGGCGCGCGGGCAGTCCGCGGCCCTCGCAGGACGGCTGGACCGACATGGACGGCAAGCTCAACGCCAACTGGGCGCAGAGCCAGTTCGCCGTCTTCAGCAGCAAGGCCGGCACCGTGACGGTCGATGGGACCGGCGGCCCGGTGCGCATCGCGGGTGCGCAGTTCGCGGTCGATGGTTATGTGGTGCAGGGCGACGGCGTCACGCTGGACAGCGCGAACTCGGTGATCCGCGTGGGCGACGGCACGGCCGCGGGCGCGAACATGACCGCGACGATGAATGTCGCGCTCAGCGGCACCGGCGGCATCTCGAAGGAGGACGCGGGCCGGCTGATCCTCGGCGGTGCCAACACCTACACCGGCGGCACCACCGTCAAGGGCGGCGTGCTGCAGGGCAGCGCCACCAGCCTGCAGGGCACCATCGTCAACAACGCCGAGGTCGCGTTCGACCAGGGCGCGACCGCCGGCATCTATGCCGGCGCGATGAGCGGCACCGGCAAGCTGCGCAAGATCGGCACGGGCACGCTGACGCTGGCCAATGCCAACAGCTACAGCGGCGGCACGCTGGTCGATGCGGGCACGCTCGCCACCGACACCAGCGGCGCGCTGGGCACGGGCGCAGTGAGCATCGCCTCGGGCGCGACGCTGCAGTTCGGCGGCAAGGCCGATGGGGGCAAGCTCGCCATCGCCAACCAGGGCACGCTGCGGCTGCAGGACGGCGCGAATGCCGCCAGCGCCACCGTGACCAACGCGGCCGGCGGCCAAGTGCGCATCGACCTGGCCACCACCGGCGCGAGCATCGGCTCGCTCGGCGGTGCGGGCGACGTGGTGCTCGGCGCCAAGGCGCTCACCATCGGCGCCATCGGCAGCAGCACCACGATCTCGGGCGCGATCACCGGCACCGGTGGTTCGCTGGTCAAGGTCGGCGCGGGCACGCTCACGCTTGCGGGCACGGCCAGCTACAGCGGCGAGACGCGCGTCGTTGCGGGTACCTTGAAGGCCGGCGCGGCCAACGCCTTCAGCGCCGCTTCGAGCGCCGCGGTGGCCAGCGGCGCCACGCTCGACCTCGCGGGCTTCAGCCAGACAGTGGCGGGCCTGAGCAACAGCGGCACCGTGGCACTGGCAGGCACCGCGCCCGGCACCACGTTGACTGTCAAGGGCAACTACGTCGGCAACAACGGCGTGCTGAAGCTGGGCACCGTGCTCAACGGCGGTGCGGGGCCGTCGGACCGGCTGGTGATCGACGGCGGCACAGCCAGCGGCAAGACCAGCGTGCAGGTCACCAACCTCGGCGGCCTGGGCGCGCGCACCAGCGGCGCGGGCATCGAGCTGATCAGCGCACGCAACGGCGCGACCACCACCGCGCAGACCACCAAGGACGCCTTCGTGCTCGCGGGCGGTCATGTCGATGCCGGTGCCTTCGAGTACCGGCTGCACGCGGGCGATGCCAGCGGCGGCGGTGAGAACTGGTACCTGCGCACCGAGGCCGAACCGGGCACGCCGGGCGCTGGTCTTCCGACCTATCGCGCCGAGGCCTCGCTGTTCGCAGCGCTGCCGAATCAACTGCGCCAGAGCAACCTGGGCATGCTCGCAAGCCGCAGCCAGCGCATCGGCGACGACGATGTGCGCGGCGGCGCGGGCGCGACACCAGGCACCGACGGCAATAACCGCCGCGCCTGGGGCCGGCTGATCTCCACCGACATGGACATCCGCCAGGGCGGCACCGTCTCGCCGCACAGCGAGGGCCGCGTGACCGGGCTGCAGGCCGGCACCGACCTGTGGGCCAACCAGGACTGGCGCGCCGGCATCTACGTGGGCCAGCTCGATGGCGACACCCGCACGAGCGGCTTCAGCAGCGGCCTTTTGAACAATGCCGCGGGCCGCAACGACCTGCGCAGCCAGTACCTGGGCCTGTACGGCACCTACGCCTCCGAAGACGGCTTCTATGCCGACGCGGTGCTGCAGGCAGGTCGCCATCGCTACACGGTGCAGCCATTCCTGAGCGGGGGCGTCGAGGGCAAGGGCAACAGCCTGCTGGCCTCGATCGAGGTGGGCAAGGCCTTCGCGATTGGCACGGGCGGCTGGTCGGTGGAGCCGCAACTGCAGCTGATCCATCAGCGGCTGCGGATGGACGACGTGTCCATCCCGGGCGCGCTCGTGCAGCAGGACGCGGACAGCGGCTGGATCGGCCGTGCGGGTGTGCGCATCAAGGGCAGCTTTGCGACCGGCGCCGGCACACTGCAGCCTTATGCGCGCGTGAACGTCTACCGCAGCGCCAAGGGCAACGACGTTGCGCGCTTCGTGAACCCGGCGGCGATCACGCCGGTGGGGGCACCGATCGGCGGCACCAGCACCGAGCTGGCGGCGGGCTTCACGTTGTCGGTGAGCCAGCGCACGAGCATCTACGGCGAACTCGGCAAGCAGTGGGCTTCGGGTGGCGATGCGCGCGTGGGCAGCTCCATCAACGCGGCTGCGGGCGTGCGGGTGAAGTGGTGAAGTGAGGCCGCATCGACAGCGCAGGCACCGTCGGCGCGCGAGCGGCCCGATTCAGATCAGGTTGCGCATCGCCTGCGCTGTCTCGCGCAGCACCGGCAGCACGCGGGCCACCGCGTCCTCGGAGCTCTCGTGCCCCATCGGCATCGTGATGTTGAGCGCGCCCACCAGCGTGCCGTGCCGGTCGCGCAACGGCACCGCGATGCCGCGTGAGTTGAGGTCGAGCTGTTGCTCCGACAACGCCCAGCCCTGCGCCCGGATGCGCGCCAGTTCGAGCTTCATGCGCTCCATGCTCGCGATGGTGTGCGAGGTGAACACGGTGAGCTGGCGCGTCGCGAGCCACTCGTTCAGCTCGGCGTCGCTGCGCAGCGCGAGCATCAACATGCCCGAGGCCGTGACCTGCGCCGGCACGCGCGCGCCGAGCACATAGCCGGTGCTCATGCTGCGGTTGGGGCCGTTGCGCGCGATGTAGACGACCTCGTCGCCGTCCATCACGCTGAGGTACGCGATCTCGTTGGTGCCGGCCGCCACGCGCTGCAGAAAGGGCTGCACCACGCGCGGCAGGCGGGCCGATTCGAGGTACGAGCGGCCCAGGCGCAAGACCCGCGGGGTGAGCCAGAACAGCTTGCCGTCGCTCGCCACATAGCCCATGTGCTGCAGCGTGAGCAGATAGCGCCGCGCGGCGGTGCGCGTCATGTTCGTGCGCTGCCCGGCCTGGCTGGCGGTGAGGCGCGGGTTGGCATCGTCGAATGCCTCGATGATGCTCACGCCGCGCTCCAGGCCGGCGATCCAGTCGCGCTTGTCCAGGCCTGCGGGTGCGGGGGAGTCGTCCTTGCTGTCCTTGCTCATGGTCGGAAGTGTGCCTCCGGCGGGCGGCCGGCAAGCTGCACTCAATGGCGGTGAAAACCCTTGGTTTGAACGATTGTCGAATTTGAAAGATCGATGATCGAACGTTTTGGCCTTCCTGACGCTGTGGAAAAGGGCCGAAGGGACTATAAAGCTCGGCATCCGGCCTTCCAAAGAGCGATTGACGAACGGAACCCAGCACATGAGCCATTCCATCAGCGGCAGCACCCAGGCTTACCTGATCCCGGGCGATCCGGTCCGCAATGTGCGGCTGCCGCGCATGTTCAACGCGGCCTTCCAACGCTTCGGCATCGACGCGGTGCTGCTGCCGATGCAGGTGCCGGTGCGCGACTTCGCGGTGTTCTTCAAGTCGGCCTTCCTCGCGCGCAATGTGCGCGGCATGGTGATCGCGCCGCCGCACAAGCCGCTGGTGGTCGACCTGCTCGACGGCTGCGGGCTTTTCGGCCGCGTGGCCGGCTCGGTCAACGTGGTGCGCCGCACCGAAGGCGACCAGCTCGAGGGCGACCTGTTCGACGGCGAAGGCCTCATCGGCGCGCTCGACCACTGCAACATTCCCTTCCGCGGCAAGCGCGTGCTGATCCTCGGTGCAGGCGTGAGCGCCGCGGCCATCGGCGTGGCGCTGGCCGAGGGCGGCACGGTGAATGGCGCGGAGCACATCGCCTTCTTCGACACGGCGGCCGGCAAGGCGGCGGGCGTGGCCGCCAAGCTCGATGCGTTCTTCGATGCGACCGTGGTCGCGGTCGAGAGCAACGCGCCCGAAGGCTACGACCTCGTGATCAACGCCACGCCGCTCGGTCTGGTCGAGGGCGATGCCCTGCCACTCGACGTGTCGCGCATGGAAAGCCACGCGGCGCTGTTCGACATCCTCTTGCGCAATCAGCCCACGCCGCTGGTGCGTGCGGCGCGGGCGCGCGGGCTCAACGCGCAGGCCGGCTTCGAGATGCTGATCCAGCAAATGCCGCACTACCTGCGCTACTTCGGCCACCTCGATGCGGCCGATGCGCTGCAGGCAGACGCCAACTTCCTGCGCGAAATCATCTATCCGCCGGCGATGCAGGCCGAGATCGCGAATCCCTTGCGCTACCACTCGCCCAGCGTCGCCTGACGCCTTCCCTCTTTTCCTCGACGAAACGGCTTTCATGATTTCCGGCAAGACAACGCTCATCGCGCACCTCGGCTATCCGACCGAGGCCTTCAAGGCGCCGATGATCTACAACCCCTGGTTCGACAAGCAGGGCATCGATGCGGTGGTGGTGCCGATGGGTGTGAAGCCCGAGGACTACGCGGCCACGCTGCCGCAGGTGTTCAGGTTCTCGAACCTCCGCGGTGCGCTGGTCACGATGCCGCACAAGGTCACGACGATGGGGCTGGTCGACGAGGTGACGCCCACCGCGCGCGTCGCAGGCGCGTGCAACGCCATCCTCAAGCGCGCCGACGGCACGCTGCTCGGCGACCAGTTCGATGGCGCGGGCTTCGTGCGCGGCGTGGAGCGCAAGGGCAGGCTTTTCAAGGGCACACGGGTGCTGGTGTCGGGCACGGGCGGCGTGGGCTCGGCCATTGCGGCGTCGATCGCCGCCGCGGGCGCCGCCGAGCTGATGCTGTTCGACATGAGCGATGCATCCGCACAGGCCCTCGCCGCGCGGCTGCGCGAGCACTACCCGCAGATGAAGGTCGCCACAGGATCGAAGGACCCGGCCGGCTACGACGTGGTCGTCAACGCCACGCCGCTCGGCATGAAGGACAGCGACCCGCTCCCCTTCGACGTGGACCGCATCGACCCGGCCACCTTCGTCGGCGAGGTCGTCATGAAGACCGAATACACGCCGCTGCTGCAGGCCGCCCGGGCCAAGGGCTGCGCGGTGCAGGTCGGCACCGACATGCTGTTCGAGATGATCCCGGCCTACCTCGAATTCTTCGGCTTCGGCACCGCCTCCCCGGAAGAACTGCGCGCCGTCGCCCAACTGAAATATTGATTGATGAACACCCAGGTCACCGCATGAGCATTTTCGAAGGCTTCCTCTCCACATCCGAAACGCTGGGCGCCTTCAGCGACCGCGCCTTCGTCGACGCGATGCTGCGTTTCGAGGCCGCGCTCGCGCGCGCGCAGGCGGCCGAAGGGTTGATTCCCGAGAGCGCTGCGCACTCCATCGTCGGCAGCTGCAAGGTCGAGCTGTTCGACGTGGCCAAGATCGTGCGCGAGAGCGGCCGCGCGGGCAGCGTGGCGATTCCGCTGGTCAAGGCGCTGCGCGAAGCCGTGGGCCTGTTCAATGCCGAGGCCGCGCCGTTCGTGCATTTCGGCAGCACCAGCCAGGACGTGATCGACAGCGCGATGGCACTGGTCACGCGCGAAGCGGTCGCGCTCATCGAGACCGACCTGTCCAAGGCCGTCAGCGCGCTGCTGCGCCTCGCGGTACAGCACGCCGAGACGCCGATGCTCGCGCGCACGCTGATGCAGCCGGCCTCGGTCACCAGCTTCGGCTTCAAGTGCGCAGGCTGGGCCGCGCCGCTGGTGCGCAGCCGCATGCGCCTGCGCGATGCCGCGAAGCATGCGCTGCAATTGCAGCTGGGCGGGGCCGTCGGCACGCTCGCGCAGATGAAGGGGCAGGGCGCCGCGGTGCGCAGGCGCATGGCCAAGGAACTGGGCCTCGACGACCCCGGCGCGACCTGGCACACCCAGCGCGACGAATGGGTGGCGCTCGGATGCGAGCTCGGCCTGGTCGCGGGCAGCCTCGGCAAGATCGCCGTCGACATCGCGCTGCTCGGCCAGTACGAAGTGGCCGAAGTCGCCGAGCCCAGCGAACCCGGCCGCGGTGGCTCGTCGGCGATGCCGCACAAGCGCAACCCGGTGGCCTCGATGGTTGCCATCGCCGCCGCGCACCGCGCGCCGCAGCGCGTGGCCGCCTTGCTCGGCGCGATGCCGCAGCAGCACGAACGTGCCCTCGGCGCATGGCAGGCCGAGCTGGCCGAATGGCCGCAGCTCCTGATGTCGGCCCACGGCAGCGTGCGCGCCATGGCCGGCGCGCTGCCCGGCCTGCAGGTGGACGCCGCGCGCATGCGCGCCAACATCGATCGGCTGCGCGCCGAGCTGCCGCGCGATGCGGCCGACGAATGGTTCGACCCCGCGCTCGCCATCGCGGCGGGCCAGATCGCGCTGGCAGAAGTGAAAGCGCTGCAAGCCCAACTCAAAGACAAGGAACTCTCGCAATGACCGCCCCCGAAACCCCGAGCAACGATTACGAAGACGGCCTCCTGAACCGCCGCCGCATCCTCGGCGATGCCTGGGTCGACAAGTCGCTCGCCAACCGCAACGGCTTCAACGCAGAGTTCCAGGAACTGATCACGCGCCATGCGTGGAACGACATCTGGGGGCGTCCCGCGCTGGGCGACAAGACGCGCCGCTACATGGTGCTGTCGATGATGCTGGGCATCCACGCCTACGAAGAGTTCGCGATGCATGTGCGCGCCGCGCTCGACGGGCCGCCCGAGTCTCGCCTGACACCGGACGACATCAAGGAAGTGATCATGATGGCCGCCATCTACTGCGGCGTGCCGGTGGCCAACCATGCGTTCGGTATCGCCACGAACATCCTGCGCGAGAAGGGCCTTCTGCCCGCCGCACCGCCTGCGCAGTGAACGCGCCGGTGGCCCGCAAGGGCCGGTTCGACGTCACGTTCACGCTGATGCTGCCGCTGCTCCTTGCGGCGCAGCCAGTGGCCACCGACAGCTACCTGCCGGCACTGCCCGCCATCGCCAAGGAACTCGGCTCGGCCAGCACCAGCCTCACGCTGTTCGTGCTGGCCTTCGGCTTTGCGCAGTTGCTGTGCGGCCCGCTCGCCGATCGCTTCGGCCGCCGGCCGGTGCTGCTCGCGGGGCTCGCCTGCTACGCGATCGCCGCGCTCGGCGGTGCGTTCGCGGGCAGCGTGGTGCTGCTCGCGGGCTGGCGCACGCTGCAGGGCTTTTCGATGGCCGCGATCCTCGTGTGCGCGCGCGCGGCGGTGCGCGATCTCTACCCGGCGCACGAAGGCCCGCATGTGATGGCGCGCGGCCTCACGGGGCTGGGCGTGGTCGGGCTGATCGCGCCGCTGCTCGGTGCCTGGCTCGTGCAGGGCGCGGGCTGGCGCTGGGTGATGGTGGCGATGGCGGTGTATGCCTCGCTGCTGTTCGCGATGTGCTGGCGCTCGTTCGGCGAAACGCGCAAGCCGCTGACCGGTGAGTCGTCCGCGCCGCGCGGCAGCACGCGCACGGTGTTCGCAAGCCGCTCGTTCCGCGCGTGGGCCTCGGTGGCGGCGACGACCTATGGCGGGCTCTTCTGCTTTCTGCTGCTGTCGCCGATGGTCTACATCGGCTACCTCGGCTGGTCGCCCGCGTGGTACGGGTGGATCCCGGCCGGCGGCTCGCTGGTCTACATCTTCAGCACCACGATGTGCCGCACGCTGCTGCGGCGCTACGGGCCGGTGCGCACCGTGCGGCTGGGCGCGACGCTGAGCATGACGGGCGCGGTCATCCAGGCGCTGGGCTGCTGGCTCATGCCGCTCAGTGCGGTGCCGCTGCTCGTGGGCCATGCGGTGTACTGCCTCGGCCATGGCATCCACCAGCCCTGCGGACAAGCGGGCGCGGTGGGCGACCTGCCGCACCTCGCGGGGCGTGCCGTGTCGTGGTCCGGATTCGGCATGATGATGGTCGCGTTCTGCGTGGGGCAGGTCGCCGCGCTGTTTGTCGATACCGATTACTCCCATGGCGCATGGCCCATGGTCGTGCCGATGCTGGTGGCCGGTGCCGTGCTGCTGGTCATCGCCTTTCTCTGGCTCCCGCGTCTTCAACATCCCAAGCATCCGTAAGAAGGAAACCACACCATGACCCCCCGCCTGAATGTCGTTCGCGAAGGCGAAGGCCCGTTCGTCGTGCTCAGCCATGCGCTGGGCTGCAGCTTGCGCATGTGGGACGGCGTGGCCGCGCAGCTCGCACAAGCTCACACGGTGATCCGCTACGACCACCGCAACCACGGCGCCTCCGAGGTGGTGCCGGGCGCACTGCGCGTGGAGACGCTCGCGCAGGACGTGGCCGAGCTGATCCAGCGCGAGACCGAGGGCGAGCCCGTGCACTTCGTCGGCCTTTCGATGGGCGGCATGACCGCGCAGGCGCTGGCGGTGCGCCACCCCGAGCTGCTCAAGACGGTGGTGATCGCAAATTCATCCGCCCACTACCCCGACCAGGCGCCGTGGCGCGCGCGGGCCGAGACGGTGGCCACCAAGGGCGTTGAAGCCATCGCATCGGGCGCTGTCTCGCGCTGGCTCACGCCGGCCTATGCCGCGACCTACGAAGGCGCCGGCGCAGCGAAGGCGCTACACGACGTGCTGGTCGCCACCGACGCACAGGGCTACATCGAGAGCTGCAACGCGGTTGCCGCCATCGATTTCCGCGACAGCAACCACCGCATCGCCGTGCCCACACTCGTGATTGGCGGCCTGCAGGACGAGGCCACGCCGATGGCGATGTCGGAAGCCATGGCCGCGGCCATTCCCGGTGCCCGGCTGGCCACCATCGACGCCGCCCACCTGAGCGCCGTGGAGCGGCCCATCGAATTCGAACAGCTGCTGATCGATTTTTGGCGCAGCCTCTGAGGACTGGCGGGAGCGCTCCGGACCTAGGTGTATCCCGTATTTCGTGCGATTAATGAACGAGTGCGTTCGTTAATCGCTCAATGAATGCCCGAATTGGTTGTGGCGCGGGGCCGGGGTTCCTAAAGTCCACCCCCATGCATCGCTCCATCGCCACGGTTTCGCTCAGCGGCACCTTTCGCCAGAAGCTCGAAGCCATTGCGGCCGCCGGGTTTGACGGCATCGAGCTGTTCGAGGCCGACTTCATCAACTTCAAGGGCACCGCCACCGAACTGCGCGGCATCGTGGCCGACCTGGGCCTGTCGATCGATCTCTACCAGCCGTTTCGCGATTTCGAAGGCATGCCCGAGCTGCAGTTCCGCCGCAGCCTGGAGCGCGCCGAGCGCAAGTTCGACCTCATGGAGGCGATGGGCGCACCGATGGTGCTGTGCTGCTCGAACACTTCGCCGTTGTCCATCAACGATCCTTCGCTCGCCGCCGCGCAGCTGCATGAGCTGGCCGAGCGCGCCGCGCGCCGCAACCTGCGCGTGGGCTTCGAGGCGCTGGCCTGGGGCCGCCACACCTCGCTCTACAGCCAGGCCTGGAACATCGTGAAGCAGGCGGACCACGCGCACCTCGGGCTGATCCTGGACAGCTTTCACACGCTGTCGCTGAAGGACGATCCCTCGGGCATCGCCGACATTCCGGGCGAGAAGATCTTCTTTTTGCAGATGGCCGATGCGCCGTTGCTCGCGATGGATGTGCTGCAGTGGGCACGGCACCATCGCTCGTTCCCGGGGCAGGGCGATTTCGACGTCGTCGGCTTCTTCGCGCAGGTGCTGCGCGCGGACTACACCGGGCCGCTGTCGCTGGAGATCTTCAACGACATCTTTCGCGAGACGCCGAACCGCCGAACTGCGGTCGATGCGATGCGTTCGCTGCTGTATCTCGAAAGCGAAGCGCGGCAGCGGCTGGACGTGGTGCAGCCGCTGCGCGTGGAGCTTTTCAACCCGCCGCCCGTCGCTGCACTCTCGGGCCTGTCGTTCATCGAGTTCGCGGCAGACGAAGCCTCGGCGCTCACGCTCGACACGCTCGTGCGGCAACTCGGCTTTCGCCGCATCGGCAAGCACCGCTCCAAGGCCGTGACGCTGTACCGGCAGGGCGAGATCAACTTCATCGTGAATGCACAGCCCGATTCGTTTGCGCGCGGCCGCTTCGAGGCGCACGGCACCTCGGTGTGCGCGCTGGGCGTGCGCTGCGCCGATCCGCTCGCGGCGGTGGAGCGCGCGACCGCGATGCGCTCCAAGCGCCACGACAGCCCGGTCGGCCCGAACGAACTGCGGGTGCCGGCCGTCGTTGCGCCGGGCGGCAACCTCATTCATTTCGTGGCGGAGTCGCTGGGCGCGAACGGCCTGTACGAGGCCGACTTCATCCTCGAAGAGGATGCGCCGGAAGCTAACGATGCGGGCCTGAAGCAGATCGATCACGTCGCCCTCGGCCTTGCGCTCGACCAGCTCGACACCTGGGTGCTCTTCACGCGCGCGGTGCTCGGCCTGGAGCCCGGCGAGAGCCTGGAACTGGCCGACCCCTTCGGCCTGATCCGCAGCCGCGGCGTCGCGAATACGGAGCGCAGCGTGCGCCTGGTGCTCAACGTGTCGCTGAGCCAGCGCACCCGCACCGCGCGCACGCTCAGCGTGACCGGTGGCGGCGCGGTGCATCACATCGCACTGACCTGCGACGACATCTTCGAGACGGCCGCCAGGCTGCGCGCCAACGGCACGCGCTTCGTGCCGATCTCGGACAACTACTACGACGACCTCGCCACGCGCATCGACCTCGCACCCGAGCTGCTCGCGCGCATGCGCGGCGCCGGCGTGCTGTTCGACCGCTCGCCGGCCGGCGACTACCTGCACATCTACACCGAGAGCTTCGAGGGAGGCCTCTTCTTCGAGGTTGCGCAGCGCGTGGGCGACTACGACGCCTACGGTGCCCTCAACGCACCCGCGCGCATGGCTTCGCAAGCGCAGGACGACTGATTTTTTCGCACGCATCACTGCATCACCACTGGAGACAAACCCATGGCCAACACATCAGCCAAAGAGCCGCAAGGCAGGCACCAGTCGAAGAAAGCCGCGGCCAGCGGCTGGATCGGCTCGGCGCTGGAGTACTACGACTTCTTCATCTACGCCACCGCGGCGGCGCTGATCTTTCCGCAGATCTTCTTTCCGAAGGGCGACCCGACGACCGCGATCGTCGCATCGCTCGCGACCTACGGCGTGGGCTACGTGGCACGCCCCATCGGTGCATTCGTGCTCGGCCACTGGGGCGACACGCATGGGCGCAAGCAAGTGCTGGTGCTGTGCATGTTCCTGATGGGTTTCTCGACCGTGGCCGTGGGCCTGTTGCCGACCTATGACCAGGTCGGCTTGCTGGCCCCAGTGCTGCTGGTGATCCTGCGCCTGGTGCAAGGCTTTGCGGTGGCGGGCGAGATCTCGGGCGCGAGCTCGATGATCCTGGAGCATGCACCGTTCGGGCGTCGCGGCTTCTTCGCGAGCTTCACGCTGCAGGGCGTGCAGGCCGGCCAGATCCTGGCGGCCGCCGTGTTCCTGCCGCTCGCGCACTACATGCCCGAAGACGCCTTCAATTCGTGGGGCTGGCGCATTCCGTTCCTGCTGAGCTTTCTTGTCATCGTGGCCGGCTATATCATCCGCCGCGAGGTCGATGAGACGCCGGCCTTTGCCGAAGTCGACAAGAAGGGCGAAGTGGCGAAGTCGCCGATCGTGCAGGCCTTCACCGACAGCTGGGCCGACATGCTGCGCGTGGTCTGCATGGCGCTGATGAACGTGATTCCGGTGGTGGCCACCGTGTTCGGCGCGGCCTATGCGGTGCAGGCGGCCTACGGCATCGGCTTCCAGAAAGACGTGTACCTGTGGATCCCGGTGCTGGGCAACATCCTCGCGGTGCTGGTGATTCCGTTCGTGGGCAACCTGTCGGACCGCATCGGCCGCAAGCCCCCGATCGTCATCGGCGCGCTGGCCTCGGGGCTGCTGTCGTTCGTGTACCTGTATGCCATCAGCATCAAGAACGTGCCGCTCGCGATCTGCATGTCGCTCCTGATGTGGGGCATCGTGTACCAGGGCTACAACGCGACCTTCCCGAGCTTCTATCCGGAGCTCTTCCGCACCCGCAATCGCGTGTCGGCCATGGCCATCTCGCAGAACATCGGCACGACGTTCACCGCGCTGCTGCCCGCGCTGTTCGCCGCCGTGGCGCCTCCAGGCTCGACGAATGTGTGGCTGACCGTGGGCGCGATCACCTTCACGGTGACCATCCTCGCGGCGCTCGCGGCCATGAGCGCGCGGGAGACCTACCGCATCCACATGCGCGACCTGGGCGACCCCAACGCGGTGCCGGTGGACAAGGCCGAGTACGACCGCCTGCGCGAGCAGACGCTGTCGGATGCCCGGCTGGCCAAGGCCGTGGCCTGACCAGCCCCTCGGAAAACCTTTCGCGCACCAAGGGTTGTGACGCCATGAAGAATGGCGCCATGACATCCCACCTCAAGATCGATTTCGTCTCCGATGTGTCTTGCCCCTGGTGCGCCGTTGGCCTGAGTTCGCTCGAGGCGGCGCTCAAGAGGGTGGCACCGGAGGTCACCGCGGAACTGCACTTCCAGCCCTTCGAGCTGAACCCGCAGATGCCGCCCGAAGGGCAGGACACCTTCGAGCACTTGAACCAGAAATACGGTTCTTCACGCGAGCAACAGGCCCAGTCCCGCGAGATGATCCGCCAGCGCGGCGCGGCCGTCGGCTTCGAGTTCAGCGCCGAGGGCCGGCCCCGGGTCTACAACACCTTCAACGCGCACCGGCTCCTGCACTGGGCCGAACTCGAAAGCCCGACCAAGCAGGCGGCGCTCAAGAAGCTGCTGCTCAAGGCCTATTTCACCGACAGCCAGAACCCCTCGGACCCCGAGGTGCTGGTGCGCGCGGCGACCGAAGCGGGCCTCGATGCGGCGCGGGCCCGCGAGATCCTGGCGAGCGACGAATACGCCGCCGAGACCCGCGAGCGCGAACGCATGTACACCGATGCCGGCATCCACTCGGTGCCCGCGATCATCATCAACGACCAGCACCTGATCTCCGGCGGCCAACCGGTCGAAGTGTTCGAGCGCGCGTTGAAGCAGATTGCGGGCGCGGCGCCGAGTTCGGTTGTCAGCGCCTGACATGGCCCGCTTTCGTTTCGGCTTGAAACGAAGCTGACCGCCAGCTTTACCTGAGGGGCGGGCAGGGGCCGTCAACCGCATCGACCCGGTGAGGGTTGATCGGTTCATGATGAGTCCCATGCTGCATCTTGGCCGTCTCTGCATGGTGTCGGCCGCCATGGCCCTGGCGGCTTGCACGACGGGATCGTTGCGATCCGATGCGCCCCCGCTGTCTGTGTCCAGCACAGTGGCCGATAGCCCGGCCGCGCAGTTGCAATGGCTCGATCGCGTGACCTGGGGCGCGAATGCGAGCAGCCAGGCCGAGCTGGCGAAGACCGGCCTTGCGCGATGGATGGGGCGGCAACTGAAGCCGCAGCCGCAACCCTTGCCGCCGGCGGCACAGGCGCAGATCGACGCGATGACGATCTCGCGCACACCGCTCGACCAGCTCGTGATCGCCCTCGACGCCCAACGCAAGGCCGCCGATGCGTTGCCCGACGAAGAACAGAAGAAGGCCGCGCGCCAGGCCTACCAGCAGGAGCTGACCCGGCTCGGCCGCGAGGCGCAGCAACGCTTCGTGCTGCGCGCGCTGTACTCTCCCAACCAGCTGCAGGAGCAGATGACCTGGTTCTGGATGAACCACTTCAACGTGAACCTGCGCAAGGACAACATCCGTGCGCTCGTCGGCGACTACGAAGAAAACGCGATCCGCCCGCATGCGCTCGGCAGGTTCCGCGACCTGCTCGGTGCCACGCTGCACCACCCCGCGATGCTGCGCTACCTGGACAACGCGCAGAACGCCGCCAACCGCATCAACGAGAACTACGCGCGCGAGCTGATGGAGCTGCACACGCTGGGCGTGGGCGGCGGCTATTCGCAGGCCGATGTGCAGGAGCTGGCGCGCGTGCTCACCGGCGTGGGCGTGAGCCAGCAGCCGCTCGATGCGGTGCCGCCGAACATCCGGCCGGCGTTGCGCGCGGACTATGTGCGCAAGGGGCTCTTCGAGTTCAATCCGAACCGGCACGACTACGGTGCCAAGACGTTGCTGGGGCAGCCGATACAGGCCCGCGGTCTCGCGGAAGCTGACGAGGCGCTGGACCGCTTGGCACGCGCCCCCGCCACCGCGCGCTTCATCTCGCGCAAGCTCGCGGTGTACTTCGTCGCCGACGAGCCGCCACCCGCGTTGATCGACCGCATGGCATCGGCCTTCACGCGCAGCGATGGCGACATCGCCGTCACGTTGAAGGCGCTGTTCGAATCGCCCGAATTCGCCGCTTCGCTCGGCCGCAAGTTCCGCGACCCGGTGCACTACGTGATGGCCGGCGTTCGGCTCGCGTACGACGACCGCGTGGTGCTCAACGTGACCCCGATGCTGAGCTGGATCAACCGCATGGGCGAGCCGCTGTATGGGCACGAGACGCCCGATGGCTATCCGCTGAACGAAGCCGCGTGGGCAAGTGCGGGGCAGATGAACGCGCGCTTCGAGATCGCGCGGGCCATCGGGGCGAACGGCGCAGTGCTGTTCCGTGCAGACGACAAGGCACCCCTGGAGAAGCCTGCGTTTCCGCAGCTGGCCGAATCGAACGCGGTCCGCGCCATGCAGGTCGGCCTGAGCGCCGATACGCGCGAAGCACTCGCGCAGGCGAAGAACCCGCAGGAATGGAACACCTTCCTGCTCGCATCGCCAGAGCTGATGCGCCGATGAGCAGAAAGGACAACACCATGCAACGCCGAGAACTGTTGAAGCTCCTTGCCGCCGCACCGCTCGCGGGCGCTGCCGGCCAGCTGATCGCCGCGCCCGCTGCCGAAGGCGCCAAGCTGCTCGTCGTGTTTTTGCGCGGCGCCTACGACTGCGCCAACCTGCTGGTGCCGACCGCCAGCGATTTCTATTACGCCTCGCGCCCCAACATCGCCATCGCGCGGCCGGGCCAGCCCAACGGCGCGTTGCCGCTCGACAGCAACTGGGGCCTGCATCCTGCGCTCGCGCAAAGCGTGATGCCGCTCTTCCAGCAGAAGCAGGCATCGTTCATCGCCTTCGCCGGCACCGACGACCTCACGCGCAGCCACTTCGAAACGCAGGACTCCATCGAGCTGGGCCAGGCGCTCGACAAGCGCCGCGACTACCGCTCGGGCTTTCTCAATCGCCTGGCGGGTGTCCTCGGCGGCGGGCCCATCACCGACGTGTCGCCCATCGCCTTCACCGACCAGTTGCCCATCGCGCTGCGCGGCGATGCCAAGGCCGCGAACATGGCGCTTGCGGGCAATGCGCGTTCGGGCATCGACGCGCGGCAGAGCCAGATCATCGCGTCGATGTACCGCAACACGCCGCTCGCGCAGCCCGTGGCCGAGGGCTTCCAGGTGCGCGACGAAGTCATGCGCGCGGTGCAGGCCGAGATGGACGCGGCCAGCCGCAATGCGATGAGCGCCAAGGGCTTCGAGCTCGTCGCGCGCCGCATGGCGGTGCTGATGCGCGATCGCTTCGACCTCGGCTTTGTCGATGTCGGCGGCTGGGACACGCATGTGGGGCAGGGCGCCGCCACCGGCTACCTCGCCAACCGTTTCGAAGAACTGGGCCGTGGTGTCGCCGGCTTCGCGCAGGAGATGGGCGAGGACGCCTGGCGCCAGACCGTGGTGGTCGTCATCAGCGAGTTTGGCCGCACCTTCCGCGAGAACGGCAACCGCGGCACGGACCACGGGCATGGCACTGTCTACTGGGTGCTCGGCGGCGGGCTCTCGGCCGAGGCCGGCGGGCGCATCGTCGGCGAGCAGCAGGCGCTGACGCAGGCCACGCTGTTCCAGAACCGCGACTACCCGGTGCTCAATGAATACCGGGCGGTGTTCGGTGGATTGTTCAGGCGGATGTATGGGTTGTCGCCTGCGCAGCTCGGGCGGGTGTTCGAGGGCGTGTCGCCGCGCGAGCTGCAGCTGGTCTAGCGGCCCGGCGGACCGGGCTGCGGCTCGTCGCCGGCTAGCAGGTACTTCTTGACGGTGTTGCGAGACAGGCCTGTACGCCTGGCTATCTCGCGGATAGACATCTGCTCGCGCAGGGCCCAGCGTCGGATGACACTCAATGTCGCCACGTCTATCACTCCTAGGATCCCTGCTTTAAAAATGTGCAGGGGAGTTTTACGTGGGTCAGTCTTAGACGGAAATTAGTGCGTTAGCTGGGTCAATTTTCGACGGCAATCAACAATCGACCAGTTGAATCCGCCGTAACAGCGTTCGCCGACATGGCTGTGGAGAAGCTCAGTCATCAGGATTGGGTGCCAGCATCCTGTGCATAGCGTTCAGAGGCTGTTCACGCCGCGTGAGAGAACAATGCCATTCCACCTAAAAATGAGTGAGTGAATCTCGATTTTCGATGCGATCAAAAAACAAGGGATGAAGTCTCGGCTTCTCCTACTCCGTCGATCGCCGTATCGTGAATGGAGCGCCTTTTAATGCACAAGTGGTGGTTGATGCTAGGCCTGATGTGCCGGTGTTTCCTTTTTGTCAGACTCCACTTAAGAGATGGCCATAACTTGTCACACGGTGAATCCGAAGCGACGCTCCGTTTCACTTTCTGGGATCAATTGGCGCGTTCTTCTCCGACGGGGTCTAAGGCATGAATCGTGCATCTCATGGCGTGGTCGGCGAGTGGATCCGGGCCCGAGCCTGCGACATGCATGCTGGCCATGCACGACGAAAGTGTTCCCCTGCATGTGAAGTGCGCAACGGCCATACGGAGCGCGTCCAGCGCTATACGGTCACCAGCACCACCAACCCGGTCCCGCGCGATCCGAAGGACTGGCCCAAGCCGTAGTGAACCCGATGCGCGATTACCGGAGCATCGATCCGGGCGACGCATCTTGTCGTTTTTTCACGGCCGCGCGGCGACGATTTGAGTGGTTCGGTTTTTGCTGTGCATTAACAATTGCACACAAAATGCCAAAAATGTCACAGATTTCAAAAATGATGAGTGAGGTATCCATTGACAGATCGTCAACAGTTTCATCGGCGATCTCCTGGAACTGGAGTCGCGCGCGGCTCATTGCGATCGGCCTGCTGACCACATGGGTCGCGGCTTGTGGCGGTGGTTCGTCAGGCACTTCGGCAGTAGCGCTCTTTGCAGGCGCACCTGCAACCGCACCTGCACCTGCACCTGCAGCTGCACCTGCACCTGCACCTGCAACCGCGCCCGCACCTGCACCTGCACCTGGAGGTGCAGGTGTCACTTTCATGGGCAAGAGCACGGTGTTGATCGGAAGAATGTCGACTGATGCTCTTTCGGTTGCCGCACCATTCGACGCTCAGTACCAATACGTCGTCAGTCCGCCGGCACCGTCGAGCGACCTGTACACGGCGACGTCCTGCCCGGATGGGACGAACTGGTGGGGATGCGCGGGCGGCAGCATCGGGGGGCTCATCCCCAACGTCGAAGCCCGCGCTGCGCAGGCCACCTACTTGGGTAAATCGCATCCGCAGACAGTGATGTGGACATGGTTTGAACTCGGCCTCCTCGTGCCCGGTAAGCCCGGTGTTCCTACTCCGTGGCAGGAGGAAGTTGAGTCGGTCAACAAGGTCGACCTCCTCACCAGATACCTGAACGACTACCGTTTCTTCCTCCAGAAGATCGGCACCTCGCACGACATGATCGATCTCGAACCCGACTTTTTTGGTTTCGCGCGCGGATATGGCGATGTGACCCAGGTCCCGGCGCAGGTGACGGCTGCGAATCCGACCGACTGCGCAGACCAGGCGAACACTGTGGCGGGTCTGGCTCACTGCCTGATCGCAATGACCCGCAAGTACGCTCCCAACACGGCCGTCGGCCTGCACCTCACCTGCTGGGATTGGCCGGGCAACGTGGATAAATGCGCCAGAGATTACGTGAACCTCGGAGGAAAAGGAGCCGACTTCCTCGTCGGGGAGGTTGAATCCACGGACGCCGGACTCAACGCCAAGCTGGGGAATGGCAACTCATTCTGGAGCGACGAGAAGTGGGCCGCGCAACTCGCCTATTGGAAGCAGATGTCCGAGGCGGTCGGCCACCCGATCGTGGTCTGGCAGATCCCGATCGGCAACATGGCACAGAACAACACCGACTACCACTACCAGGACGAAGGTGGACTGGCTGTTCTCGCACATGGACCAGGTCGCGAGCGCCCATGTCGGTGCTCTGATGTTCGGCCAAGGATCGGACCTGTCGACCACGGCTGAAACCGACGGCGGCAACCTGTACAAGAAGACGGCCGCCTATCGAAATGCAGGGGGCACACCGCTCAAATAGCGTGTCCCTGCGTGCTGTCGCATAGCCACCCTGGCGTCGGCCTGACATCCGGCGCTTGAACTCGCCATCGCTGAGTTCCAGTTCACTTGCTTCGCGCCAGTTGACGTTCATCGCTTCCAACAGACCTCGAGCCGAAAAGCCTTCAAGGCGGCTCGCGGGCCTATCAATGAAATCAACGCCTCGAGGAAAGCTTGCAGTGCCGTACGAGCTCCGCGACTTTCCGCGTATTGACCAAGAAGGTTCCCATGTTTGATAAAACCAAATTTGCTGCTGTGTTGCTCGTGTTGAGCGCAGTCGTGCTCCCGGGTTGCGGGGGTGGAGATTCGGGAAGTTTCCAGGCGGACGCCAGGGGCCCTGCTGTCGCGGGGGGCGCCCCGGAGGTCCCCGCTGTCGCGGGAGGCGCACCGGAGACTCCCGCCGCCCCGGGAGTCACCCCCGAAATCCCCGCCGCCCCGGGAGACAACACCCCGGTGGCCCGCGTCATCAAGCATCCAGGTGCTGGGCTCACCCTCTCGGATCTCACGACGCTCAAGGCAAAAGTCGATCAGGGCAAGGAGCCGTGGAAGTCCGGCTACGACCAACTGGCGGGCAGTCCCATGTCCAGGCTCAGCTACGGAGGGTATGGCCCGTTCGCGAAAGTGAGCCGCGCCCCTGACGAGAACCTCGGGGCCTGGCGCAACGACATGGTTGCGATCGGGAATCTGTCGCGGATGTGGTACTTCACGCAGGACGAGCGATACGCGGAGAATGCGCGCAAGCTGCTGCTGGGGTGGGCCACCACCCAGACCGAGTTCTCGGGTCGCGAGTCGATGCTCGAACTGGGCGACTACGCCGCCGCGTTCGTGGGCGGCGCGGAAATCCTGCGCGGCACATGGCCGGGCTGGAAAGAGGACGACACGGCGACCGTCCAGAAGTACTTCAAGGACGTGCTGATGCCGGCAGCCAACCCCTATGGCGAAAGCTCGTTCGGCGCCGCCAACAAGGGCGCACTGTCCCTCACCGCGCTTGGGCTGATGGCGATCTACACCGACGACATCGAGACATTGGACAAGGTCGTCTACCAGGCCCGCACGCTGGCCCACATCGGGCTGCGAAATTCCAACGACATCGGCATGCTCGGCGACTCGCTGCGCGACCAGGGGCATGCCTACGGGCAGCTCAAGTCACTGACCATGCTCGCCGAGGCGCTCTGGAGCCAAGGCATCGACATCTATTCCGATTTCGACAACCGCCTGCTGGCGGCGGGCGAGTATTTCGCGAGGGTGAACGATCTCGTGCCCACGCCAGCGCTTCCTTTTGGCACCACCGATCGCTACTACCTCACCGACGTCACCGGGCACGGCTGGCAGGGCGCCAATGGTGGAGGCGTGGCGCTGACCCAACTCTATGGTGCCTACGTCCTGCGCAAGGGTCTCCAGGCGCCATTCATCGCGCAGAGACTCCTCTGGGTGGGGGTAGACGGCAGCAGTTTCATGTTCCTCAAGGACGCCGACACGTCGAAGGCGACGCCGCCGCCGGCGCTGCCCATTCCTTCGACCGCCTCGATCACCTCGGGATTCAGCAATGCCGACATCGGGGGCGCCAGCCCGGCCGGCTCGGCCACATATGCCGCCGGCAAATGGAGAGTGGCGGGGGCAGGCTGGGGTATCTGGGACGCACTTGACAGTTCCCACTTCGCCTACAAGGCCCTCACCGGCAACAGCGCCATCATCGCGAAAGTCGAGTCGCTCCAGAACACCCACCCGTCCGCAATGGCGGGCGTGATGATGCGCACAAGCCTGGATCCAGGCGCTCCGCGCGCCTGGATGGCGATCAACTACAAAGGTGAAGCCTTACAGAACATGACGAAACTGGCGGTGTATGGCAGCGCGAACTACGCAAACAAGGTTGCGAGCTCCGGGCCCACTTACTGGGTGAAGCTCGAGCGCATCGGGAACATCATCACCGGCTACGTTTCTCCCGATGGCACCAATTGGGCCGCCACCGATGTCGGCCGCATCGACGCCCCCGTTCCCGATACGGTCTATGTTGGATTGGTGGTCACGTCGGTCACCAGCCAACTGAACAACAGCGTCTTCAGCAATGTCCAGATCACCGGCGGCGACGGTGGTGCGCCGCGCGTCATCCCCGCGGCGCCCGCCATGCTGCTGGCCTCGCCGGGCGATGGCGCCGTCCCGCTGCGCTGGCAGGCGTCCTTCGGGGCCACAGGCTACACGGTCAACCGCTCCGAATTCAACGGCGGGCCCTACGAGGCCATCGCGTCGGGCGTCACGGGCAGCAGCTATACGGACACGTCCGTGACCAATGGCACCACCTACTACTACACCGTCACGGCGAGCAACTCCGCAGGAGCGAGTGGTAGTTCTCCTGCGGACAGCGCCACACCGGTTCGTTCGATGGTGAATGTCACCACCGGTGGGACCGCAAACGACAGCGCAGGCAACGCGACCAACGCCAGACGCGCCTTCGACAAGAACGCGTGGTCGCAATGGGTCTACGCTGGCATAACCGGCTGGCTGCAGTATGACCTTGGCCACACGGAGCGCGTCCAGCGCTATTCGGTCACCAGCACCTTCGACGGCAATCTCATGGCGCGCGATCCGAAGGACTGGCAGTTCCAGGGCTCCAACGACGGCGCCAACTGGACCACGCTCGACACGCAAAGCAACCAGAAACGCGCCGAGTTGAAGAGCTACGCGGTCGCGAGTCCGGGCTCCTATCGCTACTACCGGCTGAACATCACAGCCAACAACGGCGATCCCACCTCCACGGCTATTTCCGAATTCGGGCTGTTCGTTTCCAAGCCGTAGTGAATCCGATGCGCGATGGACGGGCACGCCCATGGCACCTATCTTCCAGCTCCAAGAAATAAGCCAAAAAATGTCACAAATATCAAGAAGGATGAGTGAGGTGTCTCTCGACCGATCGTCACCGATTCCATCGACGATCTCTCGCAACTCGAATCGCGCGCGGCTCATCGCGATCGGCCTGCTGAGCACATGGCTCGCGGCTTGTAGCGGTGGGTCGTCGGGCACTTCGACAGAAGCACTCATTGCAGGCACACCCGCGACTGCACCTGCAACCGCACCTGCACCTGCACCTGCACTTGAACCCGCACCCGCCCAGGGCACCACCTGGAAGAGTTTGAAGTTCGGCGGTGGCGGCTACGTCAGCGGCCTCGTCTTCCACCCGACGACCGCCAATCTGCTGTACGCACGCACCGACGTCGGCGGCGCCTACCGCTGGAATCAGGCCGTGGCGTCCTGGGTGCCCATTACCGACGGCCTGGGCTTCGGTGGAGGCGAGGCCCGTTTCCATGGCATCGAAAGCATCGCCGTCGATCCGAACAACGACCAGCTCGTCTACATGGCCGCCGGCATGTACACGTCCGAAGGCAACGGCCGCCTGTACATCTCCAGCAACCGCGGTGACCAGTGGACCTACGTCGCCCTGCCTTTTCCCCTGGGTGGCAACAACCCTGGCCGGGCCATCGGCGAACGCCTGATGGTCGACCCCAACAAGCCTTCGACGCTGTTCTACGGCACGCGCACGGCCGGCCTATGGAAGAGCATCGACTCGGGCTTGACCTGGGCGCAGGTCACGTCGCTGTCGTCCGCCAAGTTGACCCAGGACCAAGTCAATGCCTTGGGCATGAACAGCGCGATGGGCGTCGAGACGGTCGTCTACGACACCGGCACCAAAGGCAGCGGCTCGGCCACGCAGACGATCTACGCGCCCGTCGCCCCGGACTATGTCCAGACAGCAGGCCTGGCCTCGAACCTGTACAAGTCCAGCAACGGCGGCGCCTCGTGGACCCCGGTCCCGGTCCCGATCTCCGGCTATCACATCCCGCACATGGTGCGCGCCGCGGACGGCATGTTCTATGTCGTGTTCACCAAAGAGACCGGACCAGGCGCCGGCGGTCCCGCCCGTCTCTACAAGTTCGACGGCAGCAACTGGACCTTGCTCGGCAGCAACGACTCCGCCGGCTACGGCGGCGTGTCCGTCTCCGGCACCGGCTCGACCACGCGAATTGCGCTGGGTGTGACCAACACCTGGGGCAACTTCAGCGGCCAGCAAATCATCCAGCTGTCCGACGATGCCGGCCGCAACTGGCGCGAGATCGCGGCCACCATGCCGCATACGCCGGCCGACGCACCCTTCTGGGGATGGCCCGACGACATGGAGATCGATCCTGCCGACCGGGATCACATCCTGTACGGCCATGGCGGCGGGGTCTGGGAAACGCGCGACGCTTCCTCGGCCACGCCGAGCTGGAACGAGCTGAACGACGGCATCGAGGAGACTGCCGTCCTGGGCCTGGCCACGCCGCCGGCCGGCGCCACGTACACCGTGATCAACAGTACGGGCGACATCGGCACCTGGGTACACACCAAGCTCGCGACCAAGCCGACCCTGACGCCGGCCACCAGCTGGAGCAACGGCTTCGCCGCCGACATGGCGTGGTCCGATCCGCAATACATGGCCACCATCGGTGTCGTCCTGGGCAACAGCACCGGCTACGGCGTCTGGTCCGGCGACGGCGGCAAGATCTGGGCGAAGTTCGCCACCTACCCGCCGGGCGTCGCGGAAAACAAGGGTGGGGAAGCGAGCATCGCCATCACCGCGCGCAACAGGGCGGTCTGGGCGCCCGGCTATTCGGTGCCGTCCTACACCACGGACAACGGCGCCACCTGGGTGCCGACCAATCTGCCCGCGATCAACACCATCTTCCCCCGCGCCTACCATCTGGTCGCAGATCGCAAGAACCCGAACAAGGTCTATGCCTACGATTCCGGCGGCCACTGGTGGGGCACGCCGGGCAAGGTCTACGTGTCGACGGATGGCGGCCACACGTTCACGCTGAGCCAGGGCTCGGTGACCGCAGGGATGGCCCCCAGCTACTTCGGGAACACCTCGCTGGCGGTCAACCCCAACGTCGAAGGCGAGCTCTGGCTGGCCGACGGCAACGCCGTGTACCACTCGGTGGATTCAGGAGCGACCTGGACGAAGCTGAGCCAGTTTGCGTCGATCATGGGCAGCAACCCGTGGCCCGACGTCCAGGGCGCCACCTTGGTGGCCTTGGGCAAGGCAGCGCCTGGTGGGGCGTACTCGGCCTCAGTCTATGTGGTGGGCGTGGTGAACGGCGTGTGGGGCGTGTACCGCTCCGATGACGCCGGCGTCACCTGGACTCGCTTCAACGACGACGCTCACCAATTCGGCGGCATCGGCGTGATGGCGGCCGACCAGAACATCTATGGCCGAATCTACGTGAGCGGCACCGGCCGCGGCGCGTTGTACAGCAACTGAACCCCGTCGCTTCATCCTCGCATCGCTCATGCGCAAGACAACTGCGATGGGCTCCTTGCCCGATGCGCCGGCACGCCGCGGCTTCGTGCGCGCCGTGGCACGTGCCGGAACCGTGGGGTACCGAGGTCCACGGGCGTTGCCAAGAAGCGCAAGACCGTGCAGGGTGCTTCACGTACCGATGCAGCGCTCGACGGCTTCCTCTTGCCAGCTTTCCCATTGGCGACCTTGACCGGCCTTTGATGGCGCTGAACACCTCCGCTTGCTGCCCTACGGAAGCTCCCTCGCGCTGACCGGATCGGCCGTCGGCGGTAGCGCCCCACGGAGCGGGCTGGGCGCCAGCTTGCGCGTATCCACCAGCGGTTGCGGCGGCGGAATCAGCTGCGTGCCCTCCATGCGGGTGCTGCCCGCACCCCGGTTGTTCGAGCGCTGCAGCGTCGTATCCGGCAGCACCGGCGCGGCGTTCACCCCGCGCAGCATGATGTTGTCGGTGCTGGGCTGCGTCTGCAGCTGCTGGCCGCGGATCTCGTCGTAGCGGTCGTAGGCGAAGGCCTCGGTCGAAGCGCCGTCGCGCATCACCGCGGGGCGCAGGAACATCATGAGGTTGCTCTTGTTGCGCGTGCGGTTCTCGTTCTTGAACAGGTTGCCCACCACCGGGATGTCGCCGGCCAGCGGCACTTTCTCGATGTTGTTGTTGTAGGTGTCCGACAGCAGCCCGCCCAGCATCACCAGGCCGCCGTCCTCCACCAGCACGCTCGACTCGATCGAGCGCTTGTTGGTGGTCGGGCCGTTCACGTTGGTCAGCGAGTTCTGGTCGACCGTAGAGGTCTCCTGGAAGATCGTCATGCGCACCGTGCCGTTCTCGTTGATGGTGGGGCGCACGCGCAAGGTCAGGCCCACGTCCTTGCGCTCCACGGTGGTGAACGGGTTGACGCCCACCGAGCCCGAGGTGCTGGCATACGAGCCGGTGGGGAAGGGCACGTTCTGGCCGATGATGATCCTGGCCTCTTCGTTGTCTAGCGTCAGCAGGTTGGGCGTGGAGAGCACGTTGGCATCGCCATCGCTGTTGAAGAAGTTCGCGATCGCGCCCAGGATGTACTGGCCGCCGATCTTGCCGGTGATGCCCAGGTTCAGCCCGGGCTGGATCGAGGAGGCCACGCCTGCGGCATTGCGGGTGGCCAGCGCCTGCGTCAGTGTCAGGATGTTGTTCCTGTTGAGGCTGGAGTTGGTGCCGATGACCGCGTTGTTGCCCAGCGCGCTCTGCCATTGCACACCGAAGTTCGCGGCCTTGTTGGCGCTCACCTCGACGATCAGCGCCTCGATCATCACCTGCGCGCGGCGGCCATCGAGCTTGTCGATCACTGCGCGCATCTGGCGGTACTGCGGCTCGGGCGCGGTGATGATCAGCGAATTGGTCGATGGGTCGGCCTGGACCTGTCCGCCGGTCGATGCCTGGTTGGCGTTGTTGAGCGGGGCGTTGGCCGCCGGCGAGCCGCCTTGTCCGCCCATGCCGTTCTGCGTGGCCTGCTGTGGTACGGCACTGTTGCTGCCGTCGGTCGCACCCGTGGCGCCCGATGGCCGGTTCGCCGCCATCGCCGCGCGCAGCGTGGCCGCCAGGCGCACTGCATCGGCGTTCCTCAGGTAGACCACGTAGATGTTGCCGGCCGCGCCGTTGCTGCTTTCCGCAGGCGGGCGGTCGAGCTTCTCGATCAGCGTGCGCACGAGCTGCGCGCGCGCCGGATTGGCCGCGCGCATGAGCACCGAGTTGCTGCGCGCGTCGGCCAGCAGCGTGGTGCGAAACGATGCATCGGCACCACCCGGCGCTTCGCTGACGCTCGGTGCGCCCGACGCACCGCCATCGATGAGCCGCTGCACCAACGGAATCAGGTCGGTGGCGATCGAATGCTTCAGCTGGATGACCTCGACATCGGATGCATTCGGCACATCGAGCGCCGCGATGATGCGCGCGAGCCGGCGCATGTTGTCGGCGTAGTCGGTGATCACGAGCGAGTTGTTGCTCGGGTTCACGTTGATGGGGTTGTTCGGCGGAATCAGCGGGCGCAGCACCGGCAGCAGGGCGTTGGGCGACTCGTGGTTGAGCCTGAAGATCTGGGTGACGACCTGGTTGCTGGCCGTCGATGGCACGGCGCCGATGGAGGTGTTCACCGCGACGCTCTGCAGCTTGGCGTTGGCTTCGAGCACCACCTTGTAGAGGCCGTCGGCCTCCACCACCGCAAAGCCCTGCAGGCGCAGCGCCGCGGCGAACTGGTTGAAGGCCGCGGCCGGCTGCACGGCGCGGTCGGTCACGAGGTCCATCGTGCCCTTCGCGCGCGGATCGACCACCACATTGCGCCCGGTGACCACCGCCATGGTACGCGCCACGGCCTCGATGTCGGCGTTGATGAAATTGAGCGTGATCGGACTGCTGCGAACAACGGGCGCTGGCGCGGCATCGCCCGGCGCGGGCGTCTCCACCGTCCGCGGCTCGGCAACGGCAACGGCAACGGCAACGGCAACCGCCTGCAGCGTGACCCGCACCGAATTGCCTTGCAGCTCCGCCGTGTACGGCACCGGCTGCCGGAGATTCAACACCACCCGGCTGCGCTCGCCGGCCTGCACCACATTGATCGAGCGCAGGTTGGGTTGATTCACTTCGATGGCTGCGCGCCCGACATCGTTGGTGGCGCCGGGGAAGTCCAGTGCGATGCGCGCGGGGCTCGCGACCGAAAAACTGTTGGGCGCGGCGGCGAGCGGTCGTGCCAGGTCGATCTGAATCACCTCCACACCCTGTTGCAAGGCGCTTGCGACCGCCTTGATCGCGTTCTGCGCGCAGGCGGTGTCGACCGCCCCGGCCACGAGCAGGCCCAGGCACGCGGCCCGAAGGAGGAATCGGAACCGGAGAGCGCCCCTTGCGCCGAGATCTTTCACTTGCGGGCGGTTCGTCTCAAATCGAATGGCCGAGCACCAAGGGGAGTCATTGCGGCACGCAGCAGCCGCCGGGGAAAAGGGAACATGGGTACGACGCCAACGGCGGTTTGAATTTCGATGTCGATCACACGCCGTTGCTGTTTCGCCGACCCTCGAGGGTCGCAATCGCATCCACCGCCCGGCATCGCTTGCAAGAGATTCGGTTCTTGCGAGCGATGCGGACCCCATGTGTCATTCGGTAACCTTGCGCGCTGATTGTTTACTGAAACGTGTACCTTCCATTGGCATAAAAAATGGAATTCAGACGCTCGTTTTTCGAAGTAATCACCAGGGGCGCCGGGTGCCAGTACCAGGCGCTCTGAAATGTCTGACTTCAGAATGCGTGACGGTGCTGGCAACGACCGGCGCCGCCGGATGGTCCAGCATCACCGTCAGCGCGACGGCGGGCGTGGGGTCGACGGTGTCTTCGATCGTCTCGCCGCGTCCGATCCACGATTGCGGCTGTTCTCTCTGTGCGTCCACTGGTGTCTCCTTTGCGGCTGCACCAAGCGGCACTCATGGGAGCGAGTCTGCGGCGCAGGCCGCGTTCGGGGAATTGCAATGTTTGTGGTCCTATTGATGCATCCGGCGCAATAAAGCCCCTCGCGTTCCGGTTCGGGACGCGGCGAGACGGCGGGGAACTGGCTCGCCGTTCGCGGTATTCCGACGCCCGCTTGCGGGGGCGAGTGGATGACCCAGCCTCTGCAACGGCCCCACGGAGATCACCAGCGCTGGCACGCCGCTTCCAACCCGACGTCGAGAGTGGAGGGCTTGTCTTCGCCCAGCCACAGTGAGGGCTTCGGCAGCAATGTGCATTATATTTCCGAATGATCGCTGCGAAAAAGCCGGATCTGGGCTGCTTTGGTGGGTCAATTCGCTCACAACCACTGCACGGCGTATTCCCTAGCGGTGGGATAACCCGTACAAGCGAAATTTTTGGAGGATGCCTAATATTTCATGCTGCATTCGAAGTTGGGCAAAGAAATGCACTTTCTTGCAGCTGCCCATAACTTGAGGAGACATATGAAAACTCATCAGCCTTTGGCAGCTTCCGCGATCGTTGCAGCCGTTCTCGCCAGTGGGTGCGGCGGCGGCAGCAACAACAACACACTGCCTTTCATCGGATTCGGCAATCCCCCTGTCGCCACGGTGCCGCCCCCCTCAGGCCCTGCGGCGCTGACATGTGATGACACGCTCAAGGCCAATTTCAAGCCTGACGCCAGCACCAGTGTTGTTGCGGTCAAGTCATTCAAGAAGGGAGACGCCCTCGTCTTGAGTGGCGCGGCGACGGCGGCAACGCCGGTGGCTGCCAATGACGTCTGCATGGTCAAGCTCAATGTGGGGCCTGGAAACCCTGGACCCGAACGCGCCCCTTCAACGTCGCCC
Source organism: Variovorax trehalosi (assembly GCF_051216415.1). Lineage (NCBI taxonomy): Bacteria > Pseudomonadati > Pseudomonadota > Betaproteobacteria > Burkholderiales > Comamonadaceae > Variovorax > Variovorax trehalosi. Next base: position 566,281 of record NZ_JBPJZG010000001.1, read on the forward strand.
GGCATCGGCATCGAGATCTGGCTGCCATCGAAAGCAGCCTGGAATTCGCGCATTCATGCGTTGGGGGGCGGCGGTTGGCAAGGGGGTGTCGCCGGCAGCTCGGCAGCGATTGCTAGCAGTGACGCGGCCGACGTGGCGGGCAACGAGGGCGCCGTCTCGTCGACCACGGATACCGGCCATCCTTCGCTCGCGGGCGGGTCGTTTGCAATGAATCCGGATGGCACCATCAACAAGACGTTGTGGACCGACTTCGCCAGCAGAGGCATTCATGAACAGGCCGTCAAGACGAAAGCGCTGGCAGCGGCCTACTACGGAACGCCGGCCAGGTACGCCTACTGGGACGGGGGCTCGACGGGTGGACGCCAGGGCCTGAACCTGGCGCAGAACAACCCCACCGACTTCGACGGCATCATCGCCAACTTTCCCGCCATCAACTGGACGAGGTTCATCACCGCGGAGCTGTATCCGCAGATCGTCTTCCAGCGCGACCTGGGTGGTGTTGCACCGACGCGGGCCCAGCAGGATCTGGTTTCCAACGCCGCTGTTGCCGCATGCGATGTGGTGGCCGGCCAGCACCTGGGCTACGTGCTCGACCCCGCGTCTTGTATGTACGACCCGACGACTGATCTCACGGTTCTCTGCGCATCCGACGGTGGGACGAACGGCACGAGCGCGTGCGTCACGAAAGCACAAGCCACGGCCATCAACAAGGTCTGGTACGGCATGACCGCCGACGGCTCGGCGCCATCGCCGGCGACCGACAACGGCTGGTCCGCGGCGTCGTCCTCCACGCTGCTCGGTTCCGCAAACCAGCGCTGGTATGGGCTCAGCCGCGGGACTTCGCTGTATGGCGCGATGTTCGCTCCCTTTGGCTTGAACGGCCTGACCAGCCCGAACGGTGCATTCCCCATTGCGTCCGATCAGGTGGCGCTCGAGTTGCAGAACTCGACCATCGGCGACCCTTCGTTCGTGAATGCAACCGGCAACGGTCAATCGCTCTGGAAGCAGCTGAGCTACGCACAGTTGAGCAATGCCTATGACCGCGGCGTGACGCTGCAGCCGCAGTTCGGAAACATCAACACGGACAACCCGGACCTCTCCGCGTTCAAGAATCGCGGCGGCAAGATGCTGACCTGGCACGGTTTGGCCGACGAGCTCATCATGGCGCAGGGGACGGTCAACTACTACAACAGCGTGGTCGCCAAGAACGGCGGGTTGAGCGATGTCCAAGGCTTCTATCGACTCTATCTGGTGCCAGGTGCCGGCCATGGCAATCCAAACGGAACGTCCAACCCGACAGCGGAAGTTCCCTACTTCGCGCCGACCCAGTTCTACGATGCGCTGACGGCGTGGGTGGAAAAAGGCATCGCTCCGGATGCCCTGACCCTGCAGACCCTTGGCGGTGCCCCAGCGAAAACTCGTCCCATCTGCGTGTACCCGAAGAAAATCACCTACACCAGTGGCGACATCGGGTCAGCGGCAAGCTACGCCTGCTCGTAACTGCGGCAAAGGTCGAAGCGTGTGGTGCGCGCTGAGCGAAGGTCATGTTGGCAGCAGGCCGTGCACGTCCGCGAGAGAGGAACACGCTCCGTGTCTTTGATCCTTGGGTGTGTTTGATGCCGAGATGCTGCAACGCCCCCATAAAGCTTAAATCGGAGATACGTATGGCGCGAGAAAAGCATTCAAGCCATTGGGTCGGCGTAGGTAGCCTTGTCGCCTGCTTGACGCTGCTTGCCGCATGCGGTGGCGGCGGCAGCAACGTCGTCATTCCGACCGTCCCGGACAAGTCCTCGCTCGCACAGGCTTGCACCGGCATGGCAGCTAAAACGGTCGCGGCGGGGCAGATCGGGCTGGCCAGCGGCAGTGCAACCGTTTCATCGGCCGTGCTCGTACCGGCGGTCACCACTTCGCCTGCTTTCGCCGAATATTGCAAGGTGCAGGGTTTGATCGCGTCCCTCACGGCGGGTGCTGATCCGATTCGCTTTCAACTCAACTTGCCGACCGCCTGGAACGGAAAGGCCGTCATGGTGGGCGGCGGTGGGTTCAACGGCATGCTCATCGACGCTGTCGCCGCGCTTCGCGACGCAGCGCCGGGCCAAGCGCAGCCGATCACCCAGGGCTTCGCGACCTTCGGCACCGACTCCGGTCACGACGGCACGACTTACGGAGTGACCGACCCCGCCAAGTTCGCGTTGAACGACGAGATGTTCCTGAATTTCGCGCACCAGTCATACAAGAAGGTCAAGGACGTCGCGCACGCGCTGATGCAGCAGTATTACCTGCGCACGCCGTCCAAACAGTACTTCTACGGAGGGTCTGAGGGCGGGCGCGAGGGCCTCACGATGGCGCAGCGCTACCCGCAGGACTTCGATGGCATCGTGTCGGTCGTGCCGGTGATCCACTGGACGGGACTCTTCAACGGCTTCATCAATTACCAGTTGCCACAGTTCTCCGGCGGCGCAATCAACGCCAGCAAGGTGCGCGTGCTCGCCAACTACGTGAACACGGCGTGCGACGCACTCGACAACAGCGCGGACGGCGTGGTGAGCAACTACCTGGCTTGCCCGTCGCGCGTCGACCTGCAGACGCTACGCTGCCCTGACGGTGCCAACACGGGCGACACCTGCCTTTCCGACGCGCAACTGCTCGTGCTCAAGGCATCGTACGGACCGACCGTGATGCCTTTCCCTCTTGCCAACGGGCTCACTACCTACCCCGGCCGCCTGTACGGCGGTGAGATCCAGCTCGGTGGCGAAGGCATCGGACGCTGGGTGACAACGGGCAAAGCGCCTAACCTGCCACCCACTGCGACAGATGCCCGCGGTGTGATCTACGGCAGCAGCTACGCTCGCTACGTGATTGCGAAGAACGCCGCCTTCGACATCCGCACGTGGAACGCCTCGACCTTCCAGGCGCGCATCCAGGAGGTGTCGGCGCTGATGGACTCGACCAATCCCGATCTCGCAAACTTCCACGCGCGAGGTGGCAAGCTCATCATCCGCGAGAACGCGGGTGACTGGGCGCAGAGCCCGGTGGCCGGCATCCAGTACTACCAGAGTGTCGTCGACAAGCTGACGCAGCCGGTAGTCGACGAGTTCGTGCGCCTCTACGTGTCGCCCGCGTCGAATCACGGCGGTACGGCAGCAAGCCTCACGGCAGGCACCGAAGTTCCCACCAACCACGATTTGCTCACGACGCTCGACAACTGGGCGACGAGTGGCAGCGCGCCAGCCGATGCACTTGTGCAGGTACGCAACTCGCCCACTGCCCCATTCACCACCCTGGCGACGCGCCCCATGTGCCGCTACCCGAACTACCCGGCATACGTGTCAGGCGACGTGACGAAGGCGGAGAGCTACCGTTGCGTTGCGTCGTTGCCGTGAATCGACACGCTTCTGGCGCAATCAAGTCAATCGCAGGCTTCCGAGGGGTGTAACTACAGCCGCCCACTGCGGCTAGGCTCTGTTGTCGATCGGCAGCGATGACCGAAGCGGCGAAACTGGAGAGTCGTGACGAACTTCCGCTTCTGGCCGACTGTAGCCGGTCGAGATGCTGCCGCGAAGGGGCCCACTGCGGTCTTCCGACATTGTCCAAAGCTGCCGGTCGTCGCGCCAAAGCTAAGAGACATCTCCTTCCACGGAGTGTCTAGCCAGGCACGCTGAATAAAATCCAGCCATGTCCGCCGCGGTAGTCCCTCGCCCCCAGTGCACCGCTTGCCTGCGCCCGCTCAGCGCCTGCATTTGCCGCTGGGTCGTGCCCACGGCCAACGCGGTGGAGGTACTAGTGCTGCAGCACCCGCTGGAGGTACACCAGGCGAAAGGCAGTGCCCGCCTGCTGCATCTCAGCTTGGCGCACTGCCGCTTGGTGGTGGGTGAGGCATTTGCCGTGCCGGTCTGGCCGGTGGACGGCAAGCACACGCTGCTGCTGTACCCGGACAGTCTGCAAGATACCGCCCGGGACCTGCGGGTCCCACCCCCGCTACCGTCCGAGTGGCCGCAAGCCCAGTCGCGCCTGCGCCTGGTTGTGCTGGACGGCACCTGGCGCAAAAGCCGAAAGATGCTCTACCAAAGCCCGCCACTGCAAGAGTTGCCCCGCTTGGCCCTGCACAATCTGCCGCCTTCGCACTACCGTATCCGCAAAGCCCATGGGCCCGACCAACTGTCCACGCTGGAGGCGACCTGCTACGCCTTGTGCCAACTGGAAGGCGGTGCGGCGCGGTTCCAGCCCTTGTTGGATGCCTTCGACGGGTTTGTAGAGTACTTGGAGCAGGCTGGCGGGCAGCGAAACGCGAAAACTGACAAGTCCTGCCCTCGACCGAGGGTTACGGGGTTCATTTAAGTGACCAGCTAAATGGCTGGTTTTGGCCGCGTTGTGCCCGCTGCCTTACTCTTCTGTTTGCTGGGCTTCGGCCTGGCGGCTCCAAGGAGCATCGGGCGCCTCACGCCAAGCCATCCAGCCTGGCTGCATTGCTGCAAGCTCAAGCAGCGTCTGGTCTCGCGCGACCATGCTCTCCAAAGTGACCAGCATTGCTTCTGCCATGTGGAACGCATCCCCCGTTAGGAACTGCCATCCTCCATCGTCTGCATCGCGTGATGCCATAAGGACGGGCTTTTCGCCATCAACGATGGACCGCACCGTGAAACAAACCACGTTGGGTGGACTGTTGAACGGCCAACTCTGCGGCTCGGTGGTCATGCTGGGGCCCGTGTGTAAACGTCTGGTTGTAGCCGCATTCTGCCTTTCCCGAACGCCGGAGGCTCATGCGTTAGCGGGCGCGACTGTCTGACCAACCAGAATCCATCGCTCACCTTGCCCGGCCTCCGCACGGGCATCCTGGGCGAAACCGGACTTCTGGAGGATGCGTCGGGAGGCTCCGTTGACGGGATTGATGTCGGAGGAGCGCGATCTTCGGAATAGATAACCGTCTCAATCTTTACGGTCGCCTCAACCGAAGTACAGAGATCAAGACTCGTAGCATCTGGGTCAAATGGCTGACATGCTCCGGCGATTTCTTGTGGCCGTACCAAACGAAAGTCGCTGCTGATGCCGATTGCGACAAGTGTGGCACGGCAAAGAACCTCCTCGCTGCTTGCGTGCGGCGGAGGGAGGATGGCAAATGCAGATGAAGTGACTACCGCGACGAGGGCTACCAACGCGCTCTTGGAGAAGCTAAGCATTGTCTTCATCTTGGATGACTGCAAACGGGGTACCCGAGAAATTGGGCGAATCAGTCGAACGTCAGGTTCTGGCCGCACTCTGTCTTCGATGCCCACACAGCATCACGACTTTCGCGGGTCGTTGCTGGGTCGCACTTGAAGCTCTTGTTCGGCCGGAATGCTTCGGAGACCATCCCGCAAGTCTTCATAGGCGGGGCAGTCGCCTGCGCGCACAGCGCCGCGCCGGAAGTCACATGTCAACGTCGCCCCATTCCCCGGACGAGCATGCTCTTCGTATGTGAGCGGGGAGCCGCGCTGAAACCGAATCACCAGGACGCGCTCGCCCATCTCGTTCCACATCGTTTGACAGCCGGTGTATCCGGCACTCACCTTGTTAGGGAAGACGAAGAAATAGTTTCCATGACTGGCGTTCACACCGGCAGCGCGAGGAGGCTTCTTCAACGCACAGGTCCTTTCGGCCCACGCTGGCGCCATCAGCGCCAGTGCTCCAAATGCGACTGCAGCCAGCCGTACGAACCTTGGGAGAGCGCCAATAGTCATAGGCAACGAAGCTGATGTGCCGAAGGTCTGCTCATGGCCGAAGTCCATCATCCGGTCTTTGGCTGTCATGCGCCCATGCACTCACGGTCTATTGACCAACTGCATGTATCGCCAGACGCCCCAAACCACGCCCACAGCGATACCAACCACGACGCTCCAGCCCACCGGAATACCAGCGATGAGGCTCAGAAAAAATATCAACGCGACCGATGCGAGACCAATGTAGGTCAATGTGATGAGGTCAAAGCGTGCGATCTCGTGCGCGTCTTCGGAGAATGCGCGGTCGCTGTGACCGCGCTTGCGGCGCTGCCCTCTGAAGAGCACTACGTCAACGATGAACTCGAAGATTCCGACGACGAAGTCCGTCAGCATGCTGAACATGAAGCTCCTTTGAATGTCTGCAAATTGACCGAAGGCACCACAGCAAGAAGGCCACCCACCACTAGCGACCCCGAGGCTGCTCCACAAGCTGAATCTCATTGCCCGCAGGATCGCGAAGCGTCGCAAGAATACCGCCCCATTGCTGCCGCTCGGGAAGCCCGCTGAAGTCAACGCCGAGCGACGCCAGTTCCTTGTACTTCGACTGGATGTCCGCCACGTCGAAAGACAGCCCTGTAAAGCGCCCCACCAATACCTGGTCTTCCGCCGGAGCATCGTCCTCGACACGTTCGACCACCAGGCTCATCGGTCCCGCGTCAAACACACAGAAGCCGTGTTCGCGACCGTCGGCCTTCAGTGGCAGGTCCAGGACTTCCTCATAAAAGCGGGAGGCGCCGGCAAGGTCCCGGACAAAGATGCGTGCGGTGTGAAGCTGCATGGTCTCTCCTGGCAAGCTCATGGTTGCGGATGGGCTGCATCCTAGGTGCGGACGCCTTCCGCAACAAGAGGCAATCTCGCGCTCATGAAGAGGCCGAGAGAGTGATCAATCGATCAATGCGCGTGGTCGCCGGGCGTGCCCCGCGCTGGCACGGTCACCGCCACCGTTTCGCTCACAAGGATCTTGTGGTTCGAATCGGCAAGCTCGATGCGCATCGTGTGCGGGCCGGGCGCGAGGCCCATCACGATGATCGGGTCGCCGCTCGTGTGCGCCCAGGTGCCGGGCCGCTCATCGACGGTCACGTGCAGGTGGCCGACGCGCGGCGAAACCTCGACGGCTGCCTGACCGAAGACCGGGATGATCCGCGCGTTCTCGGTGCGGTACTGCACGATGACGACGCCGCGTGCCAGGGGCGCAGCCAGCGCCGGATAGACGATGAGCTTGGGGGCCGGCTCCTCCGATTGCAGCGGCACGACGGCCGCGGGGCGACCGATGTCGCTGGCCGCCTGCGCCGAGGCCGCGACGCAGAAGACTGCCCCGGCAGTGAAGAGGGCAAGGTGTCTGAAAGGGAGTCGCATGGGTTTCCTTCACGAGGTTCGAGTTGCACAACATCCGAAATCTTCGGCGGTGCGTTACCCCATCAGGGCGCGGAACGTATGCCTCTGTGTCGGCGCTGCGGATACCTACAGTACGTTTCTCATCCGGACGACCCGTGAAATTTATTGTCGTGAAAGCGCGCCTGGATACACAGGCATACGGTGTGCGCGGAGAGCGGGGTGCATCGCCCCAAGAATCGTCTTCGTCATCCACTCCTCACTCCAAAAGACTCCCATGACGAACACGACGAAGATCCGAACAATGGCTGCAATGCTGCTGGTCGCCGCCAGCACTCTTGCCCCGCATCTCGCGCTTGCGCAGCAGCCTCCGGGCATCGGCCGCACCCAATCGCTGAAGCACGACCTGGCCGATCCTGGCCGCGAGGTCATCCAGGTGCGCGTCGATTTCGCGCAGGGCGCGGCCTTCGGCTTTCACTCGCATCCGGGCGAGGAGATCGCCTATGTGCTCGAAGGCACGGTGCAATACCAGTTTGAGGGCAAGCCGCCCATCACGCTCAAGGTCGGCGACTCGCTGTTCATTCCGGCGGGCGCGGTCCACTCGGCAAAGAACGTCGGCAGCGGCCATGCGGCGGAGCTCGCGACCTATCTGGTCGAGAAGGGGAAGCCGCTCGTGGTGAGCAAATGAGCCCTGGTTTCCCTGTCTCCAGGACAATCCGCTCCTGAACCGTTGGCCGCATCGGCCCAACCCTGGAGCGAAAGATGAATGCCATAAAGTCGTTTTCGCGGATGCTCGTCGCCGCACTGGTGATCGCGAGCGCGATGGTGGTGCATGCCCGCACGGATGGGCCCGCTGTGCCTGCGCAGGTGACCACCGTGGCAACTGGCGGCGAATGGACTTCGGCTCAGGCAGGCGGCACGCTTCGCCTGGTCATCGTCAACCAGGGCTTCGAGCATGTGCACTCGAAGCTCTGGCTCGAATGGCTGGCTCTCGATGAACGGGGCAAGCCAAGGCTGGCTGCAAGGATGCTGGTGAAGGAGTTGTCCTCGGGCTTCGCGGTCGTCAGGCTGGACGATCGACGCAAGACATTCAACGGGCTGCGGGTTCAGCTGCGTGCTGCGAACCCTTATTCATCCGATGACAGGGAGGTCACGATCGAGGCGGGAAAGCCGGGGCAGTACAAGATGATTTCCGAGGCACCTCGCTGAGTTGAAAATCCCCGCATGCCTCACGCCGTCTCCCTCCTTCGCGCCGCCCGTCTGGCGCGAAGCGCCAAGCCCTTTCTCGCACGCGGTGGCTTCAAGCGCGAGCGCTGCGCGGGCTGCCGCCTGCTGCCCAGCCATTGCATGTGCGCCTTGCGCCCGTCGGTGAACACGCGCGCGGGCGTGTGCCTTCTCATGGCCGACATCGAGCCGCTCAAGCCGACCAACACGGGTTGGCTGATCGCCGATGTGGTGGCCGATACCTTTGCCTTCGGTTGGGCGCGCACCGAAACCGATCCCGCGCTGCTGGCCTTGTTGGCCGACCCGCAGTGGCAACCCTATGTGGTGTTTCCCGGGCAATATGCGGCGCCCGAGCGCGTGGTGCACACCGTCCTGCCGTTGCGTGACTCGCTGTACGGCGTGCCCGCGAAACGCCCGCTCTTCATCCTGCTGGACGGAACCTGGGGCGAGGCCCGCAAGATGTTCGGCAGAAGCCCGTACCTCGACGCGCTGCCGGTGCTGAGCCTGGAGCCGGAGCAGATATCGCAGTACAAGCTTCGCCGCTCCGGCCGCGACGACCATTTCTGCACCAGCGAGGTGGCCGCCCTGTGCATGAGCCTGGCCGGCGAACACCTCGCCGAGCAAACGCTGGAGGCCTACCTGGCGGTGTTCACGCACCACTATCTGCGTGCGAAGAACCAGCAGCCCATCGTGTGGGATGGTGATGCGCACCAGCGGCTGCGCGACGTGCTGCTCCAAGGGAAAGCGGGTGCTACGACTCCTGCAACCCCATGAAAAACTCGACCGCCCGCGCCACCACCCACGGCACGATGACGTGGTCGCCGTCGAAGGGCTGAAGCGTCAGGTCGTGCCCGCTCTCCAGCAGCCGCCGTGCGTGCGGATGGGCGCTGGTCTCGATGGGCAACTGGCTGTCGGAGCGGCCGTGCGCCAGAAACACCCGCGGCTTTCCCGTCTGCGTGAACGCGTTCATGAAGCCCGCCGACAACCCGATCACATGGCTCGCCACATCGCCATTGGTCACGCCGAGCGAGAGGGCGTAGCTGCCGCCATCGGAGAAGCCCGCGAACCCGAGGCGCGCGGGGTCGATGCAAAAGTGCCCGGCCACCGTCGAGAGCGCGCCGTCTAGCCGCTCCAGGTCGGGCCCGTGCCCGCCGACCACGATGTCCCACGTCGGGTACATCGATTGCGGTGCCAGCAGAAGAAATTTCCGGGCTCGCGCATGGGCCACGAAATGCGGCAGCACCCGGTTGGCCTCGCCACCCGCGCCGTGGAACATCACCAGCAGCGGCAGCGGTGCATCGACGGGCAAGCCCTCCGGTACGACCAGCACGGCCTCGCGCCCTTCGGCGAACGAGAGGCCGTGGCGCCCTGGCGGCAGCGGGGCTGAAGCGGGCAGGGCGCCGGGCCGGAAGGCCAGGCGGCCGGTGAGCGCGCCACCCAGCAGGCTGGCATCGATCATTCGTCGTTCCTCGTCCGTGCGCCGGTCTGCGAAGCGCAGGCAATGCCGCGGAACACCGCGCACTGCGCGAACGCCTGCGTCGACAGCGGCAGCTCCTTGCGGCGGCAGTACTTGCTGGTGAGCTTGAGCAGTTCCTTGATGTCGCGTCCGCTCGCGCCGGCATAGTCCGCCACCAGCCTGTCGATCACCGTGCCCGGCAGCTCAACGCCCAGTTGCGTCGACAGCGTGGACCAGAGGCGCCGCGCATCGTCCGGCCCCGGCGGCTGGTAGTCGATGACCGCGATGCAGCGCGAGAGGATCGCCTCGTCGATGTCGCCGTCGCGGTTGGTGGTCATGAAGAGCAGGCCGCTGAAGTATTCGAGCGTGCGCAGGAACTCGGCCACGATGGCGTTGTGCTGCAGGTCGTTGTCGCGCCGGCGGATGTACACGTCGGCTTCGTCGAGCAGCAGCACGCAATCCCAGCGCGCGGCGCGCTGCAGGATCTTCGTGAGGCTGGCCTCGACCGAGTTGGCCGTCACGCCCAGTTGGCCCGAATGCACGCGGTACAGCGGCTTGCCCACCACCTCCGCATAGACCTCGGCCGTGAGCGTCTTGCCCAGGCCCGGTGCGCCCTTGCACAGGATGGTGGTGCCGCCCGACTTGCCGGGCACCACGTCTTCCACGAGGAAGCTGCGGTCGGCCGTGAGGATGTCGATCAGGTCGCGGTGCGCCTGCGGCAGCACCAGCCGCTCGCGCAGGTTGGGCTGGTACGTGTACGCCTGCACATGCTGCGCATGCACCCAGACGTTGCGGTGCCAGTCGAGATGAAACAGGTGCAGGTAGCAGTGCTGCGGAATGCGGTCGAACCCGCTGGCAACGCCGCTCTCGCGCCAGTAGTGCGGATCGGCGGCCAGGTCGAAGCGGCGCCGCAGCAGCTCTTCGTCGTTCACGCAGCGCACGGTCGCGCCTTCGGGCAGCCGGTGGCACGACATGCCGGCCCGCGGGCCTTCGCCCGCCGTCCAGATGCAGCCATCGACGGTGAACTGGGCGCCGAACTGCGGTTGCAGCCTGGTGAAGCACGCGACCTGCTTGTCGTACTCGCGCTTGAACTCGGCGCACTCCTTGTGAAAGCCGTGGTCGGCGAAGAGGCCGGCCAGCGTGCGGCCGGGCAGGTCTTCCGCGTAGAAGCTCAGGCCCCAGGTCATGCCCGAGAAGCGCAGCCGCGGCTCGGTGGGCGGCTCGCGGCCGGCCGCCTGCAGCGTGTTGGCCAGCAAGCCCACCAGCACATACGCCTCGCCGTCCGTCGGCTTCACCAGGCGCACCGTGTGCACCAGCCAGGGCAGCAACGCGCCGTCCTTGCCGCGCTGGTAGAGCCAGCCGTCGATGAGGTCGCGGCGCAGCCACTCGATCAGGGCCGGCACCATCAGCTCCAGGCTCGGGATCGGTCGCGCGAGCGGTTCGCCGTTGAGGTTGTCCAGCGCGAGCAACTGGAACACCAGGTCGCGCGCGCCGGCGCCCATGCCCAGCTGGAAGAGCAGGTTGAGCGATTCGCCGTCGAAATGCTGGCTGGACACGATGCGCACGCCGCTGCCGGCGCCATACCCACCCAACTGCAGGCCAAGCGGCGACTGCGCGCCGACCTGACCCTGCAGTACAGCGGCCAGCATTTCCGGTATCTCGAGTTCCACGGTGTCTCCTCGTGTGGTCTTCGATGCTAGCCATGGGGGCGCTGCGAGCGCTTGACCCAGGTCAAGCCGGCGGGTCTTGCGGCTTCGCAGCTGTTGCGAGGTTTTCTCCGCCTTTTTGCCGGAGGCGCTTCGTGGCGGGTGTGCAACAACGGCGATCGGGATGGCCCGCGGCACCTGCAAAAGCGTGTGTGCACTGACGCCGTGCGAATCGACAATGCGCCTCCAGGCCGTCTCCATCCGTCTCGCCCAACGAGAGTCGCATCCCCATGTTCTTCTCGCGCAAACCGAAGCAACCTCCTTCAAGGCTCGTGCAACTGCACGAGTACCTCGACCTGCTCGAGGGCGGCACGGAGGATCACGCCGCGAGAGACGCCGTCAAGCGCAATGCCGTGGCGCTGGCGGGCAGCCTTCGCGAATCGCTGCGATTGACGGCGTGGACTGCACCCGAGCTGGCGCGGGTTTTCGTGCGTCGCGCCAAGGCGCACGATGCGCTGCTGGTGCATGTGCCGCTGGACCTGCCCGATTGCTTCTTCATCGCCATCGTCAGACGCGGCGCGTTGATCGCGCAGGAGCATCTTCTTTTTGACATCGGCGCGGAGTACCAGGTGCCCATGCTGGACAGCCCCGACTTCGGTGTGTCGGAGGCGGCGAGCGAGGCCAACATCCGCCACTGGATTCCGCGGCTGCAAGACAATGCGGCCGCATTCGCGATCATCGAACGGCGCGGCGGAACGTACATGCAGCTGTACGCCGATTCGAAGGGCTTTCACCTGGAGCACCAGCTGGTCGCCGGGGGCGCGCACTACCGCAGCGCCGAGCCCGTCGGCGTCGATGAGGCCATCGACACCGTGGTGTCCTATGGATGCGGCAAATACGAGTGGGCCTACAAGCGCTGGGAGTGGCTCGAACTGTAGGCGGGGCGGGCCGCCTCGCTTTCTCGTTCAATCATCGATGGCAGCGGCTTGCCTCCCGGCTTCTGCGGTTCCGCCAGGTCCCCTCACCCCGCTCAAGCTTGCGACACCCAGCCCCTGAACGCCATGCCGGCGTAGAACACCCGCACGTTCGCGAAGCCGGCTTCTCGAAGCAATTCTTCCTCTTCCTCCGGGCCGAGCAGCGGCAGCGTCGAACCGATGGCAGATGCTGCCTTGCGCGCGTTCGCCGGTTCGACGCCCGAAGCGATGGCGAAAGCCGCATACCGCGAGAGCCACAGCGCCCGCTCTTCCTCCGCCTGGGGAAAACTGAGATGTGCCATGACAAAAGGCGCCCCGGGCTTCAAGCGGCGATGGATTTCCTTCAGCGTCGATCTTCTTTCGTCGATGGTGATGAAGTGCATCGTCAGCAGGCAGGTCGCGGCATCGAACGGGCCAGTGGGCGATGTGTCGGTGTAGCCGAGGTGCAACTGGGCTCGCGCAGCAAGCGGGCCGAGCGCCGCCGCCGCCAGGTCGAGCATGGGTTGCGATGGATCGACACCGACGAATTGCCAGTGCGGATGCGCCTGTGCGAGCGCCGCCAATTCCATGCCGCCACCGGCGCCGATGACCAGCACGTTGGCCGATTCGGGCGCACGTTCTGCGACCAGCAGGGCGGCCATCTTCTGCAGGTCGTGCAGGCCGGGAACGATGCGGGCGGTTTTCTCGGCGTAGTCGCGGAGGGCGGATGCGTCGCTGAAAGGGGTGTTGGGTTGGGGCATGGGAACAGTCTATTGAGGCGGGCGAGAGGGCGCTCTGCTGGGGGCATGGTGCGGCAGAATCCGGTAAAGAGAAGTCGTTCATCTACAGCAGAGAAATCGGACATCTGCAGCACCGGCACAACCATACCAATGCCTTCCATCTCCTTCGGTCCACTCCCCGCTGAATGCCTGTTGGACGAAGCCTTGCGCATCACAGTGAACGGGCTGGCACCCGGCCAACAGATAACACTGCGGGCGCTGAGCGCTGGTGCCGAAGGAACCGTGCTTGCCTCTCACGCGAGCTTTCACGCAGCAACTACGGGTGATGTGGACCTGGCGCGTGATGCACCCGGGTCCGGTGACTACACGGGCGCAGATGCCATGGGATTGTTCTGGTCCCGCTCATCGCAACCAGCGTCGGCGGTGCCATTTGCAGATCGGTGCGCGGACGACCCTATGGCCGTTTTGCTCGTCGTCGAGAGCGAGTCGGAGGAGCCTGTCACGCATACATTCCGCAGGCGCTATTTCGACGACTCCGTCGCGATGCGCAAGGTGCACGAGGTGGGACTTGTGGGCAGTTTGTTCGAGCCGAAAGCATCCGGCCGTCATCCCGCAGTTCTGGTCGTGGGTGGTTCCGGAGGTGGCGTGCGGTGGTCAGCGGAAATGGCCGCATTGTTGGCGTCACACGGGTACGTTGCATTGGCCCTGGCTTACTTCGGCCTGGAGGGACTGCCGCCTACCTTGGACCGAATTCCTCTGGAGTACTTCGACAAGGCCATCGCCTGGCTGGCACAGCAGGAAAAGGTTGACCCCGATCGCATCGCCGTGAGCGGCGCATCCAGAGGCGGGGAATTGGCGCTTCTGTTGGCGTCGACCTTTCCCTCCGTTCGGGCCGTGGTGGCGTACGTCGCAAGCGGCATCGTCTGGCCCGCCTATCCGCCGAGCGGGCACTCGGCCTGGACGATGGATGGCAAGGACGTGCCGCATGCCGATGTCATGCCCCTGGAAGCGTGGAACCTCGCCGTTTCGCAAGGCCGCGTCGACCCCGACAGCTTTGACTGGTATTTCATTCCGCTTCAGGATGAGGCGGTCGTGGAAGCAACCTCCATCCGCGTGGAGAACATCAACGGGCCCGTGCTGTTGATCAGCGCCCGGGACGACAAGATCTGGCCTTCTGCGCCATTGAGCGAATTCGCAATGATTCGCTTCGAGCGGAAGGGGTTCAATCACCCCGTCGAACACTTGTCTTACCCCGACGCCGGTCACAGTCTGGGCTGGCCGAATGTCTCCACCATGTCGACGCGATTCAAGCATCCTGTATCCGGTGAAGACCAAGACCTCGGTGGTTCACCAGTCGGCACGGCCCGTGCGCGTGAGGATTCCTGGCGGAAGATGCTCGCCTTCTTGCGGGACAACTTGTAGAGGCCATCGTGGATGACAGCAGAATTCCGTCGCACCGACTCCGCATGCCGCCGCGTCGGTTGAGAAAAACTGGGAGCAACCTGCCATGACAAATTCCGATGCCGCAGAAGCACCAGCCGAAACCTTCCCCTCCCTGACAACCCCCCGCCTCACCCTGCGCGAGATCATCCCGACCGACGCAGCCTCCTTGCTCGCCATCCACGGCGACCGCGAGGCCATGCGCTGGTTCGGAAACGATCCGATCACAAGCCTGCCGGAGGCCGAGCAGCTGGTGAAGATGTTCGCGAATTGGCGAAAGCCACCGGTCCTGGGGACCCGATGGGCGATAGAGCGCGATCAAGACCACCGGTTCATCGGCACATGCGGCCTGTTCCGCTGGAACAGGAACTGGAAAAGCTGCACCTTGGGCTACGAACTCGCACGCGATACCTGGGGCGGCGGCCTGATGACCGAGGCGCTGCGGGCTGCGCTGGCGTGGGGGTTCGAATCGATGGCGTTGAATCGCATCGAAGCGCAGGTCCATCCGGAAAACGCCGCTTCGCTGAAGCTCCTGAAGCGACTTGGCTTCGTCGAAGAAGGAGTTCAGCGGCAGGCGGGCTTCTGGGGAGGCGAGCATCGCGACCTCTTGCAACTCTCGCTGCTGCGCCACGAATACCGCGCCCCTTCTCCATGATCACCCCCGACCTCCTGCGCCGCATGTGCCACGCCCGCAGCCGCCTCCAGTTTGAACTGGAGCCGCCGGCCAGCGTGGCGCTGCTGGCGCGCGAGGCGGGCCTGTCGACCTCGCACTTCATCACCCAGTTCAACGCGCTCTTCGGCGAAACGCCCTTGCAGTGCCGCACACGCGCCCGCCTGCAGCGTGCGAGCGAATGGCTCCTGGCCAGCGACGAGCCGGCCACGCAGATCGGCCTCGCACTGGGCTTCGACAACGTGGGGAGTTTTTCGCGCCTCTTCACCCGGCATTTCGGCATGCCGCCGCGCGTGTACCGGCGAACGGCGAAGCGCTTCGTCGCGCCGTTGGGCTGCGTCGCGCTCATGAACGAGGCCCATGCGAGCGACCTCAATTTCGGCAAAGTCGCGCCCGGTCGCGTGGTGCAGGATGGCGGCTCCGCACCTCCTCACCACTGACCCGACCACCATGCGCATCAACCTCACCAGCCTCTTCGTCGACGACCAGGACAAGGCCCTGGCCTTCTACACGCAGGTCCTCGGCTTCGTGAAGAGCCAGGAGATGCCGATGGGCCGCTACAAGTGGCTCTCGGTGAAGTCGCCCGAAGGCGGCGACACCGAACTCTCGCTC
This sequence comes from Variovorax trehalosi, assembly GCF_051216415.1. Taxonomy (NCBI): domain Bacteria; kingdom Pseudomonadati; phylum Pseudomonadota; class Betaproteobacteria; order Burkholderiales; family Comamonadaceae; genus Variovorax; species Variovorax trehalosi. The sequence continues at coordinate 582,110 of NZ_JBPJZG010000001.1, forward strand.
GAACCCAATGCCAACCCCGCGGCGCTCGCGTACCAGCAGGCGCTGATGAGCCAGGGCATCCCGGCGACGGCTTTCGAGTGCGACGACATCGATTCGGAGGCGAAGCGCCTGCGGGAGCAGGGCGTGCGCTTCACGATGGACCCGTCTGACGCGGGCGCGGTCAGGCTGGCGATCTTCGCGGACACCTGCGGCAACCTGATCCAGATCTACCAGCACCGCAAGTAAAGGGGAGTGCAGGCAGCCGCTCCTACTGCGGCACCAGCCCCGCAGCCTTCACCAGCTCCGCGTGCACCCGGATCTCTTCCGCAATGACCTGCCCCAGCGGCTTGGCATCGTCGGGCGCCGGCTCCATGCCCACCTCCAGCAGCCTCGCCCTCGCGTCGCCCCGCAGCAGCGCCTTCACGGACTTGTCGAGCCGCTCCAGGATCGGCCGCGGCGTCTTCGCCGGGGCCAGCAGGCCGATCCATGCCGACAGCACCACGCCGTCGACGCCGCCTTCGCGCAGCGTCGGAATCTCGGGCGCCGACACCGCGCGCTTGTCGCTCAGCACGCCGACGGCGTGCAGCTTGCCGCCCCGGATGTGCGGCAGCGCCTCCGGGAGCGGGGCGAACACCATGTCCACGACGCCGCCGATGAGGTCGGTGATCGCGGGCGCGCCGCCCTTGTAGGGAATGTGCAGCAGCCGCGCGCCGGTGCGGCTCTCGAACATGAGGCCCGCCAGGTGCTGCGGGCTGCCGTCGCCCGAGGATGCGTAGGTCAGCTTGCCGGGGTTGGCCTTCGCTGCCGCCAGCACGTCGGCGACGGTGCCAAAGCGCGCCTTGTCGCGCACCACCAGCACCATGGCCTGGTTGACCAGCTTGGTGACCGGGGCGAAGTCGGTCTCCGGGTTGTAGGGCAGCGTCTTGAAGATGCTCTTGTTGGTGGTGAGGAACGAGGCGGGCGAGACCATGAGCGTGTAGCCGTCGGGCGCCGCGCGCGCGACCAGCGGCGTGCCGATCTGGCCGGAAGCGCCGGCCTTGTTGTCGACCACGAAGGGCTGGCCCAGGTCGGCCGCAAGCTGCTGGCTGACCAGCCGCGCCACCATGTCCACGCTGCCGCCGGCCGGCAGCGCGACGATGACCTTCACGGGGCGGTTGGGGTAGGCGTCCTGTGCCGGGGAGGGCGTGGACAGGAGAAGGGCGGAGACGGCGCCGAGCGCTGAGAGGAGGGATCGGGTGGTGGGCATGTGGCGGCTCGTTTCGTGGTTGGGGCGTCCTGCAGGTTTCGTGCCGAGTCGGGGTTGCCGGACAAATGAGGCGTCCCACCGATCTCCGTAGTAGCGGAAGCACACCTCGGCCCCTATAAAGCCGGATGACCGTTTGCTCTGTTCTTTCCGCCTTGCGCGCCTTGCTGGTGACTTCGGTCTGCGTCGGCCTGCTGGCTGGTTGTGTGTCCCGCCCCGGCCGCAACATCGAGGGCGACATGCCGCTTTTCGTTTCCGATGCGGTCCGAAAGTCCGTCTCGGCGCCCACAAAACTCAGACCGCCCACCTATGTGATCGCAGTCCTGGAGAACGCGCAGGAGATCGACAGACGCGGAAATCTCGGCTTGATCGAGACCAGGGTGCGCCAGCGGATCACGACGGGCTGGCACGACGACCTGATCCTGGGAGCGACCGGCATCGACATCTACCGGAGCAAAAGCGGTGATGACAATGCCCGCGCCAAGTTCCGCAACACCAGCCTGTGCGGCATGGTGATGCTGGCCAGCGAATACGCGCTGGACAGCAACTTCAAGGGAACAAGGATGCTTCAGGCCGGCGCCGTATTCGTGCCCATCACCGTGACGGAAAGCGAGCAATACCGGCATCGCGTCAGGCTGTCGAAATTCATCGGCGACCCGATGAAGGTGTGCGGCCCGACGCCCGGCGGCAGCTTCGAATACCGTACCGAGAGCGAGCGGCAGGTGCGGTCCGAAGGCAACGTCGTCAGCTCCAACAAGCAGGTCACCATCGATACCATGGTCACCTGCAGGGTCGGCGCGAATCCATTGCCGGCCAAGGGGCTGAATGCGGCACTGCCGGGCGACTACCTCCCGGTGTCTTGTGACCACAAGGCCAATGTCGAGAACGTGGAGCGAACCCGCTTCGCATGGCTGATCGACGCCGGCATGTACCTGCCGCTGGAGGAAGTCAATTGGCGGGAGACAGTGAAGACAGGCTACGGCCGGATCGAGCTTCGAGCGCCCTGAGCCGCCGGATTCGAGCCCGTCCGCATCCGGGCGCCCGGCAAGTTCTTACAACTCCCTGGCCTTGGGGACCATCTGCTGACGGTAAAGTCCCGTGACCCGGTCGCTCCGCGACTTCTCCCTCGATCACTCTCGTTTCCGTTCCCGCACCTCCATGTCCAACCTCATCGTGCACGGCGGCACGCCGCTTCGCGGCCGCATCACCCCTTCCGCCAACAAGAACGCCGTGCTGCCGGTGCTCTGCGCCACCTTGCTCACCAACGAGCCGCTGCGATTGCTCGGCGTGCCCGACATCACCGACGTGCGCAAGATCCTGGACATCTTCCGCACCCTCGGCAGCGACGTGCAGATGGACCACGCCACCGGCACGCTCGAACTGCACCACCGCGAAACCGCGTTCGACGCCGCGCTGCACCGCCTGCCCGAGGAGATGCGCTCGTCGATCATGCTGGTGCCGCCGCTGCTCGCGCGCTTTGGCGTCGCGCGGCTGGAAGACAACGTCAAGGGCTGCACGCTGGGCGTGCGCGAGATCGATCCGCACGTCGAAGTGTTCCAGCGCTTCGGCGGCCAGGTGGAGCGCACCGAAGGCTCGCTGCTCGTGCGCAGCGCCGGGCGCCTCACGCCCACCGACCACTGGCTCGACTACGCCTCGGTCACCACCACCGAGAACTTCGTGCTGTGCGCCGCCGCCGCGGACGGCACCTCCACGCTCACCAACGCCGCCTCGGAGCCGCATGTGCAGGAGTTCTGCCGCTTCATGGCGATGATCGGCGTGCGCATCGAAGGCATCGGCACCTCGCGCGTGACGGTGCATGGCGGCAGCGCGCTCGCCGGCGGCGAGTTCCGCTTCGACGAAGACTTCCACGAGATCACCACCTTTCTCGCGCTCGGCGCCATCACCGACGGCGACGTGATCGTGCGCAACAGCGCGCCCGCGAACTTTCCGCTGCTGGACCGCACCTTCGCGAAGTTCGGCGTGCGCATCGAGCACGCGGACGGCTGGTCGCGCGCCATCCGAACCGGCCCGCTGAAGGTGCAGACGCCGTTCACGAGCAATGTGCTCACCAAGGTGGAGGCGGCGCCGTGGCCCTATTTCCCGGTGGACCTGTTGCCGATCTTCATCGCGCTGGGCGTGCGTGCGCAGGGCAACGCGATGTTCTGGAACAAGGTCTACGACGGCGCGCTGGGCTGGACCGGCGAGCTCTCCAAGTTCGGCGCCCACGTGTTCTCGTCGGACCCGCACCGGCTCATCACCTTCGGCGGCAATCCGCTGACGCCTGCGGTGGTCGAGAGCCCGTACATCATCCGCGTGGCGATCGCGCTCTTCATGGTGGCGGCGAGCATCGAAGGGCGCTCGGAGATCCGCAACGCGACGCCGATCCGCCGCGCGCATCCGCGCTTCGTGGAGAACCTGCGCAGCCTGGGCGTGCAGGTGGAGTGGACGAGCGAGGAGTGAAGCTCGCGCTCAGGCTGCTGCTGTCCTATCTGGTGGCGAGCTTCGCGATGGCGGCGGCGTCGGCCGTCTTTTTTCCGCCGCATGCGCATGTGCCCGTGGTCGCGGTGCTGCTTGCCTTTCCGCTGCTTCCGTTGCTCGCGCTCAAGGACTTGCTGGCCGTGGGCGCCGCATGGAAGGGCGTGATGCCGCTGGCCGTTTTCGCCGTGCTGTTCGGCGGCATGGCGTGGCTGGCGTTTCGTGCCCGGGCACACGACCGGTCGAAGGCGGCTGCACGCCCGTAGGCGGTAGGGGCCTCCGGATGCCCCTCCGTCAGAACGACGGCACCGGATTGCGCCCCTGGCGCAGCACATACGCCCCATTGCGATTGACGTACACGAGCGTGGTGTTGACCGTGCGCACTGCCGGGTCCTTGGTGCCATTGGTGCGCTTGCCGCTGAAGGCGATGTGCATCTCGCCTTTTTCGTCGCCCTCTGCACCGGGCGCGAAGGCCAGCCGGCCGCTGATGTCGTAGCACGCGTTGCGCGGCGGTGCTTCCGGCCGCTCGGCCTTGAGCAGTTTCTCGCAGGCTTCGTCGGCGCCCTCGTTGACGGCCGAAAGCGGAATGCCCCTGACCATTGCGCGCACCCTGTCCGTCTCCAGCGAAAAGACTGACAGCCACTGGGCGCAGTTGCCCTGCCAGCAGCTGCCGTTGGTGAGGGTCATCACGAACTGGCCGGTTGTCAGATGCTCCACCTTCGTCTCGCCGAGGTTGCCCATGAAGCCCTGGTAGTCGACCGCGTCGTTGCGGCCGGTGAGCTTCCACCCGTCGGGACCCTGCTCGAAGAAGTAGGCGCCGAGCCAGGCGCCTTCGGGGTGGCCGTTCATCGGCTGGCCCTGGTCGTCCAGGGGCAGGTTCTCGGTGAGCATGACGGCGTGCCTGTCGTCCAGGCGCACCACCTCGCGCGCCGACACCTGCGCCTTGCGTTCGCCGTCGCTGCCTGCGACCTGCTTGCCGTCGTTGCCGATCTCGGGCAGGCGCACGGTGTCGGGCGTGTCCGCTGCCGCCTGCGGGCCTTGCGAATCGGGGAACACCAGCGCCAGCAGTTCTGCGCGCTTGAGCGTGGCGGAGACGGTGGGGCGAGGCGCCGGTGCCGTACGTGCAGCCGGGGGTAGGGCTGCACTGGCCGGGGTGGGCGATGCCTCGGGCGCCGCCCCGACGGCCGCTTCTTTCTGCGGACAGCCGCCGAGCACGAAGAGCCCGGCAGTGGCGATGGCGACGGCGACGGCGCGCCGCAGCGGCTTCGACGGGCGGGGCAGGGAGAAGGTCGGGCTGGGCATGCGCGCGATTGTGCCAAGCCATGCCGCGATGACCCCGCCGCCACAGCGCCCTGCGGCTTGGCGAGACAATCGCCGGCATTCGACACAGAAGGAGCATTCGAATGACGACGCTGCAGCAACTCCTGGGCACTGAACTCCCACTCATCCAGGCGCCGATGGCAGGCATCCAGGTCAGCGCGATGGCCATCGCGGTCAGCAACGCGGGCGGGCTCGGCTCGCTGCCCTGCGCCATGCTGAGCCCCGACGTGATGCGCAGCGAACTCGCGGCGATCCGTGCCGGCACCGACAAGCCCTACAACGTCAACTTCTTCTGCCACACGCCGCCCGTGCCGAACACCGAGCGCGAGGCCACATGGCGCGCCGCGCTCGCGCCGTACTACGTCGAGTACGGCATCGATGCGGCGAGCATCCCGACCGGGCCGGGCCGCAATCCCTTCAGCGCCGAGGTGGCCGACCTGCTGGCCGAGTTCAAGCCGCCGGTGGTGAGCTTTCATTTCGGGCTGCCGTCCGCGGAGCTGCTCGCGCGGGTGCGTGGCTGGGGCGCGAAGGTGCTGGCTTCGGCAACTACGGTCGAAGAGGCGCTGTGGCTCGAAGCGCATGGCGCCGATGCGGTCATCGCGCAGGGGCTCGAGGCTGGCGGGCACCGCGGCCACTTTCTCTCCCACGATCTCACGAAGCAACTCGGCACCTTCGCACTGCTGCCGCAACTGGTGCGCGCGCTGAAAGTGCCGGTGATCGCGGCGGGCGGCATCGCCGATGCGAACGGCGTGGCCGCGGCCATGGCGCTGGGCGCGGCCGGCGTGCAGGTCGGCACCGCCTACATGCTGACGCCCGAGGCCACGACGAGCGCGATTCACCGCGCGGCGCTCAAGAGCGAAGCCGCGCGCCACACCGCGCTCACCAATCTCTTCACCGGCCGGCCGGCGCGTGGCATCGTCAATCGCGTGATGCGCGAACTGGGGCCCATCGGCGCGGCCGCGCCTGAGTTTCCGCTCGCCACCTCGGGCATCGCGCCGTTGCGCGCCAAGGCCGAAGCCGCGGGCAGCGGCGACTTCACGCCGCTCTGGTCGGGGCAGAACGCCACCGGCTGCCGCGAGGTGTCGTCGGCCGAAGTGACCCGCGCGCTGGCCCAAGGTTTTCAAGCATCCCTCTGAACGACTTCAATGACCCAGCTTCACCTGCCCCTCAAGTTTCTCGAACACAGCGCACAGGCCAACGTGCGCGAGCCCTGGTTGCTGGTGCTGATGCATGGCGTCGGCAGCAACGAGCAGGATCTGTTCGGCCTCGCGCGGCTGATGCCGCCGCAGTTCCATGTGCTGAGCCTGCGCGCGCCGTATGTGCTGTCGCCCGATGCCTATGCGTGGTTCGAGTTCGAGGTGCTGCCCGATGGCGGGCGCCGCATCGATGAAGAGCAGGAGCGCGAAAGCCGCTTCCTCGTCGGCGAGATGATCGACTCGGCCGCGCAGCAACTGGGCGTGCCGCCCGAGCGCATCGTGGTGGGCGGTTTCAGCCAGGGCGGGATCATGGCGCTGTCGCTCCTGCTCACGCAGCCCGCGAAGCTGCGCGCCGCGATGGTGTGGCACAGCCGGCTGCTCGCGCAGGTGGTGCCGCACATCGCACCGCCCGAGGCCTTCGAGGGCAAGGCGCTGTGGGTGAGCCATGGCAGCGCCGACAACGTGATTCCGCCGGCCGCCGCAGCGGCCACGCGCGAGCTGGCGCGCACGCTGCCGCTGGCGTTGTCGGGCTCGGACTTTCCGGGCGCGCACGAGATCCGCCCGGCCGAGCTGCAGGGCACGATCGCGTGGCTGCAGTCGCTCAGCGCGCCGGCCTGAACCTTCGCTGAACCTTCGCGCGGCGTCACAAGGCGTTACGAGCTTGTGGCGTGACGCGGTGCCGATTGATGCAACATCGACCGGTCTCCTGCATCACACAGCCTTCAGCAAAAGGAAAGTGCCGCCATGACCGACAACGACTCCCCCGGCTCCAGGGACGATGCCCCCGAATTCAGACCCCGCCGCGAAACGCCGATCGGCATGATCGTCGCCATCGGCCTCGTGGTACTGGTGGCCGCGTTCTTCGGCTGGCGCTGGTACCAGCAACAGCAGAAACCGCCCGAGCCCACGCCGGTGGCCACCGCGCCCAACGACGGACCCACGACGCCGCCCGCCGCCACCGAGCCCACGGGCCCGCAGAACCCTGTCGATGCGCTTGCGCCGCCCGATGCCGCCCTGCCGGCGCTCGCGGAATCCGATTCGCGCGTGATGAAGGCGCTGGCCGAGCTGATCGGCGGCAAGAACGCTTCCGAACATCTGCGCTCCGACGGCATCGTGCGGCGCTTTGTCGCCACGGTCGACAACCTCGCGCGCGAACAGGCGCCCGCCAGCGCATGGCCGGTGCAGCCCACTGGGCAGCGCTTCATCACCGACGGGCCGCAGGGCGGCACGCAGACCATCGCGGCGAACAACGCGGCGCGCTACAACGGCATGGTGCTGATCGCCGAGACGGTCGATCCGGCCAAGGCGGCGACGGTGTACGCCAAGCTCTATCCGCTGTTCCAGAAGGCGTATGAAGAGCTGGGCTTTCCGGGACGCTACTTCAACGACCGGCTCATCGCGGTGATCGACCACCTGCTGCAGGCGCCCGAGCCGAGTGGCCCGGTGCAGGTGCGGCTGGTCGAGGTGAAGGGCGACGTGCCCTCGACGCGGCCGTGGGTGCGCTACGAGTACGTCGATCCGAAGCTGGAGGCGATGTCCTCGGGCCAGAAGATCATGGTGCGCATGGGGCCGGAGAACGAGCGCAAGGTGAAGGCCAGCCTGCGCGGTTTCCGCCAGCAGATCGCCACGGGCGAACTGGCTAAGAAGAAACAGCCCTGAACGCTGATCGGGTCTGATCCGGCGCGCTGTGTAGGCGCGGGCCGATTGCGCGCGGCGCCGGGGCCGGGGACTATCGGTTCTCAAATTACGAGGACAAGCATATGAACCCGATGAGCGTCGACCTCTACCAGAGTGCCACCGATCCGGAGAAATTCCTCGCGCTGCCCACGGGCGTCGATCCCGCGGAACTCATGGGCCCGATGACCTTCGACCGCGACTACGCGCAGGTCAAGCGGTACCAGGCGGCTTTCGAATTCAATCCGTCCGAAAGCTACGCGGGCGTCAACGCCGCGAAGATCGCAGCGGACATCCTGACGGTGAGGTGGGCGATCTATCGCCGTGATGCCTGACCGCAGGGGCGCGGTCGCCATGGCGAAGAAGAAGCCGCCGTAACCGGTCACGGCCCTGGCCGCGGCCTTTGTTCCAGCGGGGACACTGGCGCGCCGCCTTCGTTCCTAGAGTTGCGTGCTTCGAGACAAGACACGCAACGAGGGAAAAAAATGAAGGCGATCATCCGGGCCGCGACACTGTGCGCGGCGGCACTGTTCGGTGCTGCGCTCTCTGCGCAGGCAGCAACGGTCCAGCAGCTTTCGGTGCAGTCGCCGGTGGCCGATCCGTTGGCGCAAGGCACCGCCGGCACCAAGGTCGCATTCACGCTCTTCCTGCCCGATCGCCAACCGGAAGGCGGCTACCCGCTGGTGCTGCATGCGAGCGGCTTCGGCCTCGGGCGCCTGCAGGCCATGCCGCCGCGCGACACCGACCCGTCAGCAAGCTACTGGTCGCGGCTCGATCGCCTGGTGCCCACGCTGGTGGAACGTGGCTATGCCGTCATCAGCTTCGACCACCGCGGCCACGGCGACAGCGGCGGCGACAGCCGCATCATGGACCCCGAGGCCGAGATCGCCGATATCCGCAGCCTCGTCGACTGGGCGGAACGCGAACTGCCGCTGCGCAAGGGCGCCGATGGCCGCGCGCGCATAGGGACCATCGGCGGCTCCTACGGTGGCGGCTACCAGATGCAGCTCGCGCAGCGGGAGCCGCGCATCACCGCCGTGATTCCATCGATGACCTGGTACGACCTGCAGCACGCGCTCGCGCCGCAAGGTGTGTTGAAGGAAGGCTTCGTGCAGTTCGAATGCTTCATGGCCCAGCGCGGCAAGGTGCGCGACGGCGGCCTGCTGCGGCCGCTGTGCGACACGGCGCCCAGGCCGGGCGCCTGGGCATGGAACGACCTGGGCGCCGACGCGGCGCGGCTGCGCGACGCGTACCAAGCCCACGGCCCCTCGGGCGCAAGCTGGGCCGGGCAGCCGGTGCGGCGTGTCGACGCACTGGTCGTGCAGGCCAGCGAAGACGTGCTGTTCGACATGGAGGAGGGCCTGCGCAACTGGCGTTACCTGAAATCCGGTGGCGGCGACGTGCGGCTCATGGTGCTGCGCTCCGGCCATGTGAATCCGCGCGCAGGGCAGCGCGACAAGCCGGCGCGCTGCGGCGACGTCGATGCAATGGCGGCCATGGCGACCTGGCTCGACGCCAAGCTGCGGGATGTCGTGGATGCGGGGCTCGCGTCGGTGCCGCGCCTGTGCATCGCGCTGGACGACGGCACCGCCTACACGGGCACGGCGCCTGTCGCGGCGCAGGTCGGCGCAGCGCTTCCGCTGACCGACGTGCCCGCGACGACAGCGGGCCCCCGGTTCGTTCCGCTGTCCGTCGATGCGCTGGCGCGCCAGGGCGCCGGTGCCGTGCTGGCCGGTGTGCCCGAGGCCGAGCTCGAGGTGCAGGGCAAGGCCGGTCCCGGCGTGGCACTGGTCGGCCTTGCACTGCGGCGGCGCGGCGGCGAAGTGGTGTTGCTGTCCGACCAGGTGGTGCCCGTGCCGCCAGGCCGCCAGCGCATCGCGCTCGGTGGCGTGGCCGCGCGCATGCAGCCGGGCGACGAGCTGGGCGTGGCGTTGTTCGCGACGCACCCGCAGTATGTATGGGCGCCCGCGTCCACCTCGGGCGCACCGGTGGCCGGCATCGTTGCCGGCAACGCCTACGCAGTCTCGGGCCGCATGTGGCTGCCGCTCGCCACCGATGCGCTGCCGCAGTAGGTGCGCAGCGCATCGAGCTGCGTCAGCGTGACGACCTGGTAGCCGAGTTCGACGAGCCCTTCGGATTCGAGTTGCCGCAGGGCCGCGTTCAGCCGCGGGCGCGACATGTTGCAGTAGCTCGCCAGCTCGGCCTGCGACACGCGCAGCTCCAGCGAGCGCGGCGGAAAGGCCGAGGGGCTGAACAGCAGGGCCAGGATCTGTGCCACCTTGGCGATGGGCTCCAGCGTGCGGTCCGACAGCGTGACGGCCATCGATTGCGTGAGCCGTTCGCTCATCAGCCGCAGCACGAAGCGGTTGAACGCGGGGTTGGTGTCGAGCAGATGGAAGAACGCGGCCTTGGGCAGCTTGATGACCACCGCTTCGGACAGTGTCACCGCGTCGCAGAAGCGCGGTGCGTCCTGCAGCAGCTCGACCTCGCCGACCCAGCTGAAGGCCTGTCCCATGAAGGTCACGGCCTTGCCCGAGGCCGAGGTGGTGCACAGCTTCATGCTGCCGCGCCCCATGCCGATCCAATGCTCGGCGGGGCCGCCGCGGTGCCAGATGGCCTGGCCCGCGGCGAGTTCGACAAAGCGCAGTTGCGGCAGCAATGCCGCGCCTTCGTCGTCGCTCAGCGTGTGGGCCCACACGCAGCCGCGCCAGCGCGACTTGAGCGAGGCGACCTCGTCCGCGTTCATGGGCGCCTCGGGCGTCTCAGGCCTCTTCGGTTTCCTTGTAGTCGCCCACCGGCACGCAGCTGCAGAACAGGTTGCGGTCGCCGTACACGTTGTCCACGCGGCCGATCGGCGGCCAGTACTTGGCCAGCTTGAGTTCGGCCAGCGGGAACGCGCCGAGTTCGCGCGAGTACGGGTGGCTCCACTCCGTGCCGAGCAGGCTGGCCGCGGTGTGCGGTGCGTGCTTGAGCGGGTTGTCTTCCTTGGGCCACACGCCTTCTTCGATGCGGCGGATCTCGCCGCGGATCGCGATCATCGCGTCGATGAAGCGGTCGAGTTCGGCCAGCGGTTCGCTCTCGGTGGGCTCCACCATCAGCGTGCCGGGCACGGGGAAGCTCAGCGTGGGCGCGTGGAAGCCGTAGTCGATGAGGCGCTTGGCGACGTCTTCGGCGGTGACGCCGCTGGTGTCCTTGAGCGGGCGCAGGTCCAGGATGCATTCGTGCGCGACATGCCCGTTGGGGCTTGCGTACAGCGTGGGGTAGTGGTCCTTCAGGCGCGCGCTGATGTAGTTGGCGCTCAGGATCGCGGTCTCGGTCGCGGCCTGCAGGCCCTTGGCGCCCATCATGCGGCAATACATCCAGCTGATCGGCAGCACGGCCGCGTTGCCCAGCGGCGCGGCTGAAACGGCGCCGACGCCGTTCGATGCGACGCCGGCCGTCGCATGGCCCGGCAGGTACGGCACGAGGTCTTCGACCACGCAGACCGGACCCACGCCCGGCCCGCCGCCGCCGTGCGGAATGCAGAAGGTCTTGTGCAGGTTCAGGTGGCTCACGTCGCCGCCGAATTCGCCCGGTGCGGCCACGCCGACCAGCGCGTTCATGTTGGCGCCGTCCACGTACACGCGGCCGCCGTGTTCGTGCACGAGCTCACAGAGCTCCTTCACGCGCGTCTCGAACACGCCGTGCGTGCTGGGGTAGGTGATCATCACCGCGGCCAGGTGGGCGCTGTGCTTCTCGCAGGCGCGCTTCAGGTCGTCCATGTCGACGTTGCCCTGCGCGTCACAGGCCGTCACCACCACCTGCAGGCCCACCATCTGGGCGCTCGCGGGGTTGGTGCCGTGGGCCGACGAGGGAATCAAGCAGATGTTGCGGTGGCCCTGGCCCTTGGCTTCATGGAACGAGCGGATGGCCAGCAGGCCCGCGTACTCGCCCTGCGAGCCCGCGTTCGGCTGCAGGCTGATGCCCGCGTAGCCGGTCGCTTCGCACAGCCATGCGCGCAGTTGCGCATCGAGCTGCGCGTAGCCCAGCTGCTGCTCGGCGGGCGCGAAAGGGTGGATGTTCGCAAACTCGGGCCAGGTGATCGGGATCATCTCGCTGGTCGCGTTGAGCTTCATCGTGCAGCTGCCCAGCGGGATCATGCTGCGGTCGAGCGCGAGGTCCTTGTCCGAGAGGCTGCGGATGTAGCGCAGCATCGCGGTCTCGCTCTTGTGCGTGTTGAACACCGGATGCGTGAGGAAGGCGCTGCTGCGGCGCAGGTCTTCGGGAATCAGCGGCGTGGTGTGGGTGGCCAGGTCGTCGAAGCGCGGCATCGCGGTGCCGGCGGGAACGAACAGCGCCCACAGGGTTTCGATGTCGGCGCGCGTCGTGGTCTCGTCCAGCGAGATGCCCAGGTGCTGCTGCAGCCGCTGGCGCAGGTTGACGCCGCCGGCCTGCGCGCGCTCGATGATCGCGGCGGTGTCGTCGCCGGTGCGGATCGTGAGCGAGTCGAATGCGGTGGTGTTGACCGGCTCGCGGCCCATCTGCGACAGGCCCTTCGAGAGGATCGCCGTGAGCGCCGCCACGCGCTGCGCGATGCGCGTGAGCCCGTCGGGCCCGTGGTACACGGCGTACATGCTGGCCACGACGGCCGGCAGCACCTGCGCGGTACAGATGTTGGAGGTGGCCTTCTCGCGGCGGATGTGCTGCTCGCGCGTTTGCAGCGCGAGGCGGTAGGCGGGTTGGCCGTGGCTGTCGACGCTCACGCCGACGAGGCGGCCCGGCAGCGAGCGCTTGAACGAATCGCGGCAGGCCAGGTACGCGGCGTGCGGGCCGCCGTTGCACAGCGGCATGCCGAAGCGCTGCGTGGTGCCGCAGACGATGTCGGCATCCCATTCGCCGGGGGGCGCGAGCAGCGTCAGCGCGAGCAGGTCGGCCGCCACGCAGAAGGCGGCGTCGCATTGGTGGGCGTGGCCCGCGAGCGGACGCAGGTCGTGCACATGGCCGGTGGTGGCGGGGTACTGCGCGAGCACGCCGAAGAATTCGCCGCTCACCATGAGGTGCGGCAACGTCTCGGAGGCGGTGCTCACCTTGACCTCGATGCCCAGCGGCGCGGCGCGCGTCTTGATGACCTCGATGGTCTGCGGATGGCAGTCGCCCGAGACCAGGAACACGTTGCTCTTGCTTTTCACGCTGCGCTTGGCGAGCGTCATCGCCTCGGCCGCGGCCGTGGCTTCGTCCAGCATCGACGCGTTGGCGATGGCCATGCCCGTGAGGTCGCACACCATCGTCTGGAAGTTGAGGAGCGCCTCCATGCGGCCCTGCGAAATCTCGGCCTGGTAGGGCGTGTAGGCGGTGTACCAGGCGGGGTTCTCCAGCACGTTGCGCAAGATCACGCCCGGCGTGTGCGTGCCGTAGTAGCCCTGGCCGATGAAGCTCTTAAACACCTTGTTCTTCGACGCCATCGCCTTCAGCTCGGCCAGCGCCTCGGCCTCGGTCACCGGTGCGGGCAGGCGCATCGGCTTCGCACGGCGGATGGCCGCGGGCACGATGCCGTCGATGAGCTCCGCCCGCGTTTCCGAGCCGATCACCGGCAGCATGCGTGCCTCGTCCGCCGCATCGATGCCGATGTGGCGGGCGAGGAATTCTTCGGCGTTCTCTAGTTCTTGCAAAGAGGGAAGGGCGGGAATCGGCATGGCGGTGAAGGCTTGAGGAGAAGAAGGAAAGGCGGGGGAACGCGGTGGATCAGGATTCGGCTGCGAACTTGTCGTAAGAAGCGGCGTCGAGCAAGGCGTCGAACTGCGCGGGCTCGCTCAGCTTGACCTTGAAGAACCAGCCGCTGGCCAGCGGGTCGCTGTTGGCGAGCGACGGGTCGGCGCGCAGCGCTTCGTTCACTTCGGTGATCTCGCCCGAGACGGGCATGAACACATCGGCCGCGGCCTTCACCGATTCGACGACACCGGCGACTTCGCCCTGCGCGAAGGTCTTGCCGACTTCGGGCAGGTCGACGAACACGACGTCGCCCAGCGCGTCCTGCGCGTGCACGGTGATGCCGACGGTGGCAGCGCCGCCTTCGGCCGAGACCCACTCATGGTCCTTGGTGTACTTGATGCTCATGGGAAAACTCCTCGTGGAAAAAATTGAATAAGTGGCAGAGCCTAGCCGCGGTAGTAGCGGGTCGGCACAAAGGGCATGGTCGAGACTTCCATCGGCACCGGCTTGCCGCGCACGATGGCCTGCACGCGCGTGCCGGGCTCGGAGAACGCGGTGGCCACGTAGCCCATCGCGACGCAACGGTCGGCACTCGGGCCGAGCAGGCCGCTGGTGACGATGCCGATGTCCTGGCCTTCGAAGGATTGCAGCACCGTGCCGTCGCGCACCGGAATGCGTTCCAGCGCGACGAGGCCGACGCGCTTGCGCTTGAGGGTGTCGTGGTCGGTGTGGCCGGCCGCGCCTGCGGTGGTGGCAGCGAGCTGGGCGAGGATCTTTGCCGCGCCCGGGAAACCGCCTTCGCGCGCACCGCCCGCACGGCGCACCTTCTGCATCGCCCAGTTGAGCGAGGCTTCGACGGGCGTGGTGGTGGTGTCGATGTCGTTGCCGTAGAGGCAGAGGCCCGCTTCCAGCCGCAGCGAGTTGCGCGCGCCCAGGCCGATGGGCTTGACCTCGGGCTGCGCCAGCAGCAGGCGGGCGAGGGCGTCGGCATCCTTGCCGGCCACGGAGATTTCGAAGCCGTCCTCACCCGTGTAGCCGCTGCGCGTGACGAAGGCCGGGATGCCGCCGATCTGCACCGCACCGCCCGTCATGAACACGAAGCGCTCGATGCCGGGCGAAAGGCGCGCCAGCGTGGCTGCGGCCTGCGGGCCCTGCAGCGCGAGCAGCGCGTGGTCGGGCAGGGGCTGCACCTCGCAGCGCGTGCCGATCTTCTGCTGGATGTGCGCGATGTCCGCCGCCTTGCAGGCGCCGTTCACGATCACGAAGATCGAGCCGTGGCCCTCGTTGAAGAACATCAGGTCGTCCAGGATGCCGCCCTCGTCGTTCAGCAGCAGGCCGTAGCGCTGCTTGCCGGCGGGCAGGTCGATCACGTCGACGGGCATCAGGGTTTCGAAGGCGGCGGCGGCGTCGGGGCCGACCAGGCGCAGCTGGCCCATGTGGGAAATATCGAAAAGGCCGGCCGCATCGCGCGTGTGCTTGTGCTCGGCCATCAAACCGGAGGGGTACTGCACGGGCATCGAATAGCCGGCGAAGGGCACCATGCGGGCACCGAGCTCCACGTGGAGGTCGTACAGCGGTGTCTTGAGAAGTTGGGCGTCGGAAGCGGGAGAAGTCACCGGAGGCACTCCAAAGGGGCAGTCGAAATCCATGGCTGCAACGCCACGGGCCACCCCTGCTGTCCGCTTTACCTGAGAGATTCGCCCCACGATCGGGGTTTGCTCCTTCGGTGGGCCGGTGCAATGCAAGCATGCAACGGCCTCTCTCCAGCAAGGAAACGCCGGTGTGAACCGGCGCCTTGTCAGTCCTTTTGCCTGAGCGTTCGGGGATCCCCTGCGCCTTCGGCGGCCCCGTCGCGCGGGGCTCTCTCCTGACCCTGCCGAGTGTAGTGGACGAATCGCCCGACGTCGGAGCTCAAGACGTTTGCGCGGGATTTCGGTGTCATCAGTGCGGTGCGGCAAAACCGCACCAAGGCTTGGACAAATCCGTCTGGTGAGCCTCTTCTTTTGGCACTAGCATATTGGGCACATCAACACATCCCCAAAGGAACGCAAAGAATGACAGATGCCAGAAATATGAGCTTCGCGGATATCCAGAAGCGCATCCAGGAAATGGACGATGAACGGGCCCAACTGGAACTGGCATTGCAGGCCAAGCGCGGAGAAGAATTGAAGGTGCTGGCCGATGCCTATGCGAAGAAACTCGAAGCAGCCGGCTTCAGCATTGCGGAGGGCAAATCCGCGCTCGACCCCTACGACAAATCGGAAGCAAAACGTACGCGTTCACCCAATGGCAGTCGTGTATCGGAAGCCAAGGCCTATGTGAAGGGCACCGTCTACAAGGATCCCAATTCCAGCGCGACCTGGACAGGCGGAACAAAAGGCCGGCAACCACCGTGGCTCATCGCCGCGCTCGAAGGCGCGCCGGACAAGAGCAAGGCCTACGAAAAGCTCGCGGCAGGTGGCGACCACGTTAATAACGGCTGATGGCATTCAATGCCAAGTTTTGCAGCCATCACGCCGGCGATCATTGCCGGCGACGTCGACGCAGTTCATCATTTTTTCAAACATGATCTGAATGGAAATGCAAAAGCCGTGGACATATGTGGAGATACCTTGCTGCATATTGCTGCCCGCCACAACAAGACCACGGAAGTTCGTGCGATAGAGGTTTTGCTGATTGCTCATTGCCGGGTTGAGTTCAGCACGCCAAACAGGAGTGGAATTTGCGCCCGGGATATGCCGGATCAAATGAACGAGGCCAATGTCTCGAACAATGACCGATATCGCGAGATATTCAACGACCGTCTGGAATGGGTCATGGTGGACGATGGTCCGCCCGAGAAAGTAGAAATCAAATCCAGAAAAATCTGACCGAATCTTCACGGTGTCCGGGAGATGCCAGATCGTCAGAAGTGGAAGCGCAGATGCAGCGTCAATGCACCACTTCCGCCGGCGGCAGCAGCCGCTCGATGCGCTCGCGCAGCGATTCGGCCCGCTCGGCGCCGGCCGTCTTCTCGATTTCGCTGAGCATCAGCGCAGCAATGGTCAGCATCGCCTCGCGGTCGCGGGCTTCGCGCAGGGCGTCGCGCATCTGCAGGGCGAACTTCGGGTCGCGCCGCACGAACATGCGCTCGCAGATGTCGAACAGGAACATCCGCGTGGTGGCCAGCGAGCGCTTGCCGTCGAAGTTGTCGGCCGTGGTCGTGAGCTGGATCGGGTTGGCCGCGGGCACCGGCTCGGGCGGGGCGCTCGCCGTGGGCGGCTGCGCCGATGGGGCCGCGGCGGGCGCCGCGACAGGCGCGGCCGGCCGCGCGTCCTGCAGATACCCCTTGCTCACCAGCGCCAGGATCGCCTGCTCCGCCTCGATGCGGTTCGCGAACAGCGGGCTGAAATCGGTCAGCGAGCGTCGGCCGTCGGCCATCAGCAGCAGGGCGCGTTCACGCTGGCTGAGCGTGCGCTGCCCTCCCTGGAGTTCGTCGCGTGCCTTGTCGGTCTTGGTGGGAAACATGGCGGCCACAGCTTTCGGAGATCGAAGGCTGCAGCATCGTTGCAAGCGGTGACATCTTCATGAACCTGTTTGCCTTACAGGGGAAATCACCGCCGCCGGCCCGGCGGACGCTCGAATCCTCAGGCGCCGGTGCTTTCCTTGCGGATCAGCCACTTGTCGCCCACGCGCTGCAGTTCCAGCGTCTTGCGGTCGGTGCTCTTGAGCTTGTCTGCGACGTAGACCTGCTTGAAGCGCGCACTGGCGGTCTGGCCGTTGACGCTGATGACGAGGTCGTCGACCGTCACGCTGATCTTCGACTTGTTCGAAATGCGGGTGCGGCGCTCGGCTTCCCAGTGCTTCTTGTCCTGCTTCTTGGCCGGCGTGAAGTCGGGGGCGTAGGCCGCGAGGTAGCGATCCACGTCGCGAGCCGACCAAGCGTCGGCCCAGGCGCGCACGGCGGTTTCGACTTCGGCGATGCCCGCGCTGGGCGCCTGCGCGGGGGCGGCCGCTGGTGCCGGGGTTGCCGCAGCAGCCGCCGATGCGGCAGGTGCCGGTGGTTTTGCGGCCGGGGTGGCGGGCGTGGCAGCCAGCGCGGCCGTGGACAGCAGTCCTGCGGCGAGCAGGCAGGTGGCGAGTCGGTTCATGGTGCGGTTCCCTCGGATGTTGGTTTGTTGGCGTGGCGCCGATTCTGGCAGCGAACCGTTGCACAAACACCGGCCCCGCTACTTGAACCCCAGCGCCCGCGGCAGCCAGGTGCTCAGCGCAGGCACGAAGGTCAGGATCATCAGCACTGCGCCGTGCGCCCACAGGAACGGCACCAGCTCCTTCACCAGCGCCGACATCGGCACCTTCGACACGTTGCAAGTCACGAACAAGAGCCCACCCACCGGCGGCGTGATCATGCCGAGCGTGAGGTTGAAGATCACGATCATCGCGAAGTGCACCGGGTCCACGCCCAGCTTGATCGCCACCGGCGCGAGGATCGGCGCCAGCACCATCACGCCCGGCAGCGGCTCGATGAAGATGCCGAACAAGAGCAGGAACACGTTGACGATGATCAGGAACATCCACGGCGAGAGGTTCATGCTGATGAGCCACTCGGCCATCTGCTGCGGAATGCCCTCGATGGTCAGCACCCACGCGAACGAGGCCGACAGGCCGATGATGATCAGCACCGAGGCCGAGAGCAGGGCCGAGCGCGAGAGGATGTCGGGCAGCATCTTCCACTCGAGCGTGCGGTAGACGAACTTGCCGCACACCAGCGCATAGAACACCGCCACCACCGAGGCTTCGGTCGGCGTGAACCAGCCGGCGCGCATGCCGCCCAGGATGACCACCGGCAAGAGGATGGCGGGAATCGCCTTCCAGGTCGTGATGAGAATCTCGCGCAGCGGCGGCGTCTGACCGTCGCCCTTGTAGTTGCGCTTTTTCGAGACGTAGAAGTTCACCACGCACATCGCCACCGCGATCAGGATGCCCGGCAGGATGCCGGCCGCGAACAGCGTGCCCACCGACACGCTCTCGTCCTGCAGCGCATAGATGATCATGATGATCGAGGGCGGAATGATCGGCCCCACGATCGCGGTGGAAGCCGTGAGCGCCGCCGCGTACGAGCGGTCGTAGCCGGCCTTGTCCATCATCTTGATGAGCATCGACCCCGGCCCCGCCGCATCGGCCAGCGCCGAGCCCGAGATGCCCGAGAAGAAGGTGAGCGACACCACGTTGGTGTAGCCCAGGCCCCCGCGCCGGTGGCCGACGAACTGGCCCGCGAAGCGCAGCAGCACCTCGGTGAGCGAGCCGCCGCTCATGAGCTCGGCCGCGAGGATGAAGAACGGCACGGCCATCAACGGAAAGCTGTCGATGCCGGTGAAGGTTTCCTTCAGCAACACCATCAGCGGATAGTTCTCCGCAAGGATGAGCGTGGTGACGGTGGAGAGCCCGAGCGCAAAGGCCACGGGCACGCCGATGGCCAGGAAAATGCAGGCCGAGACGATGAGAACGATGCTGGCATCCATGGTCGTTCTCCTTACAGCGACGCCGAGGCGTTGGCGTCGAAGTGGGCGTCGGAGGCGAACTCGCGGTTCATCACGTAGCCTCGCACCACCAGCAGCCAGTGCACGATCAGCAGCACGCCGCCGAACAGCATCGCGCTGTAGATGTAGGCGAACGGAATCTGCGTGACGGCCGTGAGCTGGAACATCGTGCGCTGCATGTAGAGCCACCCGTACCAGACCATGAAGCCGAAGAAGGCGAACAGCAGTGCGGCGACGAAGGCGCGCACCGCGATGGCGCCCGCGCGCGGCAATGCGTCCTGCAGGTTCTCGACCGCGATGTGGCCGCCGTAGCGCAGCACCGGACCGGCGCCCAGGAAGGTGAGCCAGATCATCATGTGGCGCGAGACCTCTTCGGCCCACTCAAGCGAGTTGCTCGTGGTGTAGCGCATGACGACGTTGGTGAAGATGATGACCGACATGGCGGCCAGCAGAAGAATCAGCGCCCAGCGGTTGGCGGCAAGGAAGTAGCGCTCGAAGGCTTGCACGTTGTTGTTCTCGATCTCGGTCTCGGGGTCTTGGAAAAAGCGAAGCGCCCGGCGCACTGAAGCGGGCCGGGCGCGGTCGTCACAGGAAGCGGGCGCGCAGGCTTACTGGACGTCCGTGATCTTCTTGATGTTGTCGGCGCCGAACTCCTTGGCGTAGCCCGCATAAGCCGGCTTCAGCGCTTCGCGGAAGGCGGCACCGTCGACGGTCTTGGTGACCTTCATGCCGTCCTTCTCGAGCTGGGCGATGCCGTTGTTCTCGTCGTCGTTGACCTTCTTGCGCTGGGCCACGGCAGCCTTCTTGGCGGCATCGACGAAGACCTTCTTGTCGGCATCCGAGAGCTTGTTCCACACCTTCGGCGAGAGCAGCAGCAGCGCGGGCGAATACACGTGTCCCGTGAGCGACAGGTGCTTCTGCACCTGCGAGAACTTGGACGCCAGGATCACCGGAATCGGGTTCTCCTGCCCGTCGACCGTGCCCTGCTGCAGTGCGCCGAAGAGTTCGGGGAAGGCCATCGGCGTCGGCAGGATGCCGAAGGTGCGGTAGCCGTCCATGTGCACCTTGTTCTCCATGGTGCGCATCTTCAGGCCCGCCGCATCGCTGGGCTTGACGATGTCGCGCTTGCTGTTCGTCATGTGGCGAAAGCCGTTCTCCGTCCAGGCCAGCGCGATGATGCCCTTGCTCGGGAACTTGGTGAGGATGTCCTGGCCGATGGGGCCGTCCATCACCTTGCGTGCGTGGTCGTAGTCGCGAAAGAGGAAGGGGATGTCGACGATCTTGACTTCGGGCACGAAGTTGCCCACCGGGCCGGTCGAGGTGTTCACCAGGTCCTGCGTGCCCAGCTGGATCGCCTCGATCTGCTCGCGCTCGCCGCCCAGGGCCGAGTTGGCGAAGTGCTGGCACTTGAAGCGGCCTTGCGTGCCTTTCTCGACCTCGTCGCAGAACACCGTGGAACCCACGCCGTAGTGCGACTCCTTGGAGGTCGCGTAGCCGATCTTCAGCACCGTCGGTTGTTGGGCGAGGGCGGATGTGCCCAGGGCGAGCGAAAGGCAGGCGGCGGCGATGTGGCCGAGTTTCATGGTGTCTCCGGGGGGAATAGGGTCGGGGTCAGGAATGCGTCAGGCGCATTCGACTATGCCGCAACCGGGGGCTTTGCCGTGTCGGGAGTTTCACGGACGCCACCCGTGAAAACGCCCTCATCGGCCTCACCAGAGCTTGGCGCAGCTTCCGCTCAACACCACGTCGGCACTCGGGGTTGCAGGCGTCGCCGTGCGCTCGCGCGTGACGACGAGACGCGACACCTTCGACAGCAGTTTCTCGGAGGTGTCGGGCAGGGCCGACACCTGGGTTCCGCTGGCCGGAACCGTTCCCATGGCGAAAGGCGCCCCGTCGGCGGGTAAAGCCCACAAGACCAGTCGCTCATCGCTGGCCAACGCAGGTGAGAGGGGGGCGGCACCCAGCACCTTGAGCGTGAGCGTCTTGCCATGCCGCAGCGAACTCACGAGCAGCCGGCCCTGGCCCTGCGCATCGGTCAGCACGCCCACATAGCTTTGCGGCAGCCGTTCGCCCGAGCGCATCGCGAGCTGGTCGCTCGTGATGAAGAGGCCGGGTGCAGAAAGGATCAGCGCGCTCGCGGCGATCACCCCGGCCGCGATGCCGCCAAGCCCGAAGCCCGCGGGACGAAGCCATGCCGGCCAGCGCGAAGTGGATGCCTTGTGTTCTGCAGCCGGCCGTGTGCGCGCCTCGATCACGCGCCACAGATCGGCCGAGGGCCGGCGCGCCGGCACCGACAGGGCCAGCTTGCCCAACCGCTGCTCCCACTGCACCACAAGCGCGCGCACGTCGACGCGGTCGCGCTGCAGGCGTTCGAAGCGCCGCCGCGCACCACCTTCGAGCGTGCCGAGCACATAGGCCGATGCGAGCGCATCGAGCAGCTTGGTGTCGGTGTATCTCATGGCGTGACTCCTTGCGCGCTCAGGCAGGCGCGCAGCTTGTCGAGGCCGCGGCGTATCCACGCCTTCACCGAGCCCAGCGGCGCATTCATCTGCGCGGCCACCTCGGTGTGCGACAGGCCCTGGTAGTAGGCGAGCGCGAGGCTCTGGCGAAAGCTGCCGTCCAGCGCCGCCATGCAGCCTTCGATGCGCAGCGCCTGCATGGCCTGCTCGAAGAGCTGCAGCGCGCCGGGCGCGGTGTCGGTGCCATGCGGCACCTCGATGTCGTCTTCGGCATCGAAGTGCTGCTGCGGCTGCTCGTGCGCACTGCGCCGGGTGCGCGAACGCAGCGCATCGAGCGCCTTGTTGCGCACGATCGCGATCAGCCAGGTGATCGGCTGGATCTCCTGGCCGTCGACGCTGGCGCGGTAGCTGGCCGCGTTCTTCCAGATGTTCACGAAGGCCTCTTGCAGCACGTCTTCGGCTGCCTGTTCATTGCCCAACATACGAACCGCGACACCGAACAGGTGCAGGTGCGTGCGTTCGTAGATCTGGGCGAAGGCCGCGTGGTCCCCGCGCGCCGCTGCGGCGATCAACGTCTGCAGGCTGTCCGGAGGATGTCCATTCATGCGCGCGAGTATTGCACTCCGTGACAGCCCTGCGGCCGCGGCCGCAGGGCTTCAGCTCTTCTTGCCGCCGCTCGCCTTGAAGCTTTCGACCGAGGCCTTCAGGTCCTTGTATTCGCCGCAGCTCATGTTGCAGGCTTGGCCCAGCGCGGCCAGGCGTTGCTCGGCCTTGGGCAGGTCGCCCATCGAGATGTACAGCTCGCCCGAGTATTCGAGCGCGCCGAGGTGCTTCGGGTTGATCTTCAAGGCTGCGTCGTAGTACTTCTCCGAAGCCACCCACTTGCCCGCGCCCGATTTGCGCATCGTATAGCCCATGAGGTTGTTCCAGTCGGCGTTGCCGGTGTCGTTGACGCGCTCGAGCTCGCTGACGGCGGCGGCCCACTTGCTGTCGGCGATCAGCGCGCGGGCGGCGGCGAGGTTGCTGGCCGGCGCGGCCTTGGCGGCGGGGGCGGGTGCTGGCGTCATGTCCGCGGCGAGGGCGTGGCCGGCGGCCAGGGCGAAGGTGGCTGCGATGGCAATGCGGGTGAGCATGGTGTTCATGGCGAAAGATCCTCTCGAATGGTCGTTGAATGGATTGGCGGACGGCGATGTTTCATCGCCGTCCTGCTTCCATTTACGCCGCGGGTTTCCGAACGGACGCATCTTCGCG
The DNA here is from genome assembly GCF_051216415.1 of Variovorax trehalosi. Classification (NCBI taxonomy): domain Bacteria; kingdom Pseudomonadati; phylum Pseudomonadota; class Betaproteobacteria; order Burkholderiales; family Comamonadaceae; genus Variovorax; species Variovorax trehalosi. Next base: position 604,914 of record NZ_JBPJZG010000001.1, read on the forward strand.
AAAAAAAATGAAAAAGCCCTCCGAAGAGGGCTTCCAGAAACAGCGCGGGGGCGCCTTACATGCCCACGTAGTTCGGCCCGCCACCGCCTTCAGGCGTCACCCACACGATGTTCTGCGTCGGGTCCTTGATGTCGCAGGTCTTGCAGTGCACGCAGTTCTGCGCGTTGATCTGCAGGCGCTGCTTGCCGTCTTCCGTACCCACGAATTCGTACACGCCGGCCGGGCAGTAGCGGCTCTCGGGGCCGGCGAACTTCTCGAGGTTGATGTTGACCGGCACCGTCGCATCCTTGAGCGTCAGGTGGGCCGGTTGCTGCTCTTCATGGTTCGTGTTGCTGATGAAAACGCTGGAGAGGCGGTCGAAGGTGAGCTTGCCGTCGGGCTTGGGGTACACGATGGGCTTGCACTCGGCCGCGGGCTTCAGGTACTGGTGGTCGGGTTTGGTGCGGCGCAGGGTCCAGGGGATGTTGCCCTTGAGCAGCCACTGCTCGATGCCGTTCATGAGGGTCGCGACGACGAGGCCCTTCTTGAACCAGGCCTTGAAGTTGCGCGCCTTCTTCAGCTCGGCGTGCAGCCAGCTCTTCTCGAACGCGGCCGGGTAGGCCGTGAGCTCGTCGTGCTGGCGGCCGGCCTGCACTGCGTCGAAGGCGGCTTCGGCGGCCAGCATGCCGGTCTTGATGGCGGCGTGGCTGCCCTTGATGCGGCTCACGTTCAGGTACCCGGCCTCGCAGCCGACCAGCGCGCCGCCCGGGAATACCGTCTTGGGCAGCGACTGCAGGCCGCCGGCCGTGATGGCGCGTGCACCGTAGCCGATGCGCTTGGCCGGCTTGATGCCCTTGGCCTCGTCGCCTTCGAGGTACCAGCGCACATTGGGGTGCAGCTTCCAGCGCTGCATTTCCTCGAACGGGCTCAGGTACGGGTTGCTGTAGTCCAGGCCGGTGATGAAGCCCATCGTGACCTTGTTGTCCTCCATGTGATAGAGGAAGGCGCCGCCGTAGGTGTCGCTCTTCATCGGCCAGCCGGCCGTATGGAGCACAAAGCCGGGCTGGTGGCGCTTGGGGTCGATTTCCCACACTTCCTTCACGCCCAGGCCGTAGGTCTGCGGGTCCTTGCCTTCGTCGAGCTTGTATTTGGCGATGAGCTGGCGGCCCAGGTGGCCGCGCGCGCCTTCGGCAAACACCGTGTACTTGCCCAGCAGCTCCATGCCGAGCTGGAAGTTCTCGGTCGGCTCGCCGTCCTTGCCGACGCCCATGTTGCCGGTGGCCACGCCGCGCACCGAGCCGTTCTCGTTGTAGAGCACCTCGGCGGCCGGGAAGCCGGGGAAGATTTCCACGCCCAGGTTTTCGGCCTGCTGCGCCAGCCACTTGGTGAAGGCGCCCAGGCTGATGATGTAGTTGCCGTGGTTCTGGAAGCATGCGGGGAGGAAGGCGTTGGGGGTACGCAGGCCCGACTTCTCGCCGAGGAACACCATCGCGTCGTCGGTGACGGGCTGGTTCAGCGGGGCGCCCAGTTCCTTCCAGTCGGGCAGCAGCTCGTTGAGCGCACGCGGGTCCATGATGGCGCCCGAGAGGATGTGCGCGCCGGGCTCGGAGCCCTTTTCGAGCACCACGACCGAGATTTCCTTCTCGTGCTGGGCCGCCAGCTGCTTCAGGCGGATCGCGGTCGAGAGGCCGGCCGGGCCGCCACCGACCACGACCACGTCGTATTCCATGGCTTCGCGAGGGCCGAACTGGGCAAGGATTTCGTCGTGGGTCATGTGGGTCTGGTCGATAATGTTTTGAGGCTCGGACGCTACGAGGGCGCGAAACATTTTAGGGGGAGCGCAACCCGTCACCTCCGCGACTCACCAGGACCCGTTTTCATGGCTTACAGCATCGATCTTTCGGGCCGCGTGGCCTTCGTCACCGGCGCCTCCAGCGGACTCGGCGCCCAATTCGCGAAAACGTTGGCGCGCGCCGGCGCCGCGGTGGTCCTGGCCAGCCGCCGGGTCGAAAAACTCAAGGAGCTGCGCGCCCGCATCGAAGGCGAGGGCGGCGACGCCCACGTGGTCGAACTCGACGTGACCGACCACGGCAGCATCAAGGCCGCCGTGGCACGCGCCGAGACCGAGGTCGGCCCGATCGACATCCTGGTCAACAACTCCGGCGTCAATATCCGCAACAAGCTGCAGGACGTGACGCCCGACGACTACGACTTCATCTTCGACACGAACCTCAAGGGCGCTTTCTTCGTCGCACAGGAAGTGGGCAAGCGCATGCTGGCGCGCGCCGACGGCTCGGCACCGGGCACCTACATCGGCGGTCGCATCATCAACATCGCCTCGGTGGCCGCGCTCAAGGCGGTGCCGAACATCGGTGCCTACGGCATGAGCAAGGCCGCGGTGGTGCAGATGACCAAGGCCATGACGCTCGAGTGGGGCCGCTTCGGCATCAACGTGAATGCGCTGTGCCCGGGCTACATCGCCACCGAGCTCAACGAAGAACTCTGGACCACCGAGGCTGGCGCCAAGCTGGTCAGCATCCTGCCGCGCAAGCGCGTGGGCAAGGCCGAAGACCTCGACGGCCTGATCGTGCTGCTGGCCAGCGGCCAGAGCCATTTTGTAAATGGCGCGGTGATCGCTGCCGACGACGGATTCGCGCTCTGACTCCACGCGCGTGGATCGGCATCGCCGCCGGCCTGGGCGCGGGCGCGCTCTGGGGCTTGGTGTTCGTGGCGCCGCGCATGGTCGGCCACTTCGGCATGGTCGACATCACGGCCGCGCGCTTCGCGGTGTTTGGTGCCGTGTCGGCGTTGGCAGTGTTCGCGCGGCCGGCGGCCGTGCGCTGGCCGAATGGACGGCAGGCGCTCGCGGCGCTCGGGCTCAGTGTGCTGGGCTTCAGCGGCTACTACCTGCTGCTGGCCTTCGGCATCGTGGCGGCCGGTACCGAGGTGCCCAGCCTCATCATCGGCACGATTCCCGTCTGGATGATGCTGCTCGGCCGGCCCGCGGGGCTGCGCATGCGCGCGCTGCTGCCGGGGTTGTTGCTCACGGGCGCGGGCATCGCGCTGATGATCTGGAGCGCGTGGGCGACGCAGCATCGCGAAGGTGGGGTGCGCTACGGCTGGGGCATTGCGCTGGCACTCGGCGCGATGGTGAGCTGGACGATCTACGGCCTGCTCAACGCGAAATGGCTGCAGCGCCACACCGAACTCAACGCGACGGACTGGGCCAACTGGCTCGGCATCGCCACCGGCCTCGGCGCTCTGCTGCTGTGGGTGGTGGCGGGCAGTGACATGGCCACGCTGCAGTCGCAGCCCGACGGCATGCTCTTTGTCTGGATCGCATTGGCGGGCGGCTTCGGTTCGTCGTGGCTTGCGACCATCCTCTGGAACATCGCCAGCCAGCGCCTCTCGGCCAGCCTGTGCGGCCAACTGATCGTGAGCGAGACGCTGTTCGCCTTGCTCTATTCCTTCGTCTGGGACGGCCGCTGGCCGCAGGCCACCGAATGGGTGGCGGCGCTGCTGTTCGTGCTGGGCATCCTCGCATCCATCAAGGCGCACCGATGAGAATCGAAATCCCCGAAAAGAAGAAGCTCGTGTATGAAATGTCGATCCCCATCCGCTGGGGCGACATGGACGCCATGGGCCACCTGAACAACGGCACCTACTTCCGTTACCTCGAAACCGCACGCATCGACTGGATGCGTTCGATCGGCTTCGAGCCGGAGCCGGGCGGCGAGGGCATGGTGATCGTCAATGCCTTCTGCAATTTCTACCGGCAGATCGAATATCCGGGCAACGTGCTGCTGAAGATGTACGTGAGCGACCCGGGCCGCACCACCTTCGAGAGCTGGGGCACGATGGCGCGCGAGGAAGCGCCCGACGTGATCTGCGCGGCGGGCGGGGCGACGACGATCTGGGTGGATTTTCCGAAGCAGAAGGCGTTGGCGTTGCCGGTGTGGCTGCGTACGCTGGTGAGCGAGTAAGCGCACGATGAAACGCAAGGTACTGTCGCTTGCCGCGTTCGCGTTGCTCGCCACCGCAAGCCATGCCCAGACGACGAAGGCCGAAAAAAATGCATGCCCCGCCAACGCGCCCTTCCTGAGTGCCGACGCGGTGAAGAAAGCCGGCGTCGAACTCCCGGTGTTCAAGCGCTACTGCTACACCGACACCTCCGGCAGCTACGCGTTGCTGCTCGCCGAAAAGCAGGACGTGCCGTTCACAGGCGAGATGCTGTCCTCGGTCATCCAGGCCACGCTCTTCAAGGTAGAAGGCGACGGCAGCCTCGCGCGGCAATGGTCGATTCGCGACTTCGCGGGCAAGGACGATGCCGGCATCAACTTCAGGTCGAAGCTCTTGGAGCTCGCAGATATCGATGCGGACGGGTCGGTCGAGCCGATCCTCGTCTACCGCTTCTTCGCCCCGGGCGAGAAAGACGGCTTCAACACCGACGCCTACTCGGGCGCCATCAAGATCGTCGCGTTCTACCAGGGGCGAAAAGTGGTGATCCACGCCATCACCGGCATCCTGGACGGTGATCGCAGCACGAGGGCCAATGCAGAATTCTTTGCCTTGCCGGAGCCTGTGCGCCGGCACCTGATCGACAAGACGGTCGCGATGGAGAAGGCGGGTCAGTTCGGCTTCGACAACTCCAACAAGTTCATGCCGAAGAAGGCGAAAGCGCGCTAGGCCGGCCGCAACACAATCCGCGCCTCGAACCCCTGCGCCGCCCCCACCGGCGGGGATGCCAGCTCCAGCTTCGCGTTGTGCTTCTCGACGATCGTGCCCACGATCGACAGCCCCAACCCATAGCCTGCGCGGTCCGAGCCGTGCCGCACATGGCGTTGCTGCAGCGTCTTGAGCTGCGTTGCGCTGACGCCGGCGCCGAAGTCCCTCACCACCAGCGTGCAGGGCGCCGCCACCTCGATCACCACGCGCCCGCCACCGCCGTAGCGCAACGCGTTCTCCACGAGGTTGCGCAGCGCGATCGCCAGCGCGTCGACATCGCCGAAGGCCACCGGCGCCGCGCTGTCGGGCACCTTGAGCTTCAGGCGCTCGTTGTTCAGCGGGTCTTGCCAGAACTCCTGTGCCACGGTGCCTGCGAGCTGAACCAGGTCGACCCTCGCACGCGTGAGCGATGCACCCGATTCCGCGCGCGACAACTGCAGCAGTTTCTCGGTGCGGTGGCTCAGCATCTGCAGCGCCTGGAGCGCGCCCTGCACGTCGTCACGCTTCAGGTCATGGTCGAGTGCGGTCTGCAAACGAAGGCGCGCGGCAGCCAGCGGCGTGCGCAGTTCATGGGCCGCGTTGGCGGCGAGTGCGCGCTCCACGTCGAGCGACTGCGACAGCCGCTCCAGCAGGCTGTTGACGTGGTCGCCCACCGAGCGCAGCTCCTGCGGCAACCCCGGCAGCGTGATCGGCCGCAGGTCGGCACCGCTGCGCTTCTCGATCTCGCCCGCGAGCTGCTGCAGCACGCGCAGCTCGGTGCGCGCCACATTGCGCAGCACCAGCGCGAGCAGTGGCAGCACCGCACCGAGCGGAATGATCAGGCCGAACAGCGTGCGGTTGAGCGCACGGCGGCGCTCGTCGAGCGGGTCGGCCACCTGGAAGTAGAGGCCGAGCGTCGGGTGCCGCACGGTGTAGATGCGCCAGGTCGGGTTGTTGGCGAAGCCGGGAGCCAGCGGCACATCGAAGGTGTCGGCGGGCGTCTCGGCCGAACGCAGCAGCACGTGCTCGTGAATGTCGACCACCTGGTACAGAACGGCGTCTTCGGCGAACAACTGCTTGGGTGCGACCAGCGGCGTGGCCGGCGGTGCGTCGCCCTTGTGCTGCAGCTTGGCGAGTTCCTGCACGGCCATGTCGAACATGCGGTGCGACACCTCGACCAGCTCGTTGTCGAAGTTGTGGTTGATCTCGCGGTCCACATACCAGACCACGGCCAGCACGCACAGCAGCCACACGCCGCCGACCCACACGATGAGGGTGCGTGTGAGGCGTCCGGCCAGCGAGTCGCGACCACCCACAGAACTCGCAAGCCGGGCGGTGCTCATTCGTCGTCGTCCGCCGAGAACGACAGCCGGTAGCCGAGGCCGCGCAACGTCTGGATGTGGCTCTTGCCGAGCTTGCGGCGCAGGCGGCTGATGAAGACCTCGAGCGTGTTGCTGTCGGCTTCGTCGCCGAAGCCGTAGAGCGCGTCGGCCAGGTTCTCGCGCGTGTGGATGCGCTCGGGGCGCGTGGCCATCACGCGCAGCAAGGCCCATTCCTTTTGCGTGAGCACGACGGGGCTGCCATCCTTGCGCACGCGGTCGTGGGCCAGGTCGATCTCCAGCGTGCCCAGCTGCAGCACCGGCGAGGTGTTGGCGCTGCGGCGCCGCTCGACCGCGCGCAGCCGGGCCAGCAGTTCCGCGGGGTCATACGGCTTGATGAGGTAGTCGTCGGCACCGGCGTCGAGGCCGCGGATGCGGTCGGTGACCTGGTCGCGGGCCGTGAGCACGATGACGATGGGCGGCTCGCGCAACGCGCGCACCTGCGGCAGCAGCGAGAGGCCGTCGCCGTCGCCCAGGTGCAGGTCGAGCAGCACCGCCGCGTACTGCACCGAGAGCAGGGCACCGCGTGCTTCGGCGAGGCTGGGCGCCACATCGACGACGAAAGCCTTGGCCAGCAGATAGCTGCACACGGCATCTGCCAAGGAAGTGTCATCTTCGACAAGCAATATGCGCACGCGGTGTGTCTCTGTAAAAACACGAAGTCTAGCGCCCGCAGGGCGGCGGGAGGCCGCGTCAGGATTCGTTCAGGTCGCTTCAGACTGGGTTCATTTCGCGAACGTAGGCTCGCGCCAGTTTTTGTCGAGGCCTGGTTTTTTCAAATGACACGCACCGCAAATCTCCGTTCCGGAGTCCTGACCTTGCTCGCACTGGCCTTGTTGATGACGTGGGACGCCTCCGGCGGCGACCTCTGGCTGGCACACATGGCCGGCACGCCGATGGGCTTTCCGTGGCGCGACAACCCCTTCCTGGTCCATGTGATGCACGAGGGCGCCAGAAACCTGAGCTGGCTGCTGGTGATCGGGCTGTTCGCGGCCATCCGCTGGCCTGTGGGCATCCTGCGCAGGCTCGCCACGCGGGAACGGGTGCAACTCGCATCGACCGTGCTGGCCTCGGTGCTGGCCATCAGCCTCATCAAGCATTTCAGTGACACCAGCTGCCCCTGGGACCTGAAGGAATTCGGCGGCGTCGCGCGCTATGTGTCGCATTGGTCGTGGGGTGTCGACGATGGCGGGGCGGGCGGGTGCTTCCCCGCCGGTCACGCCTCGGCTGCGTTCGCCTATGTCGGCGGTTATTTCGTGCTGCGCCGGGTTTCCTCCCGCGCGGCGTTCATCTGGCTGGGCGTGGCGGTGGTCGCAGGCCTGGCGCTGGGCTTGTCGCAGCAACTGCGCGGCGCCCACTACATGAGCCACACGCTCTGGACCGCGTGGGTCTGCTGGGTGGTCGGGTTTGCCATCGACGTGGCGGTGACGCGCCGCGACCCCCACCCGTCCGATCTGTCCGACGCGGCAGCACCTCTTCACCATGCAAGCTCTTGATTTCGCTCTGTTCGGATGGCTCAACGCGGGCGCCTCCGCATCGCTGTGGCTCATCGAATTCGCCCGTTTCGCCTCCGAGGTGCTGCCGGCCCTGCTGGCCGTGACGATCATCGCGGCTGCGATGGTCGACAAGCGCTGGCGCTATGTGCTTTTCACCGCGCTGGTGAGCGTGCTGGCGACCTGGGTCATCGTGAACGTGTTTCGCTCGGCCCTGCCGTTCCCGAGACCCGCGTTCTACGGGCTGGGCATCCAGTGGGAGCCGCAAGGCATGCGGCCGGGCTTTCCGAGCCTGCATGCGGCGGGCACCTTCGCCGCCGCCTTCTCGCTGTGGTGCCTGCCGCAGCGCGCACCGATGCTGGCAGCGCTCGCGGTGGCGGCGGTGGTGGCCTGGAGCCGCCTCTACCTGGGGCTGCACTTTCCCTCGGACATTGCGGCGGCCGTGCTCCTTGCCGCGCTGGTGTCGATCCTGGTCGAGCGCGGCGTGAGCCGCCCGCTGAGCCTCGCCTTGGCCAGAATGCCAGCCCGTCGCAGGCGCGCACGGGCACGGCGAGCCTGAACATGGCCTGAACAGCGAGTTCAGGCTCCTTTCAGGCAGGGCTCCTACAGTCGCTGCATGTCTTTTTCGCGTATCGAGCCCGCACCCGCGCATCGCATGCCTTTTTCCGAGGCTTCCGAGGCATCGGCGCCACACTTTCCGGCGGCCGGAGCGCTCTGGAAACGCCTCGACCGATGGCTCGCACGCCCGCGTTCCGCCGCACAGGTCGTGCTCTGGCTGGGCCTGTACTTGGTGCTGACCACCAACTGGCCGCTCTGGAACGAGCTGGCCCGCATCGGCGGGGCGCCCAGCACCTACCTGCCGACGGTCGCCGCCATGAGCCTGCTCACGCTGTGCGGCACGGTGGCGATGCTCTCGCTCACGGCCTGGTCGCGCTGGGTCAAGCCGCTGTGGTTCCTGGTGGTCGTGCTGGCCGCGGTGGCGCAGCACTACATGCTGGAGTACCGCGTCGTCATGGACCCGACCATGATCGCCAACGCGCTGCAGACCGATCCGAACGAAGCGCGCGACCTGCTGAGCTGGCGCATGGCCTTCAACGTGCTGGTGGTCGCATTGCCCGCGGGGGCGCTGCTCTGGCGCGTGCGCATCGCGCCGATGCGTTTTTTCTCCAAGCTCTGGCGCAACGCGGCCCTGCTGCTGCTGGCCGTGGTGGTGGCGCTGGTCACCGGCGTGGCGATGAACCGGCAACTCGCGCCGCTGATGCGCAACAACATCCACCTGCGCTACATGATGAACCCGATCGCGAGCCTTTACTCGACGGGTGCCGTGTTCATCAAGCCGCTGTTCAAGCGCAGCGGGAAGCTGATTCCGATCACCGCCGGCACATCGCTCGGCGCGAGCTACGCAGCGCAAGCGCGTCCCCCGATGTTCGTGATCGTGGTGGGCGAAACGGCGCGAGCGGACCATTTCGCTCTCAACGGCTACGCACGAGACACCACGCCCGAGCTGGCCAAGCGCGGCGTGCTGAGTTATCGCGACGTGCACTCGTGCGGCACCAACACGCTGGCCTCGGTGCCGTGCATGTTTTCGCCATTGGGCAAACAAGGCTACGAATCGCGCAAGGACGACTACGAGAACCTGGTCGACGTGTTGCAGGCCTCGGGCCTGGCCGTGCTCTGGCTCGACAACCAGGCCGGCTGCAAGGACGTGTGCACGCGCATCCCCAACGCATCGGCTTTCGACGGGCTCGATGCCGCCACGAAGAAAGCCCTGTGCGACGGCGATGAATGCCTGGACGACGTGATGCTCAAGAACCTCGACGCGCGCATCGCCGCGCTGCCGGCCGAGCGCCGCGCCAAGGGCGTGGTGCTGGTGATGCACCAGATGGGCAGCCATGGGCCGGCCTACTACAAGCGCTCGGCGCCCGACGTGAAGCGCTTCACGCCCGAGTGCAAGACCAACGCGCTGGCCGAGTGCGGGCACAACGAGCTGATGAACGTCTACGACAACTCCATCGCGGAGACCGACCGCTTCCTCGCCCGCACGATCGACTGGCTCCAGGCCCAATCGAAGCAGTACGACCCGGGAATGCTGTACGTGAGCGACCACGGCGAATCGCTCGGCGAATACGGCCTGTTCCTGCACGGCGTGCCGTACAGCTTCGCGCCCGAGGCGCAGAAGCACGTGCCGATGGTCACCTGGTTCGGCGAAGGCCTGAGCGAGCGCCGCAAGCTCTCGCGTTCGTGCATGGAGGCGGGGCTCGATGCGCCGCTCACGCACGACAACCTCTATCACACGGTGCTGGGCGTGATGGACGTGAACACGCCCACCTACAAGCCGGCGCTGGATGCGCTGGCCTCCTGCCGCGCGAAGGCCTGAACGCGAGTGCCTTGACTACTTCTTCTCGCGAGGCAACCGCCCCATCAGGAAGAACTCATTGTTCGGCTGCATGCCGCTGAAGCTCGCGAGCCGGTTGCTCAGGCCGAAGAAGGCGGTGATGGCCGCGATGTCCCAGATGTCCTCGTCGTCGAAGCCGTGGGCGTGCAGCGGCGGGAAGTCGTTGTCGTCGATCTCGTGCGAGCGGTCGCAGACCTTCATCGCGAAGTCGAGCATCGCGCGCTGGCGCGGCGTGATGTCGGCCTTGCGGTAGTTCACCGCCACCTGGTCGGCCACCAGCGGTTTTTTCTCGTAGATGCGCAAGAGCGCGCCGTGCGCCACCACGCAGTAGAGGCACTGGTTGGCCGCGCTGGTGGTGGTCACGATCATCTCGCGGTCGCCCTTGGTGAGCGAGCCTTCTTCCTTGAGCATCAGCGCGTCGTGGTACGCGAAGAATGCGCGCCACTCGGCCGGGCGTCGCGCGAGGCCGAGGAACACGTTGGGCACGAAGCCGGCCTTTTCCTGCACGGCGAGGATCGCGGTGCGGATGTCTTCGGGCAGGTCTTTCAGTTCGGCGAGGGGGTAGCGGGCAGCCATCTTTTGTCTCCTGGTGTTCGATGCCAGGATCATAGGCAGATGCCCGCGGCCGGGCTGTCTCGGGCTGGCTACTTGAGCGCCTTGCCTTGCGTGGCACCCAGCGGTGTGTGCAGCTGCGAGGCCACCCACTGCCCGGTGTTGTCGTCGCGGCCCTGCAGCAGGTAGCGGGTGTCGGGCTTGCCGTAGTTCTGCACCGCCATCGCCGAGAACTTGCCGATGTCGGTCTTCGGATCGCGCAGTCGGTTGACGATCAGCACCTTCTTCGTGTCGGCGAAGTCGGCCATCATGTTCTGGTCGCCCTCGCTGTCGCCGGCAATGAAGCTCGGGCCGTAGCCGTACTTGCTGACCAGGAAACGCTGGATGTTCTTCGTCTTGCCCGGGCCCTGCGTCTGGTCGTAGCCGCGGCGGAACTCGGGCTGGATCACGCCGTTGGCGTCGCGCTCCAGTTCCATCGCCAGCACGCGATCGGGCGGGTTGTTGTAGCCGAAGGCGGGGTTCGAAGAGATCTCCTTGATCACGTCGACGAACGAGGCCGAGCACACCCACACATCGAAGCCCGCGGTGCGGAACGCGGCATACAGCTCCTGCATCTCGGGCTGCAGCCGCAGGCCGTTCTTCCAGCTCACCGAAACCACGCCCGCCTGGCCCGGCAGTGCGGCTGGCGAAGTCCACTTGACCTTGGCAACCGGCTCCTTCAGCTGCCACGCCACCGTGTCGGCCGTGAGCTTGCGCACCTGTGCCTCGGTCATGCCGACGAAGAGGTAGGTGACCCAGGGGTAGGCCGTGCCGTGGTCGAAGGTGTCGCCGATGGCTTCATAGAGATAGCGCACCTTGGTGGTGAAGGCGATGTAGTGCGGGTTCAGCTTCACGGCCGCCAGCGGCTGGTTGCCCTTGAGGGTGCTGCTGTTCCGGTAGAGCCAGGTGTAGCTGGCCACGATGTCGGGCACCACGAGGTCGATGTTGACCGGCTTGCCCGCCGCGTTGTTGTACGCGGGCAGGAAGTCTTTCTTCGGGATGTTCTTGCGCAGGGCCACTTCGAGCTGCGCGGGCGTCGCACCGAAGGCGAGGTTCTCGAGCTGGTAGATGAGCGAGGCTTCCTCGATGTCGAGAAAGACGCTGGTGTTGTCCCAGTCGAACACCACGTACGGCGGCTTGGCGGCGTTGTAGCCGGGGCTGCCCTTGCCGAGGCTGGCAATCAGGCCTTCGATCTGCGTGCGGTTGAAGGCGTCCCAATGGGCAGGGGAGAGACCCTTGATGGGCGAGAGGCTGGCGCAGCCGGTGGCGACCAGCGCCGTGGCGAGCGGGGTGAGGAGGACGAGGCGGCGGTGCATGCGTTCCCTGTTGTTGTGCGTTGTCGATGAGAAGCGCGGACGTATGCGGCGCCCGTGACACTTCCGCATCGACCTACGCATCAGCCGTGCCAGGCCAGGCCAGGCCAGGCCTGGTCAGGGCGTGGCGGAAGTCGCCGTGGTGGCTTGAGTCATGACGGTGGCCCATGCACCGTCGATGCGCTTCCAAACTTCCATTCCCCATAGCCTGCCGCTGAAAAATCGAGTGACTACAAGGTCGCCTTGCTGTTCGTGTTGCTCGCGTTCGCGCGGGACATAGGGCCGCCGCTTCTGCGTTTGCAGGTTGCCGATCCGTTCGGCCCGAGACATGAATTCACCGTTCTGCTGGACAGTCGTGAAGTCGCTTGCTGTGTACTTGCCCCATTGCGCAGGGTCGACGGCATAGAAGGCTTCGTCTCGTGCACGCACAGCGGCTTGAAGGTCGGGAGGGAGTGTGTTTGTGCTGGTCATGAGAGCAATGTAGCGCCCAGGGTTGGGGTCTGCTGTGGGCCGACGCTGCTGGAAGTGCTTCGGCTAAAGTCGGCCAGAGGCAGCCTTTGGACACCGGCCTGCAGTTGTCACAGAAACCAGAAGAATGGAACAGCGACGGCGGACATACAGGCGAGGCGAACGCCTCCAAGATGTGCGTGTTTGAGGGCAATCGCTTTCGGGCTCGCGTCCGTTTTCCAATGTGCATGCGCGCAAGCGAATTGCGAGGAACTCTTTTGAAACAGATGCCGCACACGATCCTTCCCGACCTGGCTTGGTCGTTCAGCAGGGACACACCTGAATCCATCGTCGAATGGGAAGAAGCGTTGTCTGCCTATGGAGAAGACGTCGGCATGCCTGTCGAACGGGACAGTCTGTGGCTGGTGCTCCCGGTTCGCGCTCTCGACGTGCAGTACACGTACTGGGTGGTCGGCAACAACAACGAGCGGCAGCCAAAGAGCAAGGTCGTTTCCGTCCGCGCTTCAAGGCTCCTGTCGTGCAGCGAGATTCTTTTTGAGGTGCACAAGGCGTCGCATGCCGAACTAGAGGATCAGGATCATTGCTTTTTCGAAGGGCTGGAACTGCTCGACGAGGTGTTCGAAAAAGACGTACCGGCGTACAAGCTGCTGCTGGGCAGTTGAGGCTTGGTGGAGTGGCGGAGCAGTATCGCAATTCGCCGAAATCCGAAACGGGCCGAACTTTGCAGGTTTGGAAGAATGGGCTTGCGTGAGGAGGGTGCTGGATCGTCTGCCCCGGCCTTCGCGCAACTTCGTTGGTTTGGGCGAGGCGACGTCCGCTGCTCGACAGCGTCCACGACGTTCACTCAATTGCGCACATTGCGCAAGTCCTGCTTCGTCGATCAATGCGACGATACCCACTCTTGCGCTCCCGGCAACGGTGGCATCGCGAAGCTCGACTTCAGGCGCGCCACCTCATCGCCCGGACTGCGCCCGAAAAAGCGCTTGAACTCACGGCTGAACTGCGACGCGCTTTCATACCCGACCTCCAGGCTCGCTGCGGACGCTGTCTTCCCGTTTCGCAGCATCAGCAGGCGCGCTTGATGAAGGCGCACCGACTTGAGGTACTGCATCGGAGAACTCTGGGTGACGCTGCGAAAGTGGGCGTGAAACGTAGGGATGCTCATGCCAGCCTCGCGGGCCAAGCGCGTGACGGTGAGGCGATCGCCAAACGAGGTGTGGATGCGTCGCACGGCCTTGGCGATTCTTCCGAACTGACCCTGACCGGCGAGGGCCGCGCGCATCGATGCACCCTGTTCTCCGATGAGGACCCGGAAGTAGATCTCGCGCACGATCGCCGGCCCGAGCAACACGGCCTCCACGGGTGAACTCATCGCTTCGAGAAATCGCAGGACTGTCTGCGCCAGCGCGTCGTCCATCGGTGTCGAGAACATCCCGACGGGTTCAGCGCTCGAACGCTCGGTGAGCTCGTCGACCTGCAACGCAAGGCTGGCGAGGACGGTGAGGTCGAGGCTGAAGTAGATCGCCAGCAGAGGCGCGTCGGCGCTGGCGTCGGTCTCCATGGTGAACGGGACCGGCACCGACACCGCGAGGTAGTGCTGGGCATCGTAGAGGTAGACCTGATCGGCCCAGAGGCCCCGCTTGCGACCCTGGCAGACGATGACGATGCCCGGTTCGTAGAGCACGGGGGTCGAAGCCAATGGGCGATCGGAGCGAAGAAAACGCACGTCCGCAAGCGCGGTCAGCGTGTAGCCCTCTTGCGGTGCGAGTTGCTTCAAGAGCGCAATCATGCGGGCGCTGGAAGAACTGCTGTCGAGGGGCGTTGCGCTCGATTTTTTCATTCAGCGTACTGTGCATCAATTCGGGCAATAAGCGGCAAAAAAATGGATGGTATTCATAGGAATAGGCAAACAAAACAGAGGATTGCGACTGGCTTGGCGGCACCCTAGATTCCTAGAATCGACGCATGAAAAACACCAGAACATTCTTCATTACGGGCGTCAGCAGCGGCTTCGGCCGGGCCATCGCGAGCGCTGCGCTGCAGGCCGGTCACCGCGTCGTCGGAACCGTTCGAAACGAGCAGGCAGCAGCGGAATTCCAAACGCAGATTCGCGGTGATGCGCACGTGAAACTGCTCGACGTGACGCAGTTCGACGCTGTTGCACCACTCGCTGCTGTCGTCGAGGCGGAGCTCGGGCCGGTGGACGTCGTGATCAACAACGCGGGGTACGGCCATGAGGGCATCCTGGAGGAATCGTCGCTCGACGAAATGCGGCGCCAGTTCGACGTCAACGTGTTTGGTGCGGTCGCGGTCATGAAGGCGTTCCTGCCGTTCATGCGCCAGCGCCGGCGTGGACACATCATCAACATCACGTCGATGGGGGGCTACATCACGATGCCCGGCATCAGCTACTACTGCGGCAGCAAGTTCGCCCTTGAAGGGATCTCCGAGACGCTGGCCAGGGAGGTGAAGGGCCTCGGCATCGCAGTGACCGCGGTCGCCCCGGGATCTTTCAGGACGGACTGGGCCGGACGTTCGATGGTGCGCAGCGCGCGCGCCATCAGCGACTACGACAGCCTGTTCGATCCGATCCGGCAATCGCGCATCGACAAGAGCGGCAAGCAGCTTGGCGATCCGTACAAGGCCGCTGCGGCGATCCTTGCGCTCGTCGATATGCCGGAGCCCCCGGAGCACTTGCTGATCGGCAGCGATGCGCTCGGGCTCGTGCGAGCAAAGTCCGATGCAATGCTTGCGAGTTTGAAGCGCCATGAGGCGCTGACTTGCTCGACCGATATTGTTTGACGTTGCGTTCGGCCTGAAGCTCGATAACCGTCAAGCCGAAGTGCGGCGGCCTGTCAACCTGCCGGCAAGGGCACGGCGTTGATCGCCAGCTGCGCGGCGAACGCTCGCTGGTAGGCCGGCCGCGCTTCGCCGCGAGCAACATAAGCGGCCAGGCTGGGAAACTCGTCCAGCAGGCCGGATGGTCTCGCCCGCAGCAGCACCGACACCATCAATAGGTCGCCGGCGCTGAAGCCGCCGTCCAGCCAGTCGGTCTCGCCCAGGCGAGTGGCAAGCTGGGTCAGCCGGGCGCGCACGCGGTCATGCACGAGGGGCATGCGCTCGTCTTTCCAGGGCTTGTCGCCTTCCACGAACTTGACAGTGACGAGTTCGAGGATGGGCGGCTCGACCGTATTGAGTGCCGCGAACATCCATGTGATGGCGCGCGCCCTTGCGTTGGCATCGGCGGGGAACAGGCCGGGGCGGCGCTCGGCGATGTGCAGCACGATGGCGCCGGTCTCGAACAGCGCGAGGCCGCCTTCCTCGTAGGTGGGAATCTGGCCGAAGGGATGCAGCGCCAGATGCGCGGCCTCCTTCATCGCGTGGAAGGGCACCAGGCGCACCTCGTAGGGCAGGCCGACTTCCTCCAGCGCCCAGCGCACGCGCGTGTCGCGCGCCAGACCCTTGCCGCCATCGGGCGACCGTTCAAAGGCGGTGATGGTGATGGTCATCGTGAGTGTCCTTTGGCCTTGCGGGCGCGCACCCGCCCCGGGTTGCTCAAACCCCTTCGATGACGCGCAGATCCCGTTCCGCACCGTCGCCCAGTGCGGCAAGCGCTGCCTGGTAGTCGGGGCTGTCGTGCACTGCTGTCGCTTGCTCGACGCTGTCGAATTCGATCAACACGGTGCGTTCGGGCAAACCGTACTCGTAGACCTTGGCGGGGAGGCCTCGTGCGAGAAAGCGCCCGCCGCCGGCAGCGATCGCCGGGCCGGCCAGTTTCGCGTAGGCCGCGAGTTTGTCGGCGTCCTTGACGGCTCGGTATGCACTGACCCAATAGGCTTTTGCCATGGCGATCTCTTTCTGTCTTGTTGCTGAATGAGTGAATGAACGAATGAACAATTCGCGTCGTTGAAAACGATCCGCGGACCGGATCTTCGGTGCCTTCGTCCAACTTGTCCGGGACAGGGGAATCAAAGTCTATATAGGCTGCCCCGGCGCAGTCGAGCGCAGGTGCCTAGGCGCCGATGCGGCCGGCCTGCTGCTCGATGAAGGCCGCCACGCGCCGCACGAGCGCTGGATCGCCTGCTTTATCCGGGCAGCCCCGGCCTTCGCGCATCGTGCTGCTGCAGCACCGCAAGATCGCTTTCATCCTTGAGCGCCACGCCGGTCAGCCCCCTTTGCAGGGACTCGCGCATCAGCCATGCCAGCTTGAATGCGGCGGCTTCGTAGGGCAGGCCTTCGGGTCGCACGTTGGAGATGCAATTGCGCGCTGCATCGTTCAGCCCGCGTTTGGGCGAATGGGTCAGGTAGATGCCGAGGCTGTCGGGTGAACTCAAGCCCGGCCGCTCGCCGATCAGCATCACCGAGAGCATCGCGCCGAACAGTTCGCCCACCTCGTCGGCCAGCGCCACGCGCGCCTGCGTGGCGATGACCACGGGAGAGAAGCGCGTGTCGGCCGGCAACTGCGCGCGCAGGGCGGCGAGCAGCGGTGCGGCATGGCGCGCCACGGCGAGCGACGAAAGCCCGTCGCCGATGACGACGCAGACATCGCAGCCGTAGCGGCCGATGCCGCGCAGGCGCCCGTCGTCCTGGTCGTCGAGCTGGCGGCCCAGGTCGGGGCGGCGCAGGTAGGTGGTGCGGTCCGCTGCACGGCTGCGGGCGCGGGCCACTTCCCAATGCTGCGAGCTCAGCGTGGCTTCGAGCGCATCGACATCGAGTGCGGCATGGATCGCATCCCGCGCCATCGCATGCGCCCAGCCGAAGCGCAGCGTCTCGTTGGTGGGCATGCCGGCGCCGGCGCGGCCGAGTGCGAGGCGCGCGGGCGTGGCCGAGCGCCATTGCGCCCAGGGGTTGGGTGTGACGGCGTCGCTCATGATTTGAAAGCCTTGAGCCCGCTCATGTCGGCCAGCAGTCGGTTGGAGGAGGGCGGTGCGAGCTGCCCCGCCGCATCGGTGATCTGCATGCGCTGCAGCCACGCCTCGAACTCGGGCGCGCGCTTCAGGCCCAGCGTCTGGCGCAGGAACAGGGCGTCGTGGAACGAGGTGCTCTGGTAGTTGAGCATCACGTCGTCGGCACCCGGAATGCCCATGATGAAGTTGATGCCCGCGGTGCCCAGCAGCACGAGCAGGGTGTCCATGTCGTCCTGGTCGGCTTCGGCGTGGTTCGTGTAGCAGATGTCGCAGCCGATGGGCAGGCCCAGCAGCTTGCCGCAGAAGTGGTCTTCGAGGCCCGCGCGGATGATCTGCTTGCCGTCGTACAGGTACTCCGGCCCGATGAAGCCGACCACCGTGTTGATGAGAAAGGGCTTGTAGCGCCGCGCCAGCGCATAGGCACGCACCTCGCAGGTCTGCTGGTCGACGCCGAAGTTCGCATTGGCCGAGAGCGCGCTGCCCTGGCCAGTCTCGAAGTACATGACGTTGTCGCCGACGGTGCCGCGCTTCAGGGCCAGCGCGGCCGCATAGGCCTCGTCGAGCAGCTCGGGCGTCACGCCGAACGAAAGGTTCGCCTTCTCGGTGCCGGCGATCGACTGGAACACCAGGTCCACCGGCGCGCCGGCCTCCGCGAGCTTGAGCGTGTTGGTCACGTGCGTGAGCACGCAGCTCTGCGTGGGAATCTCGAAGCGCTGGATCACCTCGTTCAGCATGTGCAGCAGCTGGCCCAGCACCGGCATGCTGTCGGAGGCCGGGTTGAGGCCGATCACCGCATCGCCCGCGCCGTAGAGCAATCCGTCGAGCGTGGAGGCGGCCACGCCGCGCAGGTCGTCGGTCGGGTGGTTGGGCTGCAGCCGCACCGACAGGTGGCCGGGCAGGCCGATGGTGTTGCGAAAGCGCGTGATCACGCTGCACTTCTTCGCGACCGACACCAGGTCCTGGTTGCGCATGAGCTTGGACACAGCCGCCACCATCTCGGGCGTGAGGCCGGGCGCGAGTGCGGTGAGCGTGGCGGTCGTGGCTTCGTCCGACAGCAGCCAGTTGCGGAAGTCGCCGACCGTGAGGTGCGACACCGGCGCGAAAGCCTCTGCATCGTGGCCGTCGATGATGAGCCGCGTGATGTTGTCGCTTTCGTAGGGAATGAGCGCTTCGGTCAAAAACTGCTTGAGCGGCGTGTCGGCCAGCACATGGCGCGCGGCCATGCGCTGCTGCGCGGTGGCGGCGCCGACGCCCGCGAGGTAGTCGCCCGAGCGCGCGGGGCTGGCAAAGGCCATGACCTGCTTCAGGTCGTCGAAGGTGAAGACCTGTTCTGCGATGGTGGTGCGGTAGCGCATCGTTCGGGCGTGGACTCAGGCGTTGGTGGCCGAGGAAGACAGCATCTCATCGGGCGCGGCCGCCTTGCGCTGCGAAGAGGTCAAAAGAAAGTAGCCGTAAGCCGCGGCCATCAGCACCAGGAACAGCACTGTCAGCATGAAGTTGAACCACACCATCGCACCGAGGCACACCACCCCCAGGCCGAGCGCGATGGCCGGGAACACCGGATAGAAGGGCGCGCGGTAGGTGCGCAGCAGGTCGGGCTCGCTCCTGCGCAGCTTGAAGAGCGCGGCCATCGAGATCAGGTACATCACGATCGCGCCGAGCACCGCCATGGTCACGATGTTGGCGGTGAGCGTCTGGCCGCCGAACTGCACCCACTCGTCGCTGAAGATCGCGATCACGCCGATGACGCCGCCGGCCAGCAGCGCGCGGTGCGGCGTGTCGAAGCGGGGGCTCAGGCCCGCGAAGTAGGCCGGCAGATAACCGGCACGCGCCAGCGCGAAGATCTGGCGCGAGTAGCCCATGATGATTCCGTGGAAGGACGCAATGAGCCCGAACAGCCCGATCCACACCAGCATGTGCAGCCAGCCGCTGTTGTCGCCCACCACCGCCTTCATCGCCTGCGGCAGCGGGTCGTTGATGTTGGCGAGCTTGCGCCAGTCGCCCACGCCGCCCGCGAAGATCATCACGCCGAAGGCCAGCACCACCAGCGTGACGATGCCGGTGGTGTAGGCGATAGGAATGGTGCGGTGCGGATCGCGCGCTTCTTCGGCCGCCATGGCCGCACCCTCGATGGCAAGGAAGAACCAGATCGCGAACGGAATCGACGCGAAGATGCCCGAGATCGCCGCGCCGTTGAGCACGTTGCCGCCGGCCCAGCCGTTGGCGACGAAGTTCGCCAGCGTCCAGCCCGGCGTGACCACGCCCATGAACACCAGCAGCTCGAAGATCGCGAGCACCGTCACGAAGAGCTCGAAGGCCGCGGCGATGCCGACGCCGATCCAGTTGAGCCCGATGAAGATCACGTATGCCCCAAGCGCGAACCACTTCGGGTTGATGCCCGGGAACTGCACGTTGAGGTAGGCGCCGATGGCCAGCGCGATGGCCGGCGGCGCGAAGACGAATTCGATCAGCGTGGCAAAGCCCGCGACGAAGCCGCCGGTCGGCCCGAAGGCGCGCCGCGCATACGCAAAGGGACCGCCCGCATGCGGAATCGCGGTCGAGAGCTCGGTGAAGCTGAAGATGAAGGTGGTGTACATCGTGGCCACCAGCAGCGTGGCGACCAGGAAGCCGAGCGTGCCGGCGGTGTTCCAGCCGTAGCTCCAACCAAAGTACTCACCGGAGATGACAAGGCCCACTGCAATGCCCCAGAGCTGGATGGGGCCCAGGACCTTCTTCAGATGGCCCGTGCCCTGGGCAGTCGATGCGGCCGGGGCGGCTTCGGTGGCGTGCATGGAGGCTTCCTCTCTTCGTGAATGT
The DNA here is from genome assembly GCF_051216415.1 of Variovorax trehalosi. Taxonomy (NCBI): domain Bacteria; kingdom Pseudomonadati; phylum Pseudomonadota; class Betaproteobacteria; order Burkholderiales; family Comamonadaceae; genus Variovorax; species Variovorax trehalosi. The sequence goes on from NZ_JBPJZG010000001.1 coordinate 624,960, forward strand.
TGACAGTGCACATCCAGCAAAGCAAGGGTCGTTCCACTACCTACATCGCGCTACATCGAGGCGATGCAGGCGCTGGCCATAATCGAGGTCTTTCAATCCCCGAGGTGTTTCGTGAAGACTCTTTTCTGTGCCGCTCTCGTGTCCGTCCTTGCCATTCCCGCAGCCTTTGCGCAGTCCGCACCGGTGACCACGCCCAGCGGCCTGATCTACCAGTCGCTCAAGGAGGGCACCGGCGCATCGCCCGCCGCCACCGACACGGTCAAGGTCCACTACCGCGGCACCTTCCCCGACACCGGCAAGGAGTTCGACAGCTCCTACAAGCGCGGCGAACCCACCGAGTTCCCGCTCAACGGCGTGATCCCGTGCTGGACCGAAGGCGTGCAGAAGATGAAGCCGGGCGGCAAGGCCAAGCTCACCTGCCCGCCGTCGATTGCCTACGGCTCGCGCGGCGCGGGCGGCGTGATTCCGCCGAACGCAACGCTGAACTTCGAAGTCGAGTTGGTGTCGGTCACCAAGCGCTGATCGGTCAGATCTGCGCCATGCCTCCGTCGACGAACAGTTCCGTGCCGTTCACGAAGCTGCTGTCGTCGGAGGCGAGGAACACCACAGCCTTGGCGATCTCGTCGGGCGTGCCGACCCGGCCCAGTGGAATGTTCTGTGCCTGTCCCTCGATGAAGCCCTTCACCTGTTCCGGCGTGAGGCCCAGCAGCTCATAGGCCGGCGTCGGCACCACACCGGGACTGACCGCGTTGACGCGGATGCCGGCATCCTTCAGGTCCACCGCCCAGCCGCGCGCGAAGCTGCGCACCGCCGCCTTGGTCGCGCTGTAGACGCTGAAGGCCGGGTTGCCCTTGATGCTGGTGATCGATGCGTTGAGAACAATCGACGCGCCCTTGGGCATCAGCGGCAGCGCCTTCTGCACGGTGAAGAGCAGGCCGCGCACATTGGTGCCGAAGGTTTTGTCGAAATGTTCTTCAGTGATCTGGCCGAGCGGCAGCAAGCTGCCACCGCCCGCGTTGGCGAACAGCACGTCGAGCCGGCCTTTCTGTTCCTTGATGGTGGCGTAGAGCCTGTCGAGATCGGCGAGCTTGGAGACGTCGCCGAGCACGCTGGTCACGTTGCGGCCGATGGTCTTCACCGCCGCATCGAGTTCCGCCTGGCGGCGACCCGTGATGAACACATGGGCGCCTTCGGCCACGAAGCGTTGCGCGGTGGCCAGGCCGATGCCGCTGGTGCCACCGGTGACGAGGGCGATCTTGTCGTTGAGCTTGAGTTGGGACATGACTTCTTTCTTCCTTGGAAATTGCTGCAAGGCAGCGTTGACGATGGAAGGCAGTTTGGGCGCGACCGCCTCGCAGACCAAGAGGCCGCGCGGGACATCTTTATTTCCGGATCACTAATAATCCGGCGATGGACCAGATCACCGCCATGCGCGTCTTCGCCCGGGTGGTCGAGGCCGGCACCTTCACCCGCGCGGCCGATTCGCTGCAGATGCCCAAGCCCACCGTGACGAAGATGGTGCAGCAGCTCGAGACGCACCTTCGGGTGAAGCTGCTGCAACGCACGACGCGGCGCGTGACCGTCACGCCGGAAGGCGCGGCCTACTACGAGCGCACGGCGCGCGTGCTTGCCGAGCTGGAAGACATCGAATCGGACCTCACCAATGCGCAGGCCAATCCGCGCGGAAGGCTGCGGGTGGACGTCGGCTCCTCGCTGGCCAACATGATCCTGATTCCGCAGTTGCCGGCATTCCATGCGCGCTATCCGGAGATCGAACTCGAGATCGGCGTGAGCGACCGGCCGGTGAACCTGATCGGCGATGCGGTCGACTGCGTGATCCGTGCCGGGGAATTGAACGACCAGACGCTCGTGGCGCGCCGCATCGCGACCTTGCCCTTCGTGACCTGCGCGACGCCGTCTTATCTGGAACGCCACGGTGTCCCGAAGACGCCGGCGGACCTGGGGGACGGCACGCACCGCGTGGTGGGCTATTTCTCGTCGCTGAGCAACCGGCCGATTCCGCTGCGCTATGTGCGCGGCGAGGAGCGCATCGAGATCCACGGCCACACGGTGGTCGGTGTGAACGAGAGCACCGCGCACCTGAGCGCAGTGCTCACCGGGATCGGCGTGGCACAGACCTTCGATGTGATGGCCGCCCCCTATCTGGCAAGCGGCGCGCTGGTCGAGATACTGCAGGGCTGGGCGCCCGAGCCGTATCCGCTGCACGTGGTGTACCCGACCAACCGGCACCTGAGCGCCAAGCTGCGCGTGTTCGTCGACTGGGCGGTGGAGCTCTTCGCGCCCCACAACGCACACCCAACGCGTTGAAGAAGCTCAACCAGGCTGGTACTGGTACAGCCAGGTCTCGGTCAACGTCTGGTCGCCGTTCTTCAGGTAGAGCCGCATATCGATCGGCTCGTTGCCTTCGGGCGTGAAGTCGAACTGCGCGCGCCAGTGGCCGGGCACGCCATTGGGCACGGCCTCGGCGAAGACGTACGAGAACTTGCCGCGCGGCGCCGTGAGCACCAGCTCGGGCTTCACCCCGAAGGGCACGGTGGTGAGCGGCTGGCCGATGAACTCGACCATGAACTTGCGCACGCCCTGCGGCCGCGGCTGGCCCGGCTGGCCGCCGCGGCCGATGCGCGTGGCCACGCAGCGCGCGAGCGGCGAAGGAAATGGCTCCTGGTCGGTCCAGTGCAGCCGGTACTGCAGGCTGTAGCTCGCACCCGCCTTGGCCTCGACCTTCGGCACCCAGAAGGCGACGACGTTGTCGTGGATCTCGTCGTCGGTCGGGATCTCGATGAGCTGCACCGAGCCTTCGCCCCAATCGCCCAGCGGTTCGATCCAGAGGCTCGGGCGCTTCTCGTAGTTGACGCCGTCCTGGTAGTGGTCGAACGACCGGTCGCGCTGCAACAGGCCGAAGCCGCGCGGCTTGGTGTCGGCGAAGGCGGAGGCGCGCGTCTGCGTGGGGTTGTTGAGCGGGCGCCAGATGCGCTCGCCCGCGCCGTTCCAGATCGCGAGGCCGTCGGAGTCGTGCACCTCGGGCCGCCAGTCGATGGCGGTGGGCTTGATGGTCTCGGAGTACCAGTACATCGAGGTGAGCGGCACGAGGCCCAGGCGCGCCACGTCGCGGCGCAGGAACAGGCGCGAATCGATGTCCATGATCACCGCCTTGCCGCGCTGCATGACGAACTTGAAGACGCCCGTCACGCTCGGCCCTTCGAGCAGCGCGTAGACGGTCATCGAGGTGGTGTTGTTCGCGGCCGGGGTCTCGAAATAGAAGCGGGTGAAGGTGGGGAATTCCTCGGGCTTGTCGGGCACCGCCACATCGAGTGCGAGGCCGCGCGCCGAGAGACCGTACTGGTAGAGCTCGCCGATCGCGCGGAAATACGAGGCGCCGAGGAAGGCGACCCAGTCGTTCTTCTGCCAGTCGAGCTTGCTCTGGTCACCCAGGCGGCTTTCCTGCAGGCGAAAACCCGCGAAGCCCGCGCCGGGCGGCAGCGCGCGCGCGGGGCTGTCGGGCGGCATCGAGAAGTAGTCGGGGCTGTAGAGCACCTCGCGGGCGAAGGCATCGCCATCGGAGTTCTCCAGCACGTGCATGCGCACCGGCGTCTGGAAGAAGCGGCCGAGGTGGAAGAAGGTGACGGGGAACGCGCCGGGGCCTTCGCGGAAGAGGGCGTTGGCGGGGTCGAACTTGATCTTGCCGTGCGCGTCGTAGTCGATCTTCTCGAGCACGTTGGGTGCGAGCGGCGCGGCGGCAACGTAGGGTTGCGCGGCGAGGCGCTTGGCTTGCGCGACGAGACGGTCGAACGAGAAAGGCGACGGCTGGCTCAGTTGCAGGCCGTTGGCGGCCAGCGCCTCTTCGGGCAGTCCAAGGGCGGCGAGTGCGGCGGCGGCACCACCTGCGGCAAGGAAGGATCGGCGATCAAGCATGTGTTTCTTGAGGGTTCGAGTCTTTGGGGAGGGGGAGAACGAGGCGAAACGCGGAATGATTTTCCGCGATGGAAGCAGCCGCCAGCTTGCCGCATTTCGCGGGACACCCCGCGTCAGCCATTCCGCGCAATGCAGGCCGGACAAAGCCGTCGATTCGGAAAATTGTGCGTTTATGTATCGGCTGGCGCCACCGTGTCCACGGCGCTCAACGCATACACCGCATAAAGGGGCGCGCCGAAGACCATCCTGAACACCGGGCCAAGCACCGTGTAGGCCAGGCCCAGGCCCTCCATCACGCGGTAGGTGCCGTCCAGCTGCAGGCGCGGATGCGGTTGGGTCAGGTCGGCGGGCCGGCGCAGGCCCCAGAGAAACTCGGCGCCCGTCGGCCGCACCGACGGATGGTTGCGCGCGCGCCCGGTGGCGATCCAGCACATGGCATCGAAAGCCAGCACCGAGCCCGCGGGCGCCCGCTCGCCGAAGGCGGCGAGCACCGCTTGCACGGTCTCCGGCTTCAGGTACATGAGCACGCCTTCGGTGAAGAGGAAGACCGGTGGCGCGTTGCGCTTTTTCGGCAGGCCGAGCTGGTCCCACCAGTCGGGTGCGGTCAGGTCGAGCTCGCGCACGTCGTGGCGCGGATGGGTCTCGGGAATCAGCTCGCGGCGCAGCGCGAGCACCTCGGGCAGGTCGGCATCGGTCATGCGCGACTTGTCGTCGTCCAGCCACTGGAAGTAGTGGCTCAGGCCGCAGCCCATGTTCACCACGCGCGCGCCGGGATGCCGCTTCAGAAAATCCTGCGCGAGGCTGCGAAAGCGCCGCGTGCGCGCGAGGATGCCGTAGATGGTCGCCCGGTCTTCCGGCAGGGCCTGCCCGTCGTCGCGGATCTTCTCGAGGATGGCTGCGGCATAGGCGTCCCGCACGGCCACCTGCGGGAAGATGGCGTCGCCGGACGCACGCGCGGCCAGGGGGATCCGCAAGGTGGAGGGAACGGCCGACAGGCGCTGCGCGAGCTTGCTGGTCGTCATGGATGCGGGAGCGAGGTCATGGGCAAAGTCTGGCGGCTCCCGCACGACGGGGCAAGTCAGTCTTTCGTTCAGCCTCGCGGGGCCATCAGTTGCCTCTTTACGTGGCCTCAGGCATGACGAGCTTGCGCGAATGCTGCTCGCGGGGCGAACCAGGTCTCGGGAGTCGGTGACCAGCGGGGATCGGGTTCCCGCTCGAGCAGTGCGCAAGCCAGCGCGCCGAGGTCCGCTTCAAAGATTTCGCTCGCTGCATCGGCGCCACCATCTTCGTGTCGCGCGGTGGACACGAACTGTGCAAAGGGAAGCCAGTCCTTTGCCAGCAACTCGACCAGAATGCGGGCGAGCTCGTAGGAAAGAAGATTGCCGTCGTCGGTCCTGAAGAAGGACTCGCCCGACCAGAACTCCTGTATCTCGGTTTCTCCCCAGAAGGCGAGGTGCTTGCGCCGCAGTTCCTGTGGGGTGTGGGTTGCGGGCCCCGCACCTGCCAGTCTTCGCTCCGTATTGACTGCCAGCCCTTCGTCGAGCCATCTTGGCAGGTCCAGATGTGACAGGGCGCTGTGGGTCATCTCGTGCGCGATGACCGGTTCTATGGCGGAGAGGTCGGCCCGTTTGGCAAGGAAATGCGGGCAGCCTGCATTGATGAACATGCCGCCGCTGAGGGCGAATTCGCCCTGTTCGGGGTAGTAGCTCGAAACGTAGCCGTAGTACGTCTCTTCATCGTCCATGACCAGCAGGATGCTCCTGTCGTTCTCCTCGAACACGGCAACGCCGGCGAGGACTTTCCGGATTCTCTTGCGTGTGGAAGTGACATATGCCGCCGTGGCGACGGCGACCGAGTGCTCCAGCGAGGAGAGCACCCACGCCTGTTCCGATTCGTACAAATGGAAATGAGGTCCCAGGGCATCCCTGAGATGAAGCAGCCATGCGCGCTTTCCCAGCGCAGTGGCCGCGCGTTGACGATCGGGCTCAGTCTGCGATGAGGTCCACTCGCCGAGGGCTTGCCAGTCCAGCAGGGGAAGGCCATGGGAGAAGCCGATGTTCGGGGGGAGCGAAAACGGCTCCGCGCCGCCGAGGGAGATTTCGGTCGGTGCAGCCTCGGCGATGAATCCGTTCGGCAGCGCGGTGTCGACACCTTTCCCGGGATCGCGGGGTGGTCTGGGCAGATAGCTCCATACGATGGACGCGCCCATGAAGGGGACGATCCAGATCATGGCGATCAGCAGGTTCTTTCGCAGTGGAATTTCGTCAATCGCAAGAGCGCGCCGCGTCATCCACACATTGAGCACGAGCAGCAAGGCAGACGCCGAGACAAGAAGCAAAGCGGACATCGGAAAAGAATCAGACGAATAGGAGGAGCCGCGTCACGAAATCGACACGCAGGGTGGACGGGCCTGCCATCGGCGGATTCTAGAGAGCGCGCCAGTGCCGAAAGTCATGGCTTGGCAAAAAGAAAATTTTTGACATGTTATGTCGGCGCACCTATAGTGAACCCATCGAAGCACCGCTCGCTTCCAACGGTTTCAACCACAAGGAGAGGTATGCAATCACTGCTCGATCAACTCAAGGGCCTCGATGCGCTGGCGGGCGCCGCGATGGGCGGGCTGCCGGTGCAGCTGCAACCCATTCCGGGCAGTACGCCCGTGGTCCAGGTGAGCATCGAGGGGCGCGACGAGCTGCCTATCTTTATTACCAGTTCCGACATGCAGATCATCTGCATCTGCTACCTCTGGACCGAGGATGAAGTGAGGCCCGAGCGCCGCACCGAGCTGCTCGAATCGCTGCTCGATCTCAACCCATCCGTGCCCCTGTCGTCCTTCGGCCGCGTCGATGGCCGCTACGTGCTCACCGGTGCACTCGGGCGCAACGCGAGCGTGGAAGACGTCGCACGCGAAGTGGCGGTGCTCAGCGACAACGCGCTCGATGCACTGGACGCCCTGTCCGAATTCCTGAATTAAGCGGAGATCCACATGACCGTCATCAAGAAGCTTGTCACCCTGCTGCGCGGCAGCGCGCGCGAGATCGGCGAGAGCGTGGTCGACAGCAATGCCACGCGCATCTACGAGCAGGAAATCATCGACGCCAAGCACAGCATCGAGAAGGCCAAGGGCGACCTCACGGGCGTGATGGCCAAGGAGATGCAGTCGGCCCGCGAGATCGAGCGCCTGAAGAACGAAGCCACGCGTTACGAAGGCCTCGCGCTCGAAGCGCTCAATAAGACGCAGGAAAGCCTTGCGCTCGACGTGGCGGCCAAGGTCGGCACCATCGAGCAGGAGCTGGAGGAACAGGCCAAGGCCCATGCCTCCTACGCACTGCAGGTCTCCAAGCTCAAGGAGCTGATCAAGTCGGCCGAGGCGCGCATCCGCGAGCACGAGCGCGAGATCGGCATCGCCAAGACCACCGAGAGCGTCTACCGCGCCACGCAGTCGATCTCCGAGAACATCGGCAGCGGCGGTTCGCGCCTGGCCAATGCGCGCGAATCGCTCGAACGCATCCGCGCACGCCACGAAGACCTGGCCGACCGCATGACCGCCAGCCAGGCGCTCGAGAACGAACTGGGCCATCAGGCGCTCGAGAAGAAGCTGGCCGCCGCGGGCATCGGCAGCGACGCCGACCGCACCGGCAAGGTGATGGAGCGCATCCGCGCCCGCCAGGCCAACCCGAGCGGGCCGGCTTCCGAATGAACGTGCGGGTCAAGCCGGTTCGCTGGCAGGGCTCGGACGAGGCGATACGCGCCGTCCAGGTGGCGTTCGACGTGGAGGAGGCCGTGCTGGAGGCGGTCCGCACGGCGGCTTTCGGGCAGCACGTGTCCACCTCCGACCAGATCCGCCAGGTGCTGGGGCTGGCGACCACGTCGAAGCCCAAGCGCCCGCGCCTGACGGTGTCGCTCAGCGGGGCAGACTACGAATTCCTGGCGAAGCGCTATGGCCTCGCCGCCGACGACCGCCTGGCCATCAAGGAAAGAGCCACGCGCGACCTGATTGCGTTTGCAAGTAGTGGGAAGAAGGGCACCGGCGCGGGGAAGCCGAGCCGCAAGTAGAACAACAAACAACAACCCGCAAGCGGGAGGATCAATGGGCAATTTCATGGATGCGGTGACGGGGTACCCCACCGCGATCTACACGGTGCTGCTGGGCGTCGTGGTGATCTATTGGGTGCTCGCGGTGCTCGGCATGGTCGACATCGAAGGCAGCGGCATCGACGTCGACGTGCAGACGCACGCCGATGGCGACACGAGCGATGTCGGCCAGCTCGCGAGTTATGTCGTCGCCTTCGGCCTCAACGGCGTGCCGTTCTCGGTGGCCGTGAGCCTGCTGGTGCTCGTCGCGTGGACGGTCTCGTGCCTCGGCGGCGAGTGGCTCATGCCGCTGGTGCCGACGATGGTGCTCAAGCTGGTGGCCGGCACGGTGCTGCTGGTGGCCAGCGCGGCCATCGCCATTCCCGTCACCGCGGTCGCCATCCGGCCGCTCAGGGGCCTCTTCGTCAGCCACACGGCCGTGAGCAATGCCGCGCTGGTGGGCCAGGCCTGCCGCGTGGTCACCGGCGTGGTGAACGAGAAAGACGGCCGCGCCGAGATTTCGCGCCGTGGCGCCAGCCTGAACATCCGCGTCTGGGCGCCCACGCCCAACACGCTCAAGCGCGGCTCGCACGCGCTGATTCTCGAATATGACGAGGTGGCCGGGCGTTACCTCATCGCGGCGCACGAAGACATCGTCTGATCACGCGCATCCCTTACTGTTCGTCCGCTCTCAAAGCAAATCTGGAGAAAAAATGGAGCCCATCATCTTTGCCGTCGTCATACTGGCCGTTGTCATCCTCGGCCTGTTCGCGATGTTCGCCAAGTTCTATCGCAAGATCGAACAGGGCCACGCGCTCATCGTGAACACGCTGCGCGCTGAGCCCGAGGTGACCTTCACCGGGCGGATGGTCTACCCGATCATCCACAAGGCCGAGCTGATGGACATCTCGGTCAAGACCATCGAGATCGACCGCTCGGGCAACGAAGGCCTCATCTGCCGCGACAACATCCGCGCGGACATCAAGGTGAAGTTCTTCGTGCGCGTCAACAAGACCGCCGACGACGTGCTGAAGGTGGCGCAGGGCATCGGCTGCGCGCGCGCCTCCAACCACGAGACGCTCGAGGAATTGTTCTCCGCCAAGTTTTCCGAAGCGCTCAAGACGGTCGGCAAGTCGATGGACTTCGTCGATCTCTACCAGGCGCGCGACGGCTTCCGCGACCAGATCATCAGCCAGATCGGCAATGACCTCTCGGGTTACGTGCTCGAGGACGCGGCCATCGATTACCTCGAGCAGACGCCGCTGTCGGAACTCGACGCCAACAACATCCTCGATGCGCAGGGCATCAAGAAGATCACCGAACTCACGGCGGTCGAGCATGTGCGCACCAACGAGCTGCGCCGCAACGAGGAAATGCAGATCAAGAAGAAGAACGTCGAGACGCAGGAAGCCCTGCTCGAACTCGAGCGCCAGCAGGCCGACGCCACCTCGCGCCAGCACCGCGAGATCGCCAGCGTGCGTGCCCGCGAGGAAGCCGAGACCTCCAAGATCCAGTCCGAAGAGCGCACCAAGTCCGAAACTGCGCGCCTGCTCTCGGAACAGACCGTGGCCGTCCAGCAGGAAAACGTGCAGCGCGAAAAGGAAGTCGCCGAGAACAACCGCAAGCGTGCGGTGGCCGTCGAGGAAGAAAAGGTCACGCGCGCCCGCGACCTGGAGATCGTCGACCGCGAGAAGGAAGTGACGCTGCAGCGCATCGAGAAGGACAAGGCCGTCGAAGTGCAGAAGAAGGCGATTGCCGACGTGATCCGCGAGCGCATCGTGGTCGAGCGCACCGTGGCCGAGCAGGAAGAAGCCATCAAGGAACTGCGCGTGGTCGCCGAGGCCGAGCGCACCAAGAAGTCGGTCGTGATCATGGCCGAGGGCCAGGCCGAAGAGAAGATGGTCATCGACGTGAAGGCGGCCGAAACGCAGGAAAAGCGCGCACGCCACAAGGCGGCCGAAGAATTGACGCTGGCCGATGCCAAGCTCAAGGTGGCCGAGCGCGACGCCGAATCGAAGAAGCGCGAAGCCGAAGGCGTGGAAGCCATCTCCGCCGCACCGGGCCTGGCCGCCGCGAAGGTCGAGATCGCCAGCGCGCAAGCCAGGCTCGCGAGCTTCGAAGCCGAGGCCTCGGGCAAGGAAAAGCTGGGCCTCGCCGATGTGCATGTGCGCCAGGCCGATGCCGACGCGATCCTCAAGGCCGGTCAGGCCGATGCGCAAGTCATCGAGGCGCGCTCGCAGGCCGAAGCCGCCGGCATGCGCGCCAAGTTCGACGCCGAAGCCTCAGGCAAGGAAAAGCTCGGCCTCGCCGAAGTCAACGTGCGCACGGCCGATGCCGAAGCCACGCTCAAGTCCGGCCAGGCCGATGCGCAGGTGATCGAAGCCCGCTTCAACGCCGAGGCCAAGGGCCTGCATGAAAAGTTCGAGGCCATGAAGTCGATGAGCCCCGAAACCCGCGACCACGAAGAGTTCCGCATGCGCCTGGAAAAGTCGCACATCGAGACCCTGAAGGGCATCGACGCGCAAACCTCCATCGCCAAGGAACAGGCCGATGTGCTGGGCACCGCGCTCGCCAACGCCAAGATCGACATCGTGGGCGGCTCGGGCGACTATTTCGACAGCTTCGTGCGCTCGCTCTCGGTGGGCAAGGGGATCGACGGGGTCATCTCCAAGAGCCAGGCGGTGCAGGTCGCCTTCAAGGACCAGCTCTCGGGCGAACGCGACGTGGTGAAGGACCTGCGCGACATCGTCGGCGCGCTGGGTAATTCGTCGGGCGAAATCCAGAACCTCAGCGTTGCCTCGCTGATGAGCAAGATCGCCAACGACGGCACGGAGAGCCAGAAGTCGGCGCTGCAGAACCTGATCTCCTCCTTCCGCAACTGAGACGGGAGCGCGCGATGAACCCGAACCTGAAGTGCAGTTGCGCCGCCCATTCCGCGATGCAGCCCGTCGCACTCGCCGAAGCCTTGCTCGGCGTGCAGTGCGGCGACTGCCATGGCATGGTGATGGACATGGACGACTGGCGCAGCTGGAAGGCCGCCGACCCGAAGCGCGTGCCGCACGAGGTCGACGACGAGGTGATCGAGGTGTTCGACCTCGCCGCCGTGCGCCACTGCCCGGAGTGCGATCGATTGATGCAACGACTGCGCGTGAGCGCGGGGCCCGACTTCCGCATCGACCGCTGCGTGTCCTGCCAGAACCTCTGGTTCGACCAGGGCGAATGGCGCGCTCTCGTGAGCCGTGGCCTGGCCGGCCGGCTCGACGAGCTGCTGTCCGACGGCTGGCAGCGCCGGCTGCAGACCGAGGAGGTGCGCGAGGCGCGCCTTGCCGCGCTGCGCCGCCGCTACGGCGACGACTGCATCGACGAGCTGGACCGCATCCGCACCTGGCTCGACACCCAGCCTCACCGCGACGAATTGCTCGCACTGCTGCGCGCGGACTGACCGCGCCGATCCATGCAACCTACCGACGAAACCGGCGCGCCGCCCGGCGCCCAGGCTCCCATCGACGCCACCGAAGCCCTGGTCTCGGGCAGCGGTAGCTACGACCTGCTGAAGAAACGGCTCGAAACCCAGGGCGAGGGCCTGCTCAAGAAGACGCAGGCGCTCAACGAGCAGCGCCTGGCCGAGTTCGGCCGCTCCGATCAGACCCTGATCCTGCGCACCCGCGCGCGCACCGAGAACAACGCCGTAGCGCGCGACATCGTGCGCATCGGCGACCTGCTCTTGTTCGGCTACAACGTCTTCATCGGCCTTCGCAAGGAAACGGCCGTGGGCGACGTGTTCGGCCTTTACCGGCTCGCGACGCCGGGCGAAGCCGCCACCGAGAACGACGAGCTGCAGCCCGTGCCGCTGGCCGGCACCTTTCTGGAAGACACACGCTTCGTCTCCGACTTCCGCGAGCTCTACGCCTACTACAAACAGGCCACGCTGCTGCAGTTGCGCGTGACGCAAGACAAGCTGCTCGCCTCGTTCCAGATCGGCCAGCAGCTGCACGACGTGCGCGTGTTCCGTTGGGCCATCGAGCGCGACGGCGGCATCCACTACATCGACAACCGCGGCGAGCGCGACATCGCCTTGCCCGCGAGCCACGATTTCGAGTGGACCGTTGCCACGCGCGAAGACCACGTGGGCGGCAAGCATCCGCATGTGAACGTGCTCGACACGGTGTTCGTCGAAACGCTGGGCGGCGACCTCACGATCAAGATCGAGAACAACACCGAGACGGGGCTGGGCATCTACAGCGAACCGGTGGAGGACAAGAGCCAGTCGCTCACCGATGCCGAGATCGCCTGGGCCAAGTTGGGCATGCTGATCCTCTTGCGCGTGAAGCCTTACCGCGAGCAGGTCACGCGCTACCTGGTGTTCAACATCCGCACGCAGCAGGTCGAGCGCATCGATGCCATCGGCGGCTCCTGCGTGCAGCTGCCCGAAGACCACGGGATCATTTTTCCGGGGGGCTACTACCTGCAGTCGGGCGAATACAAGCGCTTCGACCTGCCGGCCGAAGTGGTGGAGCACCTGCGCTTCAAGCGCATGCTCCGTTCGCCCAACGGCGAGGACGTGGCCTATGTCTTCTACGACCCGAAGCCGGGGCGCTACGCGCTCTTCAACTACAACCTGATCGACAAGAAGCTCGCCACGCCGATCATTGCCAACGGCTACGCGCGCTTTGCCGACGGCCGCATCCTGGTGTTCCACGACAACGACGGCGAGCCGACGCGGGTGCACCCGATGCAGCTGTGGCAGACGCCGTTCGCCAGCGAAGAGCATGTGGGCGCGCAGCCGCCCGCCACCGGCTTCTTCGGCAAGATCGGCAATGCCGAACTGGTGCGCGGCGTGAGCGACCTCATGGGCATCGCGCGTGCAGTGCGCGAGCAGGCGCCCACGCGCGCCGCCTACGAAGACCTGATCCGCCAGTGCACCCGCGTGAGCGACGCCTACTTCTGGCTCGACGCGCCCGAAGCCGCCGGCCTCATGGCGGAGCTGCGCAGCATCGCTGACGTGGCGCGCAGCACGCTGGCCGAGTTCGAGAAGGTCGATACCATCCGGCGCGAAACCGCCCGCGCATTGGCCCGGGCCGAAGACGCGCAGCATGCGCTGCTGGTCGACATCGCCAGCACCATCTGGCGCGTGCCCGACGATTTCGTGAAGGCGCTGGGTCGCCTGCGCGAGCGGCGCGGCGCGCTGCAGATGCTCAAGGAGCTGCGCTATGCCGACCTGCCGCGCATCGCCGCGATGGACGCCGCGCTTGAAGTCGAGCAGCAGCGCATCGGCGAGCGCGCGATGCAGTTCCTGGCGGCCGACACCGCCTTCAACGGCCAGCGCCAGGCGCTGGACAAGCTCGCGCTCGACCTGCCCAACCTGGCCACGTCGCCCGCGCTCGGGCAGATGCTCACCACGCTCGACGAGCAGGCCGCGGGCCTTGACCTGCTGACCGAGCAGCTGGGAAGCCTGCCGGGCGGCGATGCGGTGATTCGCACCTCCATCCTGGACCGCATCTCGCTGATCTACGCCGACATCAACCGCATGCGTGCCGACGCGCGTGTGCGGCGCAAGTCGTTGGGCGCGACCGAGGCGCGCGCGGAGTTCGGCGCGCAGTTCAAGCTCTTCAGCCAAGCGGTCGAGAACGCGCTGGAGTTTGCCGACACACCCGAGAAGTGCGACGACGCGCTCACGCGCCTCCTGGCCCAGCTCGAAGAAATCGAAGGCCGCTTCGCCGAGCAGGAAGACTTTCTCGCCGACATCGCCGAGAAGCGAGAGACCGTCTACGAGGCGCTCTCCGCGCGCCGGCAGAGCCTGGTGGAAGCCCGGCAGCGCCGCGCACAGGGCGTGGTCGATGCGGCGGGGCGCATCCTGGACGGCATTCCGCGCCGCATCGCGCAGCTTGCCGACCTGACGCAGGTCCACAGCTACTTCGCGGCGGATCCGATGATCGGCAAGCTGCGCACGCTGATCGCCGACCTGCGCACGCTGGGCGCCGCGGTGCCGGCCGACGAACTCGACACGCGCCTGAAGACCGCGCGCGACCAGGCCCTGCGCTCGATCCGCGACAAGCGCGAGCTGGTGAGCGAGGGCGGCGACACGCTGCGCCTGGGCCGTCACGCCTTCACCGTGCACCGCCAGCCGGTCGACCTGACGCTGGTGGCCCGCGACGAAGGCATGGCCTACCAGGTGACGGGCACCGATTACCAGAGCCCCGTCGACGAACCCCGGCTGCTGCCGCTCCAGCGCTACTGGAACCAGTCGCTGGTGTCGGAAACGCCTGAGCTGTCACGCGCCGAATACCTTGCGGGCCGGCTGCTGGAGGCGCTGCTCGACGGCAAGGCCGAGCGCACGTGGGCCGACGTGCTCACGCTGCTGGCCGAAGACCCGCTGCATCCGCAACTGCTCGACATGGTTCGCCGCTTCGCCGCCGCGCGGTATCAAGAGGGCTACCAGAAGGGCATCCACGACGACGACGCATTGCGCCTGCTGGGCGCGCTCGTCGCGATGCAGGACCAGGCCGGGCTTCTGGCCTGGGGCCCGACCGAACGCGCGCTGGCCTTGCTCTACTGGCAGCACGGGCACCTGATCGCCCATCGTGAATCGCTGCTGCGCCGCGCGCGGGCCGCGATGCAGATGCAGACCCTGTTCGGCCGGCGCGATGCGCTGGAGCAGCTCGAAGCGGACACGGCGCGCGCGCTGAAGCACTTCGCGCACGACGTGGTGCCTGACATGCTGGCGCTGGCGCAGGACGCGAACGAAGAAGAGCGCGATGCGCACGACGGCCGCGTCTCCACCTTGTGCGACCAGGCTGCCGCGTACCTCGTGCGCGAGCTGGCCGGCGAGCGCGGCGGCGAAACCTGGGCCGTCTCGGGCGCGGGCGAAGACCTCGCCGCCGCACTGCTGCGCGAACTGGAGCGCAGCGGCCGACGCGACGCCTGGCAGCACGACCTCGATGCCGCACCGCCGGCAGAGCGCTGGCGCCTCGCGCGCGACTGGGTGCGCGCCTACGCCGTGCACCAGGCACCGCAGTCGGTCGACTGGGTGGACGATGCAGCCAGCGTACTGGCCATTCCGCTGCAGCGCACCCGCGTCAATGCGGCGCTCGACCGCACGGTCGAAGGGCTGCGTGGTGAGCATCCGCGCGTGGCGGAAGGCCGCATCACGCTGAACCTCAATGACTTCTGGCGCCGCTTCCTGTTTCACACCATGCACGCGGTGCCGGGCTACGAGGCGCTGCACAGCCTGCGCCACGAATTGCTCGAACGCGAGAAGGCGCGGCTCAAGCTCGGCCAGTTCCAGGCCAAGCCGCTCTCGACGTTCGTGCGCAACCAGCTGATCGACGAGCTCTACCTGCCCATCATCGGCGACAACCTCGCCAAGCAGATCGGCTCGGCGGGGGAGGGCAGCCGCACCGACCGCATGGGCCTGCTGCTGCTGATCTCGCCGCCCGGCTACGGCAAGACGACGCTGATGGAGTACGTGGCCGACCGGCTCGGGCTCATCTTCGTACGCATCAACTGCCCGGCACTTGGCCACGGCGTGACAGCCATCGACCCGGCCAACGCGCCCAACAGCGCGGCAAGGCAGGAGTTGGAGAAGCTCAACCTGGGCCTGGCGATGGGCAGCAACGTGATGCTGTACCTGGACGACATCCAGCACACCAGCCCCGAGTTTTTGCAGAAGTTCATCGCGCTGGCCGATGGCACCCGCCGCATCGAAGGCGTGTGGAACGGCGAGCCGCGCAGCTACGACATGCGCGGCAAGCGCTTCGCGATCGTGATGGCGGGCAACCCCTATACCGAGTCGGGTGACGTGTTCAAGATTCCGGACATGCTGGCCAACCGCGCCGACATCTACAACCTGGGCGATGTGCTTTCGGGCCGCGAGGCGGCGTTCGCGCTCTCGTACATAGAGAACAGCCTGACCTCCAATCCCACGCTGATGCCGCTGGCCTCGCGCGACCCGAAGGACGTGCAGTTGCTGGTGAAGATGGCGCAGGGCCACGACGTGCCGAGCAGCGCGCTCTCGCATGCCTACAGCGCGGTCGAGCTGGAGGAAATCAAGGCCCTGCTGCAGCGGCTGTTTCGTGCGCGCGACCTGCTGCTGAAGGTCAACCTTGCGTACATCGAATCGGCCGCGCAGCAAGAGGCCTACCGTGCCGCGCCACCGTTCAAGCTGCAGGGCAGCTACCGCAACATGACCAAGCTCGCGGGCAAGATCACCGCGCTGATGCGCGACGATGAGCTAGATGCGCTCTTGCGCGACCACTACCGCGGCGAGGCGCAGACGCTGACCACCGGCGCGGAAGAAAACCTGCTGCGCCTCGCGCAACTGCTGGGCAGCCCGACGCCGGAGGAAAGCGCGCGCTGGACCGCCATCTGCGACGAGTTCGTGCGGCAGCGCAAGCTCGGCGGCGCCGACGTGGACGGTAGCCAGCGCATCGCGAGCAGCATGCTCGACGTGGCGCGCGCGGTCGATGCGCTCAAGCCCGTGCCCCAGCCGGTGGCTGAAGGGCCGAGCGAAAGCCAGCGTCTGGCCGACGCGATGCTCCAGATCGCGGTCACCTACCGCGAGCTGATCCTGCCGCTGGTGACCGCCACCGAGCGCCGGCTCGAACTCGACCGCTCGATCAAGCAGGACATGGAACGTCTTGCAGCCGAAGTGCAGGCCACGCGGGCCGCACCGAAGCGAGCCCCGAAACCCGACAAGGATCACTGATGTCCGCATTGCCCGAACTGCTGGCCCAGCTCGACGCCACCATGGCCGATGCCCGCCTGAGCGACGACGAGCGCCGCGTGCTGGTCCACACCCTGCGCGAAGCCTCACCGCCCGAGGACGGGTTGCGCCAGCTGCGCAACCGCGCCTTCGACCTAGTGCGTGCGCGCACCGCCGACCCCGAGCAGCTGTCGCTGCTCAAGTGGCTCGAAGGCGTGGTCCGCTCTATCGACACCGGCCGCTCGCCCGATGCGGTCGCGGTGCACTCGCAAGCTTTCTTCAGCCCCGGCACGGCCTGCCTCCAGGCGATCAACCAGCAACTGAAGGCCGCGAAGCGCTCGGTCGATCTCTGTGTCTTCACGCTGTCGGACGACCGCATCACCGCCGAGGTGCTGGCCGCGCAGCGGCGTGGCGTGGCGGTGCGCTTCATCACCGACAACGACAAGGAGTTCGACCGCGGCAGCGACGTCGGCCAGTTGCGCGCGGCCGGCATCCCGGTCGCGGTGGACCGCACCGAGGCGCACATGCACCACAAGTTCGCCATCTTCGACGGCGCACGGCTCATCAACGGCAGCTACAACTGGACGCGCAGCGCCTGCGACTACAACGAGGAGAACGTGATCCTCAGCAACGACCCTTCGCTCGTTCGCCGCTTTGCGGACGAATTCGACACCTTGTGGAAAGAACTGCAGGCCGACTGATGGCGAGACGAATCGACTACGACTGGGAACTGCCTCCCGAGATCCAGCAGCGCCTGGGCGGCACGACCTACGGCGCGCAGCGCGTCATTCACGAGCAGGGGCACCTGATGGTGATCCTGCACGAGCCGCCCACTGGCGCCGGCGCCGAACGCAAGCCCACGGTGTTCCTGCGCAAGCCCGATGGGGCGTGGCTCCACAAGGGCAACAACCCCGGCGAAAGGGCGCTCGCCAAGCTGCTCGAAAGCTATCGTGCGGCGTTCAGCACCTTCGAGATCCGGCATCAGTCGGCGGAGACCTCGGAAGATCTGTTCCAGATCCTCGGCCCGCTGATGCCGCTGACCCGTGCCGCGAGGAACATGCAGGACACCCTGCAGGCCGCGCGCGAGGCCGTCAAGGACGACCTGATGCTCGTCGATCTGCGCGACCTCGCTGTCGAAATATCGCGCGGCTTCGAGCTGCTGCTCGCGGACACGCGCATGTCGCTGGACTACCGCCTCGCGCATGCCGCGGAAGCGCAGGCGCACTCGGCCATGGAAATGAACCGCGCGCAGCACAAGCTCAACACCATCGCTGCGCTGACCTTTCCGCTGATGGCCATCGGCGCCGCCTTCGGCATGAACCTGCACAGCGGCGCGGAAAACCTGCCGGCCTGGGTGTACTGGGTGATCTTCGCGGCCGGCATCTGCCTGGGCGTGATGCTGCGCGGCTGGGTCAAGGCGCCAGTGGCGCCGCCGGTCGTTGCAAGGCCTGCGTCCACGCTGAAGAAGAAATAGGGAGGGCGGTCCGGCCTTCGTGATTCGCGAGGTCTCGCTGCCGAATGGGCACTTCTCTTCATCGCGATCTGCTTCTAGAGTCGCCTGCTTCCGCACAAGGAGAAAGCCCCTCATGATCGACCACCTGGATCACCTGGTGCTCACGACCGCGAACGAAGAGGCCTGCGTGCGCTTCTACGTCGACGCACTGGGCATGACGCTGGAGACCTTCGGCGCCGGCCGCAAGGCCTTTCGCTTCGGCAACCAGAAGATCAACCTGCATGTGAAGGGGCACGAGTTCGAGCCGAAGGCCGATGTGCCCACGCCCGGTTCGCTGGACCTGTGTTTCATCGCCAGCGTGCCGCTCGAAGCGGTCATCGAGCGCCTGGGCGAGAAGGGCGTGCCGATCATCGAAGGCCCCGTCATGCGCACGGGGGCGACCTCGCGCATCCGCTCGGTCTATGTGCGCGACCCGGACCTGAATCTCATCGAGATTTCAGAGCTCGTGCCCTGAAATTCACACCCGATGGGACCGTACCGCCGCGATGCGTTACGGCTTGACGCCGAGCACCGACAGGATGATCGCCGCCAGCGTCAGGGTCACCGGCAGGCGGTGCGCGGCGATGGCGTGGACCTGGGCGACGGACACCCGGGTTTGCTGAAGGAGGTTCTTTTCGGAATGAAGGGCTGTGGACATGGCATTGACTCCTGAATGGTGCGAACGGCTTGTTCGCATGAACTCGAAGATAGACCTCTGAACGCGCAGCAACACGGGCCTTTCGAGGACGCGGCGTTTCCGTTTTCGCAACGATCTGGGGTACGAATTTCGGAACTTCCAGCCCCGCGCGATGATCCGGCGGGGCGTTTCTTAGCCCGCGATGAGCTTCTGAACCAGCTCCGCGGTGGTCGCCGCCGCGTACTTGCGCATCAGCCGCGCCCGGTGCAGCTCGACCGTGCGGTGGCTGATGCCCAGCGCCTTGCCGATCTCCTTGGACGTCAGTCCCTGCATCACCTGCGCCGCCACCTCGCGTTCGCGCGGCGTGAGCTCGGCCTTTACCGCGCGGCGCGAGCCCAGGTCCTCGAAGGTCCAGATGCCGGCCTCGTGCGGCGCGGCGCGATTCATGGCATGGCCAGTGACGTGGCACCAGAAGGTCTCGCCGGCAATGGCGCCATGCAGGCCGCCCAGGCGCTTCATCATGCGGTTGTCGGCGTAGTTGCCATTGGCGTTCAGGAACGGTTCCATGCGCTTGCCGATGCGCTCGAACTCGGCCACGCTCGGGTACAGGATGCTGAACGAATGCCCGACCAGGGCAGAGGGCGTTGCGCCGAAGATCTCGCACACCCGCTGGTTGCAGGCCACGATGGTGCGGTTGCTTGAGACGACCATGCCGACGGGGGCATGTTCAAAAGCCAGCCGATAGTCGATTTCAGGCATCGGGGGTCACCATTACGAAATACTACGTATGCGGGTACGTAGTATCGTTGACGGCTTCTCACCCAATCACCCACCCACTCTTCACCATTCCATCAAGGAGCCCGAGTGAACAAGATTTATCCCTCCGCAGACGCGGCACTCAAGGGGGTCGTGGCCGACGGGCAGACGCTCGCGGTCGGCGGCTTCGGCCTGTGCGGCATTCCCGAAGCGCTGATCGATGCGCTGAAGGACTCCGGCGCGCAGAACCTCACCGTCATCTCGAACAACGCGGGCGTCGACGGTTTCGGCCTCGGCAAGCTGCTCGAGACGCGCCAGATCAAGAAGATGATCGCGTCGTACGTGGGCGAGAACAAGGAGTTCGAGCGCCAGTACCTCGCAGGCGAACTGGCCCTCGAATTCACGCCACAGGGCACGCTGGCCGAGAAGCTGCGTGCGGGCGGCGCCGGCATTCCGGCTTTCTTCACCAAGACCGGCGTGGGCACGCAAGTGGCCGAAGGCAAGGAACTGCGCGAGTTCGACGGCGAGACCTACGTCATGGAACGCTCGCTGGTGCCCGACGTGGCGCTGGTGAAGGCCGACGTGGCCGACAAGTCGGGCAATCTGCGCTTCCGTCTCACGGCGCGCAACTTCAACCCGGCCGCCGCCATGGCCGGCAAGGTCTGCATCGTCGAGGTCGAGAAGATCGTCGAAGTGGGCGAGCTCGCCCCCGACGACATCCACCTGCCGGGCATCTATGTGCACCGCATCGTGCTCAACGCCACGCCCGAGAAGCGCATCGAGAAGCGCACGGTGAGTGCGTCGGCGCCGGTCGATGCGGCTGCCGCCAAGGTCGAGGCCCAGGCCGCGATCGCCCAGGCGGCCATCGGCACCGAATCGCCTGCCAAGGTCGTCAACAAGAAAGAAGGAGCCTGAGATGCCCTGGACCCAAGACCAGATGGCGGCCCGTGCCGCGCAAGAACTCGAAGACGGCTTCTACGTGAACCTGGGCATCGGCATCCCGACGCTGGTGGCCAACCACACCGGCACCAAGGAAGTCTGGCTGCAGAGCGAGAACGGCATGCTCGGCATCGGCGCCTTCCCGACCGAAGACAACGTCGACGCCGACCTCATCAACGCCGGCAAGCAGACCGTGACCACCATCCCCGGCTCGGCCATCTTCGGCAGCCACGACAGCTTCGCGATGATCCGCGGCGGCAAGATCAACCTGTCGATCCTCGGCGCGATGCAGGTGAGCACCGAGGGCGACCTCGCCAACTGGATGATCCCCGGCAAGATGGTCAAGGGCATGGGCGGCGCGATGGACCTCGTGGCGGGCGTGAAGCGCGTGATCGTGCTGATGGAACACGTCGCGAAGAAGAAGGACGGCACCGAGGACTTCAAGATCCTCGAGAAGTGCACGCTGCCTCTGACCGGCGTGGGCGTGGTCGACCGCATCATCACCGACCTCGCGGTGATGGACGTGGTGCCCGAAGGCCTGAAGGTGATCGAGCTCGCGCCGGGCGTGAGCTTCGATGCGCTGCAGGCGAAGACGGGTGCGAAGCTGATCCAGTAAGGTCGGTTGCATCCGACATCGACAAGGGCCGCTTTCGCGGCCCTTTGTCATGGCGCAATGAGAAACTGCGCGCATGGCTTATCTCGACATCGACAACCTCCGGACCATCTTCCTCGACGACGAGGCATTGCGCGTGCGTCACCTTCAGCGCCAGCCGTGCGGGATGCTTCACATCACGAGCGGCCGCATCGTGGCCTGCGATCCGCTGGTGCAGCCCGAACGCGCGCCTTTCATCCGCAGCGTGAGCGGTCGCGGTGCATTCGCTGCCGAAGTGCTGCAGCACGAAGGTCGCCACGCGCTGGCGGTGCTCTGGCTGCACGAGCGTGGAGGCCTGCAGCCTGCCGATCTGCACTGGGAACCGGCGCTGCTCGGCGGGCAATCGCAGGACGAACTCGGCGACGACGAGTTCTACGGCTACCCCGTCGATGCCGGCGTCGGCTGCTTCATGGACGCCGAATGCGCCGCGGCCATCGCCGAGCGCGAGGCGCGCGAATCGGCCAACCCCGGCTACGTCAGCTACTACGACGACGTGCTCGACACCGAACTGGGCGTCAAGGACATGGCTGACCACTACCCGCTGGGCGAGGGCAGCGCGAACAACGTGCTGATCTTCAGCTCGGGCTGGGGCGACGGCAGCTACCCGAGCTTCTGGGCACTGGACGCATCCGGCGAGCCCGTGGCGCTGGTGACCGACTTCATGACGATGGAGGGTGGCGATGCGCGCAGCGAGGACGAGAAGCGCGACGACGCCTATGCGGCCAGCCTTTCCCCCGAGCGGCTGGCAGCGCTCGAAGCGCTGGGCGCCGCTGCGGTCGATGGCGATGCGGCCGCCATCCAGCCCCTGCTCGACGCGAGGCTTGCAGGTGCCAACGACATCATTCCTTCACTCGGGGAGACTGCGCTCATGAGCGCGATCCGCATGGACCAGCTCGAAGCCCTGCGCGTATTGCTGGGCTCCGCGCCGTGTCCTGCCATGCCCGAGCAGTTGCGCATCGAAGGCAAGGCGGAAACCTACCTGGCCTATGCGCAATGGCTCAAGAAGCCGCGCGTACCGGGCTTGGTCGAGTTGCTTGAAAAGTCCGAGGCCGTCGCCGTCGAGCCCGCCGCCGGCAAGAGCCTCTGGAAACGCCTCTTCTCGTGAACCTCTAAGCGCCCAGCGCGGCGCGCACCTTGTTGCCGAGTCCGCGCAGCCTTTCGACCGGCTCGTTGGAGAACACGAAGCGCAGGTATTGCGCGCCGTGCGTTTCGCCCCAGCCGCGCATTGCCGTCGCGCAGACGCGCGCTTTCAGGAGGCGCTCCGACAGCGCTTGTCCGTCGATGCCGAAATCGCTGGTCCGCAGCAGCAGCGACCAGCCGCCCGCTGGAATACCGGCCGGCAGGCCCTTGAGTTCATCCAGCACCGTGTCGCGCCGGCGCTCCAGCTCGGCCACATACGGCGCGAGCGTGCGCGCCGACTGTTCCAGCGCCGTCGCCACCGCGTCCTGCGCGATACCCACCGGCACGACCACATTGGCAAGCGACACGGCCACGAGATCGGGCATGTAGCTCTCGGGTGCCACGGTCCAGCCCACGCGCCAGCCGATCATGCGCAACTCCTTGGCTGACGAACCGACGGTGATCGTGCGTTCGGCCATGCCCGCGAGGCCCGCCGGGTGAATCACCTTGCG
The DNA here is from genome assembly GCF_051216415.1 of Variovorax trehalosi. Lineage (NCBI taxonomy): Bacteria > Pseudomonadati > Pseudomonadota > Betaproteobacteria > Burkholderiales > Comamonadaceae > Variovorax > Variovorax trehalosi. Next base: position 647,775 of record NZ_JBPJZG010000001.1, read on the forward strand.
GCCGTCGTAGAGCAGACGCTCCATGGCGGTATCGAGGATGAGCGTCAGGTCGTGCTGCACGCACAGCGCGGCGATGGCGCGCCAGTCGTCCTCGTCGAAGTAGCCTCCAGTCGGCATCGATGGCGACATCAGCAGCATCACGCGCACGCGCGGTCCGATGGCGGCTTGCAGCGCCGCACGGTCGAGCTTCCATTCGCCGCCGGGCGTGAACTGAAAGGGCACGTACTTCGGCGTGCCGCCCGCCAGGCGGATGCGGTTGAGGAGGCCCGCGTAGGTCGGATCGGTCACCAGCACTTCGTCGCCCACCTCGACTGTCGCGAGCAGCGCGTTGAGGATGCCCGAGAGGCCGCCTGCGGAGATCACGCAGTTGCGCGGGCCGTAGTCCACGCCAGAGAGCGCCGACACATGCCGCGCAGCAATTTCGCGCAAGCGCGATTGGCCGACGAAGGGTAGGTAGCTGTTGTCCGAATCTTCCGAGGCTGCGCGCACGGTGCGCGCGACCGCTTCGGGGTCTGGCGGGATATCGACGTCGAGGTTTTCGAGCCGGAGGAAGGGCGGTCCGTCCGCATCGTCCGCGATGGCGCCCATGCGGTCGACGCCGATGCCTGCGATGTGTTCGAGCCGCGCGGGGCGATGACGTGGCATGCGTGTTTCCTCGATGGCTACAGAGTCGGTTTGCGCGGACGCGGCGGCCGTTGCGGTGCGCCTGCCTTGTCCTCCGGTTTTCCCGCATTCTGCGGCAGTAGCACCGGCTGCTGCGCCTCTGCCGTCTCGCACAGGAAGTTCCACACGGTCTGCATGCGCACGAGGTGCTTGGTCTCCGCCGGCATCGACATCCAGAAGGTGCGCGTGAAGTTCGCCTGGCCTGCGAGCACCGGTCGCAGCGCGCTGTCGCCCTCGGCCACGAACGCCGGCAACACCGCAATCCCCGCACCCGCCACCACCGCCCGGTGCTGCGCAAGCACGCTGGTGCTGCGCAACGCGAACGCATCGGGCCGGTGCAGTTCATCGAGGTACTGCAGTTCCTTGCTGAACAGCAGGTCGTCCACATAGCTGATGAAGGTGTGGCCGCGCAGGTCCTCGCGCGTCTTGATCGGCTTGTGCGCCGCCAGGTACTGCTTCGACGCATAGAGCCGCAGCGTGTAGTCCGTGAGCTTGGTCACCACCACCGGCCCGCGCGCCGGACGCTCGAGCGAGATCACGATGTCGGCCTCGCGCCGCGACAGGTGCACCAGCCGCGGCATCGCCAGCAGGTCGATGGTGAGCTTGGGGTGCTGCAGCGCGAAGAGCGCGAGTTGCGGCGCGAGCACCACCGTGCCGAAGCCCTCGGTCGCGCCGATGCGCACCAGCCCCGACAGGCCCTCTTGCGAGGCCGGCGCGGTGCTCTCCACGGCCTGGAAGGCGCTCTCCATCGCCTCGACCTGCGGCTGCAGCCGGCGGCCCGCCTCGGTGAGCCGGTGGCCGCCCGACTCGCGCGAGAAGAGCGGGGCGCCGACTTCCTTTTCGAGCGCCTGGATGCGCCGCGCGACCGTGGTGTGGTCCACCTCGAGCCGGCGTGCCGCACTCATCAGCGTGCCTGAGCGGGCGAGTTCGAGAAAGTAGCGCAGGTTGTCCCAGTCCATGTGCTTGCGTGCCTCCGTGTTAAGGCTCTGCATTTTTGCAAAGCCATGGCGCATATTTGTCTATTGTCATAGCAAATCTGCAAAGCTAGGATGCGGGCTGCACCGGCCCTGACCGGCATCGCTTTCCAGAGATTCACAGGAGACAAACCCCATGGACGCCACCACCACGCCCTCGACCCAGATCGCCACCGTCAAGCTCTTGATCGGCGGCAAGCTCGTCGAATCCAAGACCACCGAATGGCGCGACATCGTCAACCCGGCCACGCAGCAGGTGCTGGCCCGCGTGCCCTTCGCGACGCAGGCCGAGCTCGATGCCGCCGTGGCCTCCGCCAAGGAGGCCTTCAAGACCTGGCGCAAGACCCCCGTCGGCGCGCGCGCCCGCATCTTCCTGAAGCTGCAGCAGCTCATCCGCGAGAACATGGGCGAACTCGCCGCCATCCTCACCGCTGAGCAAGGCAAGACCCTGCCGGACGCAGAGGGCGATGTGTTCCGCGGCCTCGAAGTGGTGGAGCACGCCTCCAACATCGGCAACCTGCAACTCGGCGAGCTCGCCAACAACGTGGCCAACGGCGTCGACACCTACACGCTGCTGCAGCCGCTGGGCGTGTGCGCCGGCATCACGCCGTTCAACTTCCCCGCGATGATTCCGCTGTGGATGTTCCCGATGGCCATCGTCACGGGCAACACCTTCGTGCTCAAGCCCTCCGAACAAGACCCGATGGTCACCATGCGCCTGTGCGAACTGGCGCTCGAAGCCGGCATCCCGCCGGGCGTGCTGAACGTGATTCACGGCGGCGAAGCCATCGTCAACGGCATCTGCGACCACAAGGACATCAAGGCGATCAGCTTCGTCGGCTCGACCAAGGTCGGCACGCACGTCTACAACCGCGCCACGCTGAATGGCAAGCGCGCGCAATGCATGATGGGCGCGAAGAACCACGCCATCGTGATGCCCGACGCGAACAAGGAGCAGACGCTCAATGCACTCGCAGGCGCGAGCTTCGGCGCAGCCGGCCAGCGCTGCATGGCGGTGTCGGTGGCCGTGCTGGTGGGCGAGGCCCGCAACTGGGTGCCCGAGCTGATTGCCAAGGCCAGGACGCTGAAGATCGGTGCCGGCACCGAGAAGGGCGTAGACGTGGGCCCGCTGGTTTCCTGTGCCGCGTACGACCGCGTCAACAGCCTCATCGAACGCGGTGAAGCCGACGGCGCCAAGCTCGTGCTCGACGGCCGCAAGCCCACTGTGCCCGGCTACGAGAAGGGCAACTTCGTCGGCCCGACGATCTTCACCGGCGTGAAGCCTGGCATGACGATCTATGACCAGGAAGTGTTCGGTCCCGTGCTGTGCATTGCCGACGCCGAGACCATCGACGAAGCCATCGAACTCATCAACAGCAACCCGAACGGCAACGGCACGGCGATCTTCACGCAGTCGGGCGCCGCGGCCCGCCGCTTCCAGGAAGACATCGACGTGGGCCAGGTCGGCATCAACGTGCCGATCCCGGTGCCGGTGCCGATGTTCTCGTTCACCGGTTCGCGCGCCTCGAAGCTCGGCGACCTCGGTCCGTACGGCAAGCAGGTCATCATGTTCTACACGCAGACCAAGACCGTGACGGCCCGCTGGTTCGACGACAGCACCGTCTCGCAAGGCGTCAACACCACGATCAGTCTCAAGTAAGAAGTCCGCCGGATGGACTTCGAACTTTCCGAAGAGCAGCGCGCCTTCGCACAGAGTGCGCGCGACTTTGCGCAGGCCGAGTTCGCGCCTCACGCGGCGCAGTGGGACGCCGAGGCGATCTTCCCCAAGGAGGCCATCGCCAAGGCCGGCGAGTTGGGTTTCTGCGGCCTGTACGCACCCGAGCGCGTCGGCGGCCTCGGGTTGCCGCGGCTCGATTCAGCGCTGGTGTTCGAGGAGATGGCCGCGGTCGACCCGTCGACCACGGCCTTCATCACGATCCACAACATGGCGACGTGGATGCTCGGCACCTGGGCGACCGATGCAGTGGCCGCGCAGTGGGGCGAAGACCTCACGAGCGGGCGCAAGCTCGCCTCCTATTGCCTCACCGAGCCGGGCGCCGGCTCCGATGCGGGCTCGCTCAAGACGCGCGCCGAGCTGCAAGGCGCCGAGTACGTCATCAACGGCGGCAAGGCCTTCATCTCGGGCGCTGGCGCGACCGACGTGCTGGTGCTGATGGCGCGCACCGGCGGCGCGGGTGCGAGTGGCATCTCGGCCTTCGCCGTGCCGGCCGACGCACCCGGCGTGAGCTACGGCAAGAAGGAACACAAGATGGGCTGGAACAGCCAGCCCACGCGCACCATCAACTTCGACAACGTGCGCATTCCCGCGCAGAACCTGCTGGGCAAGGAAGGCGAGGGCTTCCGCATCGCGATGAAGGGGCTCGACGGCGGGCGCATCAACATCGCGACCTGCTCGGTGGGCGCGGCGCAGGGCGCACTCGATGCGGCGCGCCGCTACCTGCACGAGCGCCAGCAGTTCGGCAAGCCGATCGCGAGCTTCCAGGCGCTGCAGTTCAAGCTGGCCGACATGGCGACCGAGTTGGTCGCGGCGCGGCAGATGGTGCGGCTGGCCGCGAGCAAGCTCGATGCGGGCCATGCCGACGCCAGCACCTACTGCGCCATGGCCAAGCGTTTCGCGACCGATGCGGGCTTCAAAGTCTGCAACGACGCGTTGCAGCTGCACGGCGGCTACGGCTACCTGAGCGAGTTCCCGCTGGAGCGCCTGGTGCGCGATACCCGCGTGCACCAGATCCTCGAAGGCACCAACGAAATCATGCGAGTGATCGTTGCGCGAAAATTGCTGGAAGGGGACAGCGATATCCGCTGACGCCCCGCACCCAGAACCCCTCAAGACAATGACCGACTCCGTAGTTCTCTTCGACGAAATCAAGACCGCCGGCGGCAAGCGCTTCGGCGTTGCCACGCTCAATGCCCCGGCCTCGCTCAATGCGCTGTCCGTGGACATGGTCCGCCTGCTCACGCCCAAGCTGCGCGAATGGGCGAAGGACGACGGCATCGTCGGCGTGCTGATGCAGGCGGCCGGCGAGAAAGCCTTCTGCGCCGGCGGCGACTTGCGCCAGCTCTACCAGACGCTGCTCGAATGCGGCCCCGCGCGCAACACCTACGCCGAAGACTTCTTCCGCGAAGAGTACGAGCTCGACTACCTGATCCACACCTTCCCCAAGCCTTTCCTCTGCTGGGGCCACGGCATCGTGATGGGCGGCGGTGTGGGCCTGATGTCGGGCTGCTCGCACCGTGTGGTGACGACGCAGAGCCGCATCGCGATGCCCGAGATCGCCATCGGCCTGTACCCCGATGTGGGCGGCAGCTGGTTCCTGCGCCGCACGCCCGGCCGCACCGGCCTGTTCCTGGCGCTCACCGCAGCGAACCTGAATGCCGCCGATGCGATCTTCTGCGGCCTCGCCGACGTGCTGGTGCCGCAGGAGCGCAAGAGCCAGGTGCTCGAAGCCATCGCCGCGGCATCGTGGGCCGGCGAGAGCAAGGCCGACCGAGCCACGCTCTCGCGCATCCTCGCCAAGGCCGGCGAAGGTGCCGAGATGCCGGCTTCGAAGGTGCGCGAGCACTACGACACCATCAACGCGCTGATGGCCGGCGACGACCTGCTCGACATCGCCAACCGCCTGCGTGGCCTGCAGAGCGAGGATCCCTGGCTGCAAAGCGCCTCCAAGACCTTTGTGAAGGGCGCGCCGAGTTCGGCTGCGCTGAGCTTCGAGCTCTGGCAGCGCGTGCACCGCATGTCTCTGGCGGAAGTGTTCCGGCTCGAGTACTGGGCGTCGCTGGGCTTCTGCGCGCACAAGGACTTTGCCGAGGGCATCCGCGCGGTACTGATCGACAAGGACCGCAATCCGCGCTGGAACCCCGCGACCATCGAAGAGATCACGCCCGCCTTCATCGACGACCACCTGCGTCCGCGCGGCGAAATGCCGGCGGAGCTGGCCTCGCTGGTCTGACACCGCATTCATAAAGACAACGGAGACAAACACATGAAGATCGCATTCATCGGCCTCGGCAACATGGGCGGCCCGATGGCCTTGAACCTGCTCAAGGCCGGCCACACGCTCAGCGCCTTCGACCTCTCGGCTGAGGCCTGCAAGAAGTTCGGCGCCGAGGGCCTGCCCATTGCCAAGTCGGCGGCCGAGACCGTCGCCGACGCCGAAGTCGTGATCAGCATGCTGCCGGCCAGCGCGCACGTCGAGGGCCTGTTCCTCGGCGGCGCGGGCAAGCCCGGCCTGCTGGAGAGCATCAAGGCCGGCACGCTCGTGATCGACAGCAGCACCATCGCCGCCGCCACGTCGCGCAAGGTGGCCGAGGCGGCCGCTGCCAAGGGCGTGGCGATGATCGACGCACCCGTGTCGGGCGGCACCGGCGGCGCGATCGCCGGCACGCTGACCTTCATGGTCGGCGGCGAGACCAAAGACCTGGAGCGCGCGCGCCCGGTGCTCGAGAAGATGGGCGCCAACATCTTCCACGCCGGTGCAGCCGGTGCGGGCCAGACCGCGAAGATTTGCAACAACATGCTGCTCGGCATTTTGATGATCGGCACCTCCGAGGCGCTGGCGCTTGGCGTGGCCAACGGGCTCGATCCGAAGGTGCTCTCCGAAATCATGCGCCGCAGCTCGGGCGGCAACTGGGCGCTCGAGAAGTACAACCCGATGCCGGGCGTGATGGAAACGTCGCCCGCCTCGAAGAACTACGCGGGCGGCTTCGGTACCGACCTGATGCTCAAGGACCTGGGTCTGGCGCAAGAGAACGCGGCCGCCGTGCGCGCCGCCACGCCCCTGGGCGGCCTGGCGCGCAGCCTGTATGCGGCGCACAGCCTTGCGGGCCACGGCGCGCTGGACTTCTCCAGCGTGCTGAAGCTGGTGCAGAAGGCTTCCTGATCAGGTGCCGGTGAGGGGCGAGGCTTCCTCGGGCTCCTCTTGCAGGTTGGTGGCCCATGGCGGGCCCGCAGCCTTGCAGTAGCTCGCCACCACCTCCCGGATGATGGTGTCGACCGCCGCCACGGCGGGCGACGACTCCCTCGGCCGCGTCACCGTCACGACCAGCGGCGGCAGGGCGGGCCCCTCGCAGAGCTTCAGGTCCCCGGCCTCGATCTCGCGCTGCACGAAGATCGGTGGAATCGCCGCCACGCCGAAGCCTTCCTTCACGAGCTGCACGATCGACTGCACCGACGGAAAGCTGCAGATGCGCGGCTCGGCCTCGCGTCCCGCGAACAGCGCGCGGATGTGCGCGTGCGGGCTGGAGGTGCGCACATAGGTCAGCACGGGAATGCGTTCGAGGTCTTCGAGCGTCAGCACGTCTCGCGTGGGCCATACGTCGGGCCGCGCGATCCAGCGGATCGGAAAGCGCGACAGCGGCGTCACTTCGAGCTCCATGTTGCCGGCCGCTTCCTCGACGGGATCGTTCTGGATCAAGAGGTCGAGCTTGTGCTGGCGGAACTGCTCCCGCAGGTTGCGCGCGGGCTCGACGGTGATGTCCGGGTCCACCGCGGGAAAGCGCCGCGTGAGCCCGTGGATCAGCGGCGTGAGCCAGGTATGGACCACGGTCTCGATCACGCCGATGCGCACGCGCCCGGCGGGTGGCGCATCGGGCTGTGTCGAGAGCTTGAGCTCGCGCTCCAGCGCGAGCATGCGCTCGGCCTGTCGCACCACCTGTTCGCCGACGGGCGTGAGGGTCAGGGTGCGATTCGAACGGTCAACAAGGAAAACCCCTAGTTCGTCTTCCAGAGCTGCAATGCGCTGAGATGCGGCCGCCTGCGTGGTGTGCAGTACCTGCGCGGTCTCGCGAAAGCTCTTCAGGCGGGAAAGGACGACCAGCGTCTCCAGAAAGCGTGTGTTCATCGGTCCGTCGGTGTTCGGTGCAAGGCGGTTCTTAAAAAAATCTTATCGAGGGTTCGAACAATTTCTGAGTCGACGTCATCGGCGTGCCGTGATTTCATCGCCCCCCATTGACGGTGTGCCGGCATGCAAGTCCTGCACCAGCACAAAAGCATGACATCAAGAGGTACGCAATGGAATTGGTGGATACGGGCAGTGCCGTGCAGGCGCCCGACGAGACATTCGAAGACGCCTACGAGGCGCGGCAGGCCATCCGCGCCGGCCGCTGGCGCCGCCACACGAGCGGGCTGGCTCCTGCGCACGTGCAGGGCAATCTGGCGATCTTGCCGCTGGACCTGGCCTCGGACTTCATGCGCTTCTGCCAGAGCAATCCCAAACCGTGCCCGTTGCTGGCGGTCGGCCAGCCCGGCAACCCGCAGTTGCCCACGCTGGGCCGCGACATCGACATCCGCACCGACGTGCCCGCCTACCGCGTCTATCGCGAAGGCGTGCTGGTGGACGAGGTGAACGACCTGAAGGCCCTCTGGCAGGGCGATTTCGTGGCCTTCGTTCTGGGCTGCTCGTTCTCGTTCGAGCATGGCCTCATCGATGCGGGCATTCCGCTGCGCCATGTGGACGAGGGCAAGAACGTGGCCATGTACAGGACGAACATCCAGACCGTGCCGGCCGGCCCCTTCCACGGGCCGATGGTGGTGTCGATGCGGCCGATGAAGGCGGCCGACGCGATTCGCGCGGTGCAGATCACCGCGCGCGTGCCCAAGGTGCACGGCGCGCCGGTGCACATCGGCGACCCGGCGCTGATCGGCATTGCCGACATCGCGAAGCCCGACTTCGGCGATGCGGTGCGCATCGCGCCCGACGAACTGCCCGTGTTCTGGGCCTGCGGCGTGACGCCCCAGGCGGTGGTGATGGCTGCCAAGCCCGCGCTGTGCATCACGCACTCGCCGGGGTACATGCTGGTCACCGACATGCTCAATCGCGATCTGCCGTTCGCCTGAGCACTCGCCTCGTTCTTCGACACCTGTTTTTCATCACCTAGAGGATTTCCACCATGTGGCTGCAGGAAACCAAACCCCAGGAGCGCCGGACGCTGGTCGCCGCCTTCGCCGGCTACGGCGTCGATGCGTTCGACTACATGATCTACACCTTCATGATCCCCACGCTGATCCTGGTGTGGGGCATGACGAAAACCGAAGCCGGCTACATCGCGACCGGCGCGCTGGTCACCTCGGCCATCGGCGGCTGGCTCGCGGGCATCCTGGCCGACAAATATGGCCGCGTTCGCATCCTGCAGCTCACGGTGCTGTGGTTCAGCTTCTTCACCTTTTTGAGCGGCTTCACGCAATCGCCCGAGCAGCTCTTCGTCACCCGCGCGCTGCAGGGGCTGGGCTTCGGCGGCGAGTGGTCGGTGGGCTCGGTGCTGATCGCCGAGATGATCCAGGCGCGCCACCGTGGCAAGGCCGTGGGGCTGGTGCAAAGCAGCTGGGCCGTGGGCTGGGGCGTCTCGGCCATCGCGTTCTGGGCGGTGTATGCCTTGCTGGAACCGGCGCTCGCTTGGCGCGTGCTGTTCTGGATCGGCGTGCTGCCGGCGCTGTTGATCCTCTACATCCGTCGCAACATCAGCGACCCCGAGGTCTATCACCAGACCCGTGCGCGCATGGCGAAGGAGGGCGACAAGGGCAATTTCCTGGAGATCTTTTCTCCCAAGCTGCTCAAGACCACGATCCTCGCGAGCCTGCTGGCCACCGGGATGCAGGGCGCCTACTACGCGGTGACCACCTGGCTGCCGACGTACCTGAAGATGGAGCGCAACCTCTCGGTGTTCAACACCAGCGGCTACCTGCTGGTGCTGATCCTCGGCTCCTTCGTGGGCTACCTCACGAGCGCATGGCTGTCCGACAAGCTGGGCCGGCGCCGCTGCTTCATGCTGTTCGCGCTGTGCGCCGGGCTGCTGGTGATCGCGTACACGCAGATCCCGATCACCGACGCAATGATGCTGGTGCTCGGCTTTCCGCTCGGCTTCTTTCTCTCGGGCATCTTCTCGGGCATGGGGGCCTATCTGAGCGAGCTGTTCCCCAGCCGCGTGCGGGGCTCGGGCCAGGGCTTTTGCTACAACTTCGGCCGCGCGGTCGGCTCGATCTGCCCAGCGCTCATCGGCTACATGAGCACCTCGATGCCGCTGGGCATTGCCATTGGCTACATGGCAGCGGGCGGCTACCTGCTGGTGATCGTTGCGTCGCTGCTGCTGCCTGAAACGGGCGGGCTCGAACTCACCTCGGAGGATTGAAGCGATGAAGCGCATCCTCATTGCCAACCGGGGCGAGATTGCCTGCCGCGTCATCCGCGCTTGCAAGGCGCTCGGCATCGAGACGGTGGCTGTCTATTCCGAAGCCGATGCGAAGGCGCTGCATGTTGAGATGGCCGACCATGCGGTCGCCATCGGCCCCGCATCGCCGGCCGAGAGCTACCTGAACCACGAGCGCATCCTGGCCGCCGCCGTCGCGCACGGCGCGGAAGGCGTCCATCCGGGCTACGGCTTCCTCTCGGAGAACACGGCGTTCGCACGTGCCGCCGAGGCTGCAGGCGTGGTGTGGATCGGCCCCACGCCGCAGAGCATCGAGGAGATGGGCGACAAGGAGCGCGCCCGCGAAATCGCCAAGGCCGCCGGTGTGCCGACGCTGCCGGGCAGCCGGCGCTTCGCGCTCGACGATCTGGCGGGCATCGAGGAAGCGGCTGTGGCCGTGGGCTATCCGCTGCTGGTCAAGGCCACGGGCGGTGGCGGCGGCATCGGCATGCGGCTGGTGGATGCGCCCGAGAAGTTGCTGGCCTCGGTATCGGCCACGCAGCAACTCGCTGCCAAGTCGTTCAAGGACGGCACGATCTACCTGGAGCGCTATGTGCCGAGGGCACGCCATGTGGAGATCCAGGTGTTCGGCTACGGCGACGGCAGCGCGGTGCATCTGTTCGAGCGCGAGTGCTCGATCCAGCGGCGCTTCCAGAAGATCATCGAGGAGAGCCCCGCACCGGGCGTGCCGGCCGAACTGCGCGCGCGCATGGCCAAGGCAGCCGCCGCGCTGGCCGCGTACCAGCGCTATCGCGGTCCGGGCACGGTCGAATTCATCGTGGATGCGGATTCGCTCGAATTCTTCTTTCTCGAGATGAACACGCGCATCCAGGTCGAGCATCCGGTCACGGAGATGGTGACGGGCTGGGACCTGGTGCAGCAGCAGATCAAGCTGGCGGCCGCGGGGCCGTCGCTCGCGGGCTTCGAGAAGATCGCGCAAGAGGACATCGCGACGCATGGCGCAGCCATCGAATGCCGGCTCTATGCGGAGAACCCGGCGAAGAACTTCTTCCCGTCGCCGGGTCCGCTCGATGTTTTCCAACTGCCGCCGGCCGGACCCCACCTGCGCGTGGACACCGGCGTGCGGCAGGGCGATGTGATCACGCCTTTCTACGACCCGATGATCGCCAAGATGATCGTCTGGGGCGAGACCCGCGACGCGGCGCTCGCTGCGATGCTGGATGCGCTGGAGGCGAGCCGCATCGAGGGTGTGAAGAACAACCTCGCGTTCCTGAAAGCGGTGATCCGCCACGAGGACTTCGCGGCCGGGCGGCTCGACACCGGGCTGGTCGAGCGCGAGCGTGCGCGGCTGCTCGAAGCGATGGCGGGTGCTGCGCCAACGGCGGGTTGAACGCCAGGGTGCGACCGATGACTTCTTCCAGCACATCCCCCTGGCGCATCGCCCCGGTGGGCGACCGCAGCCTGATCGTGGAATTCGGCCAGATCGTGGAGCCAGCCGTCAACGCCACCGTGCGCAGCTTTGCGCGCGAACTGCTCGACGAGCCCATCGCGGGCATCGTCGACGTGGTGCCGGCCTTCACCACCGTGGCCGTGCATTACCGCCCCGAGTTCTTCGCGGAGGGCGCTTCGCCCTATGACGTGCTGCGCCGGCGGCTCGACGCCTTGCTGGCGCGCGGTATCCGCCACCACGACGAGGATGCGCGCACGGTCGACATCCCCGTTTGCTACGGCGGCGAGTTCGGCCCCGACCTCGAAGAGGTCGCCGCCGCCTGCGGGCTGCGGGCCGAAGAGGTGATCGCGCGCCACGTCGCGTCGCAGCACCTCGTCTACATGCTCGGCTTCGCGCCGGGCTTCCCCTACATCGGCGGGCTCGATCCGTCGCTCGCCGTACCGCGCCGCAGCACGCCACGCACGCGCATTCCCGCGGGCAGCGTGGCGATTGCACGCGACCAGACCTCGATCTATTCGCTGGAAACGCCGGGCGGATGGAACGTGATCGGCCGCACGCCGCTGAAGCTGTTCGATGCGGCGGCCGAATCGCCATGCCTGCTGCGTCCCGGCGATCGCATCCGCTTCGTGCCGGCATCGGCGGACGCCTTCGGCAACGCGGAGGTCCAGCGATGAGCACCATCGAAGTCATCAAGCCCGGCGCGCTGTCGCTGCTGCAGGACTTGGGGCGCCATGGCTACCAGCACCTGGGCGTGGTGGTCGGCGGCGCGATGGACGAGTGGTCGCATCGCTGCGCCAACGCGCTGCTAGGCAACCAGGAAGACGAGGCCACGCTCGAAATCACGCTGATGGGGCCGAGCCTGCTGTTCCGCGAGACCCAGGCGATCGCGCTGTGTGGCGCGAACCTGTCGGCACGCATCGGCGAGGCCGAGCTGCCGATGAACCGCGCCGTGCGGGTGCGCGCCGGTGCGCGGCTGGATTTCGGCAAGCGCATCGGCGGCATGCGCAGCTACCTCGCGGTGCGCGGCGGCTTCGCGGTGCAACCGGTGATGGACAGCCGCAGCACCTATGTGCGCGGCGCGTTCGGCGGGCTGCAGGGGCGGGCGCTGAAGAAGGGCGACCTGCTGGAGGTCGGCGGGGTGCAGCCGGTTTCCGCCGCGGCGGTCGCCCGCTTGGGCGCCAGGGATTTCGTCGAGCTTCACCCACCCGAGGTCCACGCGACGCCCCTCGCACCGCAGGCATCGGGGCCGGTGCCGGTGCGCGTGATCGCGGGCCAGCAATGGGCGCTGTTCACCGACGAAGCGCAGCAGGCCTTCGTGCAGACCGACTTTCGCATCAGCCCGCAGTCCGACCGCATGGGCTTCCGGCTCGAAGGACCGGTGCTCGAGCGCCGGCATGCGATGGAAATGATCTCCGAGGGCGTGGCCTTCGGCACGGTGCAGGTGCCGCCCGACGGCCAGCCGATCGTGCTGATGGCCGACCGGCAGACCACCGGCGGCTATCCCAAGATCGCCTGCGTGGCCAGCGTCGACCTGCCATTGGTCGCGCAGCTGGCGCCGCAAGAGGCGCTGCGCTTCGAGCCGATTTCGCTCGAGGCGGCGCAGGCGCTCTACCTGGAGCGCGAGCGCGCCCTCGCGCGGCTGCGCAACCTGGTGCGCGCGGCCGGGGAGGCGCAATGACACAGGCGCTGCGCATCGACATCAACTGCGACATGGGCGAGGGCTTCGGCGCCTGGGCGATGGGCAACGACATCGAGCTGCTCGACCATGTGAGTTCGGCCAACATCGCATGCGGCTTCCATGCGGGCGATCCGTCGACCATGCGCCGCGTGGTTGCGGCGGCATTGCACCGCGGCGTGCGGGTCGGCGCGCACCCGGGCCTGCCCGACCTGCAGGGTTTCGGGCGGCGCGTGATGCAGGTGTCTCCGTCCGAGGTCTACGCGATGGTGGTCTACCAGGTCGGCGCACTCGGGGCCTTCGCGAAGGCGGCCGGCGGCGCGCTGAGCCATGTGAAGGCACACGGCGCGCTCTACAACATGGCCGCGAAAGACCGCGCCCTGGCGGATGCGATCGCACGTGCGGTGCACGAGGTCGATCCGCGGCTGGTGCTGTTCGGCCTGGCCGGCAGCGAGATGATCTGCGCCGCCGAGGCCCTGGGCCTGCCGGTCGCTGCCGAAGTGTTCGCCGATCGCAGCTACCAGGACGACGGTTCGCTGTCGCCGCGCGGCCAGCCCGGCGCCCTGATCGAAGACGCCGACGTGGCCACCGCACAGGTGCTGCAGATGGTGCAGCACGGCACGGTGCGTGCGGCCAGCGGCAAGGAGGTCGCGCTGCGCGCCGACACGCTGTGCATCCATGGCGACCAGCCGGGCGCGCTCGCGTTCGTGCGGCGCATCCGCAGCGCGCTCGACGCCATCGGCGTGCGCGTGGCCGCCCCCGAATTCCCGTCAACGACCCGCACGCAATCAACCGGAGGAAATCCCCATGCCTGAACACAACATCGTGGCCGACGTCAGCGGCCGTGTCTGGAAACTCGAGGTCGCCGAAGGCCAGCAGGTCGCGGAGGGCGACACGCTGCTGATCGTGGAGTCCATGAAGATGGAAATCCCGGTGGAAGCACCGGCCGCGGGCACGGTGCTGCGCATCCTGGCTGCCGAAGGCGAAATGGTGACCGACGAGCAGGTGCTTGTCGTGCTGGCATCTGCGTAAACATTTCCCCTGCAACACATCAAGGCCACACCATGCCCATTTCATCTCTTCGCCGCATCTCCACCGTGGCGGCCTGCGCCGCGTTCGTCGCGGGTTGCTCGACCCTGCCGCCGCCATCGGCCACCGAAGGCCCCGGCAAGTTTGCCGACGCGCACTTCCACATTGCCAACTACGCCTACCAGGGCGCGTCGCTCAAGCAGTTGCTGCGCGACTACATGAAGGACGACATGGTGCGCTCCACCGTCATGCCGCTGCCGCTGCAGCAGAAATGGGACGGCTTCGAGCAGTACGCCGGCGACAAGGTCGCGCCCACCTACTACCTCGGACCGAAGGCCGAGCTGTACTACTACGCCTTTGCCGATGCGATGTACGCGAAGGAATACCTCACGCTGTCACCGGCCGAGCAGAGCCGGCTCGACTTGATGATCACCGGCTTCAACCCGATGGACCGCTATGCCGCGCAGCACATCAAGCGCGCGCTGCTGACCTTCCCGGGCGCCTTCGCCGGCATTGGCGAGTTCACGGTGCACAAGGAGCTGGTGTCGCGCAAGATCGCGGGCGACCCGATCAGCTACACCGCCGCGGGCGGCAAGCAGCCGCCCGACACGACGGAGAAGGACGGCAAGCTCTCGCTTTACAGCCCCGCGCTGGTGGACATCCTGAAGACGGTGGCCGAGACCGGCCTGGTCGCCACGCTGCACAACGACATCTACCCGGCCGACGTGACCTACGACGGCACGGTGGAGGCGCTGCGCCCGCAGAACAACTACGAGGCAGGCTTGAAGCAGCTCTGCGTGCAGGCGCCGGGCGCCAGCGTGATCTGGGCGCACACGGGCCTGGGGCGCTTCGTGAAGCCCACGCGCGACCATCTGCAGATGGTGTCGCGCGTGCTCGACGCCTGCCCCGGCTGGAGCGTCGACATTTCATGGGACATCGTGCAGGAGCGCTTCATCAAGCCCGAGCCCGGCATGCCGACCACCGACGAGTGGGCGCAGTTCGTCACCCGCTACCAGGACCGCGTGCTGTGGGGCTCGGACACCGTGATCTACAGCCGCAACGTGGTCGACCCGAAGGGCGTGCCGGTCTCGATGGGCAAGCGCATGACCTTCGACCAGTACATGGCCGTGCCGAAGATCACGTCGCCGTTGTTCGAGAAGGTGGGCCCGCAGATCAGCCAGAAGGTGCGCGTGGGCAATTACGTGAAGCTGTTCGACGGTGCGAAGAAGAAGGTGCGCGCCTGGGAGGCAGCGCATGCCGCGGACGACGTGTGGGACCTGAGCGCCCGCTAGGGCGTCAGATGAAGTAGGCCTTCACGGCCCAGAGGACGCCCAGCACGACAGCGACCAGCACGACGAAGAGCATCCAGGCCCGGGTGAACGCCTGGGCCTCTGTGATGGGTGCGGAGGCTGCCGCTGGAGGCGGGCTAGGGGCTGCGGGCGGTTGTGGGTTCATTCCCGACTGTACCCCGCGCCGGTCCGGCCGCGGCCGGTTTTACCGAAGCATCCCGCCGGGCCATCGCCAGCAGGATGCCGGCCGCGACGAGGTTCGCGCCGATGCTGGCCACGATCGGGAGCAGGTAGCTGCGGCTGATGTCGAAGGCGAAGCCCGCGGCGCTGGGCCCCACGAGGGTGCCTACTGCCACGCTGGTGTAGAGCACGCCGATGATCGCGCTGATGTTGCGTCCGCCGAAGTAGTCCATCACCAGCGCCGGCAGCAGGGCGACGAAGCCGCCGTAGAACACGCCATAGGCGAACGCGAACACGGCCAGTCCCCAGAGCCCGCCGGACACGGCCCACACCACCAGAGAGAGCGCCATGCCCGCGGACATCAGCGGCAGCGCGAGCTGGCGGCCGATGCGGTCGGCCAGCCCGCCGAGGAAGAAGCGGCCGGCCGTGCTGCCCACGCCGATGGCGCCCAGCAGCAGCACCGCCGAGGTCGACGGCACGCCGTGGTCGAGCGCGTAGGGCACGAGGTGGACGAAGGGCACGAACAGGCCGAACGAGCTGATGAGGCACGCAGCGTAGAGGCCGCCGAATCGTCGTGACGTCACCGCTTCGCGCACCGTGGCGCCTGACGGTGCGGCCGATGGCGCTTGTGGCTGCGGCGGATCGCCGTCGGGGCCGAGCCCGCGGTCGCGTGGATCGTTCTCGATCAGGAGCGCCATGCCCACGCCCACCACCACGGCGAGCACGCCGAGCGCCAGGTAGGCGTGACGCCATCCGATCGCCTCGATGAGGAGCGACGCCAGCGGGGGCATCACCAGCGTGCCCACGCCGATGCCACTGACCGCGAGCCCCGAGGCGAACCCGCGTCGCTTGACGAACCAGCGCTGCACCGCGCCGAGCACCGGCACATAGGACGCGCCCACGCCCAGGCCCACACCGAGCCCGTACGCGAGGTAGATCTGCGTGAGGCTCTGCGCCTGCCCCGCGAGGGCCAGACCCAACCCGACCAGCACCATGCCCGCGACCGCCAGCCGCCGGGAACCCCATCGGTCCGCCAGCGGGCCGCTGATCACGCCGAGCCCGAAGTAGAGAAAGCCCGCGAGCGAGAACACCAGCGAGACCGAGCCGCGCGAGGCGCCGAAGTCGCGCTGCAGCGATTCGAGAAATGCGCTGAAGGTGTAGGCGCTGCCAAAGCCCACGAGGGTCACGGCGAAGGCGCCCGCGACCACGAGCCAGCCGTGGAAGAGGCGTGCGCGCGGCGATGCGGATGAGGGGGTCAAGGGGGAGGTCTCCATGTTCTTTTTCTTCAGTCCAGCGGATGGCGGCGGTGCCATGCGGTCACGCCCTGGAACGCGGCGCCGGCGCGGACCAGCGTGGCTTCGTCCATGTGCGCCGCGACGAGTTGAAATGCGAGCGGCATGCCGGCATCGGTGAACCCGCCGGGCAGCGTGATCGTGGGGTGGCCTGTCATGTCGAAGGGTGCGGTGTACCGCAGCAGTGCGGACACCAGTGTCGGCGTTTCGCCCAGCGTCTGCATCGCGTTGACGGTGGGCGATGCGAAGGGGTGCACGGGAACCAGCAGCAGGTCGATGTCGGCGAACAGGGCCGAGACGCGGCCGCGCAGGGCCATGCGGCGCAGGTGGATCTTCTGGAGCTCGGTTCCGCTCACGACATGGCCGGCTTCGATGACCGAAGCGAGCACGGGGCCGTACGCGCCCTTACGCGATGGGTAGGTCGCTTCATGGGCCACGGCGGCTTCCACCGCGCAGAGCGGAAACCAGTCTGCCACCGCCTGCGTTGCGTCGGGAAAGCGCAGGTCGACGAGGCGGGCGCCGAGTGCGCGCAAGGTCTCTGCCGCATCTTTCAGCATGGCTTGCGTCGCGGGGTCCACGCCGTCGCTGTTCCATGCGGCATCGATGCCGATGCGCAGGCCCCGCACACCGTGGTCCGCCGCCGCGAGGTAGTCGGGCACCGCGTCGCGTGCGGAGGTCGGATCGTTCTCGTCGCTGCCCGCGATCGCGCCGAGCAGCACGCCAGCATCGACCGCGCTGCGCGCCATCGGGCCGATGTGGTCCAGCGAGGCCGCGAGCTCGAACACACCGTGCCGGCTCACGCGGCCCCAGCTCGGCTTGATCCCGGTGAGGCCGTTGGCTGCAGAGGGAAAGCGGATCGACCCGCCCGTGTCGGAGCCGAGCGAGCCGAAGCACAGGCCCGCCGCCGTCGCCACGCCCGAGCCGCTGGACGACATGCCGGGCCAATGGTCCGCATGCCACGGGTTGCGCGGCGGTGTGATGGATGGGTGGTGATCGGAATAGGCGCCCTCGGTCAGCTGCAGCTTGCCGAGCAGCACCGCGCCTGCTTCCTTCAGGCGGCGTACCACGGTCGCATCCTCTGTGGGGATGTGGTGCCTGTGGATTGCCATGCCGCCCGCGGTGGCGAAGCCTGCGGTGAAGCACAGGTCCTTCACCGCGATGGGCACGCCGTGCAGCGGGCCGCGGTAACGGCCCGCGGCGATCTCCGCCTGCGCCGCCTCGGCCTGCGCCATCGCGGCATCGGTCATTACCAATGCGTAGCTGTGGAGCGCGCCGTCCAGCGCAGAGATGCGGTCGAGCTGGGCGCGGAGCACGGCGACGGGCGAGACCCGTCGCGTGCGGATGCGCGCGGCCAGTTCGGTGAGTTCCAGGTAATGGAGAGCGCCGCTGGAGTGATCAGAATATCTAATGTCAATGCGATCGGGTGTATGCAGCAAGGTGGTTTCTCGTTTCGGCTTTGTTGTGCCAATATTCCCCCTTGCCACGCAGCCAGGCAAACTAGATTTTCTGAAGCTTTCAGATCAGATTAACTAAATGACAGAGCACCAACTTCCCCCGCTCAACGCGCTGCGCGCCTTCGAGGCCACCGCCCGCCATCTCTCGGTCAAGAACGCGGCGGACGAGTTGTGCGTGACGCCCGGCGCGGTGAGCCAGTTGATCAAGACGCTGGAGGTGCACCTGGGCGTTCCGCTTTTTCGCCGCGTGAATCGCGGCATCTTCCTCACCGACCTCGGCCAAGCCTACCTGCCGCCGGTGCGCAATGCCTTCCGGCAGATCAGCGATGCCACGCGCCGTGTCGCGGTGCCCGAGGACACGGGCATCCTCACCGTGAGTGCCACGCCGTTCTTCGCCTCCGCGTGGCTGGTGCCTCGGCTCAAGAGCTTCCAGGATGCGCATCCAGACATCGACCTGCAGGTGATGAGCAGCAGCGCGCTGGCCGACTTCTCGCGCGATGGTGCGGGCGTTGCGATTCGCCACGGGCTGGGTCGCTATCCGGGGTTGAGCAGCCAGCGCGTGCTGACGGTGGAGATCGTTCCGGTCGCTGCGCCCGCACTGGTCAAGCAGCTTGGTATGCCGGAAACGCCAGCCGGTCTCACCCGCTGGCCGCGTGTGAACGATGCCGAACGCAAGGCGTGGGCACTGTGGTTCGAGGCGCAGGGCATCGAGAGCACGGGGCCTGCGCGCGGTCCGTCCTTCGACGATTCGGGCCTGCTCCTGAAGGCTGTGCTTGCAGGGCAGGGCGCGGCCTTGCTGCCCGCCGCGGTGGTGGCCGACGACCTGGCACAAGGCCGGCTCGTGCAGCTGTCGGATGCGAGCTGGCTCGAAGACTTCGCCTACTACCTCGTCTGCCCGGAGAACAGCCATGACCGCCCGAAGGTCGCAGCCTTTCGCGAGTGGATCCTGAGCGAGGCGAGCAAGACGGCGGCCCGTCCGCGCAAGAAGGCGCCCGCTAGAGCAGCTCGATCCCGGGCAGGCTCTTGAAGCAGCTCTCGCGCGTGATGCGCACGAAGTCGGCAAGCCACGGCTGATCTGAAGTGCCCTGCATGCAGGCCATGTAGAGCCGCCCCGTCAGCCCCTTGCTGCCGACGCGCCGCGCAGTGACATAGCCGCGGTCGAGGTAGTTCTGCACCGCCCAGAGCGGAAGGGTCGCAACGCCGCGCCCGCTCGCCACCAGTTGCAGCATCGCCACCGTGAGCTCGGTCGTGCGCCGGTGCGCGGGCTCCACGCCGGCCGGTGCGAGCACTTGCCGCACGATGTCGAGCATCTCGTCGGGCACGGGGTAGGTGATGAGCGTCTGGTCGGCGAAGTGCCGGGCCGTGAGGTGCGCCTTGGCCGTGAGCGCGTGGTCGTTGGCGAGCAGCGCGACGATCTCGAAGCGGAAGAGGGCGTGGTAGTCGACCGTTTCATCGGGGTCTTCTTCGGAGACGATGGCCACCTCGGCGCGGTTCTGCATCACCAGCGCGATCGGGTCGGGGTGGAAGCCCGAGACGATGTCCAGTTCGATCTCGGGCCAGCGCTGGCGGAATGCGTCCATCGCAGGCATCAGCCAGTCGAAGCAGGTGTGGCACTCGACCACGATGCGCAACTGGCCGCTGCGACCGAGCGCGAGCCGCGCCACGTCGCGCTCCGCTTCCTCGATCATGGGCAAGGCGGTGTCCGCCAGTTGCAGCAGCCGCAGGCCCGTGGTGCTGAACTGCGGCGGCACCGACTTGCGCTCGAAGAGCTGCGCGCCATAGCGGTCTTCGAGCAGCTTGATCTGGTGCGACAACGCCGACTGCGTGAGGTTGAGCAGCTGCGCTGCGCGCACCAGGCTGCCGGTGTCGCGCAACGCGATGAGCGTGCGCAAGTGGCGTATCTCTAGGATCGACTGCAACATGAATGATATTCAAGTGAATGGGCAAAACGTTTCGTTTGAATCATAGGCGCCAAACGCCGACCATTGCAGATTCTCAAGATTCAAGCGACCGGACTACCTGCAATGACCACCCGTACCCACACCCTCGGCTTTCCGCGCATGGGCGCCAACCGCGAACTGAAGTTCGCACTCGAAAAGCACTGGCGCGGCGAGATCGACCGCGCCGCGCTCGAGGCCGTCGGCGAGGAACTGCGCGCGCGCCACTGGCAGGCCCAGCGCGATGCGGGACTCGACTTCGTGACCGTCGGCGACTTCGCCTACTACGACCAGGTGGCCAACCACATCCAGCTGCTCGGCTGCGAGCCGGCGCGCTTCAACTTCTTAGGCGACGAGCCCGAGCTTTCGCGCTACTTCAAGATGGCGCGCGGCGTGGAAGACGAGGCCGGGCATGTACACGACGAAAGCTGCAACCACGGCACCGAAGGCACCTTCGCGCTGGAAATGACCAAGTGGTTCGACACCAACTACCACTACCTCGTGCCCGAATTCAATGCGGCCACGCAGTTCAAGCTGGCCTCCGCGCGGCTCTTCGACGAAGTGGCGCAGGCGCAGCAGGCCGGACACGCGGTCAAGTCCGTGCTGCTCGGGCCGCTGAGCTTCCTGTACCTGGGCAAGGAGAAGAAGGCCGGGTTCGACCGCTTCTCGCTGCTCGACGCGCTGCTGCCCGTGTACGAGCAGGTGCTCACTCGCCTGAAGCAGCAGGGCGTGGAGTGGGTGCAGATCGACGAGCCGATCCTCGGCCTGGACCTGCCCGATGTCTGGCGAAATGCCTTCGAGCGCGCCTACTGGCAGCTCGCACGCAGCGCGCCCAAGCTGCTGCTGGCCACGTACTTCTCGCCGCTCTCCGACAACCTGCGCCTGGCCTGCCAGCTGCCGGTCGCTGGCCTGCATGTGGACGCGGTGCGTTCGCCGCAGGAGCTGACCGGCGTGGCCGACTGGCTGCCGGCGCACAAGGTGCTGTCGGTGGGCATCGTCGATGGCCGCAACATCTGGCGCACCGACCCCGATGCCGCGCTCGCCACGCTGCGCCCGGTGGTCGACAAGAACCGCGGCGAGCTGTGGATCGCACCGTCGTGTTCTCTGCTGCACGTGCCGTTCAGCCTCGCGGCCGAGACCAGGCTCGATGCCGAGCTCAAGTCGTGGCTCGCCTTTGCTGTCGAGAAGCTCGATGAACTGCGCGTGCTGCGTGCCGTGCTCGATGGCGGTGAGGCGTCCGTCGCAAACGAACTCAAGACCGCACGCGCAGCCGTTGCCGCTCGTCGCAGCAGCCTGCGCGTGCACCGCGCCGACGTGGCGCTGCGCCTTGCGCGCAGCGTGGCCGGCGACGACGCCCGCACCTCGGTCTTCCCAAAACGCCAATTGGTACAGCGCACGCGCTTTGCATTGCCTGCTCTGCCGACCACCACCATCGGCTCGTTCCCGCAGACGCCTGACATCCGCGCCGCGCGTGCCGCCTTCAAGCGCGGTGAACTCGATTCGGCCGGCTACCGCGAGAAGATGCGCGCCGAGATCGCGCTGGCTGTGCGCAAGCAAGAAGAGCTGGGCATCGACGTGCTGGTGCATGGCGAGGCGGAGCGCAACGACATGGTCGAGTACTTCGGCGAACAGCTCAACGGCTTCGCCTTCACCGCCAATGGCTGGGTGCAGTCGTACGGCTCGCGCTGCGTGAAGCCGCCGGTGATCTTCGGCGACGTGGCGCGCCCGGCCGCGATGACGGTCGAATGGACCGCCTACGCGCAGAGCCTCACCAAGCTGCCGATGAAAGGCATGCTGACCGGCCCGGTCACGATCCTGCAGTGGTCCTTCGTGCGCGACGACCAGCCGCGCGCCACCACCTGCGAGCAGATCGCCTGGGCGATCCGCGACGAGGTGGTGGACCTCGAAGGCGCGGGCATCGGCATCATCCAGATCGACGAGCCCGCCATCCGCGAAGGCCTGCCGCTGCGCCGCGCGGGCTGGCCCGCGTACCTGAAGTCGGCGACGCGCGCCTTCCGCATCAGCGCCTCGGGCGTGCGCGACGAGACGCAGATCCACACGCACATGTGCTATTCGGAGTTCAACGACATCCTGCCGGAGATCGCGGCGATGGACGCCGACGTGATCACCATCGAGACTAGCCGCTCCGACATGGAACTGCTGCGCGGATTCGGTGGCGAGAACAATTCCGGGGGCTTTCGCTACCCGAACGAGATCGGCCCGGGCGTGTACGACATCCACTCGCCGCGCGTGCCCTCGGTGGAAGAGATCGTGCGCCTGATGCGCAAGGCCGCGGTCGTGGTGCCGCACGAGAACCTCTGGATCAACCCCGACTGCGGCCTGAAGACCCGCGGCTGGCCGGAAACCGAGGCGGCGCTGTCGAACATGGTCACGGCCGCGAAGCTGCTGCGCAAGGAGCTGGCGGCGGCCTGAAGCAGGGGCGGTCGTGATGAGCGCCAATAATGGCGCCATGACCGTCTCTCCTCTCGCAGCCAAACGCCTTGCCCTTGTCCTTTCGCTGCTGCTCGCGCCGGCCATGGCCTGGGCGCAGGACCGCGCCCAGGCCCTGATGCAATTCGAAGGCGTGCAGGCGCGCTACCAGGCCGCGTATGCACCCGGCGCCGTGTCGCGCGATGCACGGCAACTGTTGGACCCGCCGGACCAGGCCATCGCCGACAAGGCGCTTGCGGCGCTGGACACGGCTGCATCGCGGTCGTTCGACGTCAAGGCCTCGGTGGCTGCGATCCAGAAGGAAGTGGCCGCTGCAGGGAAGGGCGGGGCCGCACCGAGCGCGCAAGTGCTGGAAGCGGTGGCGCGCCTCGCCAAGCTGCGCGCCGACTACGCCGCGATGGACGATGCAGCCAAGGTCGAGTTCTTCAACCGCGAGCGCGCGAAGCCGGCCGACCCGGCGCGCACCGAGTTGCTCGAGCGCATGGCCGTGGCCGACACGCGCGAAGTCGATTTCTCGAGCCAGCTGCTGCTGAGCTCCGTCGTCAAGCAACTCGCACGGGGCAATGCCGGCCAGTTCACCTCGCTGCCCGATCGCACGCTCGACATGGCCGTCGACACGCTGTGGTCTCGTGGCATCACCTCGCCGCGTCCGCGGAATCTGCTGACGGTGGCGCGCGAGTTCGAGAAGCAGGTCACACAGGCGTTGCTCGCGGCATTGCCCGATGCGGACGTGGCGGCCTTGCTCGCCTGGCGCAACGACCCGCAGGCTGCGGCCGAGCGCGAAGCGTTGGTGGGCAGCTACCGCGCCGAGGTCAAGGGGAGCGGCGCCGTGGCGATCCGGACGCTGGTGCGCGGCTGGCCCCGCTCTTGAGTGCGGCCCGCGCGGCGCCGTATTTGTCGGGCGCCGCGGCGTAAGGCATGAAGCGGCTCTGGTTCTCGTCTACGTCGAGCGGCCGGCCGACGAACGGAAAGGCGCGCTGCGGGCAGGCCTCGCGCTCGCACACCTTGCAGCCCGCGCCGATGGGCGTCGGCACTTCGGGGTCGCGCAGGTCCATGCCCTTGGAGTAGACGAGCCGCGTGGCATGGCTGATGTCGCAGCCCAGGCCGATGGAAAAAGTCTTGTTGGGTGAGCCGTAGCCGCGAAAACCGTGCGACACGGTGCGCGCGATCCAGAGGTAGGCGCGCCCATCGGGCATGCGCGCGAGTTGCGTGAGTACGCGGCCCGGTTGCGCGAAGGCCTCGTACACGTTCCACAGCGGGCAGGTGCCGCCGGTCTTGGAGAAGTGGAAGTGCGTGGCCGACTGGCGCTTGGAGATGTTGCCGGCGCGGTCGACGCGGATGAGGAAGAAGGGCACGCCGCGCGCCTCCGGCCGCTGCAGCGAGCTCAGGCGGTGGCAGATCGTTTCGAAACCGACGCCGAAGCGGCGCGCGAGCTGGTCGATGTCGTAGCGCAACTGCTCGGCCGCTTCGAGGAACGCGCCGTAGGGCAGCAGCAATGCGGCGGCGAAGTAGTTCGCGAGGCCGATGCGCGCGAGCGAACGCGCGGTGTCGCTCGACAGCGGCGCATCGGCAACAAGCTTGTCGATCATGTCGCCGAGTTCGAGAAAGGCGAGTTGCGTGGCGAGCTGGAAGGCGTGCTGGCCCGGCTCCAGGTAACGCGAGAGCCTGAGTACACGTGTGACCGGATCGAAGCGACGTTGCGCGCCGCCTTCGTCGTCTTCGGCCGGGATCACCTGCACGCCGTGTGTTTCGAGCAGGCGGTGCGCAAGCCGGTCGCCGGGGTTGCCCTCGCGCAGTCGCCATTGTGCAGAGAAGGCCTCGGCGGCGTTGTCGAGCGGGGCGATGTGGTTCTGGTGCGCGAAGAAGAAATCGCGCACTTCCTCGAAGGGCATCGGCCGCGCCTGCGGCATGCGCGCGAGATCGCCGCGGCCGTCGCCGAGTTCGCCGGCCAGTGCCTCAAGTCGTTCCATGGCATCGCGATGACGCTGGTGCAGCGCAACCAGTGCGCGGCCCACCGCGGGCATCTGCGTAGCGACCTCGCGCAGCTCGGCGAGCGCGACCGCGTCGCCACCCGGGTTGTCGGCCAGCGCCTCGCGCAGGCTCGCGACGAGGCGCGCTTCCTCGTCCTCCGAAAAGGCCTGGATGTCGACGCCCAGCGTGGCATGCAGGCGCAGCAGCACCGGTACGGTGAGCGGCCGCTGGTTCTGCTCGATCTGGTTGAGGTAGCTGGGCGACAGGCCCAGCTGCTGCGCGAGCGCGAGCTGGCTCAGGCCGCGCTCTTCGCGCAGGCTGCGCAGCCGCACGCCCATGAAGGTCTTCTTCATCGTTCGATCCGTTCTTCGATGTTCGCAAGATTCGCAAATCGAGAGCGTCGTGTTCGCAATTATTCGCCAATCAAGTCCTTCATTATGGGCACGATCCCATGTGAATTGCGAATCATGCGAAACGCATGTGATTGCCCTGTGGACGGTTCTGGAAAGAGGTGCGTGGCATCATGAAAAAGCCCGACCCGCTGGGCTCTTCAAACCCACTACAACACAGGAGAACAAGATGATTCCATTCCGCCTTGCCTCGCTTGCCATCGGGCTTGCCGCGTCGATGCTTGCCTCAGGCGCTTCTGCACAAGCGTGGCCGACCAAGCCGATCCGCCTCGTCGTTCCGTTCTCTGCCGGCGGTGCCAACGACCTCATGGCGCGCGCTGCAGCCGAGGGCGCATCGAAGCAGCTCGGCCAGCCCGTCGTCATCGACAACAAGCCCGGTGCGGGCGCCATCCTCGGTGCCGACGTGGTCGCCAAGAGCGCGCCCGATGGCTACACCTTTCTCGTGAGTGCGGCCGGCGTGGTGTCGAACAGCATGATCAAGAAGAACATGCCGTACAAGGACGACGCGCTGGTGCCGGTGGCCATGATCGCGCTCGCACCCTCGGTGGTGGTGGTGCCGGCCAATGCGCCCTACAAGGACCTGAAGGAATTCGTCGCCGCATCGAAGAAGTCGGCCAACGGCTTCCACTGGGCGACGGCGGGCACCGGCAGCACGCCGCATTTCGTCGAAGGCATCCTGGAGACGACGTACGGCGGCAAGCTCGATGTGGTGCCCTACAAGAGCGGCTCGGAGTCGATCACCGCGGTGCTCGGCAACCAGGTGGAAGCAACGTCGGAGGCCAGCATCGTGGTGCTGCCGTACATCAAGAGCGGCAAGCTGAAGGCACTCGCGGGCACGTGGACGCAGCGCATCTCGGCCTATCCGCAACTGCCGACGGCAGCGGAAGAAGGCTTCCCCGAGATCCGCATTGCGCACTGGGCCGGCGTGCACGCGCCGCGCGGCACGCCCGAAGCCATCCTCGACAAGATGGCCGCGGCCATCGACGCTGCGATGAAGACGCCGGCCACGGCCGAACATCTCAAGGGCATGGGCATCGAGCCCATCGGCGGCACGCGCGCGTCGTTCACCAAGTTCGTCGACGAAGAGCGCGCCCGGCTCGGCGGCGTGGTGAAGGCGACGGGCATGAAGGAAGACTAGGCGCGTGGGAGCGGGAGGCGGTGGCTGGCATGCAATGTGCGTTGACCTGTGCAGCCCAGCGCTCTTGCTTGACGAACTAGAGGAAAAGTACGCAAACTACGCGGGTTTTCAGCGGTAGGACGGGCACTTGACTTAGCCTCGTCACAAAGTTCCCGGTCATTGTTTCAGTTTCATGAACACTGCGATTCGATTGAGTAGGGTTTTCCCTTGGAATCGTGGTGCAAACTTCAGGGCATCCAAAGCCCAATCAAGAAGGAAATTGAAATGAAGACCTCGAACATCCTCGCCGCCGCCGCTCTCTCCCTGCTCGCCGCCGCTGGCGCCCATGCAGAAACCTATGAAGGCGTGCAACCCCTGACCTCCGGCTACAGCCGCGCCGAAGTGGCGCCCCAGGCTGTCGCCGCCGCCCGCGCCGGCAACGAATACGGCGATGCTGCTTCGTCCACCGTCGCTCCCACGCTGACCGCTTCGACCACCGACCGCGCCACCGTTCGCGCCCAGGCTGTTGCCGCAGCACACGCACCGGGTCAGAACCTGCGTCCCGAAACCTTCCCCGGCAGCGTGATCCCCGCCCAAGCGAAGGGCCTGACCTTCACGCGTCAAGCCGGTCTGTAATCCGTCGCGGCGCAAGCCGCTTCAGGTCACAAGCCCAAAAGAAACCCGGACCGTGCGCAAGCGCGGTCCGGGTTTTTCATTGAGCGTTTATTTCTTCTTCGATCCATGACGGTGGCAATCCGGCGCGTGGTCGTCCACGATGCCCGTGGCCTGCATCCACGCATAAACGATCACCGGCCCGACAAACTTGAAGCCGCGCTTCTTGAGCGCCTTCGAAATCTCCTCGGACAGCGGCGTTTGAGTCGGCACCTTGTCGGTCGCGTTGACGATGGGCTTGCCGCCCGCCATGCCCCAGACGAACTCCGAGAAATCCTCGCCAGCGGCCTGCATCGCGAGGTAGGCGCGCGCATTGCCGATGGTGGCCTCGATCTTGGCGCGCGCACGCACGATGCCCGCGTCCTGCATCAGCCGTTCGACATCGTCGGCGGTGAATCTGGCGACCTTCTCCGGCACGAAACCCTGGAAGGCCTTGCGGAACGCATCGCGCTTGCGCAGGATGGTGATCCAAGCGAGGCCGGCCTGGAAGCCGTCGAGCATCAGCTTTTCCCACAGCGCGCGGCTGTCGTACACGGGCACGCCCCATTCGGCGTCGTGGTAGTCGGCCAGCAGCGGGTCGGTCCGGGCCCAGGCGCAGCGGGTTTTTGTGGCGGTGCTGCCGTTCATTGTTCGATCTGTCGCTCGGCTATCGTCGGAAGATATTTTCAGAATGAGGGAGTCACCCCGATGCAGCAATTTCGATTTTCATTGTCGGCCCTTTCACTGGGCATCGTGCTCGGTCTCGGTGCACCGGCCTTCGCCGACACGCTCCAGAAACCGGCGCTGGACCAACTGGCGGCGGCATGGAAAAGCAGTGGCAAGGCCCCTGCCGATTTCAATGCCTTCCTGTCGCAGGCCACGAAGGCGAACCCTGCGTTGCAGCCGACCGTTGCGGCCTACCGCAAAAAGGCACCGCTGGCCGGCGACGATCTCACCAACATCGCGCGTTTGCTCGGCCTCTACAACCGCCTGCAGAACCAGCAGGCCGTGATCGCCAGCATCGGCACCATGGTGGCGATTCCCACGGTGCGCAATGTGCAGGTGCCGCCGCACGAGAGTCCGCAGATCATCGAGTTCGGCAAGCTGGTGGAGAAGATGTCGAAGGACTTCGGCCTTGCGTACCGCAACGTCGACAACCGCATCTTCGAAGTGAGCCTCAAGGGCAGGGGCAGCGAGGAGTTCGGCATCCTCACGCACGCCGACGTGGTGCCCGCGGTGCTCTCCGAATGGGTGCTGGACGACGGCACGAAGCTTGACCCCTTCACGATGACGCGCGTGGGCGACTTCCTCTACGGCCGCGGCACCATCGACGACAAGGGCTCCATCGCCGCCGTGCTCTACGCGATGAAGGCGGTGAAGGACAGCGGCCTGCCCATCGACCGCAGCATCCGCCTGATGATCGAGACCACCGAAGAGACGGGCGGCGACGCGATGGTGTACTACCGCAGCAAGACGCAGCTGCCGGCCTACAACATCGTGCTCGACAGCAAGTACCCCGCGGTCGTCGCGGAGAAGGGCTCGGGCGCGTTGAAGGTGCTCTTTCCCGCGGAGACCACGGACGGCGCCTCGACCGCAATCACCGCGATGAGCGGTGCCGCATCCGCCAATGCGATCTCGCAGACTGCGACCGCGACGCTCAAGGGCGGCGACCTCGCCGCGGTGGCTGCGAAGCTCGAAGCGGCGAAACCGGCCTTCTTGCAGAAGTACGAACCGCAAGGCGGCAAGTTCGCGATCGACATCGCGCGCAGCGCCGACAGCATCGACATCAAGGTTACCGGTACTTCGGCTCACGGCTCGCGTCCGGAAGAGGGCGTGAACCCGCTGCCGCGCCTTGCGCTCTTCCTTCAGGAGTCGGGCGCACCGCTCGCCGCCAACCATTACCTGAAGGCCGTGAAGTACATCGACGCGCTCTACGGCACAGGCTACCTCGGCGAGAAGATGGGCCTCGGCTACAAGGACGACTTCATGGGCCCGTTGACCTTCTCGCCCAACCTCATCCGCATGGGCGCGGACGGCAAGCTCGAGATGACGACCAACGTGCGCATGCCGCGCGGCCGCGCGCCCGACGAATTGAAGGCGCAGGTCGCGGCCAAGGTCAACGCGTGGGCCGCGGCGAACCAGGTGAGGCTCGAGGTGAATCACGAGCAGGGCAACTGGATGGCTCGCGACCCCAAGGGCGCATGGCTCTCCACGCTGCTCGACATCTACGGCAGCACCACCGGCCTGGAGGCCAAGCCCGTGCCCACGGCCGGCAGTACGACCGCCAAGCTGATGCCCAACGCGATCAACTTCGGCCCCGCGATGCCGGGCAAGAAATACACCGCGCACAACGCCAAGGAATACAAGGAAGTGCCGGACCTCGATGCCGACATGCAGATGTTCACCGAGATGCTGGTGCGCATCGGCAACCTGCAGCAGATGCAGTGATGGCGCGCCGTCTGCAAACCTAAAGCTGCACCTCTCGCCTCATCCGCTACGTTTCTTCGTAGCGCGGCGAGGCATGTCGCGATGCATGCCTCGGGTATCGTCGAAGGCTCCATTTTTTGTGAACAGGGAGTCACCCTCATGCAGCAATTTCGCGTCTCGTTGTCGGTCCTTACCATGGGCTTGATGGCAGCAGGCCTCACCGCACCGGCCTTTGCAGAAACGCTCAAGAAACCCGCACTCGACCAGTTGGCCGCGGCCTGGCAAGGCGGCAAGACCGCATCCAGTTTCAATGCCTTCCTCGCGCAGGCCGAGAAGGCCAACCCCGAGCTGAAACCCGCCGTGGCCGCCTACCGCAAGAAGGCGACGCTGGCCGGCGACGACCTCACCAACATCGGGCGCCTGCTCGGCCTCTACAACCGCCTGCACAACCAGAAGGCGGTGATCGCGAGCCTCGGCGCCATGGTGGCGTTGCCGACCGCGCGCAATGTGCAGATTCCGCCGCACGAGAACCCGGCGATCATCGACTTCGGCAAGCTGGTCGAGAAGACGGCGAAGAATTTCGGGCTTGCGTACCGCAACGTCGACAACCGCATCTTCGAAGTCAGCCTCAAGGGCAAGGGCACCGAAGAGTTCGGCATCCTCACGCATTCGGACGTGGTGCCCGCGGTGCTCTCCGAGTGGGTGCTCGACGACGGCACCAAGCTCGATCCCTTCACGCTGCATCGCGTGGGCGACCGCCTCTACGGCCGCGGCACCATCGACGACAAGGGCTCCATCGCGGCCGTGCTCTACGCCATGAAGACGGTGAAGGAAAGCGGCATCCCGATCCAGCGCACCATGCGCCTGATGATCGAGACCACCGAGGAAACCGGCGGCGATGCGATGGAGTACTACCGCGGCAAGACCAAGCTGCCCGAATACAACATCGTGCTCGACAGCGGCTACCCGGCCGTCGTGGCCGAGAAGGGCGCGGGCTCGCTGAGCGTGTTCTTCCCCGCCGAGAAGACCGACGGCACGGTCACCGCGATCACCGACATGGGCGCGGCCGCTGCGGTCAACGCGATCTCGCAGACCGCCACCGCCACGCTCAAGGGCGGCGATCTTGCGGCCGTGCAAGCCAAGCTCGAGGCAGCGAAGGCGGCCTTCCTGCAGAAGTACGAACCGCAGGGCAAGTTCGCGATCGCCGTCGCGCGCGGCGCGGACGGCATCGACATCAAGGTCACCGGCACCTCGGCCCACGGCTCGGAGCCCCAGAACGGCGTGAACCCGCTGCCGCGCCTGGGCCTGTTCCTGCAGGAGTCGGGCGTTGCGCTGGCCGACAACCAGTTCCTGAAGGCGATCAAGTACATCGACGATCTCTACGGCACCGGCTACCTCGGCGAGAAGATGGGCGTGGGCTACAAGGACGACTTCATGGGCCCGCTGACCTTCTCGCCCAACCTGATCCGCACCGGTGCCGACGGCCGGCTGGTCATGGCGGTCAACACGCGCATGCCGCGCGGCCGCACGCCCGAGGAGCTGAAGGCGCAGGTGGAAGCCAAGATCAACGAATGGGCCGCGGCCAACAAGGCCAAGGTCGAGATCAAGTACGACCAGGGCAACTGGATGGCGCGCGATCCGTCGGGCCGCTGGCTCGCGACCCTGCTCGACATCTACGGCGACACCACCGGCCTCGAGGCCAAGCCGGTGTCCGCGGCCGGCGCCACCACGGCCAAGCAGATGCCCAACGCGATCAGCTTCGGCCCCGGCATGCCCGGCAAGAAGTACACGGGACACAACGCCAAGGAATACAAGGAAGTGCCCGACCTCGACGCCGACCTGCAGATGTTCACCGAGATGCTGGTGCGCATCGGCAACCTGCAGCAGATGCAGTAACCCGCGGCGGCTTCGCCTCGCCGTGCCACTGCGAGGCGAAGCCGTTGAGTTCCACCAGTTCGTCAAGGATGGGGCAGGCCGGCTGGTGATCGCCCCGGCACAGGTTCGCGAGGCGTTCGAGCACGCGCTTCGTCGCCTGGAGCTCCTCGATGCGCGATGCCAGCGCCTCGGCCTGGCTCAGCGCCACGTGCCTGACCTCTGCACTCGTGCGGTGCTCGTTCCGCCAGAGGGCCAGCAGCGTGGCGATTTCATTCATGCCGAAGCCCAGGGCCGATGCTCGGCGCACGAAGCGCAGCACGCTGATGTGCTCTGACGTGTACCGGGGAGCGGCTGCGTCGGCGCCTTCGATCAGGCCGCGCGCTTCGCACTGACGCAGCAGCCGTTCCGAGACTCCTGCGCGGGCAAGCGCGGCTTCGGTGTCGAATGGCCGGTCGGCCTCCGGGGTGTTGTTGCAGGGATTCATGCGGCCTCCTGTTGAAGAGGTCCGAAGTCTTCGGCCTGGCACGGTGTCAAGGTCAAGCCTGCGCGCGGCTTTCCCTTGGAGGCCGGAGGGCCATGCGCCGCGCAGGGGCGCCAGCCGGTGCTACTACCGCAGGCCGTGAGCCTGCAGCGCGGCCTTCAGCCGCCGTACTTCGTGCTGCAGGTCGAGGATCAGCGCGGCCGCATCGAGGCCCACGCCGAAGTCGCGCTCCAGCCGGCGCGCCTCGAGCGCGCATTGCAGGTCGGTGCTGGAGAACTGCCAGCGCTCGGGTGGCGCGTCGACGGTGGTGACCTGCACGATGCCGACCTCGACCAGCTGCACCACCCAGGCGGCATCGGCGCCGACGGCGTGGGCCAATTCGTTCAGCGCGAGCGGTTGCGAGGCGCTGATGGCGGTTGCGGTTGTGATGGAAACAGTCGCCATGCTCAGACTCCCAGGTGCTGGCGCGGGTTGAACGAAGAGGCCGCCTGCGCAAGCTGCTCGTAGGCCGCGCGCGCGGCGTCGCTGTCGGCGGGCGGCAGCGCGATCTCGATCAGCAGGTACAGGTCGCCGGGCGTCTTGCCCTTCAGGCCGCGACCCTTGAGCCGCAGCTTCATGCCGCCGCGCGCATTGCGCGGCACCGTGACCTCGACCACGCCGCCGCCCGGTGTCGGCACCTGCACCTGCGCGCCGAGCGCGGCCTCGGTGGGCGTGACGGGCAGCGTCATGTAGATGTCGCGCTCTTCCACGCGGTAGAGCTTGTGCGGCGCAATGCGCACTTCGAGGTACAGGTCGCCGGCCGCTTCGCCGCCATGGCCGGGCATGCCTTGCCCCGCGAGGCGGATGAACTGGCCCGGGTGCACGCCCGACGGGATCTTCACGCTCAGCGTGCGGTTCTCCCACTGCGGGTGGCCTTGCGCATCGACGGTCTGCGCGCGCAGCGTGATCTCGCGCTCGGCGCCATTGAGGGCGTCTTCGATGGCAATCTCGATGGCCGCGTGATGGTCTTCGCCGCGTGCGCGGAAATTCTGACGCGCGGCGCCACGCCGTTCGGCCTCGCCGAACATCGACGAGAAGAACTCGCTGAAGTCCGCATGGTCGGCCGGGCCTTGGCGTGGGCCGCGGTGGAACTCGTAACCCGAGTCCCAGCCCGGCGGCGGCTGGAAGTCGCCCCCGGGGCTGCCGCCGCGCGCCACGCGGTCGGCCAGCGCGTCGTAGGCGGCGCGCTTTTCCTTGTCGCCCAGCACATCCTTGGCTTCGTTGATCTCGCGCATGCGCTTCTCGGCGTCGGGCTCCTTGCTGACGTCGGGGTGGTACTTGCGGGCGAGCTTGCGGTAGGCCTTGCGCACCTCGTCGTCCGACGCGGTGCGCTCGATGCCCAGTGCGCTGTAGTAGTCCTTGAATTCCATGGTGGCGATGGTCGTTTCGATGGACGGCGTACCGGGCGGCCTGATCAGGCCAGGGCGGATGCGCCGTCGACATGCCGCAGCAGCGGCGTTATGGCCCATGTAGGGCCACTGCGTGAAAAACGCAATGGTTGCGCGTTGCCGAGCACGGTGATGTCGATGGGCACGCCCAGCAGCGCAGCCAGCGCGTACAGCGTGCCGCCGTGCGCCACCACCAGCACCGGCGCGGGTTGCTTCAGCGCCGCGTCGAGCGCGGTGCGCTTGCGGGCGACGAACTGCGCGAGCGTCTCGCCGCCCTCGGGTTCGCAGGCCCAGTCGATGTTGGCGGACGAGGTGCCGATCAGTGCGCCGAAGTTGCGCTCGCGCAGCTCGGCCTGCGCCGTGGGCGCAAGCCGCAACGCGGCACCCACCGTGTGGGCGGTGTCGAAGGCGCGGCGTGCATCGCTGCAGACGATGGTGCGAATGGGCTCGCCCGCCAGCAACTCGGCGGCATGCGCGGCCTGCTGCAGGCCGAGCTCGCTCAACGGCTCGTCGACCGCCTGGAAGATGCGCAGCGCGTTGCGCCCGGTCTGGCCATGGCGCAGGAAGTAGAAGTGGTCGCAGGCCGGCGAGAGCGGCTGCGTTGCGGCGATGCGCACCAACTGGTCGAGACCGCCGGCGGCCGTGTGCGGGGAAGAGGTGACTTGTGACATGAGGTCGATGCGTGCTTCAGCCGAACTTCATGCCCTTGGGGCGCGCCTGCAGGCGGTCGATGTAGGCGTCCAGCTTCGGGCGGTTCAGCTTGCCGCCGAACGCGCGGTGCCAGATGAGGCACGAACCGATCATCACGTCGGCCGCGGTGAACTGCTTGCCGAAGAGGTAAGGGCCGTAGCCGAGTTCGCGTTCGACCGCGTCCTTGGCCTCCTCGAAATTCGTCCAGCCGCGCGCGCTGTTGTTGCTGCGGATCTTCATCAGGTCGTCACCCATGGCGGGTTCGAACTGCGCGGTCGAATAGACCATCAGCGACAGGTAGCGGCCGCGCTCGGGCGTGCCGATATAAGGCGCTAGCCGCTTCCCGGGAAACTTCTCGGCGATGTACATGCAGATGGCCGCGTTCTCGAAGATGCGCGTGCGGCCGTCGACCAGCGCGGGCAGCTTGCCGGCCGGGTTGATCTTCAGGTACTCGGGGCGCTTGTGCGCCTTGTCCTTGATGAGGGTGGTCACGATCTCGTAGTCGACCTCGGCCTCGTCGAGCATCCACTTGGCGACCTGCGAACGGCTTCGCGGATCGAAATACAGCTTCATGGTCATGAACGTGTCTCCGTTTCCTGGATGGACTCAGAACTTGGGAATGCGCAGGGTCTTGCTGATCATCAGCGTGCCCGACAGCGCGAACAGCAGTGCGAGCGGATGCAGCAGCCACGGGCCGATGGCCCAGGCCCCGCCCCAGACGGCATCGCCGATGCGGCCCTGCCACGCCGCATACGCCAGCACGCCCACCAGCACCACGCTGGTCGGGATCGGCGTGCCCTCGAAATACTTCACCTTGTCCGCGCCTTCGGACAGGGCCTCGGCCGTGACGTTGTAGCGCGCGAGCCGGCTCACGCCGCAGCACACGAAATAGATGAGGATGAGGCAGTCCCAGCCGCCGTTCAGGCCCGCGGCGAAGGCCAGCGCGGCGGGCGCGACGCCGAACGAGATCACGTCGGCCAGCGAGTCGAGTTCGCGCCCGAGCGCGGAGTGCGTCTGGCGCCAGCGCGCGATGCGGCCGTCGAACACGTCGAAGATGAAGGCGGCCGGCGCGAGCGCGGCGGCCCAGAGGAACTGCGCGAGCGACTGGCTCGCCATGTAGGCCATTGCCAGGAACACCGCGCCGACGCCGCAGGCCGCATTGCCGAGCGTGAACACGTCGGCCAGGTGGAAGCCGCGGATCATCGAGAAGTGCTTGCGGGCAGGAGCGGGGGAGGGAGTGGTCATGGGGTGGTGTCGGCGTGCCGCGAACGGCGGATGAACCGCACCTTAACCCAAGCGCGCAAGGCTTCTTGTAGTCGCGCTCCGACGAAAAGGGGGCGCCCCGCCCCGGGGCTCAGACGCCTTGATGCGCCTCGACGATGCGCGCGAAGCGCCCGAGCAGCCCGGCCGCCGCGCCGGTCGGGGCCACGCGCTCACGCAGCGCGGCCGGGTCGGGGCCACGCGCTCACGCAGCGCGGCCGGGTCGGCGCCTTCGGCGCGCAGGGTGTCGGCCAGCATGTCGATGTAGCCGCGCATGGTGCCGGCATCGAACTCGGGGTGAAACTGCAGCCCCCAGGCGTTGTCGCCCACGCGGAAGGCATGCACCGGCTCATGCGTGCTGCCGGCCAGCCGCACCGCGCCTTCGGGCAGGCGCAGCGCGCTCTGCCAATGCACCGCGTTCGCCGGAAACTGCGCGGGCAGGCCGCCCAGCAACGCGTCGGTGGCGGCCGCCTCGTCGAGCGTGACGGTGACCGTGCCCACTTCCGCGCCCCGCGGATGGTTGCCGGCCTCGCCGCCCAGCGCGTGCGCCAGCAACTGGTGGCCGTAGCAGATGCCGAGCACCGGCGTGTCGCGCGCCACCAGCCGCGCGAGCCACGCGGCCGTGGTTTCGCTCCACGGCTCGCGGTGCGACACCATCGCATGCGAGCCCGTCACCACCACGCCCGAAACCTCGGCCGGATCGGGCAGTGTGTCGCCCCGGCGCGGGTCGATCACCAGCAGCGGCAGCACCTCGGTGCCCAGGCCGTCGGCAATCCAGTGCTCGAAGTCGCCGTGCTGTTCGCGAAGGGCGTCGAAGGTGCCTCCGACCTTGACGATGACCAGGGGGAGAGAGGGTTGCGGCGATGCGTTGTGGTCCATGTCCGCGATCATGCCGCAGCCCGAAAGAACGACTTCAGCCTGCGGAATTGCGGTCCGGCAGTTGTTTCAGCGGATGTGCGCCTCGTAGGCTTTTTCTGCTTCCTGCAGGTTCGTCCAGAACCGCTGTGGCTCGCGCCCGTGCAGCACGTCGTCGAGCACATCCAGATGGGCGTGCCAGCCGCTCGAGACGCTCACCGTTTCCTTGCGGTCGGGCAGGCGCCGGTGCGTGAGAACGAGCTGCGTGCCGTCGCCCTTCGGTGTGAGTTCGAAGGTGACTTCGGAGGCGGTGTCGCTCTCGCTGCCCCAGCTGATGGTCAGGAGCTTCGGTGGATCGATGCGCAGCACGCGCGATTTCTGAATGTGCATCTTGCGGTAGGCCGCGTAGTGCTCGGGCGCTTCTTCGCCGGAGAGTTCGGTGTGCTGGAAGCGCAGCTCGAACACGCCGCCTGCCGCTTGAGCCATGGAGCCGCCGGCCAGCCAGGTCCTGCGCTTTTCAGGGTCGACGAGGTAGGCCCACACGCGCTCGACGGGCGCGGGCAGGGTGCGCTCCACGCGCAGGGTGGCGGGTTCGGTCTGCGTACCGAGGCTGTGCTTGAGGGTCATGGGATTGCGCTCCTTGAGGGGTTCGTTCACTTGCCGGATGTGTCGCGCCGCAGTTCTTCTGCCAGCGCGTCGAGATGGGTGTTCCAGAAGCCTTCGTAGTGGCGCAGCCATGCGTCGGCCGTGGCCAGCGCCGCCGGCTCGAGCCGGCAGACATGCGCCCGGCCGAGCACGGTGCGCGAGACCAGACCCGCGCGCTCCAGCGTCTTGACGTGCTTGGAGGCGCCCGCGAAGGACATGTGAAAAGGCGCGCCGAGTTCGCCCACGCTGCAGTCGCCCTGGGCCAACAGTTGCAGCATGGTGCGGCGCGTGCCGTCGGCGAGGGCGTGGAATACGGCGTCGAGCCGTTCGTCATCTAGTTCAACCATGAAGTTGAATATAGATGCATCTCCCAAATAATTCAACCACTGGGTTTAATAAAAGAGCCGATCCGTTACACCCGATACACGTGAGACGCGATTGAGCGGTGGCGCACTTGGGCGCGCACGATGGCGCTCCTACGATGAGGGCTTGTTCCATTCACTCGCCAGACAACAACCCATGAATCCTCTCGTACATCGCCGCACCCTGTTGCTCGCCGCTTCAGTCCTCCCGCTTGCGAGTGCCTGCACCGCGTGGTCCGCCAAGGGAGCGCTGCAGGATGCGTCGGCGCAATTCGCCGCGCTCGAAAGCGCATCGGGCGGGCGGCTCGGCGTCGTCGGCTTCAACACCGCCACCGGAGCGCGCGTTCAGCACCGCGCGGACGAACGCTTTCCGTTCTGCAGCACCTTCAAGCTCATGCTGGCCGCTGCGGTCCTTGAACGCAGCGCAAAGGAGAGCGGCTTTCTCGCGCGCCGCGTCAACTACAGCAAGGGCGACCTGGTCACCTATTCGCCCATCACCGAGAAGAACGTCGCAACGGGCATGACGGTGGCCGAGCTGTGTGCCGCCACGGTTCAGTACAGCGACAACGGCGCAGCCAACCTGCTGATGAAGATGCTGGGCGGTCCGCCCGCGGTGACGGCCTTCGCGCGTTCGACGGGTGACGATGTCTTCAGGCTCGAGCGCTGGGAGACCGAACTCAACACCGCCATCCCCGGCGACCTGCGCGACACCACCACGCCCGCCGCCATGGCGGCCAGCGTCGAGCGGCTGGTGCTGGGCAACGCACTCGGTGCGGCGCAGCGCGAACAACTCAAGACATGGCTGCTGGGCAATACCACCAGCACCGAACGCTTCCTGGCCGGCGTGCCGGCGGGCTGGAAGGTGGGCGACAAGACCGGTTCGGGCTCCTACGGCACGACGAACGACGTCGGCGTGCTGTGGCCGCCGGCCGGTGCGCCGCTGGTGCTGGCTGTCTATCTGACATTTCCGGAGAAGGACGCAAAGGGGCGCAACGATGTCGTGGCGTCGGCGACGCGCATTGCGGTGGGGGCGTTGGCCTGATCCGCGCTGCGGCTACAGCACGAACCACCCGACCGCCACATAGTGGCTCGCCGTCCCCGCCAGCACGAACAGGTGCCACGCGCAGTGCGCATGCCGGAAACCCTGGCGGTTCCGGTAGAACACCGTGCCCGCGGTGTAGAGCACACCGCCGATCAGAAGCCACGCGAGCCCGCCGCTTTCGAGCCGCGCCGCCAGCGGCACGGCTGCAAGCACGCCGAGCCAGCCTATGCCGATGTACAGAGCGAGCGGCGGCTTCTGCGGCGCATCGGCATCACTGTGTTGGGGCGGTCGCAGCTCGCGCCAGATGCCGTAGAACGCAGCGCCCCAGATCGTCGCGAGCAGAAGCCAGCCCCAGAACCCCTGCAGCGTGACAAGCGCGAAGGGCGTGTACGTGCCAGCAATCAACAAATAGATCGCGCAGTGATCGGCCCGCTCCCACACGCGTTTCAGGCGCCCGCGCGTGCTGTGGAACAGCGTCGAGGCCGCGTACAGCGCCACGGCCGAAAGCGAAAAGACCAGCGCTCCCACGATGCGCGCGGGGTCGCCGGTCGGCACGGTCTTGGCCAGCAGCAGCGCGGCCGCGGGCAGTGCGAGCACCAGGCCCAGCAGGTGGCTGTATCCGTTGAGTCGTTCGCCGGGATACATGCGTGCCGCCTGCTTTCCGCCTGGGATCTCCGGCCTCAGCGGCCGGTTTCCTTCAGGTACGCCTGGCGTGCCGCGAAGGCCGTGTTCGCGAAGTCCGAGAACACGCCGTCGATGCCTGCGCGGAAGTACGCGAGGTACTCGGCCACCGGGTCGCCCTTGTAGACGCCCGCGAGGTACTTGGCCTCGTTGCGGAAGGTGTAGCTGTGAACGATCAGGCCGGCCTTGTGCGCGTCGGCGATCAGTGCGGTGGGCTTGATGGTGTTCACGTCGGCCAGCGTGCCCTTGTCCTTGAACGGCACGATGGTGTGCGCCATGACTTGGGGCTTCCAGGGGCCGATGCCGTCGGCGTAGGTCTTGACCTCGGCCAGGCCGGCGGGCGTGAGCATCTCGCCGAACCACTTCGGGTTGCCGGCCAGCGTCCAGCTGTAGGGGCGGCCATCGACGAAGGTGTAGACGTCGTTGGTGACGTAGATCATCTCGCCGGTCTTGAAGTCGATCGCATTGCCGTCCACCAGTTGCACCGCACGTGCCTTCAGGCCGGCCGAGCGCAGGTACTTCAGGCTCTCGGGTTCGAAGCTCTGCACGAAGATCGGCGCGTCCTTCCGGTTCAGGTCGTTGGCGGCCATGATCTTCAGGAGCGCATCTTCCAGCGGGTGGCTGCCGGCGACGCCGCAGCCATTGGCGATGGCTTGCGCGTTGTTCCAGATCGGGTTCTTGGTTTCCGGGTACACGGTGAGCGCGCGGCCGGTGGACTTGGACTTGGCCTTCGCGATGTCGATCACCTCCTGGAAGCTCAGGATCGGCAGCTTGCCGTTCAGCTCGGTCGGGCGCTGGTCGGCGGCGTCGTAGGTGGTGCCGGCGATCCACTGCTTGAGCTCGGCCATCGTGAAGTCGGTGATCGACCAGTCGTTGGTGTGGTCCTCGCCATCGACGATCAGCGACTTGAGCACCGACTTCGGGTCCTTGGGGTCGGTCAGGTCGCTCAGGTATTGCGGCGGGCCGTTGTCGGCCACGGGCGGGTACTTCACATCGACCAGCACGCCGGGCACGGTGCGCTTGCGGGCAGCCACGGTGGGGTTGGTCTTGGCGACCTCGGCGATGTTGGTGTTGTCGCTCAGCCAGGGGTTGTGGCGCGCGACGAGCACGCAGTCCTTGGTGAGGTGCAGGTCGGTTTCGAGCGAGTCGGCGCCGGCATCGGCCGCTGCTTCGTACGCCTTCTGCGTTTCCTCGGGGAACAGGCCCGGCAGGCCGCGGTGGCCGATGACCAGGGGCATGGAGCCGTCGAGCGTGCCCAGCGGCGAAGGCTGGGGCGCCGGCGCCGGCGCCGGTGCGGGAGCGGGTGCCGGCGGAATGATCGGGAACACCGGGCCGTCGTTGCCACCGCCGCCGCAGGCTGCGATGACGAGGCTGCCGCCGAGGGCCACGAGGGCCGCGCGCAGCGGACGGGGAGCGGGCGCGGGAACGTTCTTGGTCATGTTGGTTTTCGAGTGTTTTGTAGGAACGAAGGCCGGCGGATGCTAGGTTTGGCCCGTGACGGCACGGTGACCGGCCCGGCACTGTGGCCCGGATGCCGAAGCCTCAATAGCTGTGCGCGTCGATCACGCGCCTGACCTGCGCCAGCGCGCCGCGCAGCACGTCGAGCCCGACGGACCCCAGTGCCAGGCGAATGGCGTGCGGCACTTGCGTGGACGTCGCGAACGGTTCGGCGGTCGACACCGAGATCCCATCGCGCATGAGCGCCTTGGTCACCTGGTCGGCGCGCACCTCTTCTCCCAGCGGCAGCCATACGAAGTAGGACGACGGGTGGCGCACGCACCGCATGCCGGCCAGCACGTCGGCGGCAATCGCCTGCCGGGCCATCGCATCGCTGCGTTTCTCCGCCTCCAGGCGGGTGACGGTGCCGTCCTC
This sequence comes from Variovorax trehalosi, assembly GCF_051216415.1. NCBI lineage: Bacteria > Pseudomonadati > Pseudomonadota > Betaproteobacteria > Burkholderiales > Comamonadaceae > Variovorax > Variovorax trehalosi. The sequence goes on from NZ_JBPJZG010000001.1 coordinate 688,098, forward strand.
GAGCCAGCCGCAGGCAATCGCCGTCATCACGCTGGGCGTGTTCCAGGTAGTGGCCCGGATGGCGCGCTCGATGGCGGGCACCCACTCGGCGGGCGCGGCGACGAAGCCGACGCGCAGCCCGGTCGCGATGCTCTTGGAAATGCCCGACACATAGACCGTCGACTCCGGGGCCAGCGCGGCCAGCGGCGCGGGCGCGTCCTCCGCGAGAAAGGCGTAGGCGGCGTCCTCGATGATGAGCAGCCCGTGCCGGCGGGCAATTGCCACCAGTTGCCGCCGACGGCTCGCGCCCATCACCCAGCCGAGCGGGTTGTGCAACGTCGGCATCGCATAGATGGCGCGCACCCGGCGCTTCTTGCACAACCGCTCCAGCGCGTCGAGGTCGGGGCCGTGACCGGCTGTTGGGATCGGTGCCAGTTCCAGACGATGGGCTTCGGCCAGTACCTTGAATCCGGGGTAGGTCAGCGCATCGGTCGCGACCACGTCGCCCGGTTGCAGCAGCGCCATGACGGTCGTGGCCAGCCCGTGCTGGGCGCCGCTCACGATCATCACCTGGTCCGCATTCACGGCGAGGCCGCGCGATGCGAGATGGCCGGCCACGATCGCGCGCTCATGCGGGCGCCCGCCGTGCGGCTGGTAGCGCAGCAGCGCTTCCAGGTCACCCGAGGCAGCAAGCTGGCGCAGGCCCGCGCGCAGCATTTCGGCCTGGCCGGGCAGCGACGGGTAGTTGAAGTTCAGGTCGACCATGCCCGAGGCCGCTGCGTGCTGGTCGATGCCGAGGCCCCGGGGGAGCAGGCTCTCCCGCACGAAGGTGCCGCGGCCGGTCTCGCCGCTGACCAGCCCCATGGCCTGCAGTTCCGCATAGATGCGGCTGGCGGTGACGAGCGCCAGGCCCTTCTGCGCTGCAAGTTTGCGCAGCGTCGGCAGGCGCGTGCCCGGTGGCAGGCTGCCTTCGCGAATCTGCGCGGCGAGCGCATCGACCAACTGCTTGTAACGGGCTTGAGGCATGCGGCAATGTATCCATGACAATTTTTTGATTGTATTGATCGACGTGCCTACGATGCGGCCCATGCACATCGCCATCCTCACCTTCGAAGGCTTCAACGAGCTCGACTCGCTCATCGCGCTCGGCATCCTCAACCGCATCAAGACGCCGGGCTGGCGCGTGTCGATCGCGAGCCCGACCGCGCGCGTGCGTTCGATGAACGGCGTGGTGCTCGAAGCGCAGGCGTCCCTGCGCGAAGCCAGCGAGGCCGATGCGGTCATCGTCGGAAGCGGCATGCAGACGCGCGAGGTCGTCGCCGATGCGAGCTTGATGGCGCAGCTGCAGCTCGATCCGTCGCGGCAACTGCTGGGCGCGCAGTGCTCCGGTGCACTGGTGCTGGCGAAGCTGGGGCTGCTCGATGGCGTTCCGGCGTGCACGGATCTGACGACCAAGCCCTGGGTCCAGGCCGCCGGCGTTGCCGTGCTGAATCAGGCCTTCGTCGCCAACGGCAACGTGGCGACCGCGGGCGGTTGCCTCGCGTCGCAGTACCTGGCCGCCTGGGTCATCGCCCGCCTCGTCGGCATCGAAGAGGCCCGCAGCGCGATGCACTACGTGGCGCCTGTTGGAGAAAAGGAAGACTACGTCGAGCGCGCGATGCGGAACATCACGCCGTTCCTGCAGACCGCGCCCATCGTCGCCTGAGACCGAGGCTGGGCGGCGCGGCGCGTACATTCGCGCGCATGGATACGCGATACCTGCAGAGCTTCGTCGCCGTGGTCGAACTGGGCTCGATGGCCGAGGCCGCGCGCCGGCTCGACCTCACCCCCGCCGCAATCGCCGCGCGCGTGAAAGCCCTCGAAGACGACATCGGCGTGCCGCTGGTGCAGCGCGCCGGCCGATCGGTGCGCCCCACCGAGGCGGGCCTGAAGATGCTCGACCGCGCGCGCAACGTGCTGCGCGATGTGCGCGACCTTCGTGCCGCAACGAGCGGCGGCGTTTCGCTCGGCGAATTGCGATTGGGCGTGTTCATCTCGGCGCTCACTGGCGTGCTGCCGCCAGTGCTCGAGCGCCTCTACGCGCGCTTTCCCGATCTCTCGGTGTTCGTGGCGCCCGGCAGCTCGGTGGAACTCTGTCGGCAGGTGGCGAGCGGTGCGCTCGATGCGGCCATCGTGGTCGAGCCGCAGTTCGCCGTCGGCAAGGGCTGCAGCTTCGAGACGCTGCTCGAGGAGCCGCTGGTGGTGGTGGCGCCCGAGGCCATGGCGCACCGCGCGGCGCACGAACTGCTGGCCACCGAGCCCTTCATACGCTACGACCGCTCGGTGCTGGGCGGACAACTAGCTGACCGGTACCTGCGCGACCACGGCATCCGCGTGCGACAGCGGTTGGAAATCGACAGCCTGATGGCCGTCGCCGCGCTCGTGGGGCGCGGCCTCGGCGTGGCGCTGCTGCCCGATTGGGCTCCGATGTGGCGCGCCGGCATGAACATCGCGCGCGTGCCGTTGCCCGAGCGCGCGCCGGTGCGGCACGTGGGGCTCATCTGGGCGGCGCAGGGGCCGCGCGCGGCGCTCGCGCAGGCGCTGCTGGCAGAGGCACAGGCCGTCTTCAGTTAGCGGGGCACCTTGCCGATCGTGTTCGGCGCGCGCAGGAAATCGAAGTCCACGCCCTTGTCCGCCTGCGTCACCGTCTGCAGGAAGAGCTTCTTGTAGCCCCGGTCGGCCGTCGGCTCGACCACCACCGTTTCCTTCGCGCGGCGCGCGAGTTCGTCGTCGGACACCAGCAGCGAAATTTCGCGGTTCGCCACGCTGAGCCGGATGCGGTCGCCGCTCTGCACATAGGCCAGCGGCCCGCCGATGGCCGACTCCGGCGTGACGTGCAGCACGATGGTGCCGAAGGCGGTGCCGCTCATTCGGCCGTCGGAGATGCGCACGATGTCCTTCACGCCCACCCGCGCGAGCTTGCGCGGAATGGGGATGTACCCGGCCTCGGGCATGCCCGGCGCGCCCTTCGGGCCGATGTTCTTGAGCACCAGGATGTCGTCGGCCGTCACGTCGAGCGCGTCGCTGTCGATGCGCGTCACCAAGTCTTCGGCGTTCTCGAACACCACGGCACGGCCTTCGTGTTCCATGAGCTTCGGATCCGCAGCCGACTGCTTGATGATCGCGCCGCCCGGCGCCAGGTTGCCCCACAGCACCGCGATGCCGCCCTGCGGATAGATCGGCTGGCTCGCGGGCCGCACCACGTCCTGCTTGAAGCCCGGCCCGGCGCGTTCGATCTCCTCGCCGAGCGTGCGGCCGGTGACCGTGAGCGCGTCCAGGTGCAGCAGCGGCTTCAACTCGCGCAGCAGCGTCGCCATGCCGCCCGCGGCGTGGAAGTCTTCCATGTAGTGCTGGCCCGAGGGCTTCAGGTCGAGCAGCACCGGCGTCTCGCGGCCCATGCGGTCGAGCGCAAGCAGGTCGATGTCCAGGCCCATGCGCCCGGCGATGGCCGCCAGGTGCACGATGCCGTTGGTCGAGCCGCCGATGGCCAGCAGCACGCACATCGCATTCTCGAATGCAGCCGGCGTCAGCACCTTGTCGATGGTGAGCCGGTCGCGCGCGATCTGCACCGCCTGCGCGCCGGTCTGCTCGGCGATGCGGATGCGGTCGGCCGTCACCGCCGGTGGTGAGGCACCGCCCGGCATCGTCATGCCCAGCGCCTCGGCGATGCAGGCCATGGTGCTGGCCGTGCCCATCACCGAGCAGGTGCCCACGCTGGCCACGAGCTGGTTGTTGACGTCGGCGGTTTCCTCGATGTCGATCTCGCCCGCGCGGTACTTGCCCCAGTAGCGGCGGCAGTCGGTGCAGGCGCCCACGCGTTCGCCGCGGTGGCTGCCGGTGAGCATCGAGCCGGTGATGAGCTGGATCGACGGCAGGCCCGCCGAAGCTGCGCCCATCAGCTGCGCGGGCACGGTCTTGTCGCAGCCGCCGATGAGCACCACCGCGTCCATGGGCTGCGCGCGGACCATCTCTTCCGTGTCCATCGACATCAGGTTGCGCAGGTACATGCTGGTCGGCGCGGCGAAGCTCTCGTGCACCGAGATCGTCGGAAAGTCCATCGGCAGGCCGCCCGCGAGCATCACGCCGCGCTTGACTGCCTCGATGAGCTGCGGCGCGTTGCCGTGGCACGGGTTGTAGGCGCTGCCGGTGTTGGCGATGCCGACTACCGGGCGGTCGAGCGCCGCGTCTGTGTAGCCCGCGCCCTTGATGAAGGCCTTGCGCAAGAAGAGCGAGAAGCCGCGGTCGCCGTAGCTGGTCAGGCCCTTGCGCATGCCCGCGTTGTTGTTTGCAGCGCTGTCGTCGGGTTCGAAGGGGGAGTCTGGCATGGGTGTTGTCGTGGGTTGTCTGTTATTCGTCGGACTTGATATTGGACTCGGTGATGACTTTTTTCCAGCGCGCGACCTCGGCCTGGATCTGTTCTCCCGATTGGGCGGGCGTGGTGGGCGGCGCCGCGTACACGCCTTGCTTGAGCAACATCTCCTTCGCCTCGGCCGACTGCACGACCTTCGCGAGCGCTTCGTTCAGCCGCGCGACGATGGCCGCGGGCGTGCCCGCCGGTGCCAGCACGCCGAAGGTGGAGCTCACCTCCAGGTTCGGCACACCGGCCTCGGCCGCCGAAGGCACGTCGGGCAGCATCGAGATGCGCTGCGGGGTGGCAACGGCCAGCGCGCGAAGCTTGTTCGCGGTGATGAAGGGGAGGGACGCCGGCGCGGTCTCGACCATGGTGTTGACCTGCCCCGCGACCATGTCGGTCATCGCGGGGCCGCTGCCCTTGTAGGCAATGTGCGTCATGCGGATGCCAGCCTCGCGCTGGAACAGTTCGGCCGCCATGCGCTGCGGCGAGCCCGCGCCCGACGAGGCGTAGTTGAGCTTGTCGGGGTTGGCCTTGGCGTAGGCGATGAATTCCTTCAGCGTCGTGGCCGGCACCTGCGGATTCACCACGACCACCAGCGGCACCGAGCCGACGACCATCACGGGCGCGAAGTCCTTCACGAGGTCGTAGCGCAGGCGCCCTTTCTCCAGCGTCGCCATGGTCGCGTGCGAGGTCAGCGCGCCCATCAGCAGCGTGTAGCCGTCGGCTGGCGCCCGGGCCACCGCCTCGGCGCCGATGTTGCCGCCCGCGCCGCCGCGGTTGTCCACCACCACCTGCTGGCCCAGTTGCTCGCCGAGCTTGAGCGCGACGATGCGCCCGATCACGTCGGTGGCGCCGCCGGGCGGGTAGGGGATGACTAGCTTCACGGGCTTGTCGGGGTAGGCGGCCAGCACGGCCGGGGCACATGCGGCGAGCGCTGCGGCCAGGCAGACCTGCAGCGCCCGGCGGCGCGGGGATCGGGGGGCTTTCATCTTGTGTTGTCTCCAGTTCGCTCTCGGTGCGCAGTGTTGCCCGTGGGGCGTGTGCGTTGAAGCGGCTGGGGCAAGGACACAAGATAAAGATTCTTGCGTGTGCAAGGGCGCATGCCCGCAGTCGGGCAAACCCCGGTTACCACCTTTGTTTCAAATCCTTACGATCGCCACGCCGGGACCTTTCCGGCGGTCCGCCTGGGTTCTGGCGCGTAATTTGCACAGGGTTGGCCTTCTCAACAGAGGGAGAGTTCATGAAGCGTTTCTTGCCGTGGCGCCGGGCGGGCGTCCTGCTGATGGCACTGGGTGGCGTTGTCGTAAGCGCGGCTGCCCAGGCGCAGGTGCTGCAATTGAAATGGGGCCACGTCTTCGAGCCCGGCAGCATCTTTCACCAGCAGGCGGAACTGGCGGCGCGCAAGATCGGCGAGCAGTCCGAGGGCAAGATCAAGATCGAGGTGGTGCCCTCGTCCAAGTTGGGCCAGGAGGGCGACTTCGCCCTGATGCTCGCGAACGATTCCATGCAGATCGCCTATGTGGGGCAGGCCACGCTGGCCGAGGGCTATCCGCCGCTGCGCCTGGGGAGCTACCCATTCGCCTTCAAGGACCTCGCCCACATGCGCAAGTACCTCGCGAGCCCGCTGCTCGCGGAGCTGATGAAGGGCTACGACGAGAAGAGTGGCAATCACATGGTCGCCCCGGTGTACTTCGGCGCGCGGCAGGTCACGTCGAGCAAGCCGTTGCAGAAGCCCGAAGATTTTCGCGACCTGCGCCTGTACGTGCCCGATGCCTCGGCCTACCAGCTCTTCGCCACCGCGCTGGACGCCAAGCCGATCACGCTGCCCTTCATGAGCCTGTACAGCTCGCTCAAGAAGGGCGAGGTCGAGGCGCAGGAGAACCCGCTCGGCACGGTGAAGGACAAGCGCCTCTACGAGGTGCAGAAATACGTGCAGCTGACCGGGCACATCTACGACACGCTGGGCATCGTCATCGGCAAGGCCGCGTGGGCGAAGTTGACGCCGCCGCAGCAGGCGATGGTCGAGAAGACGCTGGTGGAAACCGCCAAGTGGACCAACGTCGGCGTGATCGCCGGCGAGCTCGAAGACGAGCAATTCCTGCGCGGCAAGGGCATGACCGTCTCGCCGGTCAACCGGCAGGCGTTCCTCGAGCGCATCGGCAAGCGCTCGACGCCCGAGCAATTCGGCGCGCGGCCGGGCGACTACGCGAAGCTGCAGGCGCTGGGTTCGGGCGCGAACTGATCGGCTACTTGAGTGCCCCGAAGCGGTCCACGTACACCTGCGTCACCCAGTCGATGAACACCCGCACCCGCGGCGAGAGCTGCCGGTGGTGCGGATACAGCACCGAATGCGGCATCGGCGGGCAGGGCGCATGCGCGAGGATCTCCACCAGCGTGCCCTCGCGCAATTGCCGCTCGATGCCGTAGCGCGGCACCTGGAGATTCCGCAGCCCTGCTCGGCGCAGAGCTTGTAGCTGTCGGCGCTGTTGACGCTGATCCAGCCCTTGAGCGTGTGTTCCTCGACCTTGCCGTCGACCTCGAAGAGGTAGGGGAACACATCGGGCCGTGAGGCCGAGAAGAAATTGACGCCGATGTGCTGCGCGAGGTCGGCCGGCTGAAGCGGTGTGCCGTGCGCCGCGAGATAACCCGGGCTCGCGCAGGTGACCTGCGGCACCAGCGCAAGCCGGCGCGTGACCAGCGACGAATCGCGCGGCTCGCCGGCGCGCACTACGCAATCCACGCCTTCGCGCAGGAGATCGACCAGCCGGTCGCCGCTGCCCATTGCGAGTTCGATGTGCGGATAGCGCGCATGGAATTCGCCGATGCGCGGCAGCAGCAGGTCGTTGGCGGGCGCGCCGTGGATGTCGATGCGAAGCCGCCCGCGCGGGTTCACGGCCAGTTGCGCGAGCGAGGACTCCGCGTCTTCCAGGTCGCGCAGCAGATGGCGGCAGCGCTCGTAGAAGGCCTGGCCGTCGACCGTGGTGCGCACCTGCCGCGTGGTGCGTTCGAGCAGCCGCACCTGCAGCCGCGCTTCCAGCTCCTTGATGGCATGGGTGGCGGTGGCGCGGGGAATGTCGAGTGCGGTGGCAGCCTGCACGAAGCTGCCCAGCTCGACGATGCGGGTGAACAGCCGCATGGCATCGAAGCGGTCCATCTGGCGTCCGTCCTCGGTGTTGATTGTTGAGTTCTGTTGGATTGTATTGGCAGGATTTTGGTCTTTATTCAACCGTGAGGAATAGAGAGACTCGCCCCGAACAACCACGGAGCGACGCATGCCACTGATCTTTCCGCGCCTCAAAGGCCTCTACGACCGGCTCGAGCCCTTGAGCTACCTGCTGCTGCGCATCGCCTTCGGGCTGATGCTCATGACGCACGGCGTGCCCAAGCTGCTCGGCCGCAGCCACGGCAGCATGGCCGACCCGATGGCGGGCTCGGTCAACCTGATCGCCAACGTGCTGCACCTGCCGGCCGCGCCGCTGATCGGCTGGTTCATCGCGCTGCTCGAAGGCGTGGGCGGGCTGATGCTCGCGGTGGGCTTTCTCACGCGCCTGGTCGCGCCGATGGTGACGGTGCAGATGCTGGTCATCAGCTGGCTGCTGGCGCCGACCTTCCCCTGGATCGACCGCGGCTTCGAGTACCCGCTGATGCTGGTGTTCGTGGCGCTCTTCATCACCGCGCGTGGCAGCGGCCCGGGCTCGATCGATGCCTGGCGCGGCCGCGAGTTCTGACGTTGCCCCTCGATTCCCTCCCCACAAGAAAGCCCACGATGAACGACACCCCGACATTGCGCGCGGCGAACGGCAAGCCTGCCCTCAGCCGCCGCACCTTCATGATGACCACGGCGGCCGGCGCCGGCGTGGCCGCCACCCGCGGCGCGGTTGCCGCGGCACCTGGTGAAGCCCCCGCGAATCCGCACGCCGGCTCGCAGGCCACCCGCGTCACCGTCAACGGCAAGCCGTACGAACTGGCGCTGGAGCCGCGCGCCTCGCTGCTCGACGTGCTGCGGGAGCAACTGGGCCTCACCGGCGCCAAGAAGGGCTGCGACCACGGCCAGTGCGGCGCCTGCACGGTGCACGTCGACGGCCGCCGCGTGGCCTCCTGCCTCACGCTCGCGGTGAAGACCGACGGCTGCGCCGTCACCACCATCGAAGGCATCGAGTCGCCCGACGGCACGTTGCACCCGATGCAGCAATCCTTCATCGACCACGACGCGCTGCAGTGCGGCTACTGCACGCCGGGCCAGGTGATGGCGGCGATTGCCTGCGTGCGCGAAGGCCATGCCACCAGCGATGCGCAGATCCGCGAATACATGAGCGGCAACATCTGCCGATGCGGCGCCTATGCCGGCATCCTCGAAGCGATCCGCGAAGCCGCGCCGCAAATGCGTCGCAGCGAAGGAGCCCGCCATGCATGACTTCGCCTACCTGCGCCCCCGCAGCACCGGCGAGGCGGTGCAACTGCTGGTGCAGCACCAGCCCGGCGCGCGCTATTTCGCGGGCGGCACCACGCTGTTCGACCTGATGAAGCTCGGCGTGGAAGCGCCGGCCACGGTGATCGACATCACCCGCATCGAAGGGCTCGCCCGCATCGACGCGAGCGACCGCACGGAGCTGCGCATCGGCGCGCTCGCCGCGATGAGCGACGTGGCGGAGCACGCGGTGGTGCTGCGCGAATTCCCGGCGCTCTCCGAATCGCTCTGGAAAGCCGCCTCTCAGCAGTTGCGCAACATGGCCACCGTGGGCGGCAACCTGCTGCAGCGCACGCGCTGCGCGTACTTTCGCGGCAGCCCCGAGTTCGCCTGCAACAAGCGCGTGCCCGGCAGCGGCTGTGCGGCCATCGGCGGCGCGAACCGAGGGCATGCGGTGCTCGGCGGCAGCGAGGCCTGCGTGGCGATCTACCCCGGCGACATGGCGATCGCGCTCGCGGCCTTCGACGCGGTGGTCGACACCGTGAGCCCGCGCGGCGAGCGCTCGGTGGCGGTGCGCGAGCTGCACCGCGAACCCGGCGCGACACCGCACCTGGAGACGGTGCTGGCGGCCGACGAGTTGATCGTGCGCATCCGCATCCCGCGCGGGCCCGTCGGCCGCGCGTCGACGTACCACAAGATCCGCGATCGCGAGTCGTACGCCTTCGCGCTCGCCTCGGCGGCCGTGGCGGTGCACATCCGCGGCAACCGCGTGGCCGATGCGCGCATCGCGCTCGGCGGCGTGGCGACCCGGCCGTGGCGGGCGACGGAGGCCGAGCGCAGCCTGGTCGGCCTGCCGCTCACGCGCGCCGCCGCACGGCGCGCGGCCGAGCTGGCCTTCGCGGGCGCGAAACCGCTCGAACACAACGCGTTCAAGGTGGCGCTCGGCATCGAGACGGTGACCGACGCGCTCATGCTGGCCAAGGACAGGAGCTGAAGATGGCGAACCCCACGATCACGACGAAGAAGAACACACCCCGTGCAGGCGCAGAGCGCGTCGACGCGCACGACAAGGTGCGCGGCGCCACGCGCTACGCGGCCGACGACGCGCGCCCCGGCCTGCTGCACGCCGCGCTGGTGCCTTCGCGCATTGCGCGCGGCAGCATCACGCGCATCGACACGTCTGCGGCGCAGCGCGTGCGCGGCGTGCGCACGGTGCTCACGCACGAGAACGTCGGCAGCTTCGATACGGGCGGCTTCCTGATGGGCGGCGGCTTCGGCTTCCAGAGCTTCTACCCGCTGCGCTCGGCGCAGATCGCCTATCGCGGCCAGAGTGTCGCGATGGTGGTGGCCGACACGCTCGAAGCGGCGCGCGAGGCTGCCGCGCTGGTGGTGGTGACGTATGAGGCGACGCCGTTCGTCGCGACCCTCGACGCACCCGATGCCGAACCGCTCGCGCAAACAGCGGTGCTGCCGCAGCCCATGTTCGCCGACCGGCGCGTGGGCGATCCAGAAGGCGCGCTCGCGGGCGCGGCCGTGACGGTGGACCTGCGTTACACGCTGCCCGCCCAGCACCAGAACCCGATGGAGATCATCGCGACCGTGGCCGAGTGGAACGACGGTGTGCTCACCATCCGCGAGCCCACGCAGAATGCCGAGGGCGTGCGACACGGCCTCGCCAAGCAGCTCGGCATCGAGCCCGCGAAAGTGCGCGTGCTGTCGCCCACGCTGGGCGGCGGCTTCGGGCAGAAGAATTCGCTGCAGTCGCACACCGTGTTGGTGGCGATCGCCGCGCGTGCGCTGCAGCGGCCGGTGAAGCTGGTGATGACGCGCGCGCAGCTCTTCCACAACGCGAGCTTCCGCCCCGCGAGCCGGCACCGTGTGCAGCTCGGCGCGGACCGCGACGGTCGGCTCGTCGCGGCGGTCCACGAGATCGACCAGCAGACCTCGCGGCACGATCTGTTTCCCTCGTTCGGCACCGAGATCACCTCGCGGCTCTACGGCATCGGCAACTACCAGGGCCGCGAGCGGCTGGTGCGCACCGACGTGCAGACGCCGGGCTACATGCGTGCGCCGTTCGAGCACCCGGCCGCCTTCGCCTTCGAGAGCGCCGTCGACGAGATGGCCTATGCGCTCGGCCGCGACCCGGTGGCCTTCCGGCTCGCGAACGACGCCGCGGCCGATCCGCTCACCGGCAAGCCGTTCTCCTCGCGGCATGTGGCCGAGTGCCTGGTCAAGGGCAGCGAGACCTTCGGCTGGGCGCGCCGCACGATGGCGCCGGGCTCGATGCGCGCACCCGACGGCAGCCTGGTCGGTTGGGGCGTGGCCATCGGCACGTACAAGGCCGCAGTCGCCCCGGCCATCGCGACCGTGCGGCTGAACAGCAATGGCACGGTGCGCGTGGCGGTCGGCGGGCACGAGATGGGGCAGGGCATGCGCACGGCGATTGCCGTGACGGTGGCGCGGGCGCTCGGCGCACCGGTCGCGGCGATCGAGATCGCGCTGGGCGACACGCGCGCCGCACCCCAGCACCTGACGGCCGGTTCATGGGGCACCGCCACGGCGCTGCCGCCGGTGCTGGAGGCAGCGCAGCGGCTGATGGAAGACCTGCGCAAGAACGCGGGCAGCACGGCCAGCGAAAGCGGCGTGACCGCGCTCGCCTTGCTGCGCGCCTCGGGCCGGCCGTTCGCCGAAGCCGAGAGCCGCCGCCGCGCACCGGGCCAGCCCGAGCAGGTGTTCGGCCGCTTGACCGGCGGGCTGCCGGCCGCGGCGGGACCGGTGTACCCGGACTTCGTCGGATTCAGCTTCATCGCCCATTTCGTCGAGGTGCGCATCGAGCCGACCACGCGCCGCATCCGCGTGCCGCGCGTGGTGAGCGTGGCGGACTGCGGTGTCGTCGCGAGCCCGCGTACGGCGCGCAGCCAGGTCGAGGGCGGTGTGGTCTGGGGCATCGGCGCGGCGCTGCGCGAGGTGAGCGAGGTCGATCCGCGCTACGGCGGCTTCCTCAACGCCGACCTCGCGGAGTACGTGATGCCGGTGGCGGCGGATATCGGCCGCATCGAGGTCGATTTCGTCGGGAAGCCCGACACGCGGCTCAACGCGCTGGGCGTGAAGGGGCTCGGCGAAGTCGCGATGGTGGGCGTGGCGCCGGCCATCGTGAACGCGGTGTTCCACGCAACCGGCAAGCGGCTGCGGCGGCTGCCGCTGATGCTCGAAGACCTGCTGGACAGTTGAGCTTCTTCAGCGGTTGCTGCCGAACGCGTTGACGTGCACCTCGACGAGGTCCACGAACTCGGGCAGCTCCAGCAGGAACTCGGGGTCGCGCGCCAGCGGCGCCACGCGCAGCGGATCGCCGCGCGTGGCGTGCATCGCCTGCATCTCGTCGATCGAGCGCCAGAACGACACGGTGCGGAACTGCGCCACGTTGCCGTTCAGCTTGCGGAAATACTGCACGCCGAGGCAGTTGGGCTTCTTTGCGATTTCGGCGATGCCGTGCTCGACGCTGTAGCGCAGGTATTCGTCCGCTCGTGCGATGGGGGTGCGGCCTTCCCAGATGCGCCCGATCAACGGGGTGGACAGGAGCTTGCATTCGACGGCCATGAGGTCTCCTTTCGATGTGCCGGTGAACATCGTCGAAAAGCTGAACCGTTTGCAAGCGGCGGCGCGTAGGAGCCGGCCAACGCCGGCTGCAAGTCAAGCCCGGCGTCAGGCGTCGAATGCGGGCAGCAGCGTGTGCGAGAGGTCGGCAACCAGCGCTTCGCGCTGCGGCGAAGGGCGCCAGAAACTGCGGGTCACGATGCCGGTCGATTCCCACTCGGGGTGGTTGCGCGCGGCCTGCGCGCCGCGCACCGCAGCGGCTGCGGCGCGCGTGGGTGCATCGCCGTCCTTGGGTGTGTCGGCGGCGATGCGCTGCGTCGCCGCGTGGCCGCGCTGCTCCAGCGCCTGGGTGAGCTTGAGCTGCCAGGCAACCAGCGTGAAGAGCACGCCGTCTTCCACGGTGACCTCATGCACGTCGCGCAGCTTGTTGGCGAGCTTGCGGCCCAGCGGCCCCCAGCCCTGAGACACGGCGCCACCGATGGCGCCGCCCAATGCCGCGCCCGCGCCGAGCGAGATGCCCGCCACGGCGAGGTCGGCCACCACGCCCACGGCAGCGCCGATGACGGCGCCCTTGCCGAGACGCAGGCCCGCGTCCTTCATCGCTTCGGGGCTGAAGAAATCGAGCGTCCAGCGGCCTTCGACGATCGGTAGCGGCGCCTCGTCGGCATCGCCCTGGCGAAAGCCGTACAGCGCGAGCAGGTCGTCGGTGCAGCGCTGGGCCTTGTCGAACACGGTCTTGCGAAGGGCGGTGACGAGCGCTTCGCGCCGCGCCGGGTCGGCGAACTCGGTGGCCGACACGGTGCGGCGGATCGCGGCCGCATCGACCAGCAATCCGGCGATGCGCGTGCAGGCGGACTGGCGGCGCTGGGCGGCCTCGGTGTCGAGGAAATCGGCCACGCCCCGCAACTGGTCACGGCGCTCGCGCAGCAGCGTGGCGAGGTCGTTGTACAGGTCGTGCTCGGCGCCGACGAAAGGCGCGGCCGTATCGAAGCGCACCTGCACGTGCAGGCCGTAGGCCGAGAGCAGTTCTTTCCACGCGGGCTCGCGGCTGGCTGCATCGCGCACGAAGTTCAGCACCGGCAGCACAGGACGCGCGCACGAGTTGAGCAGCTCGATCTCGTCGCGGAACTTCGGCAGCACCGGCTCGCGCACGTCGATGACGAGAAAGGCCGCGTCGATATCGAGCATGGTGCGCAGCACCTTGGCCTCCTGCTCGAACACGCCGTGCGCCTCGGGCCCCTGCAGGAACTGGCGGATGCGCTCGGGCGGCGTGGCCCCCGCATCGAAGCCCGCGAGATGCTCGCGCAGCGCCACCGCGTCTTCCAGGCCCGGCGTGTCGAAGAAGCGCACGGCGGCCTCGCCGTTCACATCGAGGTCGACCGATTCGACATGGCGGGTGGTGCCAGGGCGCTGCGACACCTCGCCGAACCCGACGCGCCGCGTGAGCGTGCGCAGCAGCGAGGTCTTGCCCGCGTTGGTGTGGCCGACGACGGCGATGCGGATGGCTTCTTGCGTCATGGGGCGACCAGTCCTTGCAAGGCGGTGTCGAGACTGTTGCTGGCGGCGATGCGTTCGAGGCCCGTGTCGCGCAGCCAGTCGATCCAGCGGGACGCCATGCCGCCGGTCGCTTCGGCGAGCCACAGCCGGCATTCGCCGCAATGCGCGAGCACTTCGCGGAGAAACCGTTCGGTGCCGCGGTCGGGGCTCGATGCGGCGTGGCACACCAGCAGCACGGCGCGCGGGCGGGCCTGTGCCAACTGGTCAAGCAGTGAGCGGCGGGCGGGGGCGCTGCCGTCGATGCGCAGCACCTGTGCGGCATCGGCGGGCAGGCCGGCGGGCGGCCACGGCATGTCGGGCGGCAGCTCGAAGCCGATGACGAAGAGCGCGTCCTGCAGTTCGGAGGACGCCAGCCGGGCGGGCGTGGCGCCGCGTGTGCGACCCGGGTCCGCATCGACGATGGCGGCCGGCGCCAGCGCGGCGAAGCGCGTCAGCAGCTTGCGGTAGTAGGGCTCGCTCCAGTCGGGCTGCAGCGCCTTGCGGCGGGCACGCCAGATGGCGGCGCTCAGCAACACCAGCGCCAGGCGCGGCAGCAGTCCGTAGACGACGATGCAGCCGGTCAGCCACATCGCCCAGGTGCGCTGGCCTGCGGCGCCCGGGGTGGCCGAGAGAACCGTGGCCGCGTCCGGCACCGGAAAACCGAGCTGCGCCGGCGCCCAGCCCAGCACCTGCACCGCGCGCACGAAGAAAGCCGGATCGAGGATCGTCGTCTCCCAGCTCAGCGTGTAGCTGCGAAAGGCCAGCGCGAACAGCATCGCGGCCAACACCACGGCGAAGGACAGCGTCCAGATGCCATGGCTCACGAGTCCAAGGGCCCACGGGAGCAATCTGGCGCGGGTCAGCAGTCCGGTGGTCGCGCGCACCAGCAATGGCGCCTGACCGCGCTTGCCGCTCGCCACGCGCGCAGTGAGCGACATCCAGATCCAGCCGAGCGACGCGGTGCCGAACGACCCCGCCGGCAGCCACAGGCCGACCAGCCACAGCAGCAGCGTGAGCGCATGCAGGCCCAGCAGGCTCACGAGAGCGACGATCACGTTGATGTGCCGCTCGCTCCCGCCCACCACGTTGCCCGCAAGGCCCAGCCCCGCCACGACGATCAGCGCCACCAGCGCGAGCAGAACCCAGGGCGCCCATTGGCGGGCGCGTGTCAATTCAGATCGAAGCCCGATGCGTTCGCCGAGGTGAAGGGCGCGTTCGGTGATGCGGGCGTGGCCATCGTTCGCACGCGAGGCGGCAGTGCGCAGGGCCTGCGCGTCATCGAGCGGACCGGTCTCTTCGGTCCATCGGATCGCCTCGGTGATCACCGCATCCGGAAAGGCAGGTTCGCGCAACGCGGTGTCGGTCAACAGGGTCCCTTCGCTGGTCATGCCCTGCGGAGTGCCGGGGCGCCGGAATTATGCCCGGCGCCTTGCGAGCGCCCACGAGAAACGGGGCCGCGTGCGGCCCCGTTCTCGAAGGGATGTCGGGTTGAAAAGCGCGATGCGTTCTCAGCGCAGGCCGAAGAACGACAGCACGGCGACTACGACCACGACCAGACCGACGATATAGATGATGGAATTCACGCGAGGACTCCTCGTTGATTGGGATGAATCAAGGATGAGACTTCGGTGGCGTGGGTGATGTCGGCGAGGGGCGGCCAGTGCTGTAGGACTTGCGAAGCGCAGCAGCGCATGACAAATCCCCGCTTTGCGCGCCTTTGTCAGCGCACACCGCAGGATGTGACCATTGTTTGCAATGAGCCACCCGCATCCACGCAAGACTCTGGCCCTTCCAGAAAGGCCCAGCCATGCGACCTGCCGAGCAGTCTTCCTTCACCGGTGCCCACCTTGCGCACCCCGGCGCCCGTTCACTCCGTCCGGCCGATGCACCGGCCATGCATCCCAACGCGCAACTGCTCCCCACGCTGTTCGACCGCCTGCGCGACGAGGCCCCGAGCCGTACCAGCGAACTGGCCTCCGAGTACGCCGTGACGCCCGCGCAGATGCGCGGCATCGTGCAGCGCGACCTGGCCTACCTGCTCAACACCACCAATGCCGAAGACCTGATCGACCGCACGCGCCATGCGGATGCGGCGTCCTCGACGATCAACTTCGGCGTGCCGCCGCTGGCGGGCAGCTACCTGTCGGAGCGCCGGTGGGCCGACATCGAACGCATCATCCGCCGCGCCATCCAGGACTACGAGCCGCGGCTGATTCCCGAGACGGTGACGGTCGTGCCGCTGATGAAGGAGGGTGGCGCGGCCGGCGAATACAACGTGCTGCTGTTCGAGATTCGCGCACTGATCCATCTGCAGCCTTATCCGCTCGCCTTCACCGTGCAGAGCGCAGTCGATCTGGAGACCAACCGCATGCGCGTGATCTCTTCATCGCGCTGACCTTTCATCACGACAAACAACTTCACTCAGGGAAATCACATCGCCATGGACCCGCAACTTCTCGACTACTACAACAAGGAACTGGTCTACATGCGCGAGGCCGCGAGCGAGTTTGCCGCATCGCACCCGAAGATCGCGCGGCGCCTCGGCATGCACGGCATCGAGGTGGCCGACCCGTATGTGGAGCGGCTCATCGAATCGTTCAGCTTTCTCTCGGCGCGCATGCAGATCAAGCTGGACGCGGAGTTTCCGCGCTTCACCCAGCGGCTGCTCGAAGTGCTGTACCCCAACTACCTGAGCCCCACGCCGTCGATGGCGGTGGCGCAGTTGCATCCGAGCGTGAAAGAGGGCGATTTCACCCGCGGCTTCGTGGTGCCGCGTGGCACGGCCTTCCATGCCCGGGTGCCGGCGGGCGAGGAAACGCCGTGCGAGTTCCGCTCGAGCCAGGACGTGACGCTGTGGCCCATCGAGATCGTCGATGCGAAGCTCACCGGCGCGCCCCCCGACATTCCTGCGCTGGAACGCTACCTGCCGCCGCATGTGCAGGTGTCAGGCGCGCTGCGGCTGCGGCTGCGCACCGTGGGCGAAATGGGCTTCGGCGCGCTGGTCGGGCTCGACCGGCTGCCCATCTACCTGCGCGGCAACGAGCATGTGGCCTCGCATCTCTTCGAGCTGCTGCACACCTCGGCGGTTGCCACCTTCGTCGGCGAGCCGGGCAAGCTGATGGAGCGGCCGCACGTCGTGACCGATGGGGCGCTGGTGCATGAAGGACTGGCGCCGGGGCAGGGGCTGTTGCCGCTGGCATGGAACACCTTCCATGGCCACAACCTGCTGCACGAATACTTCGCGTGCCCCGAGCGCTTCTATTTCTTCACGCTGACCCAACTGGCGCCGGGGCTGGCACGGGCGCAGGGCAGGGAGGTCGAGGTCGTCGTGCTGTTGAGCAAGCCGCCGGGGGCGCTGGGTTCGCTGGTCGATGCGGCGCAGTTCGCGCTGTTCAGCACGCCGGTGGTCAACCTGTTCGAGCGGCGCACCGACCGCGTCGAGCTCAACGCGGCGCAGCCCGAGTTCCACCTGGTGCCCGACCGCTCGCGCCCGCTCGACCTCGAGGTCTATTCAGTCCAGCGCATCGCGGGCCAGCAGGCGCAGACCACGGCCGAGCTGGAGTTCCGTCCGCTCTACCAGACGCTCAATGAAGACGAGGGGAACTACTGCCGTTACTTCTCGGTGCGCCGCGAGCCGCGGCTGGTGTCCAACACCGCGCGCAAGTACGGCACGCGCACACCGTACATCGGGACCGAGGTGTTTCTCTCGCTGGTCGACCAGCACGAGGCGCCGTATCCGGAGAGCCTGCGCTACCTGTCGGTGAAGGCGATGCTCACGAACCGCGACCTGCCATGCCTGGTGCCGCGAAACGGACACGCCGATCTCGCGGTGTCCGACTCGATCCCTGTGTCGGCGGTGGGATTGATCCGGCCACCGAGCACGCCCAAGTCGCCATTCGCGCAACGTGAAATTGCATGGCGGCTGATCCGCCAACTGGGCTTCAACCACCTGCCGTTGGCCGACATGCCGCACCGCGAGGGCGCGCAGGCATTGCGCGACATGCTGCGGCTGTTCGTGTCGGCCGACAGCGACGTGCTGCGCCGGCAGATCGACAGCCTCGTGGGCTCGCGCATCGAGCCCGTGACGCGGCGCCTGCCGGGCTCGGGGCCGTTGATCTATGGGCGCGGCGTGCAGTGCACCCTGAGCGTGGATGAAGAAGGCTTCTCCGGCACGAGCCCGTATCTGCTGGGCCTGGTGCTGGAGCACTACCTCGCGCGGCACGTGAGCATCAACGTGTTCACGCAGACGACGCTCGAATCGATGCAGCGTGGCACGGTCGCCAGGTGGCCCGTCCGCATGGGCGGGCGCGGGATCGTCTGAGGCCCTAGCGTTTCCTGACGGGGCCCAGCGCCTGCTCGACCAGCCAGTGCATGGCGGCGCGAACTTCCTTGGCGTCGGCGCCCGCATCGATTTCCAGCGCGGCGCGGTCGAAGGCGGCCGACAGCAGTTGCGACAGCGCATCGACCGAGACTTCGCCGCGCCCCATGCCGGCGCGTTTCAGGCCCGCGCGCAGCGACTGCGCCGCATTGGCATCGTCGATTGCCATGGCCTCCGCCATGCCCAGCACGGCCGGGCCGTCGACCAGCAAGAGCCGCGTGCGGCCGGGCACGGTCATGGCGTTCAGGTAAGCCTCGCTGCCCTGGAGCAGCGCCTCGCGCGGGCCCAGTTGCTCAGGCGTGGCGGCTTCGATGTCGGCTGCGACCGCCATGGCCTCGCGCGCCAGCACCTGCCGGAACAGGTCGCGCTTGTCCGCGAAGTGGTGGTACAGCGCGCCGCGCGTGATGCCCGCGGCCAGCGCGATTTCGGGAGTGGAGGTGTCGCCGTAGCCCTTGCTGACGAAAAGCGCGCGGGCGGCTTCGATCAGCGCGAGCTGGGTGCTTTCGGTGCGTTCGCGGTTGGTGGCCATGGAAGGTAATTTACATGCAGGCTGTCTGTAGGTTAGTATTTAATGTACGTACAGTCTGTATGTTTTATGAAAGGACCTGTCCCATGCTTCCCATGAAAGTCACGAGCTACTACCCCGTCGTCATGACCGGGGACGTGGCGGGCACCGCCGCTTTCTACCAATCGCACTTCGGTTTCGTGCCGCTTTTCACCAGCGACTGGTACGTGCACCTGCAGCTGGAGGGCGAGCCTTCGGTGAACCTCGCCGTGCTCGACGGCCGCCACGAGACCATTCCCGCACCGGCGCGCGGCCAGGTGGTGGGCGGGCTGCTGCTGAACTTCGAGGTGGACGACCCCGACGCCGTTCACGACCGGCTGAAGGCGGCGGGCCTGCCGATCCTCCTGCCGCTGCGTGACGAGGCTTTCGGCCAGCGCCACTTCATCACGCGCGACCCGAACGGGGTGCTGATCGACATCATCAAGCCGATCCCGCCGAGCGGGGAGTTCGTCGCGCAGTACGAGGCCGGCGCGCTGCCGACCTGATGCGCTGACACGGCTGCTATCTCATCTCCGCGCGAAGCTCCCGCACGCCGCGCCCGAGCTTGCGGCGCAAGAGGTTCCTCAGGGTCGAGGCATCGGCGTAGCCGACCTCCGCGGCGATCCCCTCGAGGTCGCCGCCGGATGACACGAGCCGCTTGGCGTGTTCGATCCGCAGGTCCTGGAAGAAAGCGAGGGGCGACTTGCCCAGCACCGATTCCATCCGGCGCTGCAAGGTGCGCGGGTGAACGTGCAATGCATCCGCGGAAGCCTGCAGCGAGAACCCTTGCGCCAGATGTTCTCGCGACCAGCGCTCGAACCTTGCAATCAACGGATCGGCGTGAGCCACGAAGTCCGGAATGATGTACTGCGCCTGCGACGAGCGGCTGTCCACGAGCATCAGCCGCGCCACGCGTGCCGCCAGCTCGGGGCTGGCTTGGCGGACCAGCCAGAGCGCCAGGTCGAGGTGGCCCATCATCGCGCCCGCCGTCACCACCCCGCGCGATGTGATGACCATGCGCGAATCGTCCAGCTTCACCGCCGGGTAGCGATGGCGAAAGAGCGGCGCGAGCGACCATGTCGTGGTCGCCTCGCCGTGGTCCAGCAGTCCCGCGTCGGCGAGCAGGAAGGTGCCGATGCAGGCGGCCGCGATGCCGATGCCCTCCGCATGCCAGGCGCGAAGATGCTCCTTGGCTTCGCGTACATCGCGCCGCTCCAGCGCCTCGACAAGACTCGCGGGCTGCTTGGCGTTCAAGGCCGGCACCACCACCCAATCGGGCCGCCCGAGCGTGCTCGCCGGCTCGACCGCCGTGGTGAAGCCCATGGCCGTGCGAATGCGCCTTCTGACGCCGACGAGCCGCACGTCGAACTGCGGGGATGCCGCCCCCTGGAGCATGGCCAGTTCGTTGGCCGTGGCAAAGGTGTCCAGCAAGGCGGTGATGCCGGTGTCGAACGCGCCGTCGAGGGCAAGGATGCAAAGCTTCATGTCGTGAATCGCATCAAAGATGTCGTTTGCGACTGTAGCCCAGCACGGGCCCGCTGCCTAAACTGGGTGCATGGCGAAACATCCCGATCAAAGGCAGCTCGACAACCCGACATGGTTCGCCCTTGCCACGAAGCAGGTGCATCTGGGGCGGCGCGAAGCGCTCGCTGCCCGCTATCACCCGGAGGTCGCCGCGTTCGCCGGCGTGGCGAACACGACGCCCGAGGCCTTCCGGCAGCTTCGCCTGCTCCTCGCGTCGGGCGAGCACGTGCTGCTTACGGCTGCCGAGCCGCTGCCGTCGGCGGAAGGGGTGCACGCGGAACGCCTGTTTGCCGTGTGCCAGATGGTGGACACCGGCGAAGCGCCCAGCGTCGCGCAAGGCGAGGTTCTCCGGCTGGGCGCCTCGGACGCCCCCGCGATGTTGGAACTGGCCCTTGAGACCAAGCCCGGCCCCTTCGGCCCGCGAACGCATGAGATGGGCAGCTACATCGGCATCCAGGCCGGCGGACGCCTCGTCGCGATGGCAGGCGAACGGATGCGGTTCGACGGGTACACCGAAATCAGCGCAGTCTGCGTGAACGACGCGAACCGCGGCAGGGGCATCGCGGGCCGCCTCATGAACATCCTTCGCCGCGAGATACGCGGGCGCGGCGAAACGCCTTTCCTGCATGTCCGCGACGACAACGCGACGGCCATCGGGCTCTACGAACGCCTCGGGTTCCAGACCCGGCGGACGTTTCACCTCTACCGGGTTGGTTTTGACTAGGCCCTGAGCGCCTCGTCTTCCAGGTTGTCGCCCAGGAAGCCGCCGCTCTGGTGCGCCCACAAGCGCGCATAGAGGCCGCCCTGCGCCATCAGCGTGCGGTGGTCGCCTTCTTCCACCACGCGGCCTTCGTCGAGCACGATCAGCCGGTCCATCGCCGCGATGGTCGAGAGCCGGTGCGCGATCGCGATCACGGTCTTGCCTTCCATCAGCGTGTACAGGCTCTGCTGGATCGCGGCCTCCACCTCGGAATCGAGCGCGCTGGTCGCTTCGTCGAGCAGCAGGATCGGCGCGTCCTTCAGCATCACGCGCGCGATCGCCACGCGCTGGCGCTGGCCGCCCGAGAGCTTCACGCCGCGTTCGCCCACATGCGCCTCGTAGCCGCGCCGGCCGCTCGCATCGCCCAGGGTCTGGATGAAGTCGTGCGCCTCGGCGCGCCGGGCCGCCGCCTCGATCTGCGCGAGCGTCGCATCGGGCCGGCCGTAGGCGATGTTGTCGGCCACCGATCGGTGCATCAGCGAGGTGTCCTGCGTGACCATGCCGATATGGCTGCGCAGCGAATCCTGCGTGACGTGCGCGATGTCCTGCCCGTCGACGAGGATGCGGCCGCTCTCCAGGTCATGAAAGCGCAGCAGCAGGTTCACCAGCGTCGACTTGCCGGCGCCCGAGCGGCCGACCAGGCCGATCTTCTCGCCAGGCTTGACGGTGAGGTTCAGGTCGTCGATCACGCGGCGGCCCGCGTCGGCATAGCGGAAGCTCGCATGGTCGAAGCGCACTTCGCCGCGCGGCACTTCGAGCACGCCGGCGTCGGGAGCGTCGAGCACGGTGCGCGGGCGCGACAGTGTCTTCATGCCGTCCTGCACCGTGCCGATGTTCTCGAACAGGCTGGTCATTTCCCACATGATCCAGTGCGACATGCCCTGCAGCCGAAGCGCCATCGCGGTGGCCGCGGCCACCGCGCCCACGCCCACGGTGCCGTTCGACCAGAGCCACAGCGCGGTGCCCGCCATGCCGGCCGTGAGGCCCATGCTCAGCGTGTGGTTGACGATCTCGAAGGCGCTCACCAGGCGCATCTGGCCGTAGCCCGTGTGCATGAACTCGCGCATCGCATCGCGCGCAAAGCCCGCCTCGCGCTGCGTGTGCGAGAACAGCTTGACGGTCTGGATGTTGGTGTAGGCGTCGGTCACGCGGCCGGTCATGAGCGCGCGCGCATCGGCTTGCGCCTTGCCGACCTTGCCCAGGCGCGGAACGAAGTAGGCGAGCGAACCGATGTAGAGCGCCAGCCAGATGATGAAGGGCCACACCAGTTGCGCGTCGAGCACGCCCACCAGGATGATCATGGTCGCGACATACACGCCCATGGCGACCAGCACGTCGGCCAGCACGAAGATGGTGTCGCGCACCGCGAGCGCGGTCTGCATCACCTTGGCGGTGATGCGGCCCGCGAACTCGTCCTGGTAGAAGGCCATGCTCTGGCCCAGCATCAGCCGGTGGAAGTTCCAGCGCAGGCGCATCGGCAGGTTCACCGCCAGCGTCTGGTGCTTGACGATGGTCTGCAGCGCCACCACCAGGATGCTGATCACCAGCACCGCAGCCATCCACAGCAGCATGTCGCCGCGCTCGGCCCACAGCCGCGACGGCACCTGGCCGCCGAGCCAGTCGACGATGCGCCCGAGGATGGCGAACAGCGCCGCCTCGAAGATCGACATGATGGCCGTGAGCACCGCCATGACGGCGATCTTGCCGCGCACGCCATGCGTGCAGGCCCACAGGAAGGCGAAGAAGCCTTGCGGCGGCAGTGGCGGTTCGGCGGCGGGGTAGGGGTGAAGGAGTTTTTCGAAGAAGCGGAACAAGGACACGGTCTCCCAGAGAGCCTTGGACTTTAGCCGCGCTCGCATGACCTTGCCCCTAAAAGGTGCGTTCTTCTACCTTCTGCGTGGCTTCGCCGTGACATGCGGCGTTGCCTTTGGTTCCAGCGCGCGGAGCCGCTCGCCGAGGAAGTCGATGAAAGTACGCAGCTTGGGCGCCATGTACTGCCGGCTGGTGTACACCGCGAAGAGCGTGACGGGCTCGGCCTCGTAGTCCGGCAGCAGCCGCACGAGCCGGCCCTCCGCGAGGTCGTCGTCGATGAGCCACAACGGCATGAACGCGATGCCCATGCCCGCATGCACCGCGTGCAGCGTGAGCGTGGTGTCGTCCGAGCGCATCGCGGGCGTGAGGCGCAGCGGCAGCATCCGCCCGCCCGGGCCCTTGAGTGCAAGGTTGTCCAGGTTCACATAGCTCGGCACGATCGCGCCGAGCCGCGACAGGTCGGCCGGCAGCGCGGGACAGCCGCCCATGCGCTCAAGGTACTCGGGCGTGCCCGCGAGATGAAAGGGCACGCGGCACAGCGGCCGCGCGATCAGCGCGGGCGAGGGCTCCTGCGTGGCACGCAACGCGAGGTCGTAGCCGTCGGCGGCCAGATCGACCTTGCGGTTCTCCAGGTGCATGTCGACCAGCACTTCCGGAAATCGCTCGCGGTGGTCGGCGAGCACGCGCGCGAAGCGCGGCGTGGCACACCACACCGGCGCGCTCACCTTGAGCTGGCCGCGCGGCGCCTCGCTTGTCTGGCCGATGGCGGCTTCGGCCGCATCGAGCAGGTCGAGCGCGCGGCGGCTCTGCTCGTACCAGGCGGTGCCGGCTTCCGTGAGGCTCAGGTGGCGGCTGGAGCGGTGCAGGAGGCGCGCGCCGAGCGACTTCTCGAGCTGCGCCACGTGCTTGCTCGCCATGGGCGGCGACATCGCGAGCCGCCCGGCCGCGGCCGTGAAGCTGCCGGCCTCGACGACTTCGCGGAACACGCGCAGGCTGGTCATGCGGTCCATCGATGGTTTCCTGTGGAGAAATGATTCCATGCATCGTAGCCTGTCGATTTCCCTGGAGGAAATGTCTACAGTCGATCCAACGCTTGAAGGAGCATCGACTTGACCCACGACAACACCACATCGCGCCTCCCCACGTACTTCATCTCCCACGGCGGCGGCCCCTGGCCCTGGATGAAGAAGGAGATGGGCGCCACCTACGACCAGCTCGCCGCCTCGCTCGCCGACATGCCGCGGCAGATCGGCCGCACGCCCAAGGCCATCCTCATGGTGTCGGCGCATTGGGAGGCGCCGGCTTTCACGGTGCAGGGCAACCCGAAGCCGCCGATGATCTACGACTACGGCGGCTTCCCGGCCCATACCTACGAGGTGCATTACGACGCGCCCGGTTCGCCCGAACTCGCGCAGCGCGTGCAGTCGCTCATCGCGGCCGCCGGCCTGCCGGTGCAGATCGACTCCGAGCGCGGCTACGACCACGGCATGTTCTCGCCAATGGCCGCGATGTACCCGAAGGCCGACGTGCCGGTGGTGCAGCTGTCGCTGCGTCGCGGGCTCGATCCGGCCGAGCACCTGGCACTTGGCCGTGCGCTCGCTCCGTTGCGCGACGAGGACGTGCTGATCGTTGGCAGCGGGTTGAGCTATCACAACCTGCGCAACTTCGGCCCGCAGGCGCACGGCGTGTCGAAGGCCTTCGACGACTGGCTCGACGCGGCGGTGGTGAAGGGCGCGCCAGCCGAACGCGCCGCGCATCTGCAGAACTGGGAAGCGGCGCCCGCCGCGCGCATGGCGCATCCGCGCGAGGAGCACCTGATTCCGCTGATGGTCGCGGTCGGCGCGGCCGAAGGCGAGGCCGGCGAACGCGTCTATCACGAGGACGCGTTCATGGGCGGGCTCGTGGTGTCGAGCTATCGCTTCGGCGGCGCCTGACCCCTGGCTGCAGCGTCAAAGGCCGCGCGGCAAAATCGGGCGATGCTCCCGATTACTGACGCCTCCGCGGCCCAACGCGAAATCGCGCGCATCGACGCGCTCTCCACCCATCACGACCCGGTGCACGAAGGCATACGCGTGCGCTGGCGCCGCTTCGGCACCGACACGACGAAACCACCCATCGTGCTGCTGCACGGCGGCCACGGCAGCTGGATGCACTGGCTGCGCAATGCCGAGGCACTCTCGGCCGAACGCACGCTGCTGCTGCCCGACATGCCGGGCTTCCACGATTCCGATGCGCTGCCGCGCGTGGCACCCGGCGAAGACTCCCTGCTGCCTTTGTTGAAGGCGCTCGGCGGCACGCTCGATGCACTCGTCGGCGCCAGCACGCCCATCGACCTGGGTGGCTTCTCCTTCGGCGGCCTCACTGCCGCGCGGTTCGCGGTGCAGCGCGGCGCGGTGCGAAAGCTCGCGCTGCTGGGCAGCGGCGGCCACGGCACGCTGCGCCGCATGACGGCGCAGATGATCAACTGGCGCGCTGCCCCCGACCGCGAGGCCGAGCGCGCCGCGCTGCTGCACAACCTGGGCGCGCTGATGCTGCACGACACCGAGGCCATCGACGCGCTGGCCTTCGAGATCCACGACATCTCGTGCCACGGCACGCGCTTTCGCAGCAAGGAGGTGTCGCAGGCCGGCGGCCTTCGCAAGGCGATCGACACGCTGGGCGTGCCGACGCTGCTGCTCTGGGGCGAGTACGACGTGACGGCCGATCCGCGCCCGCTGGTGGCGCTGCTCGCGAGCGAGGGGCCGAACCGCGAAGGCGTGGTCGTCGACGGCGCGGGGCACTGGGTGCAGTACGAGCGCGCCGCCGAGACCAACGCGCGGCTCCTGAAGTTCTTCGGCTGAATTGCGCGCGAGCTACTGCTTCGTGAGGCCGAGCTTGCGGATGGTCTCGGCCCACTGGTCGTAGGTCGTGCGCGTCAGGTCGGCCAGCTGCTGCGGGGTCGACGATTCGGCTTCGTAGGCGCCCTGGCGGAAGAAGTCGCGCGTGGCCGGCATCGCGAGCACCTGCGCGAGCGCCGCATTGAGCTTGGCGACCACCGGCGCCGGCATGCGCGCCGGGCCGTAGAAGCCGAGCCAGCTGGCCATGTCAACGCCGCTCACGCCTTGCTCGGTCATGGTGGGCACGTCGGGCAGCATCGCGCTGCGCTTGGGGGCCGCCACCGCCAGCATGCGCACCTTGCCGGTGGCCGTGTTCTGGATGGCGTTGGGCGCCGCGTCGAAGTAGTACTGCACGCGGCCCGCGAGAAAGTCCTTCGCCGCATCGGCGCCGCCCTTGTAGGGCACGTG
The DNA here is from genome assembly GCF_051216415.1 of Variovorax trehalosi. Taxonomy (NCBI): domain Bacteria; kingdom Pseudomonadati; phylum Pseudomonadota; class Betaproteobacteria; order Burkholderiales; family Comamonadaceae; genus Variovorax; species Variovorax trehalosi. Next base: position 714,310 of record NZ_JBPJZG010000001.1, read on the forward strand.
CACCACGTCGAGGCCCGCCTGCCGCGCGAAGGCCTCGCCGTAGATGTGCGACGAAGTGCCGGTGCCGAAGGAGGCGTAGCTCATCTTCCCGGGGTTGGCCTTGATGTAGGCGACCAGTTCCTGCACGTTGCGCGCCGGCACGCTGGTGTGCACCGTCAGCACCAGCGGGCCGCGCGCGCCGAGCGAGATGGGTGTGAGGTCCTTGAACGGGTCGTAGCGCACCTGCGCCAGCGTCTGCGGGTTCTGCGCGACCACGGAAGAGGGCGCGTACATGAAGGTGTAGCCGTCGGGCGCCGCGCGAATCACTTCCTCGGTCGCGAGGATGAAACTCGCGCCCGGCCGGTTCTCCACGATGACCGGCGTCTGCAGCACCTCGCCGAGCTTGTTGGCGACGAAGCGCGCCTGCGAGTCGGAGGCGCCGCCTGCCGCCAGGCCGAGCACGATGCGGATGCTGCGGCCCTTTTCCGGAAAGGCCGCGGGCGAGGCTGCGAGCGAAGACAGCGGCAGGGCGGCCGCACCCAGTGCGAGCCACGCGGCGATGCGGCGCCTGGAAATGAAGAAGGTTGCGGTCATTGCTTGGCCAAGCCTACCTGCTGAACCATCGCGCCCCAACGGTCGTAGGTCGTGCGGGTGATGCCGGCGAATTCTTCCGGCGTCGTCGCGCCCGCTTCGTAGCCGCCGGTGCGATAGAACTCGCGCACCTGCGGCATCGCCAGCACCTGCGCGAGCGCCGCGTTGAGCTTGGCGACGACTGGCGCCGGCATGTGCGCCGGTCCGTAGAAACCGAGCCAGCTCGGCAGGTCGAGCCCGGCGATGCCCTGCTCGGCGAAGGTGGGCACGTCGGGCAGCGCCGAGATGCGCGCGTTCGCCGCGATGGCGAGGATCTTCACCTTGCCCGAGGCCGAGGTGATGACCGCCGACGAAGCCGAGTCGAACATGTACTGCACGCGCCCGCCGATCAGGTCCTTCGCCGCATCCGAGCCGCCCTTGTAGGGAATATGCACCGCATCGACGCCGGTCTTCTTCACGAAGGCCTCGCCGTAGATGTGGGACGAGGTGCCCGCGCCGAACGAGGCGTAGCTCACCTTGCCGGGGTTCGCCTTCACATAGGCCACGAGTTCCTTCACGTTGTTGGCGGGCACCGTGGTGCTGACCGACAGCACCAGCGGCCCGCGCCCGCCCATCGAGATGGCGGTGAAGTCCTTGAACGGGTCGTAGGGCACCTGCGCGAAGGTGTGCGGGTTCTGCGCCATCGTGGAGGAGGGCGCGTACAGCAGCGTGTAGCCGTCGGGCAGCGCGCGCGACACCTCGTTGGCCGCGAGCATGGTGCTCGCGCCGGGGCGGTTGTCCACGATCACGCTGGTGCCCAGCACCTCGCCGAGCTTCTGCGCCACGATGCGCGCCTGCGCATCGGTGCCGCCGCCGGCGGTGAAGCCCACGACGATGCGGATCGGTTTGTTGCGCGACGGAAAGTCCTGCGCGAACGCGAGCGGCGCCAGGCCCAGCAAAGCCGCGGCACTGAGGGCCGAGCCGAATGCACGGCGGGTGCCGTTGAGTTTCTTCATCGATGTCTCCGTTGGAATGTTCTTCTTATATTGATTTAGAAAATCATAAAAATCCATATTGACTAGGGAATACCCCAAACAAATGACATTTATGGCCTTTTGTATTTGACAAAATGAACATTGAAATCAAAATACAGCGAAACAGCCCATCCAAGACACCTATCCATGAAAACTGTCGTCCGCACCGACGAGCGCATCCTGTCCTCCGACATCTTCGACCGCGACAGCCGCGTCAAGCGCCCTGACCACGGCAGCTGGGTCGAGCCCGGCAAGAACATTCCGGTCTATCACCGCTGCGGCGTGCTGGTGGTCGGCGGCGGTCCGTCGGGCACCGCCGCAGCCGCTGCCGCCGCCCGCGCGGGCGCCGACGTGGCGCTGCTCGAGCGCTACAACCATCTGGGCGGCCTCTCCACCGGCGGCCTGGTGATCTGGATCGACCGCATGACCGACTGGGAAGGCAAGCTGGTGATCCGCGGCTTCGCCGAAGAACTGTTCGATCGCCTTCCCGCCGACGCCATCGCCGGCCCGCAGCGCGAAGACTGGGGCTCGCAGGACGTGGCCAAGGCTGCGCACTGGTCGCAGCGCACCGCCGCCTATCACGGCATCGTCACCTGGTCGCCCACCATCGACCCCGAGCGCCTGAAGCTGCTCTCGCAGGAGATCGTGCTGGAGCGCAAGGTCAAGCTCATCTACCACTCGTGGGCCGCCATCCCGATCGTGCAGGACGGCGCCGTGAAGGGCGTGGTCTTCGAGAGCAAGGAAGGTCGCATGGCCATCATGGCCGACGTGGTGGTCGATGCCACCGGCGACGGCGACCTGTTCGCCCGCGCCGGCGCCGCCTACGTGAACGACATCGAAGAGGCCGACGTGCACCACTGCATGAACACCTCCTGGCTCTTCGGCGGCGTGGACATGAACCGCTGGATCGACTTCAAGGCCGGCCAGCCCGAGGCCTTCGCGGGCTTCATGGCGCGCGGGCGCGAGCAGCTGGGCCTCTTCGAGCGGCCCTTCGTCTCGTGGCGCAACGACGTGGCGCTCTTCATGGGGCCGCGCCAGTCGGGCTATTCGGCGCTCGATGTGGACGACCTCACTGCCGTGGAAGTGCGTTCGCACCGTGCCATGGCCGCGCACCTCGATTACTTCAAGGCGCACGCGCCCGGCTTCGAGGACGCCTACCTGATGCTGAGCGCGCCGCAGATCGGCGTGCGCCATGCGCGGCGCCTCACCGGCGTGGGCGCGGTGCTGCGCAGCCAGTGGCCCGATGGCGTGGCGCTGGCGGACGAGATCGGCGTGACGCCTGCGGTGTCGCCGAAATTCCCGAACATCTCCATTCCCTACGGCGCACTGGTGCCCCAGCAACTCGACGGCCTCGTGGCCTGCGGCCGCCACATCTCGTGCGACCGCAACTCGCACGGCTTCATGCGCGAGATTCCGCAGTGCTGGATCACCGGGCAGGCCGCGGGCGTGGCGGCGGCGCTGGCGTCGCGCGGCGGCATCGCGCCGCGCTTTATCGACGTCGGCGCGCTGCAGTCCGAATTGCTGGCGCAGGGCGTGTACCTGCGGGCGGGTGCGGGGCAGGGCGTGGCATCCGTCGCGGCCGAAGCCAGCGCCTAAGAACCTTCGCCATGAACCCGGTCGATCCGCTTTCGCAAGCCTCTACATTGCAGAGTCTTGCAAAGCGTTCAAAGGGTCCCTCCATGTCCAACGACAAAAACGACAGCTCTCTTTCCTCCGCCGACGCGACCGCCGATGCGCGCGGCGAGCGCTCCGACACCGTGAGCGCGCTGGAGCGCGGCATCTCGGTGCTGCGCTGCTTCAGCGAAGAGCGGCCGGTGCTGGGCCACGCCGATGTGGCGCGCATGACCGGCATTCCACGCCCTACGGTCAACCGTCTGGTCGCGACGCTGCTCACCTTGGGCATGCTCAAGCCCGCGCAGGTGGCCGACCGCTTCATGCTCGGGCCGGGCGTGGTGTCGCTCTCGCGCGTGTTCCTCGGCAGCCTCGACGTGCGCGCCGCCGCGCGGCCCAGCATGCAGGCCATGGCGGAGGAGGTCGGTGCCTCGGTCTACCTCGCCATACGCGACGGCATGGAGATGGTGCTGATCGAAGCCTGCCGGCCGCGCTCGTCGATGCTGTCGGCGCGGCTCGATGTTGGCTCGCGCGCGCCGTTGCCGAATTCGGCGCTCGGGCGTGCGTACCTCTCGGCGCTGCCTGATGTGCAGCGCAACCAGCTGGTCGATTCGATGCGCCTCCTGCGCGGCCCCGAGTGGGACGGCATCGCCGCGCCCATGACGCGCGCCATCAACGAGGCCAGGCGCCTGGGCTACTGCCTTTCGCTCGGCGAATTCCACCGCGAGATCAACTCGGTGTCGGTGCCGCTCATCGGCCCCGACGGCGAGGTGATGGCGCTCAACGGCGGTGGCGCCGCCTTCGTGTTCACCGAAGACAGATTGCGCAACGAACTCGCACCGCGCCTGCACGACATCGCGCTCACCATCGCGCGCGACATCGGCGGGCACGTGCCCACGCCCTTGCCGGGCTAGCAACCCGGCCGGGGTTCATTCCCCACGACGACAGAAGAACGGAGACACAGGTCATGCACCTGAGCAACGAAGAAAAAGCCATGTACGACGGCCGCGACGGACCGGCCGTGCAGAAGGCGATGGACCTCCTGATGCGCTATGGCGAAGCCCTCGGCGCCGAGCGACTGGTCGAGACGCGCAACGTCTGCGCCACCATCACCTCGACCACGCCCTTCCAGCGCGACTTCGCGCTCGCCCAGGGCGGCGGCATGGACGCGGTGTTCTCCGAATTCAGCCTCGACAGCCAGGAGACGGTCGAGATCCCCAAGTTCAAGGTCTTCACGAGCCACCTGCAGCTGGGCTTCGACCCCGGCCAGCCCGAGCGCATGGGCGTGAGCGAGGAGATCGTGCAGTTCTACAACCGCAGCGAACGGCATGCGGCCGGCCTCGGCGCGCAGATCATGAACACCTGCACGCCCTACCAGGTGGGCAACATCCCGACGCGCGGCGAGCACTGCGCGTGGATGGAATCGTCGGCGGTGGTGTATTGCAATTCGGTGCTGGGTGCACGCACCAACACCGAAGGCCGCGAGAGCACGGGCGCGGCGATGCTCACCGGCCGCATTCCGTACTGGGGCTACCACCTCGACGAGAACCGCCGTGCGACGCATGTGATCGAGCTCGACATCGAGGTCGAGTCGGTGCAGGACTGGGGCCTGCTCGGCTACTACATCGGCGAGCACGTGCAGGAGCGCGTGCCGGTGGTGCACAGCAAGCGCGGCATCGGCCGCGTGCCGAATCTACCGAGGCTCAAGCACTTCGGCGCGGCCGCGTCGTCCTCGGGCGGCGTGGAGATGTACCACATCGCCGGTGTCACGCCCGAGGCGCTGACGCTGGAGCAGGCACTCGGCGGCAAGGTACCCATCGAGGTGCTGCGCTACGGCGAGGCCGAGCGCCGCGCGACCTACGAGAAGATCAATGTGACGGGCAAGGATGCGGAGGTGCAGTACGTGATGCTGGGCTGCCCGCACTACACCATCGAGCAGATCTGGGAGGCCGCGCAGCTCATCGAAGGGCGCAAGGTTCACCCCGATTGCGAGCTGTGGATCTTCACGCCGCGCGCCATCAAGTCGCTGGCCGACCGCAACGGTTACACCAAGATCATCGAGGACGCGGGCGGCATTCTCATGACCGACAGCTGCTCGGCCATGAGCCGCGCCGTGCCCAAGGGCACGAAGACGGTGGCGCTCGATTCCGCCAAGCAGGCGCACTACCTGCCCGCCATCCTCGGCGTGCAGGCGTGGTTCGGGACCACGGCCGAATGCGTCGATGCAGCCTGCACCGGCCGCTGGAACGGGGGCTACGCATGAGCGATGCAGTCATGACTGAAAACACCATCGTGATCCGCGGCCGCAAGGTGGTCGGCGGCGTCGCGGAAGGCGAGGCGCTGGTCACGCGCGACCGCATCTCTGGATGGGGCGGCATCGACCCGCGCACCGGCACCGTCATCGAGACGCGGCACGAACTGCGTGGCCAGAGCTTCGCGGGCAAGGTGCTGGTGTTCCCGGGGGCCAAGGGCTCGTCGGGCTGGTCCGCGATGTTCCACATGACGCGGCTCATGAACTCGGCGCCCGCGGCGTTCCTGTTCAATGAGATGACGACCAAGATGGCGCTGGGCGCCGTGGTCACGCACTCGCCCTCGATGACCGATTTCGAGCGCGACCCGCTCGCCTGCATCGAGACCGGCGACTGGGTGCGCGTGGACGCCGACCGCGGCGTGATCGAGATCACCAAAAAGAAGAACGGAGACCGCCCATGACCCGCCCCCTGCGCAGCAACTTCCCGCGCGGTTCCTATCTGTGGTCGGTGCGCAATGCGCACTGGCGCGCGCTCGGAATTCCGGAAGAGGACTGCGAGAAGCCCAAGATCGCCATCGTCAACAGCTCCTCGGAGCTGGCCGCGTGCTTCAGTCACCTCGACAAGGTGGCGGCGGAAATCAAGACCGCGATCCGCGCGGCGGGCGGCGTGCCGTTCGAGATCCGCACCGCGGCGCCCAGCGACTTCATCACCGGCGCGGGCGCGCGCGGCGCCTACATGCTCGGCGCGCGCGACCTGGTGACCAACGACATCGAGGTGGCCGTGGAAGGCGCGCAGCTCGACGGCATGGTCTGCCTCACCTCGTGCGACAAGACCGTGCCGGGGCAACTCATGGCGGCGGCGCGTCTCAACATTCCGGCGCTGCTCGTTCCCTGCGGCTACCAGCCCAGCGGCGAGTACCGCGGCAAGCACATGGACATCGAGGAGGTGTTCATCGGCGCGATGCACGCGGTCACTGGCAACCTGCCGGTGGAAGAGCTGGTCGGCATGAGCCGCGAGGCGATCCGCGGGCCGGGCGTGTGCTCGGGCCTGGGCACGGCGAACTCGATGCACATCGTCTGCGAGGCGCTCGGCATGGCCTTGCCCGGCAGCGCGCCGGTCGCCGCGCTGAGCCCGAAGATGATGGACGACGTGCGTGCCGCAGGTACGCGCATCGTGCAGATGGTGCTGGACGATCTGAAGCCGCGCGACATCCTCTCGCCAGGCGCATTCGCCAACGCGGTGCGCGCGGTGCTGTCCGTCGGCGGCTCGCTCAACACGGCCAAGCACCTGCAGGCGATATCGACCGAAGGGGAGTGCGGCGTCGACGTGTACGGCCTCTTCGAAAGCCTCGGCCCCACGACACCGGTGCTCGCCGGCGTGCGGCCCATCGGCGAGCATTCGATCGAAGCCTTCGAGGCGGCGGGCGGTTGCCGTGCGCTGATGAAGCAGCTCGCGCCGCTGCTCGACACAGGCGCGCTCACGGTGACCGGCGGCACTGTCGCCGACAACCTCCGCCACGCCGAAGTGATGGACGCCGAGGTGATCCGCTCCATCGACCGTCCGGTCGCGCCGCTGCCGGCCATCGTGCTCCTGCGCGGCAACCTCGCGCCCGAGTCGGGCCTCATCAAGACCGGCATCGCCGAGCGCAAGGTGCGGCGCTTCACCGGCCCGGCCGTGTGCTTCTGGACTTCGGATGCCGCCATCGCCGCGCTTAAGAACAACGAGATCGTGCCGGGCCAGGTGGTCGTGATGCGCGGTGCCGGCGCGTGCGGCGGCCCGGCCATGGGCGGCGGCGCATCGCGCGTGGTGTTCGCGGTCGATGGCGCGGGGCTGGGCGACCAAGTCGCGCTGCTGACTGACGGGCATCTCTCGGGCCTCGTGTGCAAGGGGCTCGTGGTGGCCGAGGTGTCGCCCGAGGCCGCGCTCGGCGGACCGCTTGGCCTCGTGCGCGACGGCGACGTGATCACCATCGACCTGGACGCGCGCCGCCTCGACATCGCATTGACCGACGCCGAACTCGCCGCCCGCCGCGCCGATTGGCAGGCGCCGCCGCCGGCCTTCGACACCGGCTGGCTGCAGCAGTACCGGCGCAACGTGAGCCCGCTGTCCAAGGGCGCGGTGCTCGTGAGAACCGAGCGTACGGAGCGCCCCGAGCTCTCGGGCTAGACCTTTTTCACCCCGGCTTCGTCAACCGGTGCGCACCCCGTGCGCACCCGGTGGCGCAGCCCTGCGCGCGATTCCAGAGTTTTCAACCAAGAAAAGAGCAGGAGACAAGAAACCATGAAGAGACTTTTGATGTGGTCGGCCATCGGCCTCGCCAGCAGCGGCGCGGCGCATGCGCAATCGAGCGTCACCGTGTTCGGGGTGATGGACCTCGGCGTGCAGTACACCAAAGGCGAGGGCGGCGGCACGGTCAAGGCGCTGTCGAACGGCGGACTCTCGACCAGCCGCATCGGCTTTCGCGGCACCGAGGATCTGGGCGGCGGCCTGCGCGCGGGCTTCTGGCTCGAAGGCAGCCTGAACCCCGATCTCGGCACCGGCCGCCCGAGCAACAGCAACAACCAGACGAGCGGCGCGGGCACCGCGGGGCCGATCACCTTCGACCGCATGTCCTTCGTGAGCCTCTCGCACGATTCGCTGGGCGAAGTGCGGCTGGGCCACGACTTCATTCCCACGCACTACAACAGCATCTACTTCGACCCCTTCAACGCCAACGGCGTGGCGCGTGCGGGCAACCTCACCTTTTCGGGCGCGGGCACCGGCCCGCTGCCCACGGCCATCACCGGCAGCAACACGGTGAGCTACTGGCTGCCGGCCAAGCTGGGCGGCTTCTACGGCATGGCGATGATCGGCACCGGCGAGAACGACTCCACCGCACCGAACCGCGACGACGGCAACTTCGGCGGCGCGCGCTTCGGCTTCGCCTCGGGCGCGTTCGACATCGCGGCGGCCGTGACGCGCTCGCACTTCAACGCCACCTCCACCATCGGCAACTACACGCACGCCAATATCGGCGGCTCGTGGGATGCGGGCTTCGCGAAGTTCTTCGCGCTCTACAACAAGGTGACGGTGAAGCTCGCGGGCGGCACGGTGCGCAAGAACACCGCCGAGATCGGCGCGCACATCCCCGCCTTCGAGGTCGGCCGCATCCGCGTGAGCTACGCGTACCTGGACGACCGCAGCGACGAGAGCCTGCGCAACGCCAACGGCATGCCGCGCAACCGCGACGACGCGCGCCAGTTCGGCATCGGCTACGTGCACAACCTCTCCAAGCGCACTGCGCTCTACGGCACCTACGCGCGGCTGATGAACAGCGGGCAGGCACGCTACGTGGTGAGCGGCGGCGTGGCGCCGGCGGGCGGGATGCGCTCGTCGGGGTGGGAGTTCGGCGTGCGGCACCTCTTCTGATCTTCTGAACCAAGGAGGCTTTCATGCGACGCAGAAACCTGGCCCTGGCGGCCCTTGCAACGACGGTGCTGCCCGGTGCGGTGGCCTGGAGCGCCGACGCCTATCCGAACAAGCCGCTGCGGCTGATCGTCGGCTTCGCGCCCGGCGGCGGCGCCGATTCGCTCACGCGGATCATCGCGGAGGGGCTGTCGAAACAGCTCGGTCAGCAGGTGATCGTGGAGAACCGCCCGGGTGCTGACGGCGTGCTCGCGGCGCAGGCCACCTCATCGGCGAAACCTGATGGCTACACGCTGCTGATGGGCACCAACACCGCGATGGTCGCCGCGCCCACGTTGCGGCCGACTTCGCCCTACGACCCGTTCAAGGCCTTCACGCCGATCAGTTCGGCGGGGCAGTTTTCGATGTTCCTCGTGGTGCCGTCGAGCCTGCCCGCCAAAAGCGTGAACGAGCTGCTGGCGATGGTGGCGGCCAAGCCCGGCGCCTACAACTCGGCATCGAGCAACAGCGCCTCGGAGCTCGCGATGCTGCAACTGCTGGGCGACCGCAAGGTGGTCAACGCGCGCTACAAGGGCGACATGCAGGCCATGACCGACCTGCTGGGCGGGCAGATCCACATGATGTTCACCACCGGCACGCTGGCGCCGGGCTTCGTGAAGGAGGGGCGCATCCGCGCGCTGGTCACGCTGCTGCCGCAGCGCAGCGGCTTGCTGCCCGATGTGCCGACGGGCGGCGAGCTCGGGCTGGGCAAGCTCACGATCACGCCGTGGGCCGGCTTCTTCGGGCCGCCGGGGTTGCCGAAGGCGATCACCGACAGGCTCTCGCTTGAGTTGCAGAACACGCTCAAGCGGTCCGACGTGCATGCGCAGCTGGTGCAGCAGGGCTTCGAGGGCTACGGCATGAGCCCCGAGAAGTTCGCCGGGTTCTTCCGCACGCAGTACGACGCCTTCGGCGCGACGGTGCGGGAGCACAACGTCAAGTTCGAATAGCGGCGGCCTCGCGGCGCCAGAAGGCCGCGTCGGGGAAGGTGCCTGCGCCGGCCGCGGCGTTGTCGGCCATGTGCTCGGCGCGGCTCGTGCCGGGGATCGTGCAGGTCACGGCCGGATGGCTCAGCACGAACTTCAGCAGCACCTGCGCCCAGCTCGTGCAGCCGATCTCGCCGGCCCAGGCGGGCAGCGGCTTGTCGCGCAGGCGCCGCAGCAAGCCGCCGCCGCCGAAGGGCATGTTGACGATCACCGCCACGCCGCGCTCGGCCGCGAGCGGCAGCAGGCGCTGTTCGGCATCGCGCGCGTCGAGCGAATAGTTGATCTGCAGGAAGTCGAGCTTCTCGGCGCGCAGCACGGCCTCGACCTCGTCGTAGGCCGAGGCGGTGTAGTGCGTGATGCCGATGTGGCGCACGCGGCCTTTCTCCTTCCAGCCGCGCAGGGTGGCGAGGTGGGTGCGCCAGTCGACGAGGTTGTGCACCTGCATCAGGTCGATCTCTTTCGTGCGCAGCCGCGCGAACGACTGCTCCATCTGCGCAATGCCGGCTTCGCGGCCCGAGGTCCAGACCTTGGTGGCGAGGAAGGGCTTGGTGCGTGGCTTGGCTGCGGCCAACAGTTCGCCGGTGGTTTCCTCGGAGCGGCCGTACATCGGCGAGCTGTCGATCACCGTGCCGCCTGCCGCGAAGAGCGCATCGAGCACGCTGGGCAGGCGCTTGTACTCGTCGGTGCCGGGGCGCTGGTCGAAGCCGATCCAGGTGCCGCAGCCGACGACCGGCAGGGCTTCCTTTGTGGAGGGAATGGGGCGGGTGGTCATCTGCATCGCGGGCCTGCCTTGTTGCTGCTGGGCGAAGGAGGGGAGCGCGGCGTCCGCGCAGAGTGCCGCGCCGAGCCGCAGCAACTGCGCGCGCGTCACTGCAGGAAGGTGGGGTTCGTTCGTGGAGGGCGTTGTCACGAACGAAATTCTGCGCCCGCGAGGCCGTCGGGCGGAAGACCTCAGCGCAGGTAGCGCCCGTCGGCCTTGAGCATCGACAGTTCGGAGAAGGTCAGCCCGCGGTGCTCGCCGGGCCGGTACGACACCGCGATTCCGCCGATGTCGAGCGTCTTGAACGATTCCAGGCCCTTCTGCAGCGACTCGGGCGTCGGGTTCGCGCCCGCGCGCTTAAGGCCTTCGACCATGACCTTGGCGGTGACGTAGCCCTCCAGGCTGGCGTAGCTGAACTCGTTCACGCCGATCTTCTTCATCGCCGCCTGGTACTCGCCGATGACGGGCATCGCGCTGTTCCACGGGTAGGGCACGACCTGCGAGATGACCACGCCGGCCGCGTCCTTCTTGATGTCCTGAAAGAGCTTCTGCCCGTTCAGGAAGGAGAACGAATAGAAGGCCGTCTCGCCGCCCGCCGCGCGGTAGGCGGTGATGAACTTGGCGGCCACGTCGTTGGTGGCCGACAGCACCACCGCCTTGGGCTTGAGCTTGGCCAGCTCGGCGGCGCGCTCTGCCGCGTCGGAGCCGTCGTTCTTGATGGCGACGCTGCCGACCATCTTCTCGCCGCGCTCTGCAATGAATTTCTGCGTGCTCTCCATCGCCGAGCGCGCGCCGGGGTTGTCGTTGTGGGCGAAGGCGATGCGCGAGAGGCCGATGGTGAACAGGTGGTTCACGATGCGGCTGTACTCCTCGTCGAAGCTGATGCGCACCGGAAAGCCGTACTCGGTGAACTTCACCACCGGGCCCGCGCCCGTGTAGGGGCCGACGACAGGAATCTTCAGCTCGTTGGCCGCCTTGATCGCGCCGACCGACGACGAGGTGCCGATGGGCATCAGCACGCCGATGGCGCCGTCCTTCGCGAAGGTCTTGACGTTCTCGGCGCCCTTGGCGGGGTCGTAGGCGTCGTCGAGCTGGCGCAGCTCGACCGGCCGGCCGTTGATGCCGCCGCTCGCGTTCAGCGCGGTGAACATGGCACGGATGCCGACCAGCGGCTCGGTCGACAGCGACGCGAGCGGGCCGGTCTGCACGTAGGTCTGGCCGATCAGGATCGGCTTGCCGGTCTGCGCCTGGGCGGCGGGCGAGAGGCCGAGGACGAAGGCGGCGAGGGCCGAGGCCAGGAATTGAATCTTTTTGTGTGTCATGGTCACAAACTGTTAACAATTCATCTTAAGGGGCGGCGCCTCCTGAGTAAATCGATCTCCGGTTGCGGCTCAGGAAATACTGTATAAAAATACAGCTAAATATCCGATCATGGGCCTCCCTTTCCTCGACTCCTTTTCCGCCGCCGCGGGCCGTGGCGTCTGGCATGCCGACGAACTCGGCCTGGCCGACGCGCAGGTCGTCGCGACCGGCCACGCCGCGCTCGACGCCGAGTTGCCCGGCGGCGGCTGGCCGGTCGGCGCGATGACGGAGCTGTTGCAAAGCGCGCCTGAAGCGCATGTCTGGCGGCTGCTGTTGCCCGCGCTGGCGCAGGCGGTGGAGGCGCGCGGCGGGCCGGTCGTGCTGATTGGCGCGCCTTACGAGCCCTGCGGGCCGTCGCTCGCGGCGCAGGGGCTGCCGGTGGAGGCGTTGATGTGGGTCAAGAGCGATGCGCCGGCCGCGCGGCTCTGGGCCTGCGAGCAGGCGCTGCGCTGCGCGGACGTGGCCGCCGTGCTGGCCTGGCTGCCCCAGGCGCGGGTGGGCGAGCTACGGCGGTTGCAACTGGCGGCCGCCCAGCATGACGTGATGCTCTTCGTGTGCAGGCCCGAGTCGGCTGCGCAGGGGGCTTCGCCGGCACGGCTGCGTCTTCAGGTGGAGAGTTGCGAGGCTGATGCATCGCAGATCGAACTGCACATCCTCAAGCGCCGCGGCCCGCCGTTGGCTGCGCCAGTGATGCTGCCGGCGCGCAACGAGCGCATGACCGCATTGCTCGCCGCCGCCCGGCTGCGCCGCAAGCTGCGTCTTCAGCAACAGGGCACGGTGCCGATCGGCGACACGGCAACGTCAGCGACCGTGGTCCGCATCGATGCGTGGAAAGGAGGCCCCAATGCACTGGATCGCATTGCGGTGGTCGCTTGAAGCCAACGCGCCCGACGCTCCGCAGCTGCCCACGCCCGAAGCCCTCGGCTGGTGGGCGCTGGAATACACGCCGCACGTCGCCTGGCAAGACGAGGCGCTCATGCTCGAAGTCTCGGCCTGCGAGCGCCTGTGGGGCGGGCGGCTTCAGCTGATGCGCCAGTTGGTCGCCGCCAACCCCGCGCCCGACGTGCGCATGCTCGGCGCGCAGGGCGCCACGAGCCTGATCGCGCTCGCGCGGCTACGTCTGTTCGAGATCAACGAGCCACGGCCCAAGGATGTGCCGGCCGGCCTGCCGCTGGAAACGCTGACCGCCGCGCATCCGCACCTCGACCTGCTCGCGCGCCTGGGCTGCCGCACCTGGGGCGATGTGGCCGCGTTGCCGCGCGGCGGCCTCACGCGGCGCTTCGGCACCGAACTGCGCGCAGCGCTCGACACGGCCTGGGGCCTGCTTCCCGAAAGCCACGACTGGCTCACGCTGCCCGACGTCTTCGAGCAGAAGCTGGAGCTGCCCGCCCTCGCCGAGACCGCGCCCGAACTCATGTGGTCGGCCAACCGCCTGCTCTCGGCCCTGCAGATCTGGCTGCGCGCCCGCCAGCGCGGCGCGCGTGCGCTCGAGCTGCAGTGGACGCTCGACCTCAAGCGCTTCAACGGCGTGAACCTGCCGCCGCACCAGCAGGTCACCGTGCGTACGGCAGAGCCCACGCAGGACCTCGCGCACCTGCGTCGCCTGCTGTCGGAAAAGCTCGCCCTCACCACGCTCGCGGCGCCCGCAAGCTGGCTCCGGCTGCGCACGCTCGAAACCGATCCGTGGGCCGGCGCCAGCACCAGCTTTTTGCCCGAGGACAACCGCAAGGGCGACAAGCTGCACGAGATGGTCGAGCGCCTGAGCGTGCGGCTCGGTGCGCACCAGGTGGTGGTGCCGTGCGCCGAGGCCGATCATCGGCCCGAGCGCAAGCAGGCATGGCGGCCCGCGCTGCAGAAAGAGAAGGCCGTGCCCGACAAGGCCCGCAAGCAAGCGAAAGCCGCGGCTTCGCAGTCGCAGCAGCCCGATGCGATCTACCCGCCGTGGCTGCTGCCCGAACCCCTGCTGCTCGAGATGGACGGCGAGCGCCCGTGCTACCGCGGCCCGCTGAGCAAGCTGATCGGGCCGCAGCGCGTCGAGGCCGGCTGGTGGGGCGGCAAGGAAGACGGCGGCCAGCCGGCGATGCGCGACTACTACGTGGCCGAGAGCCCCGAGGCCGGCCTGGTCTGGATCTTTCGCGAGCGGCCTTCCGCGCGCTTTTCTTCGGGCGAGGTGCGCTGGTATCTGCAGGGGTTCTATGCCTGATCCCAGCGGCAAGCAGATGCGGGCGCTCATGCCTGCCAAGGTGCATGTGCTGCCGCAACGGCAGAAGCCGGTGCCGGGGTTGCCCGACTATGCCGAGCTGCACTGCCTGACCAACTTCAGTTTCCAGCGCGGCGCCTCGATGCCCGAGGACATGGTGGAACGGGCCTATCACCTGGGCTACTCGGCGCTGGCGATCACCGATGAATGCTCGGTGGCGGGCATCGTGCGTGCATACGTCGCATTGCGCGACCTGCCTGCGAAGCTCGAGGAGTACGAACGCGAGTACCCCAACGAGCCGCCGATCCCGCGCAACCCCGGTTTCCGGCTGCTGTTCGGCAGCGAGTTCCGCTTCGAACGCTTCAAGCTCGTGGTGATCGCGAACGACACCGAGGGCTGGGGCAATCTCTGCGAGTTCATCACCGCCGCGCGCAACACCGAGTTGCCCAAGGGGGAGTACCGCGTGAGCTGGGAGGGCAGCGACGTGGCCTCGCTGCAGCGCTGCCAGGTGCTCTTCGTGCCGCAGCGCAACCCGGGCGGCGCGATGGATGTCGCCACGCTGCATGAAGACCTGCTGGCCGCCAAGGCGCTTTACGCAGGCAACCTCTGGCTGGCGGTGGAAATGCTCAACGAACTCGACGACGACCTGTGGTTCGTCACGTTGATGCAGGCGAGCGAGCAGACGGGCGTGTCGCTGGTGGCGGCCGGCGATGTGCACATGCATGTGCACGCCTGCAAGCCGCTGCACGACGTGTTGACGGCGGTGCGCGAAGGCAAGACCGTGGCCGAGTGCGGCTTTGCGCTGCAGTCGAATGCGGAGCGGCATCTGCGGCAGCGGGTTCGACTGGCGGAGCTTTATCTGCCCGGGATGCTGGCAAACACGCTGGTGGTGGCGGGGCGGTGCAGGTTCGATCCGGCGGTGATCCGGGAGAACTACAAGTACCCGCTGGAAACCGTGGGCAGCAGCGAGACGCCCTTGCAGACGCTGGTGCGCAAGACCTGGGAGGGAGCGGCAGTGCGCTACCCGAATGGCATTACCGACAAGGTGCGCGAGCAGGTAGAGAAAGAGCTCGTGCTGATTGCCGAGCTCAAGTACGAGATGTTTTTTCTCACGGTGGAGGACATCGTGCGTTTCGCGCGTTCGCGGCACATCCTCTGCCAGGGGCGCGGCTCTTCGGCCAACTCAGCGGTGTGCTACTGCCTCGGCATCACTGCCGTCAACCCCGACAAGGGCACCTTGCTGTTCGAGCGCTTTCTGAGCCGCCATCGCAATGAGCCGCCGGACATCGATGTCGATTTCGAACATCAACGTCGCGAAGACGTCATCCAGTACATCTACGAAAAGTACGGCCGCGAACGCGCTGCCATCGCTGCTGTCGTCATCTGCTATCGCTCGCGCAGTGCACTGCGCGACGTGGGCAAGGCGCTCGATATCGATGAACGCCTGATCGACGAGTTCGCCAAGGACCACTACTGGTTCGACGACACCGTGCTCGGCGAGCAGCTGTTCCAGGCGGCCGCACGCGTCGGCGTGAAGGAGGACGAACTCAAGCTCGTGCAATGGATCGAGATGACGCAGCGGCTCAAGGGCTTTCCGCGCCATTTGAGCCAGCACGTCGGCGGCTTCGTCCTGACGCACACCAAGCTCACGCGGCTGGTGCCGGTCGAGAAGGCGTCGATGAAAGACCGCTCGGTCATCCAATGGGAAAAAGACGACCTCGAAGCCATGGGCATGCTCAAGGTCGACGTGCTCGCGCTCGGCATGCTCAGCGCCATCCGCCGCGGGCTCGATCACATGAACCGCTGGCGGGGCTCGATGGTCGAGATGCATCACATCCCCAACGACGACCAGCAGGTGTTCGACATGATCTGCGACGCCGACACCATCGGCGTGTTCCAGATCGAGAGCCGGGCGCAGATGTCGATGCTGCCTCGATTGAAACCGAAGACTTATGAGGACCTGGTGATTGAGGTCGCGATCGTGCGGCCGGGGCCCATTCAGGGGGGCATGGTCCATCCATATCTCAAGCAGCGTGAGCGGGTGGCCAAGGGATTGGCGATCACTTACGAAAAGGAAGAACTTCGGCCTGCCTTGGAACGCACGCTGGGCATCCCGATCTTCCAGGAGCAGGTGATGCAGATCGCCATGATCGCGGCCGACTTCTCTGCTGACGAAGCGGATCAACTGCGCCGTGCCATGGCGGCGTGGAAGCGCAAGGGTGGACTCGAAAAATTCCACAAGAAGCTCGTCGATGGCATGACAGCTCACGGATACAAAGCCGAGTTCGCCGAAGCCATCTTCAAACAGATCCTCGGCTTCGGCGACTACGGCTTCCCCGAAAGCCACGCCGCGAGTTTCGCGCTGCTGGTCACCATCAGCAGCTGGCTCAAGAACTACGAACCCGCCTGCTTCCTCGCCGCATTGCTCGACTCCCAACCCATGGGCTTCTACAGCCCCTCGCAACTCGTGCAGGACGCGCGCCGCCATGGCGTCGAGGTGCGCCCGGTCGACGTCACCTGCAGCGACATCGACACCACGCTCGAACCCCGCGCCCCCGATGCGCCGCGCATGCCGCCAGGCACCGACGCGCGCTACGCCGAGCGCCTGGGCAACGAGAACCAGCCCGCGGTGCGGCTCGGCCTGAACCGCATTGCCAGCCTCAGCAAGGAAGGCGCCAAGCGCTTGCTCGAAGCCCGCGCCCAGGCCCCTTTCACCAGCACCGAAGACCTCGCCCTGCGCGCCGAACTCGACGGCAAGGACATGGCCGCGCTCGCCGCGGCCGATGCGCTGATGTCGCTCTCGGGCCATCGCCGCCAGCAGGTGTGGGACGCTACCGCGCAGCATCGCTCGCCGGCCCTGCTCAAGGGCGTGCCGATCAACGAGCAGGTGCTGCTGCTGCCCGCGGCGTCCGAGGGCGAGGAGATCGTCGGCGACTACGCGGCGATGCGCCTCACGCTGCGCCGCCATCCGCTCGCACTGCTGCGCCCGCGTCTGGCGCGCATGAAGTTGATGAGCGCGGAGGAACTGCGCGCGCAGCCCACCGGCCGCACCGTGCGCGCCTGCGGCATCGTCAAAGGACGCCAGCGGCCCGGAACGGCCAACGGCACGATCTTCGTCACGCTGGAGGACGAGACCGGCAACGTCAACGTGATCGTCTGGAACCATGTCATCGACGCGTGGCGTGAGCCCTTGCTGAAGTCGCACCTGCTCGCGGTGCAGGGCACATGGCAGCGCGACGACGACAGCGGCGGCAAGGTGCAGCACCTGATCGCCACCGGCTTCAAGGACCTGACGCCGCTCATGGGCCGGCTCGCGCAGAGCAACACCAGCCGGGATTTCCATTGAACGGGCGATGGCGATGGATGCAACCGATCGTTCCACGCCTCGCGCGCCCCACGACTTTTCGCTAACCTGTTCCCCCATGTCCGCACTCGCACTTGCCATCGACCCCGTCGTCGCCACGCCGATCGGTCCACCGCCACCGGCACCGGATGTGCCCAACCCCGTGGTGCCGCCACCACCGCCGCCGCCCGAAGGCGATCCGCCGCCGGTCGTGCCGCCCATCACCGACCCTGGTACGACGCCGCCCGTGGTGGAGCCGCCGATGCAGGTGGCGGCAGCGACCGCCACGGTGCCTTTCGGCAAGCTGCATGCGAGGCGCCTGCGCGAGATCTACCGCTCGGCCGGCTGGCCATGCTGCGACGCCATCGAGGTCGAGCTGCTGGCCGGTGGATTCCTCGAACGCGTGCGCACATCGCACGGCCACGAGACCCTGCGCGTGACCGATGCCGGCATTGCCCGCATCGCGACCACGCTCACCATCAACCGCGCGGCGCTGACGCCGCATGAGGCGCTGGTCGAACGCGTGGCACGCGAGATGACGCGCGGCGGCCGCATCGCATGGCGCGGCCTCGGCCTGCGCGCGCGCCTGCCGCCGCTGGAAGAGGGCGGCAAGCCGCGCTGGTGCATGGCGCGGCCCGATGTGTTCTCGATCCGCAATACCAGCGTCGAGGCTTATGCGCACCCAATCGTCCACGAGGTGAAGGTGAGCCGCGCCGACCTGCTGGGCGACCTGCGCAAGCCCGACAAGCGCGCGGCTTATCTCGACCTGGGCGGTGAGTGCTGGTACGTGCTGGGCAACGATGCGCGCGGCCGCTGCATCGCCACGCCCGAGGAGATTCCCGCGGAGTGCGGCGTGCTGGTGCTCGAAGGCGAGCGCCTCGTGGTGGCGCGCGCCGCGGTGCATCGCCCGATCGAGCGCATTCCTTTCGCGGTCTGGCTGGCGCTGGCGAAGGCGCAGCCGATTGCGGGGTTCGACGAGGATGTGCAGGACATGCTGATCTAGCGGATCAGCAGCGGATCAGGTGACGGCTTCGTAGCTCCGGTGCGCGATGGCGACGACGTCGCCGGGCTGGAACTGACTCGCCATCTGGCGCATGGCTTCTTCGCGGTCTTCGGTGCTTGCGGAGGCATCGAAGACCTGGTCGCTGATCTCGAGGATGTCGCGGACGATGCGCTCGTGGCGGTAGTAGGCGAGCGCGACCGCATCGATTTCCGCGGCGCCGTAGCCTTGGTAGAAGCTGGCTTCTTCCTGCGGCTGGTTCCAGACGTGGCCGACACCGCCGCCGATGAACATCAGGTCGCGCTCCTTCGGCGCGAGGATGAGCGTGTCCCAGTCGACGATGGCCAGTTGGTCTTCATCGCCGAGAAGCACGTTGCCTGCGTGGATGTCGGCGTGGCACACGACCTGTGGCAATGCCTTCTCCAGCAGGATCGACGCGAGCTGCTCGCTGCGATAGACGATGGTGTCGATCTCCTCGTCGTGTTGCGCCCAGAAGGCGTGGAACCGCTGGACGATGGCGTCGCCCACGAAGCCATTGATGAAGCGGCGCTGGTAGCGCCTGACGCCTTCGCGCCAGCGGTGCGCGTAGGTTTCCTTGGGGATGCCTGCGAGCAGGGCGGGAGGCAGCTCGGTGCGATGAATGGCGCCCAGTGCCGCGCCGAGGGCGGCCCATTGCGCGGCCGTCAAGGCGCGTTCGAATCCGTTCTGGCCTTCGAAGAAGGGGTAGAGCATCCAGTCGAACCCGTGGCGTTGCACGCTGAGCTGATGGTCCGTTGTCGGCAGCGGCGCCATCACTGCGCCGATGCCTTCGTCATGGTGGAGAAAGGCAGGCACGGCAACGGCCGTCTTGTCGAAATCGCCGCTGCGCAGCTTCAGGAAGTACGCCGTGCCGTTGTTCGCCTGCACGTGGAAGACCGCTGAATGAATGTCTGCGCCCAGCGGAAGGAATTCAGTGCGTGTCGCCTGGAGGCCGTAGGTTTCGGCGAGACACTTTTGAATGGCGTCTTGGGCGATATCGGGTGGTGTCAGCATGCAGGGGTGATGGCGTTCGTTCGATGGGCGCCGAAAATTGTCTCACCCGATAAGGCCACGAAAGCTGACTGACCCATGTCAGACGTCGTCTTCTTCGTCGGCCTCGTAGGTGCCCAGCACGTGGTGCTCGACCGGATGAGAAGTGAACGAGCGCACGAGCAGGAATTTCCTCACGCGCCATGGGATCGGCGGCAGGCTCATCGGATAGGCCGCGCCTTCGGTTCGTCGGGCGATGGTGATGTGCGGCGTGAACGTCGGCGTTTCCGTGACGATGCCCGCCTTCCGGACAGCACGGCCGATGTCGGCATGCAGGGTGCGCAAGGCGCCGTGCTCGGCCGGCTGCAGCACCGCGATGTCGTTGCGCCATGTGCGTGAGCTGTCCAGCACGAGGTTCATGGGCTGCACCCGAACCTGGGCGAGCGCTTCGAGCAGCCGCTTTTCGACAGCCTTCGGCTGGTCGCCGAAACAGTGGAGCGTCAGGTGCAGTCGCGGGCTGCGGGGAAAGTAGTGGCCCTTGGGCCAGATCCAGTCCTTGCGGTGCGTTTCAATGGCCGCTTGCACGTCGGGCTCTGGAAACAGCGCGATGAGAAGGTGCCGTTGCCGCTCGAAAGAGGGGGAATCCCAGTCAGGTTCGGGGTCGTTCGGAAAAACATCGCCACGGTTGAAGTCGTCCATTGCAGTTCTCCTGGAGAAAGAAGGATGAACAGGCGGGTTCAGGTTTCCGACGGCCACCAATGCTCGGCCGTCGTCCGGATGACGCGCGCCGCCTGAACGCGGACGTCATCGCTCTCGTTGCTATCGCCGTGGCCGTGTTCCCGAACCACGCGGAAGGGCCAGGTCGAGATGCGGCCTGCACGTTGCCGCGGCTGCATCGGGTGCCGCCGGACGGGTGAAGAAGAGAAAAAAAGAACCTGCGCCGAGGGCGCAGGCGGATTGGCGGTGGTCATGGAGTCGCCTCGAATGTTGCTCTTGGAGACGATCTATTCTAGAGAAAACACTGTATCTATGTACAGTATATTTGCAGCCTATCGAGGGTCGCCGAGCAGGGCGTCGAGGTCGATCGCGGCCGCCATCGCCTTGTAGCCGGCGTCGCCCGGATGCAGGTGGTCGCCCGAGTCCATCGCCCCCTTCAAACGGATCGGCCGGGCCGGATCACGCAGCAGTGCATCGAAGTCGACCACCGCATCGAACGCGCCGCTTTCTCGAATCCAGCGGTTCACGGCTTGGCGCACCTTGTCCTTCTCGGGCGAGTGGTGGCCTTCGAGCGCCGTGCCTTCCAGCCCGCGCTCGTTGGGCGTGATCGTGCCGGCCAAGATGCGCACGTTGTGGGCGCGGGCCATCGCGATCAGCTGGCGGAAGCCCTGGATCAGTTCTTCCGCGCGCATCGCCGGCTCCTGCGGCGCGAAGGGGCCGCCGGGCCAGCCGATGTCGTTGGTGCCCAGCAGCACGATCACGGCGCGCACGCCCGGCTGCGTGAACACATCGCGCCCGGCGCGCTCGAGGCCGGCGCGGCCCATGCCGTCCTTCATCAGGCGGCCGCCGGAGATGCCGGCGTTCAGCACGCCGACGCCGCGCGGGGCCAGGCGCTCGGCCAGCGCATCGGGCCAACGGGTGTTGGCGCCGGGCGTGGAGCCGTTGCCATCGGTGATCGAGTCACCCAATGCGACGACGGTGGCCGGCGGCGTGGGTGTTTCGACCACGAGGCCGCTGACGTAGACGCGCGTGCTCCATTGCGATGCGGCCGGCGGCATCTTGGCAACGCCGGTCAGGTCACCGCTGGCGACATACGCCGTCTCGCGCGCGTCGAAATGAAAACCCGCGGGCTGGCTGGGCTTCGGCAAATAGAGCGATACGGCAACCTCGCTGAACGCGGGCAGCGGCAAGTCGACCGGATCGCTCACCAGCCGAGCACCCGGCGGCACGGTCACCTCGGCCTGCCCGCCGAAGCGCACGGCGCGGTCGGTGCCTTCGACGATGGCCGAACCTTCGCCATGCCGCGCCACGCGGGCCGCGCCGATGTAGAGCGGCGCCGTGCCGCCTTCGTTGCTGATCACCACGCGCAGCTTCGCGCCGCCGATGCTCAGGCGCGCCACCTGGCGAATGGTCTGCCGGTTGAACTGGAAGGGCAGGCCGCTCGGCAGCACGAAGTCGCCGCCCCAGATGGGCTGGGTGCTGGCCATCCAGCTGGGGCTCCAGTACGTGGGTGCGGGCGGTGTGGTCTGCGCTGCCGATACGGCGGTGATGCCCGCGAGAGTCAGCGCCGCGGCACCGTGCTTGAGGATCGATCCGAAGGTGGATGCATGCATGTTCGTGTCCTTGAAAGTGAAGCGAGGCCTCGACTTTCTTCCATGCGCGTTCGGATGGGTAGGTGGCAAAATTGCATCCAACACATTCCCGAATCGAATACACCATGGAAACCCTGCGCGCACTCTCGGCCTTCGTGCACAGCGTCGAACTCGGGAGCCTCTCGGGCGCGGCCCGCGCGCTCGACACCACGCAGCCCACCATCAGCAAGCTGGTCGCGGGCCTGGAGCGCTCGCTCGGCGTTCGCCTGCTGCGCCGCGCGGCCACCGGCCTGAGCCTCACGGAAGAAGGGCAGCGCTTCCACGAGCGCGCCCGCCGCGTGCTGGAGGACTACGGCGATGCCGTTGCCGATGCGCGCGAGCAGGTGCAGCAGCCGCAAGGCCTGCTGCGCGTGAGTGCGCCGGTCACGATGGGGCAGCGGTACCTCAATGCGATGGCAGTGGAGTTCCTGCGGCTCTATCCGGACATCGAACTCGAGCTGGTGCTGGATGACCGCTTCGTCGATCCGCGCGAGGAGCGTATCGACGTCTCGCTGCGCGTGGGCGGTTTGCTACCACCGGACCTCGTTGCGAAGCACCTCGGTTCGTGGCCGCGTGTGCTCGTCGCATCACCGGCCTATCTGGCCGCGCATGGCAAGCCTCGCAATCCGAAGGACCTGCTCTCGCACGACTACATCCGCTATGCCGCGGGCGACGACGGCGTCCTGCTGCAGGGCCCGGAAGGCGCGGTGACCGTGCCGGTACGCAGCCGCTACCGGGTCAACAACGCGGTCGCCATGCTCGACAGCGTGCTCGGTGGTGCCGGCATTTCGCTGCAACCCACGTGGATGGTGGCCGACCATCTGGCCGATGGCAGCCTGGTGCGCGTGCTCGCGCGACACACGGGGCCGGCGCAGGAAGTGCACCTGCTCTACGCCCCGCGCCGCCACCAGCCGCTGCGCGTGCGCGTGCTGGTGGACTTCCTGGCAGAGCGCGTGGAGCAGCTGCCAGGGGCAAGCCGTCAGTTGAGCGGCAAGCGCAGGTAGGTGCCGCGCAGCGGCTCCTGGCCCGCGCCGGGCTTGCTCCAGTCGCACACGCCGCTCGGGAAGATCGTCTGCAGGCGCGCGAGGTCGGCGCCGGCGATCGTCACCGCGTAGTCGGCAGCGTTGACCGGCTTGAGCTGGCACTTGAGTACGTCGTTCACCAGCGGCGAGCCGGCCACGATGCGCGGCGTGCTGAAGCGCGGATAGATCACGTTGCACTTCGCGGCCGGATCCTGCGATGCGATTTCGTCGATGCGCTTGTTGCTCTTGTCCCAGCAGGCATCGTTGGCGCCGGCGGGCTTGTTGCGCACCACCTTGTCGATCGAGGCCGCGGCGCTGTCGGCCGCCATGTTGTCGAGCCACTTGTTCATCAGGTCGATCGAATCGGCCACGTAGCTCAGGATCGAGGTCGACGAGCCCAGCGTCCAGATGATCTGGTTGTCGCTGCGGCCGTTGGCGCGCTGCAGCCGCGCGCGGATGATCAGGTCCTGCAGCGTGTCGTGGATGTCACCGGTCGCATCGGCATTGCCGCGCTGCGTGATGATCGGGATGTTCGCGAGGCCCGGGCCCGAGAAGCTGTTCTTGAAGCCGCCCCCGTAGGTGGCCTCGAGCGCGCCGGCATCGGCCTGCGAGCGTGCCGCCTGCACGTTGCCGTCGCGGTCGTAGCCGCCGACCTTGTCGTTGAGGTCGAGGAATTCCTTCACCGTGATCGTGCCCTTGTTGAGCGCGGCCAGTCCGTACTGCACGCCGATGTTGTCGATCGGGCGGCGCGCTTCCTGCGTGCCGGCCCGCTTGCCCAGCAGGTTGACGTTGGTCTGGAAGAGGTCGCAGCGCACGCCGTTCGGATTGGTCGCGCGGTTGAACACGTTGGCCGCGTTGCCCGGTTCGAGGAAGCCGCAGCCGCTTGCGTTGTCGGACTTGATGATGCTGGCAAACGCCCCGTCCCAGGCCGCGCAGGTTCCCTGGTTGAAGCCATTGACCGCGACCTGCTTGGCCGGCGTCCAGATGGCCAGGTCGGGCGCGTAGACATTGTTGAGCAGCCGGCACTCCATCACCTCGGGCATCAGTGTCTCGGGGAATGAGACGATCGGCTGGATGCCGTCGAGCAGCCCCGGGTAGAGCTGCGCGATCAGGTACTGCTGGATCGCGCCGCCCGAGCCGCCGATGCCCGCGGTCCACTTCGGCACCTCGCCGAATTCCTCGGTCACGTGCTCCTTGATCATCATCAGCGTCTCGCCTTGCAGGTGCGGGTTGGCGTGCTGGTTGTTCCACAGTTCGGTCGAGTTGACGAAGGCGAATCCGCGCGACAGGTAGATGTCGGCGATCGGGTCGAGGATCGATTCGATCGGATGCACGCCCTGGTTGTATTGCGCCGAGCCGCAGCAGTCGAAGTAGGGCACCAGCTTCCTGTTCCAGCCCTTGCCGGGCTTCCAGGTGGCGGGCGAATCCTTCGCCGGGTTGTCGAGCACCGCGAGCCGGTACACGCCGCGGTTGATGGTGCCCGACTCCACGCGCACGATGTAGGGCACGGTGAAGCCGTCGTTGGTGGTGGTCTCGGCGAGGTCGGCCGGCCGCGTGCCCGTTGGGTCGACCAGTGGCTTGAAGCTGCCGGTCTTGGCGCGGTAGTACCAGACCACCTGCGTGGTGGCCGAACAGTTGGCGTCGAGCGCCACGCCCAAGCCGTTCTGCACCGTGCGGCATTCGTACGGCGAGATGTGCGGGCCCGAGAGGATCGGCCCGGTGATCGGGTAGTTGACCAGCTTCGCCTCGGTGCGCTGCGCCGCAACATCGGCGTTGCTCACCACCAGCGTGTTCACGCTGCCGGTGGTGCTGGCCGGGTCTGTCGTGAGGCCTGTGACGAGGCCGCGCAGCACGCGGGTCGTGCTGTTGAAGACCGGCACCTGCGAGGTCACGTCCTTGCCGTTGAGGCTCACGCGCACCTTGTCGAGCGCAACGCCGGCGGGCGCGGTCACTTCGAGCAGCGTGTCGCCGCCGCTGATCATGTCGGGCGCGGATGACAGCGTCTTGACCTGGAACGCAGCCGGCGCGGCAGGCGGCGGGTTGGCTCCGGGAAAGAACGGAAACACCGGGCCGCTGTCGGACCCGCCGCCGCAGCCTGCGACGAGCAGCGCGCCGGCCATCGCGATGCCTGCGACGGCGACCTGGGCACGGGGCCACGGAAAAACCCGCTTGTGCGGGCGGCGAGGTATGGCGAGCATGGGTGTCTCCTGCTGTTGTGTAGGTGTTAGGGAAGATTAAGGATGGACGTTCCAGGCTGCGGTCGTCGCGACGACATATGAGGCGCGAATCGCTAGAGGTAATCCCTGATCCGCCGGGGGGCTCGCCGGCGCCGGCGATGGAAGACATGGTGCGGCGCTCGCGGTGGGCAGCAGGCCTGTCGGCCGCCGACGTCGAGCATGTGCTCGGCAGCATGCAGGAGCGGCAGTTCGCACGCGGCGCCTGCATCGCGCGGGCCGGGCAACTGGTCGAGCACTGGGCGGGGCTGATCGATGGCTTCGCCAAGATGTCGGTGGCCTCCGAAGACGGGCGGGTGTCCACGCTCACCGGCGTCTCGGCCGGCGTGTGGTACGGGGAAGGCTCGCTCTTCAAGCACGAGGCGCGCCGCTACGACGTGTTCGCGCTGCGGCCCACGCGCGTGGCGCTGATGCCGCGCCGCACCTTCGAATGGCTGCGCGGCACCAGCGTGCCGTTCAACCACTACCTGCAGGACCTGCTGAATGCGCGGCTGAGCCTCTTCATCGGCGCGCTGGAGCGCGAGCGGCTGCTCGACATCGACGCGCGCGTCGCGAATTGCCTTGCGAGTCTTTTCAACCCCGACCTGTACCCGGACGCCCCACGCTTCCTGGAGGTGGGGCAGGTCGAAATCGGGTTGCTGGCGAACGTGTCGCGGCAGCGGGTGAACGTGGCGTTGCAGCGCCTGCAGGCGCTGCAACTCATCCGGCTGGAAAAGCGCGGGCTGACGGTGCTCGACCTGGGCGGGCTGGTCAACTACAAGTCCATCGACACGGGCGTGCCGCCCGTGCGCTCCGCCTGAGGCGGCTCAAGCTCACTCCACGCGCACTTCGAAATACGCCTCGTCGGCCTCGCCGAGTGCGCGGAAGCCCGCCGTCTTCGCCGCCTCGTAGGCCTTGGCCCAGCTCGCGGCCAGCGCGATCTCGTCCTTGGTGAGTTCGTCGGCGCTGGATTCACTGGCGTTCTCGAACGCCTTCAGGGCTTGCACCACGTTGTCGCCCAGCAGCTTGTCGAGTTCGCGGCGGAAGCGCGTCTCGGCGGTGGCGATGACGTCGGGCGGTGCGTCGGGGAAGTCGATCAGTTTCACGGTGTAGCTCATGGGCGGCGATGCTACGTGATGCGCGTGACTGTGCGTCTCAGCCCGTGCGGTATTCCTTGAGCCGGCCCTCCGCCGCCAGCGGCAGCGTGCGCAGGCGCCGTCCGGTGGCATCGGCGATCGCGTTGGCCATCGCGGCCGGCGCCGGTCCCTGCGAGGCTTCGCCGGTGCCGAGGAAGGGCGCGCCGGGCCGGTCGATGAGGTGCACCTCGACCTTTCGCGGCACTTCGGAGAAACGCATGATCGGGTAGCCGCTCCAGTCGTGGCTGCGGATGCGCTGGGTGTCGTACTGCACCTCTTCGAACAGCGCCCAGCTCGTCGATTGCAGGATGCCGCCCTCGACCTGGTTGCGCACGCCGTCGGGGTTGACCACCTGTCCGCAATCGATGGCCGCCACTGCGCGCTCGATGCGCACCGCGCCGGTCTCCGGAACGATTGAGATCTCGACCGCGAGCGCGAGATAACTCATGAGGTTCTTGTACTGCGCGAACGAGAAGCCCACGCCGCGATGGGGCACGCGCTTTCGCTTCGCATCCCAGCCGAAGCGCTGCGCGGCCAGGTTGACCACGTCGCGCGCGCGCGGATCGTCCAGGTGCTTGAGCCGGAACGCGACCGGGTCGGCGCCCGCCGCCGCCGCCAGCTCGTCCATGAAGCTCTCGATGGTGAAGACGTTCATGAATGCGCCAAGGCCCCGCATGGCAGAGACGCGCACCGGCATGTCGGGCAGGAAGTGGTGCTGCACCTCGTAGTTCGCAAAGTTGTACAGCGGCAGGCTGTTGCGGTCGCCGCCGCCCTCGGGCATGGGAATCGGCTTGGGCGGCGCGGGAACGAAAGCCTTGGCGAGGTACTGGGCGGAGATGAAGCGGCCCGCGTTGTCCAGGCGCTGGTTGTGCGAGTTGCTCCAGATCTCGTACTGCCAGTCGACCACGCGGCCCTCGGCATCGAGCGAAGCCTTCACGTCGGTGACCATCGCGGGGCCGAAGGGCTCCCAGGTGAATTCGTCCTCGCGCATCCACTGCACGCGCACCGGCTTGCCGGGCAGGGCGCGCGCGATGAGCGCGGCCTCGGCGCCCGCATCGTCGGCGGCGTTGTGGCCGTAGCAGCCCGAGCCTTCGACGTGGATGCAGCGGATGTCCTCGGGCTTCATCGACAGCAGCTCGGCCAGCGCGGCGCGCATCGGGAACACGCCCTGCGAATGGGTCCAGACGCTGAGCTTGGCGCCTTGCGCATCGAACTGCGCCACCGCGCACGAAGGGCCGATCGATGCGTGCGCGAGATAGGGCTTGGTGAAGCGGGCGTGGAGCGTCTTCGCGGCGGGCGCCGCGGTGCCGTGCCGGTCGCCGACGTGGATCTCGCGGGCCGGCAGCTTCATCAACGTGTCGGCGATGGTGGCGGGTGTGGGCAACGGCGCGGCCTGCGGCTGCCAGCGCGCGGCGCCGGTCAATGCGCGCATCGCCTGGATGGCCTGCCACTCATCCTCTGCGACCACGGCGACGAAGCTGCCGTCGCGCACGATCTTCAGCACGCCCGGCATCCTCTCGACGGCGGCGCTGTCCAGTGCCGTGAGCGTTGCGCCATATGACGGCGGGCGCACGACGCGCGCATGCACCATGCCCGGCAGGCGCATGTCCTGCACATAGCTCGCGCCGCCCGTGAGCTTGCCGGGAATGTCGACGCGGCGCAGCGACTGGCCGATGACGCGGTGCTTCGCAGGCTCGACCAGTTCGGAGCGCGGCTCGGCGCGGCGGTGCAGGTCGAGACCGCTGACGGCATCGCCGTAGCTCAGCGAGCGCCCGTCGGCCGTTGAAATCTTGCCGTCGCGTGCCGTGAGCTGATCGGCGGCCACGCCGAGCTTCGCGGCCGCCGTGCCCAGCAGCAGCGTGCGCACCTGCGCGGCCGCATGCAGGATCGCCGTGCCGCTGTCGGCCGTCGAATGGCTGCCGGCGGTGTAGCCCTCGTTGGGCGTGGCGCCGGTGTCGGCGGTGACGAGGCGGATGGCTGGCGGCAGTACACCGAGCTGTTCCGCGGCGATCTGGATGAACGCGGTGCGGATGCCCGTGCCCAGCTCGGCCTTGCCGGTGAAGACGGTGATCGCGCCTTTCTCGTCGATGCGAATCCACGCATCGAGCATCGGCGAACTCCCGAGGTCACCGGGGAGCTTGGCCGCGCCGCCGTCGACCGCGACCGGCGCCGCCGCCTCGGTGGCCTGCTGTGCCAAAGCGGAGGCGGCCGGCCAGAGCGCGAAGCTCACCGTCAGCGAGCCGGCCGCGATGAAGTGGCGACGCGACGGATCGCGAAGTTCCGAACTCATGCGGCCGCTCCCTTGCCCGCCATCGTCCGCGAGGCCTGCACGATCGCCGCGACGATGCGCATGTGCGTGCCGCATCGGCAGAGGTTGGGTTGCATGTGACGGCGGATTTCTTCTTCATCGGCACCGGGCCGCTCGTCGAGCAGCGCCTGCGCGCGCATCACCATGCCGGCGATGCAGTAGCCGCACTGCGCGGCCTGCTGGTCCATGAAGGCCTTCTGGATCGGCGCGGGTTTCTCGGCGCTGCCCAGGCCCTCGATGGTGCGCACCGCGCGTTTGCCGACGGCCGACACCGGCATGAGGCACGAGAACACCGGGCGCTTGTCGACGATGACGGTGCAGGCGCCGCATTGGCCCAGGCCGCAGCCGTACTTCGCGCCGTTGAGCTTCAGGTGGTTGCGCAGCGCATAGAGCAGCGGCATCGACGGGTCGATGTCCAGCGCGTGGTCGGTGCCGTTGACGGTCAGGGTGATCATTTCGGCGATGCCTCGTTGCGGATGTGGGCGACGTCCTTTTCCAGGTCGGGCCAGGCGGGCCGCTGCGTGGAACTGGCGCGCACGTAGGTCAGGACTTCGGCGATCTGCGCATCACTCAGCACGTCGGCGAAGGGCGGCATGAAATGCGCTGGCGTAGAGCCGTTCCACGGATTGCCGCCGAGCACCGTGCGGATCGCGTTGCGCGCGCTGTCGGCATTGATGGCTGTGCTCGCGGCGAGCGAGGGCCGCCCGCCGATCGTGCCCATCGGTGCCGTGGCGGCGTGGCAGCCGGCGCAGGCACCGGCGAACAATGCGGCACCGCTGTCGACGCGCTGGCCTGCGGTTGCGATGGTTGTTGCGGGTGTGGGTGTCGATGCGGACGCAGATGACGCCGTCGCCTTGGTGTCGAGCGCAAGGATGTAAGTCGCGATCGCGCGCACATCGGCCTCGGGCACATCGGCCATGTGCTCCGTCACCGGACGCATCGGGCCGGAGGCCGCGCCATGCTCGCTCGCGAGACCGGTGCGCAGGTAGGCCACGAGCTGCTCGCGCGTCCACGGCTTCGGCGATTTCGATGCCAGCGCATTGAGCGGCGGTGCCTCCCAGCCATCGATCAGGTTGCCCGCGAAGGCCTGGCCGCTCTTCTCGGCGCCGAGCATGTTCATCGGCGTGTGGCAGGACGCGCAGTGCCCCGCGCCTTCGACGAGGTACTGGCCGCGCAGCCATTCGGCCGACTGCGGCGTGGCCGGGGCATCAGGCGTGGGCAGCGGCCCGCGCTGAAGGAACAGCAGGTTCCATCCCGCCACCAGCGGCCTGAAGCCGAGCGGGAACACGAGTTCGTTCTCCGGCGGCTTGGACTCGGCGGGCGTGCGCGCCATGAGGTACGCGTAGAGCGCGCCGACGTCTTCCTCTGTCATCCGCGTGAAGTGCGCGTAGGGAAAGGCGGGGTACAGCAGGTGCCCGTCGCGCGAGACGCCCGAGCGCATCGCGCGCTCGAAGGCCGCGAGCGACCAGGTGCCGATGCCGGTGGCCGTGTCGGGCGTGATGTTGGTGCTGTAGATGGTGCCGAAGGGCGTTTTCAGCGGCAGGCCGCCGGCATAGGGCTTGCCGTTGGCGCTCGTGTGGCAGACCATGCAGTCGCCTTGCGCCGCGATGCGCGCGCCTTGTGCGAGCAGCGCCTGGTTGTCACTCGGTACGGGGCGATCGGGCAGGGCGTCGATGGACGGTTGCCATGCATAGGCGCCTGCGCCAACAGCCGCGGCCGCAATGACGGCCAGCGTCGCCATCCATAACCTGAGTTTCATGCGTGGTCTCGTTGCGCCTCGCGGCGTTGGGGCGCGATCTTACGGATCGCCATCCGGCGTGTTTTCGCCTGCTGCAATAACCAGGCAGCGTGCTCGGTCGCTCATTCCTGCCTAACAAATGCAAGGGGGAAAGGGAAAGCGTCGAGCGGTCGACTGGGCTTCGGCGCGCACAATGGCGATCCGCTTTTCACTTCGCATCCAAGCACTGCACAGAGCCGTGAACCTGCACCGCCTCGACCTCGTTTCGCTCTCGCTCTTCAACCTCGTGGTGCGCACCGGCAGCATCAGCAAAGGCGCCGAACTTGCGCACCTGGCGGTGGGCGCGGCCAGCAAGCGCATCTCCGATCTGGAGGCGGCAGTGGGCACCGAACTCTTCGAGCGGCATTCGCGCGGCGTCACGCTCACCGTGGCGGGAGACGCGCTGCACCGGCATGCGCAGCGCATCCTCAGCGACGTCGACCAGCTCGCGGCCGACCTGTCCGACTACGCCTCGGGCGTGGTGGGCGTGGTGCGCCTGTGGGTCAACACCTCGGCCGTGACGCAGTTCCTGCCGCGCGAGCTCGCGAGCTTCGTGGCGGGCAACTCCGGCATCCGCATCGAGCTCGAAGAACAGAACAGCAGCGAGATCGTGCTGGCCGTGCTCGAAGGCCGCGCCGACGTCGGCATCTTTGCCGACCGCACGCCCACGCTGGGCCTGGACATCGTGAACTACCGCGAAGACCGCCTGGTGCTGGTGGTGCCGCGCGGCCACCCGCTCGCGCGCCGCAAGAGCGTGCGTTTCGAAGAGGCCTGCGATTTCGACTTCGTGACCCTCTCGGGCGCCACCTCGCTCGCGCAGCGCCTGCAGGCCGCCAGCGAAACGCTCGGGCGGCGCCTGAAGCTGCGCATCCAGGTGCGCAGCTTCGATGCCATGTGCCAGATGGTCGCCGCGGGCATGGGCGTGGCGGTGCTGCCGCGGGAGGCAATCCAGCCGCACCTGCGCTCGATGAACCTGCGCGAGATCACGCTCGAGGACGACTGGACGCACCGGCGCCTGGTGATCGGCCTGCGCGACGCGGGCGCGGTTCCGCGGCACGTGCGAACCCTCATCGACCACCTCTGCGCGGGTTAACCCCTTCCAGCTTTCGCGATCCGCGAAAGCTGGGTGCGTGCCTTTGTCGTTCCCTCCGCAAGGCCCGCTGCCCAGAATCCGGGCATCGGATGCAGCACACCGCCTGCATCTCCCGGAGACAACAAACACATGGCTTCCACGCTTCCAACCCCCAGCGCCTTGCAAGGCGTGCGCGTCATCGAAATGGGCCAGCTCATCGCCGGCCCCTTCGCCGGCAAGACGCTCGGCGAATTCGGCGCCGACGTCGTCAAGATCGAGCCGCCCGGCAGCGGCGACCCGCTGCGCAACTGGCGGCTGATCCAGGAGGGCACTTCGGTCTGGTGGCAGGTGCAGTCGCGCAACAAGCGCTCCATCGCGCTGGACCTGCGCAGCACCGAAGGCCAGGACATCGCGCGCAAGCTCATCGCCGAGGCCGACGTGCTGATCGAGAACTTCCGCCCCGGCACGCTCGAAGGCTGGGGCATGGGCTACGACGTGCTCTCGGCGCTGAACCCCGGGCTTGTGA
Source organism: Variovorax trehalosi (assembly GCF_051216415.1). Taxonomy (NCBI): domain Bacteria; kingdom Pseudomonadati; phylum Pseudomonadota; class Betaproteobacteria; order Burkholderiales; family Comamonadaceae; genus Variovorax; species Variovorax trehalosi. Next base: position 746,261 of record NZ_JBPJZG010000001.1, read on the forward strand.
TGCTGCGCATCTCCGGCTATGGGCAGACCGGACCCTACCGCGACCTGCCGGGCTTCGGCGCCATCGGCGAGGCGATGGGCGGGCTGCGCCACCTCACCGGCGAACCGGGCCAGGTGCCGGTGCGCTGCGGCATCTCCATCGGCGACACGCTGGCCGCGCTGCACGGCACCATCGGCGTGCTCACGGCGCTCTATCACCGCAAGGTCAACGGCGGCAAGGGGCAGGTGATCGACGTCGCGCTCAACGAGGCGGTGTTCAACGTCATGGAGAGCCTAGTGCCCGAGTACAGCGCGTTCGGCGCGGTGCGCGAACCTGCGGGCAGCGCGCTGCCCGGCATCGCGCCGTCGAACGCCTACCGCTGCAGCGACGGCTTCGTGCTGATCGCGGGCAACGGCGACAGCATCTTCAAGCGGCTGATGCAAACCATCGGGCGCGACGATCTCGGCGCCGATGCGGCGCTCGCCGACAACGCGGGCCGCGTGGCGCGCGTGGAAGAACTCGACCGGGCCATCGAGGCCTGGACGCTGGTGCGCTCCGTGGCCGAGGTGCTCGACGTCCTCGGCGCGGCCCGCGTGCCCGCCGGCAAGGTCTACACCGCCAGGGACATCTGCGAAGACCCGCACTACCGCGCACGCGACATGCTGCTTTCGCAACGCACGCGCGACGGTCACGACATCGAGGTGCCTGGCGTTGTGCCCAAGCTCATGGGCACGCCGGGCACGGTGCGCTCTTCGGCGCCGGGCCTGGGCGACGACACGGATTCGGTCTTGGACGAACTCGGCTTCACCGTCGAAGACATCGCCGCCTTGCGTGGCAGAAAGGTGGTCGCATGAACACGGTGTGGAACGGCGCCTCGCAGCGCATCAAGATGTTTGAGGTCGGCACGCGCGACGGCCTGCAGGCCGAAGCGGCTTTCGTGCCGACGGAGGACAAGATCGAACTGGTCAACGCGCTCTCGCGTGCGGGCATGGCGAAGATCGAGGTCACGGCATTTGTTTCGCCAAAGGCGATTCCCGCGTTGTCCGATGCAGAGATCGTGCTGCGCGAGATCGAGCGCGTGTCCGGCGTCGTCTACAGCGCGCTGGTGCCCAACGTGCGCGGCGCCGAGCGCGCGATCGATGCGCAAGCCAACGAGATGAACCTCGTGATGTCGGCCAGCGAAAGCCACAACCTCGCTAACCTGCGCATGACGCGCGAGCAGTCACTGCGCGGCCTCGCCGAAGTGGCGGCGCTGGCGCGGCAGGCCGGCGTGGCGGTCAATGTGTCGCTCTCGTGCAGCTTCGGCTGCCCGATCGAAGGAGACCTCGCCGAGAGCGACGTGTTCGCATGGTGCGGGCGCTTCATCGACGAGATCGGCGCGACCGGCATCACGCTGTGCGACACCACGGGCATGGCCTATCCGGGGCAGGTTGCGCGCATGGTGCGCGAATTCATCGCGCGCTGGCCCGCCACCGACCTGACCCTGCATTTCCACAACACGCGCGGCATGGGTCTCGCGAACGTGCTGGCGTCCATCGACGCAGGCGGACGCTGCTTCGACGCCTCCATCGGCGGCATCGGCGGCTGCCCCTATGCGCCGGGCGCGTCGGGCAACGTGTGCAGCGAGGACATCGCGCATGCGCTGGAACTCATGGGCTACGACACCGGCATTGACGTGCAGGCGCTGACGGCGGCCGCGCGGCGCCTGCCGGCGCTCATCGGGCACGACACGCCGAGCCAGATCGCGAAGGCCGGACGTCGGCTCGACCTGCATCCGGCGCCGGCCGATTTCGAGGCCACGCGCGCGCGGGCCCTTGCACGCGATCACTGATTCCCCATCGACTTCAACTTCACAGAAACCAGGAGACAAAGACATGAAACGGCTTTCGAACCCATCGTCCGTGTCACGCCGCAGCCTCTGCGCGCTGACCGCCTTCGCGGCATTGTTCGGCACCAGCGCCTTCGCGCAGACCTACCCCACGCGGCCCATCACGATGGTCGTGGGGGCAGCGGCCGGCGGCACGACCGACATCGCGGGGCGCATGCTTGCCGATCCGCTCGGCAAGGCGCTGGGCCAGTCGGTCATCGTGGACAACAAGTCGGGCGCCAGCGGCGTGATCGCCGCGGTGCAGGTCAAGCGTGCCGAGCCCGACGGCCAGACGCTGCTGATGCAGTACTCGGGCTATCACGTCATCTCCCCGCACGTCGTGAAGCAGAAGCAATGGGCGCCCGAAGACCTGCGCGCGGTGGCCAACGTGCTGAGCGCGCCGCAGGTGGTGGTGGTGCGCGCGGACGTGCCGGTCAAGACCATGGCCGAGCTGATCGCTTATGCCAAGGCGCACCCGGGCAAGCTCACCTTCGCATCGTCGGGCCCCGGCTCGCTGCAGCATGTGACCGGCGCCATGCTCGAGCAGCAGGCCGGCATCCGCATCACGCACATTCCCTACAAGGGCACGGGCCCGGCGCTGCAGGACCTGCTCGGCGGCCAGGTCGACATGACCTTCGGCACGCCGCCGCCCTTCATGCCGTTCATCCAGTCGGGCAAGCTGCGCGCCATCGCGGTGACCGGCAAGACGCGCGTGGCGTCGCTGCCGGGTGTGCCGACGGCCGCGGAGGTGGGCCTGCCGAACCTCGATGCGACCTCGTGGTTCGCGGTGTTCGCGCCGGCGAAGACGCCGCAGCCCGTGATCGACCGGCTCAACGCGGAGATCTCGAAGATCGTGGCGACGCCGGCTTTCCAGCAGAAGGCGGCCGAGCTCGGCGCGACGGCCGACTACATGAACGCCAAGCAACTCGACGATTTCAGCAAGGCCGAGTTCGTGCGCTGGGGCAAGGTGGTGGAGGCCGCGAAGATCGAGGCGGAGTGAATCGAAGCCGTCGGGCGCCGTAGCCGCCCGATGGCAGAAAATCGGCCGATGGACATCGCCTCACTCGAAATCCTCGTGGCCGCCATCGAGGAGAAAAGCCTTTCGCGGGCGGCCGATCGGGTGCATGTCGTCACCTCCGCCGCGAGCAAGCGCATCACCGAACTCGAACGCCAGCTGGGCACTCGGCTCCTGCGCCGCCACGGCAGGGGCGTGGAGGCCACGCCGGCGGGCGCGATGCTCTACCAGCAGGCCAAGGCGATCCTGCGCACGCTCGCGCAGGTGCAGACATCGCTCGGCGCGTATTCGGCCAGCGGCGTGCCCAAGATCCGGCTGGTCGCCAATTCGTCGGCGGTGCAGCAGTTCCTGCCTTCGGAGATCAGCAGCTTCTCGCGCAAGGCGCCGGGCTCGCGGGTCGACCTGATGGAGGCCTTCAGCTATGACGTGCCGCGCATCGTGGCCGACGGCGAGGCGGACATCGGCGTCTATCACGCGGCGCATCCGGCGGCGGGCGTGGTGTCGATGCCCTACCGCACCGACCGCGTCGGGCTGGTCGTGCCGGTCGGCCACGCGCTTTCCCGGCGGGAAACGCTGCGGCTCGAAGATGCGCTCGACTACGACTTCCTCGGCTACTTTCCGCGCCACAGCGTGGAGGAGTTCATGCAGCTGATCGCGCCCGCGCTGCCGCGTCCGCTGCGGGTGCGCGCGCAGGTGTCCAACCCCGAGGCCCGCTGCGAGCTGGTGCGGGAAGGCCTGGGCCTGGCGATCGTGCCGGTGGGCATCGCGCGCAACTACGAGGCGCGCATGGGGCTGGTCGTGTTGCCGCTCGAAGACGACTGGGCGCACCGGCAGTTGTGGGTCTGCGTCGGCGACCGGGCGGCGCTGTCGCCTGCGGCCCAGGAATTTCTCGCGCACTTGGTGTCCGGCGAGGGCCGCGGCGCCTAGGCGCCGGAAAAGGAGCTTTGCCGAATCGTCAAAGCAGGGCGCGCCTGCGTTCCTAGACTTCCTGTTCGCCGCGACGCCTTTCATGAAGGGCATTGCCAGACAGAACAAGGAGACGATTTTGAAATTCCCCAGCCTGCAGCGCCGCGCCGTGCTGCGCATGGCAACAGCCGGCACGGCCTTCGCCGGTGCACCGGCCCTCTTCATCGGCACGGCCGCCCGCGCCGCCGATGCCTTTCCGTCGCGGCCGCTGCGCGTCGTGATTCCCTTCACCGCCGGCGGCGGCACCGACGTCGTCGGCCGCGTGCTCGGCCAGGCACTCGCGGTCGAGTTGGGCCAGCCGGTCATCATCGACAACCGGGCCGGCGCCGGCACCGTGATCGGTTCTGACATCGTCTCCAAGGCGCCCGCCGACGGCTACACGCTGCTGCTGACCACCTCGGCGCTCGCGATCAACGCCTCGCTGGTGAAGAGCCTGCCCTACGACACCGAGAAGGGCTTCACCGAAGTGGGCCTCATCTGCCACGGGCCCAACGTGCTGGTCACGCGACCCAACAGCCCCTACAAGACGATTGCCGATGTCATCAAGGCCGCCAAGGCCAGTCCGGCCAAGCTGAACTACGGCTCCTCGGGCAACGGTTCGGCCGTGCACCTGGCCGGCGAGCTGTTCAAGAACATGGCGCAGGTCGACATCACGCACGTGCCTTACCGCGGCGCGGGCCCGGCCTACACGGACCTGCTCGGCGGGCAGATCGACATGGTCTTCGCCACCGCGGGCGGCGTCGCCAAGTTCGTCGAGAGCGGAAAGATGCGCGCCGTCGCGGTGACTTCGCCGCAGCGCTCGTCGGCCTACAAGAACGTGCCGGCCATCGCGGAGACGATCCCCGGCTACAGCGCCGAGGTCTGGTACGCGATCTTCGCGCCGGGCGGCACGCCGCCGGCCGTGCTCGAGCGCCTGAACGCGGCACTGCGCAAGGCCGCCGAGGCCCCGGCGTACCGCGAACGGCTCGCGGGCGAGGGACTGACCGTGGCGGTCAACTCGCCACCGGAGATGACGAAGTTCATGCGCGCGGAAGAGGCGCGCTGGCGCAAGGTCGTCACCGACGGCCACATCACGATCGATTGAGCTCGACAACGAATCACACACACAGGAACAACGGAACCGACATGGGCACAGGAAGACTGGAAGGCAAGATCGCCATCATCGTGGGCGCGGGACAGCAGCCGGGCGACACGGTGGGCAACGGCCGCGCGACAGCCGAGCGCTTTGCGCAGGAGGGCGCGACGCTGCTCCTGGTGGACATCAACGAGGAATGGGCCGCAAGCACCCGCGATGCGGTTGTCGCACTCGGCGGCAGCGCCTCGGTGCTGCGCGCGGATATCACGCGGGAGGCGGACTGCGCCGCGATCGCCGCCGCTTGCATCGAACGCCATGGCCGCATCGACATCCTGCACAACAACGTGGGCCGCTCCAAGGGCGACCGCAAGACGGTCGAGATGGACGCCGACACGTGGGACAGCATCATGGCGATGAACCTCAAGGGCATGTTCATGACCTGCAAGCACGTGCTGCCGCACATGATCGAGCGGCAGTCCGGCTGCATCGTCAACATCTCCTCGACCTCGTCGCTGGCGGCGCGGCCGAGCATCACCTACAAGACCAGCAAGGGCGCGGTCAACACGCTGACGCAGCACATCGCGATGGAGAACGCGCGCCACGGCGTTCGCGCCAACGTGATCCTGCCGGGCCTGATCGACACGCCCATGGCCATCGAGCGCCGTGCGCAGGAGCGCGGCGTGTCGCGCGACGTGATCCGCGCCGAGCGCGAGGCGCTGGTGCCGATGGGGCGCATGGGCACGGCGTGGGACGTGGCCAATGCGGCGCTGTTCCTCGCGTCCGACGAGGCGCGCTACATCACGGGCGTGATCCTGCCGGTCGACGGCGGGCTGCTCGAGAAGCGGGGCTGAACGCGGTGGATCTCGGACTTGCCGGGCGCCACGTGCTCGTGACCGGCGCCAGCCGCGGCATCGGCTTTGCGTGCGTGCAGGCCTTTCTGGCCGAAGGCGCGCGGGTGACGATGCTGTCGCGCGACGACGCTGCCTTGCGCACGGCTGCGCAGTCGTTGAATGCAGAAGGCCGCGTCGCCTGGCATGCCGCCGACCTGCGCGACCCCGCATCGGCGCTCGCCGCGCTCGATGCGATCGAAGCTGCGTCGGGCTCGCTCGACGTGCTGGTCAACTGCGCCGGCGCCGCCAGGCGCAGGCCGCCCGACGAACTCGATGCCGCGGCCTGGAGCGACGCGATGCAGGCCAAGTTCTTCAGCTACATCCACGTCATGTCGCCGGCCGTGCAGCGCATGGCCGCGCGCGGTACGGGCAGCGTGGTCAACATCGTCGGCGCGGGCGGCAAGGTCGCCAACCCGACGCACCTGGCGGGCGGTGCTGCGAACGCCGCGCTGCTGCTCGCGAGCGCCGGCATGGCGGCTGCGTATGCGCGGCAGGGCGTGCGCATCAATGCGCTCAATCCGGGCCAGGTGGCCACGGAGCGGCTGCGCCAGCGGCAGGAAGCCGAAGCCCGGCTCGCCGCGCTCGAAGGCCGGCCCGCGCCGGCCGCACCGGGCGCCACGCTCCCCATCGGCCGGCCCGCCGAGCCGCGCGAGATCGCCGACATGGTGGTCTTTCTCGCCTCGGACCGCGCAAGCTACGTAACTGGCGCCACCATCGCCATGGATGGCGCAGCGACGCCCGTGATCTGAGCGCAGACTTTTTTTCCTTTTCATCCTCGAACAGAAACCATCATGCGAATCTCCCCCGTCGAACCCGGAAGCCGCCCCGAACTCGCCACGCTCGAAGCGGAAATCGCCAGGCAGCGTGGCCGCGTCTCGCCGCTCTACCAGGTGCTGCTCAACAGCCCGCCCATGGCGCACGGCTGGGAGCAACTGCTGACGGCCGTGCGCCGCCACAACAGCCTGCCCGAGGCGGCGCGCGAGCTGGTCATCCTGCGTGTGGCGGTGCTCAACCGGGCACGCTACGAATACGACGCGCATGTGCCGATTGCGCTGCAGGCGGGCGCGTCGCAGGCGGCGGTGGATGCGCTGTCGGACCCGGCGGCCATCGGCCCGGGCCTGTCGGCCGACGAGGCGCTGCTCATCGAACTGACCGATGCCATGACGAACAGCATCGAGGTGCCGGCCGCCCTCTACCAGCAGGTCAGCGCGCGCTTCACGCCGCAGCAGGTGGTCGATGCGATGGTCACGGTCGGCGCCTACAACATGGTGTCGCGCTTCCTCGTGGCGCTCGAGATCGGGCACTGAACTTCATTCGGCCTTCGTGCTCGCGTAATGCTCCAGCGCCAGCTCGCGCAGCACCTGCGCGGCCCAGCGGCTCGGCCGCGTCGCGGGCCGGGCCTTCGGAATGGCGAGCACGATGCGGTTGCGGATGGCCGGTGCGTGGATGGCCGCGCGATGCAGCGGCTTGTCGTAGGTCCACAGGTGCACCGCGCTTTGCGGCAGCACCGTGTACGACACGCCGCGCGCCACCAGCGACAGCACGGTCTGCACCGAGTCGACCTCCGCGACGATCGACAGCGGCATGCCGCGCGGCTTGGTTTCGCGCTCGAGCAGCTGGCGCAGCGCGTTCGGTCCGCTCGGCATCACGAGCGGCAGAGCAGCGACCTCGGCCAGCTTCATGCGGCGCGGCAGCGGTTCGGGGCCGATCACGATCAGCGGCTCGCGCGCCAGCGTTTCCTCCTGCATCTGGGGCGAGGGCGGCGGATCGAACAGGATCGCAAGGTCGAGCTTGCCCGCGACCAGCCACTCGCGCAGGCGAATGCTCAAGCCCTCGACCACGCTGATGACCGCATCGGGAAACTTCGCGCGAAAGCGCTCCACCAGGTCGGCCGCGAGCACATGCGCCACGCGCGGTGGCAGCCCCACCACGACGCGGCCATGCGGGCTGGCGCGCCGCTCCTGCATGTCCGCGCGGGCCCGGTCGGCCATCTCGAGGATGGCTCGCGCATGCGCGAGCAGCGCGAGGCCCGACTCGGTGGCCTCGACCCCGCGGCCGGTGCGCACGAGCAGCGGCTGCCCAGCTTCTTCTTCGAGCAGAAGGATTTGTCGGCTCAACGCCGGCTGCGACATGTGCAGCGAGGCCGCGCCCCGGCTGAAGCTGCCCGCCTCGACGACGGCGACGAAATAGTTGAGGCGCGTGAGGTCCATGGGCGATGCATTTTACGGATAGCTGATATCCGGCAAAAGCAGAGATCGAACTGCGGGCACCGCAAGACAATTCATCGAGAGACAACGACATGACAGCAACCCTGACCTACAACCCGCGGCCCTCGGTGCCGCATCTTCAGCTGCCGCCCGGTGCCTGCGACGCGCATGTGCACATCTTCGGGCCGGCCGCGCAATTTCCCTTTTCCGAAACGCTGAACTGGACGCCCGCCGACTCGCCGAAGGAGGCGCTCTTCGCGCTCCACAAGCACCTGGGCATCGACCGCTGCGTGATCGTCCAGTCGCTGGTGCACGGCTTCGACAACCGCGTGATCGAGGATGCGATCGCCGCGGGCGGCGGGCGCTACCTGGGCGTGGCGCTCGTGCCGCTCGGCGTGACCGATGCCGAACTCGCGCGCCTGGCGACAGCGGGATTCCGCGGCGTGCGCTTCAACTTCATGAAGCACCTGGGCGCCTCCGCGAGCGTGGACGACATCGTCGCCTTCACCCGCCGTCTGGCGCCGCTGGACATGCATCTGCAGGTGCATTTCGAGAGCAGCCTGGTGCATGCACTGGCTGCCCCGCTCGCGCGCAGCGCGGTGCCGGTGGTCATCGATCACATGGGCCGCGTCGATGCCTCGTTCGGTGCGGACCATGCCGACTTCGCGGCGCTGCGCGCGCTGCTGCGCAACCCGCTCTTTCGCGTCAAGTTGAGCGGCATCGACCGCATCTCGGCCGGCGCGGACTACGCCAACGGCATCGCGCTCGCACACCTGCTGGCCTACGAGTTCCCCGGGCGCTGCCTGTGGGGCAGCGACTGGCCGCATCCCAACCATCACCACGTGCCGGACGACGGCGTGCTCGTCGATGCGCTGGCGCAGATCGCGCCGGACGCCGCGCTGCGCGAACAGATCCTGGTGCGCAATCCCCTCGACTTCTACCGGTTCGACGCATGACGACTACAGCAGCAGATTTCTTCCAACCCACCGCGCGCCGCCTCGAAGGCAAGGTGGCACTCATCACCGGTGCGGGCTCGGTCGGCCCCGGCTGGGGCAACGGCCGCGCGATCGCGGTGCGCTTCGCGCAAGAGGGCGCGCAGGTGTTCGGCGTGGACCGCGACATCGATCGCATGGGCGAAACCGCTGAGCTCATCGCGCAGGCCGGCGGCGTGTTCGCGAGCGCCGCTTGCGACGTCACGCAGGCCGCATCGATCGAGGCGATGGTCGCGCAGTGCATCGCGCGCTTCGGCCGCATCGACGTGCTGGTCAACAACGTGGGTGGCTCGGCCAAGGGCGGGCCGGTCGAGATGCCTGAAGCGGTGTGGGATGCGCAGGTCGACCACAACTTGAAGAGCGTGTTCCTCACCTGCAAGCACGTGCTGCCGCACATGCTGGCGCAGGGCAACGGCGCCATCGTCAACCTGGCATCGACCTCGGCCACGCGCTGGACCGGCGCCGCGCAGATCGCCTACGCCTCCACCAAGGCGGCGGTGATGCAGTTCTCGCGCGTGCTCGCGGTGCAGTACGCGGGGCAGGGCATTCGCGTGAACACGGTCGTGCCGGGGCAGCTTCATACGCCGATGGTCGAGACGCGTCTTGCCGGCCAGCGGGCGGGCGGCGATGTCGAGGCGCTGCTCAAACAGCGGCAGGCGCGCATTCCGCTGCCCTTCATGGGCGATGGGCGCGACACCGCCGCGGCGGCGCTCTTTCTGGCGTCCGACGAGGCGCGCTTCGTTACGGGCACCGAGATCGTGGTGGACGGCGGCATGTCCGTGCGCTGCGACTGACTTTCACACAAGAACCATCAGGAGAATCCGGATGAAACATCCGTTCGTTCACAGGCGGCATTGCCTGCAGGGCCTCGCCGCCGCCGCACTGATGGCCGCGGGCATTCCCGCCCGTGCGCAGCAGGACAAGATCACGCGGATCGTGGTCGCATTTCCGCCGGGCGGCCCCGTCGATTTCGTCGCCCGCGCGATCGCCGAACAGCTCGGCAAGGAAACCGGCCACCAGGTCATCGTCGAGAACAAGGCGGGTGCCAACGGCGGCATCGCGGCCGAGTACGTGTCGCGCTCTGCGCCCGATGCGCAGACGCTGTGGCTCACCAGCGTGGGCGCGGTCGCGATCAATCCGTCGCTGTACGAGAAGCTCATGTACGACCCGGCGAAGGACCTCACGCCCATCTCGCTGGTGGTGCGCAACGTCGAAGTGCTGGTGGTCGGGGCCAACGCGCCGTACAACACCGGCGCCGAGTTCGTGGCCGCCGCGAAGAAGAGCAAGCGGCCGATGACGCTCGCCTCGTCGGGCACCGGCAGCGTGCCGCACCTGGCGATGGAACTGCTGTCGGACGCAGCGAAGACGCCGCTGCTGCACGTGCCGTACAAAGGGGCCGCTCCGGCCATCACCGACGTGCTCGCGGGACATGTGGACGGTTTCTTCGGCGACATCCCCGGGCTGCTGCCGTTCATCACCAGCCGCAAGCTCAAGCCCATCGGCATTGCCGCGTCGAAGCGGCACCCGCTGCTGCCCGAGGTCAAGACTTTCCTGGAGATGGGCATTCCCGGCGTCGATTCGGACAACTGGTATGCGCTCTTCGCGGCCAGGGGAACACCGGCCGGCGTGGCCGACGCGATGAATCAGGCGGTGCGCCGTGCGCTTGCCAACGACGGTGTGAAGAGCCGGCTGATGGCATCCGGCGCTGAGCCCGCGCCTTCGAGCCCGGCCGAGCTGAGCGCACTGCTGGCGCGCGACAGCGCCAAGTGGTCGGCCGTGGTTCGCGCCAAGAAGATCAAGCCCGATTGATGCCGATGCAAGAAGACATCGCCCCCCGCTTCGTTCTCCTCCAGATGCGCACCGCACCCGCCGCGGCCTCGCGCATCGATGCCGATGTCCGCGCGTTCTGCGCAGCCCACGCCACCACGCTGGCGTTGCACCGTGCGGCATCGAGCCTCGATGGATCGCAGGCCTACGTCTACCTGAAGTCGCATGGGTCCCAGGCGCTTGATGGCGATGCGATGGCCGCGACGTTCCAGGCGCAGTGCGATTGGGCAAGCGAGCTGCGCGCGTCGCCGCTCGAGCCGATGCTCGGCATCGAAGGTGCCTCCGCCGGAGAGCGCCCGCGCTTTCACTATGTCGTCGAAACCGACCCCGAGACGGGCTGGCTCGACGAGATTTCGCGCTGGTACGACACCGAGCACATGCCCGGCCTTGCGGCAGTGCGGGGCTGCGTGCGGGCGATGCGTTTTCTCAACCGTGGCGCCGGGCCGTTGTCCCTGGCCTGCTACGACCTGCAGCGCGAAGACGTGCTGGGCTCGCCGCCCTGGCTCGCAGTGCGCGCCACCGCGTGGAGCGGCATCGCGCGGCCGCACTTCACGAACACGAAGCGGACCATGTTCCGCGTGATCGCAGAGGCGCCGTAGCGCCTTGCGCGTCGCAGCTACTGCACCGTGATCGTCTTGGCCGTCAGCGAGGCGTCGAAGTTCAGCACCGACGGGTACTGCGGCCAGTTGACGCCCAGCGCCGCGTTGTTGGGGTCGCCGCCGCGGGCGAACGCCGCCAGGCTCTTCATCATCGCGTCCGAGAGCTCCAGCCGGCCCGGCTCGTTCGCCTTCGAGTTCGCGAACTTCGAATAGAGCGAAGGGCCGAAGTTGCCGAACACGAACGGCAGGTCGAAGGTGTGCGCGGCGCCGAAGATGTCGTTGAACGGCGCTGGCGACTTGTCCCAGTTGAACTGGTACCACCACAGCGGTACGTTCTGCGCCTGCAGCACCGGGAAGATCTGCTTGCGCAGCGCGATGAAGAAATACTGGTTGTACAGGTCGGTCCTCGCGTTGAAGCCGGTCACCGGCGTCGTGACGGGCAGGTACTGGCCGGGGATCCATTGCTCGAGCGACGTGGTGGGCGCCGCGTTCGGGTCATAGCTGTAGGCCATCGAGAACACCGTCGGGTCGTCGAGCAGCCGGCCACTGATGCCGCCGAACGCAGGCGAGGTGGCCAGGTTCTGCGGGAAGAGCTTGGTCTCGTCGCGCGTGTAGCCGGCCAGCACCGGCACCTTCAGGAACTGCCCCGCGTTGATCGCCGCGATCGGATCGACCGGAACCACCGTGCCGTCGTTCAGCGGATTGGAGGCCGACAGGCCCAGCGGCACCAGCTTCTTCAGCACGGTCTGCAGCAGCGTGTCCGCGCTCTTCGACCGGAGGTACGCGGCCAGGTCGGCGTTGCTCTGTTTGGCGATGTAAGTCGCCGCGGCCGCGTCGTCTGCCACGGTGCCGTCGGCCACGAGCAGGGCGCTCAGGAGCGCGTTGACCTGGTTCGGCTTGGTCGTGGCCGTCGCGACGCCGCCGCTCAGCGGAACCAGCCGCTGGAACAGCGCCGGCTTGGCGTTGGCCACCAGCGGCGAGACCATCAGCGCGTAGATGTTCACGGCGCCGGCCGACTGGCCCATCAGCGTGACGTTGCCCGGATCCCCGCCGAAGGCCGCGATGTTCGCATTGACGAACTTCATGCCCTTGATGAGGTCCAGGATCGCGTAGTTGCCGGAGTCGTCGTTCGCATCGAGGCCGGCCTTGAGCTGCGGCGAGGCCAGGAACCCCATGATGCCCAGGCGGTAGTTCACCGTGACGACGACCGCATTGGCCGCCTTCGCGAGCGCGGCGCCGTCGTAGACCGGATCGCCCGTGTAGCCGGTGATGTTGCTGCCGCCGTAGACGAAGACGATGACGGGCAGCTTGTCGGTCGCCTTGGCTGTCGACGGTGCCCAGATGTTGAGGTACAGGCAGTCCTCGGAACCGGTGGTCTTGCCGATGGAGGTGCCGATGGTCGCGTCGTACTGGTTGTTCTGGCCCGGGCCATAGAGGCGGCCGGTCTGCACGCAGGCGTTGCCGAGCTTCTGCGTCGTCTTGACGGTGGCCCAGGGCTCCGGATCGACCGGCGCCTTCCAGCGCAGGTTGCCGACCGGCGCCTTGGCAAAGGGCACGCCCTTCCAGTTGTAGGTGCCGTTCGTCGCGGCGTCGTCGGTGCCGAGGATGCTTCCGTAGACGGTGGCGCGCTGCAAGGGCGAGGTCGCGACCGGCGGCGGTTCGCTGGGTGGCGGGGAGGTCGTGGTCGGGGGGATGGGCGTGAACACGGGATTGTTGCTCCCCCCTCCGCCGCAAGCGCTCAGCTGCAGCAGGGCGAGGACGGCGCAGGCGGTGCTGGCGCGCAAGTGGCGAATCATGGTGATGTCTCCGTTTGTCTCTGTTGTCATGGCCGTCAGCGCGGCTGCCGGCCGTCTTTGACCCGCCGACATGCGTACAGGCCGGCGGGCGACCACAGTCTGGGCAGAGCGGAGCCCGAATCCAATGTGGCGCGCGCACATCGTTCGGGGGTGTTCTATGTGAGTGCGGCTGCGGGATTTCACCAAGGTGGTGCAACCGCCAGTGCGGCGCATACTGCGCCAAACCCACATGACGGCCCCTTCGGGGCCAGGGCGACTGTCAGGAGAAACGCATTGCAGCGAACCGACATTGCCAACCCGGCCTATTTCCACAAGGTCGTCGATTGCCAGTACGCCTGTCCGGCGCACACCCCCGTCCCTGAATACATCCGCATGATCGCGCAGCGCCGCTACGGCGACGCGTACATGATCAACTGGGCGTCCAACGTCTTCCCGGGCATCCTCGGGCGGACCTGCGATAGGCCCTGCGAGCCGGCCTGCCGGCGCGGGCGGGTAGAGGAAAGCAACGCGCAGGCGCCCGAGCCGGTGGCCATCTGCCGGCTCAAGCGCGTGGCGGCCGACATGAAGGAGGACGTGCGCTCGCGCATGCCCAAGAGCGCGCCGAAGAACGGCAAGCGCGTCGCCTGCATCGGCGCAGGGCCGGCCTCGCTCACCGTGGCGCGCGACCTCGCGCCGCTCGGCTATGAGGTGACCGTGTTCGACGGCGAGGCCAAGGCCGGCGGTTTCATCCGCACGCAAATCCCGCGCTTTCGCCTGCCGGAGTCGGTGATCGACGAAGAGACCGGCTATGTGCTGGACCTGGGCGTCGAGTTCCGCGGCGGCGAGCGCATCGATTCGATGAAGGCGCTGATGGGCCAGGGGTGGGACGCGATCTTCGTCGGCTGCGGCGCACCGCGCGGGCGCGACCTCGACGTGCCCGGCCGCAAGGAAGCGGCGGCCAGCATCCACATCGGCATCGACTGGCTCAACTCCGTGTCCTTCGGCCACATCACGAGCATCGGCCGGCGCGTGATCGTGCTGGGCGGCGGCAACACCGCGATGGACTGCTGTCGCTCGGCCCGGCGCCTGGGCGGCACCGACGTGAAGGTCATCGTGCGCAGCGGCTTCGAGGAGATGAAGGCCTCGCCCTGGGAGAAGGAAGACGCGCAGCACGAGGGCATTCCGATCATCAACTTCCACGTGCCCAAGGCCTTCGTGCACGACCAGGGCCAGCTGAAGGGAATGACCTTCGAGGTGGTCCGCGCCGAGTACGACGACAAGGGTCGCCGCACGCTGGTGCCCACCGGAGAGCCCGATGCCTTCTTCGAATGCGACGAGGTGCTGGTTGCGGTGGGCCAGGAAAACGCCTTCCCGTGGATCGAGCGCGACAGCGGCATCGCCTTCGACAAGTGGGGCCTGCCCACGCTCGACAAGAACACCTTCCAGTCGACGGTGCCGAACGTGTTCTTCGGCGGCGATGCGGCCTTCGGTCCCAAGAACATCATCACGGCCGTGGCCCACGGCCATGAGGCCGCCGTGTCGATCGACAAGCTGCTGCGCGCCGAGCCCGTGTACGTGCGCCCCGCGCCCATGACCAACCTGGTGTCGCAGAAGATGGGCATCCACGAGTGGAGCTACGACAACGACACCTCCAACGACCTGCGCTACAAGGTGCCGTGGGCCAAGGCCGAGACGGCGCTGGCGAGCATCCGCGTGGAAGTGGAACTGGGCTTCGACGCCGCCACCGCCTTCAAGGAGGCCGAGCGGTGCCTCAACTGCGACGTGCAGACCGTGTTCACCGAGACCGCCTGCATCGAGTGCGACGCCTGCGTGGACATCTGCCCGATGGACTGCATCAACTTCGTCGACAACGCCGACGAAGCCGAGCTGCGGCCCCATCTCAAGGCGCCGGCGCTGAACCTGACACAGGACCTGTATGTGTCCGGCGGCCTGAAGACGGGCCGCGTGATGGTCAAGGACGAAGACGTCTGCCTGCACTGCGGCCTGTGCGCCGAGCGCTGCCCGACGGGCGCGTGGGACATGCAGAAGTTCCTGCTGAAGATGACGCCAGCGGGGCAGGGGGTGGCGGCATGAGCGCCGTACTGCCGCCCGAAGGCGCGAGCGTGGGGGCCACCACCGCCATCCCGCCGATCGAAGGCATCAACGACTTCGTCATCAAGTTCGCGAACGTCAACGGCTCGGGCTCGGCCTCGGCCAACGAGCTGTTCGCCAAGGCGATCCTGCGCATGGGCGTGCCGGTGAGCCCGCGCAACATCTTCCCGAGCAACATCCAGGGCCTGCCGACCTGGTACGAGGTGCGCGTGACCGAGGCAGGCCACCTCGGGCGGCGCGGCGGCACCGACATGATGGTGGCGATGAACCCGCAGACCTGGGACGCCGACCTGGCCGAACTGGCGCCCGGCGGCTATCTCTTCTACGACAGCACGCGGCCGCTGCCGCCCTCGAAATTCCGCACCGACATCCGCGTGATCGGCATGCCGCTCACCGAGATCTGCAACGCGGTCTATCAAGACCCGCGCCAGCGGCAGCTCTTCAAGAACATCGTCTATGTCGGCGCGCTGGCCATCCTCCTGGGCATCGAGCCCGAAGTGGTCGAGAAGCTCTTTGGCGAGCAGTACAAGGGCAAGGAAAAACTGCTGGCCTCCAACGTGCAGGCGCTGAACCTTGGCTGCGACTTCGCGCGCGAGAACCTGCGCGAACCGCTGGGCATTCAGGTGCGACGTGCCGACCGGGTGGGCAACCGCATCTTCGTGGATGGCAACAGTGCTGCGGCGCTGGGCTGCGTGTACGGCGGCGCGACGGTCGCGGCCTGGTACCCGATCACGCCCTCGTCCTCGGTGGCCGAGGCCTTCCAGAAGTACTGCACCAAGTTCCGCGTGGACCCCGCCACCGGCCAGCACCGCTTCGCCATCGTGCAGGCCGAAGACGAGCTCGCCTCCATCGGCATGGTGGTCGGCGCCGGATGGAACGGCGCGCGGGCCTTCACGCCGACCTCGGGACCGGGCATCTCGCTGATGACCGAGTTCATCGGCCTGGCCTACTTTGCGGAGATCCCGGTCACGCTCATCAACGTGCAGCGCGGCGGACCCTCGACGGGCATGCCGACGCGCACGCAGCAGGCCGACATCCTCTCGTGCGCCTACGCCTCGCACGGTGACACCAAGCATGTGCTGCTGTTCCCCGAGGACCCGCACGAGTGCTTCGAACACGCGGCGGCCGCGCTGGACCTGGCCGACCGCCTGCAGACGCCGGTGTTCCTGATGACCGACCTGGACATCGGCATGAACCAGCGCCTGTGCGAGCCCTTTGCCTGGGACGACGCCAAGGCCTACGACCGCGGCAAGGTCATGACCGCCGAAGAACTGGAGGCGGGCCGCGACTTCGGCCGCTACAAGGACGTGGACGGCGACGGCATTCCCTGGCGCACGCTGCCGGGCACGCACCCGACCAAGGGCAGCTACTTCACCCGCGGCACCACGCGCGATGCCTATGCGCGGTATTCGGAGCGCGGGCCGGACTACATCTACAACGTCGAGCGGCTCTTGAAGAAGTTCGCGACTGCGGCCACGCTGGTGCCCCAGCCGGTGCTGCGGCCCGCGGCAGAGAAGACCGACTTGGGCGTGATCTATTTCGGATCGACCAGCCCATCCATGCACGAGGCGCTCGAGGCGCTGGAAGAAGAGGGCATCCACCTCGATGCGATGCGGCTGCGTGCATTTCCGTTTCCCGAGAGCGTGTCGCAGTTCCTTGCCGCGCACCGGCAGGTGTTCGTGGTCGAGCAGAACCGCGATGCGCAGATGCGCAGCCTCTTGGTCAACGAACTGGACTTCGACCCCGCCCGGCTGGTGCGCGTGCTGCATTTCGACGGCACGCCGATCACGGCGCGCTTCATCAGTGAGGCGATCGCCGCGCATGTGCAGAAGACTGCCCCTGCAGCCACCGCGAAGGAATCCGCATGACCTACCTCGCCAAGCCACGGCTGCACCACCCGACGCTGGCCACCAACAAGGTCGGCTACAAGCGGCGCGACTACGAGGGCAAGATCTCCACGCTGTGCGCCGGCTGCGGCCACGACTCGATTTCCGCCGCCATCATCGAAGCCTGCTGGGAGCTGGACATCGAGCCGCACCGCGTGGCCAAGCTCTCGGGCATCGGCTGCAGCTCGAAGACGCCGGACTATTTCCTCGGCGCCTCGCACGGCTTCAACACGGTGCACGGCCGCATGCCCAGCGTGCTGACCGGCGCCAACCTGGCCAACCGCGACCTGCTGTACCTGGGCGTCTCGGGCGACGGCGATTCGGCCTCCATCGGCCTCGGCCAGTTCGCGCATGCGATGCGACGCGGCGTGCGCATGGCCTACATCGTGGAGAACAACGGCGTCTACGGCCTCACCAAGGGCCAGTTCTCGGCCACCGCCGACCAGGGCTCCAAGAGCAAGAAGGGCGTGGTCAACACCGACAGCCCGGTCGACCTGGTGGCCCTGGCGCTGCAGCTGGGCGCGAGCTACGTGGGGCGCGGCTTCTCGGGCAACAAGGCGCAGCTGGTGCCGCTCATCAAGGGCGCGATCAGCCATGGCGGCTCGGCCTTCATCGACGTGATCAGTCCCTGCGTGGCCTTCAACAACCACCCGGGCAGCACCAAGAGCTACGACTACGTGCGCGAGCACAACGAGGCGGTGAGCCGCATCGACTTCATCAGCGGGCGCGAGGAGATCACCGCCGACATCGGCCCGGGCGAGGTGATGGACGTTCGCCAGCACGACGGCACGCTGCTGCGCCTGCGCAGCCTGCACCCCGACTACAACCCCGGCGACCGCTACGCCGCGATGGCCTACATGCAGCGGCACCACGAGATGGGGGAGGTGGTGACGGGACTGCTCTACGTCGATCCGCTGGCCACCGACCTGCATACGGCGCTCAACACCTGCGACCGGCCGCTCAACACGCTCGAGGCGGACCAGCTGTGCCCCGGCGTGGGCGCACTCGAAAAGCTGAACGCCTCCTTGCGCTGAGCCGGCGCCGGCGGCACCATTGACCTCACTTCCGGAGGGCGCACCATGGCCGAGCGCACCGTTTTCCAATCCGTCTCGCGCAAGCACGTGATCAGCCTGGGCCCCCAGGCCAGCGTGCGCGATGCCGCCTGCGTGATGACCCGCGCCAACTGCGGCAGCGTGCTCGTCATGGAGCTGCCCGACACGCTGGTCGGCATCCTCACCGAGCGCGACCTCATGACCCGCGTGCTCGCCAAGGGGCTCGACCCCGACCGCACACCCGTGCGCGAGGTGATGACGCCCAACCCCATCTGCGTGCCGCCGGAGACGCTCGTGTCCGACGCGGTGGTGCTGATGCTGGAGCGCGGGTTCCGTCACCTGCCGCTGGTGTCGGGGGCGAAGATCCTCGGCGTGTTCTCGGTGCGCGATGCGCTGCCGCGGGAAATCGGCACGGCGCTCAGCCAGACGGAATTCAACGAGCAGGTGAACGACGCGCTGGGGTGAGAAGCGGCAGCCGGCGGCTGCCTTGCGCACGTTTGGCTATTTGTATATGATGAGCGTCATGCCAAATGCAAAAATCAATGCCAGAAGTGCCGCCAAGGAGGCTTCGCACGAACGCATCGTGGCCGTGGCCGCCAAGGCCATTCGCCGCAGCGGCTACGACGGCACCGGCGTCGCCGACATCATGAAAGAGGCGGGCCTGACGCACGGCGCGTTCTACGCGCATTTCCCGTCGCGCGAAGCCATGCTGGCAGAAGCGGCCGTCCGTGCGTGCGCGGAGGCCGCCGCAGCAGCGGCAGATGCCGCAGCCAGCGTTCCCACCGGCGAAGCCCTGGAACGCATGCTTCGCGCCTATCTCTCGAAAGAGCACCTGGAACACGCGGACATCGGCTGCCCCTTGGCCGCGCTGGGCTCGGAAACCCCGCGGCAGGCGCCCGAAGTGCGCAGCGCGACGACGCGGCACATCAAGGCAATGGTCGATCTGGTCGCCCGCCAGTTGCCCGATTGGGGGCAGCCCGGCGCCCACGAACAGGCCCTCGTGACGATCGCCACCATGGTCGGCGCCTTGACGCTGGCCCGTGCGGTCGACGAGCCCGCGCTGTCCGAGCGCCTGCTCGAAACCGCGCTCAATCGACTGCTCCCCGCCGAGGCCTGATTTCTCCCCGGAGAACGCCGCCTGTTCGTTCGCCCTTGAATATGATGAGCATCATGCCAAATTCGATTTTTACGCCAGCCAACCCCAAGGAAACACCATGAAGGCATTTGTTCTCGATCGATACGCCAAGAAAGGCATGCTGCGATCGGCAGACATGCCGATGCCCAGCCTGCGCGACGACGAGGTCCTGGTCGAGGTCCACGCCGCGGGTGTGAACCTGCTGGACGCCAAGATCAGGGACGGCGAGTTCAAGCTCATCCTGCCGTACCGCCTGCCGCTCGTGCTGGGGCACGACGTGGCCGGCGTCGTGGTCAAGACCGGGCCACAGGTGCGGCAGTTCAAGGTGGGCGACGAGGTCTATGCGCGGACCGATGATTTCCGCATCGGCACCTTCGCGGAGTTCGTGCCGGTGAAGGAGGCCTCGCTCGCGCTCAAGCCCGGGAACCTCACGATGGAAGAGGCCGCATCCATCCCGCTGGTCGGCCTCACCGCGTGGCAGGCGCTCGTGGAGAAGGCAGGGCTCAAGAAAGGGCAGCAAGTCTTCATCCAGGCGGGATCCGGCGGCGTCGGAACCTTTGCGATCCAGCTCGCGAGGCACCTGGGCGCCACCGTCGCCACGACGACGGGCACGTCCAACGTCGAGTTCGTCAAGCGACTGGGCGCGGACATCGTCGTCGACTACCGCAAGCAGGATTTCGAAGACATCCTCAGCGGCTGCGACGTCGTGCTGAACAGCCAGGACGGCAAGACGCTCGAGAAGTCCCTGCGCGTGCTCAAGAGCGGCGGAAAGCTCATCTCCATCTCCGGACCGCCCGACCCCGAATTCGGCAAGGCGATCGCGGCGCCTGGCTTCGTGCGGCTGGTCACGCGGCTGCTGAGCGCCGGCATTCGGCGCCGGGCGCGCGCCCGCGGCGTGGGCTATTCGTTCCTCTTCATGCGGGCGAACGGTGACCAGCTGCGCGAAATCACCCGGCTCATCGAGGCCGGCGCCATCCGCCCCGTGATCGATCGCGTCTTTCCGTTCGCTTCGACCAACGAAGCCCTCGCCTATGTCGAAGCCGGCCGTGCCAAGGGCAAGGTCGTCATCAAGCTCAAGTGAACCTGTCTTTCAACCCGCAACCCCCTGGAGATATTTCATGAAGATCGAAAACGCCGTCGTCCTCGTCACCGGTGCCAACCGCGGCATCGGCCTCGCATTCACGCGCGAATTGCTCGCCCGCGGCGCTCGCAAGGTCTACGCCGGTGCACGCGACCCCGCCACCATCACACAGGCCGGCGTCGAGCCGCTGCGGCTCGACGTCAACAAGCCCGATGAGGTGGCGGCCGCCGCCACGCGGGCCTCCACCGTGACGCTGGTCATCAACAACGCCGGCATCGCCCAGCCCGGAGGCTTCCTGGCGCCGGACAGCGAAGAGGTCGCGCGCCGCATCTTCGAGACCAATTTCTTCGCCGTGCTGCGCATGAGCAAGGCCTTTGCGCCGGTACTCGCGGCCAACGGCGGCGGCGCGCTGCTCAATGTGCTGTCGGTTGCCTCGTGGGTGAACGGCGGCGAGCTGGCCGCGTATTCGGCGAGCAAGTCCGCGGCCTGGTCGCTCACCAACGCGCTGCGCAGCGAACTCGCGCCGCAGAAGACCCAGGTGCTGGGGCTGCACATGGCCTATGTCGACACCGACCTCACGCGCGGCTTCGACGTGCCCAAGTCCAGCTCCGAGGACATCGTCCGGCGAGCGCTCGACGGGCTCGAAGCCGGCCTGGACGAAGTGCTTGCCGACGAGCTCACGCAGCAGGTCAAACGGGGCATGGTGGCGTCATGAAACAAGATCCGCCGGTGACCTGGAGGAACGTGCCGACGCGCGCGAATGCCTTCCTCCCGCGCGGTCTTCGCTGAAGCGCAGGAAGCTGCAAAGTCTGAATCTGAAATCGGAGAGCGCCTCGAAGTGCTGCTTTCCGACGCTTTTGCGCCGGCTGGCCATTGCATTTCCAGGCGATGTGCGAACGGAAGGCGATGTAGCAGCGCGAGCCCGGGTCCCCGAGCCTCAGGCTGCACCAAACGGGACGACGCATGCGCCACAACGGCGCACGGCGCCGCGCCCTGCGACCCGTGGAGCGCCGCATTTGGTGCGATGCGCTTCCGCAGACGGCCCAATCGCCTGGCACGGATGTTGCGCAGGGTCTAACACTGTTCCGCGGCAACGCCGCCGCGGCACTCACAGTGCCTCCGCTAACGACGGCGGACCCGAGCGCACTGCAAGCTTTGTTGAACCAAGGCCGGCAGTACGTCCGTTCCAACCCGATTCGCATCTGTCCCTTGCGGGGGCTTCGCTGTGACACGCCGTCTTTCCTGACGGTGTGTCCGGCGGCCTGTCGCACGGTCGGCTGCGTACAGGATCCGACATGAAAATCGCAGTCATTGGCCACGGCATGGTGGGCCACAAGTTTCTAGAGCAACTCCACGAACTCGGCGTTGCCGATGCAGAGGTCACGGTGTTCTGCGAAGAGCCCCGTGCGGCCTACGACCGGGTGCATCTTTCCGAGTTCTTCGCGGGCAAGACCGCCGAAGACCTCTCGCTCGTGGAGCCCGGCTTCTTCGAGCGCAGCGGCTTCACGCTGCGCCTGGCCGCAAAGGCGGTGGCCATCGAGCGCCGCAACAACACGCTCAGCACGGCCGACGGCGAGGTGGTGGCCTACGACAAGCTCGTGCTGGCCACCGGCTCCTCGCCGTTCGTGCCGGCCGTGCCCGGGCGCGACCGCGACAACTGCTTCGTCTACCGCACCATCGAAGACCTGGAGGCGATGAAGGCCTGCGGCGCGCGCTCCAAGAGCGGCGTGGTCGTCGGCGGTGGCCTGTTGGGGCTGGAATGCGCCAAGGCGCTGCGCGACATGGGCCTGGAGACGCACGTGGTCGAGTTCGCCCCGCGCCTCATGGCCGTGCAGGTCGACGAAGGCGGCGGCCGTGCGCTGCGCAGCAGCATCGAGGCGCTGGGCCTGCATGTGCACACGGGCCGCAACACGGTGGAGATCACCGACGGCGCCGCTGCGCGGCACCGCATGGTGTTCGCCGACGGCACGTACCTCGAGACAGACATGATCGTGTTCTCCGCCGGCATTCGCCCGCGCGACGAATTGGCGCGGCAGTCGGTGCTGGCCATCGGCCCGCGCGGCGGCGTGGCGATCGACAGCCATTGCCGCACGAGCGACCACGACATCTACGCCATCGGCGAGTGCGCCTCGTGGAACGAACAGACCTTCGGCCTCGTGGCGCCCGGCTACGACATGGCGCGCGTTGCCGCGAAGCACATCGCCGGCCAGCAGGAGGCGGCCTTTGTCGGCGCGGACATGAGCACCAAGCTCAAGCTCATGGGCGTGGACGTCGCCAGCATCGGCGATGCGCATGGCAAGACGCCGCATTCGCGCGCCTACCAGTACATCAACGAGCACAAGCAGATCTACAAGAAGATCGTGGTGAGCGAAGACGGCAAGCAGCTGCTCGGCGCGGTGCTGGTCGGCGATGCGGCCGAGTACGGCACGCTGCTGCAGATGGCGCTCAACGGCATCGCGCTGCCGGCGGACCCGGAGTTCCTGATCCTGCCCTCAAGTGACGGCAAGGCGCGCCCCGGCCTCGGCGTGGACGCGCTGCCCGACACGGCCCAGATCTGCTCCTGCAACAACGTGACCAAGGGCCAGATCTGCGCGGCCGTGGGCGAGGGCGCCTGCACCGTCGCCGAGATGAAGGCCTGCACCAAGGCCGGCGCCACCTGCGGCGGCTGCGTGGCGCTGGTGGGGCAGGTGATGAAGGTCGAGATGGCCAAGCGCGGCATGGCCGTGAACAACCACCTGTGCGAGCACTTCGCGTACTCGCGCCAGGAGCTCTATCACCTGATCCGCGTGGGCGAGATCCGCAGCTTCGAGGACCTGCTGGCCAAGCACGGCAAGGGCCTGGGCTGCGACATCTGCAAGCCCACGGCGGCGAGCATCTTCGCCTCGTGCTGGAACGAGTTCGTGCTCAAGAAGAACCTCGCGAGCCTGCAGGACAGCAACGACTACTTCCTCGGCAACATCCAGAAGGACGGCACCTACTCGGTCGTACCGCGCATGCCGGGCGGCGAGGTCACGCCCGACGGGCTCATCGCCGTGGGGCAGGTCGCCAAGAAGTACGGCCTCTACACCAAGGTCACCGGCGGCGCCCGGGTGGACATGTTCGGCGCGCGCGTCGAGCAACTGCCTTCGATCTGGGAAGAGCTCATCGCCGCGGGCTTCGAATCGGGACACGCCTATGGCAAGTCGCTGCGCACGGTGAAGAGCTGCGTGGGTTCGACCTGGTGCCGCTACGGCGTGGACGACAGCGTGGGCCTGGCCGTCGAGCTGGAGAACCGCTACAAGGGCCTGCGCGCGCCGCACAAGATCAAGTTCGGCGTGTCGGGCTGCACCCGCGAATGCGCCGAGGCGCAGGGCAAGGACGTGGGCATCATCGCCACCGAGAAGGGCTGGAACCTCTACGTCTGCGGCAACGGCGGCATGAAGCCGCGCCACGCCGAGCTGTTCGCTTCCGACCTCACCAAGGCGCAGCTGATCCAGCTGATCGACCGCTTCCTGATGTTCTACGTGCGCACGGCCGACCGCCTGCAGCGCACCAGCACCTGGCGCGAGAACCTCGAAGGCGGACTCGACTACCTCAAGGGCGTGCTGCTGCAGGACACCCTCGGCATCGCCAGCGAACTCGAAGCGCAGATGCAGGGCGTGGTCGACACCTACCAGTGCGAGTGGAAGACCGCGGTGAACGACCCGGCCACGCGCCAGCGCTTCCGCTCCTTCGTCAACAGCGAGAAGCCCGACGAGCACATCGTGTTCGTGAAGGAGCGCGGCCAGATTCGCCCGGCCCGCGCGGAAGAGCGCAGCACCGAAGCCGATGCCGAAACCGTCTGACGAAAACCGAGGATCTTCACGATGACCACCGACACCCTCCAATGGACCGCCGTGTGCGCGGCCAGCGACATCCTCCCCGACACCGGCGTCTGCGCGCTGGTCGAAGGCGTGCATGTCGCGATCTTCAGCGTGGGCCGCGATCAGGCCCTGTATGCCATCGACAACGTCGACCCGAAGGCCGGCGCCAGCGTGCTGTCGCGCGGACTGGTGGGCAGCCTGGGCGACCGCATCGTCGTTGCCTCGCCGCTCTACAAGAACCACTTCGACCTGCGCAGCGGCGAATGCCTGGAGGCGCCCGAGTACTCGGTGCGCGCCCATGCGGTGCGCGTGGACGAAGGCCGCGTGCTCGTCGCGCTGGGCTGAGCCGCGCACCTTCGACGCTTCAATCTTTTCTCTGCTTTCTCAAGGAATCCCGATGGCCTATCTAGCCCCCGCCGAGTTCGTGACCAAGATGGTCGACGCCGGCGAATCCAAGCTCTTGATGTCCACCCGCGACACGCTCATCCGCTCTTACATGGCCGGCGCCATCCTGGCGCTCGCCGCGGCCTTTGCCGTCACCATCACCGTGAACACCGGCAATGCGCTGGTGGGTGCGATGCTGTTCCCGGTCGGCTTCATCATGCTGTACCTGCTGGGCTTCGATCTCCTGACCGGCGTGTTCACGCTCGCGCCGCTCGCTGTGCTCGACAAGCGCCCCGGCGCCACCTGGGGCGGCGTCATGCGCAACTGGAGCCTGGTGTTCGTCGGCAACTTCGCGGGCGCGCTCACGGTGGCGGTGTTCATGGCGATCATCTTCACCTTCGGTTTCAGCGAGGCGCCCAACGCCATCGGCGAGAAGCTCGGCCACATCGGCGAAGGCCGCACCGTGGGCTATGCCGCGCACGGCGCCGCCGGCATGCTGACGCTGTTCATCCGCGGCGTGATGTGCAACTGGATGGTCTCCACCGGCGTGGTCGCGGCCATGATGTCCACCACCGTGTCAGGCAAGGCCATCGGCATGTGGATGCCGGTGATGGTGTTCTTCTACATGGGCTTCGAACACTCGATCGTCAACATGTTCCTGTTCCCCACCGGCCTCTTGCTGGGCGGCAAGTTCACGCTGATGGACTACCTGATCTGGAACGAGATTCCCACCGTCATCGGCAACCTGGTCGGCGGCCTGACCTTCGTGGGGCTGACGCTGTACTCGACGCACTACAAGACGGCGCCCAAGCGCAAGACCAGCTGAGCACCGGCCAATAAGACGCACACGCATCGCTTCGATGCTGATGCCCACGCAGAAGGCCCTGCGCGTGACGCTCGGCCAGCACTCGCTGGCCAAGCCCGGCGCAGTCAACCAGGACTTCCACGGCGCGATGCTGCCCGAGGGAACGCTGCGCATGTCCAAGGGCATCGCGGTGGCGCTCGCCGACGGCATCGGCTCCAGCCGCGTGAGCCAGGTGGCGAGCGCGGCGGCGGTGCGGGGTTTTATCGACGACTACTACGCGACCTCCGATGCGTGGTCGGTGCGCCGCGCGGCCCAGCGGGTACTGAGCGCCACCAACTCGTGGCTGCACGCGCAGACGATGCGCAGCGACGCGCGCTTCGACAAGGACAGCGGCTACGTCTGCACCTTCAGCGCGCTGATCTTCAAGGGCCGCGACGTGCACATGCTGCATGTGGGCGATGCGCGCATCCATCGCCTTCACCCCAACGGGCTGGAGCAGTTGACCGAAGACCACCGCGTGCATGTGTCGCCGGTCGAGTCGTACCTCGGGCGCGCGCTGGGCGCGGGGCCGAACGTGGAGATCGACTACCGCTGCTGGGAGGCGGAGGTGGGCGAGGTCTACCTGCTGGCCACCGACGGCGCCTATGCGCACCTCGATGCCGCGGCTGTGCATGACGCGATCGCGCGGTGCGGCGAAGATTTCGACGAGGCCGCGCGCCTGCTCACGGAGGCCGCGCAGGCCCGCGGCAGCGACGACGACTGCACAGTGCAGCTCGTGCGCATCGACGAACTTCCGACCGCCGATGCCGCACAGCTTCCGTTGCAACGCGAGGGGCTCGCCATCGCGCCGCCGCTCGCGCCCCGCACGCGCTTCGAAGGCTTCACGCTCGTGCGCGAACTCCATGTGAGCTCGCGCAGCCACGTGCACCTGGCCGTGGACGACGCCAGCGGGCAGCAGGTCGTGCTGAAGCTGCCATCGGTCGACCTGCGCGACGACCCGGAGTACCTCGACCGCTTCGTGCTTGAGGAGTGGGTGGCGCGGCGCATCGACAACGTTCATGTGCTGAAGGCGAGCGCGATCGACCGCACGCGCGGCCATCTGTACGTCGCCATGGAATACGTCGATGGCCAGACGCTCGCGCAGTGGATGGTCGACAACCCCAAGCCGTCGCTCGACAGCGTGCGCCGCATCGCCGAGCAGCTGGCAAGCGGGCTGCAGGCGCTGCACGGTAAGGAGATGCTGCACCAGGACGTGCGCCCCGAGAACGTGATGATCGACCGCACCTGCACCGTGCGGATCATCGACCTCGCGACGACGCATGTGGCGGGGCTCGCCGACGGGGCGGGCGAGGGGCGTCCGCTCGCGATCACCGGCACGCTGCAATACACGGCGCCCGAATACTTCACCGGCCATGGCGGCAGTGCGCGGTCCGACCTGTTCTCGATGGCGGTGATCGTTTACCAGATGCTCACGGGTCAGTTGCCGTATGGGCTGCAGGTCTCGCGGGTGCGGTCGCCCGCCGATGTGAACCGGCTGCGTTATGTGCCGGTGCGCCACCTGCGGCCCGACCTACCCGAGTGGGTCGATGCAGTGTTGCAGAAGGCGCTGAGCCCCAACCCGGCGAAGCGGCAGGAGGCGGTGTCGGAGCTTGCCCACGACCTTCGGGCGCCGGGGCAGGAGTTCCTGCGTCCGTGCCTGTCGCCGCTGATCGAACGGCACCCGGTGCGTTTCTGGCAGAGCACGACGGCGCTGCTGGCGATTGCGACGGTCGTGCTGCTGGCGGTGCTGATCCTGGGGCGTTGAGGCGTCGCTTACCGACAAGGGCTCGAGGTCGAGCGCTCTTCGTTACTCTGTAGAATCCGGCGCTTGGGTCGACAACTCGTTTGAAATCAACGGGTTGCAAATGCGGGTGTAGTTCAATGGCAGAACGGCAGCTTCCCAAGCTTCATACGAGGGTTCGATTCCCTTCACCCGCTCCATCTCCTCGCCCCCTGACACAACCCCTTTCTCAAGCGCACACGGCCAATTCCGGTTGGGGCATGGCTATGCCGAAAGCAGCACCTCGGCACGCAAAAAAAGAAGCCCGCAACGAGGCGGGCTGAATGGCCCGTACTTGCGTGGGGCCGGAGGGAGGAACCCGTCGCAGGGAGGAAGCGACGGGCAGCGCCATCATGGGCGCCGAATTGGGAGACATCTGGGAGGAGTCGGCTTGAAGCTCTCGTCCCGGCCCTTCAGGGCCATGGCTTCTTCGCGAGTTGGGCGGGGCAGGTGGTTGTCGCTGCCGCAAGCATTGTGAATCGCAGCGTCGGCAAGCCCAGAACCGTTCAGGCAAAAAAATACCCGCCGAAGCGGGTTCGAGGAGCCCCTGTGGGGCGCTCTAAGGACGAAACAGAGAGCTCTTCTTCTATGCGGCCCTGTTGCGTGACAGCACCTTGATCGTCGGTGGAGTGGTTGTTATCGGCTGTAAGCCAAAAATAGGCTGTTCGCGTAGGACACACTTAAAAACGTGAAGTATTTGGCAGGCACTGAGGACCGCCGGGCGGAGGGTGCGTCTGAAGTGTCGGTCTCGTCTTACAGAGGTGGCCTGTGCGAAGCCCTAGATTTTGCGAACTCGCTTCGAACTGCGAGTTCTCTGTGTGTGACAGCACTTAAAGAGATTCAACCCAGCCTGGTGCTGGGTTTTTTTTGCGTCTGGCGTTCCGAACGGCTGTGAATTAATGCCACTTCAAGCCATCAAGTTTGTGTAATTGTGTCTTGTTGTGCCTTATGTCGCAGATCAACATTCCCAATGTGCGAATCGCTGCAGCACACTCTTTGCAACAAAAAGAGGTGTCTCATGGGAGTTATGAATGAACTGTCACCTGAGGTGGGCACATTCGTGTGCCGCTTCAGCATCCCGATCCGGCTTGATGAAGATCGGTTCCAGTATTTCCCCGTCGTGGGGGTTTTTCGCAGCATGCCGTTCGACCAGGTCGATCGATGGGTGATGCGGCCGGACGGCCGTGCGCGCACCGATCGCGAGTTGGCGGCCGAGGTTCTTCTCGAGTTGCGCCGGCCGCTCGGCTCCACGGGCAAGACGGCTTCGCTTCGGTTCGGCATCACCGAGGTGCTCGACGTGGCTCGGGCCGCGGCCATCATCGTGTCGACGTTCCTGGCCGAACTCCCGCGCGGGGCGGAGCGGGAACTCGAGAGCGAACTCGCGGGTTAGACCAGGCGGACCGGCCCAATGAAAAAGCCCGCGCGAGGCGGGCTTTGGAATGTGGTCGTGAACTCTCACGCGGTCCACGGTTACGGCAAATGTTCAATTGCGGAAGCCACCCTGTTGTTTTTCTCGTCGCAGTGACTTCGACGCGCCGGTGTGAGATTCGGCTTGCCTGGCCAGGCAACACCCGAAGCAAGTCCGGGCGAAGCCGGATTGTACCAGAAGCCACATTTGTGTCCGGCAAGGAACGAAATCCGTGACGGCTCCAGATATTTTTCACCTGCTGCTGCTTTTGCAGGCACCGTGTTGCAGGCCACGCCAGGCAACGATCCTGAGCGCTTCACACATGGTTTTCCACAACATTGTCCCCATTGAAAATGGAAAACCTGACATGGCCATGTGCTAGGTAAATGCAGCTGTTGCAGAAACCGGGGTAGGCGCGCGCTGACAGACTTCATGGGGCCCGCAGGAGGAACATGTCCTGACCGCACTCTTGCGGCAAGGAGCATGAAATGACCTTCGACTTCTTGTTTCGGCCCAGCCATGCCGCATACCTCAAAAGGGCTTCGGCATTGCTCGAGGAAGCACAGATGGCACGCATCGAACACCAGGCGGCCGCGGAGCACCACAGCGCATTGGCGCGGATGTACGCCGAGCGCGTCAGGCGGCTCGAGAACGAGCTCTATCGGCAACCGCGTGGTGCGGAGCATGGGCCTGCCGATGTCCTTGCGGAAGATCGGCCGCAGCTGTATTCGCTGGATGGCAGTCGCAAGCCGGGCCTGACCTCTGCGACTTGAGTCCACGCCACGAAGCCCTCCTTCAGATCGGTTGTCTCTATCCCGCGCATGAATATTGCCAACTCCACGGGAAGTGCAGACGCGGCACCATCAGGACTCACTGTTGGAGAGTCGCATGAAGACGTTGAGAAAAGTCATTGGTGGGGCCATCTCGCTGGCCGGTGCGGTGGTGATCGTCGCGCAGCATTTGTGAGGGGCCTTGAAGAAACCGCCGCGGCGGGGCGATGAACAGGTTCGATCAGAAGGCTGTCGATTGCGGATGACTTTCGGCACTGGCGGGTGACCGGGCGCTTCACTAATCTTGTTACCTTGATTGCGAGGACGGGCAACCGGTTTTCAGCCCGGCTTAAGGTTGGAGAACGATACTGAATCTTGACGGTCTTCCGGCGTTGGTAGAGGTCGCTTCTGCATCTGCTTTTGCACCCGCTCATCGAGCGGTTCCTCGAGGCTGAAGGTCGTCAAGATTTCTTTCTCCGCGCCCCGCATCTCCATCAAGCGTTCAGGGATTCAAGAAGATGCGCCATACGTTGTTGCACTACCTCTCCACGCAGCGATTGCCCGCCACCGTCGCGGGTGCGCAGGGCATTGCCGCCGTGCAGGCTTTGCTGCAGGAGGGCTGCGTCAAGGCGGTGCTTCCACAGACGCGCTCCGCCGAGGCCGGCGTACCCGTTGCAACGGTCACCGAACTCACCCGGCTCGGCCACCGCGCGCTGCGCCGGTTCAGCGGCGCGTGAAACGACGCCTGGCTTTCAGTTAGCGTTGCGCCAGCCGCCGCAGCGCCACCGACAACTCCTCCATATCGACGGGTTTGAGCAAGTGATGGTCGAAGCCGGCCTGGGCAATGCGCGCCCGGTCGTCCGGTTGGCCCCAGCCCGTCAGTGCGACCAGCGTCAGTCCGCGGTGCGCCGGGTCGGCGCGAAGCCTGCGGGCCAGTTCGCAGCCATCCATTCCGGGCATGCCGATGTCCAGGATCGCCAGCGATGGACGAAAACTGTCCGCCGCCTTCAACGCCTCGACGCCACTGAACGCCACGGCGGTGCGCGCCCCGAGAAGGCCCAGCAGCGCCGCCAGCGACTCCGCCGCGTCGCGGTTGTCGTCGACGACCAGGATGCTGTGCCGCGCGATGGCTGCTTCGGTGGAGGGGGCGTCGCTTTTTTCGGTCCCCGCATCGTGCGCGGTCGCCAACGGCAACGTCACCACGAATTCGCTGCCCTGGCCCAGCCCGTCGCTCTTTGCGCTGACCGTGCCGCCGTGCAACTCCACCAGGCTCTTCACCAGCGTGAGCCCGATGCCCAGCCCCCCCTGGGCGGCCCTGGCTGTGCCGCTCACCTGTACGAACATGTCGAAGATCGACGCCAGCATGTCCGGCGGAAGGCCGGCCCCGTTGTCGCGGACACGGACCACCGCATCCGTACCGTCGCGCTCGACGAACACGTCGATCCGGCCGCCTTCGGGCGTGTATTTGGCCGCGTTGTTCAGGAGGTTGGAAAACACCTGCGTGAGCCGCACCCCGTCGCCCTCGACGGCCAATGGAGCATCCGGTGCATGCACCTGCAACTGGTGCCGGCCGGCGTCCATCAGCGGCCGGCTGAGCTCCACGGCATCGCGGATCACCTGGTCGACCATCAGCTCGCCGAGCTGCAGTTCGATCTTGCCGCGGGTGATGCGCGACACCTCCATCAGGTCGTTCACGAGCCGCACCATGTGGTCGATCTGGCGGCCCATGAGCTGGTAGTAGGGCAGTGCGGCCTCGGGCGTGAGCGTCTTGCGCGTGAGGATGGCGAGCGCGGTGCTCAGCGGCGCCATCGGGTTGCGAAGCTCGTGCGCCAGCGTGGCGAGGAATTCGGTCTTGCGCTTGTCGGCCTCGTTCAGGTCATTGAGGATCCGCCGCAGCTCGTACTGCCGCCGCCGAGCCCGCAAGGCGCTTCGCAGTGCGCTCACGAGCGCCGCCACGCGGATCGGCCGCTCCAGCACCGTGACGTTGGCCATGCCTTCCATCGCCACGGCAACGGCACGGGAATCGGCCCCTTGCTTGGCCAGCACCAGCACCGGCAGGTCCGACCACGGCGGCTGCATCGAGACCGCGTCGGACAAATCGGCGGCGTCGTTGCCCGAGAGCATTTCCTCGGACACCAGCACGGCGCCCGCGCCCTGGCCGATTTCCAGCACCAGTTCGTGCAGCGTGGCGCAGACCCGGGTGGCGATGCCGGCGCGTTCGAGCACGGCCGTCGCCATCACGGCGTCCTTCGAAGTGGCCGTCCTGAGCAGGACGCGCAGTTGCGTGTCTTCGTGCGTGATCGTGGTGGTCGCCGCGTTCGTCGTCACGGCGGGGTGGCGCTGACGCCATCGATGGGCACCGGAATGCCGCTCAGGATGCCCCGGAAGTGGCGCAGGGGCTCGCCCACGTGCAGCCCGCGGCCGTCCATCGAGAAGTCGCGGATGGTCCGCTCGTGCGCGCTGCCGCGTTTCTTGAGCACCGAGATGGCCTGGCGGACCTCGCCCTCGAATTCGAAGTAGCGCAGCAGCACGACCGCATCCGCGAGATAGCTGGCATCGACCGGCGTCTGCATCTGCATGCCGATCAGCCCGTGCTGCGCGCCGACCAGCAGCGTGGCCACACCGGCCTGCCCGAGGTAGGTCAGCAGTTCATGCAGCTGGACGATGAGAAAGCGCTCGTCGGGCATGGCGTTGAGATAGCCGTTCAGGCTGTCGATGACGACGACCTTCGCGGCATGTTCCGTCACGGCCAGGCGTATCTCGTGGACCAGCTCGCCCGGTGAGAGCTCGGCGGGGTCGACCTGCTTGATGCGAAGGTGTCCCGACTGGATGTGCGGTTCCAGGGCCATCCCCAGGCCGGCGCAGCGAGTGCGCAGCGTGTTGACGCTCTCGTCGAAGATGAAAAGCGCGGCGCATTCGCCCCGCCGGGCGGCGGCAATGGCGAATTGCACAGCCACCGACGATTTGCCCGTGCCCGGCGCGCCGACGAACAGGGTGCTCGTTCCCTTCTCGAGGCCGCCCCCGAGCAGGTCGTCCAGTTCCGTGATGCCGCTGGGCATCTTGATCAGCGGGCCGCTGGTGGCGTGTTCGGAGGCCACGAGCCGCGGAAACACCTGCAGGCCCCCGCGATGGATCTTGTAGTCGTGGAAGCCGCCGCGGTACGACTGGCCGCGGTACTTGACGACCAGCAGGCGGCGCCGCGCCGAGCCGTAGTCGGAATTGAGCTGCTCGAGCCGCAGCACGGCGTGCGCGATGCTCTGCACCTGCAGGTCGTGCTCGGTGGCGGTCATGTCGTCGAGCAGCAGCACGGTGCATTGCCGGCCCGCGAAGAACTGCTTGAGCGCCAGGATCTGCCGCCGGTACCGCAGCGAAGTGCCCGACAGCAGCCGCAGCTCGGACAGCGAGTCGAAGACGATGCGCGAGGGCTTGAGCGTGTCCACGTCACTGAGGATGCGCAGCGTCGTCTCGCTCAGCTCCACTTCCGAGGGGTGGAACATCGTGTACTGCTCCTCGGGGTGGAGGCTGTCCTGTGCGGGGAGCATCTCGCGCACGTGGATGCCCGACAGGTCCCATCCGTGGGAGTTGGCCACGCCGCGCAGTTCGTTCTCGGTTTCCGAGAGCGTGACGTACAGGACCGATTCGCCCCGTTGCGCCCCCTCGAGCAGAAACTGCAGCGCGATCGTCGTCTTGCCGGCGCCCGGCGTTCCCTCAACGAGGTAGAGGCGGTGGGGCTCGAGGCCCCCGCCCAGCACATCGTCCAGCCCCGGCACGCCGATGCCCAACAGGTTGTCTTGCCGTCTCCCGAGGCTTGATGCCTTGGCCTCCATCGTTGTCGCTCCATGAAAAATTCGGATACCAAATTCAATCATGCGGGCGCGAAAAACCCATGCAGGACAAGGCCGGAAAAACGGCCCAACCTTTGTCGGCGGGGACCGATTTTTCCCGTGATGCCCAGCGATGGGGAAGGTGCGGGGGTGAGGGGCTAGCGCAGGAACACGTGCTGCATGAACTGTTTGATCGGGTACTGGATCACCGTCTGCACCCGGGCCGGCAGCTCCAGCGGCCGCATCAGCATCTTGAGCGTGCTGCCGGCACTCAGGTTGGTGCGGATGGTGCTGTTCATGCGCGCGCTCAGCGCCTGCACATAGGCCGTGTCGTGGGCGCGGTGGGGCGCCCGGGCCTTCACGACGTGGCGGATCGCGCAGTCCGCGTCTTCGCTCTTGAGCTCCAGCGTGCGCCGGCCGATGGTGCCGACCACGCGGAAGCGGCTGAGTTTTTCCTGCTCGCGGTAGCGGCGAAAGAACCGGTAGAAGTGCTTGTAGTGGTTGACCTCGTCGGTCGCGATGCGGGTGGCCAGGTCGTGCAGCACGGGCTCGTCGGTGGCGCGGGCCATGGCGCGGTAGTAGGTGGCGGTGCCGGTCTCGACCACGCAGCGTGCCGTCATCTCCAGGGCGCGGGTGGGGGCCAGCAATTCGACCTTGCAGTAGGTCGCGTACTCCTCGAGAAAGCCCTGGTAGGCCGTGTCCCATTCGAATTCGGGCCACACGTGGCGCACATAGGCGCGCAGGGCCTGGCCGTGCTGCAGCTCCTCGGGCTCCCAGTAGTTGGAGAGCCAATCGGTGACTTCGTCGTCGCCGCGGAAAAAATCCACCAGGTTGTGCGTGTACAGGTCCGAGCCGCTTTCGATGAACGAGGCGGAGGTCACGAGGTAGAAAAGATTCTCGTCCGGGCGCACCTTGTCGAGCGCGATGCGCGAGAAATCGAGGTCCTCGATCTTCCAGTGTTCGGCCTCAAGACCTGCCATGCGGACTCCTTGATTCATGTTGTGCATATGAATAGGACGGGGCTCGCCGCGTTTGGTTCGGCCGCGCGGGCGCCAGGGTGCATATTAGCCGCGGCGCCCCGATCATGCCGTTGGCCCCGGGGCCGCCCGGGCTCCATGGGCAAACCTATAATCGTTTGTTCAAGCAAATCAAGCAGTTAGGTCGGTTCGACGCAGTGGTTTCGACGAGAGGTCGCCATCGCCAGGCCGCCCTCGACAGAAGACGAAATCCAAAGATGAGCCAGCCCACATTCACGGTCGCGGACATCCGCAAGACCTTTCTCGATTTCTTCGCCTCCAAGGGCCACACCGTCGTGGCTTCGAGCTCATTGGTGCCGGGCAACGACCCGACGCTGATGTTCACCAATTCGGGCATGGTCCAGTTCAAGGACGTGTTCCTCGGCGAAGACAAGCGCAACTATGTGCGCGCGGCCTCGGTCCAGGCGTGCCTTCGCGCCGGTGGCAAGCACAACGACCTCGAGAACGTGGGCTACACCGCGCGCCACCACACCTTCTTCGAGATGCTGGGCAACTGGAGCTTCGGCGACTACTTCAAGCGCGAATCGCTCACCTGGGCCTTCGAGCTGCTGACCAAGGTCTACAAGCTGCCGGCCGAGAAGCTCTGGGCCACCGTCTACATCGAGGACGACGAGGCCTACGACATCTGGACCAAGGAAATCGGCCTGCCGCCCGAGCGCGTCGTGCGCATCGGCGACAACAAGGGCGGCCGCTACATGTCCGACAACTTCTGGATGATGGCCGACACCGGCCCGTGCGGCCCGTGCTCCGAGATCTTCTACGACCACGGCCCCGAGATCCCCGGCGGCCCGCCCGGCTCGCCCGATGAAGACGGCGACCGCTACATCGAGATCTGGAACAACGTGTTCATGCAGTTCGACATGCAGCCCGACGGCTCGGTCAAGAAGCTGCCCGCGCCCTGCGTCGATACCGGCATGGGCCTGGAGCGCCTGGCCGCGATCCTGCAGCACGTGCACAGCAACTACGAAATCGACATCTTCGATGCGCTCATCAAGGCTGCGGCGCGCGAGACCGGCGAGAAAGACCTGGGCAACAACTCGCTGCGCGTGATCGCCGACCACATCCGCGCCACCTCGTTCCTGGTGGCCGACGGCGTCATCCCCTCGAACGAAGGCCGCGGCTACGTGCAGCGCCGCATCGTGCGCCGCGCCATCCGCCACGGCTACAAGCTGGGCCAGAAGAAGCCGTTCTTCCACAAGCTGGTGCCCGACCTCGTGAAGCTGATGGGCGATGCGTATCCCAAGCTGGTGGCCGACGAGAAGCGCATCACCGACACGCTGAAGGCCGAGGAAGAGCGCTTCTTCGAGACGCTCGCCAACGGCATGGAAATTCTGGATGCGGCCCTGGCCGGCGGTGCCAAGACGCTGCCGGGCGACGTCGCCTTCAAGCTGCACGACACCTACGGCTTTCCGCTCGACCTGTCGGCCGACGTCTGCCGCGAGCGCGGCGTGAGCGTCGACGAGGCCGGCTTCAACGTCGCCATGGAAAAGCAGAAGGCCGCGGGCCGTGCAGGCGGCAAGTTCAAGATGGACCGCAACGTCGAATACACCGGCGCGGGCAACACCTTCACCGGCTACGAACACCTCGAGGAAAACGCCAAGGTCGTGGCGCTGTACTTCGAAGGCGCAGCGGTGAATGAACTGAAGGAAGGCCAGCCCGGCATCGTCGTGCTCGACACCACGCCCTTCTATTCGGAGAGCGGTGGCCAGGTCGGCGACCAGGGCGTGCTCAGCGCCGAAGGCGTGCAGTTCGGTGTCGACGACACCCAGAAGATCAAGGCCGACGTGTTCGGCCACCACGGCACGCAGACCCAGGGCACGCTCAAGGTGGGCGACGCGGTCAAGGCCGCGGTCGACGGCGAGCGCCGCAACGCGACCATGCGCAACCACTCGGTCACCCACCTGATGCACAAGGCCTTGCGCGAAGTGCTCGGCGACCATGTGCAGCAGAAGGGCTCGCTGGTCGATGCCGACAAGACGCGCTTCGACTTCGCGCACAACGCACCCGTCACGCGCGAGCAGATCCTGGAGATCGAGAAGCGCGTGAACGCCGAAGTCCTTGCCAACGTCGCCACGCAGGCGCGCGTGATGGACATGGAATCGGCCCAGAAGACCGGCGCGATGATGCTGTTCGGCGAGAAGTACGGTGAGACCGTGCGCGTGCTCGACATCGGCACCAGCCGCGAACTGTGCGGCGGCACCCACGTGGGCCGCACCGGCGACATCGGGCTCTTCAAGATCGTGAGCGAAGGCGGCGTGGCCGCCGGCGTGCGCCGCATCGAGGCGGTCACGGGTGCCAACGCGCTCACCTACCTGCAGGACCTCGAATCGACCGTGCAGAGCGTGGCCGCCACGCTCAAGTCGCCGGCCGCCGAGCTGCAGGGCCGCCTCACGCAGGTGCTGGAGCAGGTGAGGGCGCTGGAGCGCGAAGTGGGTTCGCTCAAGGGCAAGCTCGCATCGTCCAAGGGCGACGAACTCATTGCACAGGCCATCGACGTCAACGGCATCAAGGTGCTCGCGGCCAAGCTCGACGGCGCCGATGCGAAAACGCTGCGCGACACCATGGACAAGCTCAAGGACAAGCTCAAGACCGCCATCATCGTCCTAGCCGCCGTCGACGGCGACAAGGTGCAGATCGCGGCCGGCGTCACCGCCGACACCGTGGGCAAGGCCAAGGCCGGCGAGCTGGTCAACTTCGTGGCGCAGCAGGTCGGCGGCAAGGGCGGCGGCAAGGCCGACATGGCCATGGCCGGCGGCACCGATGCGGCGGGCGTGCCTGCCGCGCTGAAATCGGTTCAGGGCTGGGTCGCGGAACGCGTCTGATGACGCAAGCGCTGCCCGGCGAAAAGTCTGGCGCGCCTCCCGGCGAGGTGCTCGTGATGGGCGCGGGCACCATCGGCTGCTACATCGGCGGCCGGCTCGCCGCGGCGGGCGTGCCCGTCACCTTCGTCGGCCGGCCCCGCGTGCTCAAGAAGCTCGCGGACCGCGGCCTCTCGCTCAGCGATCTCGACGGCGCGAAGCACCACATCCTGCCTTCGGCGCTGCGCCTGTGCGAGCAGGTGCCTGCCGGCGCCAAGCCCGCGCTGGTGCTTCTCTGTGTGAAGAGCGGCGCCACTGCCGACGCGGCGAGGGAACTGGCGTTCTCGCTGCCCGCGGGCACCACGGTTGTCTCGCTGCAGAACGGCATCTCCAACAGCGCGGCCGCATCGCAGGCCGGCCCGTCGCTCAATGTGCTGCCGGGCATGGTGCCGTACAACGTGGCCGAGATCGGCGACGGCGCCTTCCATCGCGGTACGCCCGGACGGCTTGCCGCGAAGGACGACGCGGTGCTGCGCCCGTGGCTCCCCGTGTTCGAGCGCGCCGGCGTGCCGCTCGACCTGCACGAAGACCTGCTGCCGGTGCAGTGGGGCAAGCTGCTGCTGAACCTCAACAACCCGGTCAACGCGCTCTCGGGGCTTCCGTTGCGCGAGGAGCTGATGCACCGCGGCTACCGCCAGTGCTTTGCGGCACTCATCGACGAAACGCTCGGCGTGCTTGGCGTGAGCGGCATCACGCCCGCGCAGGTGGCAGCGGTGCCGGCGCAGCGGCTGGCGAGCCTGCTGCGTCTGCCCGACTGGCTCTTTCGCATCGTCGCGGCGCGGATGCTGCGCATCGATGCCAAGGCGCGCTCCAGCATGGCCGACGATCTGGCGCTCGGCCGCCGCACGGAGATCGATGCGCTCAGCGGCGAGGTCGTGCGACTCGCGCAGGAACATGGCCTGAGCGCGCCGCGCAATGCGCGCATGGTCGCGCTGCTTGAAGCCTGGCCGCAGCGGCCCGAGCGCTGGCCGGCACGCCAATTGCAGGATGCGCTCGGCCTGTAGCGCTTAGCCTGTACCCTCAGGCCGTTGCGGCCCACAAGAAAGAGGGAGTTCTTATGCAGGTCCTGATTCTCGGCAGCGGTGTCATCGGCACCTCGGTGGCGTACTACCTGGCACGCGCCGGCCATGAGGTGACGGTGCTGGAGCGCCAGCCGGCCCCCGCGCTCGAAACCAGCTTCGGCAATGCCGGCGAAGTCTCGCCCGGCTACTCGGCGCCCTGGGCCGGTCCCGGCGTTCCGGTGAAGGCCATCAAGTGGATGCTGATGCAGCACAGCCCATTGGTCGTCAAGCCGATGCTCGATCCGGCGATGTGGCGCTGGGGCCTCTCGATGCTGCGCAACTGCACGCAGGCGCGCTACGAACTCAACAAGGGCCGCATGGTGCGGCTGGCCGAATACAGCCGCGATTGCATGAAGGCCCTGCGTGCCGATACCGGCATCCAGTACGACGAGCGCATGCAGGGCACGCTGCAGCTCTTTCGCACGCAGCAGCAGCTCGACGGCACTGCGAAAGATGTCGAAGTGCTCAAGGCCTCCGGCGTGCCCTACCAGGTGCTCGACCGCGACGGTTGCTTGCCCTACGAGCCCGCGCTCGCCGCGGTGAAGGAGAAGTTCGTCGGCGGCCTGCGCCTGCCGGGCGACGAGACCGGCGACTGCTTCAAGTTCACGCAGGCGCTGGCCAAACTGGCGGAAGCTGCGGGCGTGACCTTCAGGTTCGGCGTGAACATCCAGGCCATCGAGCACGACGCTGTGAAGGGCGTGAGCGCCGTGCGCACCGACAAGGGCAGCTTCACCGCCGACCGCTACGTCGTCGCGCTCGGCAGCTATTCGCCCGCGCTGGTCAAGCCGCTGGGCATCGACCTGCCGGTGTACCCGGTCAAGGGCTTCTCGATCACCGTGCCGATCACCGACGCGAGCGGCGCGCCCGAATCCACCGTGATGGACGAGACCTTCAAGGTCGCGGTCACCCGCCTGGGTGACCGCATCCGCGTGGGCGGCACGGCGCAGCTCTCGGGCTTCGACCTCGCGCTCAACCCGCGGCGGCGCGACACGCTCGAACACGTCGTGACCGACCTCTTCCCCAAGGGCGGCAACGTGCGCGAGGCTTCCTTCTGGACGGGCCTGCGTCCGATGACGCCCGACGGCACGCCGGTCGTCGGCGCCACGCGCATCCCCAACCTGATGCTGAGTACCGGCCACGGCACGCTCGGCTGGACCATGGCAGCCGGCACCGGCCGCGTGATGGCCGACCTCATCGCCGGCAAGGCCCCGGAGATCGACATGGAAGGCTTGACCGTGGCGCGCTACGGCGGCTAATAGGCACGACACGCATCCCAACGAGCAGGGCGGTCCGAAAGGGCCGCCCTGTTTACGTTGGGTTGCGACATCTAGGGGTTTCTACTTAGTCACGAAGTTGTCTTCGTGATTATCCTTCGTGCGTTCCATTAATAAATCGTTGTTTCTCTAATGAAACAAAACGCCGACCACGACGGACCTATGAAACACACACGCCGCCTCGCCATTGCCGCCGCCATGTCCCTGGTCGGCGTTTGCGCCACCGGTCTTGCCTGGGCACAGAACTACCCCGCCAAGCCGATCACGCTGGTCGTTGCCTATCCGGCCGGCGGCGACACCGATGCGCTGGCGCGGCTCTTTGCCGAAAAACTCTCGGCGCGCGTGGGGCAGCCGGTGGTGGTCGACAACCGCCCGGGTGCCAGCGGCATCATCGGCAGCGGCTATGTGTCGAAGGCGGCGCCCGACGGCTACACGCTGCTGCTCGCGCCCAGCACCTTCTCGATCGCGCAGCTGGTGCTCAAGACCAACGGCGCCTCCGGCTACGACGTGCTCGCCGGCTTCACGCCGATCGTGCAGACCGGCAGCCAGCCGCTGTTCCTGGTGGCGAGTGGCGGCAGCGGCATCGCCACCGCGAAGGACGCGGTCGCCGCCGCCAAGGGCGCCGGCAAGTCGCTCTCGTACGCGAGCCCGGGCAGCGGCTCGCCGATGCACATCCTGGGCGAGATGTTCGCTCGCGCCTCGGGTGCGAGCCTCGCGCACGTGCCCTACAAGGGCGTGGCGCCCGCGGTCAACGACGTGTTGGGTGGCCATGTGCCGGTGACCTTCATCACGCTCGGCCCGGTCGCGCCTTATTTCGCCAACGGCAAGCTCAAGCCGCTGGCCGTGGCATCGGCCCAGCGCTCGCCCCTCGCGCCCAATGTGCCTACGCTCGCCGAGCTGGGCTACAAGGACGTCGAGGTGGTCGCCTGGAACGGCCTCTGGGGCCCGCGCAACCTGCCGGCCGAGATCGTGAAGACGCTCAACGGCCACTTCAACGAGATCCTGAAGATGCCCGACATCGTCGCGCGCATGGCCGTGCTCGGCACTACGCCCGTGGGCGGCGATGCCGACGTGCTCGGCAAGACCAACGCGGCCGACTACACGCGCTTCGGCAAGGTCATCAAGGAGCTCGGCATCCAGGCCGACTGAACACGCCATGACCGAACTCAAAGCCATTCCCGATTCGTCGAGCCTGCAGTCGCTGCTGGCCGAGTTGCCCGCCAGCCTTCTCACGGGACGTCGCGTTCTTGTGACCGGCGGCGCACGCGGCTTGGGCCTCGCGTTCGCGCAGTGCATCGCCGCGGCGGGTGCGAGCGTGGTGCTGGCCGACATCCTCGGCGAACTCGCCGAGACCGAAGCGAAGGCGCTGCGCGACGCGGGCCACAAGGCACATGCGGTCACCGTTGACCTGTCGGACCCGGCCTCCATCGATGCCTGTGCGGCCGAAGCGATCCGCCTGCTCGGTGGGCTCGACGGGCTGGTCAACAACGCCGCCATCACCAACTCGGGCGGCCGCGATGCGCACCAGCTCGAGATCGACATGTGGGATCGCGTGATGAACGTCAACGTGCGCGGCACCTGGCTCATGGGCCGCGCCTGCCGCAGCGCACTGGCAGCGAGCGGCCGCGGCGCCGTCGTCAACCTCGCTTCCGACACCGCCCTCTGGGGCGCTCCCAACCTGCTGGCCTACGCATCGAGCAAGGGCGCGGTCATCTCCATGACGCGCTCGCTGGCGCGCGAATGGGGCGGCGACAACATCACCGTCAACGCCGTGGCGCCGGGCCTCACGCTGGTCGAGGCGACCGAGTACGTGCCGATGGCGCGCCACCAGAAATACCTCGAAGGCCGCGCCATCCCGCGCGAGCAGCAGGCGGCTGATGTGTGCGGCGCCACGCTGTACCTCTTGTCCGGCCTCTCACGCTTCGTGACGGGCCAACTGCTGGCCGTCAACGGCGGCTTTGCGATGCACTGAATTTTTCCGACGAAGGAGTAAACCCGATGAGCGATTTGTCCGAACAACAGAAGATCAACGATGCCGCCGGCACGACCCTGGCGCAGCCCGAGGGCACGAGCCTCGCCGAGTGGATGAACACCCGCATCGCGCGCTACGAAACCCGCAAGTACGACTGGGACGCGCTGAAGTTCCAGGCTGATTTCGACCCCAAGTTCCGCCGCGCGCAGATGCGCTACGTGGGCACCGGCGGCACCGGCGTTGCGAAGGACGTGAACACCGTGCCTTCTGAGCACTTCACCTTCTCGACCATGGTGATCCCGGCCGGCCACGAAGGCCCGCCGCACCTGCACACCGACGTGGAAGAAGTGTTCTTCCTCATCCGCGGCAAGCTCAAGGTCGTGATCGAGAAGGACGGCGAGCGCTTCGAGACCATCATGACCGACCGCGACCTCATCTCGGTGCCGCCCGGCGTGTACCGCGAGGAGATCAACATCGGCGACGAAGACGCGCTGATGTGCGTGATGCTTGGCGCGAAGAAGCCGATCACGCCGACATACCCGGCCGATCACCCGCTCGCGAAGATCAAGCGCTGAGCACGCCATGAGCGACACGATGGCCACCGACGCATTGGCGCTGCCCGCCTCCGAGCTGGCACTGCTGGGCGACCGTTTCCCCGCGCGCGCCGTGCCGGTCGGCGGTGGTGCGGTGGTGTCGGTGCGCGAACGCGGCACGGGTCCGGCCATCGTCTGCCTGCACGGCATCGGCTCGGGCGCGGCGTCGTGGCTCAACGTCGCGATGCTGCTCGCGCCGCAGGCCCGCGTGATCGCGTGGGATGCGCCGGGCTACGGCGCGTCGACAGCCCTCGCGCCGGCAGCGCCATCCGCTGCGGACTACGCGGAACGACTGCATGCCTTGCTCGATGCGCTCGACATCCAGTCGTGCGTGCTCGTGGGCCATTCGCTCGGCGCGCTCACGGCGGCATCCGCTGCGCGGAGGGATTCGGCCTTGGCCTCGCGCATCCGCCGCCTCGTGCTGATCAGCCCGGCCGCCGGCTACGGCGCGCCGTCCCGCGCTGAAGCCCGCGCCAGGGTGCGCACCGAGCGCCTCGCCACGCTCGACGAACTCGGCATCGCCGGCATGGCCGCGAAGCGCTCGGGCCGCCTGGTCTCGGATAACGCCAGCGAGCTCGCGCGCCAATGGGTGCGCTGGAACATGGCGCGCCTGAACGACGGCGGCTACCGCCAGGCGGTCGAGTTGCTGTGCAACGGCGACCTCGTCGCCGACCTGCCGCCCGCCATGCCGGCGCGCGTGGCCTGTGGCACGCTCGATGTCGTCACCACGCCAGAAGCCTGCGCCGAGGTCGCGCGCGGCTGCGGGGTGACGCTCGAACCCATCGAAGGCGCCGGGCACGCCAGCTACGTGGAGCGGCCCGAGGCCGTGGCCGCGCTGCTGCGCGAAGCACTCGCCGCTTGAGCCGGGCGACCAAAGAACAACCAACGGAAACAACCAATCACCATGGCCACCAACGACAACGAAGCGATGGAAGAGGGCGCCGACCGCTACAACGTGCCCGCACTCGAACGCGGCCTGCGCGTGCTGTGCGAGTTCAGCCGCGAGAACCGCACGCTCTCCGCGCCCGAGCTGGCGCGCCGCTTCGACCTGCCGCGCTCGACCGTGTTCCGCCTGCTCACCACGCTGGAGAACATGGGCTTCCTCGAACGCGCCGAGGGAGGCCGCGACTACCGCCTCGGCCTTGCGGTGCTGCGCCTGGGCTTCGAATACCTCGCCTCGCTGGAACTCACGCAACTGGGCACGCCGCTGCTCAATCGCCTGTGCGACGAGCTGCGCACGCCCTGCAACCTGGTGGTGCGCGACGGCCGCTCGATCGTCTACGTCGCCAAGGTCGCGCCACCTACGCCCTTCGCCAGTTCGGTCACCGTGGGTACGCGCCTGCCGGCCCATGCCACGGTGCTCGGCCGTGTGCTGCTGGAAGACCTCACGCTGCCGCAGCTGCGCGCGCTCTATCCCGAAGACAAGCTGGAGACCTTCTCGCCAAGCACGCCCAAGACGGTGAACGAACTCTTCGACATGGTGCAGGCCGACCGCTCGCGCGGCTACGTGCTGGGCGAGGGCTTCTTCGAATCGAACATCTCCAGCATCGCCGCGCCGGTGCGCGACCACAGCGGCCACATCGTGGCGGCGCTGGGCGCGACCATCACCTCGGACCACATCGAGGAAAGCCGAATGGACGAGATGGTCCTGCGCGTGCGCAGCGTCGCTGACGAGATCTCGGGCCTCTTGAACTACTCGCCCGCGCGTACCAACAAGGTGGTGCCGCTTCGCAGCGCA
Organism: Variovorax trehalosi; assembly: GCF_051216415.1. Lineage (NCBI taxonomy): Bacteria > Pseudomonadati > Pseudomonadota > Betaproteobacteria > Burkholderiales > Comamonadaceae > Variovorax > Variovorax trehalosi. Next base: position 790,104 of record NZ_JBPJZG010000001.1, read on the forward strand.
TGACGGAAATGACGATGCAGGCATCTTCCTTTTTTGCTGCGGACGCCTTGGCGGACCGTGTGGCGGTGGTCACGGGCGGCTCCTCGGGCATCGGCCTCGCGACCGTCGAGCTGCTGCTTGCGAGCGGCGCCGCCGTCGCGCTGTGCGGCCGCAACGCCGAGCGGCTGGACCGCGCGGTGGCCGGCCTGCGCGAGCAGTTTCCCAGTGCGAAGCTCTTCGCGCAGTCTTGCGACGTGCTCGACGGCGACGCGGTCAAGGCCTTCGCCACCGCCAGCGAGGCCGCGCTCGGCCCGGCTTCCATGCTCGTCAACAACGCGGGGCAAGGGCGCGTCTCCACTTTTGCCACGACCGACGACGCGGCCTGGACCGAAGAGCTCAACTTGAAGTTCTTCTCGGTCATCAACCCCACGCGCGCCTTCCTGCCGCAGCTCGCTGCGCAGCGCGCGGTGCTGGGCGATGCGGCCATCGTCTGCGCCAATTCGCTGCTTGCGCGCCAGCCCGAGCCGCACATGGTCGCCACCTCGGCCGCGCGTGCGGGGCTGTTGAACCTCGTGCGTTCGATGGCCACCGAGTTCGCGCCGCAGGGCGTGCGCGTCAACGGCATCCTGATCGGACTGGTCGAGTCGGGCCAGTGGCGCCGCCGCTTCGAAGCGCGCGAAGACAAGTCGCAGGACTGGCCCGCATGGAGCGGCCAGCTCGCGCAGAACAAACACATCCCGCTGGGTCGCCTGGGGCTTCCGACCGAAGCCGCACGCGCGATCCTTTTCCTCGCTTCGCCCCTCGCTTCGTACACGACGGGCAGCCACATCGATATCTCCGGAGGCCTGTCGCGCCATGCATGAACCCAACAACAACATGGTCACGGTCGGCGCAGTCGTCGCGGCCTTTCTCGAACAGTGCGGCGTGAAGGCGGCCTTCGGCGTGATCTCGATCCACAACATGCCGATCCTCGATGCCTTCGCGCAGCGCGGCATGGTGCGCTTCATCTCCGCGCGCGGCGAGGCGGGCGCGGGCAACATGGCCGACGCCTATGCGCGCTCCACCGCCAGCCTGGGGGTATGCATCACCAGCACCGGCCCGGCCGCGGGCAACATCGCGGGCAGCCTTGTCGAGGCGCTGACCGCCGGCGCGCCGCTGCTGCACATCACCGGGCAGATCGAGACGCCGTACCTGGACAAGGGCATGTCGTACATCCATGAGGCACCCGACCAGTTCACCATGCTCAAGGCGGTGTCGAAGGCGGCCCTGCGCGTGCGCAGCGTCGAGACGGCGCTCGGCACGCTCAAGCGCGCGGTGCAGCTCGCGCTGACGGCGCCCACCGGTCCCGTGAGCGTGGAGATCCCGATCGATATCCAGTCGGCGCTTATGGCGATGCCTGCCGACCTGTCGCCATTGCCCATCGAGCGACCGGTGCCGTCCGCCGCCGCGCTCGATGCGCTCGCCGTTCGCCTGGCAACTGCCAAGCGCCCGCTGCTGTGGGTGGGCGGCGGTGCACGCCATGCCCGCAGTGCGATCCAGCGCCTGCAGAAGCTCGGCTTCGGCGTGGTCACCACCACGCAGGGCCGCGGCACGGTGCCCGAGGATGACGCCGGCTCGCTCGGCGCCTACAACATCCAGAAGCCGGTCGAGGCCTTCTATCAAACCTGCGACGCGATGCTCGTGGTCGGCTCGCGCCTGCGCGGCAACGAAACGCTCAAGTACGAACTGAAGCTGCCGCGCCCGCTGTACCGCATCGACGCCGATGCCGCCGCCGAAGGCCGCTGCTATGCCTCCGAGGCCTTCGTCTGCGGCGACTCGGCACTGGCGCTCGAAGGCTTGGCAGATCGCCTCGAGGCAAAGGGTTATCGGGCCGATGCGCAGCTGCTGGTTGACCTGCGCGCCGCGCACGACCAGGCGGTGGCCACGCTGCGCGACGGCCTCGGCCCGTATGCCGAACTCGTGCGCCGCATCCAGGAAGCAGCGGGCCGCAAGTTCAACTGGGTGCGCGACGTGACCGTCTCCAACAGCACCTGGGGCAACCGCGAGTTGCGCATCTTCGAGCCGAGCGCCGGCGTGCACGCCACGGGCGGCGGCATTGGGCAGGGCATGCCGATGGCCATCGGCGCGGCGATCGGCGCGGCAGTGACCGGCTCGGGCCGCAAGACCTTCTGCCTGGCCGGCGACGGCGGCTTCATCCTGAACCTGGGCGAGCTCGCCTGCATGGTGCAGGAGAAGGCACCGATGGTGATCGTGCTGATGAACGACAAGAGCTACGGCGTCATCAAGAACATTCAGGACGCGCAGTACGGCGGCCGCCAGTGCTACGCCGAGCTGCACACGCCCGACTACGACCTGCTGTGCAAGTCGATCGCGCTGCCGCACGCTCGCGTGAAGGACCTGGCCGACCTGCCGACGCGCCTGGACGAAGCGCTGTCCACCGACGGCCCGTTCCTGCTGGAGATCGACATGCTCTCCGTCGGCGGCTTCAAGACCAGCTTCGCCGGCCCGCCGACCAACACGGTCACGCAGATTCCCGCGCTCGGCACCGCCAAGTGAGAACGAGCGGAGCCAAACGCATGACCGCCATCACACGCATCGCTCTCATCGGCTGCGGCGCCATCGGCACCGCGGTGCTCGAACTGCTTCGGGGCGATCCGGCCCTGCGGGTGACGGTCGTCGTCGTGCCCGCCGAAGGCATGGCCGCCGCGCAGAAGGCCTTGCCCGGCGCGGAGGTGCTGAGCATGGTGCCTGTCGCCGGCATCGACCTCGTGGTCGAGACCGCGGGCCATGCCGCCATCGAAGAGCATGTGCTGCCGGCGCTGGCGCGCGGCACGCCCTGCGTAGTTGCCTCAGTCGGCGCGCTGTCGACCGCCGGTCTCGCTGAAAAGCTCGAAGCCGCCGCTGTCGCAGGCCGCACGCAGGTGCAACTGATTCCCGGCGCGATCGGCGGGATCGATGCGCTCGCCGCCGCCCGCATCGGGGGCCTGGACGGCGTGCGCTACACCGGCCGCAAGCCGCCGAAGGCCTGGAAGGGCACGCCGGCCGAACAGGGCCGGGACCTCGACAAGCTGACGCAGGCCACCGTGATCTTCGAAGGCAGCGCGCGCGAAGCCGCCTTGCTGTACCCGAAGAACGCCAACGTCGCGGCCACCGTCTCGCTCGCAGGGCTCGGCCTCGACAAGACGCAGGTGCGCCTGATCGCAGACCCCGCCACCGCAGAGAACGTGCACACCGTCGAAGCCGAAGGCGCCTTCGGCAGCTTCGAGCTGACCATGCGCAACAAGCCGCTGGCGGCCAACCCAAAGACCTCCGCGTTGACCGTGTACAGCGCAGTGCGCGCGCTGCGCAACCGTGTCGCACCCCTCGCCATCTGAATTTCTCCCCATGATTTCTTCCGAACTTCTTCCGATCTGCATTGCCGGCGAATGGCGCCTGGGCGGCGGCGATGTGTATGAAAGCCTGTACCCGGCCACGGGCGAGCCGATCGCGCGCCTGAAGGCCGCGAGCCTCGCCGACGTCGAGGAGGCCATCGTCCGCGCCGACCACGCCTTCCGCACCAGCGGCTGGGCGCAGCGCCTGCCGCACGAGCGCGCCGCCGTGCTGCACCGCGTGGCGCAGCTGATCCGCGAAGAGAGCGAATCGCTCGCGCAGAAGCAGCGCCTGGACAACGGCAAGCCGATCAACGAAACCCGCAACCTCGTGGCGAGCGCGGCGGGCACCTTCCAGTTCTTCGCTGCCGCATTGGAGACGCTCGAAGAAACCATCACCCCGTCGCGCGGCGCCTTCGTCACGATGAGCGTGCACGAGCCCATGGGCGTGGTGGCCGCCATCACGCCGTGGAACTCGCCGATCGCGAGCGAAGCGCAGAAGCTGGCGCCCGCGCTCGCAGCCGGCAATGCGGTGGTTGTCAAGCCCGCCGAAGTCACGCCGCTGATGGCGCTGGAACTCGCGCGCATCTGCGAGCAGGCCGGCGTGCCCAAGGGCATCGTGAGCGTGCTGCCGGGCAAGGGCTCGGTCATCGGCGATGCGATCACCAAGCATCCGCTGGTCAAGCGCGTGTCGTTCACCGGCGGCACCACCACCGGCAAGCACATCGCCCACATCGCGGCCGACAAGATGATGCCGGTGTCGCTGGAGCTGGGCGGCAAGTCGCCCACCATGGTGCTCGACGATGCGGACCTCGACCATGCGGTGAACGGCGTGCTGTACGGCATCTTCAGTTCGTCGGGCGAGTCGTGCATTGCGGGCTCGCGCCTTTTTGTCGCGCGCAGTATCTACGACGAATTTCTCACGCGGCTGGCCGAAGGCGCCAATGCGCTGCGCGTGGGCGACCCGGCATCGGAGCAGACGCAGATGGGCCCGCTCATCACGTCGAAGCACCGCGAAGGCATCGAGCGCTACGTGGGCCTGGGCGTGTCCGAAGGCGGCCGCATCCGCACGGGCGGCGTGCGCCCGCACGGTGCCGGCTACGACAACGGCTACTTCTACAAGCCGACCATCATCGAAGGCCTGGACAACAGCGCACGCATCAGCCAGGAAGAAATCTTCGGCCCGGTGCTCGTCGCGATGCCTTTCGACGACGAGGAGTCGCTGATCGCGCAGGCGAACGACAGCGTCTACGCACTGGCCGCTGGCGTCTGGAGCCGCGACTTCAAGCGCGCCTGGAAGCTCGGCCGCGCGGTGCAGGCCGGCACCATCTGGGTCAACACCTACAAGCAGTTCTCCGTCTCCACGCCGTTCGGCGGCTGGCGCGACAGCGGCCTCGGCCGCGAGAAAGGCCGCGAAGGCATCTTCCAGTACATGGAGCAGAAGAGCATGTACTGGGGCACGAATGAACAACCGCTCCCGTGGGCGAACTGAAGAGGACACCACCATGAGCGTTCTAGGCATCGACCAGATCACCTACGGGGCAGACGACCTGCCCACCTGCCGCCGGTTCTTCGAGGACTGGGGCCTCGCACTGAAGTCGGAAGCCGCCGACGAACTCGTCTTCGAGTGCCTCAACGGCTGCAAGGTCGTCGTCGCGGCGTTGGACAAGGCGGGCTTGCCGCCCGCAATGGAAGAGGGCCCGACGCTGCGCGAAGTGGTGTGGGGCGTGGAGAGCGATGCGGATCTGGACCGCTACGCCGCCGCCATCGCGAAAGACCCGGCCTTCTTCGACGGCACCGTCGACGGCGCACGCCGCATCGGCTGCATCGACCCCAACGGCCTCGCGGTGCGCCTGCAGGTCAGCCGCAAGCACACGGTGGAAGTCGACTGCGGCGCAATGAACACCTGGAACGCCAAGCCGCGAGTGAACCAGGCCGCGCCGATCTACGACCGTGCAACGCCGATCGAGGTCGGCCACGTCGTGTTCTTCGTGAGCGACGTGGTGGGCACCAGCGCGTTCTACGCGGATCGCTTCGGCTTCGTCTCGTCCGACAGCTACCCGAACCGTGGCGCCTTCATGCGCTGTGCGGCAGAGGGCGGCCACCACGACCTGTTCCTGCTGCAGATCCCCTCGGGCAAGCGCGGGCTCAACCACGTGGCGTTCACCGTGCGCGACATCCACGAAGTCTTTGGTGGTGGCCTGCATTTCTCGCGTCGCGGCTGGGAAACGCAGCTCGGCCCCGGGCGGCACCCGGTGTCGTCGGCGTACTTCTGGTACTTCAAGAACCCGGCCGGTGGACTCATCGAGTACTACGCGGATGAAGACCAACTCACCGCCGACTGGCAGCCGCGCGAGTTCGAGCCTGGCCCGACGGTGTTCGCCGAATGGGCGGTCGATGGCGGCCTGGATGGCAACACGCGCCGCCAGAAGAACGCCGAAGGCCCGAAGGGCGCCTTCCTCACCGAGAAGAAATGACGACCTCGATCACCATGCAACGACGTTTCTCCATCTCCCTTCTGTTCGCCGCATTGGCCGCTGTCGCCATGCCGGTGTATGCGCAGAGCGATGCGCAGAAGCAGCTCTCCAGCGACCGATTCACCATCGTCTCGCCATTCCCGCCCGGCGGCCCGGTCGACACGCTCGCACGTGTGCTCTCCGATGGCCTTGCCAAGCGCTACGGCCAGGCGGCCGTGGTCGAGAACCTCGTGGGTGCGGCCGGCAACATCGGCATCGACAAGGTCAAGCGCGCGAAGGGCGACGGCCACACGCTGCTCGTGGTGCCGGCAGGCAACCTCACGATCAACCCGACGCTGATGCCGAACTTCCCGTTCGACATCGCGAAGGACTTCGTGCCCGTCACCATGCTCGCCAAGGCGCCCAACGTGCTGGTGGCCGCGCCGTCGTCGGGCATCAAGAGCGCGAAGGAGCTGGTGGCGATGGCCAAAGCCAAGCCGAACACGCTGTCGTACGCCTCGCCCGGCGTGGGCAGCGGCCTGCACCTGGCGGGCGAACTGTTCAAGCAGCAGGCCGGCATCGACCTGCTGCATGTGCCCTACAAGGGCACGGCGCCCGCGCTCAACGATGTGCTCGGCGGCTCGGTGCCACTGATGTTCAGCAACCTGCCCGCGACCATGCCCTTCATCAAGAACGGCAAGCTCGTTGCGCTGGGCGTGACCGAGGCGACGCGCAGCGCGGCGGCGCCCGACATTCCGACGCTGGCGGAGCAGGGCATCCAGGGCGTGACGGTGACCTCGTGGTACGGCCTGCTGGCGCCGAAGGGCACGCCGCCCGCCGTGGTCGAGCAGCTCGCGAAAGATGCGGCGCAGATGCTGGCGCAGCCCGACGTGCGCGAGCGCCTGAAGGTGCAGGGCATGACCGATGCAGCCATGACGCCGGCTGCATTTGCCGCGCACATCCGCGACGAAACCGCCGTGTGGGCCCGGATCATCAAGGCCCGCAACATCGTGGCCGAGTGAGCCGCATGCAAGAACAACCAAGAGGCATCATGAAGACAAGCGAATCCACCATCGGCATCGTCGGTGCCGGCATCGGCGGCCTGGTGGCTGCCATCGCGCTGCGGCGCGCGGGGCACGACGTGGTCGTGTTCGAACAGGCGAAGCAGTTCGCCCGCGTCGGCGCGGACATCAACCTCACGCCCAACGCAGTGCGCGCGCTCGATGGCCTGGGCGTCGGCGAAGCAGCCCGCGTGACGGCGGCGCGTCCGTCGCACCGCATCAGCCGCACCTACGATACTGGCGAGGAAACCTCGCGCCTGGAAATGGCCGATTCGGCGGAGGAGCGCTACGGTGCGCCGCAGCTCACCATCCACCGCGCCGACCTGCTGGCCGCATTGGCCGACATGTTCCCGGCCGAGCGCGTTGCCCTGGGCAAGCGCGCCGAGAAGATCGCTGCGGACGAAGAGGGCGTGACCCTCTCGTTCACCGACGGCACGAGCGCGCGCGTCGGCGTGCTGCTAGGTGCCGACGGCATCCACTCGTGCGTGCGCACCGCGATGTTCGGCGCCGAGAGCCCGCGCTTCACCGGCATCGTCGCCTACCGCGCCGTGGTGCCCGCCGAGCGCGTGGCCGGTGTGCCCAACCTCGGCGCGTTCACCAAGTGGTGGGGGCCGAACCCGCAGAGCCAGATCGTCACCTTCCCGCTGAACCGCGGCAAGGACATCTTCATCTTCGCGACCACGCCGCAGGACACCTGGCACCTCGAGTCGTGGACCGCGCCCGGCAGCGTCGACGAGCTGCGGGAGCAGTACGTGGCCTACCACCCCGAGGCGCGGGCCCTGCTCGATGCCTGCGACACGGTGCTGAAGACCGCGCTGTACGAACGCGACCCGATGCCCGCATGGGCCGAAGGCCGCATGGCGCTGCTCGGCGATGCCGCGCATCCGATGCTGCCTTTCATGGCGCAGGGCGCGGGCATGGCGATCGAAGACGCCGTGGTGCTGTCCCGCCACCTCGAAGGAGTGGCGCTCGCGGACGCGGCCGATGCGCTGAAGGACTACGAGAAAGCCCGCATCGAACGCGCGAGCCAGGTGCAGCTCGGCTCGCGCGGCAACAACTGGCTGCGCGAAGGCGGCAATGCGGACTGGGTCTACGGCTACGACGCCTGGGCCGTGCCGCTCGGCGCGCCTGCCGTCGCAGCAGCTACTGCCTGATTTCATTTCACCTCACCCCCGGAGGCCCACGATGCAACAAGACCGTTATCTCCAACCGCACCAGGCGCGCCAGCGCCCCGCGACCACCTACGAAGACCTGCTGGGCGACGTGATCGAGCGCGCCTTTGCCGATGGCATCCACGACCTGGGCGGCCTCGTGCAGCGCCTGAACGACAACGGCCTCGCCACGCCCGGCGGCCAGCCCTGGACCGAGGCGCTGTACCGCAAAGAGATGGCCACGCTGGCCGCCTGAGGAGAACCCACCATGACCATCGCCATCCAACCCGTTCCCGCAGACCCGGTCGACCACCTGCTCGAGATCGGCCTCAAGGACCTCTGGTACCCGATCTGCCCCTCGCACTTCATCAAGGAGAACCCCATCTCCCTGCGCCGCCTCGGCCGCAAGATTGCTCTGTGGCGTGATGGCGAAGGCGTGCTGCATGCGCTGGAAGACCGCTGCCCGCACCGCGGCGCGCCGCTGTCGCAGGGCGTGATCCTGGGCGACCGGCTCTCGTGCCCGTACCACGGGGTCGAGGTGCGCCATGACGGCATCGTTACGCGCGTGCCCGGCAGTCCCGGCTGCAAGCTCGAAGGCTCGAGGGCCACGCGGCATTTCCATGTGCAGGAGCGCGCGGGTGCCGTGTTCCTCTACAACTCGAAGGAGCCCGTCGACGTTCCGCCGCCGCTGGTGCTGCCCGAGCAACTGACCGACGACGCCGAATACGGCAGCTTCCTCTGCTACACCGAGTGGAAGGGCGACTACCGCTATGTGCTGGACAACGTGATGGACCCGATGCACGGCACGTACCTGCACAAGCAGTCGCACTCGATGGCCGAAGGCGATTCGAGCGCCAAGTTCGGCATCCGCCCGACCGACATCGGCTTCGTGTTCGAGAAGGAAGGCCAGCGCAACGTCAACTTCGACTGGACCGAGTGGGCCGACACCGGCATCCACTGGATGCGGCTTGAAATTCCGTACCCGAAGACCGGCGGCCCCGGCGGCAACTTCATCATCGTCGGCGCCTTCTCGCCGATCGTGAAGGGCATGACGGCCACCTTCTTCTGGCGCGTGCGCAAGCTTCCGAAGGGCTGGGAGCGCGACACCTGGCGCTTTCTCTACAAGAACCGCCTGGAGGCGCGCCACTGGCACGTGCTGGAGCAGGACCGCGTGATGCTCGAGGAGATGGAGCCCGACGCCAACCAGCACGAGAACCTGTACCAGCACGACCTGGGCATCGTCCGCCTGCGCCGCCACATGCGCAACCTCGCAGTTGCGCAGTTGGCCGAAGCCACAGAGACCGCCACGGCCTGACCGGGAAGCGAGCACGCCCATGTCTTCTCCCACGCTGAACGCCCTCGTGCACACGATGCGCTACGAGGCCGACGGCATCGTCAGTGTCGAGTTCCGGCCGGCCACGCCCGCCGTGGACTTTCCGGCCTTCGAGGCCGGCTCCCACATCGACCTGCACCTGCCCAACGGGCTGGTGCGCAGCTACTCGCTGTGCAACCCGGCCAGCGATCGCCAGCGCTATGTGGTCGGCGTGCTCAGCGACCGCAAGAGCCGCGGCGGCTCGCGCTATGTGCACCAGCAACTGCGCGTGGGCATGACGCTGCCGATCTCGGCGCCGCGCAACAACTTCAAGCTGCAGGAAGATGCCGAGCGCTCGGTGCTGGTGTCCGGCGGCATCGGCGTGACGCCCATCTGGTGCATGCTGCAGCGGCTCGTGGCCATCGGCCGGCCGGTGGAACTGCTGTACTGCGCGCGCACCCGCAAGGAGGCCGCGTTCTGCGAGGCCATCGAGGCGCTCGCGAAAGAGAAGTCGATCCAGCTCACCTGGCATTTCGACGACGAGAAGGGCGCACCGCCCGACCTCGCGGCGCTGCTGGGCGGCAAGGCCGCCACCAGCCATTACTACTGCTGCGGCCCGACGCCGATGCTCGATGCGTTCGAGAAGAGCTGCGAGCAGCTCGGCTACGCCAACGCGCACATCGAGCGTTTTGCCGCGGTGCATGTTGAAGCGCCGAGCGCGACACAGGGATGTGTGGTGCAGTGCGCGAAGAGCGGCAAGAGCGTCGAGGTGCCGGCGGGCAAGTCGATTCTCGACAGCCTGATCGACGCCGGCCTCAACCCCGACCACAGTTGCAAAGAGGGCGTGTGCGGCGCCTGCGAAACAGCGGTTCTCGAAGGCGAAGTCGAGCACCACGACGGCATCCTCACCAAGATCGAACGTGCGTCCAACAAGACCATGATGATCTGCGTCTCTCGCTGCAAGGGCGAGCGGCTGGTGCTGGACATCTGAGGCTACGGCCAGAGAAAAACCAACCGAGACATCCATTGAAAAACTACTTGATCGCGCTGGCTGCGGCCAGCACGGCTGGCGGAGCGCTGGCCCAATCTTCCCTCACTCTCTTCGGCGTGGTCGATGCAGCCGTCACCTACACACGCGGCAGCGGCGACGGATCGGCCCACAAGACGCAGCTGTCCAACAGCGGCAACATGTTCAGCCGCCTCGGCTTTCGCGGCACCGAAGACCTGGGCGGCGGCTACTCGGCCAACTTCTGGCTCGAGATGGGTTTGCAGAACGACAGCGCGATGGGTTTCCCGTCGAATTCGAACAACCAGGCCAGCGGCAACGGCACCGCGGGCGTGCTGAGCTTCAACCGCCGCTCGACGGTGAGCCTCGCCGGCCCTTTCGGCGAGGTGCGCCTGGGCCGCGACTACGTGCCCGCGTTCTGGAACACCGCCATCTTCGATCCCTTCGGAACGGGCGGCGGCATCGGCGCCAACCAGATCTATTTCTCGGGCCTCGGCGGTCTGGTCGCGCCGACGGGTACGCGCGCATCGAACAGCATCGGCTACCTGCTGCCGGCCTCGCTCGGCGGTTTCTACGGGCAGGTGATGTACGCGATGGGCGAGAACGATTCGAACTCGGTGTTGCCGGGCACGCTGGTGTCGAACAAGCGCGATGGCAACCACACGGGCCTGCGTTTCGGCTACCAGAGCGGCGGCCTCAACATCGCTCTTGCCACCGGCCGCACGCGCTATGCGAGCGGCGACCTGCGCGTGACCAACCTCGGCGCGGCCTACACCTTCGGTCCGTCGCTCATGAACCTCAAGCTCACGAGCGAGCTGTACACCGAGTCGAAGGGAACGACCGATGCCAAGGGTGCACTCATCGGCTTCCAGTTGCCCATTGGCGTGGGCGAGATCAAGGCCTCGTATGCACGCTATCGGCTCGAGCCTGCAGGTGCAGCACTGAAGCCCACCTCGTCGAAGCTGGCCATCGGCTACGTGCACAACCTCTCCAAGCGCACCGCGCTGTACGCCACCATCGCACGCATCAGCAACAGCAACGGTGCCGCGCAAGCGCTCTCGAGCGCGATCACGGCGCCTAACCGCGCCTCCAGTGGCACCGAGTTCGGCATGCGCCACATGTTCTAGGCGCAAGCTCTCCTTAGCAGCAGAAGCACCCCATGCACAGCAAACACTTTCGTTGGTACGGCGTCATCACGCTGTTCGTGATCGTCGCGATCTCGTATGTGGACCGCATCAACATCGCGGTGCTCATCACCGACAAGGCGTTCCTGGACCACGTGGGCCTCGCGGCGAGCGACCGCGTGAGCCAGGGCCTGCTGGCGACGGCGTTCATGCTCGGCTATGGCGTGTCGGCCTTCGTGCTCACGCCGTTCTGCTCGGCGCTCTTCGGTGTGCGGCGCAGCCTGGTCTACGGGCTGATTCTCTGGGGCGTGGTGACATGGGCGTCGCCGATGTTCAACAGCTACGGGCTGCTGCTGGCCTCGCGCATTCTGCTGGGCGTGTCGGAGGGGCCGCTGTTCTCGCTGGCCTCGTCGTACATCAAGGCGCACTTCCAGAGCCACGAGAACGGCAAGCCCAATGCACTCGTGAACATGGGCACGGGCCTCGGCCTGGCCATCGGTTATCCGCTGGTGGGCTACCTGCTCGCGCAGTTCCAGTGGGACACCTCGTTCCATGTGCTGGGCATCATGAACATCGCGCTCGGCATTCCGCTGGTGCTTGCTTTCGTTCGCATGCCGCCCGGCAAGGAAGACACGGCTCGGCCTTCGTCGCTCGGCGAAGCGATGGCGCGCGTGGGCGCGATCGTGAAGGGCGCGCTGCAGACGCGGCACCTGTTCCTCATCACCTTGCTCACATCGGCGGCGCTCGCCTACCTCTGGGGCAGCAGCAACTGGCTGCCGACCTACCTGCACGAGGCGCGCGGCTTCTCGCTGCGCGAGATGGGCTGGCTCGCTTCGCTGCCGCAGTACGCGACAGTGCTCGCCGTGCTCGTGAGCGGCGTGCTCATCGACAGGATCGAACGCGAGCACGTGCCCTTCATCTTCATGGGTGCGAGCGTGGGCGTGGCGCTCTCGGTGCTCATGGCCATCAACGCGCACGACCCGTATGCGGCGGCGTGCTGTCTCGTCGCGGCCAACTTCTTCTGGGGACTGCAGAGCCCCGCGATCCCGAGCACGATCCAGTACTGCTCGCGGCCCGAGCACACGGCGAGTGCGTTCGGCGTGACCAACGGGGCAGGGAGTCTTGTGGCCGGCTTCATGCCTGCGTTGATGGGCGGCGTGATCAGCGCGGTGTCGCACAGCTCATCGGCATCGGGCGCGGCCGCTGCATCGGCCGCGTCCGCATCGGGCTTCTTCGCGGGCTTCGCGCTGCTGATCGGCACGCAGGTCGTGGTGTTCGGCTGCGGTTTCGTGCTGTGGTTGAGAGAACGCACGCGCGTGGTTTCGAGCGCCGCGCATTCGCGGGTTTTGTAGCGCCTGTATCGCTTTGAGTCGCGGAGTGTGGCTGCATCGTCACACTCGATGACTACGAGTTTTCGTAATGACGCAGCGCATGTGCCGCATCTGCGAAACCATCTTCGTATCGCACGACATGCATTGAATGCGGTGACTCCATTCGTCGTATGGCACGCGAACATTTTGAGAGCGAAAAGTTCCGCGATTCGTTGAGATGTCGCATTCGATCAGCTACAACTGAGCGCATTCAATGGACGAGGGAATGCGCGTGATATCAACGACAAGAGCCGCAAGAATTCTGATCCTGACGAGCACAGCGCGTGTCGTTCCTGCTGCGCATGAACGGCCGGCGCCGATGCGCGGGCGCTAGGCACACACCCGCCTCAAGGCCCGATCTCCCGCATCCCATCCACCCGCGCATCGACGGGAATGGAAGCCATCACCCCCCGCATCCTGGGGCCGCCTGCATAGCGTGCAGCGTGGCCTGGTGTCGCACGTTCATTCGTTTGTTCGTGGCGCATCGGCCGAAGAAAAATTCCGGTGGTTCCGTGTTGTCCTGACGAACGTGTGGTTCGCCGGGAGGGTGCGGTGTTGCCTGTTCGCAGCGTCAGTTGTTCTTCCATCACCGCGCGTGTTCGCGCATCACCGGCTACCCGCCGATGCATGCAAGGACAGCGCAATGTCCTTACCAAAAGGCGATCATGAAAAAACTCAATTACTCCCTCGTGAATCATCTTGCCATCACCGCAGTGACCCTTGCCGTCATCACGGCTTGCGGCGGCGGCGGAGACAGTGGCCCTTCGTTCGGCGGTGGCGGTGGTGTCGGCCTTTCCGGTCCGATCACCTCCGGCCCTGCATCCGAAAACACAGACACGGCGAAGACGCCCGATGACGGCGTGCCCGCACCGGCGGCCGTGGCTGCGGTCGACAGGTCCGCCAAGCCGATGGAACTGCCCGACACCGTCTGGCCGAGCAACTACAAGCTGTGGTTCCGTCCCGATGCAGCGCTCAAGACTTTCGTGGGCCGCGGCGATGTGGAGATCGAGGTGCTCAAGCCCGTCGATGCGATCGTGGTCGCCGCACACAACCTGAACTTCGCCAAGGGCCGCACCACGCTGCGCAAGGTGTCGAACCCGGGTGAAGCGATCCCGCTGATCCCGACGCCGCAGACGCTCGGCGACTTCGTGCAGCTGCGTTTGAACGACGGCCAGATCGCCAAGGGCAAGTACCTGCTGCACATGGAGTGGGACGGCAAGATCCAGTTCTCCGATGCGGAGTACTGCCCGCCCGCGGAGATGGCGCGCAACCCGTTCTGTTCGGCTGCGACCGGCATCTTCAAGGTGGGCCTGTCCACGCCCGAAGGTGTGAGCAGTGATGCCATCGTGACGCAGGGCGAAACCAATTACGCGCGGCAATGGTTCCCGGGCTGGGACGAGCCGGCTTTCCGCCACACCTTCGAGATCTCTGCCGAGGTTCCGGGCGACTGGAAGACGGTGTCCAACGGTGCGCAGACCGAGGCGACCAAGCTGCCCGACGGCTACCAGCGCGTGGCGTTCGAGAAGACGCCTTCGATGCCGATGTACCTCACGTTCTTCGGCGGCGGCAAGTTCGACATCCTGGCCGACACCTTCAAGAACCCGCTCGACGGCAGCGACATGCCGCTGCGCTGGTTCACGCCACCGGGCCGCTCGGACTGGGCCAAGTTCGCGATGGAGTGGACCAAGGTGTCGATGGACTACTACTACAAGTACACCGGCATCCCGCTGCCCTTCAAGAAGTTCGACACGGTGGCGGCCAACGACAGCTACGACAACAAGCCCAACACCGGCTTCGGCGGCATGGAGAACTGGGGCTCGATCTTCGAGTTCGCCGACTCGGTGCTGACCAAGCCGGGCGACAAGCCCACGCTGTATTCGGTGACGGTGGTGACGCATGAGATCGCACACCAGTGGTTCGGTGACCTGGTCACGCTCGACTGGTGGGACAACGTGTGGCTCAACGAATCGTTCGCGCGCTGGTTCGAAAGGCGCACCACCATCAAGTTCCACCCCGAGTACTACAGCTTCTCGGACTACGTGCTGGACAAGCACAACGTGATCGTGGCCGACCTGAAGAGCACCGCGGTTCCGGTGCAGCGCAACCTGAACGACGCGGGCTCGTTCGGCTTCATCAGCCCGTCGATCTTCGTCTACAACAAGGGCAGCCATGTGCTGGAGACCATCCAGAACTACATCGGCGAAGACGCGATGCAGAAGGGCCTGCAGATCTATCTGAAGGACTATGCGTACGGCAACGTCACGCCGTCGCGGCTGTGGAGTTCGCTGGAGAAAGCCACCGACAAGAAGGTGAGCGACATCGGCGATAGCCTCATCCGCCAGACGGGGATTCCGCTCCTGACGGTGGATGCGCAATGCGCCGGCGACCGCACCTACGTGAACATCAGCCAGGAGTCGTTCCCGAACCAGAACCAGTTCCCGGCCTCGACGTGGACCATCCCCGTCACGCTGGCGTATGGCAATGCGATGGAGCAACGCAAGACCTTCGTGATGTCGAACAACGCGGTGCAGCTGGAGCTGCCGGGTTGCACGGCGGTGCTGGCCGGGCCGACCGGACAGGACTACTACGTGAGCAACTACAGCGCGCAGTCGTGGAGCGACCTGCTGGCCAAGGCGCAGAACTTCGCCTCCAACAAGCCCCTGTTGCTGAACATCGAGCGCGATGCGTTCCGCCTGAAGGAGGTGGGCCGCATCACGCAGGCGCAGTACGACCAGATCAAGGGCGTGCTGAACCTGCCGGCGCCGCTGCTCGCGAAGACACAGCTGAGCCAGCAGAAGATGGCGGCGGTGGATGCGGGCGAGAAGGAAGAGTACCCGCACGCACTGCGCTTCCAGGGCAGCCTGAAGCTGCGCGAGAACGACAAGCGCTGAGCCTTGTGACCTGTGCGTGATGCCGGCCGGGCGCGCCTTCGGGTGCGTCCGGCGGCTCACGCCTCACACCATGACCATCATGAAAAATCTACTCAAGTACATCGTGGCGGGCGCTTGCGTCTCGCTGCTGGCGGGCTGTGGCGCAGGCGGTGGACCCGAGGCCGAGCTGGTCGGCGTCTATGCCATCAAGAAGAACGGCGCGCTCAAGGAGGTCGTGAAGATCGAGCGCCAGGGCGACCGCTACATCATGCGAGACAAGGTACGCACGCCCGAGTGGAGCGAACCCAAGATGCAGATGCAGCCGGTGACGCGCGAGCGCTGGACCAAGATCACCACCGACAGCGAGAACACGAAGTTCGTCGGCGTCTCGAGCGACCAGCTGGCGATCTTCAAGGTGCCGCCGGGGTGGCAGAAGAACAGCTTCAAGACGGAGACCGGCTACTTCCTGTTCTATTCGCAGGGGCCGGTGGAAGCCTTCAAGCTCTGATCGCCTAAGGCGCGACGATCGCGCCTTCGATGCGGTGGCGTTTCAGCGCATCGGCGACGAAGCCGCTCGCCTTCATCTCTTCGACGAAGGCGGCGAGCAGCGCCTGTGCTTCTTCGCCGCGGCTGGCCGGTGTGCCCATGGCCTGCTGGATCACCATGAAGCGGCCCGGCAGCACGCGCACGCCCGGGGCGCGCTGCGCCTCGCCTTCGAGCAGCTGGCGAATGCCGGCCGCCACTTCGACCTCGCCCGATCGCACGGCGGCCAGCGCGGGGCCGGCGCCTTGCAGTCGAACGATCTCTGCGTGCTTGATCTCGCGCGTGAGGAACAGGTCGTAGGCGCTGCCCGATCCGACCGAGATGCGATGGCCTTGCGCATCGACCTGCGCGTTGTCGGCGAGCGCCGACGAGTCGGGCACGAGGTAGCTGCCCTCGATCAGCACGTAGGGCGCGGTGAAGCGAAGGCCTTCGCTGCGCGCGGGGTCGATGGCGAAGAAGCCGATGTCGGCCTTCTCGTTCTTCACAGCATCGACCGAGGCCGCGGCCTTCTCGAACACGACGAGCTCGATGCCCACGCCAAGGCGCCGCGCGAACTCGCGCGCGAGATCGATCGACACGCCCACCGGCTCGCCGCTTGCGGCGTCCTTGTTGGCGAGGATCGGGTTGCCGAGGTTGATCGAGGCGCGCAGCGTGCCACCGGGCGCAAAGGCGGAGGCGAGGGCGGGGGAAGGCTGGGGCTGAGTCATGGCGTACGTTCTTCCAGGAGAAGTCGGAGGAAAAAGGAGGAGGGCGATGCAGAGGCGGCGGCCAGTTTACGTGGGGGCCGGCCGGATTTCCTACTGGAGAAAGGGAAGCGCGCCCACCAACGCCGCGCGGCGTTTGCGTAGGCTCGGTCTACCCCGGATCGAGCATCCGCCTCGGTTCCCCCCGATTTGCCGTTTCGCCTGCTTCATGACGACCAACCCGCCCGATATCGCCGACGTCCTTCACCCGCTGCGCACCGCCACCCAGGCGCTGCATGAGGCGCTGGACAGCCGGCTGCCGATTGCGCGGGACGATGCGTCGCTGGCCGACTATGCGGGGCATCTGCGCGCCCTTCGGCCCTGGTTGCAGGCGGTGCGCGACGCGCTCGCAGCCTCCGGCGTGCCGGGCCTCGAACGCATCGCCCGGCGCACCGACCGGCGGCTCGCTGTGCTTGCGCTGGATCTTGACGATCTCGGGGCATCGAACAGCAGCGAGCAAGAGAGCGCTTTGGACACGACCCCTCGGCTTGCCGAGGAAGCCGTACGCGATCCCGCCTTCGCCTGGGGCCTGGCCTATGTGCTGGAAGGTTCGCAGCTCGGCGGCATGGCGATGCACAAGCGGCTCGGTGCGCGCCTCGCGCCGCATCCGCTGCGGTACTTCCAGCCGGTGGATGCGCCCGGCGGGCTCGCGGCGCAATGGAAGGAATTCGTCGCCCAACTCGGGGCCGCGCTGGCGGACCCGTTGGCCATCGACGCGGCCCGCCGCGGTGCGGTCGCGGGCTTTCGCAGTCTCATGCCCCGCTTCGGGCTGCAGGGCTTGTAGGAAACGACCGACGAGATCCCAGAGGACGCCGAGGCATGATCCCCGCCACCCGTTTCTTCAGATTCCTTTCCCTGACCCAGCGCGCCGCCGCACGCGCCGATTGAACGTGCCCCAGCCTTACGCGACCGCCCCCACCCCCCACGCCTTGCGGCCGCCCGAGGTCGACCTGTCGTCCTGCGACCTCGAGCCCATCCGCGTTCCCGGATCGATCCAGCCGCACGGCCGGATGCTGGTGCTGGAACCTGATTCCCTCGACCTCGTCGCCTGGAGCGACAACTGGCCCGACGGCCAACTCGATGCCGCGCAGCAGATCCTTCGCGGACTGGTGCTGCCCGCGCTCGAGCCGGGCGCGACACCCGTGTCGCTCGGCGCGCTGCGCGTGGCGGGAGAGACCCTCGACGTGGCCGCGCACCGCAGCGACCGCCACCTGTTCGCCGAGTTCGAAGCCGCGCTGCCCGCCGCCGGCAACGAGGCGCCGATCTACTCGCTCGGGCGTGTCTTCCTGCCGAAGCTGCAGGAAGCGGGCACGCTCGAGCAGCTCACGCAGCTGACCGCGGCCGAGATGAAGCGCCTGACCGGCTTCGGGCGCTGCCTGATCTACCGCTTCGATGCGGCTGGCCATGGCGAGGTGCTGGCCGAGGAGGCGGACCCCGGCTACGACAGCTACACCGGCCATCGCTTTCCGGCCTCCGACATTCCGCAGCAGGCGCGCGCGCTGTACCTGGTCAACCACTTCCGGCTGATCGCCGACGCCACCTACACGCCGGTGCCGCTGCGTGCCGCCGACCCGGCGCTCACCGCGGCCGACCTCGACCTCTCGCAGGCGCAGTTGCGCAGCGTGTCGCCCATCCACCTGGAGTACATGCGCAACATGGGCACGCTCGCGTCCATGTCGGTGTCGATCGTGATCGACGGGCGCTTGTGGGGGCTGATCTCGTGCCACGACCACCAGCCGCGCTTTCTGGACCCCGGCACCCGCCTGGCGTGCGAGCACCTGGGGCAACTGCTGTCGCTGCAGATCCAGTCGAAGGAGAGCAACGTCGCGGTGGCCGAGCGGCTGGAGCTGCGCCAGCTCACGCTGCAGATCGTCTCGCACCTCGCGGACAGCGACGCCACGCTGCAGCGGCTGGTGGCGGAGTCGTCCCTCATGCTGCGGCTGGCACGCGCCACCGGCGCGGCCGTGGTGCTGGACGATGAGGTCTGGAGCGTGGGCGACGTGCCCGCGCGCGCGCATGTACAGGAGCTGGCGAGCTGGATCGCCGGGCTCGGCACCGAGGTCTACGAGAGCAGCGAGCTGCCCGCGCACTTCGCGCCGGCGAACGAGTTCCGCGAGGTGGCGGCCGGCGTGCTCGCGATCTCGATCTCGCAGGTGCACCGGCACCTCATCCTGTGGTTCCGGCCCGAGTTCGTGCAGACGATCCAGTGGGCCGGCGATCCGCAGAAGCCGAAGGCCTCGGCCAGCGGCCGCGTCCACCCGCGCATCAGCTTCTCCAGTTGGGTCGAGGAGGTGCGCGGCCGGTCGGCGGCCTGGACCCCGGCCGAAGTGGGCGCGGCAGTTGAACTGCGCCAAGCGCTCATCGGCGTGGTGCTGCGCCGCGCGGAAGAACTGGCGGCCGTGGCCACCGAGCTCGGCCGCGTCAACAAGGAGCTCGAAGCCTTCTCGTACACCGTCTCGCACGACCTGCGCGCACCGATGCGGCACATCGCCGGCTACGTCGACCTCGTCGCGCAGACCGAGGGCAAGCAGCTCAGCGAACGCGCGCACCGCTACCTCGGCCACGTCAAGGACGCGGCCGCCTTCGCGGGACAGATGGTCGATGCGCTGCTCGATTTCTCGCGCATGGGCCGCGCCGCGCTGAAGCAGCGCATGGTCGACACCGAATCGCTGGTCGAAGGCCTGGTGCGCGAACTGGCGCGGCTGGAACCGGCGCGCCGCATCGAATGGCAGGTCGACCCCGGACTGCCCGCGCTCTACGCCGATCCGCTGCTGCTGCAGGTGGCCGTTCGCAACCTGCTGGCCAATGCGGTGAAGTATTCGCGCACCCGCGATCCGCAGCGCATTGCGGTGCGCGCGATCCTCAGCGACCTGGGCAGCGGGCTGGAGGTCGAGGACAACGGCGTGGGCTTCCAGATGAAGTACGTCGACAAGCTTTTCGGCGTGTTCCAGCGGCTGCACCAGGCCGAGGAATTCGAAGGCACGGGCATCGGCCTGGCCAACGTGAAGCGGATCGTCGAGCGCCACGGCGGGACGGTCTGGGCAAAGGGCGCGACGGGCGAGGGCGCGACCTTCGGCTTCATCGTGCCGAACCGGGAACCGGGCAACGACCATGCGGTGGGCACGCCGCCAGACAACGGAGAAACACATGCTTAAGCCGATCCTGCTCGTCGAGGACGACAAGCGAGACTTGGAGCTCACCCTCATCGCGCTGGAGCGCAGTCAGCTCGCGAACGATGTCGTCGTGCTGCGCGACGGCGCGCAAGCGCTCGACTACCTGCGACGCGAGGGCGAGCACGCCGCACGTTCCGAGGGCAACCCGGCCGTGATCCTGCTGGACCTGAAGCTGCCCAAGGTGACCGGCCTGGAGGTGCTGCAGGCGGTGCGCGCCGACGCGGCGCTGCGCAGCATTCCGGTGGTGATGCTCACCTCTTCACAGGAAGAGTCGGACGTGCTGCGCAGCTACGAGCTGGGCGTGAACGCCTATGTGGTGAAGCCGGTGGCGTTCGACCTGTTCGTCTCGGCCATCGCCGAGCTGGGTGTCTTCTGGGCGGTGCTCAACGAGCCGCCGCCCGGTTCGTTGAAGGCGTCGCGCCGACATGAATAGGCCAGGCGTCGCGAGCGCGCCGGACGATGTGGGCATGGCGGACGCGGTGAACGCCCCGGATGCCCCCGGCGCCGTGGTGCCCGGACCGATAGACGTCCTGATCCTGGAGGACTCGCGCTTCGACGTCGAACTGCTGGGCGAGGCCCTCTCCGCGGCGCTGCCGCAGGCGCGGACGCATGTGGTGCGCGACGAGCGTGGCTTCGTCGCGGCGCTGGGCGAACGCAGCCATGCGCTGATCCTGTCGGACTACGAACTGCCCGGCTTCTCCGGCGCGGAGGCGCTGGCGATCGCACAGCGCGTGACGCCCGAGACGCCCTTCGTCTTCGTGTCGGGCGTGATCGGCGAGGACAACGCGGTCGAACTGCTCAAGCGCGGCGCGACCGACTATGTGAGCAAGGGGCGCCTCGCGCGCCTGCCGGTGGTGCTGGAGCGCGCCCTCAAGGAAGCCGCCGACCGGCGCGCCAAGCGCGTGGCGGAGTTCCAGCTGCAGGTGGCGAACGAGACCTTCCGCGAGGCGGAGTCGCGCCGGCTCGCGCTGATGGAACTGGGCGACCGCATCCGCGACATCGACGATCCGGCCGAGATCGCCTACGTGGCCTCGGCCATGCTGGGCCAGCGGCTGGGCGTGGATCGCGCGGGCTACGGCCTGGTGGACAAGGCGGCCGAAACGATCTCGATCGACCGTGACTGGACCGCGCCAGGCGTGGCCAGCCTCGCGGGCCTGCTGCACTTTCGCGACTACGGCTCCTACATCGAAGATCTGCAGCGCGGGGTGACGGTGGCCTTCGCCGATGCCCGGATCGATCCGCGCACCCGCGACACCGCCAACGCACTGGAGGCGATCACCGCGCGCGCGGTGGTCAACATGCCGATCACCGAGCGCGGCGGACTGGTCGGGCTGCTCTACCTGAATCACGGGCAGGAGCGCGAATGGACGCGCGACGAGCTCGACTTCGTGCGCGAGACCGGCCACCGCGTGCGCTCGGCCATCGCGCGGCGCGAGGCGCAGATCGAACTGCAGGCCTTTGCCGAATCGCTGGAGCGCCAGGTCGAGGAGCGCGCCGCCGAACTGGAGGCCGCGCGCGAGCAACTGCGCCAGAGCCAGAAGCTGGAGGCGGTGGGCCAGCTCACGGGCGGGCTCGCGCACGACTTCAACAACCTCCTGGCGGCCATCAGCGGCAGCCTCGAGCTGATGCGCCGGCGCGGGCTCGATGGCAAGCCTGCCGAGATGGAGCGCTACATCGGCGTGGCGCAGGGCGCGGTCAAGCGCGCGGCCGCGCTCACGCACCGGCTGCTCGCGTTCTCACGGCGCCAGACGCTGGAGCCCAAGCCACTCAATGCCAACCGGCTGGTCTCCGACATGGAAGAGTTGTTGCGCCGCACGCTCGGGCCGCAGATCTCGCTCGAGGTGGTCGCGGCGGTGGGCCTGTGGAACGTGCATGCCGATCCGAGCCAACTCGAGAACGCGCTGCTCAACCTGTGCATCAACGCGCGCGACGCCATGCCCGAGGGCGGCAAGCTGGTGATCGAGACCGCCAACCGCTGGGTCGACGTGCGCACCGCGCAGGAGCGCGACATGCCCACCGGCCAGTACGTGTCGCTCACCGTGAGCGACAACGGCGTGGGCATGACGCCCGAGGTGGTGGCGCGGGCCTTCGATCCCTTCTTCACGACCAAGCCGATCGGCATGGGCACGGGCCTGGGCCTTTCGATGATCTACGGCTTCGCCAAGCAGTCGGGCGGGCAGGTGCGCATCTATTCGGAGCCGGGCAAGGGCACCTCGGTCAGTCTCTACCTGCCGCGCCACGACGAGCAGGAGGAAGCAGCGAGCGAACCGGTGGAGGCCACGCTCGCGCCGCGCGCCGACCAGGGCGACACGGTGCTTGTGGTGGACGACGAGCCCGCGCTGCGCATGATCATCGTGGAGGTGATGCGCGGGCTGGGCTATGCCACGCTGGAGGCGGCCGACGGCGCGGGCGCGCTGCGCATCCTGCAGTCACCGCGCCAGCGCATCGACCTGCTGGTGAGCGACGTGGGCCTGCCCGGCGGCATGAACGGCCGGCAGGTGGCCGATGCGGCGCGCACCGCGCGGCCGGGGCTCAAGGTGCTGTTCATCACCGGTTATGCGGAGAACGCGGTGCTGAGCCACGGCCATCTCGACCGCGGCATGCATGTGATGACCAAGCCGTTCGAGATGGATGTGCTCGCGCGGCGGGTGAAGACGCTGATCGAGTCGCGCTAGCGCGGGCCGCCGGCGGCAGGGTCAACGCGCCGTGAGCGGCTCCAGCCCGGTCTTCGCGATGGTGGGCGCGGCCGCCGGCGAGTTGAGATAGCGGATCAGCTGCCGCGCCGCATCGGGCTGTTTCGACGCGGTGGCGATGCCGGCCGAGAACACCGTGTTCTGCTGTACCTCGGCGGGCAGCGGGCCGATGTAGTCGATGCCCGCGATGGGCAGCAGCTCGCTCACCTGCTGCAGGCCGAGCGCCGCGTCGCCACGCGCGACGACGGTGCCGACGCGCTCGCTCAGGATGCGCTTGCTCTTGGGCTTGACCTGCGCCTCGATGCCTAGCTTCTTGAGTAGCTCGGTCTCGTAATAGGTGCCGCTTGCGCTGGCCGAGTAGGCAATCGACGGCGCCGCGATCAGCGTGCGCTTGAGCGCATCGACGGTGCTGATGTCCGGCTTGGGCGCGCCCTTGCGCACCGCGAAGCCGATGGCCGAGCGCACGAGGTCGACCTGACTGCCCGGCACCACCTTGCCCTTGGCGACGAGGTCGTCGAGCGCCGGGCGCGCGAGGATCACCACGTCGGCGGGCTCGTTGCGGGCGAGGCGGCTCGGGATCGAGTCCTGCGCGTTGCCCATCGAGGCGCCATAGGCCGTCTTCACCGAGCGGCCGCTGCTGCGTTCGAAATCGGGGCGAAGGTCGTTGTACGCGGCGGTGAAGCCGCCCGAGGTCATGACGTGGATGTCGTCGGTGGCCGGCTTGTTGCCGAGACTGCCGCAACCGGCGAGCGCGAGGGCCGCGACGAGCGGGAGTGCGGCGCGGCGGGTGAGAAAGGAAAGAGGCTTCACGATGGTGTCTCCTGGAGGAAGAGGGCGGCAGCGTGGACGCTGCCTGCCGTTGCCATCGTAGAGGCCGAGGCTGTCAATCAGCCTTCAGGGGCTTAGGGGTTACTACGGGGCGGACTGCTTCCTGCAGGCACTGCGCAAGCTGCGCGACCACCGGCGAACCGGCGCGCGGCTTGCGCTGGAGCAGGCCGACTTCGCGATGGAATGTGTGCTCGCCGAGCGGCAGCGCGCGAACGCCGGGTGGCAGCGGAAGATGCGCTTCGACCAGCGGGACGAGGCCGACGCCCAATCCCTTCGCAGCCAGGTGGATGAGGGCGGGAATCTCGTCCACCTCGACGGAGTCGTTCACCTGCAGCCCTTCGCGCCGGAGGAAGCGCTCGACCATCCGCCCGCCGAACGAGGCGCGGTCGTAGCGCAGGAACGGCTGTTCCTGCAGCAGGGTGCGCCAGTCCTTCTTTGCGGGCGTGTCTGCCGGCGCGATCAGCACGTAGGGCTCCTGCACCAGCGGCTGCCACGCCAGATCGGGAAGAAGGCCGAAGGGCGGCCGGATGATCACTGCCGCATCGATGCTGCCTGCATCCAGGTCGTCCATCAGCCGCATCGACACGCCGGGCGAGACATGCACGCGCAGCAACGGCAAGCTCTGCCGCAACCGGGCGAGTGCCCGCGCAACCAGCGTCGGCTGTGCCGAGGCGATGGCGCCGATGCGCAGCAGCCCGCGGTTCGCGGCGTCGTCAGGCAGGTCGCCCAGCTTCGCGTAGAGGGCACAGATCTCCTCGGCGCGCGCCAGCGTGGTCTCTCCTGCGGCATTCAAGGTGGCGGAGCGCCCCGTCCTGTCGAAGAGCGCGAAGCCCAGGTTGTCCTCCAGCCGCTTGATCTGGCTGCTGACCGCCGATTGCGTGAGGCCGATGCGCTCGCCCGCCGCGGCAAAGGTGCCGTGGCGGCAGACGGTGATGAAGGTCTGGAGTTCGTTGATCATGGTTGAATCATCGAAATTATTGGGACTCAGCGAGGAAATATATCGCTTTCGGTTGTGAGGCTCGTTGCCTAAAGTCTCGGCATTCCGATCCCCTCAATGCGACGAATCCCATGAGCACCCACAACACACGCATCCCTTTTCACCTGGCCTTTCCCGTTCGCGACATCGCCGAAGCCCGCGCGTTCTACGGCGAGTTGCTTGGATGTCCGGAAGGGCGCAGCGCGCCCCAGTGGGTCGATTTCGATTTCTACGGCCACCAGATCGTGGCCCACCTCGCGCCCGACGAATGCGGCCACAAGGCCCTGAGCGCCGTCGACGGCCACGACGTGCCCGTGCGCCACTTCGGCGCGATCCTTCCGATGGACCAATGGCAGGCCATGGCCGACAAGCTCGTCGCCCGCGGCACGAAGTTCGTGATCGAGCCCTACATCCGCTTCAAGGGCGAACCGGGCGAACAGGCGACGATGTTCTTTCTCGACCCCTCGGGCAATGCGATCGAGATGAAGTCGTTTGCGAACCTGGATTCGCTGTTCGCCGTCTGAGGATGCGGCGAGGGCGGGTCCTCGCCTATTCCAGGTTCTTCCGCAGGAACTGCTCCATCTCGGTCAGCACCCGCACCCGGTCTTGCTCGCGGCTCAGGTTGTGGTCGCCGAGCGGCAGTTCGACGTAGCGCGCGTCGGTGCGGCCCGCTTTCTTCAACGCCTCGGCCATGTCGCGCGATTGCTCGACCGGCACGATGAGGTCGTTGGCGCCGTGGATCAGCAGCACCGGTACGCGGATTTCTGCGGCGCGCAGGGCGGGCGAGGTCTGGCGCAGCTTTTCGCGATCGCCCCACCAAGTGCCGATTTTCGCTTCGGCGCCGAGCTCATAGCCCATGTAGTTCTGCGAGTGGCTGAGCAGGTCGCGCAGGTCCGAGACGCCGGCGATGCTGATGGCGCAGCGATAGAGCGTGGGGTCTTTCACCGCGCCCATCAGCGCCGCGTAGCCGCCGTAGCTCGCGCCCACGATGCAGGCCCGCTTGGGGTTGGCAATGCCTTGCTCGACCAGCCAGCCCAGGCCGTCGGCAAGATCGTCCTGCATCTCCAGGCCCCAGCGGCGGCGGCCGGCTTCGCGGAAGTCCTGGCCGTAGCCGATCGATCCGCGGAAGTTGATCTGCATCACGGCCCAGCCGCGGCTGGCGAGGAACTGTGCCCAGTAGTCGTAGCTGCCGGTGTCCAGCGATGCCGGGCCGCCATGCGGCAGCATGATGGTGGGCAAGCGGCGTGCTGACGGAGCGCCCGCCGTGTCGGCTTCACGTACAGGCGGCAGGGTCAGGTAGCCCTCCAGCTGCAGGCCGTCGCGGCTGCGCAGCGCCACGCGCTTCGGCGTGGCCAGCGGCTGCTTTTCCAGGGCAGGGTGCGTGTCGCTGATGAGCCCGAGCTTGCCGCTCGGCCAATCCATCGTGAAGTACTTCGGCGGCCGCGAACCATGGACCGACAGGACGATGCTGCTCTGCCCCGTTTCGTCGTTGCTCACGATGCGGTTGGCGCGCCTGGGCAGCGCGCGGTCCAGCGTTTCCTGCCGCTGCCGGGCCGCGTCGTCCCAGTACAGCACCCGGGACACATCGGTGCTGTATCGGATGCCGACGACGCGCCGCGTCGCCGGGTCCCGGAGCAGCGCGCCGCGAACATCGAAGCGGGCATCGGCCAGCAGCGTTTCGCGCGGGAATGAAGGGTCCTGCAGGTCGATGCGCACCAGCGCGTCGCGGCCGTCGATGGGGGCGAGGGCGTAGAGAAAGCGAGGGTCGGCGTCGAAGCCCAGCGGCGTGAGGGCCTGCCGGCGGGCTTCCACTGGGTCGGTGCCGTCGTACTTGGCAAGGGTCGCCCATTCGGAGGAGCGCCCTTGCGATTCCGGCGGCTTGACCATCACGCGCATGGTGGTGCGCGTCGAGCCGCTGCCCAGCCGCACCACGCCCTGGGTGTCGGTCATCCAGTGGCGGATGCCACCGAGATTGCGTTGCAGCAGGCGCGATCGCCCGGTGCGTGCGTCGAGGCGATAGACATCGGGCTGTCCGGGCGACTGGGCGTCGTAGGCGATCAGCACGGTTTCCGGCTCGTCGCGCAAGGCGCCGACGATGCGGTCCTGGTACTGCGGCATGTGCGGCTGCCGTTCGAAGAAGGCGCCGTTCTGCAGCGCACTCGTGAGGTCCGCCTTCAGGTTGCTGCCGTCGGGGTCGATCGCGATCAGCCGGGTCTCGCCCGTCGCCACGCCGCGCCGGTGGTCCGGAAAGAAGGCGCCGATCAACAGGCGCTTGTTGCCGGCCCAGCGAAGCGACGAGACGATGTATTTGTCGTTGTCGGTGTGCAGGACGATCTTCGGCTTGTTGCCGAAACCGCTCACCACCACGTAGCTCTTGCCGTCGACGTTCTGGACCATGGCGGCGCCACGTCCGTCAGGAGACATGCGCAGCATCTCGATGGCGGGCAGTTCCGCGAAGGCCTGCAGGGGAATGGGTGCGGATGGCTGTGGCGGTGAATCTGGCGGCTCGGCCGCAAGGACGATGCCGGAACCGGCGAGACAGAGTGCGGCCAGGCGCAACAGGCGCCTGCGGGCAACGGACATTTTTTTGACTCCCTGAACATGGAAACCGCAACAGTGTATCGATACGGTCTCTGCTCAGGCAGGCGCTGTCCGGTCAGGCCAGCTGCCCGCTCGCCAGCGCCGCGGCCGCCGCGCGCGTCTCCACCCCCAGCTTCTCGAAGATGTGCTCCAGGTGCTTGTTCACCGTGCGCGGGCTGGTGCCCAGGATCTCTCCGATGTCACGGTTCGTCTTGCCCTTGGCGAGCCACGACAGCACCTCGGTCTCGCGCGGCGTGAGGGCCGCTTCGGCCAGCCGCGCCGACGAAGCGCCTGCAGCACCATCGCGCTGCATCGCGAACAGCAGCATCGTTTCGCCGAGCGCCGCCGCGCCCAGGTTGCGCACCGACAGGCGCATGCCCGTCGCCGTGCCGATGACGATCGCCGCACCCGGCAAGAGCGCCGCCTCGAGCGACTGCGGCAGCAGTCCCGGCGACACCGGGTCTTCGAGCGCATGCAGCCACAGCGCCGCCTGCGGCGAGCGCCACGCGATGCGCCCGCGCGTGTCCACGAACACCACGCCCATGCCGGCCACGTCGACCGCATCGCGCGCCATGCGGGTGATGCGGGCATTGCGCGTGTGCGTGTGCAGCCGGGCCAGCACCTCCTGCGCACGGATGGGTTTGACCACGTAGTCGACGCCGCCGCACTCGAAGCCTTCGACCACATGCGCGGTTTCCGACAGTCCCGTCATGAACAGCACCGGGATGTGCGCGAGCGCCGCGTTGGCCTTGATGCGCCGGCAGGTCTCGAAACCGGAGAGGCCCGGCATCAGGCCGTCGAGCAATATTGCATCGGGCACCACCAGTTCGAGCCGTTGCAGCGCGGCCTCGCCGTCGGCTGCGACCAGCACGGTGTAGCCGCTGGCCTCCAGCGTGTCGCACAGCATGCCCAGGCTGCTGGGGGCGTCGTCCACCACCAGTACCACGGGGCGCTCGGATTCATGGCTGGGCGAGGGGAGTGTCTGCATCTTCTGCCAGTGCGTTGCGGAGGTTGTCGAGTTCGAAGCGGGTGACCATGCCGCGCAGCCACGTGCAGGTGGCAGCCGCCGCGGGCGACGCGGCGGCGAGCCGGTCGAGCGCCGTCTGCAGGCCACGCACATGGCCCATCTGCACGAGGCGCATCAGCTCGGCGCGGTCGTCCTCCGAAAGCACGAGCTGCGGCGGGCGCACAGCACTTTCTTCATCGCTCGCGGGAGGCATCGCGTCGCTGGCCGACAGCCATTCGAGGCCCAGGTGCCGCTCCAGCGTGGCGATGAGCACCGACTCGATCACCGGCTTGCCGACGAAGGCCTGGCAGCCCGCGGCGTGCAGGCGCTCGGTCTGGTTCTCGAACATGTTGGCCGAGACGATGATGATCGGGATGTCGCTGAAGCCCGAGGCGCGCACCGAGGTGGCGGTCTGCCAGCCGTCCATGTCATCCATCGTGAGGTCGAGCAGGATGGCCGAGGGCAGTTCTTCGCGCAGGCTGTCCAGGCACTCGGTGCCGCTCGCGGCCTCGCGGATCTCGAAGCCCAGCGGCATCAGCATGCCGGCGAGCATCTGGCGCTGCACGGGCTGGTCGTCCACCACGAGCAGCGTGCGGCGCGCGCCGATGTAGCCCGTCACCGGCTGCCGCAAGGCATCGCCCTTGGCTTGCGGACCGGGGTCGGCCACCTCGCGCAAGTACACGCGCACGCTGAACGTGCTGCCTGCGGGGGAGGTCTGCGCCAGGACAAGCTCGCCGCCCATCAGCGAAGTCAGCAGCGCGGTGATCGTGAGGCCCAGCCCCGTGCCCGGCTCGCCGCGGCGGCGCCCCGCGGCTCCGCGCTCGAAGGGCTCGAAGATGCGCAGGTGGTCCTGCGGCGCGACGCCGATGCCGGTGTCGACCACGTCGAAGCGCAGCACCTCGCGCCGCGCATCGACATGCAGCGTGACGGTGCCGCTGTCGGTGAAGCGCACCGCGTTCGTCAGCAGGTTGATGAGGATCTGCCGCAGCCACTTGGCATCGGCATGCACCCAGGCCGGCAACTGCCCCGCGTGCGTGTAGACGAAAGCCAGGCCCTTGCTCTCCGCCTGCGGTCGAACCATGTGCACGAGCTGGTCGAGAAAGGCCGGCAGCGCGAGCGGCGCCGGCTCCAGCTGCAGGCGGCCGGCCTCGATGCGCGCCAGGTCGAGCAGCCCGTCGATGAGGCCGAGCATGTGTTCGCCGCTGCGGTGGATGGTCTGCACGGCCTCGCGCGGCGGCGCGATGGCATCGCCCTTCAGCAGGATCTGCGAGTAGCCCAGGATGCTGTTGAGCGGCGTGCGCAGCTCGTGCGTCATGCCTGCGACGTAGCGCGTCTTGGCCTGGTTGGCGGCCTCGGCGGCTTCCTTGGCGGTCTGCAATGCGGCGTCGGTGCGGCGATGGGCTTCGATCTCGAGTGCGAGCAGGTTGTTGTGGCGGTTCGATTCTTCCTGCGCCATCTGCCGGCTCTCGCTGCCCAGTACCACCCACCATGCGGCCACCGCGGCCACCACCGAGAGCAGCGCGAATACTTTCAGGAAGGCCGTGGCCAGGGTCGGGTCGCTGGTGCCCGCGATGGCCTCCTGCGCATAGACCACGCCGACCACCGTGGCCAGCAGCGCGATCAGCGAGGTCGCCACGAGCAGGTAATGCGCCACGCGGAAGTTGAGTCGGGCGGACAGCGCCGGCGGCAGCAGCGCCTGTAGCCAGCCGCTCATCTGCTCGGCGGCGCGCGAGTCGGTCTTGCAGCGGTCGTGGCAGCGCGATTCGAGCGTGCAGCACAGCGAGCAGATCGGCGCGCTGTAGGCGGGGCAGTGCGCCATGTCTTCCGACTCGAAGCTGTTGTCGCACACCGAGCACTTCACGCTCTGGCCGGGTGCCCAGCGGTCGATGTCGGTGCGCGCGAGGTAGTAGCGGCCACGCGTCTTCCACGCGAGCAGCGGAGAAACAACCATCGCGGTCGCCAGTGCGATGAACGGCGAGAAAGCCTTCGCCCATTGGCCCAGTGCACCGGAGTACGCGAGCATCGCGAGCGCCGCGGCCACCAGCATCGCGACGAGGCCCACGGGGTTGATGTCGTACAGGTGCGCCCGCTTGAACTCGATGGTCTTCGGGCTCCAGCCCAGCGGCTTGTTGATGACCAGGTCGGCCACCAGCGCGCCGACCCAGGCGATGGCGATGTTGCTGTAGAAGCCCAGCACATGCTCCAGCGCGGCGAACACGCCGAGCGCCATCAGCAGGATCGCGATGGCCACGTTGAACACCAGCCATACCACGCGCCCCGGGTGGCTGTGCGTGAGCCGCGCGAAGAAGTTCGACCACGCGAGCGATCCCGCATAGGCGTTCGTGAGGTTGATCTTCATCTGCGAGACGACCACGAAGAGCACCGTCACGCCGAGAATCCACGCTGGATCGCGCAGCACATACGAAAAGCCCGTGAGGTACATCTGCGTCGGCTCGATCGCATGCGCGGCAGGTATCTCGTGCTGCAGCGCGAGGAACGCGAGGAATGCACCGCCCATCATCTTGAGCATGCCCGGCACGATCCAGCCCGGGCCCGCGACGAGCACCGCGGTCCACCAGCGACCGCGGTTGGCGGCGGTCTTCTCGGGCAGGAAGCGCAGGTAGTCGACTTGCTCGCCGATCTGCACCACGAGCGAGAAGGCCACGGTGGCGGCCGCGCCGAACATCAGCGGATCGAAGCCGCTGCTGTCGGAGGTGCGGCCCACCAGGCCGGTGAAGTCGGCATACAGCTCGGGCTTCTTCACCATCACCGCGATGAAGGGGCAGACGAACAGCACGATCCAGATCGGCTGCGTCCACAGCTGCAGCCCCGAGATGAGCGTGATGCCGCGCGCCACCAGCGGAATGATCACGATGGACGACACCAGGTACAGCAGCCACAGCGGCCAGTCCAGGTACATCTGCAGCGCCAGCGCGAGGATGGCCGCCTCCAGCGCGAAGAAGATGAAGGTAAAGCTCGCGTAGATGAGCGAGGTGAGCGTGGAGCCCAGGTAGCCGAAGCCCGCGCCGCGGGTGAGCAGGTCCATGTCCACGCCGTGCCGTGCCGCGTAGTACGAGATCGGCAGGCCCGTGAGAAAGGTGATGAGCCCCACCACCAGGATGGCCCACAGCGCGTTCGAGAAACCGTAGCTCAGCGCGATGGCCCCGCCGATAGCCTCCAGCGCCAGGAACGAGGTGGCGCCGAACGCCGCGTTGGCCACGCGGAACTCCGACCATTTGCGAAAGCTGCGCGGCGTGTAGCGCAGCGCGTAGTCCTCCAGCGTCTCGTTCGCGACCCAGGCGTTGTAGTCGCGGCGGATGCGAAAGATCTTCTGTCCGGAGACGGATGTCATGGCGGGTTCTCGCGGCGGCGGTGGCATGGGCAGGTACAGCAAGAAGCGCTCCCTGTGCCTTGTCCCACCGTTGTCTGGATCGCGAGTCTGCGGGCAGGACGCGGGACGGCCGCTACGTTGAATGACGTATTCGCCTGCGGCCAACTGATTTCTAAAGTACCAGCCATGGTGCTCGGGGCACCGTCCGATGCACCGTGATGGTGCGCGGCTCACCCTTCCCAACCTGCTTCTCAACCTGCCTGGAGTTCCTGATGTCGCGTGATTCCGATCCTTCTCTCGATGCCCTGGCCTTGCGCCGCCGCCGCCTTCTGCAGGGCGCCGCCGCCTTGCCCGTGATGGGCCTGAGCGGCCTGAGCTTCGGCCAGTCGCAGTTCCCCACCGCCAAGGTCAACACCACCAAGCTCGCGGTGACCGACACCGAAGTCACGGTGGGCCAGCTGCATTCGTCCACCGGCACCATGGCCATCTCGGAGACCGGCTCGATCCAGGCCGAGCAACTGGCCATCGACCAGATCAACGCGATGGGCGGTGTGCTGGGCCGCAAGATCAAGGTCATCAAGGAAGACGGCGCCTCCGACTGGCCCACCTTCGCCGAGAAGTCGAAGAAGCTGCTGGTCAACGACCACTGCGCCGCGGTGTTCGGCTGCTGGACCAGCGCTTCGCGCAAGGCCGTGCTGCCGGTGTTCGAAAAAGAGAACGGCCTCCTGTACTACCCGACCTTCTACGAAGGCCTGGAGCAGAGCAAGAACGTGATCTACACGGGGCAAGAGGCCACGCAGCAGATCATCTGGGGCCTGGACTGGGGCGCGAAGGAGAAGAAGGCCAAGACCTTCTTCCTCGTCGGCTCCGATTACATCTGGCCGCGCACCTCGATGAAGATCGCGCGCAAGCACATCGAGAACTTCCAGAAGGGTTCGGTCAAGGGCGAGGAGTACTACCCGCTGGGCCACACCAACTTCAACTCGCTGATCAACAAGATCAAGGTCGCCAAGCCCGACTGCATCTTCGCAGCGGTGGTGGGCGGCTCGAACGTGGCCTTCTACAAGCAGCTGAAGGCCGCGGGGATCACCGGCGACAAGCAGTTCCTGCTGACGCTGGCCGTGACGGAAGACGAAATGACCGGCGTGGGCGGCGAGAACTTCGCGGGCTTCTATTCGTCGATGAAGTACTTCCAGTCGCTGGACAACGAGAACAACAAGAAGTTCGTGGCGGCGTTCAAGGCGAAGTACGGCAAGGACGCGGTGATCGGGGACGTGACGCAGGCGGGCTATCTCGGGCCGTGGCTGTGGAAGGCTGCTGTGGAGAAGGCCGGCAGTTTCGACGTGGACAAGGTGGTGGCGGGTTCGCCGGGCATCGAACTGAAGACGGCGCCCGAGGGCTACGTGAAGCTGGATGCGAACCACCACCTGTGGAGCAAGGCGCGCATCGGGCAGGGGCAGTTGGACGGCACGTTCAAGGTCGTCGCCGAGTCGGCCGAATTGATCAAGCCCGATCCGTTCCCCAAGGGCTACCAGTAATTCTTTGCCTTTCTCCCTCCCCCTCTGGGGGAGGGCAGGGGTGGGGGCAAGCGGCCGTTGATGAAGCCTTGCGCTTGCAAATGCCGCCTGCCCCCATCCCAACCTTCCCCCAGAGGGGGAAGGAGCCAATACCCAACACCGGAATCGTTGCCATGACTCTGTCGGACATGATGAACATCGGCCTCATGCAGGGCTTCGCGGGGCTGAGCCTCTTCGCGGTGCTGCTGCTCATGGGCCTGGGCCTGGCAATCATCTTTGGCCAGATGGGCGTCATCAACATGGCGCATGGCGAGTTCATGACCATCGGCGCTTATTCGATCTACCTCGCCGCGCAGGTGACGGAGCGGATGGCGCCCGCGTTCATGCCGTACTACTTTCCGATCGCCATCGGCCTGGCGTTCGTGTTCGCCTTCATCGTCGGCTGGCTGGTGGAGTGGGGGCTCATTCGCCATCTCTACAAGCGCCCGCTCGACACGCTGCTCGCTACCTGGGGCGTGAGCCTCGGGCTGCAGCAGATTTTTCGCACCTTCATCGGCCCGAAGGAAGTGAGCCCGACGCTGCCCGAGTGGCTCATGGGTTCCTGGACGCCGCATGAAGGCCTGGACATCCCGATCAACGGCCTCTTCGTGCTCGCGCTCACCACGCTGGTCACGGGCGGCGTGCTCATCGCGCTGCACAGGAGCCGCTGGGGCCTCAGGGTGCGTGCCACCGTGGCCAACCGCACGATGGCCAACGCCACCGGCATCGACACCAAGAAGACCGACCGCCTGACCTTCGCCATCGGCTGCGGCATTGCCGGCATGGCGGGCGCGGCCTTCACCACCATCGGCTCGACCGGGCCGACCTCGGGCTCGCTCTACATCGTCGATGCGTTCCTGGTCGTCACCTTCGGCGGCGCCGCGAGCTTGCTGGGCACCGTGGTCTCGGCCTTCGGCATTGCGCAGACGCAGTCGATCTCCGAGTTCTTCATGACCGGCTCGATGGCCAAGGTGCTGACGCTCTCTTTGATCGTGCTGATTTTGATGATGCGGCCGCAGGGCCTCTTCGCAGTCAAGGTCCGCCGCTGATGAACCCGATTTCTTCCTGGAGAACGTTCCGATGAATTTCATCAAGGCCTCGATCCTGCGCTACCAGCTGGGCAGTCTCCTGCTGCTGGTGCTGCTGCTGGCGGTCGTGCTGCCGCTCTCGCTCGACATCTTCCGCCTGAACCTCGTGGGCAAGTACCTCACCTACGCGTTCGTCGCCGTGGGGCTCGTGATGGTGTGGGGCTACGGCGGCGTGCTGAGCCTGGGGCAGGGCGTGTTCTTCGGCATCGGCGGATATGCGATGGCGATGTTTCTCAAGCTGGAAGCCTCCGACCCGATCACCACCAAGATCCAGTCGACGCCCGGCATCCCGGACTTCATGGACTGGAACCAGATCACCGAGCTGCCCACGCTGTGGCTGCCGTTCAAGAGCCTGCCGCTGAGCCTCGCGCTGGTGGTGCTCGCGCCGATGGCGCTGGCCTGGCTCGTGAGCTTTGCGATGTTCAAGCGCCGCGTGGGCGGCGTGTACTTCGCGATCATCACGCAGGCGGTGGCGCTGATCTGCACCGTGCTCATCATCGGCCAGCAGGGGTACACGGGCGGCGTCAACGGCATGACGGACCTGAAGACGATGCTGGGCTGGGACACGCGCACCGACAGCGCCAAGTACATCCTCTACTACGTGTGCGTCGGCCTCCTGGTCGCGAGCATCGTGCTGTGCCGCTGGATCCAGACCAGCAAGCTCGGCACGCTGCTGCTCGCGATGCGCGACAAGGAAGACCGCGTGCGTTTCTCGGGCTACGACGTGTCGAATTTCAAGGTCTTCATCTTCTGCCTGGCTGCCGGGCTCTCGGGCATCGGCGGCGCGATGTTCGCGCTGCAGGTGGGCTTCATGTCGCCGAGTTTCGTGGGCATCGTGCCCTCCATCGAGATGGTGATCTTCTGTGCGGTCGGCGGGCGCATGAGCCTGGTGGGCGCGGTGTACGGCGCGCTGCTCGTGAATGCAGGCAAGACGCTGTTCTCGGAGAGCTTTCCGGACCTGTGGCTCTTCCTGATGGCCGGGCTTTTCATCGGCGTGACCATGGCTTTCCCGATGGGGCTCGCGGGCCTCTGGGAGGAAAAGATCCGGCCTTGGTGGAAGGGCCGCCGCGAGGCGCTGCGCCAGGCCGCGGTGCAGCCGCCGCCCGCCATGCCGATGACGCCGCCGGCCCCGTCGACCGCATCACCCGAACCCCACCTGCCCGAGGGTGTCGGCAGCCAACGCGCCTGAACCCGGAACACCTTCATGAGCAACACAGACTTCGCGCTCGCCGTGGAAGACCTCACCGTCTCCTTCGACGGCTTCAAGGCCATCGACGACCTGACGCTCTACATCGACCGCAACGAGCTGCGCGTGATCATCGGCCCCAACGGTGCGGGCAAGACCACGCTGCTCGACCTCATCTGCGGCAAGACCAAGGCCAGCGCCGGCAGCATCAAGTTCAAGAACACCGAGCTCACGAAGATGGCTGAGCACAAGCGGGTGCGGCTGGGCATCGGCCGCAAGTTCCAGACGCCGTCGATCTACGAGAACCTGAGCGTGTTCCAGAACCTGGAGGTGTCCTTTCCGAAAGGGCGCTCGGTGTTCGGCGCGCTGGCCTTCAAGTGCGACGACGAGGTCAAGGCCAAGGTGCAGGCGGTGGCCGAAGACATTGGCCTCGCCGACAAGCTGCGCACCGAGGCCGGCCTCCTGAGCCACGGCCAGAAGCAGTGGCTGGAGATCGGCATGCTGCTGATGCAGGAGCCCGAGTTGCTGATGCTCGACGAACCCATCGCCGGCATGAGCGCGCGCGAACGCGAACTCACCGCCGACCTGCTCAAGCGCATCTGCCAGAACCGCGCGGTGATCGTCATCGAGCACGACATGGCCTTCGTCAAGCAGATCGCGCACAAGGTCACCGTGATGCACCAGGGAAAGATCCTGGCCGAAGGGCCGATGGAGAAGGTGCAGGCCGATCCGAAGGTCATCGATGTCTACCTGGGGCACTGAACCATGAGCAACATCATGCTGAAGGTCGACGACCTGCACACCGCCTACGGCCAGAGCGAGGCGCTGCACGGCATCTCGTTCGTGGGCCATGCCAACGAGACCGTCGCGATCATGGGTCGCAACGGCATGGGCAAGACCACGTTGTTCAAGAGCCTCATGGGGGTGCTGCCGATCAAGAGCGGGCGCATCGAAGTGGCGGGGCAGGACGTGTCGCGCGACGAGAGCTTTCGTCGTGTGGCCAAGGGCATCGCCTATGTGCCGCAGGGCCGGATGATCTTTCCGACGCTGACGGTGGAAGAGAACATCCAGACGGGCCTGGAGAACTCGAAGACCAGGCGCATTCCCGAAGAGATCTACGCGCTCTTCCCCGTGCTGTGGGACATGAAGCGCCGCAAGGGCGGCAACCTCTCGGGCGGCCAGCAACAGCAGCTCGCGATTGCACGCGCGCTCGTCACCGACCCCAAGGTGCTGCTGCTCGACGAGCCCACCGAGGGCATCCAGCCTTCGATCATCAAGGACATCGCCAAGGCGCTCAACGAAATCCGCAAGCTGCGCGGCATCACCATCGTCGTGTCCGAGCAGGTGCTCAGTTTCGCGATGGACGTGGCCGACCGGCTGTTCGTCATCGAAGGCGGCCGCCTTGTTCACGAGACGGCGCGCGACAAGACCGATGTCGATCACATCAAGGCCTATCTCTCTGTCTAACCACAACCCCAGGAGCCACTGCAAATGACGGACACGCTGATCAAGGTCGACCTGACCAAGTCCCCCACGGAGAACGAGAACATCCACAACCGCTGGCATCCGGACATCCCGATGGCCTGCTGGGTCAACCCGGGCGACGACTTCATCCTCGAGACCTTCGACTGGACCGGCGGCTTCATCAAGAACAACGACAGCGCCGACGACGTGCGCGACATCGACCTGAGCACGGTGCACTACCTCTCGGGCCCGGTGGGCGTGAAGGGCGCGGAGCCCGGCGACCTGCTGGTGGTCGACCTGCTGGACATCGGCGCGAAGCAGGACAGCCTCTGGGGCTTCAACGGTTTCTTCTCGAAGAAGAACGGCGGCGGCTTCCTCACAGATCACTTTCCCGAAGCACAGAAATCGATCTGGGACTTCAAGGGCATGTTCACGAGTTCGCGCCACATTCCGGGCGTCAACTTCGCGGGGCTGATCCATCCCGGCCTCATCGGCTGTCTGCCCGACAAGCCGATGCTCGACATGTGGAACGAGCGCGAAGGCAAGCTCCTCGCCACCGACCCGGACCGCGTGCCCGGTCTCGCCAACCCGCCTTTCGCAGGCACCGCCCACATGGGCAAGATGACCGGCGAAGCACGCGCCAAGGCTGCAGCCGAGGGCGCGCGCACCGTGCCGCCGCGCGAGCACGGCGGCAACTGCGACATCAAGGACCTGTCGCGCGGCTCCAAGGTGTTTTTCCCCGTGTACGTCGATGGCGCGGGCCTGAGCGTAGGCGACCTGCACTTCAGCCAGGGCGACGGCGAGATCACCTTCTGCGGCGCCATCGAGATGGCGGGCTGGGTGCACATGAAGGTCACGCTCATCAAGGGCGGCATGGCCAAGTACGGCATCAAGAACCCGATCTTCAAGCCCAGCCCGATCACGCCGCAGTACAACGACTACCTGATCTTCGAAGGCATCTCGGTCGACGAGAGCGGGAAGCAGCATTACCTCGACGTGAACGTGGCCTATCGCCAGGCGTGCCTCAACGCCATCGAGTACCTGAAAAAATTCGGCTACTCGGGCGCGCAGGCCTATTCGATCCTGGGCACGGCACCGGTGCAAGGCCACATCAGCGGTGTGGTCGACGTGCCGAATTCATGCGCGACGCTGTGGCTGCCCACGGGCATCTTCGACTTCGACATCAACCCGAACGCCTCGGGCCCGGTGAAGATGATTGACGGCAGCATCGACATGCCGTTGTCGCACGACCTGCGCTGAAGAAGAAAAAGAGCCATGCCGACCTACGACTACGCCTGCGGGCAATGCGGCGGTTTCGATGCGCTGCGGCCTTCGGGCCTGCGCGACGAGCCGGCCGCATGCCCCGACTGCGGATGCGCTTCGCCGCGTGTACTTTCGGCCGCACCGCGGCTTGCGCTGATGGCTTCCGGCACGCGCAGTGCGATGGAGACCAACGAACGTGCGCGGCATGAGCCCGGGAGCTCCCGCGACTACGCGCGCTTCAAGCATCCGGCAGGTTGCGGCTGCTGTTCGGGGTCGTCCCGCCGCAGCGCGACGGTGACCGCGCCGAGCGGTGCGAAGTCGGCGCCATCGACGCGCCCATGGATGATTTCGCACTAGTGCCGCGTTAGCAAATCGGGGTGCACCGCGGTTCGGTGCAAACCCCGATTGTTTCAATCTCGTGAACGCCGCGATTCCTTTTGCCGCGGTTTTTTGGAGGCCTTCAGGATCAAACTTCTCCTCACCAACCAACCGATTGAAGGAGATTGAAATGAATGCCTCGAAGATCCTCGCTGCTGCTGCTCTCTCGCTCCTGGCTGCCGCCGGTGCGCAAGCAGAAACCTATGACGGCGTGCACACCGTGAACTCGTCGGTGTCGCGTGCAGAAGTCGCTCCGCAAGCTGTTGCCGCCGCTCGCGCCGGCAACGAATACGGCGACGGTGCCACCGCCGGTGCGCAACCTTTCACCTCGACCGCGAACCGCGCGACCATCCAGGCTGAAGCCGTTGCCAAGGCCCACGATCCGTTCGCGAGCCTCGACCGCCGCGCTTACTACCGCGACGAAGTGCCTGCTGCCTACAAGAAGCCCAGCGTGTCGTTCACGCGCCAAGCCGGCCTCTGAGAAGGTGTGAACGAATCCGTCATGCCCGCTCATCCCGCCCAGACCCACCCGCTCGGCGTTGCAAATGCTCGCCATAGCCCGAGCTATGGCTGTGCTTTGCGCCTTGATCGGGCGCGCCTGGGCGGGCTGCTCGGGCACGCCGAATTCATTCACACCTTCTGATCCGATCGTTCTGATCGGCACCATGAAGAACGGGCCCTCGGGCCCGTTTTTTCGTTTCTGCCGCTGACCGGGTTTCAGGCCCCGGGCCTCACAGCAGCGACTCCGGAATCAACAGCGACTGGATGTAGAGCTTCATCCGCATCGACAGATCGGCCCCCGGCTCGCTGTCGGACACCTTCACGGGTTGCGGGCCGTCCACCCGCCACCATTCGAGCTCGAACCAGCTGCCCGGCTTGAGCTTTACCTGGTAGGACGCGTGGTCCTTCAGTTGCTGCAGGAAATCGTGCGCTTCCTTCGCAAGCGGGGGGCTGTCGATGAGCAGGCCGAACTCGGTGTTCAGCGCGGCGGAGCGCGGGTCCATGTTCACCGAGCCGATGAAGAGCCGGCGGTTGTCGATCACCGCGGCCTTGGTGTGCAGCCGGATGCGCGTGCCCTCGCCGATGTTGCCGGTGAACAGGGTGCGGCTCGGGTCGGGATGGATTTCGAAGATCTCGACGCCCGCACGCAGCAGGTTGTCGCGATAGCGTCGGTAGCCGGTATGCACCACCGGCTCGTCGGTGGCGGCGAGCGAGTTGGTGATGAGGCTCATGCGCACGCCCCGGCGGACATTGCTCTCCATGCCTTCGAGCGCCAGGGGGCCGGGCACGAGATAGGGCGAGGAGATCAGCACCTCCTCGCGCGCGCCGTCCAGGGCCTCGCTCAGCAGGCGGCGGCTGCTGTCGAGCAGGGCGCCGCTGGGCAGGCGGGCGGGTTCGGGCTCGCCCCAGGCCTTGGCGGGTGAATCGGCAAAGGCCTGCGCCGTGCCGGGCACCAGCTTCACGCGGCCGGCCGCCAGCTCGTCGCCGATGGTCACGCGGCCCAGCGGGTCCACGTTGCGAAAGGGCACGGGCTCGGGCGTGTCGGCGCCGTCCACGGCGGTGTCGAAGGCGCTGCGCAATGATTCGGGGGCCTGCGTGGGCCGCAGCACCGACGCGGCGGTGCGCACCTGGGGGGCGTTCCAGTAAGCGTCGAACACGTCTGACATCTGCGGCACCACGGCGCCGGCGACAAGCACGTCGTAGTCGAAGAAATTCGAGTCGGTGCCGCGCATGAAGTACTCGTCGCCGAGGTTGCGCCCGCCGGCCACCGCGAGCACGCCGTCGGCCACGAAGAGCTTGTTGTGCATGCGGCGATTCACGCGGGCGAAGTCAAAGAGCGCGGCCGCGAAGCGCGCGGCCTGCCCGCCGCGCGTCGGGAAGGGATTGAACAGGCGCACCTCGATGTTCGGATGGGCGCCCACGCCGTTGAGCAGCGCCTGCACCTCCTCGGTGTAGAGGTCGTCCACCAGCAACCGCACGCGCACGCCGCGCCGGGATGCGTCGCGCAATTCGCGCAGCACCAGGCGGCCGGTGGCGTCGTTGTGCAGGTGGTAGTACTGCAGGTCGAGCGAGCGGCGGGCGCCGCGCAAGAGGGCAAGCCGGGTGTCCATGCTCGCGAGGCCGAGCATCAGTCGGAAACCGCTCGCGCCCGGCTCGGCGCCGGCCATCGAGGCGGTGGCGATGCGGTCGAGCGGTGTGGCCGGAACCTGGACGGGCAGGGCGGTGGTGTGGCTGCGCGCGCCCTCGTCCGGCAGGGTGGCGCACCCGGCCAGTGCGAGTGCGGCAAACGCGGCGGTGGCGGCGAGCGCGCCGCGGCGCAGCCATCCGTGGAATCTGCTGGTTCTCTGTTGCTTCATGGCGCCCCCTGTGGACCGATCGGATTCTGCCTCCGGCGCCAGGTGCTCAGGTGTCGATGCGCCGATAGGTCAGCAGCCGCCCCCGGTACGCCACGCGGCCCACCGCGGCGCGCTGATCGAGCCGCTCCTCGCACATTCCGAAGCCTTCATCGGCCATCTGCCGGTTGAAGGCGGGACGGTTGCCGCGGTCGGGGTCCACGATCCACACCTGCGCGGCCGGGCTCGCGTGGCGTCCGATGAAGGCAGCCAGCAGGCCACCGGCATCGCGCTCGTACAGCAGGTCGCTGCCGATGATGAGGTCGTACGCGCCCTGCACGTCGCCCTCGGCGCCGGTCTCGCGCATGCCCCAGTGGCCGCGCCGGTATTTCATCGGCGGCAGCGCATTCAGCCGAATGTTCTCCAGGAGAAAGCCCGCCGTCAGCGGATGGCAGTCGCTCGCGGTCATGTCGTTGCCGCGGCGGTGGCCGACCAGGCTCGCGAGTGCGAGGCCGCAGCCGATCTCCAGCACGCGCGCGCCCGTCACCACGGGGTGCGTGGCCATGCGCGCGGCCAGTTGAGCGCCCGAGGGCCAGAGCAGCCCGAACATCGGCCACGCCGCCGAAGAGATACCTTGCGCGGCAGCGGCGCCCAGCGGGTCGGTGTATTGCTGGCGGTCGAGCAGCGACCGGATGACCAGGTCATCGGCACCCGCGATGGCGATGCGTTCCAGCTTGATTCGGTAGCCCGGCATCGGAAGGGGTGCGGGGCCTCGCGGGCGAGGCCTCGGAGCAGCAAAGGTGGGCCCAGTATGCGCGCCGCCCGCGCAGGACCTGTGCGCGCCGGCCGCGCGGGCGCATGAAACCGCCATCGTGGGCGGGTAAGCTCGCGGCCCATGAAGCGCAACAGCACCTCCCGA
This sequence comes from Variovorax trehalosi, assembly GCF_051216415.1. NCBI lineage: Bacteria > Pseudomonadati > Pseudomonadota > Betaproteobacteria > Burkholderiales > Comamonadaceae > Variovorax > Variovorax trehalosi. The sequence goes on from NZ_JBPJZG010000001.1 coordinate 831,861, forward strand.
TCCGCCAGCCCCAAGGCCACCGGCATGCCGCCGCCCCAGTTGCCGGACGGCCAGGTTTCTGCAGTGCTGGCGCGCATCGAGACTCTGTGGTCGTCGCTCGGCCCGGTGGGCCAGCGCATCGCCGATTTCATCGTGAAGAACCCGCGCGAGGTGGTCCACATGTCGGTGAGCGAGGTGGCCGAGCGCACCGGCTCCAGCGAAGGCAGCATCGTGGGCCTGTGCAAGAACCTCGGCGCCACCGGCTTCCAGCAGATCAAGATCGCGCTCGCACAGGAGATCGTGCGGCCGGTGCAGTTCATCCACGAAGACCTCGATCCGCAGGACAAGGCCGACGCGGTGATCCGCAAGATCTTCCAGAGCAATGTGCAGACGCTGCACGACACGCAGGCCACGCTCGACGCGAAGGCGATGGAGCGCGCGGTCAAGCTGTTCCGCAAGGCCGAGCGCATCGAGATCTACGGCATCGGAAGCTCCGCCACCATTGCCGAAGACGCGCACTACCGCATGCTGCGCATCGGCCTGAACGCCAAGGTGGTGGTCGATTCGCACGTGCAGGCCATCAGCGCCTCGCTCACCGATTCGAAGGTGGCGGTGCTCACCATTTCGCACTCGGGCAGCACGCACGAGACGGTCACGGCCACGCGGCTTGCCAAGGAGGCGGGCGCCTCGACGGTGTGCATCACCAACTTCGGCAAGTCGCCGATCCAGGCCTTTGCCGACGTGGTGCTGTTCACCATGGCGCGCGAGACCAGCTTTCGCACCGAGGCGATGACCAGCCGGCTCGCGCAGCTGGCAATCATCGACGTGCTGATCGCCTGCCTGGCGCTCTCGGACTACGACACCTCGGTGCGCACATTGCGCCAGACCTTCGACGTGCTCTCGCTCAAGCGGTACTGAGCAGCCGCGTCGCGCACGGGCATCGACGGCCGGAACAGCCCGGCCACGGTGGGCGCGACCGCCCCCGGCGCCTGCCCCACCAGCAGGCAGGCCATGCCGAGCCGCGCGGCGCCTTCGGCATCGGTGAGCGGGTTGTCGCCGATGACCACGGTGCTTGCGGGCTCTGCGCCCAGGCGGCGCAGGCCTTCCTCGAACAGCAGGGGCGCGGGCTTGCCGATCACGCGCCACGGCTGCACGCCGCTCGCGGCGATCACGGCTGCGAGCAGCGAACCTGTCTCGGGCACCACGCGGCCTTGCGGGCCGGGGTGCGTGGCGTCGGCATTGCTCACCATCAGCTTGGCGCCGCGCAGCAGTTCGTTCGCGGCGGCCGCCAGGCGTGTGTGGCTGAAGTGCATGTCGAGCGCGAGCAGCACGAAGTCGGCTTCGGCCTGCACCAGGTCGCAGCCCTCGGCACGCGCAAAGCGCTGCAGGGCGATGCTCCCGATCAGCAGCACGCGCGCGCCGGGGTGCTGCTGTGCCAGCTGCCGCACCGCCAGCTCGCCGGCCAGCACGATGCGCCCGGGCGGCACGCGCAGGCCCAGCCGGCGCAAGCGTTGTGCAAGGCCCTGGGCCGTGTGCGTGGAGTTGTTGGAAACGATGGCGTAGCGGTCGTGAAAGTGCGCGAGCAGCTCGGCCGCGCCGTCGATCGCTTCCTGCTGGCGCACCAGCGTGCCGTCGAGGTCGACGAGCAGGTGGCGGGCCTGGGTGAGCCATTCGCCGTTCGCTGTTGCCATTGCTGTCTTGAAATTCGTGCTCATGGATCTCCGGTATCGGCCGACCGGTATCTCGGCCATGGCGGCGGATTGTATTGAATATTGCTCAGTTGATTTGTGATTTTGTATTGAGCTAATTTCATTTTCTTGTCATCTTTGGTTTCTAAGCTCACCGGCATCCGAGCGCTGAACCCGCTCGCCACCCCGATCCGAAACCAAGGAACCGATCATGAACAAGCTCCTGGCCGTCGCGGCCGCAGCCCTCTCGCTCTCCGCAGCGCTCAGTCTCCCGGCGCATGCGCAATCCGTGGCCGACGGCTCGCGCGAGCACCCGCTGCGCGTGCTGCTGATTCCCGCCGACGGCGGCACCGAGTCGGGCACCAAGGCCGACTACGCGCCCGTCTTCAACGCCATCACCCGCACCACCGGCCTGAACTTCGACCTGAAGGTCGGCCAGTCGTACGGCGCGGTGGTCGAGGGCATGTGCAACCAGCTCGCCGACATCGCCTTCTTCGGCCCCGTGTCGTATGTGCAGGCCCACAAGCGCGGCTGCGTGCAACTGCTGGCCGTGGGCGTGGAGAAGGGCGCCTCGGTGTACTACGCCGGCATGTTCGCCAAGGCCAATGCGCCCATCGCCGCCATCAAGGACGTGAAGGGCAAGCGCGTGGCCTTCGGCGACGTCAACTCGGCGTCGAGCTTCACCTTCCAGGTCGCGATGCTGATGGACGCGGGCATGGACCCGGCCAAGGACCTCTCGGCCATCCGCATGACCGGCAGCCACGCCAGCAGCCTGGCCGCGCTGGTGCAGGACCAGGTCGACGTCGCCTCGCTGTCGTTCGACTCGTACGAGAAGGCTGTGAAGCAGGGCGCGGTCGATCCGAAGACCGTGAAGGTCATCGCCAAGAGCATCGCCATTCCGTACCCGCCGCTCGCACTCAATTCCAAGCTGCCCGAGCCGCTGAAGGCCAAGCTGAAGGACGCCTTCCAGACGGTGAACAAGGCCCCCGGCATCACGCCCGACATGATCCGCGGCTACGGCGGCGGCAAGATCGACGGCTACGACACCAGGTTCTCGGAAGACGAGTTCAACGTCGCCGCCGAGAAGCTGGGCCTTTTGACCGACGAACTCAAGGGCCGCATCCTCGCCAAGGCCGCGGAGCGTTGAGCACGGCCATGCTGAACTTCGATTCGGTCGCCATGCGCTATGCCGACGGCACGCGCGCGCTCGACGGCGTCTCGCTCCAGGTGCCGGCCGGCCAGTTCTGCGTGGTGCTGGGCTCCTCGGGCGCCGGCAAGTCGACGCTGCTGCGCATGGCCAACGGGCTGGTGCGGCCGACCGGGGGCGCGGTGCAGGTCGAGGGCGTGCCGATCGTGGCCGCTGCGCTGGCACGCATCCGGCCGCGCATCGGCATGATCCACCAGCAGTTCAACCTCGTGCTGCGTTCCACCGTGGCCGAGAACGTGCTGGCCGGCGCATTGCCCGCCATGCCGACCTGGCGCGCGCTGCTGGGCCTGTTCACCGACGCGCAACGCAGCAAGGCCTGCGCGCTGATCGAATCGGTCGGGCTGCAGGAGCAGCACCTGCTGCGCCGCGTGAGCGAACTCTCGGGCGGCCAGCAGCAGCGCGTGGGCATTGCGCGCGCCTTCATGCTCGATCCGCCGCTGGTGCTGGCCGACGAGCCGGTGGCGAGCCTCGATCCGCAGACCAGCCACGACGTGCTCTCGCTGCTGCGGCGCGAGGCGCGCGAGCGCGGCACCACGGTGCTGTGCAGCCTGCACCAGATCGAGCTGGCCTGCGAGTTCGCCGACCGCATCGTGGCGCTGCGCCATGGCGCGGTGGTGTTCGACGGTGCGCCTGAAGCGTTCGACCCCAAGGTCTTCGATGCGATCTACGGTCGACCCGCGACCATTGCGCAACCGCAGGGCCCTCTGACAGAACCTGAAGCCGTGCTGCCGTTGCACAACGGCACATTGGAGCTTGCACGATGAGCCGCCCCGCATCCGCCTGGGAACTGCCGCGTCCCTTCGGCACCCGCAGCCTCGTCGTGCTGTTCCTCGTCATCGTCGTCGGCTTCTTCGCCGGCCAGCGCGTGGAGATGGGCCGCATGCTTTCGCTCACCGGCGAAGGCTTGCTCGCCGCCGTCGGGCTGCGCGACCAGTCGCAGGTGCTCTCGGGCCTGGGCACCATTGCGCGTTCGCTCTTTCCGCCGCAGGTCTCGGAGCGCACCGAGGTCGCACGCATCGAGGGCTTCGACCGCAATCAGCTGCCCTGGTTCTCGCATGTCGAGACCGAGGAGTCGCGCCAGCCCAAGCTCAACCCGCAGACGCTGCAGATGGAAGAGGTGGTCGACCAGCGCGAGGTGCTCGTCGAGCCCTTCGGCTACCTCTGGCATGTGGCGGTGAAGATGCTCGAGACCTTCGAGATCGCCATCTGGGCCACGCTGCTGGCCATCGTGCTGAGCGCCCCGCTGGCCTGGTGCAGCGCGAAGAACTACACGCCCAACCGCGCCGTCTACGCGCTGGCGCGCAGCGTGGTGGGCATGTTCCGCGCGGTGCCCGAACTGGTGAGCGCGCTCTTCCTGGTGCTGGCCTACGGCTTCGGTCCCATCGCCGGCGTGCTGGCCCTCGCGCTGCACTCGGCGGGCTTTCTCGGCAAGTTCTACGCGGAAGACATCGAGACCGCCGACGACAAGCCGCAGGAGGCCCTGCGCGCCATCGGCGCGAACAAGCTCAAGGTGATGCGCTTCGCGGTGCTGCCGCAGGTGATGCCGCAGTTCATTGCCTACACGCTCTACGTGCTCGACCGCAATGTGCGCATGGCCACCGTGGTGGGCCTGGTGGGCGCGGGCGGCATCGGCCAGGAGCTCAAGGGCCGCTACGACATGTACAACTATGCGCACGTCGGAACGATCCTCATCGCGATCTTCCTGACGGTCCTCGTGCTCGACAGGGTCGCAGCCCGCCTGCGCAGCCGCTATGCCTGAGCGCTAGCCCACCCCATCCCCCGACTTTCTTTCGATTCCGGTGCGAGCCCTTCGCGGGCCCGCAGGGGACCGGCTTTGCCTTCGATTTCGCTTTTTTGCTTCCTCACGCCCAACCGACTCCAAAGGACACCTCATGAAATCAGCTTCTTCCCGGTACGGCCTCGCTGCGGCGGGCCTCGTCTTGTGCCTTGGCCTCGCCGCCTGCGGCGGTGGTGGTGGCGGCGGCAGCGGTGGACTGCCCATCCTCCCGCCGGGCCAGACGCCGCCCGCCGGCAGCGGCCCGCAACAGCCCGGTGGCGACCAGCCCCCGCAGCCCGCTCTCAAGTGCGCGCCCTGACACCGCCCATCGCCAACCGATCAGCCCCCCATTCCCCGCGTTGAAAGACCACCCATGAACACCCCCAACCGTCGCGATTTCTTCCGCAAGTCGGCGGGCGCCATCGGCGCCGCCTCCGCCCTGACCATGCTGCCGCCCGTGATCCGCAAGGCGCTCGCCATCGAGGCCGCCGTCGACACCGGCACCATCAACGACATCAAGCACATCGTGATCCTGATGCAGGAGAACCGCAGCTTCGACCACTACTTCGGCACCCTGAAGGGCGTGCGCGGCTTCGGCGACCGCTTCCCGATTCCGCTGGCCAACGGCAAGCCGGTGTTCTTCCAGCCCAACACCGTTGTCGGCGGCCCGGAGATCCAGCCCTTCCGTCGCGATTCCACGATCGCCAATGCGCTGATCGGCTCCGGTACGCCGCACAACTTCCCCGACATGCAGGGCGCATGGAACCAGGGAAAGATGGACCGCTGGATCCAGTTCAAGAATCAGGCAACGATGGGCTACTACCTGCGCGAGGACATCCCGTTCCAGTTCGCGCTGGCCGATGCCTTCACGATCTGCGACGGCTACCACTGCTCCATCCTCACCGGCACCGATCCGAACCGCATCGTGTTCTGGTCGGGCTCCAACTTCAATCCGGAGTTGCGGAAGAAAGGCATCAACAGCACGGACACCGATTCCGAGCCGGTCAACTCGCGCTGCTGGCCCAGCCCTTCCAGCTGGGTCGCGGGCCGCGCGCAGAAGACCGACGGCACGGGCCAGACCGACCCGGCGGGCGCCTACAACTACAAGTACGTCAACAACTCCTTCAAGTGGGACACGTTGCCGGATGTGCTGCAGAAGGCCGGCATCACCTGGCACATCTACCAGAACATGAACAACAACTGGACGGGCGCCATGAACGGCTGCCTGGCCTTCGAGAGCTTCCGCACCGCGCAGCCCGGTTCGCCGATCTATGAGCACGGCCTCACGGGCGGCCCCGCGGCGGCCGACGGCGCCGTCAACTTCCTCGCCCAGCTCAAGCTGGACGTGACGAACGACACCCTGCCGCAGGTCTCGTGGGTGCTGCCCACGCAGGCACTGGCCGAGCACCCGGGCAGCAGCGAAGGTGTTGCCGGCGCGGCCGACTTCATCTCGGACGTGCTGAGCGCGCTGACCTCCAACGCCGCGGTCTGGAGCAAGACGGCACTGTTCGTCACCTTCGACGAGAACGACGGTTTCTTCGACCACCTGGCGATGCCGGCGGTGCCCTCGTACGACGCCAGCGGCGAGCTGATGGGCAAGTCCACCGTGCCGCTCGATGGCGAGTACTTCGACGCCTCCGTGGGCAGCTACCTGAACGCCGCCGACACCACCAGCGGCAAGACACGCCCCTGGGGCCTGAGCTCGCGCGTGCCGATGTACGTGATCTCGCCGTGGAGCAAGGGTGGCTGGGTCAACTCGCAGGTGTTCGACCACACCTCGATGGGCCGCTTCCTGGAGAAGCGTTTCGGCATCACGATCGACGCCATCAGCCCGTGGCACCGCGCGGTCTGCGGCGACCTCACCTCCTGCTTCGATTTCGTGAGCCCGAACGACCCGGTCGTTCCCAAGCTGCCCGACACGAGCAACTATCCCGCGGTCAATGCGGCGCAGAAGCTTCTGGGCAACACGGGTGCGGTGACCAAGGCACCCGCCACGCCGCAGCCGCTGTACCAGGAAACCGGCACGCGCTTCTCGCGCGCGCTGCCCTACGAGCTGCACACCAGCGCGCGCATCGAGCCGCGCGGCCTCGTGTCGCTGATCTTCAGCAACACCGGCGAGCAGGGCGCGGTGTTCCACGTCTACGACAAGCTGCACCTGGACCGCATCCCACGCCGCTACACGGTCGAGGCCGGCAAGCAGCTCACCGACTATTGGAACGCCGGCGCCACCGACAGCGGCAAGTACGAGCTGTGGGTGTACAGCAGCAACGGCTATGTGCGCACCTTCAAGGGCGATGCGCTGGCCACCGATGCCGCGGCCTTCAAGCCCGAAGTGCAGGTCTGCTACGACCCGGCCGCGGGCCAGGTCTACGTGAAGGTGCACAACACCGGCACGGGCAGCGGCACGGTGTCGGTCAAGGCCAACGCCTACCGCGCCGACGGCCCCTGGTCGCTCGACGTGGCCGCGGGCGCCACCGGTCTCTTGCACTGGAACCTGGAGAACAGCGGCCACTGGTACGACTTCACCGTGACCGCCGACAACTTCGAGCGCCGCTTCTCGGGCCGCGTGGAAACCGGCAAGCCGAGCGTGAGCGATCCGGCGATGGCGCTGCATCTCGCGGCCTGAGCCGCCCCCCGAAACGACAACAACGAGGAGAACCATGAAACACAAGCGCGCAACGCGCGGCGCAGCCCTGGTCGGGCTGGCCGTCGCGCTCGGCTCGGGTGTCGGCCTGGGCCATGCCCAGACCATCACCTGGGACCCGGCCAAGTCGAACCTGGGCATCGGCACCAACGCCGGCACCACCGGCGTCACGGGCACCAACAACCAGGCCGTGGGCACCAATACCGGCAACAACGTCAGCACCAAGTACAACCTGGCCATCGGCGACGGCGCGGGCACCAACGTGAGCGGCGACAACGCCAACCAGGCCATCGGCTTCCAGGCGGGCACCGACGTCAAGGGCGGCTGGAACCAGTCCTTCGGCCGCAGTGCCGGCGACAACGTCACGGGCAACCACAACAACGCGACGGGCTTCCACGCCGGCAGCGGCGTGACCGGCTCCGACAACAACTCGACCGGCACCAACGCGGGCATGACGGTGGCCGGGAACAACAACAACGCCATGGGCAACGGTGCCGGCAACAACGTCACGGGCAGCGAGAACACCGCCATCGGCACCAATGCCGGCAAGAACGTGACCGGCAGCAACGACATCTCGATGGGCAACGGCGCGGGCAACAACGTCAGCACCAACTGGAACCTGGCCATCGGCGAAGGCGCGGGTACCAACGTGTCGGGCAAGAACGCCAACCAGGCCATCGGCTACTACGCGGGCACGAACGTGGTCGGCGGCTGGAACCAGACCATGGGCCGCAGCGCGGGCGAGAACGTCACCGGCGACTACAACAACTCGAACGGCTATGCCGCGGGCCAGTTCGTCACCGGCAACCGCAACGACGCCACCGGCTCCAACGCCGGCCAGCATGTCACCGGCTCCGACAACGAGGCCTACGGCACCAGCGCCGGCGGCAACGTCACGGGCAACAACAACCAGGCCTACGGCAACAGCGCGGGGCGCGACGTGAACGGCAGCAACAACATCTCCAGCGGTGCGGGCGCAGGCGTGGGCGTCACCGGTTCGGGCAACCAGGCCTCGGGCCAGATGGCCGGCGCGCAGGTCTCGGGCAACAACAACCTCTCGATGGGCCAGGGCGCAGGCGGCGGCGTGCAGGGGAACCGCAACCAGGCTTTCGGCGCAACGGCCGGGCAGGCCGTGACAGGCAACGACAACACGGCGCAGGGCAACGGCGCCGGCCGGCACGTGAGCGGCAACGCCAACATCGCCATCGGCAACGACGCGGGCGTGTACGTCAACGCGAACCAGACGCTGTCGATCGGCGCTTCGGCCCGCGCCAACGCCGACAACGCGATGGCCATCGGCAGCGGCGCACAGGCGCAGGCCGATGCGGGCATTGCGCTGGGTGCCAACGCGGTGGTGCAGCACGCCAACAGCGTAGCGCTCGGCGCGGGCAGCGTGACCACGCGCGGCGCCCAGTCGAGCTACGTGGCCACCGGCATGGCCGGGCTGCAGTCGTCGGCCGGCGAAGTGGCGCTGGGCAACCGCCAGATCACCGGCGTGGCACCCGGCAGCGCGCCGACCGACGCGACCAACGTGGGCCAGGTGCAGGGCATGGTGCAGAACGGCGTGGCCTCGGCCAACGCGTACACCGATACCGTCGCCGCGCAGGGCCTGCCGTTTGGCAAGGCCTACACGGACCTCACGGCCGCACGGCTGCAGAACGAGATCAGCGACAACGCACGCCGCGCGTATGCGGGCATCGCAGGCGTCGCGGCGATGGAGTCGGCACCGGTCGTGCCCGGCAAGATCAGCTATGCCGTGGGCCTGGGCAACTTCCGCAGCGAGAGCGCGATGGGCGGATCGCTGCGCCGCACCTCGGAGGATGGCCGCTACAGCGTCACGCTCGGCGTGGGCGCGACCAGCTCGGGCGTGGTAAGCCGGGTGGCGTTCACGGGCGTTTTCGACTGAAGCTGTGAGGCGAGAGAAGGCGCTCGCGCCGCGGCGCCTTCTCACGCAGGTCTAAGCAAGCTCTCACGGGCCCGTAAGTGGGCCGGCCTAGAGTGAAAAAACCGATCACTCCAGGAGACACCCATGAGACTTCGTACCGTAGCCCTCTGCATCGCCGCCGCGCCGGCACTGGTGCTGGCCTCGCTCGCGCATGCGAGCGGCTTCGCCGATCCCGACTATCCGCAGGTATCGCACTCCACCCAGTCGCGCGACGCGGTGGCCGCGGAGGCCATGCGCGCCAACAACGGCATGCACGCGACCGAGATCGCCGAATCGCAGGTGCAGCCATCGGTGGCGGGTGCCGACCGCGCGCAGGTCCAGGCCGAGGCGGTGCGCGCCAACAACGCGATGCATCCGACCGAGATTCTCGAATCGCAGGTGCAGCCGCCGGTGGCGTCCGCGAACCTGCCGTCGCCGAGCGCCAGCGGCGAGTGAGCCGCCAGCTCGCTCGCGCTCACTCGCGGGTGAGCACGAAGCGCTTGCGGATGCCGCTCGCAGCCGAAGGCGCCACCCACAGGTCGAACTCGCCGGGTTCGACCACGGGCTTCATGTCGCGGCCGATGAATGCCATGTCGGCCGCGGCGAGCGTGAACTCGACCACCTTCGATGCGCCCGGCTCGATGCGCACCTTCTGGAAGCCCTTGAGCTCGCGCACCGGCCGCGTCACGCTCGCGGCACGCTGCGAGAGGTAGAGCTGCACCACTTCCTCGGCCTCGCGCATGCCGGTGTTGGTGACGGTGGCACGCACGCGCAGCGTGTCGCCCATCGTCATGCGGTCCTGGCTCAGCTCCACGCTGTCGTAACGCACCGGCGCATAGCCGATGCCGAAGCCGAAGGGGTAGAGCGCCTCGTTCGTCGCATCGATATAGCGCGTCTTGAACGACGTGCCCGGCGCGCCTTCGGGCGAAGGCCGGCCGGTGCGCTTGTGGGCGTAGTAGTAGGGCACCTGGCCGGCCGTCTGTGGAAAGCTCACCGGCAGGCGGCCGGAAGGATTGAAGTCGCCGAACACCACGTCGGCGATGGCGTGGCCCGTCTGTACGCCGAGGAACCAGGTCACGAGGATGGCGCGCGCATTGCGCACCGCGCCCTTGAGCGCCATCGCGCGGCCGTTGCTCAGCAGCACGACCACCGGTTTGCCGGTCGCGGCCACGGCTTCGGCCAGGTCCTGCTGCGGCTGCGGCAGGCCGATGTCGCTGCGCGAGCGCGATTCGCCCGACAACTTCTGGCTCTCGCCGATGGCGAGCACTACCACGTCGGCATCGCGTGCGGCCGCCACTGCGGCCTCGATGCCGCCGGCCAGCGGTGATTCGACGTTCGAGCCGCGCGCGATCGTCACGGATGAATCCGGCCCCAACGCGGCACGCAGCCCTTCGTCGATGCCCACCGGCGCCGACTGGCCCGGGAACAGGCTCCACGAGCCCATCAGGTCCTTCGTGCCTTCGGAGAACGGCCCGATCAGCGCGATCTTCGTGCCGGCCTTGGGCAGCGGCAGCAGCTTGGCCTCGTTCTTGAGCATGACGATGGAGCGGCGCGCATCCTCGCGGGCGAGCGCGATGAACTCGGGGTTCTCGGGGCGTTTGGCGGCGGGCGGCCCGTCGAGACCGCGGAACGGGTCGTCGAAGAGGCCCAGCTTCTGCTTGACGTACAGCACGCGGCGCACCGCCTCATCGAGCCGCGCCATCGGCACTTCGCCGGAGGCCACGAGGTCGGGCAGGTGGCGCATGTAGAGCCCGCTCTGCATGCTCACGTCGGTGCCGGCCATGAATGCCTGCTTGGCGGCTTCGCGGCTGTTGGCGGCGTAGCCGTGCTCGATGAGCTCCTCGTCGGCCGTGAAGTCGGAGACCACGAAGCCCTTGAACTTCCATTCGTCGCGCAGCACGCCGGTGAGCAGCGCGCGGTTGGCGGTCGACGGGATGCCGCCGATCTCGTTGAAGGCACTCATGACCGAGAGCGCGCCCGCGTCGATGGCCGCGCGGAACGGCGGCAGGTAGACCTCGCGCAGCGTGCGTTCGGAAATGTCGCTGCTGTTGTAGTCCAGCCCGCCCTCGGCCGCGCCGTAGGCCGCGAAGTGCTTGGGCGTGGCGAGCATCGAATCGGCGTTCGAGAGGCTGCTGCCCTGGAAGCCGCGCACGCGCGCCGCCGCGAACTGGCGCGCGAGGTACGGGTCTTCGCCCACGCCTTCGAGGCCGCGGCCCCAACGCGCATCGCGCGCGATGTCGACCATCGGCGCAAAGGTCCAGCGGAAACCGTCGGCCGTGGCCTCGACCGCCGCCGCGCGCGTGGTGCGCTCGGCGAGCGCCGGCTCCCAGCTCGAAGCCTCGGCCAGCGGCATCGGGAAGATCGTGCGAAAGCCGTGGATCACGTCGGCGCCGAAGATCAGCGGAATCCCCAGCCGCGATTCGCGCACCGCCACCTGCTGCAGCCGCAGCTTGCCTTCGAGGCCCGCGTTGTTGAAAAGGCCGGTCACGCGCCCGGCGCGCACGTCGGCCGTCTCCTGCTGGCCATTGCGCCACGCGGTCTGCGGGTTGTTGGGAATGTTGATGTCGGCCGGACCGTAGAGGCTGAGCTGGCCGGCCTTTTCCTCGACCGTCATGCGCGAGATCAGCGATTCGATGCGCGCATCCGCCACGTCGGCGGGCGTGGGGTCACCCGGGGCGGAGGCGGCGAAGGCGGGAGGAAGGAAGCCGGAGGAGAGGGAGAGGAGGGCGGCGAGCGCCGCTTTTCGAACGTGCATGGCCTCCTATTCTGCAGACAACCCGTCCAGCCCCCGGCAAGCGGGTTTCCGTCGTGGCCGTAGGGCTATGTCTGACTCGGCCGCTTTACTCCGCCGTCGCGCCTGCTTCTTTCGCCACCTTGACCCACTTGGTGGTCTCCGTGCCGATGAAGGTCGCAAGCTCCGCGGGCTTCATGTTCCCGGCCGTCACGCCCTGTTCCTCGAAGCGCTTGACCACGTCGGGCTGCTGCACCGCGCGGGCGAGTTCGGTGTTCAGGCGTTGCACGATTTCGGGCGGCGTGCCGTGCGGGGCCATCAGCGCAAACCACGTCGTCATGTCGTAGCCCTTCAGGCCCGCCTCGTCGAGCGTGGGCACGCCGGGGTAGGCGGGCGAGCGCGTCTTCGTCGTCACGGCCAGCGCATGCACCTTGCCGGCCTTGACGTGCGGCGAGGCCGAGGGGCTGGTCTCGATGGCCATCTGGATCTGTTCACCCATGAGGTCGGCCATCATCGGTGCGCCGCCCTTGTAGGGCACGTGCACGATGTCGGTCTTGGTCATCGAGCGGAAGAGCTCGCCCGAGATGTGCTCGGTGCTGCCGTTGCCGGCCGAGCCGAAATTGACCTTGCCCGGATTGGCCTTGATGTATGTGACGAGCTCGGCCACCGTTTTCGCGGGCACCTTCTCGTTGACGATCAGCACGTTGGGCGTGGAGGCCACGAGCGCCACCGGATCGAAGTCGCGCTGGAAGTCGTAGGCGAGCTTCTTGTAGAGGCCCGGCGCGATCGAATGCGCGATGGTGGCCAGGAACAGCGTGTAGCCGTCGGCCGGTGCCTTCGAGGCGATGGTCGCGCCCACGGTGCCGCCCGCGCCGCCGCGGTTGTCGATGATCACCGGCTGCTTGAGCGCTTCGGAGAGCTTTTGCCCCACGGTGCGCGCGACGATGTCGGTGGTGCCGCCGGCCACGAAGGGCACGACGAGGGTGATGGGTTTGGTGGGCCAGTCGGCGGCGGATGCCATGCCGGCGGTGAGCATCAGCGCGGCGACGGCGGTGTGGAGGAAGGTGTTTCGGTTCATGGTCGTGAGGTCTTGGTGTTGTTGTTTGAGAGGAGATGGCTTCAGGCCACGCGGTTCAGAAGCGGCCGGCCTTCGTTCCAGCGTTTCAGGTTGTCGAGGAAGAGCGCGGCGACCCGCGCCTCGTTGCCGTCCGAGTGGCCGGCGGTGTGGGGCGTGACGATCACGTTCGGCATGTCCCACAGCGGCGAATCGGGCGGCAGGGGCTCGTGCGCGAACACGTCGAGGTAGGCGCCCGAGAGCGCGCCGCTGCGCAGTGCGTCGATGAGCGCGGGTTCGTCTACGACCTCGCCGCGCGAGACGTTCACCAGCCTCGCGCCAGGCGGCAGCAGGGCGAGCGCGGCCGCATCGACAAGGCCGCGCGTGCGATCGGTCAGCGGACAGGCGAGCAACAGCCAGTCGGCGCGCGGCAGCACGGTGTGGATGTCCTCGAAGCGCACGCTGTCGGTGCCTGCATTGCTGCGCACGGCGACCACGCGCAATCCGAGCGCAGAGAGCAGTGCACCGAGGCCTTGCCCGATCGGCCCCCAGCCGACGATCACCGCCGTCTGTCCCGCCAGGTCGCGCGGCAGGCCGCTGCCCACCAGCGGCGCCCAGGTCTTCTCGCGCTGCGCCGCGAGCAACTGAGGAAAGCTGCGCGCGAGCATCAACACACCGGCCAAGGCGGTCTGCACGACCACGCCCGCGTTGGCGCCCGACGAAGTCGTCACATCCACGCCGCGAGCGCGCAGCTCGCCGTACACGGGGCGGTCGGCGCCCGACGAGTGCGCATGTACCCAGCGCAGCGATGGCGCGCCGCGCAAGGCATCGTGAAACTGCTGCGTGTGGGGCAGCACCTGGTGCTTGGTCGAGAGGCCCGTGACATCGCGCGAGACGAAGGCGACGTCCGCATCGTCCCCGGGATTCACCACCACGTGCGCGCGCCCTCCGAGCGCTTCGGCAAGGCCCGTGCTGGCCTGCCGCACGGCCGCAGGCGTCATCAGGATGCGCAGTGGCGAACTCATTCCGCCGTAGCGCCGGATTCGCGCACGATCACTTTCCACTTGTCGTACTCCTGCCGTGTGAACTTGCCGAACTGCTCGGGCGTGCCGCCGACGGGGTCGGCGCCTTCGCGGATCATCTGCGCTTCCAGCGAAGGCAGCGCGTCATTCACCGATTTGTTGAGCAGCGCGATCACCGGTGCCGGCGTGCCCTTGGGCGCGAAGAAACCGAACCAGGAGCCCGCCGAGAAACCGGCGAAGCCCTTCTCGGCCACGGTCGGAACGTCAGGCAGGGAACGCGAGCGCTTCAGGCTGCTCACCGCGATGGCGCGCAGCTTGCCCGCGCGGATGTGCGGGATCACCGAGGGAATGGTCGCGAACATGAACTGGATGCGTCCTGCGAGCAGGTCGGTCAGCGCATTGGCGCCCTTGTAGGGCACGTGCAGCGTCTCGGCGCCGATGCGCTTGCTGAGCATGTAGCTCGACAGGTGCGACGAGGTGCCGATGCCGGTCGAGCCGTAGTTCAGCTTGTTGGGGTTGGCCTTGGCGTAGGCGATGAACTCCTCCATCGTCTTCGCGGGCACCTCGGGGTTCACGACCAGCACGTTGGGCACGTCGGCGATCTGCACCACCGGCACGAGGTCGGCGAGCGGGTCGTAGGTCATGTTCTTGTAGAGCGTCTGGTTCACGGCCATCGGGCCGACCGAATTGACGATGAGCGTGTAGCCGTCGGCCGGCGCGCGCACCACGAACTCGGTGCCGATGTTGCCGCCGCCGCCGGGCTTGTTGTCGATGACGAAGGGCTGGCCCAGCTTCTCGGACATCTGCTGCGTGACGGCGCGCGCGAGGATGTCGGTGGTGCCGCCCGCGGTGAAGGCGACGACCACGCGCACGGGTTTGCTGGGGTACGCGGATTGCGCATCGGCACGCGGCGCGGTGCCGAGACCCGCGGCCAGCAGCGCGGCGGTGGCCGTGCCCATGAGCTTCTGCAGGAGAGGGGAAGAAAGCTTGTCTCGTTTCATTTTTCTGATCCTTGGGTCTGTTGTCTCTGTCTCTTGTCACTTAAGGGGGCCGGGGAAAGTCGTACAGCGCCGCCGGGTTGTCGACCAGCACGCGCTGGCGCTGCGCCTCGTCCGGCAGCCAGCGCGCCAGCAGGTTCACGAGGGCTCCGTCGTCCGGCACCTGCTGCGCTTCGAAGTAGTTGATGTGCGGCCAGTCGGTGCCCCACACCACGCGCTCGGCACTGGCCTCAAGCAGCGCGGCGGCGAAGGGGTCGATGTCGGCGTAGGGCGGGCCCATGCCGGTGTTGCGGTCGGCGCCCGAAATCTTGGTCCAGGCCTTGCCTTCGGCGAGCAGGCGGCACAGCGTGCGAAAGCCCGGATCGTCGGTGCCGCGCGATGCCGCCATGCGGCCCATGTGGTCGATCACCAGCGGCACGCCGGCACGCAGCAGCCGCGGCGCCAACTCGACGAGGTCGGGTGCGTGGATCCAGATCTGCGCGTGCCAGCCGCGCTCCGCCAGGCGTGGCGCCAGCGCTTCGAGCACCTCGATGCCCACGCCGTTGCGGTACACGGCATGGCCGTCGCGCTTGAAGAGGTTGAAGCGCACGCCGCGGATGCCGGCCGTGTGCCAGCGGTCGAGCTCCGCATCGCTGGTGTCGGCTTGCGGCACGGCGATGCCTCGCAGGCGGTCGGGGTACTGCGCGAGCGCGGCCAGCACGGCACCGTTGTCGGTGCCGCTCGCGCTGCCGGTCACCAGCACGCCGCGCGAGAGGCCCAGCCGATCCAGGTGCGCGATGAAGGCCGCGCCGGGATATTCGCCGGGCGTGTAGCTGCGGTCGTCCGCCAGCGGAAAGCGGTCGTAGGGGCCGAAGACATGGGCGTGGCTGTCGCACGCACCGGGCGGCAGCGCGAAAGACACGGGCGTGAATGCGTCGTGGGGAGGCAGGCAGGGGCGGGTCATGGTGCGTGCCTCCTCAATCGGTCTTGAGCTTGCCGCTCTTGGCGAGCACCCGCGCGCTGGCGTCTTCCTTCTTCAGCATGGCAAGCCATTCGTCGGGCGACGAGGCCTTGCCGGGGCTGCCGACGGAGACGAGGTGGCGCTTGACGTTCTCGTCGGCCAGCGCCTTGCGCAGCGCGGCGTTGATCGTGTGGATCACGTCCGGCGGCGTACCGGCGGGCGCGAGCAGGCCGGTGGCGGTGGTCGCGTCGAAATCCTTCAGGCCGGCTTCGCGCAGCGTGGGCACGTTCGGCAAGGCGGGGTCGCGGTCCTTCGACATCACGGCGACCACGCGCAGCATGCCCGACTGGATGTGCGCGGCCGAGCTCGTGAGCTGGTCCACCACGAGATCGATCTGCCCGCCCAAGAGGTCCGTGAGCGCCGGCGCCGAGCCCTTGTACGGCACGGTGTTCAGGCTCAACTTGCCGGCCTGCTCGAGCTGCAGCAGCGCGACGTGGTTGGTGGTGCCCGGGCCCGCATGGCCGGCCGTGACCTGGCCCGGCTTGCTGCGCGCGGCCGTGAGCACGGCGTCGATGTCCTTGTACGGGCCTTGCCCGCGCACCGCGATCACCAGCGGCGTGGTGGCGGCCAGGCCGATGGGGGCGAAGTTGTCGAGCGCGTAGGTCGTCTTCGTCATCAGCGGCAGCACGACGAGCGCGTTCGGCGTGCTGACGAGGAGCGTGTAGCCGTCGGGCTGCGCGCGCGCCACGTACGACGCGCCGATGGCGCCGCCCGCACCTGCACGGTTGTCCACGATCACCGACTGGCCGAGGGTCTGGCCCAGTGCCGGTGCCAGCGTGCGCGCGACGACATCGAGGTTGCCGCCGGGCGCGAACGGCACGACGAGCGTGACCGGCTTCTGCGGGAATTTCTGCGCGAGCGCGGGCAGCGCGAAGGCGGCTGCAACCGCCGCCAGCAGGGCGGGGAGGAATCTTCTCTTCATGGGCGTTGTCTCTGTGTTTCTTCGGTGTGCGCTTCGGCGTCAGTCACGGAAGCTCGGGTCCATGCGGTCGAGCTTGCGCAGCAGCGCGGGCCATTCCATGAGTCCGTAGGGCCGGCGGGTGCCGGGCTGGTAGTTGTTCCAGGTTTCCTCGAGCACGTCTTGCGGCACGGCCTTGAGCGGCGTGTTGCACGACATCGCGCCGATCTGCGCGCGGCAGGCCAGTTCGAGCCGGTGCATCCAGTTGAAGGCCTCGCCCACGCTGCGGCCGACCACGAGCGCACCGTGGTTGCGGAAGATCACGGCCTCGCTCTGGCCGAGGTCGGCGAGCAGCGACGCCTGCTCTTCGGTGTTGAGCACCACGCCCTGGTACTCGTGATAGCCGATCTTCAGGAAACGCATCGCGGTCTGCGTGAGCGGCAGCAGACCGCATTCGAGCGAGGACACCGCCATCGACGCCCAGCTGTGCGTGTGGATCACGCAGGCCACGTCGGGCCGTGCGGCATGCACCGCGCTGTGGATCACGTAGCCGGCCTTGTTGATGCCGTAGTTCAGGTCGCCGAAGTCGGGCGACGAGAGGATGCGGCCATCGGCGTCGACCTTGATGAGGCTGGACGCGGTGATCTCCTCGTACATCATCCCGTAGGGGTTGATGAGGAACGCGCCGTGCTCGCCGGGCACGTGCGAGGAGATGTGGTTGGCCATCATGTCCGACATGCCGTAGAGGTCGACCAGCCGGTAGCAGGCTGCGAGGTCGATGCGGGCCTGCCATTCGGCAGCGGAGCACTTGTCCTTCATGGAAGGGATCTGGAGCACGCCAGGGTTCGTCATCGTTGGGTCCTTTCAATATCGGGTGGGTTCAATCGGCGCCCAGCTGCAGGCGGCTGGGCAGGCGTTTCTCGATCGCGAACTTCAAGAGCGCCGCCGAGCGGAAGATGCCGTGCGCGAACTTGCCGTAGGGCAGCGTGAGGAAGAGCGCCATTACCACGCCCAGGTGCACCGCCAGCAGCAGCGCCATGAAGGTCGTGTCGCGCCATGCGAGGAGCGCCAGGCCCGTGATGCTCGTGAGCAGCAGCAGCGCGATGAAGCCGCGGTCCATCGGCCGCTGCGCCACGTCGCCGTGCGCGGCATTGCGCCGCAGGTTCAGCCAGAGCAAGCCGATGGGGCCGACCACGAGGCCGATGCCGCCCGCGGTGCCCAGCAGCACCGGCAGGCTGGTGAGCGCATAGGGCGCGTGCAGGCCGAACAGGTAGTGGTAGAGCGTCGCCACGCAGGTGGAGGCGAAGCACAGCATGAAGCCGTAGAAGGTGAAGTGGTGGAAGCGCCGGCGCCAGAGGGTGAAGCGGTCGTCCTCGTTGTTGCAGCCTTCGCCGTGGCCGCCGCCGAGGTACTTCAGGCGCAGCGCGTCGTGTGCGGCTTCTGCGCTCGCGGGGCCGCGTACGCCGGGCATCGAAGGCGCATTGCCCGGGTCGTTCGCGGGCGACACCTCGCGCCAGAAGCTGCGCACGCCCATGGCCAGTGCGAACATCACGAAGAGAAACACTGCGCCGAACACCAGCGCGAGGAAGTTGTGCGGAAAGATCGCGTAGAAGTTTCCCGCAAGCGGTTCGTGCAGCAGCGAGCCCGACATCGCGACGGCCAGCACGAGGAACAGCGCCAGCCCGCCCGCGAGGGCAAGCGCAACGGTGAGGCCAGCCTTCTTGTAGAGCGCCCCCATCGCGGGCGGCCAGGCGTAGTCGTGGTACGTCTGCATGCGCACCTGCGCCATCGCCTGCGGCACGTTGACCGCGAATTCGTGCGGCGGCGCGTACTGGCAGGCATGCAGGCACGAGCCGCAGTTGTGGCAGAGGTTCGCGAGGTAGTGCGTGTCGGCCTTGCCGAATTCGAGCCGGCGCGTCATCGCGGGGAACACGGCGCAAAAACCTTCGCAGTAGCGGCAGGCGTTGCAGATCTGCAAGATGCGCGCGACCTCGCCTTCGCTGGCGGTCAACGGAAGGGCGGGCTGGATCGGGATCACGCGCTGCGAAGGCGGCGCGCTGCCGATGCCGTCGGCATCCGCACGGGCGCGTGCGACGAGGTCAGTGAGCTGCTGCAAGGGCGGTCTCCGGGGAATTCTTCGAAAGGTTCTTGGCGGCTTTCGCTGCCTGCGTGCCGGCGATGCGGCCGAAGGCCGTGCCGATGCTCATGCCCACGCCGGCCGTGTAGCCCTTGCCCAGCACGTTGCCGGCCATCATTTCGCCGGCCACGAAGAGGTTGGGGCTGGCGCGTCCGCCGAAGCGCACGGCCGCGGTCTCGTCCACCTTGAGGCCCAGGTAGGTGAAGGTGATTCCGGGGCGCACGGGGTAGGCGTAGAAGGGCGCGGTATCGAGTGGGCGCGCCCAGTGCGTCTTGGCGGGCGCGATGCCTTCGGTGTGGCAGTCGTCGAGGGCCGTGTGGTCGAAGCGGCCGACGCGGCATGCGGCGTTGTAGTCCTGCACGGTGCGCACGAACGTGGCTTCGTCCAGGCCGATCTTCTGGGCGAGTTCGCCGAGCGTGTTGGCCTGCGTGCCGGTGAACACGGGCGGCATGAATCGGCCGACCGCCTTCTGGTCGATGACCGACCAGGCGATCTGCCCCGGCTGCTGCGCCACGAGGCGGCCCCAGATCGCGTAGCGCTTGGGCCAGAAGTCTTCGCCTTCGTCGTAGAAGCGCTGCGCGTCGCGGTTGACCACCACGCCGAGCGACACGCAATCGATGCGCGTGCAGATACCGCCGTCGTACAGCGGTGCGCGCGCATCGATGGCCACCATGTGGCCCTGCGACGGATCGCCGATGCTGTCGGCGCCCGCGGCGATCATGTATTTCAGCAGCACGCCCTGATTGAAGCGCGTGCCGCGGATGAGGAAGTTGTCGGCGGGCCATTCGCCGCGCTCGTTCTGGCCCCACGCTTCGCGCAGCCATTCGCGGTTCGATTCGAAGCCGCCCGAGGCGAGCACGCAGCTCCTGGCTTCGATGCGCTCGCCGGCTTCGGTGCGCACGGCCACGAAGCGGTCGCCGTCGAGTTCGACCGAAGCCACGGGCGTGTCGTAGCGGATCTGCACGCCCAGCTTCTCGGCGCTGCGGAAATACGCATTCACCAGCGCCTTGCCGCCGCCCATGAAGAAGGCGTTGGTGCGCGCCACGTGCAGTGCGCCCGACAGCGGCGGCTGGAAGTGCACGCCGTGGCTGCGCATCCAGTCGCGGCAGTTCGAGGAGGCGCGGATCACCAGGCGCGCGAGATGCTCGTCGGTGAGGCCGCCGGTCACCTTCAAGAGGTCTTGCCAGTACTCCTCTTCAGGGTAGGCATCGACCAGCACGTCCTGCGGCGCGTCGTGCATGCAGCGCAGGTTGCGGGTGTGCTGCGAATTGCCGCCGCGCCATTCCTTGGGCGAGGCTTCCAGCAGCAGCACCGAAGCGCCGGCCTCGCGCGCCATCAGTGCGGCGCACAGCGCGGCATTGCCGCCGCCGACAACCAGTACATCTATCACTCGTGGGTCTCCTTGGAATCCAGGAGACTTTAGGGAGCGCGGCCTTCACGCGAAAGGCCGAAAGAGGCAACGGGTGTTCAGTTTTCGAGAAGACTTGCGCCGGTCCAGCGGCCCTCGCGAACGAGGGCGCGGGCGGTGTCGGCGACCACCACGCGCGCGGCCAGCGCGGCGGGCGAGAGCTCGTCGTCCGACAGGCTCACCAGCAGGTTGCGGCGGCCGACGTGAGCATCGCTGATCTGCGTGAGCTCGAGGTCGTCGCGGTCGTGCCGCGCCGTGGCCGCGCCGGGCTGCACAGTGGCGCCGTAGCCGGCGCGCACCGCGTCCATCAGGAGCGCGAGGCCGTCGACCTCGGCCACGATGCGCGGCGTGACGCGCGCCCGCAGGAAGGCGGCCATCAGCGTGGCGCGCAGGCCGTGGCTGCCGCTCGGCAGGATCAGCGGCACATCGGCCAGTTGGGAGAGGCGCACCTTGGTGCCCTTGGGGCGTTCGGTCAGCGTGGGCGAGGCGACCACGAAGAGCTTCTCGGCGAGCAGCGGCGAGACGCTCCAACGCCGCGGCGTGTCGGTCTGGAACAGCACGGCCAGGTCGAGCTGGCGTGCATGCAGCATCGTCGTGAGATGGCCCGAGAGTGCCTCCACCATGTGCAGCCGCACCTCGGGGTAGCGCTCCTGCATCGCGCGCATCAGCGGCACGCCGAGCACGGTGGCGGTGGTGGGCGCGAGGCCCACGCTCACATGGCCCGACAGGCGCGCCTGCTGTGCCGCGCGCACCGCGTCGTCGGCATGGCGCAAGGTGAGTTGAGCCTGCTGCAAAAAGGCCAGGCCCGCATCGGTGGGCGTGACGCCAGCCGAGCTGCGCTGCAAGAGGCGCGTGGCCAGTTCGCTTTCGAGTCGGCTGATCTGCTGGCTCAGCGCCGAGGTGACCACGCCCAGCTCCACGGCCGCGCGGCCCATGCTGCGCAGTTCGCAGACCTTGACGAAGTAGCGCAGTTGCCTCAGTTCCATGCGCGCATCATCGCGCAGGCGCGGCGACGGGCTGGCCGCGCCGTAGCAACAGCCATCCGAACAGAGGGGCCGTGATGTACATCACCACCGAATAGATTGCGGCCGGCAGCGCGAGCGGAAAACTCCCAAGCACGCTCACCGCGATGAAGATGGCGAGCGTGGAGTTGTGGATGCCGATCTCGTAACTGATGGCGGTGGCCAGCGGTTTGTCCAGGCCCGCGGCGCGGCTCAGGTAGTAGCCCGCGAGCAGGCTCACGAGGTTGAACAGCAGCACCGGAATGCCGATCTCGGCGAAGGTGGCGGTGATGGTCTTCCACTCGTTGGCGATCGCGAGCACCGTGACCACCGCGAGCACCACCGCGCTGAAGATCTTGGTCGGCTTCTCCATGCGCGCGGCGAAGCCGGGCTTGCGAGAAGCCACGAACATGCCGATGGCCACCGGCACCAGCACGATCGCGATCACCTCCACGAGCTTCCGCGTCTGCAGCGGCACCACCTGGCCGCTCTGCGCGAAATGATTGATCGCCCAGTTGGCGATGAGCGGCAGCGTGACGATCGACAGCAGCGTGTTCACCGCGGTGAGCGAGATGTTCATCGCCACGTT
This sequence comes from Variovorax trehalosi, assembly GCF_051216415.1. Taxonomy (NCBI): domain Bacteria; kingdom Pseudomonadati; phylum Pseudomonadota; class Betaproteobacteria; order Burkholderiales; family Comamonadaceae; genus Variovorax; species Variovorax trehalosi. Next base: position 853,918 of record NZ_JBPJZG010000001.1, read on the forward strand.
GCCGCCGAAGAGGTGCGAGAACAGGTTCGCCGAAATGCCGCCCGGCGAAGCCGCCAGCAGCATGAGCCCGATGGCGAACACCGGCGAGAGCCCGAAGCCCACGATGATCGCGTAGCAGACGAGCGGCAGGCCAATGACCTGCAGCACCAGCGCGATGGTCACCGCCTTCGGATGCTTGAAGAGCCGCCGGAAGTCATCGAGCGAGAGCGACAGCCCCAGCCCGAACATCACCAGCGCGAGCGCGCCGAACAGGAACCGGGTCACGATGAGCGTGGTGTCCATGGTTGTCTTGTCTCCTCTGTCGTTCTTCTATCTAAAAAAATGGCTGCCGGCACCCGTCGCGCGGGCGCTGGCAGCCGTGGAAACCGCTGACTGATGGGTCTCGACGCGTCTTATTGTTTGTAGCTGTCGTCGATGCGGTCGAGTTTCCGGATCAGCGAAGGCCAGACGAACATGCCGCCGAGACCGCCGCTTTGCACCTTCATCGCCTGGCCCACTCCATCGATGATCTTGGGATTCACATGCGTGAGTTCGCCGCCGCCCGACTGCGCCGCGATCTGGATCTGGCAGGTGTTCTCGAAGGTGTACATCGAAAGGAACGCATCGGCAATGGTCTTGCCACAGGTCAGGAGGCCGTGGTTGCGAAGCATGAGGAAGTTGGCGTGGCCCATGTCGGCCTGCAGGCGCGGCTTCTCGTCGTCGCGGAAGGCCACGCCTTCATAGTCGTGGTAGGCCAGCGAGGCCAGCACGAAGGTCGATTGCTGGCTGATGGGCAGCACGCCGTTCTTCTGCGCGCTCACCGCTATGCCGGCCTTGGTGTGGGTGTGCAGCACGCACTGGATGTCTTCGCGCGCGGCATGCACCGCGCTGTGGATCACGAAGCCCGCCGGGTTCACCGGGTAGGGCGACTCGATGATCTTGTTGCACTGCTGGTCGACCTTCACCAGGCTCGATGCGGTGATCTCGTCGAACATCAGGCCGTAGGGGTTGATGAGGAAGTGGTGCTCGGGGCCGGGCACGCGCGCGCTGATGTGGGTGAACACCAGGTCGCTCCAGCCGTAGAGGGCCACCAGGCGATAGCAGGCGGCGAGGTCGACGCGCAGCTGCCACTCTTCGGCGGAGACGAGCTTCTGGATTTCGGATTGGGAGTTTGCGTTCATGGTGTGGGTCCTTTGTCTGGGGTCAGGCGGTGGCCGGCTCTTTCAGCACGGTCTTGTAGATGCTCTGCTTGGGTTGCGCCATCAACCGGCGCAGCATGGGCTCGAATTCGCTGATCGGCAAGGTCTCGGCCTTGGGGTCGAAGGCGGGGTTGTCGTAGAGCGCGCAGAACTCGGCGGTGCGCTCGTAGTGCGGGTGGTCCCTGAAGTTTTCGCGCATGTCGCGGTCCAGCCCGATGTGGTGGAAGAAGTAGTGGCCCTGGAAGATCCCGTGGTGCTGCACCATCCAGTGGTTGGCCTCGCTCACGAAGGGCTTCAGGATCGCGGCGGCGATGTCGGGGTGGTTGAAGCTGCCGAGCGTGTCGCCGATGTCGTGCAGCAGCGCGCACACCACGTATTCCTCGTCGCGGCCGTCGCGCAGTGCGCGGGTGGCGGTCTGCAGCGAGTGGGTGTAGCGGTCGACCGGAAAGCCGCCGTAGTCGCCTTCCAGGATCTGCAGATGCTTGATCACGCGTGCGGGCAGGCCGCCCGCGAACTGCATGAACTCGCCGCCGATCAGTTGCCAGTCTTCGCGCGTGCTTTCCTGCATGCTCTTGAAACTTGCCCTTGCGCTCATCTTGTTGTCTCCGTCGTTCGTCTGTGGGGTGCCGGTCACTGTAGACCTGCACTTGACGCTCAACTGTCAAGAATTTGACAATGCAGGGTGCTGGTAAACCCCTGTGCTCACAGGCAACCAAGCCTTTCCGATGCCTCCTTCCCCCAAGCCGCGACTCTCCGCCCCGCACCGCGCCGCGCTGGAGGGCAACCCGTGGTTCACCAGCATGCCGCGCGCGCAGCGCGATGCGCTGGTGGGCGCGGCCGAGCTCATCCACGTGCGGCGCGGCGCAATGATCTTCCGGCAGGGCGATCCGATCCAGGCTGCGGGGGCTGGCTTCTACGGGCTGGTGGCGGGCACGATCAAGATCTCGTCGCTGCGGCAGGATGGGCGCGAAGCCATCCTCGCGGTGCTCGAGCCGGGCAACTGGTTCGGCGAGATCACGCTGATCGACGGCTCGCCGCGCACCCACGACGCCACCGCGCTCGAAGCGCTCGACCTGCTGGTGGTGTCGCCCGAGGCCTTCGCGCGGCAGATGCGCGACGTGGTGTTCTCCAACGCCATCGGCGCGATGCTGGCGGCGCGGGTGCGCATGCTCTACGGCCTGGCGGAAGACGCCACCCTGCGCAGCCTGCGCGCGCGGGTGGCGCACCGGCTGCTGGTGCTGGCGCGCGGCGATGCAACGCAGTCGGTGCACCTGCGGCGCAGCCTCCAGCTGCCTCAGGAGGCGCTGGCCATGATGCTGGGCGTGACGCGCCAGACGCTCTCCAAGGAGCTCAACGCGCTGGCGGGTGAGGGCGTGGTGGCGCTGGGCTACGGGCGCATCGAATTGCTGTCGCTCGATGCGTTGCAGCGGCTTGTCAGCACCGGCTGAACGCATCCGCCGGTCGCGGTGCCCAACCTCGCGCCCGACAGCGCACGAGAGTTTTGGCGACGCCATCACGGCGCCGGCGCCGCGAACGGCTGACGCGTCGGCTCAGGCGCAGCGCGGCTTCGCGCTGCGCCAGCCCAGCAAGGCCACCGAACAGGCCGCCGTGACCACGATGGCCACGGCCACCACCATCACCGCGAAGAAGGCCTGGTCGAAGGCCGTGTGCGCGAGCGCCACGAGCTGCGTGCCGATCTGCGTGGGCAGCGTCTCGGCCGCGAGCAGCGCGCCGTCGATGCCGTCGCGCGCCGAGTCCGGCACCGCGAGCGTGTCGGGAATGGCCAGCGTGGCCGTGTAGGTCGACGAGAGCACGCTGCCGAGCAGCGCGATGCCGAGCACGCCGCCCAGCTCGTACGACACCTCCTCGATCGACGCGGCCATGCCCGCGTGCTCGGCCGGCGCGTTGTTCATGATCGCGTTCGAGGCCGCCGTGATGGTCGCGCCCACGCCGAGGCCCAGCAGCACCAGCACCGCGAGCTTGAGCGCGCCCGTGGCATCGACGGCCAGCGCGAGGCCGCACAGCGAGAGCGCGGTGGCCAGCAGGCCGCCGAGGATCAGCGGGCGCGAACCGGTGCGGGGCAGCACCATGCCCGCGAGCGGCCCCGCCACGAAAGCGGCGAGCGGCACCGGCAGGATCGTGAGGCCCGCCTGCAGCGGCGAGAGGCCGGTCACCAGTTGCAGACGCTGGCTGAACACCAGCTCGACGCCGATCAGCGCCACCGAGGCCACGATGGCCGCGATCACGCCGCCCGAGAAGTACGGATCGCGGAACAGCCGGAAGTCGACCAGCGGGTTCGCGCTGCGCCGCTGGCGCTGCACGAACAGCGCCATGGCCAGCAGGCTCAGCGCGCCGCTGACGCCCATCGCCAAGCCCGAGGGCGCGGGCTTGGCGAATTCCTTGATCGTCAGCACCAGGCAGACCAGGGCCACGAACACCTGCACCGAGCCGATGACGTCGAAGGGCTTCGGGCGCGCAGTGCCGCTCGCGCGCCGGCCCGGCAGCAGCCAGGCGCCGAGCACCAGCGCGAGCACGACCACCGGCACGTTGATGAGGAACACGGAACCCCACCAGAAGTACTCGAGCAGCACGCCGCCGACCACCGGGCCGAACGCGGCCCCGCCCGAGGCAACCGAGGCCCAGACGCCGATGGCGATCGCGCGCTCGCGTTCGTCGGCGAAGGCGAGCCGGATGATGGCCAGCGTGGCCGGCATCATCATCGAGGCGCCCACGCCCAGCAGGCCGCGCGCCGCGATCAGCGCCGCGGGGCTGCCGGCATAGGCGGCGCACAGCGAGGCCACGCCGAACACGACGAGGCCCGCGAGGAACATGCGCTTGTAGCCCACGCGGTCGCCGAGCGCGCCCATGCCGAGCAGGAAGCCCGACACCACCACCGTGTAGGCGTTGACGATCCAGAGCTTCTCGGACGACGAGGCCGCGAGGTCGTGCGTGAGCGTGGGCAGCGCGGTGTAGAGCACGGTCATGTCGACCACGATCAAGAGCAGCGCCATCGAGACGATCACCAGCGTGATCCATTTCTTGAACACGGGATTCATCGCTCAGGCCTCCAGCTCTTTGAGCATCGTGACCGAGACCGGCGCGCAGCCACGCGCCTCGAAGAAGCGGTGTGCGCCCTGGTTGTCGATACCGCTTTCCAGGAACAGGCGCGCGATGCCGCGCTGCCGCAGTTCGGCACAGATCCAGTCGAACAAGTGGCCGCCGACGCCAGCGGACTGGAACGGCGCATCGACCACGAGGTCGTCGAGCGTGGCGAAGGCGCGCGCGGCGCGACAGGCCTCGTCGATGGACACCAGCGCGATGGCGGCGAGCGCATCGCCGGCGTGCGCGGTGGCGATCAGCGAAGGGGCCGTGGCCGGCGGCATCGCGAGCGTTTCGCGCAGTTCGGCGCGCAGCACTTCGGGCAGGTCGCGGCGCCATTCGCCGGGCGCGACGGCGCGTGCGCCCTGCAGCTCGGAGTGCGAGATGTAGCGGGGGCTCAGCTGACGCATGAACAGCGCGGCAATGGCGGCTTCCTGCGCGGGGTCGTGGCACCAGCGCAAGGCCAGCGGCGCGGTGTGGATGCGGGGGATTGCAATACGGGAGATCGGCATACGAACGGACTTCTCTTTTTCAGGGACGGGGCGAGGTCGCCTCGCCTGGATTGCCGATCTTGCTTCAATAGAATGGATGAATAAAGATGAAAACCATCTGATAAATAGATGAAAAGAGGAAGCGCCATGGAATGGACCGTCGACCAGTTGCGCCAGTTCGTCACCACCGCCGACTGCGGCTCGTTCTCCGCGGCCGCGCGCCGGCTCGGCAAGGCGCAGTCGGCCGTGAGCACCGCCATCGGCCTGCTCGAGGCCGACCTCGGCGTGGCACTGTTCGATCGCTCGCGCCGCAATGCGCAGCTCTCCGAAGCGGGGCAGGTGCTGCTGCTCGAGGCGCGCGAGCTGCTGCGCCAGGCCGAGCAGCTCGACCAGCGCGCGCGTTCATTGCATGACGGCAACGAGGCCGCGCTCTCGATGGCCTTCGACGAGGCGCTGCCGTACACCGCCATCGCCACGCTGTTGCGCGAGATCTCGGTGAAGTACCCGAGCCTTGAACTCACGCTGCTCAACGGCACCGCCACCGAGGTGGCCGACTACGTGGAGCAGGAGCGCGCGAGCGTCGCCTTCCATTTCGACCGCGGCCCGGCGCGGGCCTGCTTCGAGCTGCGCCGCATCGGCAGCGTGCCGCAGGGCGTGTTCGTGGCGGTCGACCATCCGCTGGCCGACGGCCGCACCGTGCGTCGCAAGGACCTGGTCGGGCACCGGCAACTGCTGATGCATGCGGACGATGTGCACGAGGTGGCCTACAGCCCGCGCGTCTGGCGCTCCGACAGCTTCTACAGCACGGCCGAGATGGTGGCCGACAAGCTCGGATGGGCCGTGCTGCCCGTGAACATCGCGCACTACGAGGGCTACCGCCAGGCGCTCAAGGAACTGCCGTGCCCCGCGCTGGCGTTGCCGCGGCTGTCGGTGCGCATGCTCTGGCTGCAGGGGCGGCCGCTCGGCGTGACCGCGCTCTACGTGCAGCAGCGGTTTACCGAGCTGCTGCTCGACAGCGTTGCCTGAATTCCATCAGCGCCATCAGCGCAGCACGCGCCCGTCCGCCGAGATGCTGATCAGGTCGATGCTGCGCACGTTGTCGCGCAGCCCCGGGCGCAGGTTGATGCGAAAGCCGCCCACGTCGTAGTCGGTCATCGCGGTCATCGTGCGCTGCAGGGTCGCGGTGTTGAAGCCGCGGCCCGCGCGGCGCACCGCCTCGCCCACGGCCTTGGCGGCGATGAAACCCTCGAGCCCTTCGTACGACGCGGTCTGGTCGGAGTTGTCGACCGCCGCGAGGTATTCCTTGACGATCGGAATGGCCGACGGCCGGGGCGACGGCACCACCTGCGAGATCACGATGCCGCCGATGTCCTTGCCGAGCTCCGCGTAGAGCGGGTCGATTCCCACGATCGAGAAGGCCATGAAGTTGCCCGTATAGCCGCTCTTGCGGAGCTTGCGGATGGCGTTGGCGGTGGTGCCCGAGAGCGACACCAGCACGATGGCCTGGGGCGATTGTTTCTGCACGTCTTTCAGCGCCGCGTCGAGCTTGTCGCCGCCCGCGGGCACCAGCGCGCTCGCGACCAGCGGCGTGAGCTTGAGTTCGGTGATGGCCTGCTGCACGGCGGCAAGGCCGGCGCGGCCCATGGCGTCGTCGTCGCCCACGAGCGCCACGCGGGTCTGCCCCACGGTGGCGCACTGGCGCACGATCTTGAGGGCCTCGTCGATCATGCCGGGCCGCACATGGAACACATTGGGATGCTCGGCGCCGCGCAGGTTGTCGGAGGCTGCGAACGGCGCGAAGAGCAGGCTGCCCTGTTGCGCGGCGACGTTCGCGCCGGCCTCGCTGCTGGCGGTGCCGACGAAGCCGAACAGCAGGTCGGCCTTCTGGGCGCCGAGCAGGGTGCGCGCGTTGGCCGTGGCGCGCGCGGCGTCGTAGCCGTCGTCGAGCTGGACCAGTTTCAGCTGAAGCCCGGTGGTGGCGTTGCGCGCGTTGAAGTCGCTCACCGCGAGCCGGCTGCCGGCCGCGAAGGCGCTGCCGATTTCGCTCGCGCCGCCGGTCAGCGGCACCGATTGCCCGAGCAGCACGACGCGGGGTGCGCCGCCCGTGCGCGTCTGCGCCGAGACGCCGTGGGTCATGCCGATGCCGCCTCCCAGCAGCAGCGCGCCGTACGCCTTGCCCAGCCATTCCCTGCGTGACTTGTTCATCTGGACATCCTTTTGCTTACAGTAGTAAAAAAGTGTAGCAATATCGAGGCCAAGGCGATAGGCGGGCCTGCTACAGAATTCCCCTATGAAACTTGCTTTTCTCCAGGGTGGTTTGGTGTTGTGCATGGCACTCGCGGGATGCACCGTGCCGCCGCGCGACGTGGTCGAAATCGCGGCGCCCACACAGGTGCCGTCGCCGCCTGTCGCTGTGCCGGCGCCGCCGATGATCGATGCGCCGCCCATCGGGACAGGACGCCTGGAACCACCGGTCGTGACGCCCGCCATCGAGACGACGCCGGTGATCCGCCAGCGCCGTCTGCCCCGCTATCCGGACTTTCTTGCGGAGGAGGGCGTCGAGGGCCAGGTGATCGCGGTTTTCTACGTCGATACGGAAGGCAAGACGGATGGGGTTAGCATCGAAAGCTCGCCACACCCGCTGCTGTCGAAGGCCGTGACCGATGCGCTCAAGGAATGGCGCTTCGATCCGGCGCGCTCGGCGGACGGGCGCCCGGTGCGCACCCGGATGCGGCTGCCGTTCCGCTTCCAGGCCGAGTAGCGCGCTTCTTTGCTTGCTTCAGGCGCGCTCGAACACCAGGTCCCACACGCCGTGGCCCAGCTTGATGCCGCGGTTCTCGAACTTGGTGAGCGGCCGGTATTCCGGCTTCGCGGCGTAGCCTTCGGCCGTGTTGCGCAACAGCGGCTCGGCGGCCAGCACCTCGAGCATCTGCTCGGCGTAGGGCTGCCAGTCGGTCGCGCAATGGATGTAGCCGTCGGGGCGCAGGTGCTGCGCGAGCTTGGTCACGAATTCGGGCTGGATCAGCCGGCGCTTGTTGTGGCGCTTCTTGTGCCACGGGTCCGGAAAGAACACATGCACGCCGGCCAGCGTGCCGGGCTGCAGCATGTGGTCGAGCACATCGACCGCGTCGTGCGCGCAGATGCGGATGTTCGAGATCGACTGCTCGCCGATGCGCTTGAGCAGCGCGCCCACGCCGGGCTCGTGCACCTCGCAGCAGAAGAAGTTGGTCTCGGGCCGCACCGTGGCGATGTGCGCGGTGGCCTCGCCCATGCCGAAGCCGATCTCCAGCACCGTCGGGGCGGCGCGGCCGCCGAAGGCCGCCGTGAGGTCGATCGGCTCGGGGGTGTAGGGGATGAGGAACAGCGGGCCCAGTTCGGAAAAGGCCCGCGCCTGGCCGTCGGTGGTGCGGCCGGCGCGCTTCACGAAGCTCTTGAGGCGGCGGTGCAGCGGGTGCGGCTTGTTGTCGCCGTCGCCTGCGCTGTCGTCTGTGTTGTCGTCGCTGGGCGGAAGGTCGTGGGGCACGGTGTCGGGAAAGGTCATTACGGCCGCGAATTGTAGAGAGCGCGCCATTCGGGGACCCAGCCGGCCAGTGCGGCCGCGCAGGACGGGGCCGTCGCGGGGCCGAGGCCGAGCACGCGCGCGGCCGTATCGAGCGCGGCCAGCGCGGCTTCGGGCGTGGCGGTGTCGATGGGCGTGGCGCCGTTCTGCTTGGAGAGCTTGTCGCCATCGGCGCCACGCACCAGCGGCGTGTGCAGGTAGCTGGGCGTCGGCAGGCCGAGCGCGCGCTGCAGCAGGATCTGGCGCGCAGTGTTGTCGGCCAGGTCCTCGCCGCGCACCACGTCGGTCACGCCCTGCTCGGCATCGTCGACGACCACGGCGAGTTGATAAGCCCATGGGCCGTCGGCGCGGCGCAGCACGAAGTCGCCGACCTCGCGGCTGACGTCCTGGCGTTGTTCGCCCAGGCGCCGGTCGGTCCAGCGGAGTTCGCCCGGCTGTGCCGATGCGAATTTCTCCGCAGCAAAGCGCCAGGCCCGCGCGGGCTTGCCGTGCAGGCCGTCGCGGCAGGTGCCGGGATACACACGCTCGCCATGCCGCTCGTGCCGCTGGCCGAGCCGGGCGAGCGCGGTGTCGATGTCCTTGCGCGAACACCCGCAGGGGTAGGCGAGGCCGAGGGCCTGCAGCTTCTGCAGCGCCGCCTCGTAGAGCGTCGTGCGCTGCGTCTGCCACACCGGCGTTTCGTCGGGCAGCAGGTGGCAATCGGCAAGCTGCCGCAGCATGTGCTCGCCCATGCCGGGCAGGCAGCGTTCGGTGTCGGCGTCCTCGATGCGGATCAGCCAGCGCGCCTGGGGGCCGCGGGCGCGCACGTCGAGCCAGCTGGCGAGTGCGGCCACCAGCGAGCCGGCGTGCAGCGGCCCGGTGGGCGAGGGCGCGAAACGGCCGGTCTCCCGCATCCCGCGGATCAGATCACGGCGAGCGCCAGCGAGAGGCCCGAGAGGAACGCGTCTTCCACCCGGTGCCCCGTGCACCAGTCGCCCGCCACGCCGATGCGGGCCTTGGCGTCCCAGAGGTGCGTCTTGCCCACGGGCACCTGCGTCTGGGCTTCGGTCCAGCAGCGGGTTTGCGCATGCGAGGGCACCGCGTGGATGCCGGTGATCTCGGCGAAGGCGCGCAAGAGCTTGGCTTCGACGCGCGGCGCGTCGTCGCGCAGGTGCTCCTGCGACCACGCGGCGCTGGCCTGCAGCGTCCAGCGCTCGATGCGTTCGCGGCCGGGCTTGGACGATTCGCGCGCGAGCCACGCCACGCGGTGGTGGGTGCTGCGCGCCGCATTCCACTGCGGGCCGAGGTGGGACATGTTGGCCTGGTTGGCCTGCGGGAACGCGATCATCAGCGTCCAGCAGGGCGCAATGCGCACCGGCTCGATCTTCTGGCTGATGGAGGCCGAGAGCTTGCCGTCGCCCAGCAGCACGCGGGTGCGCGAGGGCGGCACGGCGAGCAGCACCGCGTCGAAGCCCGAGTACACATGCTGCGAATCGTCTTCGCCCGCGGTGCGCAGTTGCCAGCGCTTGGGATCGAGCGCGTCGGGCTCGATCTGGGTGACTTGCGTGTTCGTGATGAGGTTGTCTGCCAGCGGTGCGGCCCAATGGGCGACCAGTGCGTCCATGCCGGGCTGCGCCACCCAGTGCGATTCGCGGCCCGGCAATGCCGCTTCGGCCACGCGGCCATGGGCGTCGAGCACGCGCACGAGGTTGGCGCTCCAGGGGCGGCAGAGGTTGGGCGTGGATTCGAGCGCCAGCGCGAATCGCGGATCGCGCACGGTGAAGTACTGCGCGCCGCTGTCGAAGCGGCCGAAGGCGGTGTCGATGCTCGCCATGCGACCGCCGGGTGCGGCTTCGCGTTCGAACACCGTGACCTTGTGGCCGGCCTGCACCAGCGTGCGTGCGCAGGCCACCCCGGCGATGCCGGCGCCGACGACGGCGTAGTGGCGAGGGGTGGAGGGGGTTCGGTGGCGGTCGGTCTGCTTTGCAGTTGCGCGAGTGGTCATGGCGGACTCTTTTCTTTTGACAGGGGAGACGATGAATGTGTCCGCACTCTACATCGGTCTGCGACGGTGGCCGGGAGACCGCGTCTCAGGGCTTTCCTCAACGTCCTCGATGGCGCTCGAGCAGCGCGCGCCGCGTGGCCTCGTGCTCGAACTGCGCGAGCCACCATTCGAGCGCGCGCCCCGGCCCGCCCGCGCTGCGCACGCGCCATGCGCAATGCATGGTGCCCAGCGGTGGCGTGCGCTCGGTCTTGCGCTCGATCAGGTGGCCCGCCTCGATGTACGGCCGCGCCATCGGCTCGGGCAGGAAGCCGCCGCCCAGCCCGTGCAGTTGCGCGGCCAGCTTGAACTGCATGCTTGGCACGGCGAGCACGTCCTGCCCGCCCACGAGGTTGACCGTCATGCTCGGTCCGCTGCGCACCGAGTCGGCCGCCGCGACCGCGCGGTACTGGCGCAGCACTTCATCGGTCAGCGGCTCGGGCAGGCGCGCGAGCGGATGGTGCGGCGCCACCGCATACACGAAGCGCAACTCGCCGATGGGCCGGCTGCGGATGCCGGTGGCCGTAAAGGCGAGGCTCGCCGCATCGAGCACTGCGCCGATGGCGAGATCGGCTTCGCCGCTCGTGAGCGCCTCGATGGTGCCCAGCAGCGTTTCATCGCGCAGCTTGAGCCGCGTGGGCGGATCGAGCGCAAAGAAGGCGGTGGCCAGGTCGAGCAGCGGATCGCGCGCGATCACGCTGTCGACCGCGATGGTCAGCATTGGCTCCCAGCCGGTGGCCACGCGCTTCACGCGATTGGCCACCGCGTCGATCTCGTTCAGGAGGCGCGCCGATTCGCGCAGCAGCTCGGCGCCGGCCTCGGTGATGCGGGCCTGGCGCGCGCTGCGGTCGAACAGCAGCACGTCGAGCGCGTCCTCGATCTGGCGCACCCGGTAGCTCAGCGCGCTGGGCACGAGGTTGAGCGCGCGCGCCGCACCGGCGAAGCTGCCGGTGTTGGCCACCGTCTGCAGCATGGCGAGCGCGTCGGGGGTCAGTACGTCTCTGGCGCTGGGCATGGCGACTCCGTCGATTGAGCAAAAAATTTGAATGATGCCATCAAAACCAGGCGCTTTTCCCTCGGGGGCACGGGCCTAAAGTTCTTCACATCCGCTGCGCATCCGGCGCGGCATACGAAGAAGGCCCGAACATCCCCCTCGGGGAACGGCCAAAGGAGTTTGACGATGTTGCAAGTCCGTAAATCACAGGAACGCGGTTATGCCGACCATGGCTGGCTGCGCTCCTTCCACAGCTTTTCTTTTGCCGGTTACTACGACCCGGCCCACATGGGTTTCGGCAACCTGCGGGTGATCAACGAAGACCGCGTGGCCGCGGGCGCCGGCTTCGGCACCCATGGCCACAAGGACATGGAGATCATCAGCTACGTGCTCTCGGGTGAACTGGCGCACAAGGACAGCATGGGGAACATCGAATCCATTCCGCCGGGCGACGTCCAGCGCATGAGCGCGGGCCGCGGCGTGATGCACAGCGAGTTCAACCACAAGAAGGACGAGACCACGCACTTCCTGCAGATCTGGATCGAGCCCAACGTGCGCGGCATTGCCCCCGGCTACGAGCAAAAGCAGTTCAGCGACGCCGAGAAGCGCGGCAAGCTGCGCCTGGTGGCCTCGCCCGACGGCAGCGAGGGCTCGGTGAAGGTGAATGCCGATGCGCGCCTCTTCGCGGGCCTCATCGACGGCGAAGAGAAGGCCAGCCTGGCGCTCGACCCGGCGCGCAAGAGCTATGTGCACCTGGTGCGCGGCGAACTCGAAGTGAATGGCCAGAAGCTCGTGGGCGGCGACGCCGCGATGCTCGAAGGCGAATCGCAACTGACGCTCGGCGCCGGCAAGGATGCCGAAGTGCTGGTGTTCGACCTGACCGCTTGATCCACGGCCGGGCGCTCGTCGCCCGGCTTTTTTCTGTTCCCCCTGTATTTCATTCAACAACCCGAGGAGTTTTCAACCATGGCAACCACCACCACCCCCAACGCAGCCCAGGACACCCTGGCGCTGATCGGCCGCATCCTGATCGCGTACCTGTTCATTCCCGCCGGCATCGGCAAGCTCATGGGCTTCGCGGGCACCGTTGGCTACATCAATTCGGTGGGCCTGCCGCTGCCGGAAGTGGGCGCCGTGATCGCCATCGTGGTCGAACTGGGCCTTGGCATCGCGCTGCTGCTGGGCTTCAAGACCCGCTGGACCGCCATTGCGATGGCGATCTTCACCGTGGCCGCCGCGCTGTTCTTCCACAAGTACTGGTCGGCGCCCGATGCGATGAAGATGATGCAGCAGATCAACTTCAACAAGAACATCGCGATCGCCGGTGGCCTGCTCGCTTTCGCCGCTTTCGGCCCGGGCCGCTTCAGCATCGACAAGCGCTGATCCACCCCTGAACACAAACACAAGGAGCACCCGAACATGGCAAACATCGTTGTCGTCTTCCATTCCGGCTACGGCCACACCCAACGCATTGCGCAAGCCGTGGCGGAATCCGCCGGCGCGCAGCTGCTCGCCATCGACGCCGATGGCAACCTGCCCGAAGGCGGCTGGGAAACGCTGGCCGCGGCCGACGCCATCGTCTTCGGCTCGCCGACCTACATGGGCGGCGTGAGCTGGCAGTTCAAAAAGTTCGCCGATGCGTCGTCGAAGGTCTGGTACACGCAGGGCTGGAAAGACAAGCTCTTCGCCGGCTTCACCAACAGCGCCACCATGAACGGCGACAAGGTCACAACCATGGCCTACCTCTGGACGCTCGCGATGCAGCACAGCGGCATCTGGGTCAGCATGGGGATCCTCCCGACCAACAACAAGGCCGCCACGCGCGAGTCGATGAACTACGTGGGCGGCTACGGCGGCCTGCTGACGCAATCGCCATCGGACGCGAGCCCGGCGGAAATGTTCAAGGGCGACTTCGACACCGCCCGCGCGTTCGGCGAGCGTATTGCGGCAGTGGCAAGATCGCGCGCATAAAACCCAGCCACCCACGGAGCCCCCGATGACCGACACCACCGCCCACGCCCAATTGCTTCAACCGCACGACAAGGACCTGGGCGGTGGCTTCAACGTGAGGCGCCTCTTGCCCGCGGCGCAGCGCCGCTCGGTCGGGCCCTTCGTGTTCTTCGACCATTTCGGGCCGGCCACCGAGAAGCCCGGAACGGAACACGACGTGCGGCCGCATCCGCACATCGGCCTCGCGACGGTCACCTATCTTTTTGAGGGCGCGATGATGCATCGCGACAGTCTCGGCAGCGTGCAGGAGATCCTGCCCGGCGCGATCAACTGGATGACCTCGGGGCGCGGCATCGTGCACTCCGAGCGCAAGCCCGAGCGCCTGAAGGCCGACACCTACGTCAACCACGGGTTGCAGCTTTGGGCTGCCTTGCCCCAGGCGCATGAAGAGGTCGAGCCGAGCTTCGAACACACGCCGGCCGATGCGATTCCCGAACTGGTGGAGCAGGGCGTCAACGTGCGCGTGCTGGTGGGCGAGGCTTTCGGCCAGCGCTCGCCGGTGAAGACACTGGCGCAAACGGTCTATCTCGACATCGCGCTGCCCGCGGGCGGCCGTTTCGAGTTGCCTGCACTTGCGCCCGAACTGGCCATCTACGCCGTCGATGCCGATGCGCGCGTCAACGGCGAGGCGATCCCCGCGCACACGATGGCGGTGCTGCCCGACGGCCAGGGTGCCGTGCTGGCATCCGACACGGCAGTGCGCCTGATGGTGATCGGCGGCGAGCCGCTCGATGGCCCGCGCTACATCACCTGGAATTTCGTCTCGAGCCGGCGCGAGCGCATCCTCGAAGCGGGTGCCGATTGGGCTGCGCAACGCATGGGCCATGTGCCTGGCGAGACGGAATTCATTCCGCTGCCGGGCAAGCCTTTCGGCGTGCGTGAGCCGGATACGGGCACCACGCCTGTTTGATGCCGTTCATTCGGGGCGGGTGCGCAGGCCACCGGGTACTCCCCTCCGCGAATGTCCCCCGGCTTCGCCTCCTCCTTGATTTCGCTGCGGGGAGCACCCGATGCCCTGCGCACTTGGACGCGCTGCTGATGTATCGCTGATCAACGGCGACTCTGAAAACGAGCACGCCGATGGGGTGCCTTGCGCAGCGAAATCAAGGAGGAGGCCGCAGGCCGGGGGACATTCGCGGAGCAAGGTACCCCGTCGGCGTGATCGCCGCCCCGAACTGACCTTCACACGCGGGTAGTAAGCTGCGCCCCGCAAACGGCGATCGAGGGGATCGCCGTCCCAACGACATCCCAGAAAGGGAGCAAGGCACATGGCAGTTTTCCGAACCCCCGAAGTTGCACCGGGCGAATACGGCGATCTTTTCGAGTTCCTCATGAAGGAGCTCAAGCTCTTCAAGCGGCAGTTGGTGATCATGCTCAAGCATGTGCAGACCGGCGAGTCGATGGTCTTCGAGGAAGCCTGGTACGACTACCACCTGAAGGACCGGCTCACCCACCTGCTCAAGACCGACGACTACGCTGCCGTCGCAGCGCTGCCGATCAACAAGAAGGGCCAGACGGGCATCTACATCGAGACCCGCTACGTCAAGAGCGGCAAGCTCGTCGGCCTGCAGCTCGTGGAAGCCCGGCCGCACGAGGGTGGGCGCTATGTGGGCCTCACCCCGGCGGTGGTGTACACCGACGCCGACGGCGAACGCATGCTGCCGTTTGCGCAGAAGCTCAAATAAAAGCTTCGATGAAAAAAGGGCCCGACTGATCGGGCCCTTTCTCTGTGGGTCGTTGACTTCGCTTACTTGCCGCCGAGCGAGATGGCCTCCGCAGGCGGCGCACCATCGGGCGCCTTCGGCAGTTCGATCACTGCCTTGCGCCCCGCGCGACCGCGCCACGCCGAGAAGCCCACACCGGCCAGCAGCAGCACGCACAGGCCGATGAAGGTGCCGCTGATCGGCCGCGTCACGAACACCGACATGTCGCCGCGCGAGAGCAGCAGCGCACGGCGGAAGTTCTCCTCCACCATCGGCCCGAGCACGAAGCCCAGGAGGATCGGCGCGACCGAGAACTCCAGCGTCATCAGCACCGCGCCGACGATGCCGAACACCAGCACTTCCCAGATCTGGAACAGGCTGTTCTGCGTGCTGTAGACACCTGTAGCAATGAAGAACATCGCGGCAGGGAACAGGTACTTGTAGGGCACCTTCAGGAGCTTGACCCACACGCCGATCATCGGCACGTTGAGCACCACGAGGATCACGTTGCCGATCCAGAACGAGGCGATCAGGCCCCAGAAGATGTCCGGATGCTCGGTGATGAGCTGCGGGCCGGGCTGGATGCCCTGGATCAGCAGCGCGCCGAGGATCAGCGCCATCACCGCGTCGCCCGGAATGCCCAGGCTCATCGTCGGGATGAAGTCCACCTGCGTCTTCGAATGGGCCGAGGCCTCGGGGCCGGCCACGCCTTCGATCATGCCGGTGCCGAACTTGTCCGGCGTCTTCGAGACCTTGCGCTCCAGCGCATAGGCGATGAAGGTGGTGATGGTCGGGCCCGTGCCGGGCATCGCGCCGAACACCGTGCCGACGATGGTGCCGCGGATCATCGCGGGGAAGGCGCGCTTGAGTTCTTCCTTGCTCGGGCGCATGTCGCTCAGCTTGAGCGTGCCCGTGTCGCCGATGGCCTTCATGCGGTTCACGTTGAGAAGGAAGTCGGCCACGCCGAAGAGACCCATCGAGATGGCCACCAGCTCCAGGCCGTCGCTCAGCTCGGGCAGGCCGAACGCGAAGCGGAAGCTGCCGCTGTTCACGTCGGTGCCGACCACGCCGCACAGCAAGCCGAAGATCGTCATCGCCACGCCCTTGAGCGGCGAGCCGCGCGACATGGTCGAACCCGCGAGCAGGCCCAGCAGCATGATCGAGAAGATCTCGGTCGGGCCGAACTTGAACGCGATCTGCACCAGGAGCGGCGAGGCGAAGATCATCACGATGATGCCGACCGACGCCGCGAAGAACGAGGCGATCATCGTCACCCCGAGCGCGACGCCGCCCTTGCCCTGCTTGGTCATCGGGTAGCCGTCCAGGCACGTCACCGCATGCGGCGGATGCGAGGGCATGTTCATCAGGATGGCGCCGATGGCTCCGCCGTACTGCGAGCCGTAGAAGATGCCCGCCAACATCAGGATCGCGGGCACCGGGTGCATCGCGTAGGTGAGCGGCAGCAAGATCGAGATGGCCTGCAGCGCGCCCATGCCCGGCAGCACGCCGATCAGGTTGCCCACCAGCACGCCGAAGAACGACCACAGGAGATTGGAGCCCTGGAACGCGACGCCGAAGCCGAACCAGAGGTCGTGGAGCGATTGACCGATCATGATTTCAGCCTCCCCACTGGAACAGGGGCAGCTGCAGACTCAGCGCCCACCAGAACACCACCACCGCGATGAACGACATCGCGAGCGAGAGCAGCACCGCTTCGGTCAGCGTGTTGTCGCGGTCGCCGAGCGCCGAGATGAACACGATGGCAAACGTTGCCGGCAGCAGGCCACCGTATTCGCCGAGCAGCAGGAACGCGAGGATGCCCAGGATGATGCAGATGCCGCCGCGCAGGTCGGGCATGCCGGTGGGATGGCCGTGGGACACAGCCTCCGTGCTCGCGGGTTTTTCGCCGCGCGCGGACAGCGCGATCAGCAAGCCCGTGAGCGCCAGCAGGCCGCCGAGCGCCACCGGGAAGAAGCCCGGTCCCATGTGCGCCAGCTCGCCGACGCGGTAGCCGACACCGGCATAGACGGCCGCGAGGCCGATGACCACGAGCAACGCGCCGCCGTAGTAATCCTTCTTGAATTTCGATGCGGGCCGAAGCGCGTGCGAGGCCGGATCTTCACCGTGCGGGTGCATTGAGTCTCCTTCGATTTGGAAGGAGCGCAGTCTAGGAATCGAGGCTTTCAATCGCCTTTCGACGAAGGCTTCGGAGGGCTCGCGAAGCTCAAAATACGTGTAATTGCTTACAGCGCTACCCGCGAAAACCCTAAGAGGAACCGGCCGCCAGCGGCAGCTTCAGGATCGCGCGGAGGCCACCGCCGTTGGCGCTCTCGGGCATGTCGGCGGCGTCGAGTTCGATCTCGCCGCCGTTGCGTCGCGCATAGCTGCGCGCGATGGTCAGGCCGAGCCCCGCGCCCTGCGTGGCGGCGTGGGTGGACGGGTCGCGGTGAAAGCGCTCGAACACGCTGTCGCGCCGCTCGGGCGCGATGCCGGGGCCGCTGTCGCAGACCTCGGCCAGCGCATGCGAGGACTCGCGCCGCACGGTCACCGTGATGTTGCCGCCGCGCGGCGTGTACTTGATGGCGTTGTGCACGAGATTCGCAAGCACCTCGTGCAGCTCGGCGGCGTTGGCCTTCACCGGCAGTGGCGGCGGCTCGTCTTCGCCTTCCGTTTCGGCCCGTGCATCCACCCAGCCCAGGTCCTGATCGTGCTCTCGTGCGAGCGGCAGGTACTGCAGCACAACCTGGCGCGCGATGTCGCTGAGGTCGACCACGGTGGGCTCGGTGCCCGCGACCTCCTCGTCGGTGGTGGCATGCGCGAGCGCCAGCAGCTGTTCGCTCAGGCGCCGCGTGCGCGCCAACTGCCCGACGATGGCGTGCAGCGATTCGCGCATGCGCTCGGGGTCGGTCTCGCGCACCGCATAGCCCGCCTGGATCGACAGGATGCTCAGCGGCGTGCGCAGCTGGTGCGAAGCGTCCGCAAGAAACTGCGACTGCTCCGCCACCATGCGCCGGTGGTCGGCGATGTGGTGGTTGACCGCATCCACCAGCGGCACCACTTCTTGCGGCACGCCGCTCGCGTCGAGCGGCTTCAGGTCGTCGCGTCGGCGTTCGCGCAGGGACCGGCGCAGGCGCTCCAGCGGCCGCAGCGTCCAGGCCACGCCGAGCCACACCAGCACAGCCATCACCAGCACCATGCGCGTGTCGCGCAGCAACTCCTGCTTGAGCGATTCGTTCTGCGCCTGCAGGCGCGGGCCGGTGCCTTCGGCGGCCTGGATCAGCACGCTGTACGCGGTGCCGGCGTGGGTGTTGTCGTAGACCGTCTGACGCAGCGCGGCCACGCGCACCGGGTGCTGCTCGTGCACCGCGTCGTAGAACACCGGCGTGCCGTCGGGCGGCGTTTCC
Source organism: Variovorax trehalosi (assembly GCF_051216415.1). Taxonomy (NCBI): domain Bacteria; kingdom Pseudomonadati; phylum Pseudomonadota; class Betaproteobacteria; order Burkholderiales; family Comamonadaceae; genus Variovorax; species Variovorax trehalosi. The sequence continues at coordinate 872,376 of NZ_JBPJZG010000001.1, forward strand.
GCAGGGCGGGGCAGGCCGGGCACGCCCATGAGCGTGTCCTCGGGTGCGTTGGGGTCGAGCGTCTCGCCCTGGGGGATGCGCTGCACGCCGACATGCAGGTACTTGTAGCGCAGGTGCGTGGACTCGAACATCGCCTGCACCGAGAAGGCCTCCTGCACCCGCACGCTGCCGTCGCTCGCGACCACGATGCCGTTGGCCAGCGCCTGCACCGGTTCGAGCAGGCTCTGGTCGTAGGCGACCACCAGTGAATCGGTGAGCGTGCGGTAGTCGTTCCAGCTGTCCAGCGCCAGCAGCGCGACGATGCCCGGCAGCAGCAGCGCGAGCAGGCGCGCGCGGATGCCGAAGCGCTGCGGTTCAGCCCTCGGTGGGCTGGACGGAACCTGGGGGTCCATCGGCAATGCCCTCGAGCATGTAGCCCAGCCCGCGCACGGTGACGATGCGCACGTCGCTGTCCGCGAGCTTGCGCCGCAATCGGTGCAGTACCACCTCGATGGCGTCGGGACCCGCGGTGCTGTCGTTGGTGAACACCTTGGCGAAGAGCTGCGACTTGCCGACCGGCGCACCGCTGCGCATCAGGAGCGCGGTGAGCGCGGCGTGCTCGCGCGGCGTGAGCGACAGCAGCGTGCCGCGCAGCGTGAAGGCGTGGCTCTCGCTGTCGTACGAAAGCGAAGCACACTGGAGGCGCGGATGCTGCTTGCCGCGGCTGCGCCGCACCAGCGCCGCCAGCCGCGCCTCGAGTTCGACCAGTTCGAAGGGCTTGGTGAGGAAATCGTCCGCGCCGAGATTCAGGCCGCGCACCCGGTCCTGGAGCGCGCCCTGCGCGGTGAGGATGAGCACGGGGGTGCGGTCGTCGGCATCGCGCATGTCGGCCAGCACGCTCAGGCCGTGCTTGTCGGGCAGGCGCAGGTCGAGAACGATCGCGTCGTATTCGGTGCCGGCCATGAAGGCTTCGGCGGTGCGCGCATCGGGCGCGTGGTCTGCCACGAAGCCGCTCTGGGTCAACGCCCGGATGAGCCACGAGGCCATGTCCAGTTCGTCTTCCACCAGGAGGATGCGCATGAGGGTTGCCGGTTATTTTTTCAGGCCGCGGCCCAGGTCGAGGTCTTCCGACGCGCGTGCGCTGGCATCGGCCGCGCGGGCGCTCAGGTCGGGCGCCAGCGCGCGCCGGCCGTCGAACACGAAGCAGTCGCCGTGGTAGTGCGCGCCGCCGACCTCTTCGAAATATTTCAGGATGCCGCCTTCGAGCTGCAGTACGTGCTCGATGCCTTCCTCGCGCATCAGGATCGCGGCCTTCTCGCAGCGGATGCCGCCGGTGCAGAAGCTCACCACGGTCTTGCCTGCGAAGTCGGCGCGGTGCGCTTTCAGCGCGGGCGGGAATTCGGTGAACTTGGTGATACGCCAGTCGATCGCGCCGTCGAAGGTGCCTTCGTCGACCTCGAAGTCGTTGCGCGTGTCGAGCAATGCGATCTCGCGGCCTTCGTCGTCATGGCCCTGGTCAAGCCAGCGCTTGAGCGTGGAGGCGTCGACGCCCGGGGCGCGTCCGGCGGCCGGCTGGATGGCCGGGTGGTCCATGCGGATGATCTCGCGCTTGAGCTTCACCAGCATGCGCCGGAAGGGCTGCGCGGCGGACCAGCTTTCCTTGGTCTCGAGGTCGGCGAAGCGGGCATCGGCGCGCAAGTCGGCCAGGAAGGCGTGGATGGCGTCGGCGGTGCCCGCCAGAAACAGGTTGATACCTTCAGGCGCCAACAGGATGGTGCCCATGAGGCCCAGGGCCTGGGTGCGGGCACGCAGGTCTTCGCGCAGCACGGGGCTGTCGTCTATGGCCACGAACTTGTAGGCCGCGATATTCAGAATCTCTTGCACGGGGCGCGATTGTAGGGATTGCCAACCCACATCGTGGGGTGCCGGTTTCTACAATGGCGGGATGTTTGTTCACCTGCGCCTGCACACCGAGTTTTCCGTCGTCGACGGCACCAACCGGATCGACGAAGTCATCAAGGCCGCCGCTGCCGACAAGCAGCCCGCATTGGCCATCACCGACCTGAACAACCTGTTCGGGGCGGTCAAGTTCTACAAGACGGGGCGGGGCAAGGGCGTCAAGCCCGTCATCGGCGCTGAAATCTTCATCGAGGGGCTGGGTAAGGAGCCCGGCGTGCTCACCCGGCTCGTGCTGCTGGTGCAGAACATGGAGGGCTACCTGAGCCTGTCCGAACTGCTCGCACGTGCCTGGACGCAGAACGTGGGCCGCGGCCAGTCGCAGGCGGCCTGCAAGCTCGAATGGCTCGAGGAGCTTTCGGGTGGGTTGATCGTGCTGTCAGGCGCGCAGGCGGGGCCGTTGGGCGTGCCGCTGCTGCAGGGGCAGGAAGAGCGCGCCGCCGAACTGGCGCTGAAGTTGGCGGGCATGTTCCCGCACCGCTTCTACATCGAGCTGCAGCGCGCGGGCCGTCCGGAAGACGAGCCGCACGTCATCGCCGCTGTGAAGCTCGCGGCCCGCCTGAAGCTGCCGGTGGTTGCCACGCACCCGGTGCAGTTCGCCGAACGGCAGGACTACGAGGCGCACGAGGCGCGCGTGTGCATTTCCGAAGGCGAGATCCTCGGCAACCCGCGCCGCGTGCGCAAGTTCACCGAAGAGCAGTACTTCAAGTCGACCGCCGAGATGCAGGCGCTGTTCGCCGACGTGCCGAGCGCGCTGGCCAACACGGTCGAGATCGCCAAGCGCTGCAACCTCACGCTGGTGCTTGGAAAGCCGCAGCTGCCCGACTTTCCGACGCCCTTCGTCAGCGAAGGCGTGCGCATGCCGATCGGCGAGTTCTTCCGCCAGGAATCGTTCGAAGGGCTGGAGGCGCGCCTGAAGCACCTGTACCCCGACGAGGCCAAGCGCAATGCCGAACGGCCGCGCTACGTGGAACGCCTCGAATTCGAGATCAACACGATCCTGAACATGGGCTTCCCCGGCTACTTCCTGATCGTGGGCGACTTCATCAAATGGGCCAAGGAAAACGGCTGCCCCGTGGGCCCGGGCCGGGGCTCGGGCGCGGGCTCGCTGGTGGCCTATGCGCTGAAGATCACCGACCTCGACCCGCTCGAGTACAAGCTGCTGTTCGAACGTTTCCTGAATCCCGAACGCGTCTCGATGCCCGACTTCGACATCGACTTCTGCCAGGGCAACCGGGACCGCGTGATCGACTACGTGAAGGACAAGTACGGCCGCAACGCGGTGAGCCAGATCGCCACCTTCGGCACGATGGCCGCGCGCGCTGCCATTCGCGACGTGGGCCGTGTGCTCGACATGAGCTACATGTTCTGCGACGGCATCAGCAAGCTGATTCCGAACAAGCCGGGCATGTCGGTCACGCTGCAGTACCCGCCCGAGAAAAAGATCGAGGGCGACAAGAACAACTACGCCATCGAGATGGAGCCGCAGCTCGCGCAGCGCATCGAGAAGGAAGAAGAAGTGCGCATGCTGGTCGAGCTCGCGCAGAAGCTCGAAGGCATGACCCGCAACATCGGCATGCATGCCGGGGGCGTGCTCATCGCGCCGGGCAAGCTCACCGACTTCTGTCCGCTCTACCAGCAACCGGGCAGCGACTCGGCGGTGAGCCAGTACGACAAGGACGACGTCGAAGCCATCGGCCTCGTGAAGTTCGACTTCTTGGGCCTGGCCACGCTCACCATCCTGGAGATCGCCAAGGACTTCATCGTCGCGCGGCACAAGGGCCAGGAGAACTTCGCGTTCGAGAACATTCCACTGAAGGACGCAGCCACCTATCGACTCTTCTCCGAAGGCAAGACGGAGGCGGTGTTCCAGTTTGAATCGCGCGGCATGCAGGGCATGCTGAAGGACGCACGGCCCACGCGCCTGGAAGACCTGATCGCGCTCAACGCGCTGTACCGCCCCGGCCCGATGGACCTGATTCCCAGCTTCGTGGCGCGCAAGCACGGCCGCGAAGAGGTGGAGTACCCGCACCCGGCCGTGGCCGAGATGCTCTCGGAGACCTACGGGATCATGGTCTACCAGGAGCAGGTGATGCAGACCGCGCAGATCCTGGGCGGCTACTCGCTCGGCGGCGCCGACCTGCTGCGCCGCGCAATGGGCAAGAAAAAGCTCGAGGAGATGGCCGAGCACCGCGAGAAATTCCGCGCGGGCGCGCTCTCCACGCACGGCATTCCCCAGGACAAGGCCGACGAGATCTTCGACTTGATGGAGAAGTTCGCGGGCTACGGCTTCAACAAGTCGCACGCCGCCGCCTACTCGCTGCTGGCGTACCACACGGGTTGGCTCAAGGTCCACTACACGGCCGAATTCTTCTGCGCCAACATGACCGTGGAAATGGACGACACGGACAAGCTCAAGCTCTTGTTCGAAGACGCCCAGAAGAACTTCGGCATCACCTTCGAGCCGCCGGACGTGAACCGCGGCAACTACCGCTTCGAGCCGGTCACCGACCGGGTGATCCGCTATGGCCTGGGTGCCGTCAAGGGCACGGGCCAGCTCGCGGTCGAGGCCGTGGTGCGGGCGCGCGAGGAGGGCGGGCCGTTCAAGAGCCTGTTCGATTTCTGCGTGCGCATCGACCGCCAGCGCATCAACAAGCGCACGGTCGAGGCGCTGATCAAGGCCGGCGCGTTCGATGCGATCCAGCAGAACCGCGCGGCGCTGATCGCGTCGGTGGACCGCGCCTTCGAATTCGCCAGCGCGACGGCCGCCAACGCTTCGCAGGTCGACATCTTCGGCGACTCCGAGCACGGCTCGGCCACCGCCGAACCCGATCTGGTCGACGCCACGCCGTGGGGCGTGAAGGAGCGGCTGACGCTCGAGAAAACGGCCATCGGCTTCTACCTTTCGGGCCACCTGTTCGACGAGGTCTCGCACGAGGTGCGGCGCTTCTGCAAGCGCGAGATCGGCGACCTGCTCGACAGCCGCGACCAGCAGGTCATCGCGGGCATCGTGAGCGACTTCCGCGTGATCAACGGGCAGCGTGGGCGGCTTGCGATCTTCAAGCTCGACGACAAGTCCGAGTCCATCGACGCCACGGCCGACGAGGCGCTCATCAACGCCAACCGCAACACGTTGAAGGACGATGAACTCGTCATCGTGAGCGGCCGGCTGCAACCCGCGCGCGGCGGCTTCGAGGCGCGCTTCCAGGTGCAGCAGGTGTGGGACCTCGCGACGGCGCGCTGCCGCTTCGGCAAGTTCCTGCGCGTGGCGGTCAACGGCAAGGCGCCGGACATCGCGCGGCTGGTGAAGGACTTTCCGCCCCGCACCGAGCAGACGGAAGTCGGCGACCTCGTGCAGGGTCTGCCGGTGCGCCTGTCGATGGCGCGCGGCGGCGCACAGGTCGAGCTGCAGCTGGGCGAACGCGCCAAGTTCTTCCCGACCGATGCCGCGCTCGCGAGCTGGACGGCGCAGGCGGAGGCGGGCAAGGCGCTGATCGTCTACGAGTGAATGGCCCTTGGTTTTCGAGGGTCGTGGAACGTTTGGGCGCGTACGGCGTCCATCTGTTTCTTCACAACCAGGCTGTTCAAGGAGGAACGATTGCCATGACCCATACCAAGACCACCAAGACCCTGAAGACCGCCGCGCTCGCGCTCGGCATGTCGCTGGCGATGTCCGCCGCCTTCGCCCAGTACGCCGGCCCGAGCAGCGTGCCGGCGATGACGGTCAAGCAACTGCTCGACACCGGCAAGGACGACCAGCACGCCACGCTGCGCGGATTCATCGTCTCGCACGATGGCGGCGAGCACTACACCTTCGCCGACGATTCCGGCCGCATGAAGGTGGAGATCGATGCCAAGCACTTCCCCGCCGGTGTGAAGATCGACGACAAGACGCGCGTCGAGATCACGGGCGAGTTCGACAAGGACCTCGTCGGCAACAAGGCCGAGCTCGACGTCAAGCGGCTGAGCCTGGTGCGCTGACCCTGGCGGCGGGCTCTCCCGCCGCCTTGCTCTGGCCTCCCTTCTCTCAGTCAGTGCATCTCCGCCAAAGCCTCCTTGACGCCCTGTTCTCGCAGCGGCGTGTCGCCGCCTTCGAGGTGCAGCGCCGCATGCGATGGCACCGGTGTTGCGCAGTCCTTGTGGATCACGCCGTCCTTCATTACCAGTTGCACCTTCGCCGGGTCCGTCAGCAGCGACAGGTCTTGCAGCGGGTCACCGTCGACAAGGACGATGTCGGCGAGAAACCCCGCCTTCAACTGTCCCAGTTCGTCGGGCCGCAGCATGATCTGGCCGCCCAGGCGTGTCGCCGCCATCAGCGCCTCTTTCGGCGTCATGCCGATGTAGTCGACGAAATATTGCAGGTCGTTGGCGTTGGTGCCGTGCGGCATCCAGGCAAAGCCGTAGTCACCGCCGGGCAAGATGCGAATACCCCGCTTGTGCATTTCGCGCAGTGAAGCCGATGCCACCTCCAGCTCGCGCTTGTAGCCCATCTGCGTCGCCACGGCTTCGGTGATGCCGTACTCGGCCGCGTTGTAGGTCGTGCGAATCAGCCACCCGATGCCGGGCGCGACGAAGTGCTTGTCCTTCGCAGCCTCAAGCATGTCGAGTGCCTCGGCATCTGCGAAGCTGGCGTGGTAGACCATCTCGATGCCGTGGCGCACGCACTGCTTGACCGACTCGCTCGACCGCGCGTGGGCAGCCATGCGCTTGCCGTAGCGCTTGGCCTCCTGGGCGAGCATGGCCACCTCGTCTTCCGCGAAAGGTGACATCTCGGCGGGCAGGCCGGCGATGTACTCGCCGGACAGGTTGATCTTCAGATGGTCCACCCCGTACTTGATGAAAGTGCGCGCGGACCTGCGGATCTCTTCGGGTCCGCTGCACACGCTGCCAAAGCTCAGTTCCTCGAACTTCATGTGCGGCAGCGTGTTGTCGCCCAGCGCGCCGATGGTGGTGATCTCCTGGCTGCCGGCGAGGTAGCGTGGGCCCGGGAACTCGCCCGCATCGATGGCATTGCGCAGCACCACGTCCAGCCGCGGCTTGGCCGCCGCCGCGCCGATGGCGGATGTCCATCCCATGTCGAGGTAGCGCTTGGCAACACGCACGCACCAGAGCATGTGCTCTTCGGGCGGCATGAACTGGATGGCCGCGAGCGACGGCTGGTCATTCCACGAGAAGTGCGTGTGGGCCTCGGTCATGCCCGGCATGAGAAAGCGGCCCTTGCCATCGATCACGCGCGCGTCGTCGGTGCTCACGCGCTGAGGAAAGCGCGCCACCTCGATGATGCGTTTTCCCTCGACCAGAAGGTCACCGGCGTAGGGCTCCTCGCCCGAGCCGTCGAAGATGCTGACATTGGTGAATGCAATACGGGTCATCGTTGTCTCCTCCGGCGCGTGGTGCCGGCAATGGGTTGTCTAAATCGAGCGGGGCGATGTCTCAACGAAGCGCCGCGTAGAAGGCTTCGAGCGCCTGGGCGCAGCGCTGCGGTTGCTCGAAAGTTGTCCAGTGGCCGCATCCCTCGAGCACAACGAGGCGGCTGCCAGCGATGCGTGCCTGCATGGCCTGGACGTTGGCCACGGGGGCCACGCCGTCCTGGTCCCCGGTGACCAGGAGCGTCGGCAGATCGAGGCGCTCGAGCGCGGCCGACTGCGCATCGGCGAGCGCCGTACAACTCTGCGCGTAGCCCTCGGGCGACTGGCGCATCACGCTCTCGCGCACCAGGGCGAGCACCGCCGGCTGCTGTTCCTTCGTCTGGATGCTCGTCGCGCCCTTCACGATGGCATCGGCGATCTCCTGCATGGCTGCCGCGCCGCCGCGCGCTGCGTTGGCACGCGCCGCGATGTTGGGGCGCGCCGCATCAGGTGGCGCGGCCAGCGGACCGAACAGCGCCAGCGATTTCACAGTGTCGGGGCTGCGCACCGCCAGGTGCTGGGCGACGATGGTTCCCATCGAGTGCGCCATCACATGCACGGATGCGATGTCGAGCGCCGAGAGCAGCCGCTGCATGGCATCCACGTAGCTGTCGATCGACAAGGCCTTTCCGTCAGCCGGCAGTGGTGATCTCGCGCTGCCCGGCAGGTCGGGCCTGATGCGCCGAAAACGGCCGAGCGCCGGCAGGATGGGCGTCCAGTTGTTCGACGATCCGCCCAGGCCGTGGATGCACAACAGTGCTTCGCCTTCGCCTTCGCCTTCGCCTTCGCCTTCGCCATCGACCTCGACCTCGACCTCGACGGCGAGGCCGTTCAATACTTGAGTTGTCATGTGCAGCCCCTTCAGACGAACTTGTTCTCGATGGCGCCGAGCCGGTCGATCTCGACACGCACCACGTCGCCGGCGCGCAGGTAACGCGGCGGGTTCATGCCCATGCCCACCCCGGCGGGCGTGCCCGTGGCGATGACATCGCCGGGATAGAGCGTGATGCCGCGCGAGATCGTCTCGATGAGCGTGGGGATGTCGAAGATCATGTTCTCGGTAGGACCGTCCTGGCGCAGTTCGCCGTTGACCCAGCAACGCACGCGCGTCCTGGTGCCGTCGAACTCGTCGGCCGTGACGATCCACGGGCCCATCGGGCAGAAGGTGTCGAACGACTTGCCCAGGTCCCATTGCCCGTGGCGCATCTGCACGTCGCGCGCGGTCACGTCGTTGACGACCGTGTAGCCGAACACATGCGACATCGCAGCTGTGCGCGTGATGTTCTTGCCGCCCTTGCCGATGACCACGGCCAGTTCGGCCTCGTAGTCGATCTGCGTCGACACCTCGGAAGGCACGAGCACGTCATCGTGCGGACCGACAACGCACTCGGGCACTTTGGTGAAGACGATGGGCCATTCGTCCGTCTTGGCCGCGTTGTCCTTGAACACCGAAGCAGACAACTCCTTGGCGTGCGCATGGTAGTTGCGACCCACGCACCAGAGGTTGCGGCGCGGCTTGGGCAACGGCGCATCGAGCACCACGTCGCCCAGGTTGACTGCGGGACCGGCTGCCTCCGGAAGCGGGCCGCCCTCGGCCAGGGTTTCGATCAGCGTCAGCACGCCGAAGTCCGCCTGGGCCTGTGTGAACTGCAGTGGGGTGACGGTCTTTCCATCGGCGGAAACGAGGCCGACCTTGCGGTCTCCCTCGCTCGTGAAGGTGGCGATTCGCATGCGGTTTGCTCCTGTGTTTTTGCGATGCGTCAACTTTAGAAATTGCGCACCAGAAGCGCTTATCGACCGATCCGGCGGCGTATCGAATCGTCTGGTGTGCTTCTAAGGAATTACCCGGAGCGCTGTGTTGGCCCGATGCGTGGGAGGGAACAATCGCCGCAAACGACCTCGAAGAGAGACAGATGCAGGAAGCCTATGCACTCCATGAAGGCGCGTTCGGCACGGCGATCGTCCTGGAGGCGAGCGCCAACCTGGTGTCGCATGCGCATTCAGAAACACAGCTCGCCCTATGGCTGGGCGGTGCGCGTGCCTGTGCCCATGTGGGCTCCGAGGTCGTGCCTTACGGCGAAAGCGTGGCTTTGGGTGTGAACGCTTTCGAGGCGCATGACATGGTGCGCCTGGAAGACAGCGGATCGAGCCTCTTCATCGTCTTCATGATCAAAAAGGACTGGCTCGACGACCTCGGCCAGGCAAAGGACCGGAGCTTCCGGTTCCCGTCTCCGCGAGTTCCCATCAGCGACGCGTTGCGGCGTTCATGCTGGCGGGTGCTGGACCTGATGATCTCCGCTGGTGCAGGGCGCGAGCAGGTGGACAAGGAAGTGGAACGCTTGCTGGAGGCCGCCATCGCGGCATCCACGACGGGCGCGGATGCCGCTCCGGTGCCCGGAGGCATCGGCGTGACGCTGGACCATCGCCTGCGCGCCGCCATCGCTCACATGCGCACGCATGTCTCCGAGAAAACGAGCATCGACGAGATCGCCGCAAAGGTCGGGCTGTCGCGCGCGCATTTTTTTACGCTGTTCCGCGATCAGTTGCACACGACGCCACAGGTGTTCTGGAGCGGCGTGCGCGTCGAGGAAGCCATGCGCCGCGTCAGCGAAGGCGGCGAGTTGACCGACGTCGCGCTCGACCTCGGCTTCTCGGCGCCGGGCAATTTCTCGCGCTTCTTCAAGGAACACACCGGCATCTCGCCGTCGGTCTTCAAGCGGGCCACGCGCGCGCCTTCTCCTGTCACCGTCACAGGCATCCCGCGCGAGGGGCAGAGTTTCTAGGCACACCGTCAAGCTTCGGGATTTCCTGCAAGCGAAGGGCGAGGCAGGAGATCTAGCCATATTCGATGGCAAACCAGAAGATGCCGGCGAACAGCTGGTTGTGCCCGAGAGCCGAAGCCCAGCTTGCGCGCCAGGGAGCTATTGCTGGGTCAAGATGGGAGGCTGGTCGCTTGTTCCTTCTTGCGCAGCGCCAGCTCGATCTGCTCGAGCACGGCCTCCGGCGCGTGCAGCCAGTCCTTGGCGAGCACCTGCACCACCTGCCATCCGAACGCGTCGAGCACGCGCGGGCGCGAGACATAGCGTTCGAGCACGTTGCGGTTCTCGTAGTGCGTCGCGGTGTCCACGAGGATGCCCAGCGCATAGTGCCCGGCCTCCGGTGCACGCAGCGCGAGGTCGCAGCGAAAGCGCGATTGCCCCACCTGCTCATCGACCGCATGGCCGCGCGCACGCAGCGCCGCCGCGAGTTGCGCCGTCACCTCGTCGGCGCGAACATGCTGCGCGCTGCTGCCGCGCGTGAGCGGGTTCATGCTTTCGAGCACGCGCCGGGCAGTGGCCGAATCGCCGCGCGACAGGCACTCCGCATAGCGCAGGAACTGCTTGAGCGCCGCGGCGCCTTCGTTGTGGTCGTTGGTGATCGCCTCGTGGCGGATCGTCGAGACGACGGCCATGTGGTGCCGCGCTCGGCTGAAGATCACGTTGAGCCGCTTCTCGCCGCCGCGCTGGTTGATCGGGCCGAAGTTCATCAGCATGCGGCCCTCGGGGTTCGGGCCGTAGCAGATGCTCAGGATGATGATGTCGCGCTCGTCGCCCTGCACGTTCTCCAGGTTCTTGATGAAGAGGCCGCAGAACTGGTCGTCTTCCTCGCGGACGTACTCGGCTTCCAGGCGCGCGGCGAAGTCGCTGTCGATGGCGCCCAGCGCATCGAGCTCGGCTTCGATCTCGGTTTGCTGCGCCTCGGAGAAGGCGACGATGCCCAGGCTTCGGCCGGTCTCGCGCTTGAGCAGTTCGCGCACCAGTTGCGCGATGTGGCGCGCCTCGCCGTCGTTGATGCGGTTCTCGTATACCGCATCGGTGACGCGGTGGAAGCTGATGGCGCGCGAGAGCAGGGCGTCGACATTCGCGGCCACCGATTCCTCGGTCGGGTTGTTCGACTGCACGAGGATCTCCTCGCGCGCATCCGCCGGGAGGCTCCGGTCCGGAATGGTGAAGAGGTTGCCCGCGTAGAAGGCCGCGTTCGAAAAGCCGATCAGCGATTCGTAGCGGCTGCGGTAGTGCCACGCGAGCAGCGTGGCCGGCAGGTTGCGCGCGCCCTGGTTCAAGAGGCTGTCGGCATCGAGTACTACGGCGATGCGGTCGCCCTCGTCTTCCACCGAGACGGTGTCGTCCTCGGGGTCGCGGCCCGAGGAGAAGAAGCTGGTCGGCGGCAGCTGCATCTCGTCGCCCACCACGATGATCTGCGGCGCGCGGTAGAGCGCGGGCACGGCTTCTTCCACCGGAATCTGGCTGGCCTCGTCGAAGATCACCACGTCGAACAGGTCGGCCGCGAGCGGCAGCGTGTCGGACACCGAGAGCGGGCTCATGAGCCAGATCGGCTTCATGTCGCGCACCACCTGGCCGGTCTCGCCCGAGGCGAGTTCGCGGATCGCCTTGTAGCGCATCGTCTTGCCGAACTCGTGTTCGAGCTCGCGGCGGCCCGCGTTGTAGCTCTTCTTGAAGAGCTTGCCGCCGGCGTCGAGCTGGCTCGCGGGGAGGGCGCTGGTGCGCACGTGCTCCCGAAAGCGCTGGCGCACCGCGGCGGCGAGCGTGCGGGCGTTGCGGTCGAGGAGCTTGCGCTCTCCCTCGGCCAGGCGCTGTGCATGGCGCGCGAGCGCAGCGCTGTCGAAGCGCGGCAGCCAGCGCTCGGTGCGGTAGACGCGCTCCAGGCCTTCGCGCGCGACGGCGTATTCGATGGCGTCGGGTGCGAGCGGCAGCGTGCGCAGGGCCTTGGCCAGGGCCGGGTCGGCATCGGCCAGTTCCTGCAGGTGGGGCAGCACGGTGGGCAGGGTGTCGGCCTGTTCGCGCAGCGTGCGGGCCAGTTCTTCGAGCGATGACAGCGGCAGGGCGGCCGGGTCGTCGAGCAGGTCGTGCCACAGGGCGTCGAGTGCCTCGGTGCGTTCGCCGAGGGCGGCCAGCCGTTCGACGTTGCGGCTCGCGCCGGGCTCGGTGCGCAGATGCGTGTGGAAGGCTGCACGCACGCCGCTGCCGTTGGCATCGCCACGGCGCAGGGCATCGAGCTGCTGCGCGAAGTCGTCGGGGGCGGTGCAGCCGTAGGTCGCCTCGATCTGCGACGCCTGCTTGCCGACAGCCGCGCGGGCCGTGTGCTCGGCCAGCAGTTCCTCCAGCACCTGGCTGGGTTGCGGGCGGACGGCGTGCCTGGCGAAGTCGTAGCGGCGCTTGAGTTCGCCCGACAGCCGCCACCACGAGGGCTGGAGCCAGCGCAGCAGCGAACCCTGCTGCGCCTTGGCCTGGGCGAGGCCGGCTTCGGTGTCGCCTGGTGAGAACTTGTCCTTCCAATGGCTGGTGCGTGCCACGGCTTCGTTAAGGACTTGCTGCAACGCGCGGCGCTGCGCCATCGCCTCGCCGAACGCGAGGCTCGTCGGGTGCGCGGTGTCGAGCAGCGAGAGATGCCCGCGCGCGGCGAGTGCGGCCACGCGGCGTGCATCGACCACCACGGCAAGCGCATCGCCCCAGAGCGTGGGCGCATCGCCCAGCGGCGGCCAGGCGTCGGTCAATGCATCGCGGTGCGGGCCGGTCCGTTCCGCCGCGCGGTCGCTGAGCTCGACCAATCGTGCAAGCGGCCGCTCCTGCCGCAGCAACACGGGCGCGAGTTGCGCGAACGCATGCGCCGACAGATACGGCACGCCCAGGCTTTCGGTGACTGCGAGGTGAAGGCGCGCGACCAGGTCCTCGTGTTTGCGCCAGGCAGCGAAAGCGGGCAGGGCCTCGGCCTGCAACGGTGTCAAAGCGGGATCGTGGGGCTTGAGCGCGATCAGCCGCGCCATCAGCGTGCGCACCGCCACGGCCAGGTGCTCGGGCACTTCGCGCATCGCGGCGTCGAAACGTTCGAGTGCCTTCAGGTCGGCGTCCATGGTGTCGACGAGCTGCGTGCGCTCGCGGGTCTCGGCATCCAGTTCCTCGGGCGCCGCGAGCCAGTGCTCGTAGGTCTTCTTGAGGTTCTGCACGAAGGCCTTCTTGTCGCCCTGCGAGTCGTGGATCATGCAGCACAGCTCGTCCAACCCCTGCTGCCGCAAGCGGTGGAACACCACGTCGATGGCAGCGCGCTTCTCGCAGACGAACAGCACGCGCTGCCCGCGCCCCACATAGTCCGCGATGAGGTTGGTGATGGTCTGCGATTTCCCCGTGCCCGGCGGCCCCTGGATGATGTAGCTGGTACCGGTGCGCGCGAGCGCGACGGCGGCGGTCTGCGTGGCATCGGCCTGCACCACGGGCCACTGGTCGGCCAGCGGCAGCGCGGCCGGCGTCTCGGCATCGACCTGGCGCGGCTGCAGCGAGAACACGCGGTCGAAGGCGTCGCTCGCGATTTCCGATTCGCTCAGCGCCGAGTAGTCGCGCACCAGCGACATCTTGCGGTGGTTGAAGTTGCCGAGCGTGACCGAGGTGAGGTCGACGTCCCACTGGTAGGGGTTGCCGCTGCTTTCATGCAGCGAATAGGTCTGCTGCTCGGTCTGCGCGGCGGTCGATGCCATCTGCGGCGCGCGCGGCAAGGGCCGCGCACCGACCGCATCGCGCAGCGTCAGAGGAACCGGCCGCACCTTCGCGTGATAGAGCTGCAGGCCGAGCGGCCGGAAGTCGTCCTTCGCATAGCTGAAGTCATGCGCCGCCACGGGTTGCGCGCCGGGGTTGCGCACGCGGGTGCGCCGCTTGAACTGTTCGAGCCGCTGGCGGGCACGCTGGTGGATCAGTTCGATCTCGGGCTGCTTGACCAGCCGCAACTGCACGCCGGGTTCGGTCGCGGCGATCTGCGCGGAGAGCTGGGCGTGAAACTGCTCGATGGTGGTCTCGCGCAGGTCGATGCTCTCGGGCAGCACGATGCCGTAGAGCTGGCGCAGGTGGTGCCTGAGCGTCGGGTTGACCTGCGCCTCGCTGGAGGCTGCTTCGAGCAGGTACTGGTCCTTCACGCCCTTCTTGCGCGTGAGCTCGACCGACAGCAACAAGAGCGGCGAGGCGATGCGCTCGGCCCGCTCGGCCTCTCCCTCTTTCAGGTTGTGCCAGCGCAGGAACGCGATCACCAGCGACAGCTGCGAGAAGCCGTATTCGGAGCGGTCGCGCCGCGCCTCCTGCAGGATGCGGTCGAGCGCGCCCGGCAGGTAGGGCTGGTCTTCGAAACGCAGCCAGCGCGCGAGCGGCACGGGGTCGCAGGTGGCGATGTCGTTCGCGAAGCGGCCGTCCCATAGGCAGAGCTGGTCAACGCGGATGTTCTTGATGTCCACCACCAGCGGCACGCTCGCCACCGTGAGGTTCACATGCGTCTGGCTCGGCTTGAAGTGCAGCAGGCGGTTGCGCCGCGAGAGGTCAAAGAGGCGGTCGCGCAGGTGCACGCGGATCGCCTGGCGGCGCTGGCCCGCGCCGTCCTTCGCGGGCGCGATGCGGTCGAGGCCGAGGTCCAGCGGCTGGTCGCGGTAGGTCTCGAGCCGGCGGATCACCGAGGGCAGGTCGCGCGCGCGTTCGTGGCGGTCGAGCGCGGTCATCTCGCCGATCACCGCGGCCACCACCGGGTGCAGGCGGCGGTTGAGCGCGAACAGGTTGCCGCGGCTTGCGACGAAGCGGGCCAGTTCCTCGCTGTCGGTGAAGTCCAGGCCGCACGAGAGACTGGCGAGGACTTGGCCGAGGCAGAGGATGTCGGTCAGCGCGTCGTGGTGCGCGAAGCGCAGCTCCCAGGCGGTGTAGCCGGGCAGGTAGACGGGGCGGGTCGGCAGTGCATCGGGCGCGGCGTCGGCCATGAGCGCGAGGTTCTCGACCGAGACGCCCTCGTCGACATCGAGCGTCACGCGGTGCTCGCCGACCACGCGCAGCACGGAGGCGGCAGGTGCTTCG
This sequence comes from Variovorax trehalosi, assembly GCF_051216415.1. Classification (NCBI taxonomy): domain Bacteria; kingdom Pseudomonadati; phylum Pseudomonadota; class Betaproteobacteria; order Burkholderiales; family Comamonadaceae; genus Variovorax; species Variovorax trehalosi. The sequence goes on from NZ_JBPJZG010000001.1 coordinate 887,596, forward strand.
AGCGGCGCGATCGCGTCGCGGTTCTGGCGCGGCTCGGCGCCTTCGGGCTGCACGAGCACGAGGGCGGGCGTGTCGTCGACGCGGTAGGCGAAGGCGCTGCCGAGCGCGGCGACCTTGCCTTGCTCGTGCAATGCGGACACCTCGCGCAGCAGCGGCAGTACGAGGCTGAGCACGTCGTCGGTCTGCAGGCCGCCGTGGGCGCCGGCGGTGTCCAGCAGTTGCAGCAAAGGGGCGACGGTGGCGGTCATGCGGAGGCGCCTTGCAGGTGTTGGGCGGCGGCCTTTTCGAGCAGCGTGGCGGCATCGCGCTTGACGCGGGTGAGGCTGCGCTTGGGGAAGCGCATGTCCTTCACCACGCGCTCTTCGAGCTGCGCGGTGCAGCCCATCGCTTCGGCGAGGCCGAGCGCGGCGGCGAGCGTGATGTCGTCCAGCTCGGGGTCGGCTGCGACGAAGTCGACCAGCACGCTGGCCAGGTAGTCGTGCACGCCGGCGGGCACGGGGCCGGGTGGCGGCATCGGATTGGCGGGTGGCGCGAAGTTCGGAAAGAAGCGGCGCGCATGGGCCAGCAGCGATTCGGATTGCAGGAACGGCCGCTGCAGCAACTGCGCGATGGTCTCCCGCGTGAGTGCATCGGCGCGCTGCTGCCCGAGCAGGTCGAGCGTGGCGAGGTCCAGCGGGCCTTCGAGCGCGCCGGCGAGCCACTCGTCGGCTTCGGGTTGGCGCTCGGTCCACAGGCGCAGCGCCCGCGCCCGCACGAAGACTTCAGGGTGGCTGGTGCCGCGTGTCTGGAGTTCAGGCGCGGCGCAGATCTCGTCGGCCTGCCGCAGGTAGCTCGCGGCGTTCACTTGGTTGAGGCCCGTCTGAACCTTGACCAGCGCAGTCACAGCAGGTTCCAGCGCTTCGCACGCGATGCAGGCGCCGCGGTCGGCAAAGGCCTCGGTGTAGAGCCCGTAGCGGCGCGCCGCATGCAGGTGGCTGGCGTCGGCGCGGGAATCGGCCGCCGCGGCCTGCAGGATGCGATCGACCACGTGGTACTTGCCGCCGTCGCGCTCCCACAGCAGGTAGTGCGCCAGCTCATGGCCGAGCACGGCCTGCAGTTCGGGGCCCTGCAGCCGCTCCAGGAGCGGACCCGAGAGCACGATGTGCGCCTCGCCCGGCAGGAAGAAGAGCGTGGCATTCATCGTGCCGTCGCCCGCCTGGTAGAGCGCGATGCGCGCCGTGATGCCCAGGCGCTGCGCCGCCGCGTTGCAGTGCGCATGCAGCTCGGAGTGGGCGTCGGCATCGAGCCGGTACGAATTGCGCAGCAGGTCCGCGCGGACTGCCGCGGCATGCTCCTCGCGCGCCTCGGCGGAGGCGGCCCAGCGCCAGACTTCGGGCTCGTTCGCCTGCAGATGGGCGGCCAGGGCCTGCTGGTAGGGGAGCGGGGTCAGGTCTTCGAGGCGAACGGCAGGAGGGGTGTCGACCATGTCAGGAGCGCCATGCAATGAGTTGCAGACGATCCTAAACGAGGGCGGTGAATCAATGCGCCATCAGTGCGCCATGGAGGCCACCGGCAGGTCGGGCAGCACGTTCAGGATGCGCAGCGTCTGCTGCACCACCTGGCTGAACACCGGTGCCGCCACGAGGCCGCCGAAGTACTTGCCGGCGCCGGGCTCGTCGATCATCACCGCAACGATGATGCGCGGCTTGTCGATCGGCGACATGCCGGTGTACCAGGCGCGGTACTTGTTGCTCGCATAGCCCTTGCCGACCTGCTTGTGCGCGGTGCCGGTCTTGCCGCCGACGGAATAGCCCTCGGTCTGCGCGAGCGGCGCGGTGCCGCCGGGCGCGGCCGCCAGGTGCATCATCTTGCGCACCTCGCTGGCGACCTGCGGCGAGAACACCTGCACGCCGGGCGGATCGGTGTCGGTGCTTTTCAGAAGGCCCACCGGAATGACTTCTCCGTTGTGCGCAAAGGCCGTGTACGCATGCGCGATCTGGAACAGCGACGCCGAGAGGCCGTAGCCGTACGACATGGTGGCCTGCTCGATCGGCCGCCACGACTTCCAGGGCCGAAGGCGCCCGGTCACCGCGCCGGGGAAGGGCGTCTGCGGCTTCTGGCCGAGGCCCACGGCGGTGAACGAGTTCCACATTTCCTGCGCCGTCATGCGCTGCGAAATCTTGGTGGCGCCCACGTTGCTCGATTTCTGGATCACGCCCTGCACCGTGAGCACGCCGAAGTTCTCGTCGTCGTGGATGGTGGCGCCGGCCACGGTGATGCGGCCCGGGTTGGTGTCGATGATGGTCTGCGGCGTCACGCGGCCCAGCTGCAGCGCGGTGGCGATGGTGATCGGCTTCATCGTCGAGCCCGGCTCGAACACGTCGGTCATCGCGCGGTTGCGCAGCTGTTCGCCGGTGAGGTTGCGGCGGTCGTTCGGGTCGTAGCTCGGGTAGTTGGCCATGGCGAGCAGCTCACCCGTCTCGGCATCGACCACCACCACGCTGCCGGCCCGGGCCTTGTTGGCGACCACCGCATCGCGGATCTTCTCGTAGGCGGTGAACTGCACCCGGTCGTCGATGCTCAGCTGGATGTCGTGGCCATCGGTGGGCGGCACCTGGTCTTCGGTGTCCTCGACGATGTGGCCGAGGCGATCCTTGATGACGTGGCGGGAGCCCGCCTTGCCGGCCAGCTCGCCGTTGAAGGCGAGCTCGACGCCTTCCTGCCCGGTGTCCTCGACGTTGGTGAAGCCCGCCAGGTGCGCGGCCGCCTCGCCTTCGGGGTATTGGCGCCGGTAGTCGCGGCGCAGGTAGATGCCCTTGATGCCGAGTTCGGCAATCTGCTTGCCGACGGCGGTGTCGACCTGGCGCTTGATCCAGACGAAGCTCTTGTCCTCGTCCTCCAGCTTCTTGTCGAACTCCTTCTGCGGCATGCCGAGCAGTTTTGCCGCCTGCTTCAACTTGGCCTGCACGGCGGGATCGTCGCGCTCGATGTCCTCGGGAATGGCCCAGATGCTGGGCGCCGGGATGTCGGACGCGAGGATGAGGCCGTTGCGGTCGAGGATGCGCCCGCGGTTCGCGGGCAGCTCCAGCGTGCGCTGATAGCGCACCTCGCCCTGATGCTGGAAGAAGTCGTGGTTGAAGACCTGCACGTAGGCGGCCCGGCCGGCCAGCAGCACGAAGCCGAAGGCGATGCTGGCCACGATGAACTTGCTGCGCCAGACGGGTGTCGGGCTCGCCAGGAGCGGACTGCTGCCGTAGCGGATTCGGCCGTTGGGATTCATCTTCTTGTGCGGGCGCGAGGCCCGGCTGTTGTTGTGCGCGGGTAGACAGCGCGGCAACAGCGGAGTTCCGGGTGGGCTTGCGAAAGGCCACCCGGAACTGGCATGAATCAGCGCTTGGGCCTGAGCGAGACGATGAGCGACGGAAAGATGCGCCCGTCGGTGTCGCGCGGCAGCTTGTCGGTCTTGTGCAGGCCGCGCTCGGCCGCTTCGTCCCAGGCGGGAAGTCCGCTGGAGCGCGTGAGCTTCACGCCGACGATGGTGCCGTCAGGCGCGAGGTTCACCTCGAACTCGGCGGCCGGGTTCCCGTTCACCGTGTCTGCATCGGGGAAGGTGATGTTCGGGCGCACCGCGGCGGCGATGCGTCCGGCATAGCCGCTCGACGGACCCGAGGACCGCAGGGCCGTGCCCTTCGAGTCGTCAGCACCGCTGGCGCCCGCAAGACCCTGCATGCGCTTGAGCGTGGCGGCGCGGTCGGCGGCGGCCTGCTTGGCGGCCGCCTCGGCCTTCTTGGCTTCGGCCTGCTTGGCGTCAGCTTCCTGCTGCTTCTTCTGGTCAGCGAGCTTCTGCTGCTGCTCCTTCTTGCGCTGGGCGTCGTCTTCGGCGCGCTGCTTGGCTTCGAGCTCCTTCTTCTTTTGCTGTTGCTGCTGCTCCAGCTCGCGCTCTTTCTGTTCCTTCTGCTCCTTGAGCTTCTTCTCGCGCTCCAGGGCAATGTCAGGGGCCTTGGGTGCAGGTGCGGGCTCGGGGGCCTTGGCCGCGGGAGGCGGTGGTGGCGTCGGGGCCGGCGGAGGCGGTGCGGGGGCAGGCGTCGGCGCCTCCGGTGCGGACAGGCGCGGCGCAGCCTGTTGCACGGTGGAGGACCACAGCTCGGCATCGACGGCGCCTTCGTCGGCATCGCTGCGCCAGCGCACGCCCCACGTCAGCGCCGCGATCAGCAGCGCATGCGCGATGAGGGCGAGCACCACGGCGCGCGGCGTGCCGCGCTGCGGGGGCGGCGCGAACTCGGGGCGATCCAGTGCGAGCGACATGCCTTATTTGCCGCCCGTGGTCGTAACCGACAGGCCCACGCGCTCGATGCCGCTGCGCTTGAGCTGGTTCATCGCCTTCACGACGGTTTCGTACTTCACCGTCTTGTCGGCGCTGATGACCACCGGGCGCTGGGCGTCACCGCCCTGGGCGGTCTTGGCGGCCGCGCCGATCTGGGTCATGGGGATCGAGGTGCCACCCGTGCCGGTGGACGGGTCTTTCTTGATCTGCACTTCGTCGTCGCTCTTGATGACGATCTCGATCGGCTTGTCGGGTTGCTTGTTGGCGCGGTCGACGGAGGGCAGGTTGATCACGCTCGGCGTGATGAGCGGCGCGGTGACCATGAAGATGATCAGCAGCACCAGCATCACGTCGATGAACGGGACCATGTTGATCTCGTTGATCGTGCGGCGTCCTCGGCCCCGGGATGAAACGGCGGGCATGCGCTGCTACCTGTTCAACGGTTGGCCGGAGCCGACGTGGTGGCCGCGGCGGCAGCGCCCGGATTGGCCGAGAGGTTGCGCTGCAGGATATTGGAGAACTCCTCGATGTAGGTCTCGAGGGCGATGGCGATCTTGTCGATCTCGCGGGCGAAGCGGTTGTAGCCGACCACCGCGGGAATGGCGGCGAAGAGGCCGATGGCCGTGGCCACCAGCGCTTCGGCGATGCCGGGCGCCACGGTGGCGAGCGTCACCTGCGCGAGGGCGGCGAGGCCGGTGAAGGCATGCATGATCCCCCAGACCGTGCCGAAGAGACCCACGTAAGGCGAAACGGAACCGACGGTGGCCAGGAACGAGAGGTTCTGCTCGGCCGCATCGAGCTCGCGCTGGAAGCTCGCGCGCATCGCGCGGCGGGCGCCGTCCAGCAGCGTGGCGGGGTCGCTCACATGGCGTTCGCGCAGCTTTTGATATTCGCGCATGCCCGAGGCGAAGATGCGCTCCATCGGTCCCGCGAACTTGGCGTTCTGGGCGGCCGAGGCGAACAGCTCGTTCAGGCTGGTGCCCGACCAGAACTCGCGCTCGAAGTCGTCGTTCAGGGCGCGCATGCGCCGCAGCGCGAAGTACTTGCGGATGATCGCGGCCCAGCTGGCAATCGAGACGATCACGAGCAGCAGCACGACCATTTGCACCACGAAACTGGCGTGGAGCAGGAGGTTGATGATGGAAAGATCTTGGTTCATGGCTTGAAAGGTTGAGTCATGGAGCCGCCGCAGCGCTCGAGGGTTCCCGAAACCCGGGAAGGGATGCGCGCGGGACGCAAAGTGGCGGCGTTCACCCACCCGATACGGATCGTGCCTTCGCACAGCAAGACCGGTGCCGGGGCCCCGGTTCGCTCCTGCTCTGTTTTTGATAGCACTTGCTGTCCGATTATCAACGACGCAGTGCCCAATTGTTGAAGATCGGCGGTAACCAGCAACTCGTCGTCGAGCCGCGAGGGCCGATGGTATTTGAGCTGGGCCTCGCTCACCACGAACTGGCCGCCGGTTTCTTCCTTGAGCTTGCGCTGCTCGACGCCCAGGGAGCGCAGCCACTCGGTGCGCCCGCGCTCCATGAACTTCAGGTAGTTGGCGTAGAACACGATGCCGCCGGCATCGGTGTCCTCCCAATACACGCGGATCGGAAACGCGTAGCTCATTGCGCCCGGTTCTCGGCCATCGCGCGCAGGCGCTCGATGGCTTCTTTCAGGTGTTCCATCGAACTCGCCGTGGAGAAGCGCACGAACTTCGCCGTCTCTGCCGTGCCGAAATCGCGGCCAGGCGTGACGGCGACGTGGGCGCGCTTCATGGTCTCGAAGGCGAAGTCCCAGCTGCCCGAGATGCCGAGCTTCTCGGCAAAGCTCGTGCAATCGGCCCACGCATAGAAGGCGCCATCGGGCACCACGGGCACGTTCAAGCCCAAGGCGTTGAGTTGCGGAATGAACCAGTCGCGGCGCGCCTTGAACTCGGCGCGGCGGCGTTCGTACTCGGCGATGCTCGCGTCCTCGAAGCAGGCGAGCGCGGCGTACTGCGACACCGTGCTCGCGCAGATGAAGAGGTTCTGCGCCAGGCGCTCGACCACCGGCACCAGAACTTCAGGCACCACCAGCCAGCCCAGGCGCCAGCCGGTCATATTGAAGTACTTGCTGAAGCTGTTGATGCTGATGACGTTGTCGTCGATGGCCAGCGCCGTCTGCCCAAAGGCATCGTCGTAGGAGAGGCCCAGGTAGATCTCGTCAATCAGTGTGATGCCACCGCGCTGCGACACCACCTCGTGGATGCGGCGCAGCTCGTCGGGCGCGATCGAGGTGCCGGTCGGGTTGGACGGCGAGGCGAGGAGCACGCCGCGCGTCTTGTCGGTCCAGGCGGCCTCGACCTTGGCGGCGGTGAGCTGGAAGCGCTCCTCGGCCGTGGTGGGAATGAGCACCGCCTTGCCGTCCGCGGCGCTCACGAAGTGGCGGTTGCAGGGGTAGCTGGGGTCGGGCAGCAGGATCTCGTCGCCCGATTCGATCAGCGCGAGACAGGCCAGCTGCAACGCGGCCGAGGCGCCGGCCGTCACCACGATGCGGCGGGCGGGCACGTCGACGTTGAAGCGCTCGCGGTACCAGCCGCTGATGCGTTCGCGCAGATGGTCGAGGCCCGTGGCCTGCGTGTACTGCGTGGCGCCAGCGCGCACGGCGCGAAGGGCTGCTTCCTGCACCAGCGGGGGCGCTGTGAAATCGGGCTCGCCGATGTTCAGGAAGATCATCGGCCGGTCGGTGTGGGCGACCTCGCGAGCCAGTGCGCCGGCGGCTTTCGCCACCTCCATCACATAGAAGGGCTCGATACGCTCCGCGCGCGTCGAGATCCTCATGCCTTCGCTTTCCCCGAAGCCCGGTCGGCCTCCACTTCGAGCGGCCGGAACTGCGGCGCCAGACCGTTGAGCACCGCGTTCACGTACTTGTGGCCGTCGGTGCCGCCGAATTCCTTGGCGAGCTCGATGCATTCGTTGAGCACCACGCGCCATGGCACGTCGGGGCAGTTCTGGAACTCGTACACGCCGATCCACATCACCGCGTGCTCGATGGGCGAGATCTCCTCGAACTTGCGGTCGAGCAGCGGACGGATCAGCGCATCGAGCTGCTCGGCGTTGTCGATCGAGCCGTGCAGCAGCGCGTCGTAGTGCGCGGCATCGGCCTTGTGAAAGCCGGCGAGGTCGCGCGTGAAATGGTCGATGTCGGTCGGGTCGTTGCGGCCCACCAGGTGCTGATAGAGCGCCTGCAACGCGAACTCGCGTGCGCGGCTGCGGTTGGACTTGGCCGAAGCCTTGCGTGCGCCGGTGCTGGTGAGCCCCGTGCGCGACTGGCGGGGCTTGGCGCCGCCTGCCTTGGTGGTGTCTTCGGTCATGAAAGGGTGGCCAGCAGTTGCGCCATCTCGACGGCGACCTGGGCTGCATCGCGGCCCTTGTCGGTCTGCCGTGCGACGGCCTGCTCGAGGTTTTCGGTGGTGAGGATCGCGTTGGCGATGGGAAGGCGGTAATCGAGCGCGATGCGGCTCACGCTCGCGCCCGATTCGTTGGCCACCAGTTCGAAGTGGTAGGTCTCGCCGCGGATGATGCAGCCCAGCGCGACCAGCGCGTGGTAGCCGCCGCGCTCGGCCAGCGCCTGCAGTGCCACGGGCACTTCGAGGGCGCCGGGCACCTTCAGGTGATGGATGTCGGCGGCGGCCACGCCCAGCGCTTCGAGTTCGGCCAGGCAGGCGGCTGCCAGCGCATCGGTGATGTCGGCGTTGAAACGCGCCTGCACGATGCCGATGCGCAGGCCCTTGCCGTTGAGCTTGGTCTCGCCCTTGTTTGAACCTTGCATGGTCGTTCAGTCTTTCGTGAGGTAGCCGGCGATTTCGAGGCCGTAGCCCGCTGCCATGCTCGGCATGCGACGCGGCGTGCCCAGCAGGTTCATCTTGTGCACGCCGCATTCGCGCAGGATCTGCGCGCCGATGCCGTAGCTGCGCAGGTCCATGCGGCCGCGCTCGGGGGCTTGCGCGGGACGCGCGGTGCCGTCGAACTGCGCGAGCAGCTCGCCGGCGGTTTCGCCGCAGTTCAGCAGCACCGCCACGCCCTTGCCCTCGGTCGCGATGTGCGAGAGGCTGGCGTCAAGGCTCCAGGAGTGCAGCGAGCGGTTGATTTCGAGCGCGTCGAGCACCGAGAGCGGCTCGTGCACGCGAACCGACACGGTGTCTTCGGGCGCCCACTTGCCGCGCACGAGCGCCAGGTGCACGCCGCGGCTGGGCTTGTCGATGAAGGCGTGGGCGGTGAAGGCGCCCCAGGCGGTTTGAATCTCGCGGCAGCCGACTTTCTCGACCAGCGATTCGACACGGCTCCTGTGCTCGATGAGCGCAGCGATGGTGCCGATCTTGATGCCGTGCTCGGCCGCGAAGATCTGCAGGTCGGGCAGGCGGGCCATCGTGCCGTCTTCGTTCATCACCTCGCAGATCACCGAGGCGGGCGAGCAGCCGGCCATGGCAGCGAGATCGCAGCCGGCTTCGGTATGGCCGGCGCGCATCAGCACGCCGCCGTCCACCGCCTGCAGCGGGAAGATATGGCCGGGCTGCACCAGGTCGGCGGCCACGGCGTTGGGTGCGACGGCCGCCTGCACGGTGCGGGCGCGGTCGGCCGCCGAGATGCCGGTGGTGACGCCTTCGGCCGCTTCGATGGAGACGGTGAAGGCGGTCGAATGCTTGGCGCCGTTGCGCTGGACCATCGGTGGCAGTTGCAGCCGCTCGCACATCTCGCGCGAGAGCGTCAGGCAGATGAGGCCGCGTGCATGGCGCGCCATGAAATTGATGGATTCAGCCGTGATGTGGTCGGCCGCGATGACGATGTCGCCTTCGTTCTCGCGGTCTTCCTCGTCGACCAGGATCACCATGCGGCCCGCGGCCAGCTCGGCCACGATTTCTTCGACCGAGGCGATCGGTGCGGGGGCGCGCGTGGCGCTGGGGGCGGCGCCGATCGGCGTGACGGAGGCGTTCATTCGGCTGTGTCCTTGGAATACGTGGCGGCCTGCGGGACCAGCACGCCGGCCTGGAGCATGCGCTCCACGTAGCGCGCCACGGTATCGATTTCGAGATTGACCTTCGAGCCGGCTTTCAGGCCGCCGAGGGAGGTGTTCTCCACGGTGTGCGGGATCAGGTTGATGCTGATCTCGGCGCCACCTTCGATGTCGCTCACGCTGTTGACCGTGAGGCTCACGCCGTTGATGGTGATCGAGCCCTTGTAGGCCAGGAAGCGGGCGAGGGCGGGGGGTGCGACCACGCGCAGCTCCCAGCTTTCGCCGACCGGCTCGAAGAAGCTCACCGTGCCGATGCCGTCCACATGGCCCGAGACGATGTGGCCGCCGAGGCGGTCGCTGGCGCGCAAGGCCTTCTCGAGGTTGATGCGGCTGCCCTCGTCGGTCAGGCCCGCTGTCTTGTCGAGGGATTCGGCGGAAATGTCGATGGTGAACTGCTGTCGCCCGGGAACGAGCGTGGTGACGGTCATGCAGGCGCCGTTCAGCGCGATGCTGTCGCCCAGCCCGACGTCGTCGAGATAGCCGTCAGGCACCGCAATGCTGAGTCTTTTGCCGTAGGAGGAGGAGGTGCCGAGGTCGTGGATGGCGGCGATGCGCCCCACGCCGGTGATGATTCCGGTGAACATCCGCACATTTTCGCAGAGAACGTGAAGGGTTCGGGGTAAACGCTAGAAGGCGTCTTTTTCGCGGACCCGGGCGAGGATTCGTACATCGGGTCCGAGCATGTCTACGGACCTGAATTCGAGGGGCAGGGCGCCCGTCAGTGCAGTCAGCGGACCGCCTGCGTGAATGTGGCTGGCCATGTCCAGCCCGCGGCCGATGAGCTTGGGCGCGAGGTAAACGAGCAACTCGTCGACGCAGCCCTCCCGGATCAGCGAACCATTGAGCTTGTGGCCCGACTCGACGTGCAGTTCGTTGACGCCGCGCGCCGCCAGGTCCTTCAGCATCGCGCCCAGATCGACCTTGCCGTCGGCGTTCGCCAGGCAGGTGACGGTGGCGCCACGGGCCTCGAGCGCGGCGGCCTTGGCTTCGTCCCGCACGGCCGCATAGATCCAGACGGGACGGCCTGCTATGAATATGTGAGCACCAGGCGGCGTTTGGAGGCGGCTGTCGACCACCACGAGGTGCGGCTGGCGCGGCGTCTCGACCAGGCGCACATCCAGGCGCGGGTTGTCTTCGAGCACCGTGCCGACGCCGGTCAGCACGGCGCTCGCGCGGGCGCGCCAGGCGTGGCCATCGGTGCGCGCGGGCTCGGAGGTGATCCATTGGCTCACGCCGTTCTCCAGGCCCGTCTTGCCGTCCAGCGAGGCGGCCACCTTGAGCCGCACCCACGGTATCTTGCGCACCATCCGGCTGAAGAAGCCGATGTTGAGCTCGCGCGATTCGGCGGCGCCGGGACCGACCTCGACCTCGACATCGGCCGCACGCAGCCGCTCGAAGCCCTGGCCTGCGACCAGCGGGTTCGGATCGGCCAGCGACGCCACGACCCGTCCGATGCCTGCCGCAATCAGCGCATCGCAGCAAGGCCCGGTGCGGCCGTGGTGCGAACAGGGCTCCAGCGTGACGTACGCCGTCGCGCCTTCGACCGAGTGACCTTGTGCCGCCGCATCGCGCAGTGCCATCACCTCGGCATGCGGACCGCCGGCCTTCTGCGTATGCCCCTGGCCCAGTACGCGCCCGTCGGCGTCGCACAGCACGCAGCCGACGCGCGGGTTCGGGTCGGTCAGCAGCAGCGCGTCGGAAGCCAGGCGCAAGGCTGTCGCGATGTGCTGCGCGTCTTGTTCGTGTGAGGGCATGGAAATGGAAGAGACGGGACGGGGAAAAATTTAACACCGGTGCCGTTCGATCATACGAGCGGCATGCCGATGCGGATGAACGGCGCGCGCTCCGTTGCAAGCGGCCTCTACGCTCGAAGTTCGGTGGCGGGAATAAAGAAGCAACACAAGTTGCAGCAGATCAGGGAGGGCATCGAACATGGCTTCAACGAAGCATCGGGCCACGGGCTTTTCGCTCGTGGAAGTATTGGTATCCATCGTCGTGCTGAGCGTGGGGCTGCTCGGCACGATCGGCATGTTGCTGGCGTCGGTGCGCACCAGCAACGAGTCGGCAACCTTCACGGCAGCGCTCAATCTGGCGCGCGATCTGTCGGAGAAGGTGCGGATGAACAAGGGCATCGCCACGCGCAACGATGCGGGCAACGCCTACCTTGTCGAGGACTGGCGTGAGGGAGGCGCATCGGGAACCGCCTCCTCGGCCGGCGCGGCCTGCGTGGGGGGCGGCGCAGTTTGCAGCACGGCAGACCTCGCGGCATGGGACATGAGCGAGTGGCAGCGCCGCATTGCCAAGGCGCTGCCCGATGCGCGCGTCAGCGTGTGCTTCGACGAGGCGCCCTGGAATGCGGCGGCGGACGCGTACACATGGACATGCAGCAAGACGGGCCGCACCGTGGTCGTGAAGCTCGGCTGGACGCCTCGCGCCGGCCTCGGTGCGAAGGCCGATTCATTGTCGGCGCCGCGCCTGGTGATGCAACTGGTCGCAGGGCAGGCGCACGATGGCCAGGCGGGTTCCTGAGTTCCTCAGCCGCGTGCGCGAACGCGGTGCGACGCTGGTCGAGCTCCTGGTCGCCACGGCCGTTGCATTGGTCGTCGTGCTCGCGGCCACAGCTGCCTTCGTCGCCAGTCAGCGCTTGTTCACGGCCGATGCCGATGCGCAGGCGGTGGAGGAGTCGCTGCGGTTCGCGGGCTTCGTCGTCAGGAGCGTCGCGCGGCAGGCGGGCTATTCCGACCACGCGCCCGACTCCGTGGGGCCCCAGGGCTCCGAGGGCATTGCCGGCAGCGCAAGCACGACGGCACCGTCGAACGACCTCGCCGACCTCGACATCGTGGGCGCGAGCGACACCCGTGTCAGCGGCGTCGGCGAGAGCCACGGCGCGCACGGCACGCGCGGCATCAACGCCAGCGATTCGCTGCGGGTCCGCTTCTTCGGCCGCAGCCGCGCCGGGGGCGACGGCACAGAGCCTGACGGCACGATGATCGATTGCATGGGCTTCGCCCAGCCCGGTCCGGCGGCGGACACGCCCGTGTCCGCAGACCGCGCCTGGAGTTTTTTCTACATCGCCGAAGCCGCGGACAAGGAGCCCGAGCTCTACTGCAAATACCGCAGCGCCAGAGGCGGGACGTTCAGGGCGCAGCCCCTGGCGCGCGGCATCGAGGTGTTCAAGGTCGTCTACGGCCATGACGCCGATGGCAACGGCGTTCCCGAACATTGGCTGGACGCCGCGCAACTCGAGGCCATGGCGGCCTCCGCAGACAAGGCTGCCGACGAATGGCGCAAGGTGGTCGGCCTGCGCATCGGCATGGTGGCGCGCAGCGCGCAAGCCCGGGGTGGTGCCCGGGAGGCGGAGGAGGTGCTCTATCCGTTGGGCACCGATTTTTCCGAGCTGAGTTTCAGGCCCGCGGCCGATGGCAGGCTGCGGCGCGTGGCGACCTTCACGGTCATGTTGCGCAATGCGATGAAGGCGCCGGCACCGTGAGCCCGCACCGTCGTTCGCCGCAGCGGGGCTTTTCGCTGATCGTCGTGCTGCTGCTTCTTGTCGTGGCCACCGTGCTGGGCGTCGGTGCGGCGCAGGTCTCGCTGGTCAACGAGCGCAGCGCCCGCAACGACCGCGACACCGAGGTGGCGTTCCAGGCGGCCGAGGCTGCCCTCGTCGACGCCGAAACCGATGTGCTCGGACCCAATGAGGACACACGGCAACGCCTCTGCCTTTTCAATCGGCAGGATGCGACGGCCTTCGTCGCAGGGTGCGGTGACCACGGCGAGCAGCAGGGGCTGTGCGCACCTGCCGATCCGGGCGCCGATCCGGCATGGATGACGCTCGACCTTTCGGCCGGAAACGGCAAGTCGGTCGCCTACGGCACCTTCACGGGCCAGACCTATTTCAGCGGCGATGCCATCACGGGCAGCCGCGCCGGCGCGCTGCCGGCCCGCGCGCCGCGCTACATCGTGGAGGCCGTTCGCAGCCGCGGCGACTGGCAGGCCAATGTGCTGCAGAGCGCGAGTGCCCAGGGCGCCAGCTACGTCTTTCGCGTCACGGCCATCGGCTACGGCATGCGCGACGAGACACAGGTCGTTCTGCAGACCACCTTGTACAAACCGGCCGCCAGCCCTGGCTGCCCTTCCTGAAGACGAGACCTGTATGCGCCTCCTTCGAATTTGGGCGATGGCCGTCTGCGCCATCCCATGCGCCCATGCCGCGGCGGCGGCGACCGCACCCGACGCGGAGCTTCCGAGCGAGCCGATGTTTTCGCTGGCTTCGCGCGCCGACCCGGGACTGGTGATCGATCTTTCGCTGAAGCGCGCGAACGCGGGCGCCGCGTACCACGACAGCTTCGACGCGAAGAAAACCTACGGCGGTTACTGGGACGCGATGGGCTGCTACGGCTACGCGGCGGGCGACGGCTATTTCAAGCGCTCGTCCACCGCAACGAGGCTCGGCAGTGGAGAAATCGCCTGCGTCAACCAGTGGAGCGGCAACCTGCTGAACTGGGCGCTGTCGTCGTCCCTCGACGGGGTGCGCCTTGCGTTGACGGGCGGCGACCGCGTGATCGACGAGCCGGGCCGCACGGTGTTGCAGCGCGGGGTGCTGCCGGAGGACTTTCATCGCAGCGCCCACTTTCCCGACAAGGCGGTGACCGGCAACCTGGACAGGCTGACGCCGCTCGTCACAGGCGCGCGCGGCGGGATGCGCGCGACGGACACGCTGCACTTCAGCAACTGCCTCGATCGGTTCGTCGTCGGGCCTACAGCCGCCGGCACTTGTGCGGCGCCGGGCGGCACGTCCTACATCGCTCGCGTCGAGGTGTGCTCGGTGGCCGAAGCGGCGGTGCGTTCCTCGCTCTGCGTCAGGTACCCGGATGGCAATTCCAAGCCCGTGGGTGCCATCCAGCACTACGCCGGGCGGATGAGGTTCTCCGTCTTCGGCTATCTGCCGGATGACGACCCTGCACGCTATGGCGGCGTTCTGCGCGCACCGATGAAGCACGCCGGGCCGCGGAAGATCGACACGGCCTTCGACATGGTGGACAACCCGCAGTCGGAGTGGGAAGCGACGACGGGCGTGTTCAAGGCCGACACGGCGGAGGGCCGCGGCATTGTCAACGCCATCAATCGCTTCGGGCGCAACGGCGTCCGGCAGGGCACCTACAGCTTGTTCGATCCGGCAGGCGAGCTTTACTACGAGTCGCTGCGCTATCTGCAGGGCAAGGCGCCGACGCCCGATGCCGTCGCCGGTACGGACAGTCCCCGGCGCCATGACGACCCCATCGCCGCCAGTTGCCAGAGAAGCAGCATCCTGGTGATCGGCGATGCCGAAACCCACCACGACCGTTCGCTGCCGGGCATGTCGAAGGGGGACTCCATCGGCGACTTCGACCGGGGCTTCAACATTGCAGCCCACGAGCCCGACACGGCCTACTGGACAAGTCTGGTCGGTGCCTTCGAAAACAGGGAAGCGCTTTCCTACACGCACCCTTCGGGCAAGGCGGGCCTCACCACCCGTGGCAACGAGGGGCCTCGGGCGTTCAACTACAAAGGCGGCGCGCCATTGACCTCGGCCCACATCGCGGGCGTCGAAACCGGCGCCGACAAGGGATCGTTCGGGATGGCAGGCCTTGCGTACTGGGCCCGCACGCAGAAGATCCGCAGCGACCACACCAACCTGCGCGCGCAGACCTTTGCCATCGACATGGGGCAGGGCGGCGTGAGCGCCATCGGGCAGAAGCAACGCGGCAGCGTCTTCTATCTGGCCGCGAAGTACGGCGGTTTTGCCGACAGCAACGACGACGGCAATCCGTTCCTTGCGTCGGGCGGCGGTTCCGAATGGGCCGAGGGCCTCGACGGCGATAACCAGCCCAAGCCTGCCAACTACTTCCTGGCCGGCGACCCGCTGCAGATGACCGAAGCCATTCGCCGGACCTTCCTGCACGCGATCGCGCCGGCGGGCGGCGTCGCTGTGGGTGGCGCTCTTTCCTCGAACACGATCACCGAGGCCGGCGCGAGCCTTTACGTGCCGCAGTTCGATGGACGACGCTGGTCGGGCACGCTGCGGTCGTACCGCCTTCGCGCGGATGCGGCGACAGGTACGGTGCAGCGTGCCGACAGGCCCGACTGGGATGCCGGCGAGCTGCTGACCGGCAACCCGAACGCGGTGCCGCCCGTGGCCGCGCGCGACGTCGCGAGCAGGCGCATCTTCACGCTCTCGACGGCCGGTGCCGGCACGCCGTTTCAATGGGAAGCGCTCGACAGCGGGCTGCGCGGCTGGCTGAACGCGGTGCCCTATGTCGTGCCCGAAATCCCCGACGGCCTGGGCGCCGAGCGGCTGGCCTATCTGCGTGGAGATCGGCGCAGGGAGCAGTCCGCGCCGCAGGGCATCTTTCGCGTGCGCGACTCGGTCATGGGCGACGTGACCAATTCGAACCCGGTGCACGTGGGCGCGCCGGGCCCCGCGATCCAGGAGCCGGGCCACGACAGGTTCCTGGCTGCCCATCGCGGCCGGCCGCCTGTCGTGTACATCGGCGCCAACGACGGCATGCTGCATGCCTTCGACGCCCGCACCGGGAACGAACTCTTCGCCTACGTGCCGCGCATCATGTTCGCCCGACTGGCTGCCTACACATCGCCGGACTACCGGCATCGAAGCTACGTCGACGGAACCCCCGTCGTGGGCGACGCCCGGATGGCGAGCGGCGCATGGAAGACCGTGCTGGTTTCCGGCAACGGCGGCGGTGGCACCGGGGTCTTCGCGCTCGACGTGACCGACCCCGTAACGTTCTCGGCCGACAAGGTGCTGTGGGAGTTCGGCGGCGCGCACGACAGCGACATGGGCCATGTGACGCAGGCTCCACGCATCATGAAGTTCCGCACCGCGGCGGCCACGAAGACCCAGGCCGCCACCTATGGCTGGTTCGCAGTCGTTCCTTCGGGCTTCAACAACGCCAACCCCGACAAGCTCGCCGCGCTGTTCCTGCTGTCGCTGGACAAACCTGTGGGCGAAGCCTGGAAGCGAGACACCAACTACTACAAGATCGTCCTGCCAGCCCCGGCAGACAAGACCCTCGTGAATGCCCTGAGCACCCCGGGCGACTATGCGGAAACGGACGGCGCCACGCGCTTCCTCTATGCAGGCGACACGCAGGGCAATCTGTGGAAGTTCGATTTCTCGGGCAATGCGCCGTGGGGCAGCAAGGCTTTGGCGCTGAACCGCAAGCCACTGATGGTCGCAATGACAGACCGCGGCGCGCAGGCAAGTCGGCAGCCGATCACCGTCGCGCCCGAGGTCGGCGTGGGCCCGGCGGGCGGCGCGATCGTGCTCTTCGGAACGGGAAAGTTCGTGAGCACCGAAGACCTGGGCCGTTCGGGCCGGGGCGTTCAGACGATCTATGGCGTGTACGACAACGGCGTGGCGATTCCCGCCGGCGAAGCGCGGGTGCAGCTGCAACCGCGCAAGGCCAGTGCCGTCGATGGACAGGCATTTCCGCCAGTCACCGGCGATGCCTTCGTGTACGGCGCGTTCGACCGCAAGACGAACGCCCGGCGCGGCTGGTACTTCGACCTGCCGGCGGGACCCGCGCAGGGCGAGCGGCTGGTCTTCAAGCCGGTGCTGGGCGACGGCCAATTGTTCTTCAACACGCTGATTCCCGATTCCAGCGCTTGCAGCGCCGACGGCGGCGGCCGCACCTGCGCTGTGAACGCGATGACGGGGCTCTCGCAGGGCGGCACCTGCATGCCATCGAGTGTCGGCATGCTGGGGGCGCCGCATCTGGTGCAGTTGGGCACGGCCGGCTTCGGTGCGACCGATGCGCTCGGGCGCCGTTCGGAAACGAAGCGCCTCGCCATCGTCAGCACGGGTGCGCGCAGCGGTCGGGGCACAGGCCTCTCGACCGCGCAGCCCGTCGGCGACGGCAAGGTGGGCCAGACCGGCGGACGCCTGAACTGGCGACAGATCACCGACTATCGGAGAGCGAAGCAATGAGGACCCCGGTGCTTCGCGGTTTCACGCTGATCGAGATGCTGATCGTGCTGGCTATTGCCGCGATCCTGGTGGCCATCTCCTATCCGTCGTACATGGATTTCGTACGCAAGGGCTGGCGCAGCGAGGGGCGTTCCGCGCTGATGCAGCAGATGCAGGAGCAGGAGCGCCGCTACACACAGGTGGGGCGGTACCGGCGCTACGCGGGTGACTCGGGAGACGGCGGCGCTGGCGGCAAGTACACCGTCGAGAGCAGCAGTTGCGAAGGGAAGGGGAGCACCGACAGTTGCATCCGGCTGACGGCCACGCTGAAGGCCGGATTCTCCGACCCGCAGGTCGGCAATCTCTGGGTGGACAGCACAGGCGGCAAAGGCTGCGACGGGACGCAGCCCGCCAGGTGCTGGCAATGACGGGCGGCAAGAGCGCGGCGTCGGCCGGCTTCACCTTGGTCGAGCTGATGGTCGTCGTGGCCATCGTGGCGGTGCTGGCCGCCGTCGGCGCACCGAGCTTTCGCGACATGCTGCTCAACCAGCGTCTCGCGACCGCCGCCCAGGGCCTCAGTTCCGCATTGAGCTTCGCGCGCATGGAGGCCATTCAGCGCGCGCGGCCCGTGGAGGTGGCTGCGTTCACGGGCGGCGATTGGTCCCATGGCTGGGTCGTTCGGACCGGAGGCGATGAGTCCTTCAAGACGCTGCGGCGCTTCGAGCGGTTGCCGCAGGGCGTGAGTGTCGACGCGACGCTCGGGGGCGGGTTTGCGCAGGGCCTGCGTTACGACGGCAACGGGTTCTCGCGACAGACCGCAAGGGCCGGCTTCAGCGCGGGCTGCCTGACGCTGAAAGCCGAGACCGGGCGCAGGGCATCGATAGTCGTCTCGGCCTCAGGCCGGGCGAAGGTCTGCAATCCGGATGCGAGCGGCGATTGCGGCTCGGGGGTGTGCGGCAGGGGCGACGATGGCGGCTGACAGCCGCCGCAGCGTCGGTCAGATGTCCCGTAGCAATTGCCTGAACTCGTCCACGTCCTCGAAGCTGCGATACACCGAGGCAAAGCGCACATAGGCCACCTTGTCCAGGCGCTTGAGCTCGCGCATCACGAGTTCGCCGACCTTGGTCGAATCGATTTCGCGCAGGCCGCTGGCCAGCAGCTTCTGCTCGATGCGCAGGAGAGCGGTGTCGATCTGCTCGATGCTCACCGGGCGCTTGCGCAGCGCCAGCATCATCGAGGCGCGCACCTTGGAGGAGTCGAAGTCGGCGCGGCTGCCGTCCTTCTTCACGACCACGGGGAAGTTGACGTCGGGGCGCTCGTAGGTGGTGAAGCGCTTGTCGCAGGCGCTGCACTGGCGGCGCCTGCGGACGAAGTCGGCGTCTTCCGAAACGCGGGTCTCGACGACCTGCGTTTCAAGATGACCGCAAAAAGGGCATTTCATGCGGCCAGGTCTTCCAGTCGATCAGCGATAGACCGGGAAGCGGCTCGTCAGCGCGTGCACCTTGGCGCGCACTGCGTCGATGTTCGCCGCGTCGCGCGGGTTCTCGAGCACGTCGGCGATCAGGTTCGCGGTGATGCGGGCCTCTTCGTCCTTGAAGCCGCGGGTGGTCATGGCGGGGGTGCCGATGCGCACGCCGCTGGTGACCATCGGCTTTTCGGGGTCGTTGGGGATCGCGTTCTTGTTGATCGTCATGTGGGCGCTGCCCAGCACGGCTTCGGCTTCCTTGCCGGTGATGCCCTTGGCGCGCAGGTCGACCAGCATCAGGTGGCTTTCGGTGCGTCCGCTCACGATGCGCAGGCCCCGCTCGGTGAGGGTGTCGGCCACGATCTTGGCGTTCTTGACCACCTGTTGCTGGTAGGCCTTGAACTCGGGCGTCATCGCTTCCTTGAACGCGACGGCCTTGGCGGCGATCACGTGCATCAGCGGGCCACCTTGCAGGCCCGGGAAGATCGCGCTGTTGATGGCCTTCTCGTGCTGCGACTTCATCAGGATGATGCCGCCGCGCGGGCCGCGCAGGCTCTTGTGGGTGGTCGAGGTCACGATGTCGGCGTGCGGCACGGGGTTCGGGTACACGCCCGCGGCCACGAGGCCGGCGTAGTGGGCGATGTCGACCATGAAGATCGCGCCCACGTCCTTGGCCACCTTGGCGAAGCGCTCGAAGTCGATGTGCAGCGAGTAGGCCGAGGCGCCCGCGATGATCAGCTTGGGCATGTGCTCGTGCGCCTTGCGTTCCATCGCGTCGTAGTCGATGGCTTCGTTGGCGTCCAGGCCGTAGCTCACCACGTTGAACCACTTGCCGCTCATGTTGAGAGGCATGCCGTGGGTCAGGTGGCCGCCTTCGGCCAGGCTCATGCCCATGATGGTGTCGCCGGGCTTCAAGAACGCCAGCATCACGGCTTCGTTGGCCGAGGCGCCGCAATGCGGCTGCACGTTGGCGGCGTCGGCACCGAAGATCTGCTTGACGCGGTCGATGGCCAGTTGCTCGGCCACGTCGACATGCTCGCAGCCGCCGTAGTAGCGCTTGCCCGGGTAGCCTTCGGCGTACTTATTAGTGAGCTGCGAGCCCTGGGCGGCCATGACGGCAGGCGAGGCGTAGTTCTCGCTGGCGATCAGCTCGATGTGGTGTTCCTGGCGCGCGTTTTCGGCTTGAATCGCGGCCCAGATTTCGGGATCGGTCTGTTCGACCAAGATATTGCGTTGGTACATGGCAGTCCTTTGAAGACGAGGTCCTTGTTCTTCAACCAAACAAGGGCTGCCCAGGCGAACGGCTGAACGCCTGTTGTGGCCAGGCGGTACGCTTCCCAGTGGTATTCCACGTCAGCGCGTGGCACCTTGTTCAGGTGCTGCGCCTATCGCCAGTCGCGTACAGGGCCGAGTGTAGCTCACACCCAGCCGGGCCGGCTTCAGGAAACCGCGGAAAGCAGGGCGACCTTGGCGGGCTCCGAGCCTTCTTCGGCCTTGATCGGGGCCGGTGCCGGCGTCACGATGGGAATCGGCTGCGCGCGCACGGTCGTGCGGGGCGGCTGTACCGACGGCGCACGACCGTTGGCGACCTGCAGCAGGCGCTCGTGCTCGGCCATCACCTTGCTGGCGTAGCCGCCGTCGTCTTCCAGGTTGGCTGCGCCCACGTAGTAGCGCAGGCCACCTTCGAGCGAGCCGGCGCGGGAGATGCATTCCTGCAGCACCTTCACGCCTACGCGCATGTTCGTCACCGGGTCGAAGGCGGTGAGCGTGCCGCCCGCGCTTTCGTACTTGTCGCCGTGCACGCGGGTCATGACCTGCATCAGGCCCTGGGCGCCTACATGGCTCTGGGCAAAGGGATTGAAACTGGATTCCACGGCCATGATGGCCAGGATCAGTGTCGGGTCGAGCTTGGTGCGCTTGCCGATGTTGTAGGCCTCGGCCACGAGCACGCTCAGCGGCTCGGCCGCAACGCTGTACTTCTTGCTGAGCCAGTACGCCACGGCGGCCTGCTGCTTGGGCAGGTCGCCGGGGCTTGCGGCCGTGGTGCGCTCGATGGCGGTCGGCTCGAGGTCGGTGACTTCAGGCGCGGGCTTGCGCGACTGCAGCCAGCCCATGAGCTGTTCCTCGCCGGTCTGGCGCAGATCGGGCCGTGCCACGAGGGCGAGGGCCGCAAACACGATGGCCAGGCCGACCAACGCAAACCCGTTGTGGGTGATTTCAAAAAAGCCGTCTGCCACATCGGACACAAAGGTCCTCAGCCCGCGGGCTGTGGCATCAAACGCCTTGTTCATCGCTCTTCCTTTCTGTGCGGCACCTGCTCGCAGCGCCTGGAGAGGCGATGGATGAAGGCAACGGCGCTTGGATTGGTACGAATCAGGCTCCGCGCATGGAGGGGTGTAGGGTAAGGAGCGCGGTGACCTGATCAAGCCGGGGAGTTCTCGGCAGCGGATTCAGGGGGTGGCCCCGTTGCGTCTGGCAATCGGAGCAGGCCGGATTCTAGCGTGGCTAAATACTCGGTCAAGCATAAGGATTTTGTTTCTTATGCTAATAGATGTTTAAAAAATGAGCCGCCCCCAGAGGCGTTTCGCCTAGGGAAATCCCTTGGAAGATTGGATTTGCAATGCGAGGGTGCGGCACCTAATCTGAACGGGCCTGGGTTTTCAGGCGTTTTTCCGAAGTCAGGCAGTCCGAGGTGCAAGTCAAGGGCTCGAACGACGGAGGATCCACGGCGGCAATCTCTTGCTGCCAGCACGGCAGGAACCATTGACTTCCGGTCGCGCGAATCGATGGCTTGGGTGTTAGGCCCGCCATCAAGCCCGGCAACGAGGCATTCAGTCGCGTTGCCGGGCTTTCTTGTTTCTGCTTTGGCGCATGTTTGCGGCACACTCCCGCGATGGATTTAGCTTCGCTCAAACAAAATAAATGGGCGCGACGCGGGATCGTCGCGTTGCTGGTTCTGTTGGCCCTCTGGGTCATCGCATGGTTGGCAGTGCCGCCGATCGCCAAGAGCCAGCTTCAAAAGATCGCGAGCGAGAAACTGGGCCGGCAGGTCACCGTGGGCAAGATCGATTTCAAGCCCTGGACCCTCGAGCTCGCGCTGCACGACCTGCGCATCGCCACCGTCGACGGCAAGCAGCCGCAACTGGCCATCAAGCGCATCTACGCCGACGCCGAACTGCAATCGCTCTTTCGCCTGGCGCCCGTGATCGATGCGGTCTCGGTCGAGTCGCCTGCGATCCTGCTCACGCACCAGGCCGACGGCAAGTACGACATCGACGACATCCTGGCCAAGCTGGCCGCGGGCCCGCCGCCCGATCCCAAGGCCGAGCCGGCGCGCTTTGCGATCTACAACATCTCGATCAGGGACGGCGCGGTCGACTTCGACGACCAGACGGTCAAGCGCAGGCACGAGCTGCGCAACTTCGTGCTCAACGTGCCTTTCCTGAGCAATCTGGCTTCGCAGCGCGAGGTCAAGACCGAACCCAAGCTGGCCTTCGTGCTCAACGGCAGCAGCTTCGATTCGGCCGCCTTCACCACGCCCTTCGCGGCAAGTCGCAAGACCGACGCCCATGTGCAGTTCAAGGGTCTCGACCTCGTGCCTTACCTCGGCTACATCCCCGGCGGCCTGCCGGTGAAGCTGCAGGCCGGCAGCCTCGATGCCGACCTGAAGATCGACTTCCAGCAGGCCACGACGACCGGCCTGAAGATCTACGGCACCGTGGAAGCGCACGGCGCCAAGCTGAGCGACGCCAAGGGCCGCGATCTGCTGGGCTTCGATTCGCTCAAGCTCGCGCTGGCGGACGTGCGCCCGCTCGAATCGGTGTTCCATTTGAGCGAAGTGGCGCTCGCCAATCCGCAGCTCGTGGTGGCGCGCGATGCCTCGGGCCAGCTCAACCTGATGGCGACCGATCCGGCCACCGGCGCCGCGGAAAAAGTGGCGCCGCTTCCAACCGCCGCGGCCAGTGCGCCGGCCGGCAAAGCAGCGGAAAAGCCCAAGCTGAAGGTGCAGGTCGACAAGGTGGCACTGAGCGGCGGGCGCATCGGCTGGCGCGACGAGACCGTCAAGCCGGCGGCCGCCGTCGACGTGACCGACCTGGGGCTCGATGTCACCGCCATCACCTGGCCGATGGAGAAACCGGCCCAATTCAACGGCAGCACCACCATCGCCGGCGCCTCGCTCAAGTTCAAGGGCAGCGCCACCGACAAGGTTGCGGACGTGCAGACCGAGGTCGACGCACTCCCGCTCTCGTTGGCGGCTCCCTATCTGGCACAGAGCCTGGAGCCCACGCTTGACGGCAAGCTCAGCGGACAGATCGACATCGCCTGGAACCAGCCCAACCTCAAGTTCAAGGCGCGCCGCCTGGCTGCCGACGGCCTGGCGCTGACCCAGACCAAGACCGCGCTGGCGAGCGTCGGCCGCTTCGAGCTGGTCGATGCCGAGGTCGACATGACGCAGCACACGCTGAACATCGCCTCGTTCACCGCCACCAACCCCAAGGTGCGCGTGGAGCGCGACAGCGAAAAGCGCTGGATGTTCGAGCGCTGGCTGCGCACGCCGGCCGGCAACGGCGGCGCTGCCGAGGCGAAGGTCGCGGCGCCCAAGCCCGCCGGCGCCGGATCGGCCAAGGCCGACGCCAACACCAAGCCCTGGGCGCTGACCATCGGCACTGTGGCGGTCGACAACGGCAGCCTCTCTTATTCAGACAAGGCCGGCGCGCTGCCGGTGACGGTCGAGGTCACGGCCTTCAAGTTGAACGCCCAGAAGATCGCGCCGGAGACCAACACCGCGTCGCCATTGCAGGTCTCGGGCCGCATCGGCTCCGGCCGCTCCGACCCGGGCAAGTTCGACTACAAGGGCAACGTGGTGCTCAAGCCGCTGGCGGCCGAGGGCCGGCTCGAGGTGATCTCGTTCCCCGCGCACGCCTTCAAGGCCTATTACGCGGACGCGCTCAACGTCGACATCCGCCGCGCCTTCGCGAGCTACCGGGGCACCGTCCACTACGCGACCGCGCCGGCCGGCATGACCGTCAAGCTGGCCGGCGACACCGCGCTGGACGACTTCCGCGCCAACAGCGTGTCGCTGACCCAGTCGCCCGGTTTCGACCGCAACACCAACCAGCTCCTGAGCTGGAAAACGCTGAGCCTGCGCGGCCTGCAGGTCAGCATGGCGCCCGGTGCTCCACCCAAGGTGGACGTGCGCGAAACCACGCTGACCGACTTCTTCGCCCGCGCGATCGTCGATCCGACCGGCCGGCTCAACCTGCTCAACCTGACGAAGAAGGGCGAGGCCGAGGGTGCTGCCGCTGCCGCAGCGACCGCCGAAGCCAAGACCCAGAAGGGCCCGGGCGGCACCACCACGACGACCCGGGGGGGGCCGCCGGCGCAGCGCTCGGGCGGCGCGCCGGTCCCGGCCGAAGCCATGGTGGGCGGCAGCTCCGAACCGGCGAAGGCGGCGGCACCCGTTGCCACGGCGCAGGCGGCCGCGGAAACAGGCCCCGCGCCAGTCATCAACTTCGGTCCGATGAGCCTGGTCAACGGCAAGATCGATTTCACCGACCTGTTCGTCAAGCCCAACTACTCGGCCGACCTGAGCGAGCTGACCGGCAAGCTCAGTTCCTTCTCGTCGAACCCGCCCAAGGGCGAGACAGGCCGCCCGGCGCTGGCCGACCTGGAACTGCGCGGCAAGGCGCAGCAGACCGCCGCGCTGGAAATCACCGGCAAGCTCAATCCGCTGGCCAAGCCGCTCGAGCTCGACATCACCGCCAAGATGCGCGACCTCGACCTCGCGCCGCTGTCACCGTATTCGGTGCGCTACGCCGGCCACGGCATCGAGCGCGGCAAGATGAGCATGGACGTGAATTACAAGGTCGCGCCCGACGGACAGCTCACGGCCACCAACAAGCTGGTGCTCAACCAGCTGCAATTCGGCGAGGAAGTCGCCGGCGCGCCCAACAGCCTGCCGGTGAAGCTGGCGGTGGCCCTCCTGGCCGACCGCAACGGCGTGATCGACGTCGACCTGCCGCTCAGCGGCTCGCTCAACGATCCGCAGTTCAGCGTCGGGCCGCTCATCTGGAAGGCGGTGGTCAACCTGATCGTCAAGGCCGTGACGGCGCCGTTCAGCCTGCTCACGGGCGGGCTTGGCGGCGGTGGCAGCGGCGAATCGAGTGCCATCACTTTCGAGGCGGGCAGCTCGATGCTCAGCGCGGCGGCGAAGGAAAGCCTGGACAAGGTCGCCAAGGCGCTGACCGAGCGGCCGACGTTGGAGATGACGGTCGTGGGCACCTCCAGCCTCGAGAAGGAGCGCGACGCCTACCAGCGCCAGCGCGTGCGCCAGCTGACCCAGGCCGAAAAGCGCCGTGTCGCGGTGCGCGGCGGCCAGACCGGCACCGATGTGCCGCCGGTCACCGACGCCGAATACCCCGAGCTGTTGACGGCTGTGTACAAGCGCGCGGACATCACGAAGCCGCGCAACCTCGTCGGCCTGGCCAAGGACCTGCCGGTGAAGGAAATGGAAAACCTGCTGTTCGCGAGCGTGCCGGTCGACGAGGAGTCGATGCGGCAACTGGCCGTGGAGCGCGGCGCCGCGGTGCGCGACTACCTGCTGGCGCAGAAGCTGACGAGCGAACGGCTGTTCCTGGGCGCAGTGCGCACCACGGCCAGCGGCGCCGACTGGAAGCCGGGCGCCGAACTCAAACTGACCATGAAGTGAGAACGGCCACTTGGTTTTTTGCATCGGCTTGCTATATATGTAGTCACCTTTAATCTCCCAGCCCGCAACCTGCATTGGCCGCCGTTCCGCAACGGAATTGGGCGGTCCACCGCAAGTGGGTGAAAATGTCGATGTGCGCCGGCCTTTGCCGGCGCCTTCGCTTTCCATACCAAGACAACGATTTCGCGCAGTGACCTCTACTTCTTCCAAGCCACACGACCTTCAGGCCCTCGACACGCTCACCGGCGGCGCCTTCACCGCGCCGACCTCCGGCGAGCGCGCCGCGCGCATCCGCGACTGGCTCGCGGGCAACCCGGCATCCGAGCAAATGCAGGAAGTCTTCAAGGAACTGAGCGGTCGCGACAAGGGCGCCGCGCGCCTGCTGCGTGAAAAGCTCGACGAGCTCAAGCGCGCCAAGGGCCAGGAGGCCATCGCTGCCGAATGGGCGCAGAAGGCCGAGGCGCTGCTGGGCCAGTCCAAGCTCAATATCGCCGATGCGCTCGCCTGGCAGCGCGACGCCGCCAAGGCCGGCGCACCGCTCTCGCGCGAACCGCTCGCAGGTCTCAAGGCGAAGCTGGCCGAACGCGTGAAGGGCATCGAAGACCTGCAGCACCGCGCCCAGGTGCACCGCGAAGCCGCCGTCTTGCTGGCACAGCGCTTTGAAGTGCTCTCGACCAAGGGCTGGCAGGACGCCCAGGCCGCGGAGGAGTCGCTGCGCAACGACGTGACCCATTGGCAACAGCAGACCGCCGACATCACGTCCGACATCAACTGGAACAGCCTCGATGCGAAGTTCGCGCCGCAGCTGGAAGCATCGAAGTCGCAACTGCTGGTCGTGTCCGATGCGTTCCACAGCGCGCTGGCGCAGGCCATTGCTGCCGCAACCGATGCTGCCGCGCCGCTGCCGCCGGTGCCCGTGTGGGCCGACGAGCTGCGCAGCGCGCGCGGCGAAGTGCTTGCGCCCAAGGCCGCAGCGCCCGCACGGCCTGCCGCACCCAAGATCGATCCGGCCGTGCGCGCCGCGGCGCAAGACGCCGTGCAGGCCGCGCTCGCCAAGCTCGAACAGGAAACCGCCGAAGGCCACGGCAAGGCCAGCGCCGGTGCGGCTGCCGCGCTGCGCGCGGTGCTCAAGGAGCACGGCAAGCTGGTCGAGGCGCCGCTCGAAGCCCGCGTGCATGCCGCGTTGGTCGCGGCCGGCGAACTCGAAGGCTGGCAGCGCTGGAGCGCCGACAAGGTCCGCGAAGACCTCGTCGCCAAGGCCGAAGGCCTGCTCAAGCGCCCCGAAGGCCAGGCCCTCGGTGGCCGCAAGATGCAGGAAACCCTGCGCGCGCTGCGCGACCAGTGGAAGCAGGCCGACCAGGGCGGCGTGCCCAACCATGCGCTGTGGAAGCGTTTCGACGAAGCCTGCAACGAAGCCCACAAGGTGGTCGAGGCCTGGCTCGAGAAGGTGCGCGCCGATGCGGCCGAGCACCGCGCCCATCGCGTGGCGCTGATCGAAGAGGTCAAGGCCTGGGCTGCCGAGCATGCCGGCGCCACTGACCTGAAGGCGCACAACCGCGCGCTGCACCAGTTCGCCGACCGCTGGCGCGATGGCGGCCACGTGGGCGAGAAGGTGTTCGCCGAGCTGCAGCCGCAGTGGAATGAAGCCTTCGGCGCCGCGCGCGCACCGTTCGAAACGGCGCAGAAGGCCAGTGTCGAACGCCGCCAGGCCATGATCGCCGAGGCCGTCGAGCTCGGCGCCCAGCCGATGCTGCGCATCGACGCCGTCAAGGCGCTGCAACAGCGTTGGCAGCACGAGGCGCAGAGCGTGCCGCTCGACCGCCGCCACGAACAGAAGCTGTGGGACGCGTTCCGCGCCCCCATCGACGAAGCCTTCAACCGCAAGACCGCCGAGCGCGAAAAGGCGTCCTCGGCCATGAGCGAACATGACCGCCATGTGCTCGACGCCTCCAAGGCGCTCGATGCGGCCAACGCCGGCGGCGACGTGCAGAAGATCCGCGCGGCCATCGCCCGCCTCGAAGGCGCGCTGCGCGGCGAAGCGCCGCCGCCCGCACCCAAGGCCGAACCGCCTGTGGTGACCAGCGATGGTCCATCGGTCGGCGCAACCGAAGTCGTGGCACCCGGACAGGCCGCCGCTGAATTCGCCGAAAGCGCCGAGCAGGCCCCAAGCCCGAGCGATGCGGAAGCATCGCCGACCGCACCCGCTGAAACGGTGCAGGCTGATGCGCCCGATCTCGTGGCACCGGCCGATGGCGCCGATGCCTCCGCACGCGCGGACGGCGTAGCGCACGACGCTGGCGAAGCCGCCGTTGTCGAAAGCCCGGCGCCGGCCGCCGCGCCGAAGCCGGCACCCAAGCCGGTCGTGGCCATGCGCGGTGACGACCGTCCCAGCAGCAAGAAGGCGGAAGCGGCGCCCGCGGGCCGCGCCGGCGGCAAGTTCGGCGATCGTCGCGACGGTGGTCGATCAGGCCCAGGTGGTCCGGGTCGTCCCGGCGATCGTGGCGGTCCGCGCCCCGACGCACGTGGTGGTGACCGTGGTGATCGCGGCGCACCGGCCGGTCGTTTCGGCGACCGCCCCCCGCGCTTCGAAGACCGCGGTCCGCGCCTTGGCGATGCCGCTTTCCGCGCTCAGCGCGAAGCGCTCGAACGTGCGGACATGGCGCTGCGCAAGCTCGCGGCGCAAGCCCACGGCGAAGCGCTGACGCAGGTGCTCGGCGCCTGGGAACAGCGCGATGCCGCGCGCCTGCCGAGCGTCCAGGAACTGGGTCGCGCGGTCACGCCGGCTGTTCGCACGAATTGGTCGCAAGCCATCGGCAGCGCGCCGACGGCTGCTGCCAACGATGCCGCCGAAGCACTGCTGCGGCTGGAAATGGCTGCCGAAGTGCCGACGCCGGCCGAGCAGCTCGACGCACGCCGCGCGCTGCAGCTCAAGCTGCTGACCAAGCGTGGTGATCCGGCGCCGGTGCAGACCTGGGGGCAGGACGCCGGCAAGGTGCTGGCTGCGGCGCACGACGCTGCGAGCGCACGTCGCCTGCAGAACGCGCTGAAGGCGCTGCTGCGCAAGTAAGGCGCGCGCTGGACAGCCAAGAAAAAGACGCCCGCGGGGCGTCTTTTTCTTTTCCGATCAGGCCTGCCTGCTCAGGAAGAACTCATCGAAAAGAATCGTCACCTCGGCGAAGTCCCGCGCGAAGTTCGGCCGGTTCACGAAGTAGGCCTCGCAGGCCACAGCGAAGAACTCGCTGATCGATGTGGCGCCATAGTCGTCGAGCCACGGCGGCTCGGCGCCGAAGCGATCGGCCATGATGGTTTTCTCGCGGAAGTCGTCGTAGGCGGGTTGCAGCACCGCGAGCCACGCGGCACGCGATTCGCGGGCGCTGCGCTTGCCCGCGAAACCGGCCGGCAGCGGCGGGCACCCATCGGCATCGCCGCCGCGCATGTCGATCTTGTGGGCGAACTCGTGGATCACCACGTTGTAGCCGCCGTCGCTGGTGACGCTGCTCGCAAGCACGTCCTGCCAGCTGAGCATGACCGGGCCGCGGTCCATGGCTTCGCCGGCCACCACCTCGTCGTACTCGTGCACGACCAGCGCCTCGTCGACGACCTTGCGTCGCGCCACGACCTCGGACGGGTGCACCACGATGCCGACGAAATCGTCGTACCAGTCGAGATGGCCCTTCAGGTGCAGCACGGGCAACACCGCCTGCGCCGCGATGGCCAGTGCGACCTCGTCGGTGATGACGAAGCCCTGGGTGCCGTGGAATTCCTTGTCGCGCAGGAACTCGGCCGTCAGCATGCGCAGCCGTTGCACATCGGCAGCAGGGCGGTCGGCCAGGAAGGCATAGCGCGCCAGCGTGGCCTGCCAGGCGGCATCGGGAATCGGGGGCAGGGCGCGCAGACGGCGCAGCCACTTGAACATTGGCGGCGCGGCTAGCGCAGGTCGACGCGCTGCGCGCCGGCGGTGGACAGGCACAGCAGCTGCGCGCGCGGCGGATGGGCTGCCGCGTCCCAGTCGCTCAACACGATGCGGCGCAGGCCATGCCCCAGGTCGTGGTCGGCCGGGCGGTGCGTGTGGCCGTGCACCAGCGTGTGCGCGTTCGCCTGCTGCAGCCATTGGCGCGCGGCGTCGGCGTCTACATCGGCCCAGATCGTCGACGGATTGCGCTTGCGGTCTTCGCTCTGCGTGCGCATCGCGCGCGCGAGCGCGCGGCGCTCTTCGAGCGGGCGCGCCAGGAACGCGGCCTGCCATTCAGGCGTGCGCACCTGCGCGCGAAACTTGAGGTACTCGGTGTCCTCGAGGCAGAGGATGTCGCCATGGCTCAGCAGCCATCGCTGGCCGTGCAGCACCAGCACCGTAGGGTCGTCGAGCAGCGTGATGCCCGATTGCGCCGCGAGCGCGGGGCCGACGAGAAAGTCGCGATTGCCGTGCATGAAGAACACCGGCAGGCGCTCGGCGGTGCGGCGCAGCAGTTCGGCGCATTGCGCCTCGAAGCCGGGAGCGGCGGCGGCATCGTCGCCCACCCAGACCTCGAACAGGTCGCCGAGGATGACCAGCGCATCGGCCGGCGTGGTCTCGAGGTAGCCCTGCCAGGCCTCGAAGGTGGCAGGCTCGCCGGCCTGCAGGTGCAGGTCGGAGATCAGGTCGACGGTGCGCCATGCAGGTGGCGCCACCAGCTCGGTGAAAGCCGGGTTCGCCACGTTGGTCATGCCGCGCCGTGCCTGTCTTGCCTGAGGATCATTCAGCGATGACGACAGCCTTTTCGATCACCACGTCTTCGAGCGGCACGTCGTCGTGGAAGCCCTTGCGGCCCGTCTTCACGGCCTTGATCTTGTCGACCACGTCGGTGCCGTTGATGACCTTGCCGAACACCGCGTAACCCCAGCCCTGGGCCGAAGGTGCGGTGTGGTTCAGGAAGCCGTTGTCCGACACGTTGATGAAGAACTGCGCGGTGGCCGAGTGCGGCGCGCTGGTGCGGGCCATGGCAACGGTGTAGTTGGCGTTCTTCAGGCCGTTGTTGGCTTCGTTCTCGATCTCGGCGCCGGTGGGCTTCTGCTTCATGCCGGGCTCGAAACCGCCGCCTTGCACCATGAAGCCGGGGATCACGCGGTGGAACACAGTGTTGTCGTAGTGGCCCTTCTTCACGTAGGCAATGAAGTTCTCGGCCGACTTCGGCGCCTTCTCGGCATCGAGCTCGAGCGTGATCACGCCGTAGTTCTTGATGTGCAGTTCGACTTGGGGATTGCTCATGAGGGACTCCTTCGGAAATTCGGAATGGGGGGATTACTTCGCCAGCGTGGCGGACTTGATGGTGATGGTCTCGACGGGCACGTTCTGCATGCCGCCCTTGTTGCCGGTCTGCACGGCGCGGATCTTGTCGACCACGTCGGTGCCGGCCACGACCTTGCCGAACACCGTGTAGCCGTAGCCGTCGGGGTTGGGCGCGTTGAGCGAGTCGTTGTTCTTCACGTTGATGAAGAACTGCGAGGTGGCCGAGTTCGGGTTGCCGGTGCGCGCCATGGCGATCGTGTACTTGTCGTTCTTCAGTCCGTTGCTCGCCTCGAGCGGAATCGGCGGGCGCGTGGGCTTTTGCTGCATGTCGGCCGTGAAGCCGCCGCCCTGGATCATGAAGCCGTCGATCACGCGGTGGAACACCGTGCCGTCGTAGTGCTTGTCCTTGACGTACTGCAGGAAGTTCTCGACCGACTTGGGCGCCTTGGCCGCATCGAGCTCGACCACGATGTCGCCGGCCGAAGTGGCGAGCTTCACGCGCGGTGCGGCTTGCTGTGCGTAGCCGGTGGCGGCGAAGCCGATGGCCGCGGCCAGGATGAAGGCGTTGCGGCGGCTGAATCTTGAAAGGGCGTGGATCGTCAAGTGATGCTCCGTTTGCGAAAGGGGGAGAGTGCGGGCGGCGCGACGAATGCGTCGCACCGCCCGCGCCGGCAGCGGCTTACTTGCTGGAACGGCCGACCGGCTTGCGGATGACCGGAGGCGCCGCCGGCAGGGCGGCAGCTTCGGCCTCGGCCTTGGACGAGAAGATCTGGCGGATCAGCACGAGCTTGGGCGCGACGCTGGCGTTGGTGCTGGCGAACTGTTGCGCCTTCACGTACTCCTGGGCCGCGAGGCGCGCATACACGTCGCCGAGGTTCTCGTGTGCGGTCGCGTAGTTCGGGTTGAGCTTGAGGGCGGATTCGAGCGCGGCGCGCGCCTGGTCGAACTTGCTCTGTGACGCATACAGCGCCGCGAGGTTGTTGTAGGGCTCGGGGAGCTCGGGGAAGTCTTGCGTGAGTTGGGTGAAGGCGATGATGGCCTCGGCCTGCTTGTTCTGCTCGGTGAGGATCACGCCGCGCAGAAACCGCATCTGCGGGTCGCGCGGCTTGCCGGCGATGTAGGTGTCGGCCTTGGCGAGCGCCTCGGTCGACTTGCCTTGGCGCAGCAGAAGGTTCACATCGTCGTAGTCGTTGGCATGTGCGACCGAACCCCACAGGCTGAACAGGAGTGCGAAGGCGATGGAGAGTTTGGGGAACACGGCGTGCTTCATGAAGCCTCGGCAGGATTGGGGGATGCGGGCCTGGAGAACACCCGGGAGGGACGCGGCAGCAGGCTGCGGCGGCCGTTTATACTGCGTTGCATTGTAGCCGAGGGGCCATGTCCAACCCCTCGTGGCCACTGTCCCCGTCACCCCTGAAAAACACCGTCGTTCGCCCGTGCCGCACGTGCGCGAAGCGACGCTTTCCGAGTCTCATGAGTCTGCGCATCTACAACACGCTGTCGCGTGAATTGGAGGAATTCTCCCCATTGCAACCTGGCAAGGTGCGCATGTACGTTTGCGGCATGACGGTCTACGACTACTGCCACCTGGGCCATGCCCGCTCGATGATCGCCTTCGACGTGGTGCAGCGCTGGCTCAAGGCCAGCGGCTTCGACGTGACCTACGTGCGCAACATCACCGACATCGACGACAAGATCATTCGCCGCGCCGTGGAAAACGGCGAGAGCATCCGCGCGCTGACCGATCGCATGATCGACGCGCTGCACGAAGACGCCGATGCGCTGGGCATCGAGCGCCCCACGCACGAGCCGCGCGCCACCGACTACATCCCGCAGATGCTGTCGATGATCGGCACGCTCGAGAAGAAGGGCCTGGCCTATCGCGCCGAGAACGGCGACGTGAACTATGCGGTGCGCAAGTTCCCGGGCTACGGCAAGCTGAGCGGCAAGTCGATCGACGAATTGCATGCGGGCGAGCGCGTGGCCGTGCTCGACGGCAAGGACGATCCGCTGGACCCCGTGCTCTGGAAGAGCGCGAAGGCGAGCGAGCCCGAAGAGGTCAAGTGGGCCAGCGAGTTCGGCGCCGGCCGCCCGGGCTGGCACATCGAGTGCTCGGCCATGGCCTGCGCGCTCCTGGGCGAAACGCTGGACATCCACGGCGGCGGCGAAGACCTGCAGTTTCCGCATCACGAGAACGAAATCGCGCAGAGCGAAGGCGCCAACGACAAGCCGCTGTCCAACTACTGGATGCACAACGGCTTCATCGTGACCGACAACGAGAAGATGTCCAAGAGCCTGGGCAACTTCTTCCTGATCCGCGATGTGCTCAAGAAGTACGACGCCGAGACCATCCGCTTTTTCGTGCTGCGCGCGCATTACCGCCGGCCGCTCAACTACAGCGATGTGCACCTCGATGACGCGCGTAATTCGCTCACGCGCTTGTACACGGCGCTCGACCTGGTGGCCCCTGCCAACGTGACGATCGACTGGACCGATCCGTATGCCGCGCGCTTCAAGGCCGCAATGGACGAAGACTTCGCCACGCCCGAGGCGGTGGCGGTGCTGTTCGACCTGGCGGGCGAGGTCAACCGCACCCGGTCGGCGACGCAGGCCGGACTTCTGAAGGCGCTGGGTGGGTGCGTGCAGATATTGCAGAGCGATCCGAAGAGCTTCCTGCGCGCGGGCGCAACGCTTGACGACGCGGCCATCCAAGCGCAGATCGATGCGCGTGCCGCTGCCAAGGCCGCGAAGAATTTTGCCGAGGCCGACCGGCTTCGGCAGGCGCTGCTGGATCAGGGCATCGTGCTCAAGGATTCGCCCACCGGCACGACCTGGACCGTTGCGAAGTGAACGGAACCACCAACCCCATGCCCGCTTCCAAAAACCCGACCGTTCAGATCTACACGCCGGACTATTGGGAAGAGGCCTGCAAGCACCTGGCAAAAAAAGACCGCGTGATGAAGCGGTTGATTCCGAAGTTCGGCGAAGCCTGCCTCGAATCGCGCGGCGATGCCTTCACCACGCTGGCGCGCAGCGTCGTCGGCCAGCAGATTTCGGTGAAGGCCGCGCAAACCGTCTGGGACAAGTTCGCGTTGCTGCCGCGCAAGCTGACGCCTGCCAACGTGCTCAAGCTGAAGGTCGACGACATGCGTGCAGCGGGCCTTTCGGCCCGCAAGATCGAATACCTGGTCGACCTGGCGCTTCACTTCGACTCGGGCGTGGTGCACGTCGATGCGTGGAAAGACATGTCGGACGAGCTCATCATCGAAGAGCTCGTGGCCATTCGCGGCATCGGCCGCTGGACGGCCGAGATGTTCCTCATCTTCCACCTGATGCGGCCGAACGTGCTGCCTGTGGACGACGTCGGGCTGCTCAACGGCATCAGCGTCAACTACTTTTCGGGCGACCCGGTGAGCCGCAGCGATGCCCGCGACGTCGCCGTGGCCTGGGCACCGTATTGCAGCGTGGCGACTTGGTATATTTGGCGGTCGCTGGACCCCGTGCCGGTCGCGTATTGAAATAAAACAGGAGAAGACGTTGGCGAAACGAACCTTCCTCGATTTCGAGCAGCCCATTGCGGAACTCGAAACAAAGATTGAAGAACTGCGCTATGTACAGACCGAATCGGCGGTCGACATTTCGGAAGAAATCGATCAGCTCGGCAAGAAAAGCCAGCAGCTCACCAAGGACATCTACAGCGACCTGACGCCCTGGCAGATCACCAAGATCGCCCGGCATCCGGAGCGCCCTTACACGCTCGACTACGTCAACGAAATCTTCACCGACTTCGTCGAACTGCACGGCGACCGGCATTTTTCGGACGACCTGTCGATCGTGGGCGGCCTCGCACGCTTCAATGGCGTGCCCTGCATGGTGCTGGGCCATCAGAAGGGCCGCGACACGAAGGAGCGCACCGCGCGCAACTTCGGCATGAGCAAGCCCGAGGGCTATCGCAAGGCCTTGCGCCTCATGAAGACCGCCGAGAAATTCAAGCTGCCGGTGTTCACCTTCGTGGACACGCCCGGCGCGTACCCCGGCATCGATGCCGAAGAGCGCGGCCAGTCCGAAGCCATCGGCCGCAACATCTTCGAGATGGCGCAGCTCGAGGTGCCGATCATCGTCACGATCATCGGCGAGGGCGGCTCCGGTGGTGCGCTGGCCATCTCGGTCGGCGACCAGTTGGTGATGCTTCAGTACTCGATCTACTCGGTGATCAGCCCCGAAGGCTGCGCCTCCATTCTCTGGAAGACCAGCGACAAGGCGCAGGAAGCGGCCGATGCGCTCGGCATCACGGCGCATCGCCTGAAGGCGCTGGGCCTGGTCGACAAGATCGTGAACGAACCGGTCGGCGGCGCGCACCGCGACCACCGGCAGATGGCGGCGTTCCTGAAACGCGCGCTCAACGATGCGTTCCGCCAGGTCAGCGACCTGAAGCCCAAGGAACTGCTGGATCGCCGTTATGAGCGCCTGCAGAGCTACGGCCGTTTCAACGACACCAAGGCCGACACCGGCAGATAAGCCCCTTATGAGCGAAGCCTTCGAACGCGCCATGGCCGCGTTCGAGCCGGCGCAGTGGCCGCTGGCGGTGGGCTTCAGTGGCGGTGCGGATTCCACCGCCTTGCTGGCCGCCTGCGCATCGCGCTGGCCCGGGCAGGTGGTGGCCTTTCATGTGCATCACGGGCTGCAGGCTGCGGCCGACGATTTCGAGCGGCATTGCGAAGCGGTGTGCGAGCGGCTCGGCGTGCCCCTCGTCGTGCATCGCGTCGATGCACGGCATGCACCGGGCGACAGCCCCGAAGATGCGGCGCGGCGTGCGCGTTACGAAGCCTTCGCCGTCATGGCCCGCGCCGACAGCGCGCAGCGGCCCGCCATTTCATCGATCGCCCTGGGGCACCACGCCGACGACCAGATCGAAACGCTCCTGCTGGCGTTGTCGCGCGGTGCGGGGCTTCCGGGCCTGTCGGCCATGCCGGCGCGTGCAGAGCGCAACGGTCTGAGCCTCTACAGGCCGCTGCTGGCGGTGCCCGCCGCCGACATCCGCGCGTGGCTCGCGCAGCGCGATCTGCCCTGGATCGAAGACCCGAGCAACGGCGACGCCCGCTACACCCGCAACCGGATTCGGGCGGTGCTGTTGCCCGCGTTGGAGCAGGCTTTCCCGCACTTCCGCGCCACCTTCGCCCGCAGTACCGGCCATGTCGCACAGGCGCAGCAACTGCTGGCCGAGCTCGCGGCACAGGACCTGGAAGCCGTCGGCGACCCGCCCGTCATCAAGGCGCTGCAGGCGCTGTCACGCGCCCGGCAGGCGAATGTGCTGCGCCACTGGCTCATGCAATCGCACGGCTGCGCGCCCAGCGCCGCGCAGCTCGACCAGCTGCTTGACCAAGTCCGCGCCTGCACCACGCGCGGCCACCGCATCCACCTCAAAGTGGCCGGCGGTTTCGCCGAGCGGAGGGGGGACAGGCTGCATTGGTACAATGCTCCGCCCTCGCCGAAGACTTAGCTCCCACAGCTTGCAGGGCGCCGCCTAGACAGCGGCCCTTTTCTTTTCTCTGATTTCACCCATGGCATTGATCGTTCACAAATACGGCGGTACGTCGATGGGCTCGACCGAGCGCATCCGAAACGTCGCCAAGCGCGTCGCCAAGTGGGCGCGCGCCGGCCACCAGATGATCGTGGTTCCGAGTGCCATGAGCGGCGAGACCAATCGCCTGCTCGGCCTCGCCAAGGAACTGGCGCCGAGCAAACCGGGCGACGCCCACAACCGCGAACTGGACATGCTGGCATCGACCGGCGAACAGGCTTCGTCCGCGCTGCTGGCCATTGCGCTGCAGGCTGAGGGCATGGAGTCGGTGAGCTACGCGGGCTGGCAGGTGTCGGTGCGCACCGACAACTCGTACACCAAGGCCCGCATCGAGAGCATCGACGACACGCGCGTGATGGCCGACCTGAACGCGGGCAAGGTGGTGGTCATCACCGGCTTCCAGGGCGTGGACGACGCGGGCAACATCACCACGCTGGGTCGCGGCGGCAGCGACACCTCGGCCGTGGCCATCGCGGCGGCCATGAAGGCGCACGAGTGCCTGATCTACACCGACGTGGACGGTGTCTACACCACTGACCCGCGCGTCGAACCCGATGCACGGCGCCTGACCACCGTGAGCTTCGAAGAGATGCTCGAGATGGCGAGCCTCGGCTCCAAGGTGCTGCAGATCCGCTCGGTGGAATTCGCCGGCAAGTACAAGGTGCCGCTGCGTGTGCTTTCGAGCTTCACCGCATGGGACATCGACATCAATGAAGAGGCCAAGTCCGGCACGCTGATCACTTTCGAGGAAGACGAAAACATGGAACAAGCCGTCGTATCCGGCATCGCATTCAACCGCGACGAAGCCAAGATCTCGGTGCTGGGCGTACCGGACAAGCCGGGCATCGCGTATCACATCCTCGGTGCCGTGGCAGACGCCAACATCGAGGTCGACGTGATCATCCAGAACCTGAGCAAGGACGGCAAGACCGACTTCAGCTTCACGGTTCACCGCAACGAATACGCCAAGACGATCGACCTGCTGCAGTTGAAGGTCATGCCCTCGCTGGGCGCGACCGAGATCGTGGGCGATACCAAGATCTGCAAGGTCAGCATCGTGGGCATCGGCATGCGCAGCCACGTGGGCGTGGCGAGCAAGATGTTCCGCGTGCTGAGCGAAGAGGGCATCAACATCCAGATGATTTCGACCAGCGAGATCAAGACCTCGGTCGTGATCGACGAAAAATATATGGAATTGGCCGTCCGGGCGCTGCATAAAGCCTTCGATCTGGACCAACCGGCCGCCTGACGGTGGCATAATCTCGGCTTCTTTCAGGAACTGTGACCGAGTGGCCGAAGGTGCTCCCCTGCTAAGGGAGTATGGGGTGTAGAGCCTCATCGAGGGTTCGAATCCCTCCGGTTCCGCCAAACAAGAGCCCCTGTAGTTGCAAGACTACAGGGGCTTTTCGTTTACGGCGGCGGTTTGCCGCCGCTGTTGGATTCCACCGACGTCTGACCCTTACTGCGTTTAGAGGGTCAATTTTCGATCGCCTCAACAGACCACGCGTATATCTACTTTGATATCAGTCTCCGGAGCGGGAGCGGCGCGCCGAAGTGATCGTGGTCCGCCAAAATATTAGAGGCGTACAAGTTCCGCTACGGCGGCGGCGAAAGCCTGGGGCGCCTCCTGAGGCAGGTTGTGCCCGATCCCGCCGTTGACCACGCGATGTTCGTACCTGCCCGAAAACTTCCCGGCATAAGCGCTCGCCTCCGGATGCGGTGCGCCGTTGGCATCGCCTTCGAAAGTGATTGTGGGGACGGTGATGATCGGGGCTTTGGCGAGCCGGCTTTCCAAGTCGTCGTACTTCGATTCGCCTTCGGCCAGGCCCAGCCGCCAGCGGTAGTTGTGGACCACTACGGCGACATGGTCGGGATTCTCCAGAGCAGCAGCGCTGCGGTCGAATGTGGCGTCGTCGAAAGCCCATTTGGGAGAGGCAATCTGCCAGATCAGCTTCGAGAAGTCGTGTCGGTTCTTCTCGTAGCCGGCGCTGCCGCGCTCGGTGGCGAAGTAGTACTGGTACCACCATTGCAGTTCGGCTTTCGGTGGCAATGGAACCTTGCCCGACTCCCTGTTGCCGATCAGATAGCCGCTGACGGAGACAAGGGCCTTGACGCGCTCCGGCCACAAGGCTGCAAGGATGCAGGCCGTTCGAGCGCCCCAATCGCAACCGCCGACCGTAGCCTGTTGGATCTTCAGCGCATTCATCAACGCAATGATGTCAACGGCGAGCACCGCTTGTTGACCGTTGCGAGGCGTTTCGCTGGAAATGAATTGCGTCGTGCCATAACCGCGCACGTACGGGACGATGACCCTGTACCCATCGGCGGCGAGGAGCGGCGCAACCTCGGCATAGGTATGGATGTCGTAGGGCCAGCCATGCAAAAGCAGGATCGGTGCCCCGTTGCCGGGCCCCAATTCCGCATAGCCGACGTTCAACACACCGGCCTCGATGGTCTTGAGCGGCCCGAGGCGCTTGAGCGGCGTTGATGCGATGCGTGTCTGTGCGACAGCTGGAACGCCTGCCGTGAACTGGGAGGCAACGACGCCGACGGCCGCTTTTCCCAGAAATGAGCGGCGGAGCAACTTGATTGAGTCGGACATCTGGAAATCCTTGTGTGTGAAGAATGGTTCTCCCGCAATCGGGAGTGCGGTGCCGTGAACGGCCACGGCTTCGCTCCATGGGGTTTGCGGCGGCCGCGAATCAGAAGGTCTCGCCGACCATGTCCTCGCTTCGACGCCAAAGCAGCCTGGCTGACTCAGGGTCCAACGCGTAGGAGCGAACGCCCTCGGCAAATGGGCTGAGAGGCCCGTCGTTCACTTCGGAGACGTGGCAGTTCTCGCAATAGCGTCCACCAACCTCTGCCGGCGCAGCGACCAGGCCGGCCCAAACAGTGGTCGCGGCCCCTTGCGCCACACTTTTCCACTGGAATGGCGTTTGACCCTCGGCCACGAGCGACGCGCTGATTCGCTCGATGGCTGTGTCCATGACCTCCTCCCCCATGTGTCGGCCGAGTTCCGTACGAATGGTTCCGGGATGGACGGCGGCGGCCCGCACGCCACGAGCGCGATGACGGCGGTCGAATTCCACTGCGAACAGGATGTTCGCTGTCTTCGATCGCGCGTACGCAAGTTGAGGCTCGTAGACGGTGTGGTCGAAGTTCAGGTCGTCCAGGCTGAAAGGGGCGGAGCGATGGGAAGCGGATGCCACGACCACGACCCTGCCGCCGTCAGCGATCCGCGGTGCCAACCGGTTCACGAGGAGGAAGTGCCCCAGATGGTTCGTACCGAACTGCGTTTCGAAGCCGTCGCGCGTGCGTCCCGCTGGCGTGGCCATGACGCCCGCGTTGGCGAGGACCACGTCAAAAAGCGAGTCGTCCTTTCCCATGAGGTCCGCACATCTGCGCACGCTCTCCAGAGACGACAAGTCGAGTTCCACCAAGTCGAAGTTCCCACCGTTTGCCACATCAGAAAGAACGGCGGTCGCGACAGCCTGAGCTTTTCGCAGGTCGCGCGCCGTTCCGGTCACGTGCGCGCCATGCGCTACCAGCGAGCGCGCCGTTTCGACGCCGAGGCCGGATGAAACCCCCGTCAGGAGGACTCTTTTTCCTCGAAGGTCAACGCCGTCAAGGACGTCGTCGGCCGTAGAGCTTGCATTGAAAGTTCGATTCATCAAGTCATCCTTGAAGTGATTTCGTTCCAGGGATATCGGCGTTCTCACACGGAGGATTCGTGGGTGATGGTGGAGCGCAAAGGTTGCCCGGCCGGTGCCGCCGCCCGTGACAGGCACGGTGGCGCGAGGCACCGCCTGCTACGACTGCATGGACTTCTGCTGCGCGGTCCCGGCCCAGAAAGCCGCCAGGAGGCGTACCAGTTCTTCGGGTTGTTCCTCGGGAATGAAGTGCCCGCAGTTGGCAACCACGCCACCCTGGACGTTCTCGGCAACGGTGGTCAGCAGTGCGCGGGTTTTGTCGCCGAAGCTCGCGTCGCCTCCCAGGCCGAGCACTGGGACGCGCACCTTGTCGCGCATGAAGCGCTCTGTCTGCGACTGTGTTTCGAAGATCGCGCGGTAGACGCCGAGCACGCCGCTCACACCGCCCGGTGCGGCGAACGTGCGCATGGTTTCGTCGAAAGCCTCTGGCCCGATTGCGCTGGGGTTGGCGCAGAAGTTCTCGTAGAACCAGGTGAGAACCTCCCGTTCGTGCCCCGAGAACAGCGTCTCCGCGAGGCCGGGCGCAAAGGCGAGCGGCCACCACCACAGGCCGCCCCTGACGGTGCCTTCCGGCGTGAACTGGATCAATCGCGCGAGGCTCTCGCCCGTGATGATGGGTTCGTCCAGGTAGGCGAGCGTGCGCACCTCATCGGGATGGTGGCCGGCCCAGACCAACGCCGCGGGTGCACCCATGTCGTGGGCCACGATGTGAAGCGGTCCGACGCCCAGGTGCCGCAAGAGCGCGCGGAAATCCGCGACCAGCGTGTGCGCGTCATAGCCCGCCGCCGGCTTGTCCGAATCACCGAAGCCGCGCATGTCGGGCACGATCACGGTGTGGTTCTGGGCGAGAAGGGGCAAGACCTTGTGCCAGGACTGCGAGGTGCCCGGGAAGCCATGCCAGAGCAGCACGGGGTCGCCTTGCCCGGCAATTGTGTAGTGCAGACGAATGCCGTTGACGCGTGTGGTTTCTCTTGTGGAGATCATGGCATCCCCTGTTCGCGAGGTGCGATGTGCCGCATCGCAAGGAGACGGAGCCGGCGTTCGAGGTGAGTCATGAATAGTTCCAGGTGCTGACTGCAAGGAGTTGCTAGATGCTGGTCATTCGCTGACTCAGCGCACTCGATGCTATTGACGCGACCTACTCGCCGGTAGATGGCCAAGATGCATCACCCTGTTGCCGGGCAGACACCAAAGATGCGAGAGGCGAGAGAGGTGCCTCTGCTGTTTGGCTATGAGGCGACGCGCTTCTGGCGCGGAATGAACCTCATCATCGCGACGGTCGCGCGCGATACGCGGCTACAGCGCCTGGATGTGAAGATGCCTTCGATCATCGGCTGTTGAAACCGCCGAGGTTCTCGCCAATGTTGGCTGTCACTGGCCCGGATATCTATGTCGACGTGCGCCGCCAGCCGTCAGGGTTTCGATCATGCACAGGTCTACGGCCGGACCATTTCCAACCGGAGCCGATCAAGGCTTTCTTCCGTTCCTCGTAAACGCTGAGCACGGTCCTCGTGCCCGTCCAGGTAGGCGAGCTGCTCGCGGTAGATCATGCGAGTCCCGCGTTTGTGGGCAAAGAACTCGACGGTCACGAGCGAAACCGACAGGCGGCGCGCATCGAGCTGGATGTCGTAGGCGAAGACGATGCGCCGTGCGGGTTCGATGTCGAAGAACACTTTCTCGATCTGCTGAATGCGTCCATCGGGATAGGCGACCCGATGCGTTTCATGACCGAAAGGCCGAAAGTCCAGGTGGTAATCGGTTGTGTGCTCGGCATGGCAGTCGGACCAGCGGCGCTTTGCCTCCGGGTCGGCCCAAGCCTGAAAAACCGCCTCGGGCGGAGCGTCGAACTCGCGCTCGATGACGAAGTCGGTGTGTGCGGCCGGGATGTGCTTCATGACTTGCCTTTCTGCTTGGCCAGATACGCATCGAGTTGGTCGAACTGCGCATTGAGCAGCGTCTTGCGCTTCGCGACCCACGCTTCCATGGCATCGAGCGCCTTGGGCTCGGCCGTGTAGGTGCGCACACGGCCGCTTTTTTGGGAGGCGACGAACCCGCCGTTAACGAGTACGGCCAGGTGCTTGACGGCCGAAGGCAACGCCATGCCCAGCGACGCGGCCAGCTCGGACACCGATGCCGGTCCGCGGCTCAGGCGGTCGAGCATGCCGCGGCGGTGCGCGTCGGCCAGTGCAAAGAACATGCGGTCGAGCTGTGCGGGCTCGGCAATCGCTGCTCGCATCAGGCGCTCGCCGGATCGTAGAAGCGACGCGACAGACCGGCGCGCCCCGGATAGAACTTGAACCATGGGCGCGCCGCATCGAGGGTGGCTGCCACCGAGGGGTGATCCATCAATCGCTCGAAGTAGGCGGCCAGGTGCGCATGCTGTGCCGACAGCGGCACGTAGGTCACGGCATAGAACAACGCGGGCGCCGCAGCGCAGTCGGCCATGCTGAAGGCGTCGCCGGCCCCCCAGGTCCGTCCTTCCAGGTGACGGTCGATGAACGCGTAGGCCGATGCCAAACCTTCTCGCGCCTTGGTCACGCTGCGCATATCGCGTTCGCCTTCCGCTCGTAGAAGGTCGGCGGTCAGCGCCTGCATCGGCGTCATCACGTGGAGGTCGAACAGGCGGTCCCACAAGCGCA
This sequence comes from Variovorax trehalosi, assembly GCF_051216415.1. Lineage (NCBI taxonomy): Bacteria > Pseudomonadati > Pseudomonadota > Betaproteobacteria > Burkholderiales > Comamonadaceae > Variovorax > Variovorax trehalosi. The sequence goes on from NZ_JBPJZG010000001.1 coordinate 930,275, forward strand.
CGTCGAGCGCGGCGTCCGGGTCTTTCGGGATGAGCATGCGGTCCGAGGCGGCATGGTGTCGCTGGAGATACTCGATGATGATGCTCGATTCAGGCACGGGCCGAAGCCGGTCCACCAACAGCGGCATCTTGCCCGTGGGCCACAGTGCGAGGTGTGACGCCCGCTCTTCGGGGTCTCCCAGGTTGAGCAATCGCTTCTCAACTTCGATGCCCAACGCGTCGATCGCTATCAGTACCTTGTGGCAGTAGGACGAGAGGGGGTGGTAATGCAGCGTGAGGTCATTCATGAGGCGGCTAATACTTTCCTGTTTTGGAAAGTATAGGTTCGGCAGCATGCCGAATCAAGTGCGGCTTTCGGGGTGCCATGTGAAACCGCGAGCGAGAGGTAGCACGACCCTTCGCAGCGTTTCGCAAGCTCAACGCGCGGGACGGTCCGCGCGAACGAGCTCGAGCACCGCGTTCGCAAATGCGCTCGGCGCTTCTTGCGGCAGGTTGTGTCCCGCCCCTGGTATCACACGGTGTGTGCGTGGCCCCGTGAACTTCGCCGCCTGGGCCGAACCATCGGTCGGTGCATGAGCACCATCGTCACCGCCGTCCAGCGTCACCGTCCGAACCGGGATCGCGGGAAGCGACGCAAGCTTGCGATCGATCTCGGCATAGGCCGGGTCTCCCTTGACTGCGCCGAACCTGTGCCGGAACGAATGCATGGAGACATCGACGTGGTCGGGGTTGTCGAACGATGCGGCGGTGCGGGCAAAGGTCGCGTCGTTGAAGCGCCAGCTCGGAGACCACTGCTTCCAGAAAAATCGGTTGAACTCACGGCGGTACTTTGCGTAGCCGGCGCGTCCTCGCTCGGTCTGGAAGTAGAACTGCCACCAGAGGGGAGCTTCGCTTTCGGGCTTCGCCGGAATCAGCGCCGTCGCCGGATCGGCGAACGCATAGCCGTTGCCCGACACCAACCCCGCGCAGCGCTCGGGCCAGAGAGCAGCAACAGTGCTGGCCGCCTTCCCGCCCCAGTCGTATCCTGCCAGCACCGCGCGCGGCACCGCCAATGCGTCGAGCAGCGCGAGGAGGTCCGCGCCGAACGCCGCAAATTCGCCCGAGCGAAGCGTGTTTGCGCTCAGGAAGCGTGTGGGACCAAAGCCGCGCAGGTAGGGAACGATCACCCGGCAACCCGCGGCCGCCAGCATGGGGGCGACTTCTGCGTACGCCTCGATGTCATACGGGAACCCGTGGAGCAGCACCACTGCGGGGCCATCCGCCGGACCTGCTTCGTAGTAGGCGATGTTCAAGACACCGGCATCCACGTTCTTCAAATGCAGTGCGAGGACGGGTGATGCGAAGCCCTTCGCAGATGCCACGCTGCTGCCCAGCGCCAGACTCAGTCCGGCGATGCTCGCGCTCGCCACCGCGCCGCGCAGCAGCCCGCGCCGCCGCATGTCCATGCGATCGTTTGGGGGCATTGAATCCGTCATCTGAATCTTTCCGTCGTCGCGTCGTGCATGAAGTGGGGTGACCCAACCCGCGACATCCGTGATGCGAGCGCCGGGGTCTTGAAAGCTGCATCGATCGTAGATTCGGGCAGGGCCGGCCACTAGCCACGCGCAAGGCCGCACCGTGTTGAGCGATGGACATCAATCGTTCGATGGCGCGATCCGAGCCGCCGATCTCAACCGCAAGGCAGCGTCGGCCGGTATGTACTTTCTACCGCTAAGGTTGTCGTGCGCAAGACTGCTGGCGACGCAGCGATGCCCTAACATCGCCTCCCGCCGCCGATCCAGCAAGCACCCCGAGTACAAGAACCATGAAGAAGTTCATCGCCGCCGCCATCACACTTACTACGGCGTTTGTCACGTCGCTCGCGGCACATGGGCAGGATGCCCCGCTGGATCCCGACACGGGCCTGCCGGCATCACAGCCTTTTGATTTCCCCGCGCAGGGGCCGGCCGCACCGTTCTGGGCGAAGCGCCTCACCGGCTACTTCACGACGGCCGACGGCACCAGGCTGCGCTACAGCGTGCTCCTGCCGAAGGCTTCGGGCAAGTTTCCGGTCATCCTGAGCATCAACGGATACGACGCTGGCTCGATCGGGGGAACGCCCTATCTCCAATACAAGACATCGATGTCGGTAGAACTCGACAAGCGGCTCGTCGAGGCCGGGTATGCGGTGATGGGCGTCAATGCTGCGGGCAGCGGATGCTCCACAGGCCCGCTCGAGTACACGCGGCCACAGCTCGGAAGACACGGCGCCGAAGCCGTCGAATTCGCAGCGTCGCAAGCCTGGTCCGACGCCAAGGTCGGCATGGTCAACTGGTCGTACGGTGGCTCTTCCCAACTGGCGACGGCGCAGCACCGGCCGCCGCATCTTCGGGCCATCGTGCCCGGCATGGTGCTGACTGACTTCCGCGACGCCTTGATGCCAGGCGGTGTGCCGGCGCCCGGCTTCATCACGCCGCTTCGCGGTTCCATGCGCGCCTACTGGGAGAAGGTGGTCGCACAGACCGCAAAGGAAGAGGGCGACGCGGCCTGCCTGACGCAGATACCGAAGAACCTCGCGGCCGAAGACACGAACTCCGTGATGCACCTGTTCCTGTCGCATCCCTTGCGGGACGAGCACATGAAGAGCTTCGACCTGGCGCCGCATGCCGACCGCGTGCGGGTTCCCGTGCTGTCGCTCGAAGCGTTCCAGGACCAGGCCATCACGCCGCGCAGCGGCTACTACCAGTCCCGACTCGATCCGGCCAAACTGTGGTCGGTGCAGACGAACGGCGGCCACAACATGTACCTGGCCGCGGACTTCCAGGCGATGGCGGTGCGTTTTCTCGACCGCTTCGTCAAGGGCGAGAACAATGGATTCGACCGTGACACACCACGCACCACCGTATGGATGGAAGCCGCCGAAGCAAACGCAAGCGGCAATGCGCTGGAGCAACGCGTTTCTCCCAAGCCTCGCTGGGTCGTGCAAAGGGGAGTGACCCGCAGCGACGACCTGGCCGTCAAGGCCTTCCATCTGGGTGCGGGCCAAACCCTCGCCGACGCACCTGGCTCCGGAGCCGCCGATGGCTTCGACTACCCGGGCGCCGGTGTGGTCGTCAACGACATTGCTGGAGGCAGCTTCTGGGGGCCGCTGCCTGGCGACTGGAAGACCACGGGCGTGGCCTACACATCGCCGCCGTTGGGTGAAGACATGATGGTCTACGGGCCAGGCAGCGCCGACCTCTGGGTCACGGCCAGCGCCGGCGACGCTGACCTTCAGGTCACCGTCACCGAACTGCGGCCAGATGGGCAGGAGACCTATGTCCAGCGTGGCTGGCTACGCTTGTCGAACCGCGCTCTGGACACCGCGCGCTCGACGCCGTTGTTGCCTGTTCGCCTTGAACGGCCGGAGCAGCCCATGCCGCTGCTGCCGGGCCGGCCGGTCCTTGCCCGCGTCGAGATCCACAAGATGGGCCACTACTTTCGCAGCGGCTCGCGGCTGCGGATCTGGATCGACACGCCCGCCCAAACCGGCGGCCTGGTGTTCGACACCTTCACGCAGAAGCAGCGCGTGCACGTGCTGCACAACGCTCGGTACGACTCCGTGGTGCGGCTCGGCGTGCTGAAGAACGTCAAGGGACCGGAAAGCTATCCGGCGTGCGGTGTGACGATCCTGCAGCCGTGCCGGCCGGATCCGCTGGCCAGCCGCTGAGCGGGGATTCGCATGCAGTACAACCCGGCGCTCGATGGTGTTCGCGCGCTGTCCATCCTCGCTGTCGTCCTGTTTCACTGCGAAGTCCCGGGCGCCCGCGGCGGGTTCGTCGGGCTGGACGTGTTCTTTGTGCTCTCCGGCTACCTGATCACGTCGCTGCTCGCGACGGAATACCGCAATGGCGGCATCGAGGTCGGGCGCTTCTACGCCCGCCGGGCCCTGCGGCTGTATCCGACCTTGCTGCTCATGATCGCGGCCTACGTGGTGCTGGCGCCCATCCTCTGGCCGGCGGACAACCGATGGCTGTCGGCCGCCCTGGCCGCACTCTATGTCTACGACTATGCGCTGCCCTTCTGGGAGCTGACCTACACCATCGGGCACACGTGGTCGCTGGGCGTGGAGGAAAAGTTCTATCTGCTCTGGCCCTTGCTGCTGCCGCTGGTGCTGCGAACGCGGCATCCGGTCCGCTGGCTCGTATCGGCATTCCTTGCGGTGACCGCGTGGCGGTACTTCGTGGCCCTGAACTGGACCTGGGCGCAGGCCTACTTCTGCTTCGACACGCGAATGAGCGGCATCCTGCTCGGGGCCATTGCGGCGCTGACCCGGTTCAAGGTATCGAGGCATGCACTCGCGATGGCCTGCGTGGCGCTCGCGGTGCTCATGACGCTGCCTTCGCTGCCGACGATCGACCAGACGGAGGCCGTCACGCTGCGCATCACCCTGGCGGAGTTGTCCGCCTTCGTGCTTGTCTGCCATGCCGCCGAAAACAGGAAGGCGTCGTTCCTCGCTTCACGGCCCATGGTCTACATCGGCAGGCTGTCATACGGCATCTATCTCTGGCATTTCCCCTTGGTCCTGCTGCTGCGCTATACGCAGCCGCTGTGGATCACGCTGAGCGCGACGATCGTCTTCTCGTTCGCGATGGCGGCGATCTGCCTGCATCTGGTGGACACACCTCTGAAGCGATGGCGCCAGAAGGCATGGCCGGAGGTTCGCAGCACCGCGTGAGCGTCCGGCATTGATGCCGAAACGGAACCAGCGCGCGTCCTTGCGCGGACCTACCGAGGTGAGGACGCTCTGCCTACGATGAAAGCCTCGAGCTTCCATCGCAGAAACGCATCTGTTGCATGCGCTGAGGCTCTTTCCGCATCTCAGCCAAGGAGCTTCACATGCCTCAGTCTCACAATCCCGAAATCATTGCCTTCATCGACGTGCTCGCCGACACCGGAAGCCACTACCGGATGGATGAAATGGAAGCGCTCTACACCGAAGACCTCGGGTTCCTGGTGCTGACGCCCCAGGGGGAGGTTGCCCGCTTCTCGAAGCCGGAAATGATGGCCGAATTCAGAAGCCGCCGCGACGCGGGCGAGAAGCCGTTGTCGACGGAGAAGCGAATCCTGCACATCGAGGAGCAGGGCGACGAGGCAACCGCCATCCTCTTTCGGCGGATGAGCCAGGACGCCGACCCGGCGCTCTATGAACTGCGGCTTCGGCGGATCGGCGGCAAGTGGCTGGTTGCCGGAGAAACAGTGCTGCCGTGGCCAGACCTGGCCAACGCGAAGGGATTTCTCCCTCCGCGCACGGTGGCTCAGGCCTGACGAGAGGGGGCTGCAGATTCAGGCGCGACGCGACCGATCACGTCAGCGCCATGCCACCGTCGACCTTCAGATTGACGCCCGTGACGAACACGCTGTCGTCGCTCGCAAGGAAGAGCGCTGCTTGTGCCAATTCATTCGGCTGCCCCAGCCGGCCCAAGGGGATCGCCGCGGCCATGGTCTTGTCGAACTCTGGCCGCGCCGATTCCGAGATGCCCAGCTTCGCGAGGATCGGCGTGTCGACCGGCCCCGGGCTCAGCACATTGACCCGGATGCGCCGGGTCTTGAGCTCCAGCGCCCAGTTGCGCGCGAAGGCCTCGATGGCCGCCTTGCTGCCCGCGTAGACCGCGTGGTTGTCCATCACCTTGCCGCTGGCGATCGAGCTCGTGAGAATGATCGAGCCGCCATCGCGCATGAACGCAAGCGCCTTGGTCACGCCGAAGAACACCGCGCGCGTGTTGGTGGCGAACTGCACGTCGTAGTTGTCCACGGTGACGGCGGAAGAAGGCTCGAGGATGGCCGTTCCCGCATTCGCCACATAGATGTCGATGGCGCCGAACCGCGCCTTCACCGCGGCGAGCAGTCGGTCGTGCATCGCAAGATCGGCCACGTCGCCGACGAAGCCCATCGCGTCCGGGCCGATGCTCGCCAGCGCGGTGTCGACCGCGTCCTGGCGCCGTCCCACGATGACGACATGGGCGCCTTGCGCCGCGAAAGCCTGTGCGCAGGCCAGGCCGATGCCGCTGTTGCCGCCGGTGACCACGGCCACTTTGCCTGAGAGTTTTTGCATGACGTATTTCCTTGATTGACAGAGAGAGAAGTCTTCAATTTAGGTTTTCCGTGCGGACTTAAGTAGTGGGCAAAAATGGAAACACTTGTGCCCAGGAGTCTTCAATGAATGTTCTAGATCACGCACCCGGATTGGTGGCCTTCGCGAGTTCGGTCGAGGCCGGCTCGTTCAGTGCGGCCGCACGGACGCTGGGCACGTCACCGTCGGCGGTCTCCAAGGGCGTCGCGCGGCTGGAGCAACGCTTCGGCGTCCGTCTTTTCCAGCGCTCGACACGGGTCTTGTCGCTCACGCAGGAAGGCGCCGCCTACTACGAACGCATCGCACCGCTGCTGCGTGCGCTCGCCGAGGCGAGCGACGTGATACAGCCCGCCGGCATCGCGCAAGGAATGCTGCGCATCACCGCGCCCGGTGATCTCGGGCGAATTCTTCTGGAGCCGTTGGTCGGCAGGTTCCTGCCCAGGCATCCCCGCCTGAAGCTGGAGATGAGCCTTGCCGACCGGCACGTCGACCTGATCCGCGAGGGCTACGACATCGCGATCCGCGCAGGGCAGGTCGCCGACTCCGACCTCACCGCGCGACGCCTCGCCGACATGCCGCTCGTGCTGGTGGCGTCACCCGGATACTTGGCACGCCGCGGCACGCCCGATTCGATCGATGCCCTGAGCGGTCACGCGCACGTGCGCTACATGCTGGGCGGCAAGGCATTTCCGATCCGCTTCGCCGATGGCAGCGTGCTGAACCCGGCCGGCGTGTTCGACACGGACAACAGCGTTGCGCTGCGCATCGCGGCGCTGGGCGATCTGGGCGTCATTCAGATCCTGCGGTTGTTCGTGCAGGACGACATCGATGCGGGGCGCCTGGTGCCCGTGCTGCCGCTGCAGCCGCTGCCGCTCGTCACCATCTCGGCCCTGCATGCCTTCGGACGACAGGCGCCGGCACGTGCGCGGCTTTTCATCGAGTTCCTGACGGCGGAACTCGAACGGCTGTCCTGATGCTGCGAGCGGAGAGGGCTCCTCAAAGACCCAGCGCCTTGGCCACCCCCGCGCCGTAGGCCGGGTCGGCCTTGCTGCAGTTGTCGATGTGGCGGCGCTTGATGAACTCCGGCGCATCGCCCATCGCGCGCGCCGTGTTCTCGAACAGCGCCTGCTGCTGCTCGGGCTTCATCAGCCGGAACAGGTCGCCGGGCTGCTTGTAGTAGTCGGCATCGTCTTCGCGGAAGTTCCAGAAGTCGGCATCGCCGCGCAGCTTGAGCGGCGGCTCGCGGTAGTCGGGCTGTTCCTGCCACTGGCCGAAGCTGTTGGGCTCGTAGTGCAGCGTGCCGCCGTAGTTGCCGTCCACGCGCATCGTGCCGTCGCGGTGGTTGCTGTGCACCGGGCAGCGCGCGGCGTTCACCGGGATCTGGTGGTGGTTCACGCCCAGGCGGTAGCGCTGCGCATCCGAATACGCGAAGAGGCGCGCCTGCAGCATCTTGTCGGGCGAGACGCTGATGCCCGGCACCAGGTTGTTCGGCGCGAAGGCGCTCTGCTCCACGTCGGCAAAGAAGTTCTCGGGGTTGCGGTTCAGCTCCATCACGCCCACCTCGATCAGCGGGTAGTCCTTCTTGGGCCAGACCTTGGTCAGGTCGAAGGGGTGGTAGGGCACCTTCTCTGCATCGGCTTCGGCCATCACCTGCACGTAGAGCGTCCACTTGGGAAAGTCGCCGCGGCCGATCGAATCGAACAGGTCGCGCTGGTGGCTCTCGCGATCACCGCCCACGAGCGCCGAGGCTTCGGCATCGGTGAGGTTCTTGATGCCCTGCTGCGTCTTGAAGTGGAACTTGACCCAGAAGCGCTCGTTGGCCGCATTCACGAAGCTGTAGGTGTGCGAGCCGAAGCCATGCATGTGGCGGTAGCTCGCCGGAATGCCGCGGTCGCTCATCACGATGGTCACCTGGTGCAGCGCCTCGGGCAGCAGCGTCCAGAAGTCCCAGTTGTTGGTGGCGCTGCGCATGTTGGTCTTGGGGTCGCGCTTCACGGCCTTGTTGAGGTCCGGAAACTTGCGCGGGTCGCGCAGGAAGAAGACGGGCGTGTTGTTGCCCACCAGGTCCCAGTTGCCTTCCTCGGTATAGAACTTGAGCGCGAAGCCGCGGATGTCGCGCTCGGCATCGGCCGCGCCGCGTTCGCCGGCCACCGTGGTGAAGCGCGCGAACATTTCGGTCTTCTTGCCCACGGCGGCAAAGAGCTTGGCGCGCGTGTACTTCGTGATGTCGTGCGTGACGGTGAAGGTGCCGAAGGCGCCCGAGCCCTTGGCATGCATGCGGCGCTCGGGAATGATTTCGCGGTTCAGGTTGGCCAGCTTCTCGAACAGCCACACGTCCTGCATCAGCAGCGGGCCGCGCGGGCCGGCGGTCAGGCTGTTCTGGTTGTCGACCACGGGCGCACCAAAGGCGGTGGTCAGCGGGGTCTTCTTCGAGGGGGCGGATGAATCGCTCATGAAGGGCTTTCTCAACATTGGGAAGGGAGCGCCTATCAAGCGTGGCGCCGGGGGACGGGTTCCTAGGTCGCCAGTGCAACGACGCTGGTAATGCCGTCGCGGGTCATCTTTGCGTAGGGGCAGAATCTTTCCGTGCTGCGCACCAACTCTTCGGCCACGCTTTTCTCGACATCGGGCAAATGAATCCGGACATCTGCCGTGAGCATGAAGAGTCCATCGACAGGATCGCGTCCGAAAGCGACGGACACCTGCACGGTGGCGTCGTGAACCGGAATCCTTTTCTTTGTTGCCAACAGGTTCAACGCACCATGGAAGCACGCGGCATAGGCCGCCGCGAACAACTGCTCCGGGTTGGTGCCGCCGCCGTCACCGCCGAGCGCGGCAGGAAGTCGCAATTGCACATCGAGGTCGCCGTCGTCGGAGCGCGCCACGCCCGAGGCCCGTCCGTGTTCCGCTTCGCCGCCGCTCACCGTGACGACCGTCGAATAGATCGGCTCGAACTCCTGCCCTTTGTACTTGTCGAGCAGCGTGACGGGTGGTGGCTGCAATGGGCCTGGTTGCACGTCTTCAGCTGCAAGGGCAGCGGCTTTGTCTTTCTGCGTGGGCATTCCAGGCTTCTGTTCAATGGTGAAGGAGGCGGTGCGCTCAGGCGGCAGGGACTTCGAGTTCGAAGGCCGCGCTGATGATGAGGCTGAGTTCGTCGCCGATCATCGGGAGCGCGGTGGTGACGCCGTACTCGCTGCGGCGGATGCGGCCCCGAATGTCGAATCCGATCGTGTAGACCTGCTTGGCCGGGTTCATGCCGGCACCGACGAAGTTCACGTCGAACGTGACGTCGCGCGTCACGCCATGCAAGGCGAGCGTGCCGGTTACCTGGAAGGAATTCCTGGCAAGGGAAAGAGGCGCAGCGAAGTCGAACGCGATCAGTGGAAACTGCTCGCCGTCCAGCCAGTCGCGGCTCTTGAGTTCGTCGTCCAGGATCCGGCTCGTCGTTTTCACGTTGGCGACCGGTACGGACACCGCGAGGCGTGTGTCGCTGCCGCTTGCCGACAGCGGAATGTCGAGCGTGCCGCCAGGCATGGTGAACTCGCCGTAGTAGGTCGAGATGCCGAAGTGCGACACGCTGAACAGCACATGCGAATGCACGGGATCGATGACGTAGCGCCCGCGGCTGACGTCGGCCAGGTTTGTCGAGGCGAGTGTTGAAAGCTCGGAGCTGTCGGGCATGAGACACCAAGGGGGTGAGAGGAGGACCTTGTCGGGGGAGGAGCCCAGGACGCACCGAATGCGGGCCGAGGGCTGGCTTTGGTATCAGCGTGCCGGCTTGGGCAGGGCGAACCAGGCTTCGAAGCCGAGCGCGCCGATGCGTGGATTGGCACCTGGAACCAGCGTGTCGTCCTTCAGCTCCGCGCCGAAGTAACGAGCGTGCACGTCCTGAACAACCTTGCGCGGATCGTTGGTCTTGGCGAGAAAACGCTGCACGAGATCGGACAAGCGAACGCGCTCGGGGCCCGCAATTTCGACCACGCCGTTCACCGGGTTGCCCAGTGTGTAATCCGCCACGGCGGCCGCGACGTCATCGGATGCGATCGGCTGAACGAAGGCCGGCGAGAGGTGCACGGTGTCCCCGTCGGTGCCCGATTGCGCAATGCCGCCGAGGAACTCGAAGAACTGCGTCGAATGGACGATGGTGTACGGAATCTTCGATTCGCGGATCAACTTTTCCTGAGCGATCTTGCCGCGGAAGTAGCCGCTTTCGGAGAGGCGGTCCGTGCCGACCACCGACAGCGCGACGTGGTGCTTCACGCCGGCCACGGCTTCCGCGGCCAGCAGGTTGCGTCCGGAGGTCTCGAAGAACTCGAGCACAGCCTTGTCCTCGAACGAGGGTGAGTTCGCCACGTCCAGCACGACCTGCGTGCCTTGGAGGGCCTCCGCCAGGCCTTCCCCGGTGATGGTGTTGACGCCCGATGCCGGCGATGCGGCAACGACTTCATGGCCGGCTTCGCGAAGCTTGCTGACGACCTTCGAGCCGATAAGGCCCGAGCCGCCGATGACAACGATCTTCATGATGATTTCCTTGTAGCCCGCAAGGGGCCGTGTGGATGACGGGGTGAGTTCTGGCAGCGCGGATCAGGCGAGCTTTGCCTTGTCCAGGCCGAACACCTTGTCGGAGGCGCCGGGCACGCTCTTGAAGCCGATGTTCAGGCGGCTCCATGCGTTGGTGGACATGATGAGGAAGGTGAGGTCGGAGATTTCCTTTTCCGACAGTTGCGTGCGCACGCGCTCGTAGATGTCGTCGGGCACGCCTTGCTCGGGCAGCTTGGTCAGCACTTCGGTCCAGGCCAGTGCCGCGCGCTCGCGCGGGATGAACAGCGTCGACTCGCGCCATGCGGCCAGGTGGTACAGACGCAGCTCGCGCTCGCCCTGGATCTTGGCCTGCTTGACGTGCATGTCCAGGCAGAACGTGCAGCCGTTGAGTTGCGACGTGCGGATCGACACAAGGTTGCGAATCGGCTCTTCGATGGTGCTTTCCTTGATGGCGTTGAGGAACTCGACGAACTTCTTGAAGAGTTCGGGCGATTGCTCGACATAGTTGACACGTTGGGTCATGACTACTCCTGGAATGGGGTGGCGGATGCCTGGACTCAGAAGCGGCTGAGTCATCCGTTTGCGAAGATCGCGCAGACAGGACGTAGCGTAGGTTTGGGAGGCTGGCGCCGGTAGCCATGCACGAGGCTTCACGGTGTTGCCCAACGCGCAACAATCCGGCCTGGGACTCGGCATGTTTCCGAAATGGCACCAGTCGAAAGTGAAAACCGGCGAGGCCGCGCCCTAGAATTTTTTGGGACGCTTGCGGCAACGCGGTGTCATCCCACTCACTTTCGGAAAGCCAATCCCATGTTCAAGCACATCACCGTCATGACCGCCGCCTTCCTGGCCGCGACGAGCGTCTTCGCACAATCAGCGGAGAACCAGGTCATTACCGACAGCAAACCGCAGGTGCGAGCGCAGGCCAAGGTGGCGGCGAAATCGCAGGGCAAGGTTGCCGCACCCTCGGGCGACACGGTCAAGACCGCCGAAGGCGGAGCGATCGGAGCCGACAAGGCCGCCGTTGCCGGCGAGGGGCGCCACCAGACGCGCGACACGCGCAAGCCGAATCGCCGCAAGCCCGTTCCCGGCGGCACGCCCAACTGACACTGCGAACCGCTTGAGGCCCCTCGCAGGAAGCCCGCCAGTGACTCACTGGCGGGCTTCGTCGCATGAGGTGCACAAGTGCGCACCCGTCAGCTGGCACTCGCCGCCGCAAGGGCGCGGTCGCGCACCAGATCTTCGATCACGCGCAGCACATCGGACGGCTCCGCGCGCTTTCGGATGTCTTCCTCGATATGGGCGAAACGGATGCGACCTTCCTCGTCGATCACATAGGTCGCCGGAACCGGCAACACCCACAAGCCGTTGCCATTCAGGACGGGAATGTCGGTGCCCACCGAACCGTAGAAGCTCACCAGTTCGGGAGGAAGCGTGAAGGCCAGTTCGAAGCCATTGGCGGCATCGAGGTTGGAATCGCTGAGTACGGTGAATGCGAACTGGTTGTCCTCGGCCGTGCGCATCGAGTGGTCAGGCGTCTGCGGCGAGATCGCCAGAAGCGAGGCGCCGAGCCGTGCGAGTTCATCCGCTCGCTGATGCCAGGCCCGCAACTGGAGGCTGCAGTAACCGCACCAGCCGCCACGGTAGAAAACCAGCACGAGCGGTCCCTTGCGCCACTCGTCCGACAGACGAACCGGCCGACCGGAACCGTCCGGCAATGTCGCGTCAGGCGCAAGGTCGCCGGCGCGCTTGGCGCGGGCAGCGATGCCCGTGGCGTCGAACACCGCATCTGCGGCGTCGTTATGGTCGAAGACTGAAAGTTGCGGGCTCATGGCAAGGCTCCGAAAAGTGGGGGAGGTCGATCGTCGGGTGCACACCGCTGCATCGCACCCGAAACTCAGACGAGCTTCTTGTCGACATAGCACCATCGCCAGGATTCGCCGGGCTCCGCAGACTGCACGATCGGGTGGCCGGTCTCGTGGAAGTGACCGGTCGCGTGCCTTCCCTGCGACGAGTCGCAACATCCGACATGGCCGCAGGTCAGGCACATGCGCAGGTGAACCCAGCGGCCGCCAGTGCGAAGGCATTCCTCGCACCCGTTGGTGGTTGGCGTGACCGGGCGGACCTGGTCCAGGTGAGAGCAGCCGTCGGTCATGCCCTCACCTCCACGGATGCAAGGACGGTGGGGGCGAGAGGGGCAGGAATTTTCATGGCATTTGCTCCAGCGTTTTCCGGAGATGGTGTCTACAGATCGAGACGGATCGCACCGTTGCTGACATAGCGCGAGAAGTTCTGGAAAGGAATGGCCGCTTGGCCGCGGTAGTTCTCGTCCTGCCAGCTGAAGACCGTGTCCATCCGGGAAACCTCGATCTCCACGAGACCGCGGCGCACTTCGAGTTCGGCGCCGTCGCCTTCGCTGTACTCCACCATCCCGACCACTTCGGCGTTCAGCGTGGTGGCCAGGTTGTCGCGGATCCGTTCGTTCAGGCGCATCAACTGATCGGGGGCGCTGCGCGCACGCTCGCTGCGCGGCGCTAGGCCTTCTTCCATCACGAGCGCCGCATGCACGCCTTCGTCGGCATGCATTCGGCGAACGAAGGCCGTCAGGTGCTCGAAATCGTGCAGACCCACCTTCGTGCCGATGGCCCAGCGCAGCATCACGAAGTGGTAGGCATCGGCGATGGAGCGCTGGCCCGTGAGCCATTCGCGCCTGGCGAGTTGCGCATCGAGCCGCCCAAGGTACTCGCGCACGTGGCCGCGTGCCGTGGCAGCCAGTTGCCCGGCCAGGCTGTCGTCGGGCAGGTAGCGCTCGGGGAAGAAGATCGGCCTGAACGCCTTGTGCACATCGGAGTTCAGGAAGCCGAGCCAGCGCATCACCTCGGCCCGCGAGCGCGGCGAGCCGTCGCCCGCCAGCTGAAGATGCGGATGCAGGTCCGCGAGGTAGCCGAGGATGGCGACGTTCTCGGTCAGCCTGAAGTCGCCGTGCACGAGCAGCGGAACCACACCTGTGGGGTTGAGCGCCAGGTATTCCGGCGTCTTGATGCTGTGGCGGTCCATGCGGACCGTCTCGTACGGCTGGCCGGACCACTCAAGCACGATGTGGTCGGCCAGTGCGCTGGCACCGGGCATGTAGAAGAGTTTCATGGCAGGGGTCCTGTGAGCTTGTGCCGGCTTCCTGTTGCAGGAAGCAAGGGATGCCTTCCACCCGCCGCGTCGCCGTGTTGCTGGTCGGATTTACGCGGGGACACCGCGCCGACGTGAGTCTGTCCCGTGCACGAACGGGTGGAAAGTGCACGCCTCATTACAGCCGCCTCGGCGATCTGACACCCGTCATCTTCGTTGCGGCGGGTGGAATGCAATCGGTGGTTATTTCACTGGAATGAAGAACTCGGCGCCCTTGTTCTTCACGAGCATGACGACGAACTTCGCGGACTTGGTCTTGCTCGCGTTGCGCCCCACAGTGTGGATGTCGTCGGGGCCTTCGTAGAAGGTGTCGCCAGCCTTCAGGGTCACTTCCTTGCCGCCCTTCACGCCCATCACGATCGAGCCTTCGAGGACATATACGTAGCTGTGGGCGTCGTGGCGATGCACCGGGTCAGCGGCGCCCGGCGGGTAGTCCACCGTGATCATCAGCACTTCCTTGCCGGGGATGTCCTTCATCTCCTGAGTCATCAGCTGCGTTACCTTGGCGTCCTTGGGTCCGCCGTGCGATGCGGTGTGCTGTGCCATGGCAGCGCCTGCGGCGAACAGAAATGTCAGCCCGAGGCTTCTTGCAATCTTGATCATGGTCTTCCCTTCATTGATGCGATGGATGAATCGTAGGATCGCGTGCCGGAGCCCGGTAGGCCTGTGCGATGGATCACGGTGTTGTCCGCAAGGCACCAATCGCGCGTTCGCTGCATGGCCCGGCGCGGCGGCATCGGTCGGAGCAACGGGCGCAGTCACGGTTGATCGTTTCCCTGAAGGTGCGGTTGCAAACGATGGCCGGCCTGCGCAGGCGTCTGGGTTGACTGGCTGAGGGCGTTCTCCAAGGCGATGGCAAGGCTAAGAGCCACCAGCGGCTCTTGCCCCATCAGGGCAAGGATTTCCTGGCAAAGCGTGTCGGGAACGGGTGTCGAATCCCGCCAAGCCAGCGCCTCCGCCCATGCGAGCACGGCCTGCTCTTGCGGGCGGAGTGCCGCGCCGGCTTCGCGCCAGTCCGCCACCAGTACCAGCTTCTCAATCGAAAAGCCTGCATCGATCAGCGACAGGAAGTGAGCGTCGATGCGCGCATCGCATCCATGAACCTGGGCGACACGCAACTTGGCCAGTCCGACAAGTCCGAGGCAAAGGCCGCATCGTTCGATACACCGATGAATCAGGTCAGCGGCGGCTTCATGGGGGGGCAGGTGGGCTCATTGGCGTACCTTCGTGCTTCGCACTTCGGTGCGAGCTTGCTCGAGGCGGACCGGCACGTTGCTCATGCCGGTGGCTCGCTTTCCACGGGCTCGAAGCGGGCTCCCCCTTCGAGCGTCCGGTGGACGGGGCATCGCTGCGCCATGTCCAGCAGCTGCTCACGTTGCGCCTGTGTGATGGTCCCGTCTATGGACACCCGCCGGCTGAAGACATCGGGCGGGGAAGCCGCCTTGTCCTTTCGGTGGCTCACCGCGGTGCGGATGCGCGTGACCGGCCAGCCCTTGCTGTCGGCGTAGTGGCGCAGCGTCATGGTCGTGCAGGCGGCGAGCGCGGACGACAAGAGGTTGTAGGGCGTGGGTCCCGAACCGAGCCCTCCCACCGTTGCGGGTTCGTCGGCGAGCCAGCGCGAGCCACCCGAGCGCAGCGCGAGCTGGAATTTCCCCAATCCCGTTTCTTCCGCCTCGGCATCCGCCGCGACAGGATGACCGGCGGGCGGCTCGGGCAGGTAACGGGCCGCCCAGGTCGCGATGAGGTGCGCGACTTGTTCGGCGTCTTCGCGCTGCGACAGCAGGTGGTCCGCATCATCGAGCGAGACGAAACTCTTGGGATGCCTCGCTGCCAGAAAGATGCGCGTGGCGTTCTCGATGTCCACCGTCCGGTCGTGTGGCGCGTGGAGCAGCAGCAGCGGTCGGCGCAGGGCTGCGATGCGCGCCGCCGGGTCGTGCGTGCGCAGGTCGTCCACGAAGGCCTTGCCGACCGCCATCGGCCGCCCGACCACCTGGACCAACGCCTGCCCCTCGGTTTCGAGGCGCGCAAGACCCGCGGGGTCCAGCAGGTGCAGCACCTGCGCCACATCGAACGGCGCGGCAATGGTCGCGACGGCACGTGCGCTCGCAATGCGGCCTGCCGCGGCGAGCACGGCCGAGCCACCGAGGCTGTGACCGATGAGCAGGCGGGGCGGCATGCCGGCGGCCTCCATGGCGTCGGCGGCCGACACCAGGTCTTGCACGTTCAGCGAGAAGCTCGCTTCGGCGAAGCTGCCCTCGCTATCGCCCAGCCCGGTGAAGTCGAAGCGCAGCACCCCGATGCCCACACTGGCCAGCGTCCGCGCGATGCGCACGGCCGCGAGGTTGTTTTTGCCGCAGGTGAAGCAGTGTGCAAACAGGGACCACCCCCGCTGGATGCCTTCCGGCATCTCGAGGCTGCCTGAGAGGCGGCGTCCACCGGCGTTGAGAAATTCGAAGGGGCGCGTGGGCACGGGCGTGTTCCTGTGTCTAGAGCAGTTGCGTGCGGATCGGGATGCCTGCCTTGAGCGTCAGCGTCACCGGGGTCCGCTCGGCGATGTCGGCCAGGCGCGCCTTCTGGGCGTCGTCCAGGCCGACGATGCGCAGCGATCTCTCGATAAGCATGGCGTTGTCTTGCCGGGAAAGGTGCAGGTCGACCTGGACCGATTCGAGGGGCCAACTCTTGAGGTCCGCATACATGCGCAGCGTGATGGCGGTGCACGCGCCCAGGCCGGCAATCAGCAGTTCGTAGGGCGTGGCCCCCGCGCCTTCGCCCCCGAGCACGGATGGCTCGTCCGAGAAAAGCGTATGGCCGCTGGCGAGGTCGACCTGCGTGCGGTAGTGGTCGCGCCCTATGCGCGCGGTGCCCTGGGCCATGGTCGAGCCTATTTCTTGCGTCGGCGGGCTCAACGCGCCAGGCGTGCAGCAAGCCGCGCCACGTGCTCGCCCTGGAAGCGGGCGATCGACAGCTCGTTGTCCGAGGGCGTGCGCTTGCCATCGGAGCCGGCCAGCGTGGCAGCGCCGTAGGGCGAGCCGCCGGTGATCTCGGCCATGTTCGTCAGGCCCGTGCATGAATACGGCACGCCCGCGATCAGCATGCCGTGATGCAGCAGTGTCGAGTGGAACGACACGAGGGTGGTTTCCTGCCCGCCGTGCTGCGTGCCCGTCGAGGTGAACGCGCTGCCGATCTTGTTGATGAGCGCGCCCGCAGCCCACAGGCCACCGGTCTGGTCGAGGAAGGTACGCATCTGCCCGGCCATGTTGCCGAAGCGGGTGGGGGTCCCGAAGATGATCGCGTCGTAGTCCGCCAGCTCCGCCACCGTGGCGATGGGCGCTGCTTGATCGGCCTTGCCGCCGGCCTGGCGGAAAGCATCGGGTGGCATGGTCTCGGGCACGCGCTTGAGGGCCACTTCGCAGCCCTCGACCGATCGCGCGCCTTCGGCGACCGCGTGCGCCATCGTTTCGAGATGGCCGTACATGCTGTAGTAGAGAACGAGAACTTTGCTCATGGTGATGGTCCAGGGGTTGAGGGAAAAATACCGAGCACGCGAGGGGCGTGCTCAGGCGTCGAGCGCGGTCGAGTCGCGCCAGCACAGTGCCGAGAGAACGGCGCCTTCACCGTCGATCTCGAATTCGTCGGGCAGCGGCCCGTCGATGCGTTCCAGTTGCACGGTGCCGGGCAACCGCTCGCGCAGGTCGCGCGCCCACCGGCTGCCGTGCGCCATCCAGGCGGGGCTGATCTCGTCTCCGTCCAGCGAGGGTTCCAGCATCACGATGACGCGCAGCAGAGGCTCGTCCGTCGCCTGGATGGCCCACAGGCGCCGCACGGCGGGCTGCTCGGCGTACCAGCGGGCGAGCGCGCCCGACGTGGCGCAGGTCGGTTCGGCGGCTGCAAGAGAAGATTCGAGCGAGAGTCTCATGGTGTGTCTCCGTTCAGTGCGGCGCGCGGCTCTCAGCGCCCAGTGCGGCTTGCAAGCCGGCGTCGCCCTCCATCCTCCGGACGAAGCGCGCGAGGTTGTCCAGGCCCTGCATGTCGACCTTCTTGGCCGTCGACCAACGCGAGAGCACGAACAGGTACGGGTCCGCGATGGAGCGCTCGCCGGTCAGCCAGTCGCGTCCGTCGAGTTGGTCGTCCAGCCGCGCGAGGTATTCGCGTACATGGCCGCGCGCGTTGTCGGCCAGAACAGGCGCCATCGCTGCGTCTTTCAGGAAGCGCTGCGGCGCGAAGATCGGTTTGAACGCCTTGTGCACATCCGAGTTGAGAAAGCCCAGCCAGCGCATGACCTCGGCGCGGGCGCGCGGCGACCCGTCGCCCAGCAGGCGGGCTTCGGGGTACAGGTCGGCCAGGTAGCCAAGGATGGCGACGTTCTCGGTGAGCGACAGGTCGCCGTCCGTCAGCAGCGGCACCGTGCCGCCCACGTTGAGCGCAAGGTAGCCCGGCGACTTGATGCTCTCCAGGCTCATGCGCACCGGCTCGTGGTCTGCGCCGATCCACTGGAGAACGATCAGGTCGGCGAGGGAGCACGCGCCGGGCATGTGATAGAGCTTCATGAGGTATCCGTTGGGTTGAGGCGAGTCGTTCGCTTTTCGGCGGGACGGTCGTCTTCGCTTTGTGAAGAAGAGAGAGGCTTGCGAACGATTCGATGCTAGGCAGGCGTGCGCGGCGGGAGAAGGCATGCGTCGGGGTGCACCGTGTTGTCGCGAGCGCACCAATCGCGGTGTCGTGCTCGACGCATTGGTGCGTGCAGGGCAACACCACGGTCACGTCATGGCACCTACCGCCGCCAGCAGGGCGCTCCTACGATCTACGTGAACCCGACACCTGGAGCACGCATGCCATCGACCGAACCCGGCGAATCCGACAACGACGTGGAGATCGCCGACGCCCCCGGGGTCTCGATACGGTTCGATGGCAAGCGCTGCATCCATGCGCGGTTCTGCGTAACCCGGGGACCGAAAGTCTTCGTCGCCAACGTGGAAGGCCCGTGGATCCATCCCGGTGCGATGGACGTCGAAGCCGTGGTCGGCATTGCGCACGCCTGCCCATCGGGTGCCATCCGCTACGAGCGCCACGACGGGCACGCCGACGAGCAGGCACCGCCGGTCAATCTGCTCTCGCTGCGGGAGGCCGGCCCCTACGCCGTGCGTGCGGACATGCGCGTGGCGGGCGAGGCCGTCGGCTTTCGCGCGACGCTGTGCCGCTGCGGCGCATCGAAGAACAAGCCCTTCTGCGACAACACCCATCGGGCCATCGGCTTCGACGCCAGCGGCGAGCCGGCGAGCGGGCAGGTCGACATGCTCGAGGCCCGCGATGGCGTGCTGCAGATCGATCCGCAGATCAATGGGCCGTTGGAGGTTCGCGGCAACCTGGAGATCTTGAGCGGCACGGGGCGGGCAGTGGCGCGCACCCAGCTCACGTGGCTGTGCCGCTGCGGTGGTAGCCGCAACAAGCCGTTCTGCGACGAAAGCCATGTACGCATCGGCTTCAGGAGCGAGCCTTGAGCTGCCCCGACGCCCGAGCCATTCAATGGCCGATGTGCACGGCGCGACCCACCGACAGCCCGAGCACGCACATCGCCAGGCACAGCACCAGGCAAACCGCCAGCGGCATCGTCCAGTTGCCCGCGGCTTCGTGCAGGAAGCCGACCAGCGTCGGGCCGATGGCCGCCAGCAGGTAGCCGATGCATTGCGACATGCCCGAGAGCGACGCGGCGATCTGCTGGCTGCCGGCGCGCAGTCCGACGAAGGCCAGGCTCAGGATCAACGCCGATCCCATGCCCATGCCGAAGGCGAAGATCCACAACGGCGTCAGTGCGGGCAGGGCCAGCAGGCCCGCCAGGCCGCAGGCACTCAGTGCGGGCGAGGCGAAGGCGAGCCAGCGTTGGTCGGGCATGCGGTGCAGCAGCGGCATCAGCAGCAGCGCGGGCACGGCCCCCGCCAGTTGCATCCATCCGTGCAGCGTGCCGGCGCGCGCACTCGAGAAGCCGGCCTCCTGGAGGATCGAAGGCAGCCATGCAATCGCCGCGAAGTAGATGAAGCAAGTGAGGCCCAAGTAGCCGGCCACCTGCCAGGCCAGCGAGGCCTTCCACACCGATGTGCCCCGCACACCCGTGACAAGGCCCGGCGCCGAGACGGTGCGAAAGCGCAACTGCGGCAACCACAGCAACGCGGCGGCGAGCGGCAGCACGGCGACCGTGCCGAGCGAGGCGGGCCATCCGGCGCCCAGCGCATGGTCCAGCGGCACGGCCACGGCCGACGCGATGCCTGCGGCGGTGATCATCGCCAGCGCATAGCAGGCCGTGAGCTTCGCCACATGGTGGGGAAAGTCTCTTTTCAGCAAGCTTGGCAACAGGACGTTGGCGATGGCGATCGCGCCGCCGATCACGCAGGTGCCCGCATAGAGCGCCGACACGGTGCCGGCCGAGCGCACGGCGATGCCGGCGATCAGAAGGGCCAGCGACGCGAAGAGCACGCGCTCCAGTCCGAATCGGTGCGCCAGGGGTGCGGCAAGCGGCGACACCAGCGCGAACGCGAGGAGCGGCAGGGTGGTCAGCAGGCCGGCCTGCGAGGCGTTGAGCGCGAAACTCTCGCGCACCTGTTCGAGCAACGGCCCGAGCGTGGTGATCGGTGCTCTGAGGCTGGCCGCGATGAGCAGGATGCCGGCGATGAGAAGCGCGGCGCGGGGCGAGGAATCTGCCGTTTGTGAGGAATGCATGGAGGTCCGAAGAAATGCGGGATGCCACCGATGAATCTAGTGACGATGCGCGGATTCGAATGCCTGCGGGCCGACTGAATATGCGCAAATCCGGTCAAGATGAACCAATGAGAATGCAGCGCCAGGGTCCCTGGACTTTCGAGTTCGACAAGATGGAGGCCCGCGTTGCAGCCGTGCGGATTCGCACCCAGGCGCTCGCCGAGGAACTGCCGACGCACCAGCATCCGCAGGGGCAACTGGCGATGGTGTTGCGCGGCACTCTGACGTGCGAAGTGCCTGGCGCGCTGTGGATGGCACCGCTACACGGTGGCTTCTGGATTCCCGGAGGCGTGCCCCACAGCCTGCGTGTTTCGGTGGACGGGAATGTCTGTTTTCTGTTCGTGGAAGATGCCGCCGCGGCCATGCCGCAGACTTGCTGCGCATTGAGCATCAGCCCCTTGCTGCGCGAACTCATTCTTCACTTGGCCGACTTGTCGGAGAGTGCACAGTGCGACGTTCAGACGCAGCGGCTGCACGCAGTGCTGCTTGACCAGCTGGTGCGCATGCCGACCGAGGCCATGCACCTGCCGGTGTCGGACGAGCCGCGCCTGCGCCGATTGATCGATGCACTGATGC
This sequence comes from Variovorax trehalosi, assembly GCF_051216415.1. Taxonomy (NCBI): domain Bacteria; kingdom Pseudomonadati; phylum Pseudomonadota; class Betaproteobacteria; order Burkholderiales; family Comamonadaceae; genus Variovorax; species Variovorax trehalosi. Next base: position 951,416 of record NZ_JBPJZG010000001.1, read on the forward strand.
GCGACCCGTCGGACCGGACCACGGCAGCGCAGTGGGCCTCGCGGTTGGCCATGAGCGAGCGAACCCTGACTCGTCTCGTGCAGCACGAAACGGGCATGTCCTTCGGCCGCTGGAGCCAACGCCTGCGTCTGATCGTTGCGCTGCAATGGCTGACTTCAGGCCTCTCGGTCCAGCAGGTGGCCAATGACCTGGGCTACGACTCGGTGAGTGCCTTCATCGCCATGTTCAGGAAGGCCACGGGCCAGCCGCCCGCGCGCTATCTGGCGCAGCGCCGCTAGAACCTGCGTACGTATCGGATCTGGACGAAGTTCTCGCCGGGGTTCGGATGCTTGATGCCCGCATTCGAGAAGTGTTCGAGGCGCAACGCGATCTCATGCTGGCGTTGCGCACCGAAGCTCCGGCCCACGGCCAGGTGGGTGCCGAAGTTGAAGCTGGTCGAGAAGCTCTTCTGCCGGGTCCTGTAGATCGACGAGGTAGCGGTCACCCCCAACCCGGTGTCGAAGAACCACGGCGAAGCGCCACCCTCAGGGCGATAGCGAAGCACGGGAACCAGTGCGAGCTGCGATAGGTGCGAAAGCCCGGCCCGATCTGACGACTGGATTTGCCAGTACGCGTAGGAGGCTTCCAGATGGCTGCTCAGCTCGCCCGGGCCCAGCTGCCATCGATAGGGCAGGTCCCAACTGAGTCCGACGGTCAGCGTTCGCGTGCCATGGGCGGAACCGGTCTGCACGAACGCGGCGTCAGGGTGGGTCAGCGCTTGCGCAGCGCTATCGCCTGCATGAGAGAGGCAGAGTCCGAGGCCGAGCCATGCGGTGGCCTGGAGTCTGCGGCGCCAGGGCGCGGTGAGGTTCGGGGAAAAGAGGGCGTTTGACATCGCCACAAGCGTAGGAAGACCGGGGTGCAACCGCATGCCCCAGAAGAGAGAGCCGATGTCCTCTCTTCGGTCGTGCAGCGCGAGTGGACAGGTTCTTGCGCGACACGCGCAGGGTCCCGAATCACCAGAGGCTTTCGAGCAACGCGTCGAGCTTGATGCTCGCGTTGTTGCCCAGGTCCGCCACTTCGTTGGGGTAGTTTTTCTTCAGCAGCCTTGCCACCTCCGGCAGCTTCGCTTTGTCGAGGTCGAAGGCACCGATGCGGTCCGGCAGGCCGAGCGAGCTGACCACGCCTGCGATCCGGTCGGCCAACTGCGTGGCGGCATCGGCATGCGCGGAACGGTTGCCGAAGATCTCGAGCTTGTCGCCATAGAAAGCTGCGCAGGCACGGATGACGGGTGCCAGGGTGATGCAGGACGTCGCGCTGTGCGGCAGGCCAAAGGTGCCGCCAAGGATGTGGCCGATGCGATGGCTCAGGCCATAGATGACCGACGCGGGCGAGAAGTAGCATTGCCAGGCCGCCAGTTGGAGCTGCAGCAGGTCGTCGGGTGCCACCAACCCCTTGTCCAGCGCCTCGCGCGTAGTCATTGCCTGCGGCCACTTCTGCAGCGCCGTCATGAACCGCTCAAGCCCGCTCGCCGCCATGATCGCGTGCGGGTGCTCCTTCGTGACCTTGCGCATGCCCTCCACCGCATGGTCCATGCCCTTGATGGCGGAGGACAGCAGCAGTGCGCGCGGCGTGTCGAACACGAGCACGGGGTCGATCACGACCGCCTTGGGCACCGTCTCGCGCACCGCGTAGCTGCGCTTGAATTTCTCGGGGCCCTCGGTCTCGGTAATGCCGAAGTAGTGAGAGAACTCGGAGCCCGAGAGCGTCGTCGGCAGAGCCGCGATGGGCAGGTAGCGTCCCGTCCTTTCATGGTGCAGATAGGACACGGCCTTGGCCGCATCGAGCACCGAACCGCCGCCCAGCGCCACGATCGACTCGGCCCCAGCGAGAAGACAGGCGTCGAGGCCGGCTTGCACTGCCACGTCCGGCACGTGCGCCGGCAGTTCCATGAAGCTGCCCACGGCCTGCTTCAGGTTGGGCCGCACGCAATCCTGGTAGAGCTTTGTCAGCGGTTCGACGGTGAACGTCATCGGCCGATGGATACCGTGCTCGCCGAGCCGTGCCACGGCGCCTTGCAAGATGTGTTGGCCCCAGAAAATGCCGTCTTGCGGCAAGCAATTCAAATGATTCATCTCGATCAGCCTTGTGGAAGTCAAGGCCGAAAAGATAGGTCGTTCACCCGCAGCTCACAAGCTGCTCTTTGCAGGATGCAGCGTTCAGGTTCGTGGACGACACGGCTTTGCCGCTCGGCCGCTTCACTCGAAGCTGCGGGGGTGGTCGAAGGCCGTGACGACCGGCATTTCCACGGCAAGGAAGTCGACCAGCGAACGCACCGCAGGAAGCAGCCCGGTGCGAAACGGGATCAGCGCCGAGATGCGGGCATCCGCCGCCGACCAGTCGGGCAGAAGTTGCTGCAAGGTTCCGTCCCTCAGCTCCGACCTGCAGATATAGCCCGGAAGTGCGGTGATGCCCAGGCTCGCGCAGGCCGCCTCTTTGAGCGCGACCATGTTGTTGCTTTGAAAGCGCGGGTCGATGGGCATGACGAGCTCCTCGTCGTTCGGCCCCTTCAGCTGCCACTGCTGCGCCCCGTTGCGCACCATCGCGATGGTGGCGTGCTGCGCAAGATCCGCGGGGTTTTCGGGCACCCCCCTTTGCGCGAGGTACCCGGGGCTGGCGAACAAGTACCAGGGAACGTTGGCAAGAGCGCGCTGCACCAGCGTGGAGTTCTGCAGCGACGCCGTATGCCCGCGTATCGCAAGATCGAAACCTTCGCCCACGATGTCCACGTACCGGTCCGTCGCGATCTCCACGACGCGCACCTTCGGATACCGGTTCATGAAGACGGGGAGGATTTCGCGGAGGGCGAACTGCGCGATCTCCACGGCCGTCGTCAGCCGGATCACCCCGCTGGGTTCGGCCAGGCGCTGGCGCACCGCTTCTTCGGCGACGTCGGAGCTGTGCAGCATCGCGACCGCGTACTGGTAGAACTCCTTGCCGATGTCGGTCATGCCGAACTGACGGGAGGTTCGGTTGAGAAGCCGCACCCCCAGGTAACCCTCGAGCTCCTGGACGCGGTGACTCAGTGTCGACTTCGGCAGGCGAAGGGCCGACCCGGCCGCCGTGAAGCCTCCGCGGTCGACGACTTGGACGAAATAGAAGACATCCTTCAGATCCAGCATCGCAGTCCTGGTGAGAGAGCAGGGAGGCCGCGCAGCAACAACAGCAGCGACAGCGCTGCCGCCGAGGATAGCGCCGCAACTCTCTGCTCGCTATCCCCGTCTCAGGCGGCTTCCGCCACCGGCTGCGCCACTCGCAGCGACCGCGCCACCGATGCGACGCGCCGGCCTTGGTAGGTCGCCACGGCAAGGTCTTCGGCACCCGGCATCACCGAGTCCCTGTTCGAGACGTGGGTCGCGCCATAGGGCGTGCCTGCAGCGAACATCGCGGCATCGGCATAACCTAGCGGCACGATGATCAGGCCCAGGTGCGCCATCGGGCCGTAGAGCGACAGCAGCGTTGCCTCGTTGCCGCCGTGCCTGGAAGAAGTCGAGCCGAACACCGAGCCGGCCTTGCCGTTCAGCTTGCCCTGAAACCAGAGGCCGCCAAGCGAGTCGATGTAGGCCTTGAGTTCGGCGGCAATGGAACCGAAGCGCGTCGGCGTGCCGAAGACGATCGCGTCCGCCCATTCGGCGTCCGCCTCGGTCGGGGCTTCGTACTTGGCGTTCATTTCGCTGGCCCGCTCGGACCACTCGGGCACCTGGCGCATGACTTCCGGGGCGACGAATTCCCGCGCGCGGCGGAGCCGGACTTCCGCGCCTTCGGCCATGGCGCCTTGCGCGACGGCCTTGGCGAGAAGCTCGGTGGAGCTGTTGCGGGAATAGAAAGCAATGAGAACCTTGGGTGTGGACATGGGTTGACCTGTGTGGGAAGCAAAGAAAAAAGAAGACGCCTTTGCGCGCCCTCAGACGGCAATGGGCTCCAGGCGCGCAAGCAGTTCGTCCTTGCGGTCGCGCAGCCATGGCGGCAGCTGGAACTCCGCGCCGAAATGGCCGGGCTCTTCGTCGATGGCAAAGCCGATGTCGGTGGTCGCAGCCTCGAACATCACGCCGCCCGGCATCTTGAAATACATCGAGCGGAAGTAGTTGCGGTTGACGGATTCGGAGGTGTCGATGTGGCCCATCGACATCAGCTTCTCCTTGATCTGCATCTGCTGATCGACGCTGTCCACCGCAAAGGCCACGTGGTGGATAGTGCCTTCGCCGTAGATCGACGAGCCCTGCAGGCGGTCCGGCTCGTGCACGAATTCGACGATGGTGCCGGGCTTGCCGTCAGCGGTTTCGAAACGATGGTGCGGGCCGGATTGGCCGGCGTAGTGGAAGTCCAGCGCCTCCTTCATGAAGATGATGGATTCATCGACCTCGCGCAGCGACAGCGTGATGCTGTGAACGCCGCGGATCGCGAATTGAGCCGGAATGTCGTCTGCAATGCAGGGCGGGCGTGTGTCGTGTTCGGAGGCCACCAGGTCGAACTCGATGCCGCAGGGGTGCTGGAAGCGCTGGCGCTGCTCGCCGAAGCGCTCGACGATGGTCTTGTCGAAGACCACGCCGCGGGCGCTGAAGCGATCGCGCCAGAAGTCCAGTGAGCCCGCCGGCACCGAGTAGTTGATGACCTTGATCTGGCCCGAGCCGCGGCGTCCCTTCACGCCTTTTTGCTTGAAGGGGAACGAGGTGACCAGCGTGCCGGCATCGCCCTGAGCGTTGCCGTAGTAGAGGTGGTAGACCGGCTCTTCGCCGTCCAGCAGCACCGTTTTCTTGACCAGGCTCTGGCCCAGCAGCTTCACGTAGAAGTCCACGTCTTCCTGTGCGCCGCTGACGCAGGCGGTCAGGTGGTGGAAGCCTTTGATGATCGACATGTGAGTACCCTTGTGTGAGTGCAGTTGGTGACTATTGAGTGAATGAGGCGAATTGCTCGACCGGCGTTTTCTGCAGGGTCATGCAGTTCTCCGGCATGCCGTTGTTGGCCCAGCCCATCGACATGCCGGCAATCACCATCTCGCCCTGGGGAATGCCCAGTTCCGCGCGCAGCACATGGTGTTGCAGCGACCAGATCTGCTGCGGGCAGGTGTCCAGGCCCCGGGCCTTGGCGGCCAGCATGATGTTCTGAAGGAAGCAGCCGTAGCAGAGAAAGCTGGCCCATTCGAGGCGGCGGTCCATCGTGAAGATGATCCCGACCGGCGCATCGAAGAACAGGAACTGCCGCTCCACGTCGCGCATGCGCCCGCTCTTGTCGCTGCGGTGCACGCCCTGCGCATCGCCGAGCTGGCCCCGAAAGGTGTTGAAGCGGCTCGCGTACGGGTCGTGCAGCGGTTGGGGAAAGAACGGGTACTCCGGTGCCAGCGTCGCATGGTTGGCACGGAATTCCGCGACCGCTGCCTTGGTGACGCGGTCGCGGGCTTCGCCGGTCACGACATAGCAGCGCCAGGGTTGTGTGTTGCTCGAGCTGGGGGCATGGCTCGCGGTCGACAGGATGTCTTTCACAGTGTCGAGCGGAACAGGCCGCTCGAGAAAGCCGCGCTTGCTGCGTCGTTCCCGGATGACTTCGTCGATGGCCGGTGTTGCATTCATTTCCAGAATCTCCATCAGTAGGTTGGCTGACAAGGTTGTCTCTAAAAAATCGGTTTTGTAATTAACTGGATAACGCGAAGCCGAGGCAAATCGTAGGTATGCCCCGGATGCCTGAGAAGACCTTGCTTCTTGCACGCTCGGTCCGGGAATCACGAACGATCGGGGCGTTCATTTCCCTTGCCTGGCCATATGCGGGCACACGGGTGGCGGGTCTCCGATGAAGGTGCGCGCCGACCAGAGTTCGGGAAACGGGATCTCGTCCATCGACGGTGCGAGCCACGCGACGCCCTCGGTGCCGAAGTACGCAGGCCGCGCACCGAAGGTTCGCCGTGTTGCCATCAGGTGGCGGAATTTCCAGTTGCAGAAGCCCTCGGCAATGTCGGCCAGGGTCTCGCCGAGCCGCTGGAGTTCGATGTTCGCGTTCGGGTCGGCGTAGATCCGGCGCCAGACCTGCTCGACTTCCTTGCTTGGGCTGTAGGGAGCGCTCAGATCTCGCGCGAGTAACTCCGCCGGCACGTTCATCCCTCTGCGCCCAAGGAATGCAAGCACGTCGTCATAGAGACTGGGTTCGGCAAGCGCCTTGCCGAGCTGTTCCCGGCGGTGGGGTTGCGGCTCGAAGTGCTGCAGGTGCTCGGCCTGCTTGATGCCCAGCAGGTAGACCATGTGCCGATAGGTCCATCCCTGCAGCGCCGTGTCCTTGCCGTGCGTGGCGACGGCGCGCGAAAGAATCGCGAGCAGGTCGTTCGGCGTCATCCAGTCGATCGAGCGCCAGATGGCGTCCAGCGGCGCGTGGTGCGCAACGACCCGCAGCAGCGTGCGCCAGGCCTGCGGCAGGTTGTCCGCGCGCAGGAATGCCTGGGCCGTCTGGATCTCCTTGATGATGAGCATCCAGTAGAGCTCGGACACCTGGACGTGAACGATCCAGGCATGTTCGCCCGGATGGTCGCTGACCGTGCGCTGCAGCGAGTGCAACGTGTCGGTCTGCATCCACGCGCTGTAGGGTGTCTGGCCGGCCGCGGTGCCGGCGGGCGCCGGATGTTCGGTGTTCTGAAGGGTGGGGGTGTCGTTCACTTTGTGCTCCTGGTTGTGTGGGGTCTGTCAGCGCGCCGGCGTGGTCGCGGCCACCGGGCGCAGCAGCTGTTCGATCTGTTGGGCGAGCTGCAGGAGGGCTGCGTCGTGGCCCGGCTTCGCGACGATCTGCAGCGCTGCGGGAAGCAGGCCGTCGCGCGCGGCGAGGGGGATCGAGATGGCGGGGAAGCCCGCAACGTTGAAAGGCGCCGTGTAGGTCATCAGCGCCTCGCGGACCGTGCCCGACCAGTTGCCGATATCGATCGACGCCTGGTTCACCCGCGGCGCAGTGCATGGGCAGGTGGGTAGCACGAGGCAGTTGACCGCCGACATCGCGCGATGCAGCCTGGCCGTGAAATCGCGCCGCATTTGCTGCGCACGCGCGTAGTCGCCCAGCGTCAGGGTCCTGGCGCGTTCGAGCCTGTCGATGGTCTCGCGGCTGTAGTGGGCCGCGATGCGATCGGTGTCGTTGCGCCGGAAGTGCTCTGCGCCGCCTTCGGCGAGGACGATGTGCGCGAAGGCTTCGAAGACGCCGCCGAACAGCCCGGGCTCATCGAGCGTCGTGCAGGCGAAGGCCTCTCCGAGCCTTGCGACCGCGGCGTCGAACGCCGCCGCGACCTCGGCGCTCAACGGCACGGGCGCGATCTCGTGGATGACGCCCAGGCGTGCGTGCAGAGGGGCGGCGTTCCGCGGCATCTCGATGTGAAAGGCGCCCGCAAGCATCGCGATGTCGTCGACCGTCTCGCCGAGAAAACCGGGATGGTCCAGCGTCGGCGCCAGCGGAAAGATGCCGCGCGTGGGCAGCGCGCCGTACGTCGGCTTGAAGCCGACGACGCCGCACAGCGCGGCCGGAATCCGCACCGACCCGCCGGTGTCCGTGCCGAGGCCAGCGGCCACGGCGCCGTAGGCGATCGCCGCGGCGGCACCGCCGCTGGAGCCGCCGGGAATGCGCGTGCGGTCCAGCGGGTTCAACGCGTCGCCGAAGGTGACGCTGGCCGTGGTCACGCCCCATGCAAATTCGTGCGTGGTCGTCTTGCCGATGGGAATGGCGCCGCGCTCGATCAGCGCGCGCACGACGTCAGCGTCGAAGGCCGGAAGGTGCCCCAGATAGGCGGCCGAGCCGTAGCTGGTTTCGATGCCTCGGGTGTCGATCAGGTCCTTGACGCCGATGGCCAGCCCTTCCAGCGGCCGTTGCCGGCCTTGCGCATAGCGCCGCTCGCTTTCCGCCGCGGCCCGGAGCGCGCCGTCCCAGTCGATGGCGGCGAACGCGTGCAGCTCGCGCTTGCCGGCCTCTGCCGCGTCGAGCGCCTGCTCGATCAGGCCGGAGACCGTGATGCGCCGCGTGGCAAGAGCTTCGAGCGCACGGCGAAGACCGGGGGCGCGTGGGACTACGCGGGTTGGCTGGCGAACGGCGTTCAAGGCTTGGCTCCGTGTTCACGAAAAGTAGGACGAACTCGCCCGCCATCACGACGTGACGGGTGACTCAATGGGTGGCGAAAGGTGCGGCGGACGGGATGCGCTATGCCGCGGGAAAACTCAGGCCACGGCGTCGGCCCGACAGTCCGCCACGGCATCCATGTAGCGGGAGTGCGGCAGCGAATCGAGCGACGCCTGGATGGCTTCCTTGCACAGCGAAGGCCGCCTGGCCAACTCGTCGAAATAGCGCGTGACGTGGGGCAGTGCCTCCCACATCGACGCCAGGCCGAGGTAGTTCAGGCGCACGAGGTTCACGCCCCAGAACACATCCGCGAGCGAGAAGGCGTGCCCGTTCGTGCAAGCAAACAAACCCGCGGCCAGGTCGCGCTCCAGGTCGCTGAGCAACTGCCCCGCCTTCTGGCGCGCAGCACGCTGGAACGCCGGGTCGCGGCACACTTTCTTGCCGCCGCTTTCCTTCACGACCTTTGCACGGTAGGCCGCCACCAGTTCGGGTTCGCCGGCGTTGTCGGCCATAAGGCGCTCGAGCGCCATGACCTTGTAGTCATAGACCGTCTGCATCGATGTCTTGAGGGCCTCGGGCCGCAGATCCGCATCCGGATGAAAACCGTAGAGCAGGGCGCCGTTCGGAATCCTGTCGACGATGCCGACCTGGCGCATCACCTCGGCGCGCGCATCGGGCGCGTCGGGAATGAGCTGGAGCGGCGCGCGCGATACGCCGTCGAGGTAGATGCAGATGCGCTGCGAGTCGGCGATCACGCGGCCGGCCTGGTAGTCGACGAGCAATGGCACGACGCAAGGATCGAAGCCCTCCGTCTCGACCGATGTCCGTCCGCTGTAGCCGCTGACGTATTCGCGGTTCAACTCGCGCGCGGCGACCAGGCGCAGGCGAATGTAGGCGGGGCTGTAGTGTTCGGCCGGAACCAATCCATCGCTGCCCATGGTGCTCAGGATCAGCATGTCGTTGGAGCGATACGAAAGCGCCTTCTCGTGCAGCACCGTGCGCACCTTCTGCGAGCACAGCGAGCTCGCCGCATGGAAGAGTTCGAACTTGGGTTCCGGGCGATCGCCCACGATGGTGATGCGGTGGGGGTCCGCAATGGCAGCGCGGGCGGCGGCAGTCATCTCGATCAGGGAGGCACGACTCGTCATCACATTCCTCATCCGCCTGCGCGGCAGGCACACCAACCAACAATCAATGAGCGGGTTTGCGTTCGATCCGGTTCAGGATGAACGCAGGCAAATCGTAGGGAGCCCGCTGGGGGTTGAGAAGGCGTCGGGGCTTGTACGCACGGTCCCGAAAATTCGAACGATCCAGGGCGCAGCCACGGCGGCCGCATGGTCGGCACATCGGCGCTCGGTGCAGGCGCGGGTCAGGCGTTGGCTGTTGGGCCGTCTTCGGGAATCAGGCGCACCCAGCCGCGCTGCCCCTGCACGCGCGCCAGCCAGTTGCGGATGCCGGCGAAGCGCGCCATGTCGTAGCCGCCTTGGGCGGCCAATCCAACATAGGCCGAGAGTGCGAGGTCGGCGATGGTGTAGCGCTCGCCCACGAGCCATGTGCGCGCGAGCAACCACTGGTCCAGTTTTTCGAGGCTTGGGTATCCGTCGGCATGGAACCTGTCGATGTCTTGCTGCTTGGCCTGTGCAAGGCCGCGCAAGTGAAGCACGCGCGGGATGGCGATGGCTTTCTGCAGGTCCGCCTGCTCGAAGAAAAGCCAGCCCATGACTTCGGCCCGCAAGTACGGGTCGTCGGGCAGGTAGGGCGTGCTCTCTGCGAGATGCAGCAGGATCGCGCCAGATTCGACAATCGGGCGACCGTCTTCCAGTATGAGAACCGGCACCCGCGCGAACCGGCTGATCTGCAGAAACGCGGGTTCGCGGGTCTCGCCTTTCTGCAGGTCCAGCGTGATGCGTTCGTAGGCCAATCCCAACTGGCTCAGCAGGATGCGGATCTTCCATGAGTTGCCCGATAGACGACTGTCGTAGAGACGCAGCATGGTTGACTCCATCAAGTGAGGCCCGCGGGACCGGAATCGGAATGTCAGTCCGGCCCTGAAGACTCGCCGCCATGGCAAAGCCGTCTCGGGCCGCCCGCCGATTTTCGCCTTGGAAAGCCGTTGCTGCTGACGGCCCGCCGGAGCCTCAGTCGCCTTGCAAATGCAATGCCAGGAAGGCGGCTGTCCTGCCGTTGGCCAGTGCGGCTGCTTCGGCGTCGTAGCTGATGCCGCGATGGCGTGCAAAGGCGTGGCCGCAACCGGGGTAGTTGTAGGCCTGCACCTGTGGATGGTTCGCCAGGGCGGACGAAATTTTCCGCTGCGCATCGACCGGGATGTATTCGTCCTTCTCCGCGAGATGAACGATCAGCGGGCTGGCGATGCGATCCACTTCCCCGATGTACTTGTCCGCGTTGCCGGGGTAGTAGGCCACCACCGCATCGGCGCCTGCACGCGCGGCCGTGAGGAAGACCAGCAGGCCACCGAGGCAGTAGCCGACGACACCGACCTTCCCCGTGGAACCCGGCATACCGCGGGCGGCGTTCACGACGGCGGCGATGTCGTTCACACCGGCATCGATGTCGAAGGCGTTGTACAGCGCCAGTGCCTGCGCACGCTCCGCCTCCGTCCGGTCGGTGAGTTCGACGGCCGGGGCGATCCTCCAGAACAGGTCGGGGCAGACGGCCAGGTAGCCTTGCGCCGCAAGCTCGTTGCACGACTGGCGCATGTCGGCATTGACGCCGAAGACTTCGTGGACGACGACGATGACCGGCGCGGGGAGCTTCTGCGGACGTGCGACGTACGCGGGGATGTTCCCGTCGGGGGTGATGATTTGCTGCGGGTCGTGCATTGTTTTTCCTTGGGAGCCTGCTCAGGCGTTGAGCCAGAAGGCGATGTTGCGCACGTACTGCTTCGTGGAGCGCAACGCTTCGGAAAAGCGGACGATCCCGTCCCCGGCGGGCTCGGTCACGAAGGAAGGACAGCCGGCCGAGGGGTCCCAGTTGTAGTCCGCGAAGTGATGGAAGGTGGATTGCGCGATCGCCCTGCCGCCGTGCTCGGAGCGCTCGAAAGCGACCGCGATGTTGTAGCGCCTGCCGGATATCGAGCTCTCTCCTTCCATGACCACGCGGCAGTTCGGGTCGCCGGGCGGTACGCCGACGGTGCCTTCATGTGGATGCGCGGGCAGGTACTGGATCACGCCGGTCGCCGAGCGCCTGTCGCGCATTACCGGATGGATGCTGCCGACCGAGCGGATGCGCTGGTAGTCGCCGTTCGCGCCCGAGTAGTAGTTGGGCCACGAGATGTGGCCCGAGAACGGGTTGTCGACACACTGGCGACCCGCCTCGGGCTCGCAGTTGCGGCTGTGGAAGTGATGCGCGGCGCCGATCCCGCTCAGGTTGCAGATCGAGCTGCCCAGGTCCATGTGGTCGCGCGTGACCATGAGGCCGCCGCCGCGATGCCGGAACCGGCTGATGCTCGCGCAATCCTCCGGCGTCAGGCCGTCGCCGGTATCGACGGCGAAGAGCCAGAGCTGGTCGAAGTCCGATTCGTTCAGCGTCGAGAGCACGGGGTCGGGCGCGGCGCGCGGTGCACGGTCGCGCGCCGTCACGCGGAAGGCGGGCCGACCCTCGTCGTCCTGCAGCTGCGAGAGAAACGATGCGAGCCGACTGAAGCGCGAAATGTTCCAGTCGTCCGGGTCTCCTTCGATCGTGGTTTGCAGCAATAGATTCAGCATGGTGCGAGGTATGGGTCGGTCGGTCCTGTTCGCGGTTCAGCTCTTCAGGAATGCGAGCAGGTCCGCATTCACCTTGTCTTGCATCGTGGCGGTGAGCCCGTGCGGCGCGCCCGGGTAGTAGATGGCCTTGGCGCCCTTGACGAGCTGCACGGACTTCTTCGCGGAGTCGTGGATGGGCACGATCTGGTCGTCCTCGCCGTGCATGATCAGGGTCGGCACTTCGATCTTTTTCAGGTCTTCGGTGAAGTCGGTCTCCGAGAAGGCCTTGATGCACTCGTAGGCATTTTTCTGGCCGCATTGCATGCTCAAGAGCCAGAAGTGGTCGAGGATGCCCTGCGATACCTTGGCGCCCGGACGGTTGGCGCCGTAGAACGGGATCGAAAAGTCCTTGTAGAACTGCGAACGGTCGCCGGCCACGCCAGCGCGAAGACCGTCGAACACCTCGATCGGCAGGCCTTCGGGGTTCGCCGCGGACTTCAGCATGACCGGCGGCACCGCGCCGATGAGCACGGCCTTGGCCACGCGCTTGCTGCCATGGCGTGCGATGTAGCGCGCCACCTCGCCGCCGCCGGTGGAGTGGCCGACCATCGTGACCTTCTTCAGGTCGAGCGCCTCGAAGAGCGCCGAGAGGTCGTCGGCGTAGCCGTTCATGTCGTTGCCCGACGACGACTGGCTCGAGCGGCCATGGCCGCGACGGTCGTGCGCGATGACGCGATAGCCGTTGCGCGCCAGGAAGTGCATCTGTCCGTCCCATGCGTCGGCGTTGAGCGGCCAGCCATGGGAGAAGGTGACGACGGGGCCGTCGCCCCAGTCCTTGTAGTAGATCTGCGTGCCGTCGGGGGTGGTGATGGTGTTGCTTGTCATGGAAGGGCTCCGGGGTTGGGTCGAACGATTGCGGGTTGCTGCATCGGCTGCGTCCTGCATGCCGAACGCGAGGGTTCCAGTGGCGACGGCAGCGCCTGTCGCAATCAGGTGTCGGCGCGAAGGGTTTTGTGTGGTCTTCATGGTTTCCTGCAGTTGAAATTGAAACGTCGGACCACGGTGCGCGAGCGCTGCGAAAGAGGCCGTGGAACGGTTCAAATGCTAGGTTCGCCGAGCGCGCGGGGGTAGGCCTGCGCAAGGACTCACGCTGTTGTCGCGTCGGCACCAATCCCAGTGTTGGCCGGCAGTTTCGGGCTGAGGTCGGTGAGACAGTCCAGATCGGCGGCCCGGATCTTCAGCGTCATGAAGTCGATGAACACGCGCATGCGCGACGGCAGATGCTGCCGGCTCAGGTAGCAGATGTAGTGCCCGCTGTCGTCGGGTGCGTACTGGGTCAGGCACGGGACCAGTGCACCCGTCCTCAGCGACTCGCAGGCCAGGTAGCCCGGCAGTTGGGCGATGCCATGGCCGTCGAGCACGGCCTGCAGCACCAGGTCCGCGTCGTTGTAGGTGAGCTTGGCCTGTGGCGCGAGCTTGCGTGGCTGGCCTCCGACCTTGAACTCCCACTCGGAGATACGGCCGGATGAAAAGCGGAAGTTGATGCACTCGTGCTGGGCCAGCGCGTCCACGGTGGTGGGCAGCCCGTGGGCTTCCTGGTAGGCGGGGGAGGCGCACAGCATCAGCTGCATGGGGATGATCTGCTTGGCGATGATCTGGGCGTCTTCCATGCGGCCGTTGCGAAATGCGATGTCCACGCGGTCCGAGGTGAAGTCGGTCGGCTTGTCGTTCAGCAGTAGGTCGATGGTGACCTCCGGGTAGGTTGCGCGAAATTCACCCAGCAGGGGCGCGACGACCCGGCGGCCGAACCCGACCGCGGCATTGATGCGCAGGTGCCCGCGGGGTGGGCCTTGCCGCAGGTCACGCATTTCTTCCACGGCCTGGACGATCCGGTCGACCCCGGTGTGGCAATTGGCGTAGAAGAGGTCGCCCTCGCGCGTGAGCGTGGTGCTTCGCGTGGTGCGCAGGAAGAGCCGGACGTTCAACTGGTCTTCCAGCTTCTGAACGCTGCGGCTCACCGCGGAACGACCGATGCCCAGGCGATCGGCGGCCCGTGCGAAGCTGCCTTCGGTGACGACGGCGATGAAGGCGACCACCCCCGCGTAACTTGTGGCGAAGCTGGAGGCCAGCGGGTCCGCACGCGGCGCGAGAGGAATGGAGGGGGACGAGGGGAGGGCTGAGGTAGTCATGAGGCGGCTTCTCGGTTCGGGGGATCAGGCGTCCTGGAGCCCCCATGAAAGCGAAGCGGCCACTCTGCGCGGAAAGCCATGCCGAGGCCAGTTAAGGCCTGTCAAGGTTTGTTATGGCGGCCGGCCGGCGCTGCCGCATGCGCCGCGCGGTCCTTCAGGCGCGGGAGAGTTCGTTGCGCAGCGCGCGGACTTGCGCAAGGCCGGGGTGGTCGCCGCACGGTGCCGCGCGCCGGCAAAGCTCGTCCAGCAGTGCGATGGCCTCCTTGGCCCTGCCCAGGCGAACCCACATCCTGGCCGTGCTGATCGCCGCACGGAACTCCCATCCCAGCGCACCTTGCTGCCTGGCGGTGTCGATGGCACGCCGGTAGAACGCCTCGGCCTCGTCGTCGAGGCCGCGCTGCTCGCAACGCCGTCCGGCGGCGCGCCAGGTCTCGGCCGCGCTCCACTGGCCGCGTCCGGCCTCGGCCTGCGCGATCGTCTCGTCGTCGATCCAGTCGGCGCAGAAGGTCACGAGCATTTCCTTGCGCGGCGCATCGAAGGAGGCAAGCTGCTGCACGACCTGGCGAACGTGGCGCTCGCGGTCGTCCGCGGTGAACGCCTGCAGGCCCAGCGCATAGCAGTGCGCCCACTGGTGCCAGTACGCGAGCCCTCTGCGCCGGGCTTCGTCTAGCAGCATGCGAACCCATTTGCGCGCCAGTTCCAGCTCGCCCGACCACAGGGCGACGGGGCATGCGCCGAACAGCGCGAAGCACAGCGACAACGCATTGCCGCCGGCCTCTGCAAGCGCCACCGCGCGGGTCGCGGTGGCCATGGCCTTCGCAGCATCGCCCCGCAGCCAGAGCGTGCGGGCCAGCAGGGCGTTCGATGCGACGGCGGCATCGAACTGGAAGAGGTTGACGTGCGTCGGGCGCACGGTGCCGCCGACAAGGATCGCCGCCTGCGCGCCGGCGCTCGCCGCGGAAAAATCCCCGCAGAAGTGACTCGCCAGTGCGGTCATCCGATGCGCCAGGTTGAGTGCGGCGGGGTCGGGGGTCGATTGCGCGAACTCGAACAGCACCTGCGAGTGGTGCAGCGCGGCCGCGTATTCGCCGCGAATCGCATGCAGCACGCAAATGCCCCAGCGGGCCTGCAGTTCCAGCACGACCGACTTGGCCCGCATGGCGATCGCCAGCGCCCGATCGTAGGCGGCGCCCATTTCCGGGACCGCTCCCCGGGTGTGCCACAGCGCATTGCCCAGTGCGATCTGCAGCCAGGCCTCCGTCTCCGTGTCCGCTCCCGGCTGTTGCGCGAGGCACGCGAGCGCGCCGATGACCCGGTCGCGGTACTCCTCGACCTGCGAGACATGAAACCACAAAGGCGCCGAAGCGATGGTGAGCGCGGCGCCGGTCTCCCAGTCGTCCTGCTGTGCCAGGCAGGCGTCCATCGCGCTGCGCACATCGTCCAGCCGGTGCGCGTAGCGCGCGTTCCAGGCCTGCCCGGTGAGTTCGCCCGAATCCGAGGTCGCGGCGCTCATCAGCTCGCGCATGAGGAGCGCATGGCGCCGTCGCAGCGCTGGGCCTTCATCGGTTTGCGCGAGAAGTGCGGCGGCGTAGCTTCGCGTCGTGTCGAGCAGCCGGTAGGGCGCGATGGCGTCGCTGTTGTCGAACGACACCAGCGACTTGTTGGCCAACGAGATCAATGCATCGAACGCCACTTCGGGGTCCATGTCCGCCCGGGTGACGCTCAGCGCCGACTCGACATCGAAGCGCCCTCGGAAGACCGAAAGCCGGCGAAAGAGCCGCAGTTCCGCGTCGTCGAGCAGCGCGATGCTCCAGTCCAGCGCCGCCGCGAGCGTGCTATGCCGGGGCAGAACGGCCCTGCTGCCTGCGGAGTAGAGCCGCATGTGGTCATTCAGCCGGAACGCAAGATCGCCGATTGGCTGGACGCCAAGGCGTGCTGCCACCAGTTCGATGGCCAGCGGAATGCCATCCACCTGCCGGGCGATCGCGGCGAGCAACCGGCCATCGGAATCCTCGAACGCGCGGGCACCCACGGCCTTTGCGCGCTCGACCAGGAGTTCGACCGCCGGCGACGCCATGGCTTCGGCCAGATCGGCACATTCCGCGCCGGGCACCGCGAGCGGCGACAGCCGCTCGACGTGTTCTCCCTCGATGCGAATGGCCTCCCGGCTGGTTGCGAGGATGCGCAAGCCGGGCAGGGCGCCGAGCAGTTCGGTGATGAGCAGCGCCAGTTCATCCAGCATGTGCTCGCAGTTGTCGATCAGCAGGAGCACATCGCGGTCCGCCAGCCGCTGGAGGATGGCTCGCGTCGTGTCGGCGGTGTCCGCCGGCGCGCCGAGCGACCGGGCCACCGTGCTCGCCAGATGGGCCTGCGAAACCAGCGGCGAGAGGTCGATGAAGGCCAACTGCATGGCCGTGCGTTCTGCATGGCATTCGGCCGCATGGATGGCGACACGGGTCTTCCCGATGCCGCCGGCGCCGACGATGGTGACCAGCCGGCGCGCGTCGAGTGCCGTCAGCACGCGCGCCATGTCGGCGTCGCGGCCCACGAGCCGGGTGAGGCGTTCCGGCAGTTTCGCGAAAGACGGTGCGGGCATAGCCATCGCCAGCGTCCGTTCTTCGGTCGGCTTGCCGACCTGCTCGCGAAAAACCGTTCCATTGAATCGGTAGCCGCGCAGGGGGATGTTCGAAATCCATTCCTTGCAGTTGTCGCCGTCTTGCGGCTCTCCCAGGGCCTTGCGAAGCGCGGAGATGTGGACCCGGACACTGGACTCCTCGACCACCACGCCGGCCCAGACGGTGGCGAGCAGCTCGTCCTTGCCTACGACGTCGCCTTCGCGCTTGAGCAGTTGCAGCAGCAGCTCGAACGAACGCGAGCCCAGGCGCACGCTGTGCCCGAGTCTTTCGAGCCGGCGCTGGGCCTCCCAGAGGGTGAATGCGCCAAAGCGCCATCGAACCTCGCCCAGTCCCTGCGCGGCGCCGGCATGCGCCTGCAGTGGCGTGGAGCGAGCTGCGATGTCGTAGATGTCACCCACTCGCCAGCCCCTGCAATGTTGGCGCTCCAGGCTGGCCCGTGCGGCGTCTGATGGCGACGATCTGCTTGCCCGCGATGGGAAATGCCTCGAGTGCAAATTTTTTCATTCGACGATCCAGTCAAGAAGATGAAGGCGGCGGTCATTCGGGCCGCACGATGCGCCGAAAGACTGTCTGCCGGACCCCAGGGACGTGCCCCTTCGAGATGCAAGACGGTCGGACACGGGGTTTTGTGACAGGGATCGCGATCTGCGCCCTGCATGCGCTGCAACTGTCGCTGTCGGGGATGTCGAGCTATTGGATGCGACGCGAGGTTATTCAGGAACCCGGCTCGCGTGAACGAAGAGTCCGGAAATGACGAACGATGTACCGCGGACGGTTCTCGGCGATTGGTGTTTGGCCGGCAACACGGTGCGCCACCGCAGCGGCCTTCTCCGAGGGAATGCGGCTGCCTACGATCCGTCCAATCGCGAGAACCAGAGAACAACGTCGTTCATCACCGAGGCCCCCTGTCGCGATGAATCCGGGGTGGCCGCATCAAGAAGCACGGATTCCTCGTGAAGCTTTATCCCATCGGGGGCGCGCAATCCGCCCTCCAGTCTCCCCACGACATTCGCGCTGCAACGAGCTTGCGCTGCGCGACCCGAGACCGGGCGCTGGCCGTCATCTCGCACGAACTCAGGCAGCCGTTGAACGTCATCCAGATGAATGCCAGCCTGCTCCATCGCCTGTCCGCATCCGCGGTGCCCTTGCAATTGCAAGGCATCGCCCAGGCGATGCAACGCGCCATCGAAAGCCAGACGCGGCTGATCGACGACCTGCTCGATTTCTCGCGCGTGCGAACCGGCAAGCTGGCGCTGCGCCGCGCGGAGGTCGACTTCGGCGCGCTCACGCTCGACCTTGTCGCCGCATTCGGTGAACGCTGGCCCTCGGGGCGCTTCCGCGCGGAGGTGCAGGCGGCCGATCCGTTGATCTGTCATGCCGACCGGGTGCGGCTGGAGCAGGTCGTCGGCAACCTCCTGGACAACGCGATGAAGTTCTCGCCCGCCGGCGGAGAGGTTCGGGTGCGCCTTTCTTCGGAGGACGGCTTTGCCCGGCTTGCGGTGGCAGACAGCGGCTGCGGCATCGCGCACGAGTTCCTGCCGCATGTCTTCGGCCTGTTCAGCCAGGCCGGCACCGGGGACGGCGGCTCGCGCGGTGGGCTGGGCATCGGCCTTGCGCTGGTTCACGGCCTTGCGGTCGCTCACGGCGGTTTCGTGAAGGCGACGTCCGCAGGGCCAGGCCGTGGCGCCGAGTTCAACGTGTGGCTTCCTCTTCAACGACGCGCCTGACGGTGCGCCGCACATTGATGCCGGGTGGGCAACACGGAAGTACCTCCCGCATGCCTACCGCAACCGGGATGCGAAACCTAGCATTCAGACCATGCCGCGATGTTCGCGAATCGGAGCCCAGCCGTCCTGAGGCAGGGCGATGGCGCCCACGAGGAATCATCATGACGCAGCGCATTCATTCCCTCGCGCAATCGGGCGCACCCCGCCGCACGCGCAAGGCACGCGAGCAGGCCTTGCAGGCGGCCGCCGACGCCGAACCGCGGGGCGCAATGGACCGCGTCTGGACCGCGGGATACATGACCGTCTCGCTGCTGGCCATCGCCGCGGCCTGCGCGGTCGCGGGCGGTGAGCCGGCGAATGCGGAGCTGCGTTTTGCCACAGTGGCCATCGGTGCGGCTCCGCTCGTGCAGGACATCTGCTCCGCCGGCGCCGCGCCGCATCCCAGTCCGCTGGCGCAGGCATGCGCCAGCGCCCTTGCGCATGGGGGCCACGCCTCTGGCGCGTGTTGAGCCGCGGCCCACCGCCGCACACCGATTTTCAGAACAAGCGAAGGTCAATTGCCTGTACCTGTCGCTCGCGATGCATCCCGCACGGGATGCGAGGTTTTCAAGTCAGGCCCTCCATTCAACAAAGGTAATCAGCATGAAGAATTTTTCGATCCTCGCACGTGCATTCACGGCCATCGGCATCCTGGCATTGCACCTCTCGGCGCCTGCAAACGCGGCCACGTCGGGGGCGCGGCCGGCCAAGCCCACCATCGTGCTGGTTCACGGCGCTTTCGCCGAATCGGCCAGCTGGAACGACGTGGCGCGCGACCTTCGTGCGCGCAGCTTTCCTGTTGTCGCGGCTGCCAACCCGCTGCGCGGCGTGAAGTCCGACGCGGACTATGTGGCCGCGATCGTGGGTTCGATCCCCGGGCCGGTCGTGCTGGTTGGGCATTCGTATGGCGGTTCGGTGATTTCCGCTGCGGCAGTTGGAAAGCCCAATGTCCAGGCGCTGGTCTTCGTTGCGGCGTTCGCGCCTGAAGTGGGCGAGTCGGCGGTCGATCTGTCGGGCAAGTTTCCCGGCAGCACGCTCGGTCCCACGCTGGCCGCACCGGTGATCCTCCCGAACGGCGGCAAGGACCTCTACATCCAGCAGGACAAGTTCGGCAAGCAGTTCGCCGAAGACGTGCCGCCGGCAGTTGCACAACTGATGGCCGTGTCGCAACGCCCCATCACCGAGGGCGCCCTGGGCGAAGCGGCGCCTGCCGCCGCCTGGAAGAACGTGCCCTCGTGGTTCATCTACGGTGATCGCGACAAGAACATTCCGCCAGCCGCGCTGGCCTTCATGGCCGAGCGTGCGAAGTCGATGAAGACGGTCGTGGTCAAGGGGGCTTCGCACGTGGTCATGACCTCACGGCCGAAGCTGGTGACCCGACTCATCGTCGAAGCCGCTGACGCGGTCAGGACGGCACAGCCCTGAGGGCCCATGAAGATCGCGCTGCCTCCTCGCCGCGCCTGGCTGGAATGGCTCAAGAGCATCGCCTGCGCTGTGGCCGTGACGGTCGCGGTCGGTGCCGGCGCGGTGATTGCCGCCTCCGAGTCGCTGCGGCCAACGCCCGGGAGCGCCATCGTCGTGCTCTGCGACGCGGTCGGGCGTTGCCGGGGCGCGATGAATCCGGCGGCGTCCGTCCCCAGAGACGCCGTGGCGCATTCCGACCCTTAACAAGGCTTGACACCGTTTAACTGGCGACGGATTCGCCAACCGCACAGACTTCCACCCATGACTTCCAGAAGGACTTGAGCCCATGACCGCGCCGACCCAGGCCAGGCAGATCCATGTGGCGGTCGCACACCGCGACCCGTACGTGGCCGCTGGCATCGCATCTCTGCTGCGCGCCCGCGCCGACTTCGTCGTTCGATCCGGCCTCCCCGACGCCGATGGCGACGACGAGCCCGTCGACGTGCTCGTCACGGACTACGCAACCGGCGTTCACAAGGCCACGAATGTCCCATCCGACCGGAATCGCTCCACGCTGAAATCTTTCCTCGTGGTCACGGACCAAAGCACCGGGTGGCAGATTCGCCGCGCCGTGGACGCCGGCGTGCGCGGCTACCTTCTGCACGATTGCTCGGCCGAGGAACTGTCGGACGCGGTGCGTTGCGTTGCAGAGGGCCGCAGGTACCTGTCCTGCCCCGTGGCCGACCAGTTGCTGGACAACTTTTCGGCCGCAGTGCCAACCGCTCGCGAACTCGAGGTGCTCCAACTCATGGCGGAGGGCCTGCCCAACAAGGACATCGGCCGACGCCTGGGCATCGGCGAAGGGACCGTCAAGACGCACGTGAAGGCGATCCTGCGCAAGCTCGAAGAGCCGACGCGGACCGCCGCGATAGGCGAGGCTCTTCGCCGCGGACTGCTTCTGGAGGCATCGCCATGAACGGTGCCATCGATCTGTACGTGCGTGTGTGCCATGGCGATTCGCTCGTCACGGCCGGCCTCGTCGCGCTCATCGGCCAGGAACCCGGTTTTCACGTGCAGGCAGAGAACGGGCCTGACGAAGGCATCGTGAACGTGATCGTGGCCGACCACGCCTGCGCGCTGAGCTTGCTCGCATCGGCACCGGCACCGGCATTGGATCAGCCCGGCGCGGCAGGCGGCTTTCGTGTGCCGCGCGTCATCGTCGTAATGCGACGGGACAATGAGGGCGAGCTCATGCAGGCGATCGCCAGCGGGGTGCACGGCTGTGTGCGCCAGGAGGCGAGCCCGGCCGAGCTGATGGAGGCCATTCGCCACGTGGCGCGAGGAGGCTCTCTCTATCTCTGCAAGCGCACGAAGATGCTTTTCAGGCACGGCAGCCCAGGCGCAGGGTTCACCGCCCGGGAAGAGGACGTGCTGCGCTTTCTGGTGAAAGGCGATTGCAACAAGGGAATCGCCCGCAAGCTAGACATTTCCGCCAATACCGTCAAGGCGCACGTCTCAAGGATCTGCGAGAAGCTGCATGTCGGCTCAAGGGTGCAAGTGGCCGTCAAGGCGACGCAGCGCGGGCTGATCCGTGTCTGAGATTCGCCGGTGGCGCTTTGGCGCCTTTGCGCTGTGGGAGACCGAGCCAAGGCTCGAGCGCGACGGGCGGCAGGTGCGGCTCGGATCGCGCGCCATCGGCCTGCTGGTTGCACTCGTGGGTCGCGCCGGCGAAGTGATCAGCAAGGACGAGTTGCTCGCGGCGGTCTGGCCAGACACGGTGGTCGAGGAGGCGAGCGTCCGGGTCCATATGTCGATCCTGCGCAAGGCCCTGGGTCCGCCCGGCGCAGAGGACGGGTGCCTGGAGTGGATCGCCAACATTCCGCTGCGCGGCTATCGCTTCCTGGGGCGTGTGCACTGCGAGTTCGTGCCGTCTGCCATCGCCGCGCAAGTGTCACAGGCATCGCTGCCGGATGCGCCCTCGGCGTTGCCCACTCGCGTCTCCAGTCTCGTAGGGCGCGAGGTGGAGATCGAGCGCGTGCTCGGCATGCTTGCGGCGAGCAGGCTGGTCACCGTCGCCGGGCCCGGAGGCGTGGGAAAGACCAGCGTTGCCATCCGCGTCGCCGCACGCTATCGGGAGCGGCTGCAAGCCCAATTCGGCTTCGTCGATCTCGCGCCCCTGACATCGCAGGACCACGTGCTGACGACGATGGCGCGCGCCATCGGCGTGCGAGGCGGCGTGCCGGACATCGAAGAAGCCATCGTCCAGCGCCTCGAAGGCCAGGCGATGCTGCTGCTCGTGGACAACTGCGAACATGTCATCGAGAGGCTGTCGCCGCTCCTGGGCAGGTTGCTCGCGGCGTTGCCCGGCCTGCGGGTCCTTGCAACCAGCCGCGAGGTGCTTCGCGTGGCAGGCGAACATGTTTTTCGCTTGATGCCCCTGGCGGTCCAGCAGTCCCAGCCCGGCTCCCTGGCGCATGCCTTGCGCTCGCCGGCGGTGCAGTTGCTCGTCGAGAGAGCCCAGGCCGCGGGCGCTGACGCATTCGATGACGCGAGCAGCGGGCCGCTGACCAGGATCTGCCAACAGGTGGATGGAATCCCGCTGGCGATCGAGCTGGTCGCGGCCCGCCTGGGAGCCCAACCCGTGGGTGAGCTGGCATTCGGGCTCGACGATCACATGCGCCTGCATTCAACGGACAAGCGGGCTGCGCTGGCGAGACACCGCACGCTCGCTGCGACGCTGGACTGGAGCATCGGCCTGCTGGGCGACGCCGAGTTGCTGCTGTTTCGCAGGTTGTCGGTGTTCCGCGCTTACTTCGGCATCGCGGCGGCGCTCAGCGTGGCGGCCAGTGCGCTGGACCCGGACGTGGCGTCCGACGCGCTGCTGAACCTCGCCAGCAAATCGCTCGTGGTGTACGACACAGATCAGGCCGCGGACTCGCCATACCGCCTGCTCGACACCACTCGCAGCTATGCGCATGCGCTGCTCGTGCAGGCGGACGAGAAAGACGCGGTATCGAAAAGCCATGCCCTTTTCATGCTGGACCTCATGGGCATTGCCACTGCCGACCTTGCCTTGCTGGACGCCGATGCCTGGACGCAGCGCTACCGCGGCTGCCTGGACGACGTTCGCGCGGCTCTGGATGCCTGCATCGGGCACCACGACGACATGACGATCGCAGGCGCGCTCACCGTCGCATCGGCGCCGCTCTGGTTCCGCTTGTCCGAAGTCAGCGAATACCGGGATCGCGTTCGCGCGGCACTGGACCAGGTCGACGCGCTGAAGGTCCCCGACCGCCTGATGGCCGGACGACTGGAGATCGCGCTCTACAACGCGTTGTGGCACACCGGCGGCACGGTGCCCGAGATGACGCAGGCGTGCGAGCGGGCGCTGGCATGCGCGCTGGAATTCAAGGTGAAGACGCTCGAATTCCAGGCGCGATGGGGCCTTTGCGCACTGAACATCACGCGCGGCGCGTACACACCGGCGTTGCGGCATGCCGAGTTCCTGAGCGAGTTTGCGAGCCACTCGACCAACGCAGTGACGCGCAACCTGTCGCATCGGATGCTGGCGCTCGCCAGTCACTTCTGCGGCGCGTTCGCCGAGGCCAGGGCGCATGCCGAAGCAGCGGCGGACGTGGACGACGCGATCCGGCGCAACCATGCCAACGCCTTCCAGCCCGACGCGCGCACCACCGCAATGGCCATTCTTGCCAGAACGCTGTGGATCCAGGGCGAGAGCCGTCTTGCCATGGCCACTGCCATCCGGTGCGTGGAGGAGGCTGAAGCGCTGGGGCACGCGCTGTCCCTGTGCGTTGCGCTCTTCTGGATCTGTCCCATGGCCATCTGGGCCGGCGAACAAGGGGCCGCCCGCGCCTGGACCGACACGCTGCTGCAGCAGACCCGGTCCAAGGGCTTTGCCTACTGGCACGCCTGGGCGCTTTGCTACGACGACGCAATGAAGCTCGGCGAGGTCGACGATGCCGGCGCGCACATCGATGCCGTCGCGGCGAAGGTCCTGGCCATGGATGAACCCCGCAGGGAAATGATGGTCACCTTCTGCGACCGATGGGTGGACGATGACCTGGTAGCTCGCGCGATGCGGGGCGAAGGGCAGTGGAGCGCCGCCGAGGTTTGCCGTGCTGCCGGGCGGCGCATGGAACTGCAGGGCAACGACGCCGAAGCCGAGGCGCTTTATCTGCAGGCCCACGCCCTCGCACGTTCGCAAGGCGCACTCGCCTGGGAACTGCGTGCGGTGGGGATGCTGGAAGGACTGCGCGCCAGGGCCGGTCAGCGTTGAGCCGCCTGCGCACCCGACAGGCGGACCCGCGCCAGCGCGGCGCGCTGTTCCCAGGCCACGGCGCCTTGTTGCCTGGCGGTCTCGATTGCCCGCAGGTAGAAGGCCTCTGCCTCGTCGCTCGCAGCGTTCTGCTCCGCGCGCCAGCCGGCGGCGCGCCAGACCTCGGCGGCTACCCATGGACTCTCTCCGCGAGAGACGCGCTCGATCAGGTCGTCGTCGACCCAGTCGATGCAGAAGGTGGCGAGCATCTCCCTGTGGGGTGCGTCATAGGTTGCGAGCTGGCCGGCCACTTCACGGACGTAGAGGTCCCGGTCCGGCGCGATGCTCAACTGCAGGCCTTGGGAGAACCACTCGGCATAGCGCAGCCAGCCCACCAGGCCCTTGCGCTGTGCTTCGTCCGTCATCAAGTGAATCCATCCGGCGGCGAGATCGAGTTCACCGGCCCACAGCGCGACCGGGCAGGCGCCGTACAGCGCGGAGCACAGCGAGACTGACCTTCCGGCCGCTTGCGCCCGGTCCACCGCATCGCTGGCCTCTTCCAGGGCCCTGGCCGTCTCCCCTTGCACCCAGAGGGTTCGGCTCAGCATGGCTTTCGCGGCAACGATGGCGTTGACCCCCACCATGTTCGCGCGGGCATGTCCGAGGCCGCCGCCCACGCGCACGGAAGCTTCGCTGTGCACCCTTGCCACACCGAAGTGGCCGCAAAAATGGTTCGCCATCGCCATCACGCGGTGAGCGAGATTGAGCGCGGCGGGGTCGGACCAGGATTGCGCAGCCGCCATCAGCGTGTGCGCCTGATCCAGGGCCGCCGAATATTCGCCGCGGAACATGTCGTGCGTGCACCGTCCCCAACGGGCTTGCAGTTCCAGCACGGGGATCTTGACGGCAAGCGCGCCGGCCAGGGCCTCGTCGGCGGCGGCACCCAGCTCCGGTGTAGACCTGCCGGTGTGGAGCAAGGCGCTGACCAGGGCTGTGTTCAGCCAGGTCGCCGTTTCCGTGTCGCGCGCGGGTTGCCGGTCGACCAGCGCCAACGCTGCGGAGACCCGGTCGCGGTATTCCACCACCTGGGCCAGGTGAAACCACAATGGCGCGGAGGCCGTCACCAGCGAGGCGGCCATCTTCGGGTCGGGCTGCTGCGTCAGGCAGACTTCGAGCGCGAAGCGCACGTCGTCCAGGCGGTGTGCGTACCGGTCGGCCCAGGCCTGCTCGGTGAGGTCGGAGAGCTCCGCCGCTGCGGCCTTCATCAGGTCGCGCATGAGCACCGCGTGGCGCCGCAGCAATGCCGATCGTTCATCGCTCTGCGCGAGAAGCGCAGCGGCATAGCTTCGCGTCGTGTCCAGCAGCCGATAGGGCGCGACAGCGTCGTTGCTGTCGAAGAAGACCAGCGACTTGTTGACCAGCGAGATCAGCGCGTCGTAGGCCACCTCGGTGTCCATGCCGCCGGCGCTCACGCCAAGCGCGGATTCGACATCGAAACGGCCACGGAACACGGACAACCAGCGAAAGAGCCGCAGTTCCGTATCGCTCAGCAACGCGATGCTCCAGTCCAGCGCCGCGGCCAGCGTTCGGTGCCGTGCGAGTGCGGCGCGGCTGAAGGCATAGAGACGCATGTGGTCGTCCAGCCTGCGCGCCAGATCTGCGACTGGCTGGACACCCAGGCGCGCGGCCACCAGTTCGATGGCCAGGGGAATGCCGTCGATCTGCCTGGCTATCTGTGCCAGCAGAGGGCCATGCGATTCGTCGAACGCACCCGCGCCCGCGGCCTTGGCCCGCTCTACAAGCAGTTCGACGGATGGCCAGTGCAGCGCCTGCGTGAGCGAGATCTGCGCGGTGTCCGGGATCGCAAGCGTCGGCAAGCGGAAGACATACTCGCCCGCCACGCGAAGCGCCTCGCGACTGGTCGCGAGGATGCGCAGGCCGGGCAGCACGGAAAGCAAGCCGTCGATCGGCAGCGCCAGGGAATCCACCACGTGCTCGCAGTTGTCGATCAACAGGAGCACGGCGCGCCCCCTCAGGCGTTGCGTGATGGCCCCCGCGATGTCGGGCAGGTCGGCGGGCACTCCCACGGCGCGCGCCAGCGTGCCGAGCACGTGATCCTGGGAGATCAGCGACGACAGATCGATGAAGGCGATCTCCGTGCCGTGCGTGTGCTGGTGGATCTCCGCAGCGTGGATCGCAAGCCGGGTCTTGCCGATGCCGCCGGTGCCTACGATCGTCACCAGCCGGCGGGTTTCGAGTGATTCGAGAACGCTTGCCAGATCGGCTTCGCGACCGACGAGCTCGGTCAGGCGAACCGGCAGCGGGGTGAAACCGGGGTCGGGCTGCGGTGCCGCGGGCTTGGCCGAGAGGCCCGCCGCCTCACGCCGGACACGTCCATTGAAGCGGTAACCGCGCAGCGGAATGTTGGAGATCCACTCCTTGCACTCGTCGCTCTCGCCCGGCTCGGCCAGCGCCTTGCGCAGCGTGGACATGTGGACGCGCACGCTGGCCTCTTCGACCACGACGCCAGCCCAGACCGCCGCGAGCAGGTCATCCTTGCTCACGAATTCGCCGGCCCTCTTGATCAGCTGCAGCAGCAGATCGAAAGCGCGCGGCCCCATCCGCACGGCCTCGCCGGCCCGCTCGAGCCGGCGCTGGGCCTCCCAGAGAACGAAAACGCCGAAGTACCACCGGACTTCCGCCGACGCCAGGTGAGATGGGTCCTCGGGCTGCGCTTGCATGAGGTATCTGCGGCGGTCCGCCTCAGGTCGCCGCGAGCCAGGCGCGAGCGGCGCAAGGTCGTTGAACGAGGAGGCGGCGGATCGGGTCGACGGTTTCCATGGGTTGAGACTTAAGTACCAGTTTGAGATCGTAGCCCGGGACTGCGCGACATCGCGCTAGTCCCTGCTGCCCATGGGTCATAGTGCGATGTAGCCCGAAGCCACCAGCGACTGAAGGGGGGCAAACAAGGGTTGCGGCAGGTCGTTCCAATCGAACCAGGCCCAGCCTTCGCATTTGTGCGGCTCCAGATTTGCCGGATCGCCAGTTGCCTGCCGGGCCACCACGAAGGCGGTGACGTACTGCTCCTGCACATCGGCGAAGACATCGTTGGTATAGGGGCCCGGCTCGACGGCGCCGAGATCCAGCGCCGTTTCCTCTCGCAATTCGCGCGCGGCGCACGCTTGTATCGACTCGCCGAACTCGAGTCGGCCGCCCGGCGCGGACCACGTCCCTGCGCCATGCGATCCCTTGCGCTTGCCGAGCAGAACCTTTCCGTGGCGCAGCACGATGACGCCCACGCCAACGCCGATCGTGCCGGGGCTGCGCAGCGCTGCGACGGCCTCCGCCTGGGAACCCGCTTGCGAGGAAGGCGCGGATCGTTCGAGACTCTCGTGATGTTGCATGGCGCTGCTCCGTTGACCTGTGACCCGCTCGCGGACCTAGTGAGAGCGCGCGGTTGCGCCGGCCAATACCTGGTCGACGAGCGTTTCGACATACCGGTCGGTCACCTCGGCATAAGGGATCAACAGCCGGTAGTAAACGGCCCCGAAAAGCGTGTCGATGAAGATCTCCTCGTCGAGGTCTGCGCGCAATTCGTGATGCGCCTTGGCCTCCGCGATGACTTCCTTGGCTTGTGCGCGGCGCGGCGCGATCCACAGGTCGAGGAACACCTTCTGCAGGTCCGCATCGCTTTGCGCCGCGCCGAGCAGGTGGCGAAGCAGATCGCCGCGGGGGCCGCGCAGCGCATGCGCGAGTTCCCTCAACGCGGCGACGAAGGTCGCGCGCACGCTGGCTTTGCGGCGGTAGCGGATGAGCGGGGTGATGTCCTCCAGAAAGGCGTCCATCACGATCGCGGCCGCATTAGGCCATCGGCGGTAGATGGTCGTCTTTGCAACGCCGCTGTGCTCGGAGATGCGCCCGAGCGTGGCATGGCCGATACCGCCTTCGCAAGCAAGGGCGAGCGCTGCGGCGCGAACCGCCTCCGTGGCGTTTGCATTGCGCGGGCGGCCCAGGGTCGGCTCGGCGGGAAGGTTGGAATCCTGGCGTTTAGGCATGAGGAGAGTTGCACGGATCGTTTATTTACGAAACGATCCGGAGCGATTGTATTTCTAATACGAAACGCGTCGGAGCGTAATTTTGAGGACGATCGGCAATCTTGGATGGCGACGAACTCGCGGACGGGAAAGGCGGGCGCACGGTGCGCGCCACTTGACGCGGCAAATGCGCACAGACGCGGCTCCAGCACCTGCGCGAAAAGCGTTCGCTGGAGCGGCGTCAAAGGGGGAGTGGTTGAAGGCGATTGAACGCCTGTCCGGCTGGTGTTGCCGGAGGGCGGGCAACGCGGGGCGAAAGCGTCCCGCTGGCTAGGTTGCCACCGAAGCAGCCCGAGAGTAGGCCCGAGCGCGCAACCCGCCGATGGCTTGGTTCACGCGATAGGCGGTCAGACGCGCGAGCGCATCGGCCATCTGGCAGTTGCCTGCTACCGCAGCGTCTTCAGGTACTGGACGAGTTCCGCCACCTCGCCGGGATCGGGAACGCCGGCAAAAGGCATCCGGTTGCCCGGCACGGCTTGCTGCGGATCGCTCAGAAACGCCGCCAATGATTTGTCGTCCCAAGTGATCTGCGCGTTCTTCATGGCTCGGCTGTAGCCGAACCCTGGCGACGAGCCGGCCCTTCGGCCCACCACACCGGCGAGTGGCGGTCCGATGGCGGCCGCGCCTTGAGCCGTATGGCAAGCCGCGCAGGTCGTCCATGTCTTGGGCGTCTGCATGGCCGACTGACCATGCGCCAGGTTCACGAAAGCTGCAGCGCAGGCGGTGACAAGGAGTGTTCGCATTTCAGTCTCCTCAAAGCATGCGCGGTTGCTTTGCATAGCGCACCAGGTCGTCGCCCAGGCGCAGCGCCAGTGCCGCGAGAGGGCCGGTGGGGTTGTATCCCGCGTTGTGCGCATAGACCGAAGCGCCGACCACGAAGAGGTTCTGCGCATCCCAGTGCTGAAGCCGTGGCGACACCACGCTCGTTGCCGGATCGGCGCCCATGATCGTTCCGCCCGTGGTGTGCGTTGTCTGGTACTGGCGCGCATCGAAGTCGCCTCGCCGGGGTTGGGGCGCGCCGACCGTCGTGGCACCCATGGCGCGCGCAATGCCGGCGGCCTTGTTCGTGACGTACTCGCTCATCCGGTGGTCGTTCTCGTGAAAGTTGAAGGTCATGCGCAGCAATGGTGAGCCGTAGGCGTCGCGGTACGTCGGATCGAGGTCGAGGTAGTTCTGGCTGTGCGGGTAGTTGCTGCCGTGCACCGCGACGTTGAAGGCGTGCGCGTACCAGTCGGCATTGGCCTGTTTCCACGCCGATCCCCAGCGCGGCGTTCCGGCCGGATGGAGTCGGGCATTGATCGGGCGGCCATTCGTCACGTTCGAGTAGATGTAGCCGCCGCCGAAGAAGCCGAGCCCGGCGTGGTCGAAGTTGTCACCGTTGAACTCGTCCACCACCATCTGCGACGCGCCCGAGGCCATGAACGGATTGATGAAGCGGTCCTTGAAGAACACCGGCACCGACGACATCACCTGGTAGCAGAAGTTCTTGCCGACCACGCCTTTGCCCGTCTTCGGGTCGTAGGGGCGCCCGATGCCGCTCGTGAGCAGCAGCTTGGTGTTGGTCATGGTGAAGCCGGAGAGCACGACGACATCGGCCGGTTGTTCGTACGTTTGCGCGGTCTGCAGATCGATGAACTGCACGGCCGTCACGCGCTTGGCGTGCTTGTCGTAGACGAGGCCGGTCACCTGCGAGTGAAGTCGAATCTCGAAATTGCGCTGCTTCTGCAGCAAGGGGTAAAGCAACACCGCCGGACTGGCCTTGGCATTGGCCTCGCAGAGAAAGCGCTCGCAGTGGCCGCAATACTGGCACGGCGCAAGGCTTGCGCCATCGGGGTTGGTGTAGGCGCGCGGCGAGTTGGCTGCGGGCAGCGGGAACGGCTTATAGCCGAGGCTCTGCGCGGCAGCCTTGAAGATGCGGCCCGACTCGAGGATCTCGAGCGGCGGCTGCGGAAAGTCGCGCTGTCGGGGCGCCTCGAAGGGGTTGCCGCCGTCGATCAGCCGCCCGCCGACATTGCCCGCCTGCCCGGCGATGCCGAAGAGCTGCTCGAACAGGTCGTGATACGGCTCCATCTCGGCATAGCTGATGCCCCAGTCCTGCACCGTCATCTCGCGCGGGATCGCGGCCTTGCCGTAGCGGGATTCGAGGCGGGTGCGCAGAGTCGGGTCGTACTCGGCCCAACGCCAGGTCTGGCCGTTCCAGTGGTTCGCCGCGCCACCCATGCCTTCGCCGGGGAGGAAGGCCTCCATGCGGCGCACTGGCAGCGCGCTCTCGCTGGTGGCATGGCGCAGGGTGTAGGTCTCGTTGGCCCAGTTCTGCACCAGGCCGTTGCGTACGCCCCAGCGCAGCTCGTCGCGTTGGTTGGGCAGCGTGGCGGCAGCACTGCCGGCGAGATCGCCACCGCGCTCGAGCACCAGCACGTCGATGCCGGAGTTCATCATCTGCCGCGCCGCCAGGCCGGCGGTGAGTCCGCCGCCGACGAAGACCACGGCGCGCTTGGGAAGTTTGTGAGTCATGGGGATGGATTGGCGGGGCCTTCAGTTGAAGTCCTCGATCGATTGCGGCTCGGCCGCGCCGGGGAAGGGCAGGCCGCGGAACTGGACCACGTTGCGTCCGTGAAAGGCGGGCAGGCCGGGGAAGCCCACGGCGCGCCAGAAGGCCTTGTCGCGGTTGCCGCCGTACATCGGGTCGGCAAAGCAGGCCTGGACGAACAGCGGATAGAAAAAGTCGTTGAACCACGCACCGAGCGCATAGCGCGCGTCGTCCATGCGGCCGGCTGCGACCTCCTGCAGCAGGGCGTCGAGAGGGGCCGCTTCGAGCTGCTCGACGGCCTTGCCCGTGCGGTGTTGGGCCTCGCGACGCAGCACCGCGAGGCCGACCTTGAAGTGCTGCTCGGGTGTGAGGGGCGACTGGTAGCCGTGCTGTGGTTTGCCGGGGCGCCAGGGGCCTTGTCGATAGAGCTGATCGCCACGCCCCCAGCCGCCGGCCAGCTGACGATCGATGTACAGGTGCAAGCCGCAATCGACACCGTTCGGTGTCATTGCATCGGCCGGGCACATCACGTTGACGAGGGCCTCCACGCAGGCGGCTTCCTGCGGGCCCAGCGACAGGTAACCCGAAGGCCGGGCATCGTCGTTGGGGCGGGCTACGCTGCTCTGCTGCGCCGAAGCGAGCGGGCTGGCGAGGCCACCGAGCAGTGCGGGCGCCGCGAGCGCGGCGACGCTGGAAGCGCCGCCGATCTGGCGCAGGAAAAGACGCCGCGCAGGCGGCTCTCGGTCATTCAGGGACATGGAGGTCTTTCTTCGAGGGGCGGAGTTCGTGCAGACGCATCGATCAGAAGGGCTCGTATTGCGCGGCGCCCACCGTTTCTGTCGGCGTGATTGGCGTGCGGTCCAAAGGCTCCTGGGGCATCGGATATGGCAGATCGATCGAGAGAAACGGACTCGCGACCGAGGCCTCGGCCGTCGCTTGGGGCGGCGCGTCAGCGCTCGCCGGCTGGATCGCATAGATCGATATCGAGGTGGTGAGACTGGCCAGCAGCGCTGCGAAGAAGATTTTTTTCGTCATCAACTACTCCTGAAATTGGAGGAAGCCATCGAACGGAAAGCCGTTGAAGGCGCATGAACAGTCATTGCTCGCGACGAGAAAAAAGGCTTCGCGCGCCATGTATCTGTCGCACTCGAATCTAGGTTTCGAGAGCTCGATGCGGTAGGCCTGCCGAGCGAAACGCCGCATTGAGCCAACGGCATCAATGGCGGCGCAACACCGCTTCAGCTCGACCGACGGCGTGCTCTGGAAACGCACGGCTGCGCCACCCGCGACACGGCGAGAAAGAACTCGAAAAAGGAAAGGCGGGCGCTGGATCTGCGAGTGCAGCTATCGATGGCGAGGGAAGGCTGCGCTTCTCAAGTCGCCTTCGCAGCCCGGCGCGAAGAAGGCAGCGCCAATGCGCCAAACGACAAGTAGCCGTAGGAACCGCAAGAGGCGGTGCCTACGGCTGCTGCAAAGACTTAGGAGAGGTTTGCCTTGTCCAGGCCGAAGGCCTTGTCGGACGACCCGGGCACGGTCTGGAACGCGACGTTCACTCGGTTCCATGCATTGATGGTCATGACGCTGAAGGTCAGGTCCGAAAGTTCCTTTTCCGAAAGCTGCGTGCGCACACGCTCGTAGATGTCGTCGGGCACGCCTTGCTCGGGCAGCTTGGTCAGCACTTCGGTCCAGGCCAGTGCCGCACGCTCACGCGGGACGAAGAGCGTCGACTCACGCCATGCGGCCACGTGGTGTATGCGCAGTTCGCGCTCGCCATGGATCTTGGCTTCCTTGATGTGCATGTCGAGGCAGAACGCGCAGCCGTTGATCTGCGACGCACGGATCGTGACCAGGTCTCGAATCGTTTGCTCGATGGTGCCGTTGTCCACGAGCGTGCTGAACTCAATCAGCTTCTTGAAGAGTTCGGGCGATTGTTTGATGTAGTTGAGGCGATGGGTCATGTGTGGCTCCGACCTCAGTGCGGCTGAGGTACCCGTTCGCGAAGACTGCGAGAGAAAGAAAGACTGGCATCGACGATGCGGCGCGTGAGCAGACCGCGGGCCTGCTCGCGCGCCGCATGCTGCGTTCAGTAGTCCCAGATGATCGGAACCCAGCGAAAGATCTCGCCGTCGATCGCCACCCGGCCAATGGAGGGGAAGGGCAGGTGAGCGGCCACCAGCAACCCGCGGGTCTGCGCCAGTTCGCGGAAAAGGCCGATGCGAACTTGGGTCGCCTTCTCGGGGTCGTGCTCGAAACCGTTGTGCCAGTCGGGGTGGTCGAATGCGACCGGGAACATGGCGTCGCCGGCGAACATCAGGCGTTCGCCGCCCGACACCAGGTCGACCACGCTGTGCCCCGGGGTGTGGCCGCCGGTGAGACGGACCACCACACCCGGCGCCACCTCGCGTCGCTCCTCGAAGATCTGCAGCCGGTCACGGTACTCGTTGTAGAAGCTCTTGGCGGTCGAGCGGAGTACCTCCGGCACCGGCTTCGGCATCACTGTCTGGGAGAAGTCGGGCGAGATCCAGAAATCGACTTCGGCCTTGGCCACGTGGATGCGCACATCCGGACGCAGGCGTTCCTTGATCCCCGGAACGAGCAACCCGCCCACGTGGTCCATGTGCATGTGGGTGATGATCACGTCGGTCACGGATTCGAGCTCGATGCCGGCCGCGGCCAGGCGCTGGGGAAACTGTCCGGCGCGCGGGAAGCCCGGGAACTGGCCGCCCAGCCCCGCGTCGATGAGGATGGTCTGGTCGCCGCTGCGGGCGACCATCACGTTCAGCGGCCAGTCGTACTTGTCGGGCGGCATGAACATCTGGTCCAGCCAGCTTGCCAGGTCCGCCGGGTCGGCGTTGGTGGCCATCGTCGAGGTGGGCAGCGGCAGCACGCCATCGCTGACCACCAGCGCTTCGATATCGCCGATGCGCAGCGCGTAACGGGAGGGCACCGGATCTTTAGGTTTCTCGCTCGTGGGTTGCAAGGTGTCATCTGTGGGGGACATGGCGGAATCTCCAAAATGGCGGCCCGATTGCGCGGGCCTAACCTGCCAGGCGACTGGCAGCAAGTTGCCGTTCAACTCCCAGGGGTTGTCAGGCACGGATCACGGCAGAAGGCCGTATGCCATTCATCGTAGGTAGGCAGGGAGCGAGGCGGTAGGCTCGTGAACGGACGCACAGTGGTGCCTGATACGCACCAAATGCGTGGACGAGATCTGGTCCCCGGAAGTGACGAGAGTTGTGCCGCTAGGTGTGCAGAGTTGTTCGCGGATGGCGCCTGTTGAACGGTGCTCGATGCGCTGCGGTAGATGGACTTGCCGGTGTGATTTCGTACGGATCAAAGCGTGGGAACCGGGGCGGGCGTTACCCGTGCGTTTGCCGGAGAAAAGGCTCGTCAAGCAGGACGCTCGCGTTGTCGTGCTTGAGCTCGTTGATATCTGTTGGTCTCTACCAGGGTTGTCGGCGGCGCAGACTTGGCCGGTCCATCAGGACTTCCATCCCTTGGCAGGGTTCCGAGTGATGTGGCTGTCAGCGACTCCCGGTTGCCCAAGCCGAAGCCAAATGAGAGCAACTGCCGATAACTGGGTGTTTACGTGCGGCGCTGGCGGCCGCTATCGTCGTCGCACGGTCGAAAGCACATCTACTTCAACGCCGAAATCTCCCGACTCTTGATAAGCCTCGAACGCAGGATGTTCCGGCTGATCCCCAGCAGCCTCGCCGCCTGCACCTGGTTTCGGTGGCAGAACTCGAAGGCGGTGCGCATCACGGTGTCCTCGATCAGCTCGAACATCTGCTCGTGAGGCTCGTTGAACAGATCGCGCAGCACCGTCTCCAGCGCCTGCTGTGGCGTGGCGTGCGCAACAGGAGCCTCGCTCTCTGCCGGACGCCTCTGGATGTTCAGCGAGGACAGGTGCAGGTGCTCCGCGCCCAGCACGTCGTGCTGGCAGATCAGGAGCGCGTGGTGGATCACGTTCTCCAGCTCGCGGATGTTGCCGGGCCAGCCGTGCTCGGAGAGCTTCTGCTCGGCACCGGCATCGAGGCGCACCGCGCCGTAGCCCAGCCGCTGGCGGTATTCCTCGATGAAGTGCCGCGCCAGCGGAAGAATGTCGCCGGGGCGCTCGCGCAGCGTGGGCAGCGCGAGGTGCACCACATGCAGCCGGTAGAACAGGTCTTCGCGGAAGTGGCCGGCCGCCACCGCGTCCTGCAGCCGCACGTTGGTCGCGGCTACCACGCGCACGTCGATCGGCACGCTCTTGCGCGAACCCAGCCGCACCACCTCGCGCTCCTGCAGCACGCGCAGCAACTTGACCTGGATCGACAGCGGCAGGTCGCCGATTTCGTCCAGGAACAGCGTGCCGCCGTTGGCCGCCTCGAACCAGCCGGTCTTGGCCGAGAACGCGCCGGTGAAGGCGCCTTTCTCGTGGCCGAAGAGCTCGCTCTCGACCAGGCTCTCGGAGAAGGCACCGCAGTTCACCGCCACGAAGGGCTTGCCGCTGCGGCGGCTGAGGTCGTGCACATGCCGCGCGATCAATTCCTTGCCGGTGCCGGTCTCTCCGATGATGAGCACGTTGGCATCGCTCGGTGCCACCATGCGGATGCGTTCGAGCAGCGCGGCCGAGCGCGGGTCCTGGAACACCTGCGCGGTGGCGCGGATCGAGGTAGTGAGCTTGCGCGGGTTGGGAAAGGTCAGCAGCGTGGGCGCGTCCCAGTCCTCGTCGGCGGCGGAAGAGGCATCGACCGATGGCAGCACGTCGAAGGGGCGGGTGTAGGCGGTCATGAGTAGAAGGTCGGTACGGGGTATTGCTGCTTGAGGGCCCATTCGCCGAGCTCGCGCAGCTTGTAGGCCACGGGGTCGTGCAGGGTCTGGGTGCGCAGGTTGCGCCAATGGCGGTCCAGGCGCAGGCCGCCGTGGGTGGCGCGCGCGCCGGCCACGTCGAACATGCGCGTACAGATGTCCAGTCCCGTGTTCGTGGCCGCGACCTTGGCGGTGGCCACGGCCACCGCGACATCGCCGCGCTCGATCTCGGTGAGCGCAGGGCCGCGCCGCCAGGCTGCATCGAGCCGGTCGGCTGCGCGGTCGGCCAGCACCCGCACGCTCTCCAGGCCGACCCAGAAGTCGCCGTAGTGGCCCAGAACGTAAGGGTCTTCATGCATCTGCGCCACATGGGCCGCATGCCATGGGCGCGACTCGTGCAGCGTGTAGTGCCGCGCATCGTTGAAGGCGGCCTCGGCGATGCCCAGGTAGATATTGGCCAGCACGAGCTGCGACACCAGCGGCCGCAGGCAGGCAAAAGGGGTCGAGAGCGGGCCCGGATCGGCCAGCACCTCGTGCTGCTCCACGCGCACTTTCTCGAAGGTCACGCTGCCGCTGTCGGTCTGGCGCTGGCCGATGTTGTTCCAGTCGGGCGCGACGAAGATGCCCGATCGGCCCGTGGGCACCGCCGCGACGATGAAGGCGCCGCTGCCCGCCTCGCGCGCCGAGGCGATGAGCATCTCGGAGTCGAGTGCGCCCGAGCAGAAGCTCTTCTGTCCGGTGAACTCACGCCAGCCTTCGTGTGCGCTGGCCACCGTGCGGTCGTCCAGCGGATTGAGCGCGTTGCCCCAGAACCAGCGGCGGCGCGCGGTCTGCTCGAACCATGGCTGCCATTGCGCGGGCCGTGCGAACAGGCGCACCGTGGCCAGCATCAGGTGGTGGAAGCCGAACACGTGCGCGATCGAGCTGTCGGCCTGCGCGAGCAGGCGCACGACATCGAGCGTCTCGCGCCAGTCCGCGCCGCCGCCGCCGAACTCGTGCGGAATGCTCAGGGCCAGCAGGCCGCTTGCGCGCAGGGCATCGCGCTCGGCCTTCGGCGTGCCGCCGCGCTCGTCGCGCTCGACCGCGGTGGCCGCGAAGCGCTGCATGAGATCGCGTGCGATGTCGCGTGGGGATTCGGCAATCGGGATGGAAAGAACGGAACTCACACACAAGTCCTTGGTGATGGGCAGGCAGGCAGCACGGTTGCTGCGTCAGCAGCATGTTCGCGGCGAAGCAGCGGCCGACCAACGATGCGATCCGTATATCGATCCTTGCTTTGCTTCCATGGCAGCAGCGCGCTTCGATCGATGTGCCGCGTGCAGCAGATGTGGTGCTCGGCTGCTGCTCCAGCAGCAGAAATCACGCGCTTTTGCGGATTCCCGCAGGCAGGGCGATTGGCACGCTAACTGCTGAACCGTCGCATGCAACTTTTCTGGTTCCTCCCCACGCACGGCGACAGCCGCTACCTCGGCACCTCGCGCGGCGCGCGCACGGTGAGCCATCGATACCTGCGGCAAGTGGCGCAGGCGGCAGACGAACTGGGCTACGAAGGCGTGCTGATCCCGACGGGGCGCTCATGCGAAGACTCGTGGGTCGTCGCCTCGTCGCTCGCGGCGCAGACCGAGCGGCTCAAGTTCCTGGTCGCGATCCGCCCCGGCATCATTTCGCCGACGGTCTCGGCGCGTCAGGCCGCAACGCTCGACCGCTTTTCCGACGGCCGCCTGCTCATCAACGTGGTGACCGGCGGCGACCCCGACGAGCAGCACGGCGACGGCAGCTTCCTCACGCATGCCGAGCGCTATGAAGTCACCGACGAGTTCCTGCGCATCTGGCGCGGCGTGGCGGCGGGCGAGACGGTCAACTTCTCGGGCAAGCACCTGCGCGTGGAGAACGCGAAGACGCTCTATCCGCCGGTGCAGAAGCCGTACCCGCCGCTGTGGTTCGGCGGCTCGTCGGACGCGGCCATCGAACTTGCAGGCGAGCAGGTCGACGTGTACCTCACCTGGGGCGAACCGCCGGCGGACGTGGCCGACAAGATCGCGAAGGCGCGCGCCGCCGCAGCGAAACATGGCCGCACGCTGCGCTTCGGCATCCGTCTGCATGTGATCGTGCGCGAGACCAGCGAAGCCGCGTGGCGTGCCGCCGACGAGCTCATTTCCTACGTGACCGACGACACCATCGCCGCCGCGCAGAAAGCCTTCTCGCGCTTCGACTCGGTGGGGCAGCAGCGCATGGCAGCGTTGCACTGCGGGCGGCGCGACAAGCTCGAGGTGTCGCCCAACCTGTGGGCCGGCGTGGGCCTGGTGCGCGGCGGTGCGGGCACGGCGCTCGTGGGCAGCCCCGAGGAGGTGGCGGCGCGCATCAAGGAATACGCGGCGCTCGGCGTGGAGACCTTCATCTTTTCGGGCTACCCGCATCTCGAAGAGGCGTACCGCGTGGCCGAACTCCTGTTCCCGCTGCTGCCGCTCGACCATGTGCGGCCGGCGGGGCAAGCGAACATCACCGGGCCTTTTGGCGAAGTCATTGCCCACGACATCGTGCCGCCGTCGCCGAATGCCACGGTGCGCGAGAAGGCCGTCGCATGAAGCATTTCTCCGCGGAGGCTGGCGATGAAGTCGTGCCCTGGCATGCCACGGTGCAGCGCATCACGCAGGCATTGGCAGAGACCGCCGTCGAACGCGACCAGCGCGGCGGCACGCCCAAGGCCGAGCGCGATCTGCTGCGGGGCAGCGGCCTGCTCATGCTCAGCGTGCCGACCGAGTTCGGTGGCCTCGGCGCGAGCTGGCAGCAGACGCTCGATGTGGTGCGCGGCTTTGCGCGCGTCGACAGCTCGGTGGCGCACCTGTTCGCCTTTCATCACCTGCTGCTCGCGACCACGCAGCTCTTCGCGCAGCGCGCGCAGTGGCAACCGTGGATCGAGCAGACCCGCGCGCAGCGCTGGTTCTGGGGCAATGCGCTGAATCCGCTGGACAAGTCCACGCGCGCGGAAGCGGTCGATGGCGGCTACGTGTTCTCCGGCCGCAAGAGCTTCTGCTCCGGCGCGAGCGACTCCGACATGCTGCTCGCCTCCGCCCTCGATGCGAACGACCGGCTGCTGATCGGTGTCGTGCCCACCCAGCGCACGGGCATCGCGGTGCAGGGCGACTGGGACAACATGGGCCAGCGCCAGACCGACAGCGGCAGCGTGCTGTTCGACAACGTGCGGGTGGAAGCAGGCGAACTGCTGCTCGACCCCGGTCCGCTCTCGACGCCGTTCGCCTGCCTGCGTCCGCTGCTGGCGCAACTGATCCTCGCGAACATCTACCTTGGGCTGGGCGAGGGCGCGCTCGAAGAGGCGAAGTCCTTCACGCTGCAGCAAGGCCGCCCCTGGCTGTTCTCGACGGCCTCGTCCGCGAACGAAGACCCCTATGTGCTCACGCACTACGGCGACTTCTGGCTCGCGCTGCAGGGCGCCCGCATGCTGCTCGACCAGGCGGCCGCGGCCTTCGACCAGGCCTGGCTGCGCGGCACTTCGCTCGACGAGCAGGAGCGTGGGCAGGTGGCCGTCGCCGTCGCCGCAGCCAAGGTCGCGAGCACGCGCGCGAGCCTCGAGGTGGCGCACCGCATGTTCGAAGTGACGGGCGCACGCGCCACCACCGCGGCGCTGCGGCTGGACCGCTACTGGCGCAACCTGCGCGTGCACACGCTGCACGATCCGGTCGACTACAAGGTGCGCGAACTCGGCGACTGGGCGCTCAATGCGCGCGTGCCGCAACCCAGTTTCTATTCCTGAACTTCCGCGTCCGGTGCAACGGGCCTGCGACCTCGTGTTGCAGGCCCGTTGTGCTTTCAGGCGGGCACCTCGCGCTGCTGCAGGGGAAGCAGTTTTCGCATCGGGTTGCTGCCTGGGGTTCATTCGGTGGCCGCATACCGATCTGCTCCGAACAACTATGGCGGCAGAGCTGCTGGTCCATCAGCAACCCACCCGCAGCCTGCTGCCGATTCAGCATGCGAGCAGGCAGCCATTTCGTTCTAACTCGTTGATTCATAAGGAAAAAGATGGTGGCACGCCATTCGCTTATATCCAGTGCGCCGCGAACGGGTCGCAGCTTCCAAACAAAGGTCATATCAACATGAGTCGAAAACTGAAAGTCGTTGCCGTCTCCGGCAGCCTGCAACGTCCCTCGCGCACGCTGGTGCTGGTCGATCAACTGCTGGCCGCGCTCGGCGAAGAGGTCGCCATCGATGCGCGCGTGATCTCGCTCGGCGAGATCGGCCCGCAGTTCGCCGGTGTGCTCTACCGCAACCAGTTGCCCGCGGCCGTCGAGGAGAGCATTGCGGCCATCGAGTCCGCCGACCTGCTGATCGTGGCGAGCCCGGTGTACCGCGGCTCGTACACGGGGCTCTTCAAGCACCTGTTCGACTTCGTTCACCACGAAGCGCTGACCGACAAACCGGTGCTGCTCGCCGCAACCGGTGGCAGCGACCGCCACGCGCTGGTCATCGATCACCAGCTGCGCCCGCTCTTCAGCTTCTTTCAGGCGCGCACGCTGCCCATCGGCGTCTACGCAGTCGAGAAGGACTTCGAGGGCTACGAGATCGCGAACCCCGCGCTGCGCGAACGCATCGCGCTGGCCGTGGCGCGCGCCGTGCCGCAATTGCGCGATGCCTCGCCCGCCGCTGCACCCGTCATCCGCAAGCCCGCGCCCGTGGCGCTGGCCGCCTGAAGCCCATTCGACCTTTACAGAGAGAGCCTTGCCATGAGCCAAACGCCTTCCACCACCGCCCCCGTCAAGTTCGCCTACTGGGTGCCCAACGTCAGCGGCGGTCTTGTGGTCAGCACGATCGAGCAGCGCACCGACTGGAGCCTGGAATACAACCAACGCCTCGCGCTCGCGGCCGAGAAGGCCGGCTTCGAATATGCGCTGAGCCAGATCCGCTTCACCGCGGGCTATGGCGCGGAGTACCAGCACGAGTCGGTGTCCTTCAGCCAGGCGCTGCTGCATGCGACCACCAAGCTCAAGGTGCTGGCCGCGATCCTGCCCGGCCCGTGGAACCCGGCCGTGGTGGCCAAGCAGATCGCCACCATCGACCACATCTCCAACGGCCGCATCGCCATCAACGTGGTGAGCGGCTGGTTCAAGGGCGAGTTCCAGGCCATCGGCGAGCCGTGGCTGGAGCATGACGAGCGCTACCGCCGCTCCAACGAATTCATTCGCGCGCTCAAGGGCATCTGGACGCAGGACAACTTCACCTTCAAGGGCGACTTCTACCGCTTCAGCGACTACACGCTGAGCCCGAAGCCGGTGCAGAAGCCGCACCCCGAGATCTTCCAGGGCGGCAGCTCGCGTGCCGCGCGCGACAACGCGGCCAGCGTGTCGGACTGGTACTTCACCAACGGCAACACGCCCGAGGGCCTGAAGGCGCAGATCGACGATATCCAGGCCAAGGCCGCGCAGAACGGGCACACGGTGCGCATCGGCGTGAACGCCTTCGTCATCGCCCGCGACACCGAGGAAGAAGCCAAGGCCGTGCTGGCCGACATCATCAAGCACGCGCATGTCGAGGCGGTGCATGCTTTCGGCGATGCGGCCAAGCAGGCCGGCAAGTCCTCGCCCGAGGGCGAGGGCAACTGGGCCAAGTCCACCTTCGAAGACCTCGTGCAATACAACGACGGCTTCCGCACCAACCTCATCGGCACGCCGCAGCAGATCGCCGAACGCATCGTGGCGCTCAAGGCCATCGGCGTCGACCTGATCCTCACGGGCTTCCTGCACTTCATCGAAGAGGTGGAGTACTTCGGCGAGAAGGTGCTGCCGCTGGTGCGCAAGCTCGAAGCCGAGCAGGGCGCGAATGCCGGCAAGCACAGCAAGCCGGCGCTGGAAGCCGTGGCGTGAGCCTCGCGATGCCCGATCTTTTCTTCGAGGCGGGGCCAGTCTCGCTCGGTGTCGATCCGATGGCCTTCATGCCGGCGGGACGCACGGCACCGGCCGGAGAAGACACGAGCACGTCGGCCGTGCTGCGGCTGGAGGGCATCGACCTGTCCTTCGGCGGCGTCACCGCGCTGTCGGGCGTGGACCTGTCGATCGCCAAGGGAGAGATCCGCGCCGTCATCGGCCCGAACGGCGCAGGCAAGAGTTCGCTGGTCAATGTGATCAGCGGCCTGTACCGGCCCGACCGTGGGCGTGTGTGGATCGGCGGGTGCAGCTTCGGCCATGTGCCGACGGCGCGGCTGGCCCGGCTGGGCATCGCGCGCACCTTCCAGAATCTGGCGCTCTTCAAGGGCCTGAGCGTTCGCGACAACATCGTGCTGGGCCGCGTCGATGCGGCGCGCTCCACCTTCATCGAACAACTCATTGGCCTGGGCCGCGCACGCCGTGAACGCGAAGGTGCGCGCGCGCGGGCCGACGCGATCATCGGTTTTCTCGGGCTGGGCGCCGTGAGCGAGCGGCTGGCCGGCACGCTGGCCTATGGGCTGCAGAAGCGCGTCGAGCTGGCGCGCGCGCTGGTCGCGGCGCCGCAACTGCTGCTGCTCGACGAGCCGATGGCCGGCATGACCGTCACCGAAAAAAGCGAGCTGGTGCATTTCGTGCGCGCCGCGCGCGACGAATTCGGCACCACCATCCTGCTGATCGAGCACGACATCGGCGTGGTGCTGGGCCTGTCGGACCGCGTGGCCGTGCTCGACCACGGCATCAAGATCGCCGACGGCACGCCGGCCGAGGTGCGCAGCGATCCGGTGGTGATCGACGCCTATCTGGGCGTGGCCCACGGCGACGAAGCGGAGCAGGGCTGATGGACGCCTCCGATCTCAGCTTCTTCGCCGAAGTGCTCATCGGCGGCCTGCTCTCGGGCGTGATGTATTCGCTCGTGGCCATCGGCTTCGTGCTGATCTACAAGACATCGGGCGTGCTCAACTTCGCACAGGGCGCCCAGTTGCTGTTCGCCGCGCTCACCTTCGTGAGCCTGGTCGAGCGCGGCGTGCCTTTTGCACTGGCACTCGTGCTGACCTTCGCGCTCATGGTGCTGCTGGGCCTGGCCATCGAGCGTACCGTGCTGCGGCCGCTGGTGAACCAGCCGCCGATCACGCTGTTCATGGCGACGCTGGGCCTCTCGTATGTGATCGAGGGCGTGGCCCAGCTCGTGTGGGGCACGCAGGTGCACGCGCTGGAGCTGGGCATCGCGGACGAGCCGCTGCAGTTCCTCGGCATCATGGTCTCGACCTTCGACCTGTTCGCCGCCGCGACGGCCGGCGTGATGGTCGCGCTGCTCTCGGCGTTCTTCCGCTACACCCGCGTGGGTCTGGCGTTCCGCGCGGTCGCGGACGACACCTATGCGGCGATTGCGGTGGGCCTGCGCCTGCCGCGCATCTGGGCCACGGTGTGGGCCGCGGCCGGCGTCATCGCGCTGGTGGCCGGGTTGCTGTGGGGCGCGCGGTTGGGCGTGCAGTTCTCGCTCTCGCTGGTGGTGCTGAAGGCGTTGCCGGTGCTGGTACTAGGCGGCTTCGATTCGATCCTGGGTGCGATCGTCGGCGGGCTGGTGATCGGTGCGCTCGAGAAACTGGCCGAGGTCTACATCGGGCCTTTCGTGGGCGGGGGCATCGAGAGCTGGTTCGCCTATGTGGCGGCGCTGGCCTTCCTGCTCATCCGGCCGAGTGGATTGTTCGGGCAGAAGCTCGTCGAAAGGGCTTGAGCGATGAGTGCCGCCGCATTGCCCCGGACCTTGCCTGCGTGGACCTTGCCGCTTGCCGTGCTGGTCATTGCCTTCGGCGTCGTGCCGTTCGCCGCCTCCGGCTATGTGTTCGATGCGCTGCTGATCCCGTTCCTTGCGCTGTCATTGGCGGCAGTGGGGCTCAATCTTCTGACCGGCTACGCGGGCCAGCTGTCGCTGGGCACCGCAGCCTTCATGGCGGTCGGCGCCTTCGCCGCCTACAACTTCAACCTGCGCGTGGAAGGGCTTCCGCTGCTCGTGAGCATCGGCCTCGCCGGGCTGGCCGCCACGGCCGTCGGTCTGGTGTTCGGCTTGCCCAGCCTGCGGCTGCGCGGCTTCTACCTCGCGGTCTCGACGCTGGCGGCGCAGTTCTTCGTGCAATGGGCGCTCACCAAGTTCAGCTGGTTCAGCAACGACAACGCCTCGGGCGTGATCGATGCGCCCGCGCTCGAAGTGGCCGGCATCGTGTTCGAC
The DNA here is from genome assembly GCF_051216415.1 of Variovorax trehalosi. Taxonomy (NCBI): domain Bacteria; kingdom Pseudomonadati; phylum Pseudomonadota; class Betaproteobacteria; order Burkholderiales; family Comamonadaceae; genus Variovorax; species Variovorax trehalosi. Next base: position 995,081 of record NZ_JBPJZG010000001.1, read on the forward strand.
ACGCCGGTGGGCCGCTACATCTTCTCGCTGGTGGTGGTAACGGTGCTCACGCTGCTCGCGTGGCGTCTCGTGCGCACGCAGACCGGCCACCACTTCATTGCCGTGCGCGACAACGAACTGGCGGCGCGCGTCATCGGCGTGCCGGTGCTGCGCACCAAGCTGCTGGCGTTCGCTGTGTCGTCGTTCATCGTGGGCGTGGCGGGGGTGCTGTGGGGCTTCGTGTACCTGCGCACCGTGGAGCCCGCGGGCTTCAATCTCGACCGCTCGTTCCAGATCCTCTTCATCGTGATCATCGGCGGGCTCGCGACGATCCGCGGGGCCTTCTTCGGCGCGGCGCTGATCGTGGTGTTTCCGCTGCTGCTCTCGCGCGTGGGCAGTTTTCTCTTCGGTGGCTGGTTCGATTCGGGCGTGCTCGACATGAGCCAGCGCATCGTGCTGGGCGCACTGATCATCTTTTTTCTTGCCGTGGAGCCGCAGGGGCTGGTCGCCCTGTGGGACCGCGCGCGCAAGCGGCTCGCACCGGCCTGAGCGCACACCTTTTCTTTTTCCTTCGCATCCCCAGAACCTTCAACACCATGTCCTTCCTCAAGCACCTGAAAACCGCGGCCCTGGCCGCCACCCTGTCCGTGGCCGGCCTGCAGTTCGCGCACGCCGATGGCAACGAGCAGTTCTTCCCGCTGCAGAGCTACCGCGTCGGCCCCTATGCGGCCGGCGGCACGGGCTTCTTCGGCGGCTTCATCGATTACCTGAACCTGGTCAACACGCGCGACGGCGGCGTGGGCGGTGTCAAGCTGACCTGGGAGGAGGGCGAGACGCAGTACGAGGTGGAGCGCGGCGTCGAGGTGTACGAGCGCCTGAAGCAACGCCCCGGCATCGCCACCTGGAACCCGCTGTCGGTCGGCATCGCCTACGCCCTCATCGACCGCGTGACGGCCGACAAGGTGCCGCTGCTCACCATCAACCACGGGCGCACCGATACCACCGACGGCCGCGTGTTCAAGTACATCTTTCCGCTGCTGCTCAATCCGTACAGCGAAACCTCGGGCATCGTGAACTACATCGCGGGCAAGGAGGGCGGCACCGACAAGCTCAAGGGCAAGAAGATCGTGGTGCTGTACCACGGCTCGCCTTACGGCAAGGAGACCATCCCGGTCTACGAGCTGCTCGCCAAGAAGTACGGCTTCACGCTGCAGCAGATCGAGGTGCCGCACCCGGGCAACGAGCAGCAGTCGCAGTGGCTCACCATCCGCCGCGTGAAGCCCGACTACGTGGTGCTGCGCGGCTGGGGCGTGATGAACCCGGTGGCGCTCAAGACGGCGCAGAAGACCGGCTTTCCGGTCGATCACATCGTGGGCAACGTCTGGTCCAACTCCGAGGAAGACGTGATTCCCGCGGGCGATGCGGCCAAGGGCTACGTGGCCATCACCACGGTGGCGGCCGGCGCGCAATACCCGGTGCTGCAGGACATCACCAAGGTCGTCTACGGCGCGGGCAAGGGCAACCTCCAGGACACCAAGCGTATCGGCAGCGTCTATCACAACCTGGGCGTGCTCAACGGCATCCTGAACGTGGAGGCCATCCGCATCGCGCAGGCCAAGTTCGGCAAACGCACGCTCACCGGCGACGAGATCCGCTGGGGCCTGGAGAACCTCAAGATCGACGAGGCGCGCGCCGCCGCGCTCGGTGCCAAGGGGCTCTTCCACTCGATCAACGTGACCTGGGACAACCACGAAGGCGACGGCCGCGTGGCCTTCCAGCAGTGGGACGGCAGCAAGTGGAACGTGGTGTCCGACTGGATCGCGCCCGACTGGAAGCTGCTGCGCCCGATCATCGAGAAGTCTTCGCTGGCCTATGCGAAGGAGAAGAACGTCAAGGTGCGCAAGAGCATCGACGACTGATCCGCACGTTCACACGCATCTGAAAGACCACGCCATGTCCGCTGTTCTCCAACCCACCGCATCTGCACCGGCAGCCGCCAACGATCCCGTCCCCGGCCTGCCGCTGTCCGACACGCCCGCGCATGTGATCCGCGACGACGCCGAGGCCATTGCCGTGGCGCATGCGCTGGCCGCCAAGCTGATCGTCGGCGCCTCCGAGCGCGATCGTCTGCGTCGCTGGCCGGTCGAAGAGATCGACGCCTATTCGCAGAGCGGCCTCTGGGCCATCAACGTGCCCAGGGCCTTCGGCGGCGCGGACGTGTCGTATGCCACGCTGGCGGAGGTGATCGCGATCATCTCGGCGGCCGACCCCTCGCTCGGGCAGATCACGCAAAACCACTTGGGCTTCGTCGCTGCGGTGCGCACGGTGTCCGACGCGGTGCAGCAGAAACTCTTCTTTGCCGACTTCCTGCGCGGCGTGCGCTGGGGCAATGCGTTCTCGGAGTCGGGTTCGAAACGCGCGGCCGATTTCGAGACACGCTTCACCGACGCGGGCGATCATGTGGTGGTGACCGGCAAGAAGTTCTATTCGACCGGTGCGCTGCTCGCGCACTACGTGCCCATCGTGGCCAACGACGAAGCGGGCAACACCTGGTATGTGGTGGCCGACCGCAACGCGCCGGGCCTCACGGTGATCGACGACTGGTCGGCCTTCGGCCAGCGCACCACGCTCAGCGGCACGGTGATCATCGACCATGTGAAGGTGCCCAGGACGCACCTGATCCCGGCCTACAAGGGCTACGACACGCCTTCGGCCGATGGCGCGATCTTCCAGATCATCCAGGCGGCGGTCGACGTGGGCATTGCGCGCGGCACCATCGCGGAGACGGTCGATTTCATCCGCACCAAGACGCGCCCGTGGATCGACAGCCAGCGCGACCACGCATGGGAAGACCCGTATTCGATCCAGGCCGTGGGCGACCTGCAGATCAGGCTGCATGCGAGCGAAGCGCTGCTGGAGCGCGCGGGCCGCGCCATCGACCGCGCTGTCGCCGCACCCGGTGCCGACAGCGTGGCCGCCGCGCAGATCGCGACGGCCGAGGCCAAGGTGCTTTCCACCGAGATCGCCATCCTGGCGACCAACAAGCTGTTCGAGCTGGCGGGCACGCGCTCCACGCTGGGCCAGTACAACCTGGACCGCCACTGGCGCAACGCGCGCACGCACACGCTGCACGACCCGGTGCGCTGGAAGTACGCCATCGTGGGTAACTACTTCCTCAACGGCGTGAGGCCGCCGTTCCACGCGTGGAGCTGAGGTGACGGCACCCCTGTTGCGCATCGAGGCAGTCGAGGCGGCCTACCAGCGCTCGATCGCGGCACTGCACGGCGTGAGCCTGGAGGTGCGCGCCGGCGAGACCCATGCGCTGCTCGGCGCCAACGGCGCGGGCAAGTCGACCACGCTCAAGGCGGTGTCGAACCTGCTGCCGGCCGAGCGCGGACAGGTCACGGCCGGTCGCATCGTGTTCGACGGGCACGACACGGGGCGCACCAGCCCGGCCGATCTCGTGCGGCTCGGCCTGGTGCAGGTGCTGGAGGGGCGCCACTGCTTTCGCACGCTGACGGTGGAGGAGAACCTGCTGACCGGCGGGCTCGGCCGCAGCGCGCGGCGTTCGGAAACCGCCGAAGACCTTGCAAGGGTCTATGCGATCTTTCCGAAGCTCAAGGACAGGCGAAAGACCCCGGCCGGCCTCTGCTCCGGCGGCGAGCAGCAGATGACGGCCATCGGCCGCGCGCTGATGTCGCGGCCCCGGTTGCTGGTGCTCGACGAACCTTCGATGGGGCTCGCGCCGCTGGTGGTGCGCGACATCTTCGAGCAGCTGCGGCGGCTCAACCGCGAGCAAGGCCTCTCGATCCTGGTTGCCGAGCAGAACTCCACCGTGGCGCTGCAGTACGCCGACCGGGCGACCGTGCTCGATGCCGGCGCTGCAGTCTTGAGCGGCGATGCGGCGGCGCTGCGCCAGCGCGCCGACATCCAGTCTTTCTATTTCGGCGAAGGTGTTGCCGCCGCCGACGCGGACGCCCGCTCGAAGCGGTAGAACAGATTGGGTTCGGACAGCAGATAGAGCCTGCCGTCGGGCCCCACGGCGACCCCCTCGGGCTGCGGCACCTTGCGCTGCAGGCCAGAGAACCCGCGCCACAGCGGCAGCATGCTGACCGGACGCCCGTCCGGCGCATATTCCACGATCAGCGCCGACTCGTCGCTCAGCAGCAGCAGGTGCCCGGTCTCGTCATGCAGCGTGACCGAGGAAAGGTCGCTCATGACCAGCGAGGACGCGCGCGAGGATTTCCATTCGCTGATGTCGATGTTGAAACCGGTGGAGGGCATGGCCGGGTCCAGCCCGGTGATCACCAGCACGCGCATCGGCAGCTTCTCGCGCACCACGTACAGGCGCTTGTGCACACCGTCCCACGAAATGCCCTCGAAGCTGCTGTTGTGCAGCTTGTCGATGCCGATGCCCAGGCTCGGCCGGCCGGCCACCGACACCCGCTGCGTATCGTGGCCGATCTGCACCCAGTACATGCGATGGCTGTCCTCGTCCGAGATCACATAGCTGTCGCCCTGCACGTAGGTGATGCCCTCGGGATCCTTCACCCCGTCGAGCGCGATGACGCGCAGCAGCCGGCCCTCGGTGGTGAGCTCCGCGATCTGCGGCGGGCGGTTGATGACGGTGAAGAGGGTGCCGGTTTCCGTGTTGAAGGTCAGGCCCGAGGCATTGCGGGTGAGGCCCTGGATCGGCACGCCTTCGACAACCACCTTGTAGTCCGGCAGCCACAGCGAGGTGCCCGCCCACTGCGATGCGCCGAGTGTCGTGCTCAGCCAGTAGTAGCCGAGGGCCAGGACCTTGAAATACCAGACGAACAGCGCGCCGAGGCTCAGGACGACGGCGTAGAGGAGGGACTTGCGGAAGCTCGGACGGGGCATGCGACCGAGTCTAGGGGCTACCGCCGAAGGGCGATGCCTCGGCGCATCACACAGGCTCTGGCCACGGCGCCTGTGCCCCGCGCACGGACTCGTAGAACGCAGCCATCTGCAGCACACCCAGGTCGTCGAACCGGCGCCCGGCGATCTGCAGGCCGATGGGCAGGCCGCTCGCGGCGTAGCCGCAATTGATCGATGCAGCGGGCTGCTCCGACTGGTTGAACACCGAGGTGAAGTGGGAGTCCTTCAGGGGATTCTCCGGACCGCTGTTGATGGCCTCCGCCGCGAAGGGCAGCACCGGCGACACGGGCGACAGCACGTAGTCGTACGGCTGCGTGGCGGCCACGGTTGCCGCGCGCAAAGCCTGCATGCGCGTGAAGGCACGGAAGGTTTCCTCGGGCGAGAGCGAGCCCGCGAACTCGCCCGCCGCATGGATGTAGTCCGCGGCCAGCCTGGCGCGTTCCAGCGGCATGGCGGCCAGGTCGACGCGGCAGCGCATGGTGAAGAAATGCGCCATGCCCATGCGCATTTCCAGCGCGGTCCAGTCGGCGAGCGGCTCCACGATGGCGCCGGCCTGCTCGAAGACGCGCGCCGCGGCCAGCACGGCTTCTTTCACCTCGGGGTCGATCGGCCAGCCGCCCGTGGTGTCGGTCCACAGGCCGATGCGCAGGCCCCGCACGTCGCGGCCCAGGTGCTCCCACGCGATGTCTTGCGCCGGCAGGCTCATGTAGTCGCGTGGATCGGGGCGCGAGACTACCTTCATCAGCAGTGCGGCGTCGGCGACGGTGCGCGTCATGGGGCCGATCACGCGTGCGGCCGCTGGCGGGTCGACCGGAATGCGTCCGTGGCTGGGCTTGAGTCCGAACACGCCGCAGAAGTTGGCGGGAATGCGCACCGAGCCGCCGATGTCGGTGCCCAGGTGCAAGGGGCCGTAGCCTGCAGCTGCGGCAGCGCCCGCACCGGAGCTGGAGCCGCCAGTGTTCTTGCTCAGGTCCCAGGGGTTGCGCGTGAGTGCATGAAAGCTCGACGGGGCAGCACCCAAAAAACCGAAGTCCGGCATCGTCGTCTTGGTGACGATGACCGCGCCCGCTTCGCGCAGGCGCGCGGCTGCAGGCGCATCCGCCGCGGCGGGCGACAGCACCGTGGCGGCGCTGCCGATCGGCGACGGCGTGCCGCGCGTGGCGATGTTTTCCTTGAGCGTGACCGGCACGCCGTCGAGCTCGCCCTGCGGCGCGCCCTGGGCCCATCGCGCTTCGGAGGCCTTCGCCGAGGCCAGGGCGGCTTCTGCATCCAGCCCGTAGGTGGCGTGGATGCTCGGCTCCCAGCGTTCGATGCGCGCCAGCACGGCCTTCGTCACGTCGACGGGAGAGAGGGTGCGGGCGCGATAGCGTTCGAGCAGTTGAACGGCGCTGAGGGCGTACAGGGGTGTGTCCATGATGTTGTGTCTTTCTGCAGGTCGAGGATGCTGTTGATCGGAGCCAGTGGTCGATGCGCGCGCATCAACCCTGGCCGAATGCGTAGCCCTGACCAGGGGCCGCGGCCAACAGGGAGCGGGTGTAGGCCTCGCGCGGCGACAGCAGCACGTCGCGCGCGGTGCCTTGTTCGACGATGCGGCCCTTGTGCATGACGATCAGCCGGTCGCAGATCTGGCTGGCCACGCGCAGGTCGTGCGTGATGAAGAGGATGCCGATGGACAGGCGCTGCTGGATTTCCGCGAGCAGCTTGAGGATCTGGTCCTGCACCGACACGTCGAGGGCGGAGACGGCCTCGTCGGCAATCAGCACCTGGGGCTCGCAGGCCAGCGCGCGCGCGATGCACAGGCGCTGCCGCTGGCCGCCGGAGAACTCGCTCGGATAGCGATGCAGCACCTCGGGCTTCAGCCGCACCAGGTCCATCAGCTCCTCGGCGCGCTGCCACGCCTTCTCGGGCGAAAGGCCGAAATTCACCGGGCCTTCGATGATCGATTGGCCGACCGTGCGGCGCGGATTCAGCGAGCGGTTAGGGTCCTGGAACACCACCTGCACCATGCGCCGGAACGCCGAGAGCCGTGCCCGCGGCGCGTGCTGCGCTTCGAGGTGGGGCACCCAGACCTCGCCGCCGGTCGGCTCGATCAGCCGCGCGATGCAGCGCGCCACGGTGGACTTGCCCGAGCCCGACTCGCCCACGATGCCCACGGTTTCGCCGGCGTGGAGCTTGAGCGACACGTCGGTTGCCGCATGCACCGTGCGGCGCTTGCCGGGCCACGAACCGGAGCGGTAGGTCTTGGTCACGCCGCGCGCGTCGAGCAGAGGTGGTGCATCCGCGATGGGAGGGCGCGAGGCGGGCGCGAGGTGTGGCACGGCATCGAGCAGCATGCGCGTGTAGGGCTCCTTCGGCCGGCGCAGCACGTCGTCCTTCGGTCCGCTTTCGACCTGGCGGCCCAGTTGCAGCACCACGACATGGTCCGCAATGTCCGCGACCACGCCGAAGTCGTGCGTGATGAACAGCACCGCCGTGCCGTTCTCCTGCTGCATCTCGCGGATGAGCGAAAGGATCTCGGCCTGCGTGGTCACGTCGAGCGCGGTGGTGGGCTCGTCGCAGATCAGCAGCGCGGGGCGCAGGATCAGCGCAATGGCAATCACGATGCGCTGCCGCTGCCCGCCCGAGAGCTGATGCGGGTAAGCGTCGTAGATGCGTTCGGGCTCCGGCAGCTTGACGCGCGCGAAGATGGCCAGCACCTTCTGCCTGCGCTCCGCGGCGCCGAGCCCGGTGTGTTCCGCCAGCATTTCATCGACCTGCGCGCCGCAGCGCATCACCGGGTTCAGCGCCGTCATGGGCTCCTGGAACACCATCGCCATGCGCGCACCGCGCCAGGCACGCAGATGCGCCGCGTCGGCCGTGAGGATGTCCTCGCCCAGAACATCGATGTGTCCGCCCGAGGGCCTGAGCGAATCGGGAAGCAGCCCCATCACGGCCTGCGCGATCACCGATTTGCCCGAGCCCGATTCGCCCAGCAGGCACACGACCTGGCCGGGCATGACGTCGAAGGAAACACTGTGAACGGCATGCGGCCGGTCTGCGCCTTCGGGCAGGTCGATGCACAGGTCGCGCACGACAAGGCAGGGCGATCCGGCGGCGGGCTGCGTGGTGGAAAGCGTGCGTGCCATGGTCAGCTCCCGCGCTTGTTGAACTTGGGGTCGAGCGCGTCGCGCAGGCCATCGCCCAGCATGTTCACTGCCAGCACCGTGACCGCGAGGAAGGCGCCGGGCAGCAGGACGGTGGAAGGATGCGACGTGAAATACGCGCGGCCCTCGGACATGATGTTTCCCCAGGTCGGCACGTCGGAAGGCAGGCCGATGCCAAGGAATGACATGACCGCTTCCACCAGCATGGCGGCCGCGCAGACGAAGGTGCCCTGGACGATCAGCGGCGCCACCGTGTTGGGAAGGATGTGGCGCAGCATCAGCTTCCAGGCGGGCGTGTCCAGCGCAATGGCCGCTTCGACATACGGCTCTTCGCGAACCGACAGCACGACCGAACGCACCAGCCGCGCCACGCGCGGTGTTTCGGGAACGACGATGGCAAGGATCACCGTCCACAGGCTGGGCCGCCAGACCGCCACGAGCACGATGGCGAAGAGGATGCCCGGGATGGCCATGATCCCGTCCATCACCCGCATGATCGTGCCGTCGAGGCGGCGAAAGTAACCCGCGACCATGCCCACCAGCACCCCGAGCGCGATCGAGCCCAGCGCGACCGCCACGCCCACCGACAGCGAAATGCGCGCGCCGTAGGCCGTGCGGCTCCAGATGTCGCGGCCCATGCTGTCCGTGCCCATCGGGAAGAAGCGCGCGAAGCTGTCGCCGGCCAGCGTCGTGAATTCGGCATGCGCGCCCGGCGACAGGTGCGAGTTGGCCGGGTCCATCGCGTTGGGGTCGATGGTGTAGAGCCACGGGGCCGCGACCGCCAGCACCACCATGAGGCACAGGAGCATGCTGCCCGTGCGCACGGCGCCGTTCGCGAAGACGCGGCGCAGGAGGGACGGTGGGCGATGGCGACGCGGCGCGGTTGCCGCCGTGTCCGCCGGCAGGGGAATCGAAGTCATGAAAAGGTCTCCGAAAGAAAGATGACCGCTCGCGTCAGTAGCGGATGCGCGGATCGAGCAGCAGGTAGCTCAGGTCCACCAGCAGGTTCACGACCACGTAGACGAGCGAGAAGAACAGGGTGATGCCCTGGATGAGCGGGTAGTCGCGCGAGAGCACGGCATCGACCGTCAACTGGCCCAGGCCCGGTATGGCGTAGATGGTTTCGGTCACCACCACGCCGCCGATGAGGCCGGCCACGCTCAAGCCGATGATGGTGGCGATCGGCACGGCCGCATTGGCGAGCGCATGGCGGATCAGCATGCGCCGCTCGGAGATGCCCTTGGCGCGCGCGGTGCGCACATAGTCTTCGGTCAGCGCTTCGGAAACCGCCGCCCGCGTGACCCGCGCGATCAGCGCCGCATACATCACGGCCAGCGTGACGCAGGGCAGCACCAGGTTGCGCAGCCACGGGCCGACGCCTTCGCCGATGCGGTTGTAGCCCTGCGACGGCAGCCAGCCCAGCTGCATCGAGAACAGCCAGATCATCAGGTAGCCCGCGACGAACACCGGCACCGAAAAGCCGAGGACCGACGCGCTCATGATGAAGCGGTCGAGCCGGCCGCCGCGCCGCGAAGCCGCCAGCACGCCCAGCGGCACGGCGATGAGCACGGTGAGCACGACGGTCACGGCAGCCACCGAAAGCGTGGGCTCCAGCCGTTGGCCGATCAACTCGGTCACGCTCATCTTGTAGAAGTAGGAATAGCCCAGGTCGCCGCGCAGCACGTGGCCTAGCCATCCGAAGAACTGGCTGACGACCGGTGCGTCCAGACCGAGCTGCGCGCGAATGCGCTCGATGTCCTGCACGGTGGCCCCGTCGCCCGCGATGGCCGCTGCAGGATCGCCGGGCGTCATGCGCAGCAAGAGGAAGACGATGACGGCCACGATCAGGAGCACGGGCGCCGTGGCCAGGCCGCGCCGCAACAGGAAGTTGAGCATGTGAGAAGGTCTCGTTCGAGCGATGGATCGGCTGGCGCGGGCAAAGGAATCCCCCGACCGGCTGCAACGCGTGCAACCGGTCAACGCCTCGATGAGAGAGAGAAGGGGCCGCGCCTACTTCTTGCGCACGTTCCAGTACAGGACGGCGGGCGAGGGCAGCAGGCCGCTCACCACGCCGCGGCGCACCGCGGTCGGCGCCTTGCCCTCGCCCAGCGGCGCGATCACGCCGCCTTCGAGCACGCGCAGCTGGATCTGCGTGGCGATGTCCTTGCGCTGCGCGACGTCGGCCGTTTCGATGAACCGCGTCTTCAGCTTTTCCAGTTCGGGATCGACGGGCCAGCCGAAGTAGCCCTGGTCGCCGTTGCCGGTCAGCGGGCTGTAGGTGATGGGGCTGCTGGCATCCACGCCGCCCCAGAAGGTGATGAAGGCATTCCAGCCGCCGTTCTCCGGCAGGTCTTTCTTGGTGCGGCGCGTCACGAGCGTGGCCCAGTCGGTGGTCTGCACATCGACGTTGAAGCCCACCTGCTTGAGCAGCTGCCCGTAGATGGCAGGCAGCTTGTTCAACGCCGGCGCATCGCCCGGCAGCAGGATGACGACAGGCTTGCCGTCGTAGCCCGATTCCTTCAGCAGCTTGCGCGCCTCCTCGAACTGCGGCTTGCCGGTGAAGAAGCCTGTCTTGTCACTGGCATAGATCGAGCCGCACAGGTAGATCGAGGTGCAGGGCTTGTAGAAGTCGCGGAAGGTGGCCTGGGCGCGCAGCATCGCTTCTTGGTTGATGGCGAGCATGGCGGCCTTGAGCGCCTTCGGGTTGTTGAAGGGCGCGACCTTGTGGTTGTAGATCACGGTGAACGGGCCTGCGGGCATCACGTCCACCAGCTCGATCTTCTGATTGGTGCGCATGTCGGTGTAGCCCGAGGAGGGCACGGTCTCGAGCATGTCGACCTCGCCGTTGAGCAGGGCATTGACCTGCGTCTGCGGGTCACGCAGCAGCACCCACTCCACGCGGTCCAGGTTCACTACCTTGCCGCCCGCGAGGCCCGAGGGCGCCTCCTTGCGCGGCACGTAGGCGGCGTTCTTGCGATAGATCACACGGTCGCCGGGGCGAAAGTCCGCCTTGGCGAGCGTGAAGGGGCCGGAGCCGATCATCTCTTCGATCTGCTTGTCGGCGGGCGTCTCGGCCACGCGCCTGGGCATGATGAACGGCACCAGCGGATTGGGCTTGCCCAGCGCATCGAGCACCACGCCGAAGGGCTGCTTGAAGTTCATGCGAAAGGTGTTGGGGCCTTCCGCGGTGATGCTGTCCATGGCCTCGTACATCTTCTGGCCGAGCGTGTCGCGCTTGGCCCAGCGGGCGAGCGAGGCGATCACGTCCTGCGAAGTGACGGGCGCGCCGTCGTGGAACTTCAGGCCCGGGCGCAGCGTGAAGGTCCAGACCTTGTTGTCGGGGCTGGCGGTGTATTTGTCCACCATCTGCGGCTTGATCGCGCCCTTTTCGTCCATGCCGAAAAGGGTGTCGTAGATCATGAAGCCGTGGTTGCGGGTGATGTTGGCGGTGGTCCAGATCGGGTCGAGGATCTTCAGGTCCGACGAAGGCACGGTGCGCAGCACGGTGTCCGCGGAGGCCGTGGCCGAGAACGCGAGGGCCAGTGCCGGCAGGGCGGCCGCGAACGCGCGGCGCAGCGAGAGGGAAATAGCCATGAAGCCTTACTTCTTTTGAGAGGTGCCAGAGGGAGGTGTTGAAGAGGAATCCGCAGACTTGCTTTCGCGCAGCTGGGCCAGCAGAAATTCGAAGATGTCGCGCGAACCGGCTTCCGCATCGATGATCTTGTGCAGGATGCGGCGAAGGGTGTCGACCTCGGCCACGGTGAGGCAATCGAGGAAGCGCGCTTCCATTTCCTTCCCGATGGGCTCGGCCTGCAGCACGAGGTCGATGCCGGAGGGCGTCAGGCACAGGTGGATCTGCCGGGCGTCTTCGCTGCCGATCTGGCGCTGCACCAGCTCGCGCTGCACCAGCGAGCCCACGAGCTTGGAGACCAGCGTCTTCTCGATGGCGCAGGTTTGCACCAGCTGGCCCATCGTGATGCCGGGTGCGCCGCCGATCATGCGAAGCAGTCGCACGTCACGGATCGACAGGCCGACTTCGATCTCGTACACGCGAGAACCACGGTCTCTCGTTCGCTCGGAGGCCAGGTCGAGCAGGACGTTGATGTAGTCGGTTTTCAGATCGAGTGGTGCGTGCATGAGCAGATGAGAGAAATCTTCAATAGTTGAAGTATTCAACTATCTGGGGTGCTTATGCAAGCACCGGGCCAGGTGACGAGGGAAATCACCTACGACCGATGCTGTCGAGAGGAAGAGGGATGAAGCGCCGCTTTTTTGCGGCCTGGGCAATCACATGACTGCCCTCATGCGGCACGTGCCTGGTGCGGTGCGTGCACCAGGATGCGCCTGGGTCTGCGGCTTCTCTTGCCCGGCCTATCGGCGTGCGTACGTCGTGGCGACGGATTCGACCTCTCCAAGATAGCCGCGCAGCCCCGCGAGGTCGAGCACCTCGACGCCGCCGTGCTCCACCCGCAGCAGCCCCGCGCGTTCGAGTTCGTGCAATGCGCGATTGGCGCGTTGGCGCGAGACGGCGGACAGCAGGCCGATCTCGTCCTGGCTCAGGCGCACGAAGCTGCTGGTCTGCGGATAGAGCACAGGGTCGAACAGGCTGGCGAGGCAGCGTGCCACGCGTGCGTCGGGGCCCAGCAGGCGGTCGAATTCCATGAGGCCGATGAACAGGCTCAGGCGTGCGTTGATGTGCGACAGGAGGAACCGGCTGAATTCGATGTTCGTCGAGAGCAGCCGCTCGAAGGTGTGGCGCGGCACGCAGGCCATGCGCGTCGGCCGCATGGCCACGCCGTCGTAGCGCCACGGGCCGGGCTTGAGCAGCGAGCCTTCGCCGGCCCAGCCGCCGGTGGTCACGCCGGTGAAGGTGGAGACGCGGCCATCGGCCAGCGAGACCGACATCTTCACGAGGCCCTCGATGATGCCGAGCCAGAGGTCGGCCGGCTCGCCGCGGCGCAGCGCAAAACCGCCGGCCGGCACCTCGCGCTCGTGCGACTCGCGCACCACGCGGTCGAGTTCCTCGGCCGTCAGGGTCTGTGCCCACAGGCTCTCGCGGAGCATGGTCTCCATGGCGTTCGACGACATACGTGCTTTCCTCGCTCGCTTGCTTGCTTTTCAGCTGGCTGGCTTGCTCACCCGCTCTTCCACCCGCGTGGGCCTGCATGGAAAGGCCCGCGGATCCGTGCGTAAGGAATGTCTTTGAAACGACACTCTTGGCGAAACGATCATGACATATTGACTCCTGTTCGCCACAACCAGAAGACAGGAGACAAGGATGGAACATTCCGAATCCGGCGCGGTCCCCACGCATGTGCCGCGCCAAGACGAACCACCCGGCATGCGCCGGCGCGACCTGTTGGGATACGCGGCATCCGCGCCGCTGGTTTCAGCCGCCGCCGTGGGACTTGGCGGGCTGGCGGCCCCCTCGTCGGCCGAAGCGGCGATCCTGCCGATGACGCCCCCCGACACGACCGACCTGATCGACATCGGCGATGCGGTGACGCTCACCGCGCTGCCGACCATGCCGCTGGTGAAGGTGACCCCTATCGCCAACGGCCGCGTGCGGCTGGAGCTTCCGCGGCTGGAGTCGGGGCAGGGCATCGCCACCGCCGCCGCAATGATGCTGGCCGACAAGCTGCGCCTGCCGCTCAGTGCCATCGAAGTCGGCTCGGCGGATGCGAGCCCGGAGCTGATCTTCAACCAGCTCACCGGCGGCTCGTCGAGCGTGCGTTCGCTGCATGCCGGCATGCCGTTGCTGGGCGGCCTGGGCGGATTGCTTTCGGGCAGCGCGAACGCGGTGGTCGGCCGGCGCACCACCCGGCTCGATGCGCTGGAGATCGTGACCGGCCGCAAGAAGTTCTCGATGGACCAGGCCGTGCCCGAGGCGAAGCCGACCATGGTGTGCCGCCCGCCGACCATCAACGGCAAGTTCGTGCGCATCAACAACCTGAACACGGTGACGGCGATGCCGGGCGTGCTCGGCATCGCGCCGATCCCCGCGACCAACGGCATCGTGCCCACGCCGCCCGGCGTGGCGGTGATGGCCGAGACCTTCGGGCAGGCCTGGGCCGCGGTGAATGCGCTCGACGTCACCTGGACGGCCGGCCCGGTCGCGGGCGAATCCAACGCCAGCATCCAGCAGAAGCTCAAGAGTGCGCTGTTGCCGTTCCTGCTGCCGCCGCTGGGTGCGCTCACGGTCGAGGGCGAATTCGAGTTCGCGGCGGTCTCGCACTGTCCGATGGAGACCGAATGCGCCATTGCCGATGTGCGTGCCGACCGGGCCGAGATCTGGTCCGGCCTGCAGAGCCCGATCGTCACGCAGCAGGCCATTGCCATCGAGCTGGGCCTGCCGCTGGACAAGGTCAAGGTGCATGCGGTGCCCTCGGGCGGCTCCTTCGGACGCCGGCTGTTCTGGGACGCGACGCTGCAGGCGGTGCAGGCCTCCAAGGCGCTGGGCCGGCCCTGCCGGCTGATGTACCACCGCACGGACGACATGCGCCACGGTCGCGTCCGCCCGCCCATGTTCCACCGGGCGCGCGCCACCATGCTGCTGGGCCAGGTCATCGCCTTCGAGCAGCGCATTGCCGGGGTGCGGCTCGACACGCGCCACGGCTTCGGCGAGATGCTGGGCGCTGCGGCCATCGCGCTGCCCAACGGCTTTCCGCAGACGGTGGGCAACTTCGCGATCGAGCAGGTCATGTTCAAGACCATGGTCACCTCGCCGTACAACTTCGGCGTGACCACCAAGCTGCTGACACCGGTGGCGATGGACATGAACACCTGCTCGTACCGCTCGGTGCACATCCAGCCCTCGCGGCTGGTGGAGGAGATCCTGGTCGACGACATGGCCCGGGCGCTGCGCAAGGACCCGGTCGCGTTCCGCCTCGAGTACCTGCGACTGCCGCGGGCACGCGCGGTGCTCAAGGCGGCGGCCGAGGCGGCGGGATGGGGCAAGGCCATGCCGGCGGGCTTTGCGCAGGGCGTGGGGGTGCACCAGGAGTCGAAGTCGTTCACCGCCTGCATCGTCGAGATCGATGCGCGGGTGCCGACCGACATCAAGGTCGTTCGCGCCACCATCGCGATCGACGTCGGCACGCCCATCAACCCCTCGGGCATCGAGGCGCAGATGCAGGGCGGCCTGTGCGAATCGATCTCCATCGTGCTCACGGCGGGGCTGCACATCCAGAACGGGCTACCGCTGGAAGGCAGCTATTCGCAGTACCACTTCGCGCGCATGAAGAACTACCCGAAGGACGTGAAGGTGATCATCATGCCGGCCAGCACCGGCGAAGCCATCGGCGGGCTGGGCGAGGTGGGCCTGTCGGCCAGCTCGGGCGCGATCGCCAACGCGTATGCACGCGCCACTGGCCGGAAACCGCGCAGCTTCCCGCTGAATTTCCCGGTCGATTTCACCCCGATCCCCCCGGGCAAGCTGCCCACGCCGGTCGTCGTGCCGGTGCCCGCCTGAGGAGCCCCCCATGTCCGTGCAATCTTTCAAGGTGAACGGCAGCAATGTCGATGTCGAGGCGCCCGACGACATGGCGCTGCTCTGGGTGCTGCGCGACAAGCTCGGCATCACCGGCCCGAAGTACGGCTGCGGCATCAACGTGTGCAAGGCCTGCACCTGCCACGTGGACGGCAAGGCGGTCACCGCCTGCTCGACGCGGGTGGCCGACGTGCGCGGCCGCCAGGTGACGACCATCGAGGGCCTGGCCAACGGCAACGTGCTGCATCCGGTGCAGCAGGCCTGGATGAACCTGGACGTGCCGCAGTGCGGCTTCTGCCAGCCGGGGCAGATCATGGCGGCGGTCGATCTGCTGCGGCGCACCCGCAACCCGACCGATGCGGACATCGATGCCATCGAGAACGTCTGTCGATGCGGCACCTACGGGCGCATCCGGGAGGCGATCAAGGCGGCCGCGGCCATGATGGGGTAGCGGGACGGGCGCCCGCCAGGCGCGAACCCGTCATGCGGATAGACGGGTCGGGAGACATAATTGTTAACTAATGCACACATCTCCCGCCGATTCCGACCGCCGCGCCGGGCTGGGCCGCTGGATCGCAACGTTGTGCCTGGCCCTGCCGCTGGCTGCGTTCTCTCTTGTGCAAGGGGCACACGCAGCCGATGCCGCGCCACCGTCCGATGGCGCCGTCCACATCACCCGCGCCGAACTGCTGTCCGTCCCCGGCACGGGATATTCCGCGCCTCCGCAGCGCATCGAGGACGCCCGGCTGCCGAACGACGGATGGCAGGAAGTCGACCTCCCGCACACGGCCGGACGTGAACTGGTCCCCACGCCGCTGGGCGGCGTGCGGACCCTCACCGACTGGTACCGCATCGACCTGACCGGTCAGCTGCCGTCGAGACAGCCGCGCCTGCTTTACCTTCCGCGCTGGAAGACGCTGGGCCATATCGCGGTGTACGGCGATGGCGTCCTGCTCTACCAATCGCATGGCAGCCCGATCCACAACGGCTACAACCATCCGCTGCTGCTGCCGCTGAATGCGACCGACGGCGCGTTTTCTCCAACCTCGGTGCTGATCCGCGTTGACCGCCTGCGCAGCAGCGGGAGCGGGTTCTCCACCGTGTGGGTGGGCGACCAGGCGTCGCTGAACTGGCGCTATCAGATCCGCGAGCTGCTGCAGGTGCAGGTGCCGGCCATGGGCAGCGCCGCGTTCCTGGCGGTGGGCGTTTTCGCATTCGCGGTGTACCTGGGCAAGCGGCGCGAGTCGCTCTACCTGCTGTTCTTCGCGATCTCGGCGCTGGCCTTCCTGCGGACGCTCCACTACTACGCGGGCGGCAACTACTTTCCGGTCTCGGACGAGCTGTTCGAATGGATGACGGTGGCCTCGCTGCTCTGGCTGATCATCGCCATCCACCTCTTCCTGCAGCGCCTGCACCAGCAGCCCTCGCCCTGGCTGACCCGCTTGTCGGTGGCGCTGGCAACGGCCTGCAGCATCGCCACGCTGCCGCATCTGTCGCCGTCCATCGCGAGCCTCTACCTGATCACGCCGCTGCTCAACCTGATGGTGCTGCCGGTCGCGGTGCTGATCTTCGCGGTGAACCTGCGCAAGGCGTTGCGCGCGAAATTGCCCGAGGGGCGGCTGGTCGCGGGCTGGACGGTCTTTGCCGTCGCGTTCACTTCCTACGACGGGCTGCTGCAGAACAACCTGGTGAGCCCGGAGAGCGTGTACACCTCGCCCTACGCGATCATCAGCCTGTTCTTCGTCTTCTCGTACATCATGTTCGAGCGGTACACCGGTGCGTTCGCCGAAGTGGCCCGGCTGAACAAGGGCCTGGCGCAGCGCCTGCAGGCACGCGAAGCCGAGCTGGAACAAAGCTACCAGCGGCTGCGCGTGATCGAGAACCAGCAGATGCTCGATGCCGAGCGCCGGCGCCTGATGCAGGACATGCACGACGGGCTGGGCTCGTCGCTCATCAGCGCCATCCGTTCGGTGGAGCGGGGCGCCATGACGGATGCCGAGATCTCCGACGTGCTCAAGGGCTGCATGGACGACCTGAAGCTGGCCATCGACTCCATGGAGAGCGTGGACGCCGACCTGTTGCTGCTGCTCGCCACCCTGCGTTTTCGCCTGGCGCCGCGCATCGAGAGCGCCGGCGTGGCGCTGCGCTGGGAAGTGCAGCCGGTGCCCGAGCTGCCCTGGCTGGACCCGGGGAGCGCGCTGCACATCCTGCGGATCATGCAGGAGTGCATCGCCAACGTGCTGCGCCACACGCGGGCCACCACCATCGGCTTCAGCACCGCGACGGCGGGCGAGGGCGTCTCGGTGGTGATCGAGGACAACGGCGCGGGCTTCGATGTGCAAGAGGCCATGCGGCGAAGCGGCCGGGGGCTGCGCAACCAGCAGCAGCGTGCCATGGCGATCGGCGGAACTGTGAACTGGGAATCCGGCAGCGGCGGAACGCGCTTCACGCTGTGGCTGCCGCTTCGGCGGAAGGTCGATGCAGAAAAGGCAGTGCGGGCCGCTGCCTGATGCGCCGAGGCCCCTGCGCTACTTCGGGCCTTCTTTCTTTGCCAGCGGAGGCTGCGAAAGCACCCAGGCCGCCAGCACCCGCGCATCGGCCTCCGACACCAGGCTCTGCCGCGGCATGATGACGCGGCCCCAGGTGCCGACACTGCCGTTGCGGATCTTCTCCGCCAGGCGCGGCGGCGCCTCCGGATCGTTGCGATAGCGCTCCGCGATCTGCGCGAAACCCGGGCCGACCTGCTTGTGGACCAGTCCATGGCAGGCCATGCAGCCGTTTTTCCTGAGCAGGTCCACCGGCGCGGTCTGCGCGGTGGCGATGGATGCGCTGTTGAAAAGCAACAGCAGGACGGCGATCGGGAGCTTCATGCGCAGGGGTTGTAGGTACTTTGATTTGCGGCCCGCCAGGAGCGGGAACGCATGGTCGCATGCCGCCTCGTCGGTCGTAGTGCATTCGCGACAAGTCGATTCAAGAGTAACTATATGTATGGTTAAATCCGCGGAACTACCGCGAAAGAGGACGAGGGAAACCCCATGAAGCTGTTGCTGAGCATTGCGTTCGCCGCTGTGGCCCTGATGGGCTGCACCGCCAGGGCGCCGCTGGTGCCGACCGAACCCGGCACCGGGTCCGGACTCACCTACGTGCCCATGGTCGCCATGGAAGGCGTCGACAAGGTTCGCTACGACAACGACGTGCAGGCCTGCCGCACGGCAGCCACCCGCATCACCGCGCGCAGCGAAACCGGCGATGCCATGTGGCTGGCGCTGGGTCTGGGCCTGATCACGGTGCATGGCCAGGGCATCGTTGCCGCCGCTTCGTACACCGGCATCAGCGCAGCCGTCATCGACTGGAATGGCCGCCCGACCTCGGAGCTCATGGCCGAGCACCAGGAAATTGCGATCGTCCACTGCATGGCCAAGCGCGGCTACCGCAACCTCGATCCGGACGTGCGCGACACCTTCTATGGCCACACCTTCGATCCAGTGGTCGCCGCCAAGCCGCGCCGCACCGGCATCGACACCTACAACGTCGAATCGCTGGCCAAGGCCGGGCGCTGCAACGTGCAGCCGCGCGCCGAACTCACGGCCAAGGGCCCGGGCTTCGAGTCGTACAACGTGCCTTGCGAAAACGGCGGCACCTGGGCGGTGCGCTGCGAATTCGGCAAGTGCCGCGTGCTGGCGCAGGCGCCGGTCCGTCGTTCCTGAGTTTCTTCAGGCAAAAAAAGAAGCCGGCTTTCATGCCGGCTTCTTTTTTGAGGCTTTAACGCCAGACGTAATGTCCCGGCACGCGGCGGCCATGTTCGCGGTGCGCCGGCACCCAGACCTTGTGCTTGCGGTGGCTCTGTCCTGCGTGCGAACGGTCATAGCCCGGTCCGTGCCGCGGCGATGGCTGGGCCAGGGCAGCGGTCGAGAGAACGCAGGCGGCGATGACGAAGATGATTTTTTTCATGTTGGAGTCCTTCGGGTTGATGACGCACCAAAATCCGGTGCGGCATGAACCTTAGTTCGCAGAGCTGCCCCACCTCGTAGGCCGCTGGGCACTTTACAAACAGGACACCAAAAACCTGGGCCGCTGCTCCCGCAGCCGTGCCCCACGCCTCACTTGACGATCATTCCCTTGAGCGCCGGGTCCGGCGGCGGGGCCTTGAGCTTCATCTGCCGCAGCGTCTTCATCAGCAGTTGCGCAATCATCAGGTTGCGGTGCCGCTTGCTGTTGGCCGGTATGACGTACCACGGCGCATGCTCGGTCGATGTGGCGGCCAGCGCGTTGTCATAAGCGCGCTGGTAGGCGGGCCACTTGGTGCGCACTTCCAGGTCGCCCATGCTGAACTTCCACTGCTTGCCGGGCGTGTCGATTCGGGCCTGCAGGCGCTCGCGCTGCTCGTCCTTGTCGATGTGCAGCATGCACTTCACGATGACCGTGCCGGTCTCGGCCAGCAGCCGCTCGAAGTCGTTGATCTGGGCATAGCGGCGCTTGGCCTCGGCCTTGTCGATCCAGCCTTCGACCACCGGCACCAGCACGTCTTCGTAGTGGCTGCGGTTCCACACCGCGATCTCGCCGTTGCGGGGCACGACGGCGTGGCAACGCCAGAGATAGTCGCGCGCCCGTTCCTCTTCGGTCGGTGCCTTGAAGGCCGCCACGCGCACGCCCAGCGGGGAGGTGCGCGAGAACACCCAGCGCACCGTGCCGTCCTTGCCGCTGGTGTCCATGCCCTGCAGCACCAGCAGCACCTTGCGGCGACCTTCGGCGTGAAGCAGGTTCTGCAGCTCGTCGAGCTCGACGGCCATCGCGTCGACCTCTTCGCGCTGCGCGGCTTCGTCGCCCTCGCAGAAGGCGGTGTCGCCGGGATCGACCTGCGAGAGCTTGAACTTGCTGCCGACGCGGTATTTCTTGAAGCTGGCCATGAACCGGAACCCCTTGAAGAAGGAAAGCCGACAGCGTAAGCGAATCAGCGCTCGGTATCTTCGGGATCGATCGAGGCGCTCCAGCGGTTGTCCCATTCGGCATGGCGCACCGCGCCGTCGAGATCGCGCCGGTCGCGCTTGGTCGGACGGCCCTGTTCGATGGCCAGGGCCGGCTCGCTGCCCATGCGGCGCTGTTCGCGCAGTGCAGCCTGTGCGGCGATGCTTTCCGCAGTTTCCTCGTAGAGCAACTGGGCGACGGGCGCCGGCCCGCGCTGGCCGCTGATGCCGCGCACTGTCACGGTCCGCGTCTGCACGCCCAGGCGCATCGTCACGGTGTCGCCGGCCTTCACCTCGCGCGAGGCCTTGGCAACGTCGCCGTTCACCTGCACCCGGTTCTTGCCGATTTCCTCCGCGGCCAGCGAACGCGTCTTGAAGAAGCGTGCGGCCCAGAGCCATTTGTCGATGCGCAAACGTTCCAGAGATTCCATAGATCAGGAATTGTGCCGCCAGAGCGGCAGATGCACGACGGCGTCCAGCCCGATGACCCTGGCGGCGCTGTCCTGCGTGGTGCGGTTTTCGAGGTCGATGCGGCCTTCGAGCGCCAGCACGATCTCGCGGCAGATCGCCAGCCCCAGCCCCGAGCCGCTCGACGTGCTGCCGGCGGAGAAGGGCGCGAACAGGCGCTGCCTCAGTTCGGGCGAAATGCCGGGCCCTTCGTCGCGCACCGTCAGCACCGCCTGCCCCCCGACAGCCCGCACGCTCACCGACAGCGCCGCGCCCTGCGGGCTCTGCTTGATCGCGTTGTGCAGCAGGTTGCGCGTGAGCTCCTGCAGCATCCACTGGTGCGCGCGCACGGCCACCGGCTCGCCCGCGGCCAGCTCGAAGTCGAGCGCCTTGTCGGCCACCAGCGGCGACAGGTCGAGCACGATGTTGCGCACCACGTCGCCCAGGTCAAGCGTCACCGACTCGGGCTGCTGGCGCAGTTGCTCCACCTTGGCGAGCGAGAGCATCTGGTTGGCCAGCATCGTGGCGCGCTCGACCGTCTGGCTGATCTCGCCGAAGGCCTGCTCGGGCGCCACGTCGCCGCGGCGCGCCGACTGCACCTGCGCCTTGAGCACCGCCAGCGGCGTGCGCAGCTGGTGGGCGCTGTCGCGCACGAAGCGCTTCTGGTGGTCGAGCAGCCGCTGCAGCCGGCCCATCACCTCGGTGGTGGCGTCGATCAAGGGGCGCAGTTCGCGCGGCGCATCGGGTGCATCAATGGCCGAGAGGTCGTCCGCCGGCCGTTTCTCGATGGCTTCGCCCAGTTCGCGCACCGAGCGCGTGGCGCGGTGCACCACGAACACCGTGACGCCCGCGATCACGCCCATCAGCAGCAACTGGCGCCAGAGCGTGTCGAGCAGCAGCTTGCGCACCAGCGTCTCGCGCAGCTCCAGCGTCTCGGCCACCTGCACCACCGCCATGCCGCGGCCGCGCGCGCTGGCCACCGGCTGCAGCAGCACCGCGACGCGAACGGGTTGCCCCCGGAACTGCGCATCGTAGAAATCGACCAGCGCCGCATACGCGCTGCGGTCCGGAATGCGGCCGCGCCAGAACGGCAACTCGGCAAAGCCCGAAATCATCTCGCCGTCGAGCGCGGAGACCCTGTAGAACAGGCGGCTGCGGTTGTCGGCCTCGAAGGCTTCGAGCGCGGAGTAGGGCACGATCGCGCGCAACTGCGCGAGCTCGTCGTAGCCCTCCACGTCGAGCTGCTCGCCGATGGTCTTGGCCGAGGCGAGCAAGGTGCGGTCGTAGGCGGTGGTGGCGGCCGCGAGGCTCTGGCGGTACAGGCTCACGCTGTTGATCACGATGAACAGCGCCACCGGCGCGAGGATGCCGATCAGCAGCCGCGCGCGCAGCGAGGAGACATGCTTCATGCGGCCTTCATGTCTCGGGCCGCAGCAGATAGCCGAGGCCGCGCATCGTCATCAGCACCGCGCCCGTGCCCACGAGCTTCTTGCGAAGGCGATACACCACCACCTCGATGGCCTCGTACTGCACCTCGGTCTCGCCCGGAAACACCAGCTCGAACAGGCGCTCCTTGGTCACTGCATGGCCCGGCTTCATCATCAGCGCCTTCATCAGTGCGAGCTCGCGCGGCGTGAGTTCGAGCAGGTCGGCGCGGTTGTAGATGGCGCCGTTGTCGGGCTCGAAGCGCAGGCCGCCGATCTCCTGGGGGTTGAGCGCGGTGTCGAGGCCCGCGCTCTGGCTGCGCCGGCGCAGCGCGCGGATGCGGGCCTCCAGCTCGTCGAGGTCGAAGGGCTTGGGCAGGTAGTCGTCGGCGCCGGCGTTCAGGCCCACGATGCGGTCGCCCACGGTACCGCGGGCCGTGAGCAGCAGCACCGGCGTGCGCAGCCCCTCGGCGCGGGCCTGGGCCAGGACCTGCAGGCCATCAAGGTTGGGCAGGCTCAGGTCGAGCGCCACCACGTCGGGCTCGATGGCGCGCCACTGCGCCACCGCCTCGGCCCCGTCGCCGCAGACGCGCACATCGATCCGGCGGCGGCCGAGGGTGCGCTGCAGGGTGATCTGCATCGAGGGATCGTCTTCGACCAGCAGCAGCTTCATACGGGGGTCATGTGGGGGGAGCGGAATGGATACTTTGGTGTTTTCCCCAGTCTGGCGGACAGCCAACTGACAGCGGGGCGGCGCATGATAGCGGCTCAGGCCTGAGTCAGGTTCCTGCCACTTTCCTTTCAGCCCCTCTGGAGACAACGATGCGTCGCGATACCTTTTTGAAGTCCCTGGCCGCTCTGGCCGCCGCCGGAGCGCTTCCGCTCTCGGCGCGTGCTGCAGCCAACGTCAAGATGATGATCCCCGCCAACCCGGGCGGCGGCTGGGACACCACCGGCCGCGCATTGGGCAAGGCCCTGAGCGACGCCAAGGTGGCCGACACCGTCACCTACGACAACAAGGGCGGCGCCGCCGGTGCACTGGGCCTGGCCCAGTTCGTGAACGGCTCCAAGGGCGACGCCAACGCGCTGATGGTGATGGGTTCGGTCATGCTGGGCGGCATCATCACCGGCAAGCCGCCGGTCAAGCTGGAGCAGGCCACGCCCATTGCGCGCCTGACCACCGAATACAACGTGTTCGTGCTGCCGGCCAATTCGCCCCTGAAGACCATGAAGGACGTGGTCGACCAGCTCAAGAAGGACCCGGGCAGCGTCAAGTGGGGCGGCGGTTCGCGCGGCTCCACCGAGCACATCGCCGCGGCCATGATCGCGCAGAAGGTCGGCGCCGATCCCTCCAAGATCAACTACGTGGCCTTCCGCGGAGGCGGTGAAGCCACCGCCGCCATCCTGGGCGGCAATGTCACCGTCGGCGGCAGCGGCTACAGCGAGTTCGCCGAATACATCGCCGCCGGCAAGATGAAGGCGATTGCCGTCACCTCCGCCCAGCGCCTGCCGGGCATCAATGTGCCCACGCTCAAGGAGCAGGGCATCGACGTGGAAATCGGCAACTGGCGCGGCGTGTACGGCGCCCCCGGCATCTCGGCCGAGCAGCGCAAGGCGCTGACCGACATGGTGCTGGCCGCCATGAAGAGTTCGTCGTGGGCCGAGTCGCTCAAGAAGAACGACTGGACGCCTGCCGTGATCTCGGGCGAAGCGTTCGCCAAATTCGTGGACGACGACTTCGCCAGCCTCCGGGCGATCATGACCAAGTCCGGCATGGTCTGACGGCAACCGCGCAATACCTGCCTGCCGAATGGCACGCTGTCCTCGCAAGAGACGACAGCGTGCCGTTTTCAAATCCAGCACCACATTCCGGGAGCAAAAATGACAACTCCAGATTCCTCGGTCTCGCCGCCTGATTCGGCGGCCCAAGCGGCTGTCTGGCCGCAAACCCTCGTCGGCGCGGGCGTCCTGCTCACCGGCCTCGCACTGGCCTTCGGCGCCATCGGCATCTCCTCCGAGGCCGGCTACGGCGGCGTCGGCCCCAACTTCCTGCCCTGGATGGTGTCCGTGGTGCTCGTGCTCTGCGGCGCCTGGATCCTCTGGGAAGCGCGCACCGGCGGCTTTCGCGAGCTCGATGCGCCCACGGGGGCCGACCGCGCCTACTGGCCCGGCTTCGTCTGGGTCTCGGCGGGCCTCCTGCTCAACGCGGCGCTCATCACCACGCTGGGCTTCATCCTGAGCTGCACGCTGTGCTACCTGCTGGCCGTGCAGGGCCTGCGCCGCGCAAGCGGACAGGCCGGCGTGAATTCGCCGCGCACCTTCGCCATCGATTTCGTCACCGGCGCGCTGATCTCCGCCCCTGTGTTCTGGATGTTCACGCAGTTCCTGGCGATCAACCTGCCGGGCCTCACATCGACCGGGTGGCTCTGACATGGAAATCTTCAACGCACTGATGGCGGGCTTCGCCACGGCGATCACCCCGATCAATCTGCTCTGGTGCCTGGTCGGTTGTGCCCTGGGCACGGCCGTGGGCGTGCTGCCCGGCATCGGCCCGGCGGTGGCGGTGGCCATGCTGCTGCCGATCACGGGCAAGGTCGACATCACGGCCTCGATGATCTTCTTCTCGGGCATCTACTACGGCGCCATGTACGGCGGCTCGACCACCTCGATCCTGCTGAACACGCCCGGCGAAACCGCCAGCATGGTGACCGCGATGGAAGGCAACAAGATGGCCAAGAGCGGCCGGGCGGGCGCGGCGCTCGCCACCGCGGCCATCGGCTCCTTCGTGGCCGGCACCATCGCCACCGTCATCGTCACGCTGTTTGCGCCGTTCGTGGCCGAGTTCGCGGTCAAGCTCGGGCCGCCCGAGTATTTCCTCCTGATGCTGCTGGCCTTCACCACGGTGAGCGCGGTGCTCGGCAAGAGCACGCTGCGCGGCATGACGGCGCTGTTCGTCGGCCTCGCGGCCGGCTGCGTGGGCCTGGACCAGATCTCCGGCCAGGGCCGTTACACGGGCGGCGTGCCCGAGTTGCTCGACGGCATCGAGATCGTGCTGGTCGCGGTCGGCCTGTTCGCCGTGGCCGAAGTGCTCTACGCGGTGCTCTACGAGGGCAAGGTCGTCGAAGGCCAGAACAAGCTCAGCCGCGTGCACATGACCAAGCGCGACTGGAAGCGCTCGATTCCCGCCTGGCTGCGCGGCACCGCCATCGGCACGCCCTTCGGCTGCATTCCGGCCGGCGGCACCGAGATCCCGACCTTCCTGAGCTACGCGACCGAGAAGAAGCTGGCCAAGGACAGGGACGCCAAGGCCGAGTTCGGCACCACCGGCGCCATCGAAGGCGTGGCCGGCCCCGAGGCCGCCAACAACGCCACGGTGACGGCCGCGCTGATCCCGCTGCTCACGCTCGGCATCCCGACCTCGAACACCACCGCCATCCTGCTGGGCGCGTTCCAGAACTACGGCATCCAGCCGGGGCCGCAGCTCTTCACCACCTCGGCCGCGCTGGTGTGGGCGCTGATCGCCTCGCTCTACATCGGCAACGTGATGCTGCTGGTGCTGAACCTGCCGATGGTGGGCCTGTGGGTCAAGCTCCTGAAGATCCCGAAGCCACAGCTCTATGCCGGCATCCTGATCTTCGCGACGGTGGGTGCCTACGGCATGCGCCAGAGCGCGTTCGACCTGTTCCTGCTCTACGCCATCGGCCTCCTGGGCGTGGTGATGCGCCGCTTCGATTTCCCGACCGCCCCCGTGGTGGTCGGCATGATCCTCGGCCCGCTCGCCGAAGCGCAGCTGCGCAACGCCATGTCGATCGGCGAGGGCAGTGCGGCGGTGTTCTTCCAGCGTCCGATGTCGATCGCGCTGGTGATCATCGTGGTGGCCGTGCTGGTGCTGCCGCGCCTGGCCAAGCGCATGAGCGAGCGCAAGTTGAAGCGGCTGGCGCAACTGGACGCCTGACGCGCCTTCTTCGCTTCCTCTCCGAAATGCCGCGGCGCCCTGGCCCCGCGGCATTTTTCTTTTGGCTCTTTCAGGCGGCGGTCGCGGGCGCTAGGACCTGCGACCGAGCCGCTCAGGAGTTGGCCGCCTGCGCGGCGGGCAGGCGGCGCAGGCCGGACCGCGCACGCTTGCCTTGCGCGATGCCGGGCTTCTCCACGAGCCGGTAGCTGGCCACCGAAGCCGCCACGAGCAGCAGCGCGCACAGCGTGCCCACCAGCCAGTACTGCATCGCCCCGGCCATTGCGAAGTCCTGCAGCGGCGGCACCGCGAAGACCGCGGTCAGCGCGATGCCCTGCAGCAGGTAGATGCTGTAGCTCACCGTGCTCATGCGCCGCGCCGCGCGCAGGGCCAGCAGGCCGTAGAGCGTGCTGCCGTTGCAGACCAGGTGGAAAAAGAGCCAGAGCAGCACGACCTGAACGGGGCCGACCATGTGTGGGAACCCAAGGAACAGGGCGCCCAGGCAGGCGAGGGCGAGCAGCGATGCGCCCCATGCCGGCAGGCGTGAAGCGAGCCGCCTCGCGCCTTCGTACCGGATCAGCCACGCCGACAGCATTCCGAGGAGAAACGACGCCAGCACCCAGGCCATCGCACCGATCACCAGCGCGAGCGTGGGCTGCGTGGGCGAGCCGGCCGATGGAAGCGCCGCGATCGTCAGCGCCGGCAGGCACAGCAGCAGCAAGCCGCCGGCAACGAAGCGCGGCGTTCGCCCGTTGCGCGCGAGCGGTGCCATCAAGCGGAGCGATCCGTAGAACAGCCACTCCACGAAGACCGTCCAGGTCACGCCGGCGAGGATGAACGTCGTTCCGACATAGCCATTGATGTCGGGCTGCATCGGCACGATGCCGAGCGCCAGCCATTGCAGCGCCCCGCCCAGCACGGACCAGACCGGCTCCCTGAGCGTGAACCCGGTTTTCCAGGCAACGATGAAGAGCATCAGCCCGACCGTCACCAGGTACATCGGGCCGATGCGCCAGAGCCGGCCGACGTAGAGGCTGCGCCAGTCGGGCCGGCCCTTGGTGTCAAGCAACTTTCCCCAGAACAGGAAGCCGGTGATCATGAAGAAGACCCCCACGCCAACCTGCCCGAGCAGCGTGGGGAAGCCCGAGGACGGAAACGTCCACTCGCCGCTTTCGAGGTAGCCGTGGGTCACCATCAGGTGATGCACGAAGACGCTGAGGGCGAGAAAGCCGCGCAACCCGTCGAGCGTCGCGGTGCGCTGGTCGCGCTGCGGCGGCTCGTCGGCGGCGCGGAAGACCGGCAGGGCCAGCGCGACGAGCACCACGCCCATGAGCACGACATACGGCCAGGCGGAGAAGACACTCATCGCTTGCCTTGTTCGTCTTCGATGCCGTGGACTGGCAGGGGGCTCAGGCGCCCGTCCGGGCGGGCGCGGCGCCGCTGTCCCCCGTGGTCTCGCGCAGGTCGTCGTCGATGTGCGGATCGGCCGGCTGCCCGCGCAGCCTGCGCACGGTGCGCCGGATCCAGTGCTCGATGTCGTCAACGTAGGTGAACACCGCCGGCACCACCAAGAGGCTCAGCACGGTCGAGGTGATCAGCCCGCCGATCACCGCCATCGCCATCGGCGAGCGGAAGCTGGAGTCCGCGGCGCCGAAGCCCACGGCAATCGGCAGCATGCCGGCGCCCATGGCGAGCGTGGTCATGATGATGGGCCGCGCGCGCTTGTGGCAGGCATCGCGCAGCGCGTCCCAGCGGCTCATTCCGTGGTCGCGGCGCGCCACGATGGCGTATTCCACCAGCAGGATCGAGTTCTTCGTGGCGATGCCCATGAGCATGATGAGCCCGATCAGCGACGGCATCGAGAGCGCCTTCTGCCCGATCAGCAGACCCACGAAGGCGCCGCCGAGCGCGAGCGGCAGCGCGCACAGGATGGTCACCGGATGCAGGAAGTCCTTGAACAGCAGCACCAGCACGATGTAGATGCACAGCACGCCCGTGAGCATCGCGAGGCCGAAGCTCGCGAAGAGCTCGGTCATCACTTCCGCATCGCCCACCTCGGTCACGCGCACGCCGGGCGGCAGCTTCTGGATCGAGGGAAGGTTCATCACCGCGGTCTTCGCATCGCCCAGGCCCACGCTGGAGAGTTCGATCTCGAAGTTGACGTTGCGCGAGCGGTCGTAGCGGTCGATCACGGCCGGGCCGCCTTCCATGGTGAGCGAGGCCACCTGGCTCAGCATGACGGGGCCGCGTGCGCCAGGCACCGAGAGGCGGCCGAGCAGGTCGAGGTCCTTGCGCGCCGAGTCTTCCAGCTTCACCACGATCGGCACCTGCCGCTGCGCGAGGTTGAGCTTGGCGAGCGACTGGTCGTAGTCGCCCAGCGTGGCCACGCGCAGCGTCTCGGCGATGGCGGCGCTGGTCACGCCCAGGTCGGCGGCGCGCGCGAAGTCCGGCCGCACGGCGATCTCCGGGCGGATCAGGCTTGCGGTGGAGGTGATGTTGCCCAGGCCCGCGATGGTGCGCAGGTCCTTCTCGACCGCGCTGGCGGCGGTCGCCAGCGCCACCGGGTCTTC
Organism: Variovorax trehalosi; assembly: GCF_051216415.1. Lineage (NCBI taxonomy): Bacteria > Pseudomonadati > Pseudomonadota > Betaproteobacteria > Burkholderiales > Comamonadaceae > Variovorax > Variovorax trehalosi. Next base: position 1,023,948 of record NZ_JBPJZG010000001.1, read on the forward strand.
GCCCGTGAGCGCCAGGATGTACTTCTCGCCCGAGCCGCCCAGGCCCACGGTGCTGCGCACGCCGGGCAGCGTCTCCAGGGCGGTGCGGATCTGGTTCTCGATCACCTGCTTGCGCGGCCTATCGCCGCGCTCGTCCAGCTTGATGGTGAGCGTGGCCTTGCGCGTCTCGGGCGTGCCGAAGCTGGCGAACGGGTCGCCGCCGGCGCTGCCGCCGGCCACCGTGGTGTAGACGCTTTTCACATGTGCGATCTTCATCACGCGGTTGCGCGTTTCCTCGGCGGCCGCGGTGGTCTGCGCGAGCGTGGAGCCCGGCGCGAGCGACAGGTACACCTGCGTCTGCGAGTTGTCGTCCGGCGGAATGAAGCCGGTCTTGAGCAGCGGGATCATCGCGAGCGAACCGAAGAAGAAGAGGGTGGCCATCACCATCGTCTTGAAGCGGTTGTGCGTGCTCCACTCCACCGCGCGCATGTACCAGCGCAGCCACCCCGGCTCTTTTTCTTCGCCGACGATGGGCTTGAGGATGTAGGCCGCCATCATGGGCGTGAGCACCCGCGCGACCACCAGCGAGGCGAACACCGCGAGCGAGGCCGTCCAGCCGAACTGTTTGAAGAACTTGCCGGCCACGCCGCTCATGAAGGCCGTCGGCAGGAACACCGCGATCAGCGTGAAGGTGGTGGCGATCACCGCCAGGCCGATTTCGTCGGCCGCCTCCATCGCCGCCTGGTAGGGCGTCTTGCCCATGCGCAGATGCCGCACGATGTTCTCGACCTCCACGATCGCATCGTCCACCAATATCCCGACCACCAGCGAGAGCGCGAGCAGCGAGATGACGTTGACCGAGAAGCCCAGCACGAACATGCCGATGAAGGCCGGGATCACCGACATCGGCAGCGCCACGGCCGAGACGAAGGTGGCACGCCAGTCGCGCAGGAACAGCCACACCACGATCACCGCCAGGATGGCGCCTTCGTACAGCAGGTGCAGCGAGCCGTTGTATTCCTCTTCCACCGGGTCTACGAAGTTGAAGGCTTCGGTCAGCTCGATGTCGGGGCGCTGCGCGCGCATCTCGCCCAGCGCCTTCTGTATCGCGCGGCCCACTTCCACTTCGCTGGCGCCGCGGCTGCGGGCCACTTCGAAGCCCACCACCGGCTTGCCGTTGAGCAAGGCGCCCGAGCGCGGCTCGGCGATGGTGTCGCTGATGCGCGCCACCTGATCGAGCCGCACGCGGCGGCCATCGGACAGCACGATCTGGATGTTGTTGAGCTGGTCGGCCGACTGCACGGTGGCGAGCGTGCGCACCGGCTGTTCGCTGCCGCCCAGGTCGAAGCGGCCGCCCGCGCTCTCCACCTGCACCTGGCGCAGCTGGCGCGAGATGTCGGCCGCCGAGGCGCCCAGCGCCTGCAGCTTGCTCGGGTCCAGGTCGATGTGCACCTGGCGGGTGACGCCGCCCACGCGGTTCACCGCGCCCACACCGGGCAGCGCGAGCAGCTTCTTGGTGACGTCGTTGTCCACGTACCAGCTGAGCGCCTCGGCATCCATCTGCGACGAGGCGATGGTGAAGGCCAGCACCGGCTGGCCCGCCAAGTCGAGCTTGGTGACCACCGGGTCGCGCACGTCGGCCGGCAGGTCGGCGCGCACGCGCTGCACCGCGGAGCGCACGTCGTCCACGGCTTCCTGCACCGGCTTTTCGAGGCGGAACTCGACGATCAGCGTGGCGGCGCCGTCCTGCACCTTGGTGGTGATGTGCTTGAGGCCCTGCACGGTGGCGATGGAGTTCTCGAGCTTGCGCGCGACGTCGGTTTCCAGCTGCGAAGGGGCGGCACCGGGCAGCAACGCCGAGACCGTGACGGTCGGCAGGTCGATGTCCGGAAAGTTCTGCACCTTCATCGCGTTGAACGACAGCAGCCCACCGAAGGTGAGCAGCACGAACAGCATCACCGCCGGAATCGGGTTGCGTATGGACCAGGCGGAAACGTTCATGAGCGTGTCCTTGTTTGTCTTACTTGGCGACCGCGGCGGAGGCTGCGGATTTCGCCGGCTGGGCTGCTGTCGCTGCCGGTGCCGCTGGTGCGGCCGGCGGCGTTGCCGCCACCACGCGCACCAGGTCGCCGTCGTTCAGGAAGCCGGCGCCCTGCACGACGACCTGCGAGCCCTCGGGCAGCGCGCTCGTGATCTCGATGCGGTCGTTCAGCCGGCGGCCGATTTGCACCTTGAGCTGCGAGACGCGGTTGTCGGGCTGCAGCACAAACACGTTGTTGAAGCCGTCGCGCGGAACGATGGAAGCCTGCGGCACCGTGGGCGCCGAGCTGCGGCCCAGTTCGAAGTCGCCACGCGCGAACATGCCGGCCTTCACGCCCGTGTTCTGCAGCACCGTGGGCAGGTCGACGTAGACCAACGCCGCGCGCGTCTGCGGATCGACCGTGGGCGCGATGCTGCGCACCTTGCCGCGCACCTGCGCGCCGCTGGCGCTGACCACGAAGGCGGGCGTTCCAACCGCGATGCGGGCGAGCTCGGCCGAGGTGACTTCGGCGCGCCATTCGAGGCGGCCCTGGCGGATCAATCGGAACAGCTCGGTGCCGGCCGCGACCACGCTGCCCACCGTGGCGGTGCGCGCGGAGATCACGCCGTCGTCCGGCGCCAGCACCTGCGTGTTGCGCCCGCGCACCTGCTGCGCGGCCAGCACGGCCTCGGCGGCTTCGACGCGCGCCTTGGCGGTCTGCTCGGTCGTCTGGTACTGGTTGATCTGCTGCTGGCTGAGGGCGCCCGTGGCCTGCAGCGTCCGGGCGCGCGCGGCGTTGCCGGCGGCATCGGCCGCGGTGGCACGGGCTTCAGCGAGCGAGGCGCGCGACTGCGCGATGTCGGCCTGCACCGTCTCGGGCGAGAAGACCGCGAGCACCTGGCCCTTCTTGACCACATCGCCCACGTTCACGCGCACCTCGGCGAGCTTCAGGCCGTTGGATTCGGAACCGACCACGGCTTCCTGCCAGGCAGCGACGTTGCCGTTGGCCGCGAGCGTCACGGTCAGCTCGGTGGCTTCGGGCTTGGCGACGGTGACGGTGAGCGCGGGCTTGGGCGCCGGCGCGCCGTCTTTTGCCTTCGCTGCCGCGGCCTGCTCGGCAGGCGTGCCCGAGGGCTTGCGCACGAGCCACACGGCTGCAACGACGACGATGACGAGCGCCAGCAGCGCGAGGACGAGGGTGGAACGCTTCATTGTTTTCATGGTGACGTCGCAACCTTGGAGGTCGAGGAAGAAGTCGTTGACGAGGACACTGACGATTCGGGCCGGTTCCAGCCTCCGCCCATCGAGCGGTACAGCGAAACCCAGGCTTCGGCGCGTTCGCGCTGCAGCGTGACGCGCGCGGTTTGCGCGCTGAAAAGCGTGCGGCGCGAATCCTCCAGCTCGAACAGGCTGGCGAGGCCGCTGCTGTAGCGCGCCTGCGTGGCGTCGAAGGAGGCCTGGTAGTTCTTCACCGCGCTGTCGGCGTCGGTGGTGCGGGCGTCGGTGGCGTCGAGGTTGACCAGCGCTTCCTCGACCTCGCGAACCGCCTGCCGCACGTTCGCGCGGTAGAGCGACACGGCCTCGGTGTAGCGCGCCTTGGCCGCGTCGGTGTTGGCCTTGCGCGCGCCGAAGTCGAGCAGCGGCACGGTGAGCGACACCGGCCCGACCGTCCACGTGTCCATCGACTCGCGAAAGCCGCTGGTGCGGATCTGCATGCGGCCGATCGAGCCCGAGATGCTGAGCTTGGGATAGCGCTCGGCCTCGGCCGAGCCCACGTCGGCGCTGGCCGATGCCACGGCAAGTTCGGCCGCATACACGTCGGGCCGCTGCGAAAGCGCCGCTGCCGGCACGCTCTCGATGCTGCCCATCACCACCAGCGCGCGCTGCGTGTGCGAGACGGCGAGCTTCTGCGCGAGCGTGGGTTCGTCGATGCCGCTGAGCGCCACCAGCGCCTTGCGCTGCACCGCGCATAGGGCGCGCTGTTGCGTGAGGCGGCCCGAGGCGTCCGAGGCGCTGGCGCGGGCGAGAGCCGCATCGGCCGGTGCAGTGAAGCCGGCACCCGCCGAGAGGTCGGTGAGCCGCGAGGTTTCGCTGCGCGACTTGGCATCGGACTCGGACACACGCAGCTGCTGCCGGCAGGCGCGCTCGGCGAAATAGGCGTTGGCGGTTTCGGCCGCGACGGCCACGCGCGCGTCGTGCCATTTGGCGGTGGCGCTGTCGAGCTTCTGCTGGGCCGAATCGCGGTCGGCGCGCAGGCGCCCGAAGAGGTCGATCTCCCACTTGGATTGCAGGCCGGCCTGCAACGTGGTGAGCGGTGCGGTGGCGGACGCGCTGCTGCTGCTCGACGACGAGCCCGTGCCACCTCCGCTGAAGGAAGAGCCCGAGACGCCCCGGCTCGCCGATGCCGTGCCGTCCAGGCTGGGCAGCAGCGCCGCGCCGGCCTGCACGCGCGTGGAGCGCGCCTCGGCCACGCGCGCCGCGGCGCTCGCGAGATTGGGGCTGGCGGCTTCGGCGGCGGCGATCAGCTCGACCAGCAGCGGATCGTCGAGCTGGCGCCACCAGTCGGCCAGCGATGCGAGCGAGCCGCCGTGGGGCAGGGGCGCATTCCATTGCGGGGGGAACGGTGCCTCGACCGTGGCCGGCGGGCGCATCAGGCCGCAGCCCGCGAGGCCCAGGCTCAAGCCCAGCGGGAGGAGGCTGCGGGAGGCAATCAATCGGAGTCGTCTCATGGCTTCTTTCTCGCGGCGCGTGCGGGTGCCGATGCAGGTGCAGGCGCGGTTGCGGATTTGTCGTCGTCAGCCAGCGCCTCGCGGCGTGCGGCTTCGGCCTGCACCAGCGCCATGGCGTAGACCGTGAGGCGGTCGGCCCAGGTGTCGATGCTGCGCGGCGTGCGCAGCAGCGAAGGGCGAACGGCCTCGATGAAGTCCTGGTTCACGTAGAGCTGCATCGACAACCCCGTGATCGCGAAGGTCAGGCGGTGGATGTCGTCGTCGGCGCGGTCGAGCTTCAGGTGGCGACACAGCAGCTCGGCGATGGCGCGGTGCGGGCCCTTGATGTCGCGCTCGATTTCCTTGGCCCACTGGCTGGTCGGCTCCAGCATCTCGCGCATGTGCAGCTGGATGCATTGCCGCACGATCTCGCCCTGCTTGAGCGGCTCGATCACCGAGGTGAAACAGATGCGCAGCGCCTCCTGGAGCGTGAGGCCGGGCGTGCTGCAGATGGCGACCAGGTCGTCGGAATCGCCGCCCATCGGCTCGGTGAAGCAGGCGCCGTACAGACCGTTCTTGTCGCTGAAGTAGTAGCTGATGGCCGAGATGTTGACCCCGGCCTCGCGGGCGATCTCGCGCGTGGAGGTCTTGGCGAACCCTTTCTGCGCAAAGAGCCGCAGCGCGGTGTGCAGGAGGCGATGGCGCGCCTCGGCGCCGTCGGCGCGGGGCGCGCGGCGCGGCGCGGAAGTGATGGGATCCCTCGCGTTCATGCCCGGCATTAGACCACGGGAGAAATCAAACGATTGATTTACTTAAGGGATCCTGAAGGCTTTTTTTCCTCGGCGCCGTTCCAGGCATTTCCGGCGCTGCATCGATGCCGGATTTGTTGCCTTTCGATGCACAGTTACGATCCGCCCATGCCTGCTCCCCCTGCCTTGCCCCTTGACGCCGAGGGCATCCTCGCGCTCGCCGCGCGCTCGATGTTCCATCTGTTCTCCAGCATCAGCCAGGGCATGTTCCTGGTCGACAGCAGCGGGCGCATCGTCTGGGTCAACGAGGGCTACCGGCGCTTCCTGCCGGCGCTGGGCTTCTCCTCCATCGACCAGTTCCAGGGCCACATGGTCGAGGACGTGATTCCCAACACGCAGATGCGGCGCGTGCTCGAAACCGGCGAGCCGATCCTGGTGGACCTGTTGACCAACAAGGCGGGCACCTTCGTGGTCAGCCGCATTCCGCTGCGCGAGGAGCGCGAGGGCGGGGCGGGCGATGTGATCGGTGCCATCGGCATCGTGCTGTTCGACCAGCCCGAGACCACGCTGCAGCCGCTGATCAGCAAGTTCGCGTTGCTGCAGCGCGACCTCGACGACGCGCGGCGCGAACTCGCGAGCCAGCGCAACAACCCGCTCTACCAGCACGCGCCCGACGGGCAGCGGCGCTCCAAGTACACCTTTGCGAGCTTCATCGGCAGCAGTCCGGCGGCGGTGGAGGTGAAGCGCCATGCGCGCCGGGCGGCGCAGTCGACCAGCCCGGTGCTGCTGCTGGGCGAGACCGGCACCGGCAAGGAGTTGCTTGCGCATGCGATCCATGCGTCGTCGGCGCGCGCCAAGGGCATGTTCGTCAGCGTCAACATCGCCGCCGTGCCTGACACGCTGCTCGAAGCCGAGTTCTTCGGCTTCGCCCCCGGTGCCTTCACAGGCGCCGACAGGCGAGGGCGCGAAGGCAAGTTCAAGCTGGCCGATGGCGGGAGCCTCTTCCTCGACGAGATCGGCGACATGCCGCTCGGCCTGCAGGCCAAGCTGCTGCGCGCGCTGCAGGAGGGCGAGATCGAACCGCTCGGCTCCAACAAGCTCGTGCCCTTCGATGCGCGCGTGATCGCCGCCACCTCGCGCGACCTGCCCGAGCTGGTGCGCCGCGGCCTGTTTCGCGAAGACCTCTATTACCGCCTCAACGTGCTGCCGCTGCGCGTGCCGCCGTTGCGGGAACGGCGCAGCGACATCCCGGCGCTGGTCGAAGCGCTCGGCGAAGACATGGCGCTGCGCAGCGGCGAGGCGCCGCCCGAACTCACCCCCGATGCACTCGCGCTGCTCGCGGGCCAGCACTGGCGCGGCAACATCCGCGAACTGCGCAACGTGCTGGAGCAGGTGACCATGCGCAGCGATTCGCAACGCATCGACGCCGTGCAACTCGAGCGCATCCTGCGGGAAGCCGGGCTGGAGCAGATCGAGCTGCCCGACATGTCGCACGCGAATGGCGATGAAGAAGCCGCATTGCTGCGGCCACTGGCACAGCAGGTCGCAGAACTGGAGCGCAAGGCCATCGCCGCCGCGCTCGCATCCACGGGCGGCAACAAGCTGGCGACATCACGGCTGCTCGGCATATCACGCGCGACCTTGTACGAGCGCATGACGAACCAGGGTCAGTCGTGAGCGTCCGAGCCCTGCGTTCCACCTTCGGCCCCAACTGTCACTGGTGCGGCCTTCCCATGGACTTCGACGAGCCGCACGGCCGGCCCGAGTCCGCGACCATCGAGCACCTCGTCGATTCGACGCTGGGCGGCGTGCGCAACCAGAAGCACCGGCGCCTGGCCCATGCCATCTGCAACCACACGCGCAACGAATTCCGGATGCAGGCCGAGCGCGAATTCCAGCGCTGGATCGCAGCGCGGCAGGCCTCTGGCAAACCCTGACTGATAAAAAGACAGTTGCCTGATATTCAGTCACAACAAGTGTTCTGAAATCAGGCGCCAAGGGCTTCTTCCCAATGAAGAAACCTTTGTTATCAATGAGTTGGGCGTGTGGCACGAACTGTGCAATATTCAGTCACCACTTTCAGGAGACATAACGATGATCCGTCGCCACCTCGTCGCGCTGGCCGCGCTTTCCGCTTGCGCCGCTGCCGCTTCCGCCTGGGCCCAGTCCAACGAAATCCGCATCGCCCACATCTACAGCAAGACCGGCCCGCTGGAGGCCTACGGCAAGCAGACCCAGACCGGTTTCGCGATGGGCCTGGACTACGCCACCGGCGGCACGATGACGGTCAACGGCAAGAAGCTGGTGGTCATCGAGAAGGACGACCAGGGCAAGCCCGACCTGGGCAAGTCGCTGCTGGCAGCCGCGTATTCGGATGACAAGGCCGCGCTGGCTGTCGGCCCGACCGCCTCGGGCGTGGCGCTGGCGATGCTGCCGGTGGCCGAGGAATACAAGAAGATCCTGATCGTCGAGCCTGCGGTGGCCGACTCGATCACCGGCGACAAGTGGAACAAGTACATCTTTCGCACCGGCCGCAATTCGAGCCAGGACGCGATCTCCAATGCGGTGGCGGTCGACAAGGCCGGCGTGACCGTTGCCACGCTCGCGCAGGACAACGCCTTCGGCCGCGACGGCGTGAAGGCCTTCGGCTCGGCGCTCAAGAAGGCCAAGCTTGTGCACGAGGAGTACCTACCGCCTGCGACCACCGACTTCACCGCCGGTGCGCAGCGCCTGATCGACAAGCTGAAAGACCAGCCGGGCCGCAAGATCATCTGGATCGTCTGGGCCGGCGCGGGCAACCCGTTCAAGATCGTCGACCTGGACCTGAAGCGCTACGGCATCGAGATCGCCACGGGCGGCAACATCCTGCCGGCCATGGCCGCGTACAAGGCGCTGCCGGGCATGGAGGGTGCTGCGTACTACTACTTCGGCATCCCGAAGAATCCGGTGAACGAGGCGATGGTCTCGGCGCACTACAAGCAGTTCAAGACGCCGCCGGACTTCTTCACGGCCGGCGGTTTCTCGGCCGCGATGGCGGTGGTGACGGCGCTGAAGAAGACCAACGGCGACACCAACACCAACAAGCTCATCAGCACGATGGAAGGCATGAGCTTCGACACGCCCAAGGGCAAGATGACCTTCCGCAAGGAAGACCACCAGGCGATGCAGTCGATGTACCACTTCAAGATCAAGGTCGACCCGGCGTTCGCCTGGGGCGTGCCGGAGCTGGTCCATGAGATCAAGCCCGAAGAGATGGACATCCCCATCAAAAACAAGCGCTGAGCGCCCACCTGGTCCCGCGGCCTTGAGAAAGGCCGCATTCCCATTTCGCCCCGGATGGCCGCCGGGCGAAGCGCCAGCCTGCGTCCGCGCAAGCCGGCGCGATCCTCGGCCGATTCGTCAGTCTGCAAGCAAGCGTTCGATACCCACAACACTAGGAGACAGCGATGCAAGCGATGAGAAGGAACTGGAAGGAACTGGCCGCGGCTGCGGCAATGACGGTGGCGGCGCATGCCGCGATGGCGGCGGTGCCGCTGCCCGCGCTCAACGCCAACCCGGCGGAGGTGAGCGTGTCGGGCCTCTCGGCGGGCGGCTTCATGGCCGTGCAACTGCACGTGGCCTATTCGGCCACCTTCAAGCGCGGCGCCGGCGTCGTGGCCGGTGGGCCGTACTACTGCGCCGAAGGCTCGGTGCTCAACGCCACCGGGCGCTGCATGACGCACAGCACCAGCATCCCGGTGTCCACGCTGGTGAGCACCACCAACAGTTGGGCCGCGAGCGGCGCGATCGATCCGGTGTCGAACCTCACGGGCTCCAAGGTCTATCTCTTCTCCGGCACCGCGGACAACACCGTCAAACAGGCGGTGATGGACGACCTGAAGACCTACTACCAGAGCTTCGTACCGACCGCCAACACGGTCTACAAGAACAACCTGGGCGCGGGCCACGCGATGGTCACCGACGACTACGGTGGCGCCTGTGCCACCACCGCCACGCCCTACATCAACAACTGCGGCTTCGACCTCGCGGGCGAGATCCTCACGCACCTGTACGGCCCGCTGAACCCGCGCAACAACGGCACGCTGGGCGGCACCTTCACCGAGTTCAACCAGTCGGAGTTCATCACCGGCCACGGCGCGGCCGCGACCGGCTGGATCTACGTGCCGCAGGCTTGCACCACCGCCTCGTGCCGCGTGCACCTGGTGCTGCACGGCTGCAAGCAGAACTACACCGACGTGAGCGACCAGTACGTGAAGAAGACCGGCTACAACCGCTGGGCCGACACCAACAACATCGTGCTCATCTATCCGCAGACCAGCACCGCGGCCACCAACAGCTGCTGGGACTGGTGGGGCTACGACAACGCGAACTACGCGAAGAAGTCGGGTCCGCAGATGGCGGCGATGAAGGCCATGGTCGACCGCGTGACCAGTTCGAGCGGCGGCTCGTCGCTGCCGGCGCCCACCGGCGTGGGCACCTCGGGCGCGACCGCCAGCAGCATGGTGATCGGCTGGGCGGGCGTCTCGGGTGCCACTGGCTACAACGTGTACCGCGGCGGCAGCAAGGTCAACGCGGCGCCGGTAGTCGCCACCAACTACACCGACACGGGCCTCGCCGCATCCACCACCTACAGCTGGACCGTGGCCGCGCTGGACGCGAGCAACGCGCAGGGCGCGATGTCGACGGCCGCCACCGGCACCACCACCTCGGGCGGCACCGGTGGCACCTGTTACACCGCGAGCAACTATGCGCACACCTTGGCCGGGCGCGCCTATGCGCTGTGGGGCCTGACGTATGCCTACGGCTCGGCGCAGGCCATGGGCCTGTGGAACATCTACGTCACCACCACACTGAAGCAGACCGGCCCGAACTACTACGTGATCGGCACCTGCTGAGGCCGATCGAGATCGACACTTTTTCTTTTTCGCAATGACCAACGATGCTTGAGACCCGAGACCTGACCATCCGCTTCGGTGGCCACGTGGCCGTCAACAGCGTGAGCTGCGCTTTTGCGCCGGGCACGCTGACGGCCATCGTCGGCCCCAACGGGGCGGGCAAGACCACCTATTTCAACCTGATCTCGGGGCAGCTCAAGGCGAGCGCCGGCACGGTGTCGCTCGACGGGCAATCGCTCTCGGGCCTGTCGCCGTCCGCGCGCACGCACGCGGGGCTGGGGCGGGCCTTCCAGCTCACCAACCTCTTTCCCAACCTCACGGTGCTGGAGAACGTGCGCCTGGCGGTGCAGGCCACGCGCGAGGGCGCGCACCGGCGGGGCCTGAACCTGTGGAGCATCTGGAGTGACCACAAGGCGCTGACCGAGCGCGCGGACCAGATCCTCGCGGACGTGGCGCTGAAATCGCGGGAACACGCCACGGTCGCGAGCCTGCCGCACGGCGACCAGCGCAAGCTGGAGGTGGCGTTGCTCATGGCGCTGGAGCCCAAGGTCTTCATGTTCGACGAACCCACGGCCGGCATGAACGCGGCCGAGGCGCCGGTCATCCTCGACCTGATCCGCAAGCTCAAGCAGGACAAGACCAAGACCATCCTCCTGGTCGAGCACAAGATGGACGTGGTGCGCGAGCTCGCGGACCGCATCATCGTGCTGCACAACGGCACGCTGGTGGCCGATGGCGAACCGGCCGAGGTGATCGCATCGCCGGTGGTGCAGGAGGCCTACCTGGGCATTGCGAAGGAGGCGGCATGAGCACCAATCTCTTGACGCTCGAAGGCGTGCAGACGCACATCGGGGCGTACCACATCCTGCATGGCGTGGACCTCGCCGTGCCCCGTGGCCAGCTCACCATGCTGCTGGGCCGCAACGGCGCGGGCAAGACGACCACGCTGCGAACCATCATGGGCCTGTGGCATGCATCGCAAGGCAGGGTGCGCTTCGGCGACAAGGACATCACCGCGATGCAGACGCCGCAGATCGCGGGCCTGGGCATCGCCTACGTGCCCGAGAACATGGGCATCTTCTCCGACCTCACGGTCAAGGAGAACATGCTGCTCGCCGCGCGAGGCGCAAAGAACGCCGCGCAGATCGACGACACGCGCCTGAAGTGGATCTTCAAGCTCTTCCCCGCAGTGGAGAAGTTCTGGAACCACCCCGCGGGCAAGCTCTCGGGCGGGCAGAAGCAGATGCTGGCGGTCTCGCGCGCCATCGTCGAGCCACGCGAACTGCTCCTGATCGACGAGCCCAGCAAGGGCCTTGCGCCCGTGATGATCAACAACATGATCGACGCGTTCGCCGAGCTGAAGCGCAGCGGCGTGACGATCCTGCTGGTGGAGCAGAACATCAATTTCGCCCAGCGCCTGGGCGACAACGTGGCGGTGATGGACAACGGCCGCGTGGTGCACAGCGGCTCGATGGCGGTGTTTTCCGCCGATGCGCAACTGCAGCAATCGCTGCTGGGACTGGCCCTATGAAACTCGACTTCGACTGGAAGCCGCTGCTTCTCGCCCCCATCCTCGCGCTCGTCGCGCTGCCGCTCACGGGCTCGTTCTCGACGTGGCTCACGCTTACCGTGGCGGGCCTCGCGATGGGCATGATCATCTTCATCATCGCCTCGGGCCTCACGCTGGTGTTCGGCCTCATGGACGTGCTGAACTTCGGCCACGGCGTGTTCATCGCGCTCGGCGCCTTCGTGGCGAGCAGCGTGCTCGGGCTCATGGGCGACTGGACCGGCTCGCAGGAACTCTGGCGCAACCTCGTGGCGGTGTTTCCCGCGATGCTGGTCGCGATGGCCGTCGCGGGCGCGGTCGGGTTCGCGTTCGAGCGCTTCATCGTGCGGCCGGTGTATGGCCAGCACCTGAAGCAGATCCTCATCACGATGGGCGGCATGATCATCGGCGAGGAGCTCATCAAGGTGATCTGGGGCCCGGCGCAGGTGCCGCTGCCGTTGCCCGAGGCACTGCGCGGCTCGCTGTTGATCGGCGATGCGGCCATCAGCAAATACCGGCTGCTCGCGGTCGCGGTGGGCGTGGTGGTGTTCGGCCTGCTCGCATGGACGCTCGGTCGCACCAAGATCGGCCTGCTGATCCGCGCGGGCGTGCAGGACCGCGAGATGGTCGAGTCGCTCGGCTACCGCATCGGACGGCTCTTCGTCGGCGTGTTCGTGGTGGGCAGCGCACTCGCGGGCCTGGGCGGCGTGATGTGGGGGCTGTTCCAGCAGAACCTCGTGCCGCAGATGGGCGCGCAGGTCAACGTGCTGATCTTCATCGTCATCATCATCGGCGGGCTGGGCTCGACGGGCGGGGCGCTCATCGGCGCGCTGCTCGTGGGCCTCATGACCAACTACATCGGCTTCCTGCTGCCCACGCTCACGCAGTTCGCGAGCATTTTCCTGATGGTGGCCGTGCTGCTGTGGCGGCCGCAGGGCGTGTACCCCGTCGCGAACCGTTGAGGAAGAAGACACCCATGTTCCTCAAACGACTCCTCTCCAACGACATGCCGCGCAGCCGCCTGCTGGCGCTGCTGCTCGTGGCGCTGTTCATTGCGCTGGCGTTCGCGCCGTTCATCTTCCCGGGCGTGAAGGCGCTCAGTGTCGCGGCCAAGATCCTGGTGTTCGTGGTGCTGGTCGCGAGCTTCGATCTGTTGCTGGGCTACACCGGCATCGTGAGCTTCGCGCACACGATGTTCTTCGGCATCGGTGCGTATGGCATCGCCATCTCTGCTTCGCGGCTCGGGCCCAACTGGGGTGCGGTGCTGGTGGGGCTGGGCGCATCGCTGGCGATCTCGCTGGTGCTCTCGTTCGCCATCGGGCTGTTCTCGCTGCGGGTGCGCGCGATCTTCTTCGCGATGATCACGCTGGCCGTGGCCTCGGCGTTCCAGACGCTGGCCTCGCAGCTGTCGGACTTCACCGGCGGCGAAGACGGCCTGACCTTCAAGCTGCCCGAGCTGATCTCGCCGAGCTTCGAGTTTGCCGAGGAGCCGTTCCTCGGCGTCTCGCTCGATGGCCGGCTGCTCTGCTACTACCTGCTGTTCGTCGCGGCGGTGGTGCTGGTGCTCGCGCTGCTGCGCATCGTGAACTCGCCCTTCGGCCGCGTGCTGCAGGCCATTCGCGAGAACGAGTTCCGCGCCGAGGCCATCGGCTACCGCGTGGTGGTGTACCGCACGACGGCCGCCGTGCTGTCGGCGTTGTTTGCCACGCTGGCCGGCGCGATGCTCGCGATCTGGCTGCGCTACAACGGACCCGACACCTCGCTGAGCTTCGAGATCATGATCGACGTGCTGTTGATCGTGGTGATCGGCGGCATGGGCACCATCTACGGCGCGGCCATCGGCGCGGTGCTGTTCGTGGTGGCGCAGAGCTACCTGCAGGACCTGCTGCGATTGGGCAGCGAGGCGGCGAGCGGGCTGCCGTGGCTCGCGGCGCTGCTGTCGCCCGATCGCTGGCTGCTGTGGCTCGGCGTGCTGTTCGTGCTGTCGGTGTATTACTTTCCGACCGGCATCGTCGGCAAGCTGCGGGCGAGGGCGGCGAGATGAGCGACAGCAACTTCATGACGCCGCTGTCGCGCTACGCGCAACTCGCGGGCCGCGAGATCCACTGGCTCGAATGGGGCGCGCCCGATGCGCCGGTCGTCATTGCCTGGCACGGCCTTGCCCGCACCGGCCGAGACATGGACGAACTGGCGCAGCACTTTGCCGCGCGCGGCTTTCGCGTGATCTGCCCCGACACCATCGGCCGCGGCCTCAGCCAATGGAGCCCGCTGCCCGACGAGGAATACCAACTCTCGTTCTATGCAAAGCTCGCGAACGCGCTGTGCGACGAACTGCGCCTCGGCCGGGTGCACTGGGTCGGCACCTCGATGGGCGGCGCGATCGGCATGGTCTGCGCCTCGGGCCTGTTCGAGCCGCGCATGAAGGCGCGCATCGCGAGCCTCACGCTCAACGACAACGCGCCGCAGCTTGCGCAAGCGGCCATCGAGCGCATCCGCGCCTATGCGGGCCAGCCGCCATCGTTCGATACGGTGGCCGAGCTGGAGGCGTTCTTTCGCACCGTCTACAAGCCCTACGGCTGGCTCAGCGATGCGCAGTGGCGCCGCCTGACCGAGAGTTCCACCCGCCGCCTGCCCGACGGCCGCGTGACGCCGCACTACGACCCCGCGATGGTCCGGCAGTTCAGCGCGCACGACAACGACTACCTCATCTGGCCGCACTACGACCTGATCGAGGTGCCGGTGCTGTGCCTGCGCGGCGCCGAGTCGGACCTGGTGCTGCCCGAGGTGGTCGAGGAGATGCGGCGCCGGGGACCGGGCGCCGAAGGGCGACTGCAGGTCATCGAAATCCAGGGGTGCGGTCACGCGCCCGCGCTCAACGTGCCCGAACAACTGGAGCCCATCGAGGGGTTTATCCGCGCCGCCGGTCGCTGAATGCAGGGCGGCAGCACAATCGCCGCCGGCTTCAACCACTGCTACAAGGCTCACCTCACCATGGCGCTCTCGATGTACGACCTGTCCGTCCCGGTCTTCACCCGCGGACTCGGGCAACTGACTCACCTGTTCGACAAGAGCCTGGCGCACGCCAAGGCCAACGGCATCGACACCGCCACGCTGGTCGATGCGCGTCTCGCGCCCGACATGCTCACGCTGGCCGGCCAGGTTCAGCGCGCGAGTGATGCATCGAAGCTCGGCGCCGCGCGCATCGCGGGCATCACGGCGCCCAGCTTCCCCGATGAGGAAAAGACCTGGGACGACCTCGTGGCCCGCATCCGCAAGACGCAGGATTTCCTCGCGACCATTGACCGAGCCCTGATCGACGGCCACGAGGAACGCCCCGTGACCATCAAGACCCGCGAGGGCGAGGCGACCTTCACCGCGCAGCGCTACCTGCTGCAGTTCGCACTGCCCAACTTCTTCTTCCACGTGACCACGGCCTACGACGTGCTGCGCCACAGCGGCATGCCGATCGGCAAGCTGGACTACCTCGGCAAGTTCTGAGCACCAGCTATCGCGTCGGCCAGCCTGCGAGGTTGCGTTCGGCGATGTTCGCGAGCGCGGTGATCCATGCCGGGCTGTCGTTGAGGCAGGGGATATAGCTGAAGGCCTTGCCACCCGCATGCAGGAAGGCTTCGCGGCCTTCCATGGCGATTTCCTCCAGCGTCTCCAGGCAGTCGGCCGGGAAGCCCGGGCACACCACGTCGACCCGCTGGATGCCGCTTGCGCCGAGCTCGCGCAGCGTCGGCTCGGTGTAGGGCTCGAGCCACTTGGCGCGGCCGAAGCGCGACTGGAAGGTGACGCGGTGCTGCGCGTCGGAAAGACCGAGCCGTGCCGCGAGCAGGCGCGCGGTTTCGAGGCACTGCGCCTGGTACGGGTCGCCGAGCGCGATGTTGCGTGCGGGGATGCCGTGGAAGCTCATCAACAGCACCTCGCCGCGGCCCTCGGCCTTCCAGTGGCGCTCGATGCCTTGCGCGAGCGCATCGATGTAGGCGGGGTCGTCGTGGTACTGGTTGACGAAGCGGAATTCGGGAATACGGCGCTGCTTGCGGCTCCAGTCGTTCACTGCATCGATCACGCTCGCGGTGGTCGTGGCCGAGTACTGCGGATAGGCCTGCAGCACCAGCACGCGCGTCGCGCCCTCGGCCGCAAGTGCGTCGAGGCGCGAGGCGATCGACGGGTTGGCGTAGCGCATCGCGTCGCGCACCGTCACGCGGTGGCCGCGTTCGCCGAGCCAGCCGGCCAGGAGCGTCGCCTGCTTCTGCGTCCACACCTTGAGCGGCGAGCCCTCAGGCATCCAGATGCTCGCGTACTTGGCGGCGGATTTGGCGGGCCGCGTGCGCAGGATGACGCCGTGCAGGATCAGCGCCCAGAGCAATTTCGGAATCTCGACGACACGCGGGTCGCCCAGGAAATCGGCGAGATAGGGGCGAACGGCGGCGGCGGTGGGGGCGTCGGGGGAGCCCAGGTTGCACCAGAGCACGGCGGTGCGGTCATTGGCGGAGCTGGCGTTCATCGGGTCGTGGGGCATGCGATATTCTCAGGCATGACCTCCGCTTCCCCTGCGCCCGCGAGCGCCGCGCCGCTCGACGTCCAACGCATCTCCGCGATCTCCCTCGACCTCGACGACACCCTCTGGCCCATCTGGCCGACCATCGAACGTGCCGAGGCCGTGCTGCAGGAATGGCTCCTGCGCGAGGCACCGAAGACCGCCTCGTTGCTGCTCACGCCCGGCATCCTGCGCGAACTGCGCGAAGCCACCGAGAAGGAGCGCTCGGACCTCGCGCACGACCTGAGTGCGCTGCGCCGCGAATCGATCCGCACCGCGCTGAAGCGCTCCGGTGAAGACCCAGCGCTGGCCGATCCCGCCTTCGACGCCTTCTTCGCCGAGCGCCAGCGCGTGACGCTCTATGACGATGCGTTGCCCGCGCTCAAGTGGCTCAGCGAGCGTTATCCATTGGTTGCCGTGTCGAACGGCAATGCCGACATCCACCAGACCGGCGTGGGCCGGTGGTTTCGCACCGCGTTCAATGCACGCGCCTTCGGCAGCGGCAAGCCGCATGCGCCGATCTTCCGCGCCGCCGCGGCTTCGGTCGGCCTGTTGCCCAAGGATGTGCTGCACGTGGGCGACGACGCCGAGCTCGACGTGGTCGGCGCGCTCAATGCCGGCATGCAGGCCGCCTGGCTGGTGCGCGACGAGCGCCCCTGGGTGCATGGCGCGCGGCCGCAGCTGATCGTGCCGAACCTGCACGCGCTGTGCGTGGCGCTGGGCGCCTGAGGCTTATTCGAAGACAGGCCGGAAAAAGCTGCGCTCGTAGCTCAGGATGCAGCGCGTGTCCTCTGCGTACTTGAACGCCGCCTGGCACTCGGGGTCCTGCATCGAGTCGGCGCGGTATTTCTCGTAGGCCGCGAGGCTCGGAAAACTGAACATCGCCAGCGCGACGTTGTTGGCGCCTTCCGAGGGCAGGAAGTAGCCGTGGTGCTTGCCGCCGAACTTTTCGACCAACGGAATCCAGAGCTTGCCGTAATGCTCGAATTCCTTGAGCTTGTAGGCGTCGACGATGTAGCGCAGGTAGCAGGTGACCATGTCTTGGTTTCCGGAGGTGAGGGGTAATCGGCGCGGCCCCGGCGGGCTGCGGGCCGTCGGACTATAGTTTCCCGCTCCCCTGTTTCGTCTCTTGTCCACCTTTCGCGCAGGAACTCCGAAAGTGCACCTCTCCAACTGGCTCATCTTCTGCGGCGTGACGCTGCTCGTCGCCTTCACCCCTGGCCCGGCCGTGCTGCTCGCGGTCTCGAACTCGATCTCGGTGGGCCCGCGGCGCGCGATGATCAGTTCGATGGGCAATGCGGTGGGCCTGTTCATGGTGTCGGCCGCCGCGATGGCGGGGCTGGGCGTGGTACTGACGACCTCGGCCTCCGCATTCATGGTGCTGAAGGTGGCCGGTGCGGCGTACCTGATCTACCTGGGCATCAAGCAGTGGCGCAACCGGGCCAGCGTGTTCTCCGACCTGGCCGCAACCGGCGCGCCCCCCGCACCGCGCGCTGCGTGGCGCCTGTTCGGCAACGGCGTCACCGTGGCGCTCACCAATCCCAAGGGCATCCTGTTCTTCTCGGCACTGTTCCCGCAGTTCCTCGTGCATGACGCGCCGATCCTCGGGCAGTTCGCGGTGCTCACCGCCACCTTCGCCGCGGGCTCGGTGCTGTCGCACGCGTTCTATGTGCTGCTCGCGCGGATGCTGAAGAAGCAGCTGTCCGATCCGCGCCGCTCGAAGCTCTTCAATCGCGTGTCCGGCGGCGCTTTCGTGCTGCTGGGTTTGAGCTTGCTGCGCCTGCCCAACAAGGCGGCCTGATCCGCCCGATCAATCGAGCGCGAACTGCTCGCGCAAAGCGGCGCAGAAGTCCGCAGTGCCGCTGAGCGAGAAGGTGAGGGTGGTGAAGCGCGAGTCCTCGCGCGTTTCCTGCAGGTCGCAGTCCCAGGTCGCGCCTTCGTCCAATGCGCCACGCGCATTCGGAAACGTGGCTTCCGCCCAGGCGAGCATCCGTTCGATCTCGGCATGCACCTCGGGCACTTTCTCCGGCGCGGTCGAAGCCATGGCATCGAATGTGCCGTGGCCTTCGGTGTCTTCGCTGTAGTCGAAGTCGAGGTAGCGCAGTTCGGTCATGGGGTGGTCGATGCCTTGGCAGCGGCCAGCCCGCTGAGTACCGCGCCCTCGAGCGTGGCGGGGTAGGGGCCTTCGGTGTAGTCACCGCAGGCTTGCAGGCCGGGCGCGATGCGCATCGGTGGCCGGGCGAGCGCAGGCGTGCAGGCGAAGGTGGCGCGCTTCTCGACGACGGTCTGGATGATCTCCAGCGAGGCCTGGCCCAACTGCGTTGCGGCTTGCGCGATCACTTGCTGCTCCAGCACTTCGCGCGATGCTTCGTTGGCGCTGATGACCAATGCGAGCACGCCTTCCGGGCCGTCGAGCTGACTGCGGTCGAACACGAACTGGGCAGGGGCCGTGGCCGGATCGCTGCGCAGGGCCAGCATCGGCTCTGCAAGTTTCGAGGCGCCGCGCACATAGACCGTGGCGATGGCTTCGAAGCGCAACGCCTCGGTGGTCTCGCTCCAGCGGTCGGCCGGCAAGCCCGATGCACGAACGAGGCGCGCGGCATCCCAGGGTGCGCAAGCCAGGATGACCCGGTCGAAGGGTTCGTCGTCGACAAGCCACTGCCCGGCTTCGGGTGCGATGGCCCGCACGCGCGTGCCGATGCGCAGCGTTGTGCCGTGCTTCGTCAGCCACGCCATCGCGGCATCCGGGAACAGCGCGCCGAGGTCCACACGCGGCAGCAGCAAGTCCGCGCCGCCGCTTCCGCTGAAGAGCGCGTCGCGCAGCACGCGCAGGAACACTTCGCCGCTTGATTGGGGCACCGGCGTGTTGAGCGCCGAGACGCACAGCGGCTCGATCAACTCCTGCATCACGCGCGGCGTGAGACCGGTGCAGAGCGCGGCCACCGTGGTGTCGGGCGCGCAGCGGAATCCACCGAGGCGCCATCCGACGGCGGTGCGCAGCAGCGAGGATTTGTCCCGCCACGTCCAGCCGCGCGCCGTGAAGATGCC
Source organism: Variovorax trehalosi (assembly GCF_051216415.1). NCBI lineage: Bacteria > Pseudomonadati > Pseudomonadota > Betaproteobacteria > Burkholderiales > Comamonadaceae > Variovorax > Variovorax trehalosi. The sequence goes on from NZ_JBPJZG010000001.1 coordinate 1,043,436, forward strand.
CGCCAGCAGATCGAGCGGCGCAGGCAGCCGCGGCAGCTTGAGCCCACCGCCGTCGGCGAATCGCAGCGAGAGTGGCAGGCGATGCAGTGCCTTCTCCACATCGACGCCCACTTCGCGCATCAGCTTCAGCGTGGCCGTGTAGGCACCAATCAGGATGTGCTGCCCGTTGTCCAGCGCCATCCCGTGCATGTCGTCGACGCGCCGCGCCCGTCCGCCCGGCATGTGCGCTGCCTCGAACAGCGTGACGGAATGACCGAGCCGCGTGGCCTCGACCGCAGAGGCGAGGCCGGCCCAGCCGGCGCCGACGACGGCTGTCTTCAAATCCGCCCCAGCGCCTGAACCTTCCACGCGAGCCAGAACTTGCGCACCGGCGTCAGGCTCACGCGCTGGTTCAGCACTTGGAAGTCGTCGCGTTCGATCTCGCGCAGCAGCGTGCGGTAGATGCTGGCCATCATCAGGCCGGGCTTCTGCGTGCGGCGGTCGGCCACCGGCAGCAGGGCGAGCGCCTCGTCGTAGGCGGCATGCGCGCGTTGCGCCTGGAACTTCATGAGCGCGACGAAGCGGTCCGAGTGCACGCGGTTCAGGATCTCGTGCGCCTTCACATCGAACTGCTGCAGCTCGTTGACCGGCAGGTAGATGCGGCCGCGCAAGGCGTCTTCGCCCACGTCGCGCAGGATGTTCGTGAGCTGCAATGCCAGCCCGAGCTTGTGGGCGTAGGCGGTGGTCTGCGGATCGGTCTGGCCGAAGATGCGCGCCGCGACCTCGCCCACCACGCCGGCCACCAGGTGGCAATAGCGCGCGAGGCCGGGGAAGTCGAGGTAGCGGGTCTGGTCCAGGTCCATCTGGCAGCCGTCGATCACCTCGAGCAGCTGGCGCGCCTCGATGCCGTAGGCCGCGGCGTGCGGCATCAGCGCCTGCATCACCGGATGCCGCGGCGTGCCTGCGAAGGCCTGGGCGACCTCGGTGCGCCACCAGGCGAGCTTGGTGGCGGCCACGCCGGGGTCGGTGACCTCGTCGACCACGTCGTCGACCTCGCGGCAGAAGGCATAGAACGCCGTGATCGCGGCGCGCCGGGGCTTGGGCAGGAACAGGAAGGCGTAATAGAAACTGCTGCCCGAGGCGGCCGCCTTGTCTTGCACGTATTGCTCGGGATTCATCGGGGAGGCGCTGCTTTCATGGGGCGCCATTGTCTCCGCATCCGCAGCGTCTTCCAGAGCAGGACGGGCGCATCGGCCTTGCCGATGGTGGGGCGCTGGGAGAAGGTGTCGAAGCCCAGGTCGGTGATCTTGTCGAGGATGCGCAGGCCTCCCTGCACGACCAGCCGCAGCTCCCAGCCCGCGCGGCCCGGCAGGCGATGCACCAGCGGCGCGCCTTCGTCCATGAGCTCGCGGGCCCAGAAGGACACGACCGAAACCAGGTTGATGGCCTCCTGCGGCGGCGGCGCGGCTGAGAGCGGCTCGAACACCTTGAAGTGCTCGCGCGTGAGCCCGCGCCGGGCGCAGTCGGTCAGCGGGAAATAGAAGCGCCCGCGGGGCAAGTCCACGCTCGGGTCCTGCCAGAAGTTGATGAGCTGCAGCGCGCTGCATATGGCATCGCTCTGCGCCAGCGCCTGGGCGTCATGCACGCCATAGAGATGCAGCAGCAGCCGTCCGACCGGGTTGGCCGAGCGGCGGCAGTAGTCGAGGAGTTCGGCGCGGTCGGCGTAGGTGCCGTGGTCGCGGGTCTTCTCGATGTCCTGCATGAACGCGTTCAGCAGGTCGGCCAGCAGGTTCTCGGGCAGGCCGTATTGCGCGATGCTGTGGGCCAGCGGGCCGAAGACGTGCGGCCAGCGCGACGTGGCGAGCGCCTCGCCCTGCGCGGCGGCGGCGAGCTCGTCGCGGTAGGCGCGCAACTCGGCCAGGCGCTGGTCGGGCGATGCATCGCCTTCGTCGGCGATGTCGTCGGCAGTGCGCGCGAAGTGGTAGATCGCGGCAATCGGCGGGCGCAGGTGCGGCGGGCAGAGCCACGAGGCGACCGGGAAGTTTTCGTAGTGCGCCGGCGGGGCGGCGAGGTGGGGAGTGGCGGACACGCCACGATTGTCCGCGACACGATGCCCTCGGCACTATGCTCGGTGCGTTGCCACTTCGAACAGCTCGCCCATGAACGCACCGGCCCCGGCCTCCACGGCCCAGATTCCAGCGCAAGGCGGGGCAGGGCATCCGGCGGGACCCGGATTGATGATCGCGGCGCTCGGCGTCGTCTTCGGCGACATCGGCACCTCGCCGCTCTACGCCTTCAAGGAAACGATGAACCCCGAGCACGGCGTGCCGTTCTCGCCCGACTCGGTGCTGGGGCTGCTGTCGCTGATCTTCTGGGGCCTGATGTTCGTGGTGACGCTGAAGTACGTGGTGTTCGTGCTGCGCGCCGACCACGACGGCGAGGGCGGCATCCTCGCGCTGCAGGCGCTGGCGCGCAGCGCCGTCGCCGGGCCGAAGACCAGGCCCTGGGTGTGGAACGTGATCGGCCTGCTGGGCCTGGTGGGCGCGGCCATGTTCTACGGCGACAGCCTGATCACGCCGGCGATCTCGGTGCTCTCGGCGGTCGAGGGGCTGGAAGTGCAGGCGCCGATGCTGCAGCGGGCGGTGATTCCGATCACGGTCGTCATTCTTGTCGCGCTTTTCATGGTGCAGAAGAAGGGCACGGGCGTGGTCGGCAAGATCTTCGGGCCGGTGATGCTGCTGTGGTTCATCGTGCTGGCCGCGGCGGGTCTCTGGCAGGTGCTGCAGCAGCCGCAGGTGCTGGCGGCGCTCGATCCTCGGCGCGCCTTCGGCTTCCTGATCGAGCACCGGGCGCAGTCGCTCGCGGTGCTGGGCGCGGTGTTCCTGGCGTTCACCGGTGGGGAGGCGCTTTATGCCGACATGGGGCATTTCGGCGCGAAGCCGATCCGCCTGGCCTGGCTCTTCATCGCGCTGCCGGGGCTGGTGCTGAACTACTTTGGGCAGGGCGCGCTGGTGCTGGCGAACCCGGCGGCCATCGACAACCCGTTCTTCCGGCTCTTTCCCTCGTGGGGCGTGCTGCCGATGGTGGTGCTGGCCGCGATGGCCACGGTGATCGCCTCGCAGGCGGTGATTTCGGGCGCCTTCTCGCTCACCGCACACGCGATGCGCATGGGCTACCTGCCGCGCATGCGGGTGGTGCAGACCTCGGGCTCGGCCATCGGGCAGATCTACGTGCCGGCCGTGAACTGGCTGCTGATGGTGGGCGTGCTGCTCTTGGTGCTGGGCTTCCGCAGCTCGGGCGCGCTGTCGGCGGCGTACGGCATCGCGGTGTCGATCACGATGGTGACGACCACGCTGCTCGCGGGCATCGTCGCGTGGGGGCTGTGGAAGTGGAACAAGGTGGCGGTGGTGGTGGGCGTGGTGGCCTTCGCGGTGGTCGACCTGACCTTCGTGGTCGCCAACAGCCTGAAGGTGGCCGAGGGTGGCTGGCTCACGCTGGCGGTGGCGGCCGTGGTGATGGTGGTCTTCACCACCTGGGCCAAGGGCCGGCGGCTGGGGCTGGAAGCGGCGGCAGCCGAGAGCCTGCCGCTGCGGCCTTTCATCGAATCGCTGGCGCAGCACATGCCGCACCGGGTCAGCGGCACCGCGGTGTTCCTGAACCCTGATGCCACGGCGGTTCCGCATGCGCTGCTGCACAACCTCAAGCACAACCAGGTGCTGCACGACCAGGTGATCGTGCTGCGCGTGCTGGCCTGCGACACGCCGCGCGTCGACGCCCGCATCCGCATCGAGGCGGAGCAGTTGATGGAAGGCATCTGGGTGGTCACCGCGCGCCACGGCTTCATGGAGCGGCCCGACGTGCCCGAATTCATTCGCATCCTGGCCTACCAGAAGACGCTGGCAATCGATTCGATGAAGACCTCGTATTTCGTCTCCCGCGCCTCGGTGGGCGAGGAAAACCTGCCGGGCTTGAACCCGGTGCGGCGCGTGCTGTTCGGCTGGCTGCAGCGCAATGCGGGGCGTGCGTCGGACTACTTCGAGTTGCCCGACAACCGGCTGGTGGAGATGGGCCAGCGGACCTGAAAGTACCCGGAAAGTACCTGTCAACTGACCCGCGGGTCATTGACAGTATTTAACGTTTACCCTAGATTACTAACCAGTGGGTCATTAAAGGCCCGGGTTTGTTCTTTCTTGGGTGTCTCATGACCGCCTCCACCGCTTTTCCCCGTGTGCGCAGCGCCTTGTGGCTGCTGATTCCGTCCCTGTTTCTGGCCGGCTGTTCGCCGAAACCAGCAGCCGAGGAGCCCGTTCGAGCGGTGAAGCTGGTGACCGTCGGCACCAGCGACTTCGACGCCCAGCCCGAGTTCTCGGCCCAGGTTCAGGCCCGCGTCGAATCGCGTGTGGGCTTTCGGGTGGCGGGCAAGATCACCCGGCGCCAGGCCGAGCTCGGCCAGCACGTGCAGGCCGGCCAAGTGCTGGCCCAGCTCGATCCGCAGGACTACAGGCTGGCCGCCGAAGCCGCCCGCGCCCAGCAGGCCGCTGCGCTCACCAACCGTGACTTGGCGGCCGCCGACCTGAAGCGCTACCGCGAACTGCGCGAGCAGAACTTCATCAGCGGCGCCGAGCTCGAGCGCCGCGAAACCACCTGGAAAGCCGCCCAGGCGCAGCTCGAACAGGCGCAGGCCCAACTCTCCTCGCAGGGCAACCAGGCCAACTACACGACGCTCGTCGCCGACGTGGCCGGCGTCATCACCGCCATCGAGGCCGAGCCAGGCCAGGTGGTGCAGGCCGGCACGCCGGTCGTGCGCATCGCACAGGACGGCGCGCGCGACGTGGTGTTCGCCGTGCCCGAAGACCGTGCTCAGGCGATCAAGCCCGGCTCGCCGGTCACTGTGCGCGGCTGGTCCGGCGGCAATGAGCTGCAGGGGCAGGTGCGCGAAGTGGCGGCCAGTGCCGATGCGGTCACGCGCACGTTCTCGGTCAAGGTCGCGATCGACGCGGCCACCTCGCCCCCGCTCGGCGCCACCGTCTACGCGCGCCCGCAGGCGCTGGCGCACGGCAACACCGCGGTGATCAAGCTGCCGACCAGCGCGCTGCGCCAGGAAGGCGAGGGCACCGCGGTCTGGGTGCTCGACAAATCGACGATGACGGTGCGCTCGCAGACCGTGCAGGTGGCAACGGCCGACGGCAATGAAGCCGTGATCGGTGCGGGTCTCTCGCCAGGAATGATGGTTGTCGCCGCCGGCGTGCACGTGCTCTCGCCAGGCCAGAAGGTCACCATCTACCAGTCCAAGGAGGCGGCCGCGGCCGCCGCCAACGCGAAGGACGTCGTGCAGGCCGTCGAGCCTGTCGCCGCAAACAAGAAGGAGATCGCTGCAGGTGCCGCCAAATGACGGACGGCGCAGAGAACCCCACCGACAAGCCCGCCGGCTTCAATCTCTCCAAATGGGCGCTGGACCACGCGCCCCTCACGCGCTACCTGATGGTGGTGCTGATGGTGCTGGGCGCCTTTGCGTACTTCCAGCTCGGGCAGGACGAAGACCCGCCGTTCACCTTCCGCGCGATGGTGGTGCGCACCTACTGGCCCGGCGCGACCGCGCAGCAGGTGGCCGAGCAGGTCACCGACAAGCTCGAACGCACGCTGCAGGAGGCGCCGTATGCCGACAAGATCCGCAGCTATTCGAAGCCGGGCGAGTCGCAGATCATTTTCCAGATCAAGGATTCCTCGAAGGCCGCGGACGTGGCCAACGTCTGGTACACGGTGCGCAAGAAGATCGGCGACATGCGCAACACGCTGCCGCCTGGCGTGCAGGGGCCGTTCTTCAATGACGATTTCGGCGACGTCTATGGCGTGATCTACGCGCTGGAAAGCGAAGGCTTCAGCTACGCCGAACTCAAGACGCTGGCCGACGAAACCCGCCAGCAGCTGCTGCGGGTGAAGGACGTGGCCAAGGTCGACCAGTTCGGCGTGCAGGACGAGAAGGTCTACATCGAGATCTCGCAAAAGCGCCTCGCGCAACTGGGGCTCGATTTCAACGCGGTGCTTGCGCAGCTCGGCTCGCAGAATGCGGTGGAAAGCGCCGGCACCATCCAGTCGCCGCTCGACGTGGTGCAGGTGCGCGTGGCGGGCCAGTTCACCAGCGTCGACCAGCTGCGCGAGATGCCGATCCGCGGCACTTCGGGCAACCAGCTGAAGCTGGGCGACATCGCCGAGATCCACCGCGGCTACGTCGATCCGCCGGCCGTCAAGGTGCACCACCAGGGCAAGGAAGTGATCGCGCTGGGCGTCTCCATGGCCAAGGGGGGCGACATCATCGCGCTGGGCAAGGCGCTGAAAGTGGCGACGGCGCAGATCGACCAGCGCCTGCCCATCGGCGTGAAGCTCGCGCAGGTGCAGGACCAGCCGGTGTCGGTGGCCAGCTCGGTGAACGAATTCGTCGGCGTGCTGATCGAGGCCGTGGCCATCGTGCTGGCCGTGAGCATCATCGCGCTCGGCCTGCACAAGGGCGGGCGCTTCGGCTGGTACATCGACGTGCGCCCGGGGCTGGTGGTGGCGATCACCATTCCGCTGGTGCTGGCGGTGACCTTCCTCGCGATGAACTACTTCGGCATCGGGCTGCACAAGATATCGCTGGGGTCGCTGATCATCGCGCTCGGCCTCCTGGTGGACGATGCGATCATCGCGGTCGAGATGATGGTGCGGAAGATGGAAGAGGGCTACGACAAGGCCCGTGCCGCCACCTATGCCTACGACGTCACGGCAAAGCCGATGCTCACGGGCACGCTCATCACGGCGGCCGGCTTCTTGCCGATCGGCCTGGCGAAGTCGGTGACGGGCGAGTACACCTTCGCGATCTTCGCGGTGACGGTGATCGCGCTGGTGCTGTCGTGGATCGTCTCGGTGTATTTCGTGCCGTACCTGGGCACGCTGCTGCTCAAGGTGAAGCCTCACGATCCCGATGCGCCGCCGCACGAGCTGTTCGACACGCCGTTCTACAACGGCTTCCGACATGCGGTGGACTGGTGCGTGCAGCACCGGTGGCTGACCATTGGCGCGACGGTGCTGGTGTTCGCGCTCGGCATCTTCGGCATGGGCAAGGTGCAGCAGCAGTTCTTCCCCGATTCGAGCCGGCCTGAAATCATGGTGGACATCTGGTTCCCCGAAGGCACCTCGTTCGCGGCCAACGAAGAGGTGGCCAAGCGCGTCGAGCAGCGCGTGATGAAGGAAGAGGGCGTCAAGACCGTGAGCACCTGGGTCGGCTCGGGCGTGCCGCGCTTCTACCTGCCGCTGGACCAGGTGTTCCCACAGACCAATGTGTCGCAGCTCATCGTGCTCGCCAAGGACCTGAAGGTGCGCGAGCGGCTGCGGCTGCGCTTGCCGGCCCTGTTGGCCGAGGAATTCCCCGAGGTGCGAGGCCGCGTCAAGCTGCTGCCCAACGGGCCGCCGGTGCCGTACCCGGTGCAGTTCCGCGTGATCGGCACCGAGCCCGCGCAACTGCGCGCCCACGCCGACGAGGTGAAGGCGGTGCTGCGCGAGAACGCCAACATGCGCGGCGTGAACGACAACTGGAACGAGTCGGTGAAGGTGATCCGCCTGGAGATCGACCAGGCCAAGGCGCGCGCACTCGGCGTGACGAGCCAGGCCATCGCGCAGGCCTCGCGCACGATGTTCAGCGGCACCACCGTGGGCCAGTACCGCGAGAACGATTTGCTGATCGACATCGTGCTGCGCCAGTCACCGGACGAACGCGAAGCCATCTCGGACATCGGCAACGCTTACATCCCGACGACCTCGGGCCGCTCGATTCCGCTCACGCAGATCGCACGGCCGGTGTTCACCTGGGAACCCGGCGTGATGTGGCGCGAGAACCGCGATTACGCGATCACTGTGCAGGGCGACGTGGTCGAAGGCCTGCAGGGCGCAACCGTGACCGCCGAGCTGCTGCCCAAGCTGCGCCAGCTCGAGGCCGGCTGGCTCGCGGCCGGGCAGGGCGCCTACCGCATCGAAGTGGCGGGCGCGGTCGAGGAAAGCAGCAAGGGCTCGGCCTCCATCGTGGCGGGCGTGCCGATCATGCTGTTCCTGGTGTTCACGCTGCTGATGCTGCAGCTGCACAGCTTCAGCCGCTCGCTGCTGGTGTTCATCACCGGGCCGATGGGCATTGCGGGTGTCGCCGGTGCGCTGCTGGTGCTCGACCGGCCATTTGGCTTCGTGGCGCTGCTGGGTGTGATCGCGCTCATGGGCATGATCCAGCGCAACGCGGTGATCCTGATCGACCAGATCGAGAGCGACCGGGCGGCCGGTGTGCCGGCCTGGGACGCGATCGTCGAGTCGGCGGTGCGGCGCCTGCGCCCCATCGTGCTGACGGCGGCCGCGGCGGTGCTGGCGATGATTCCGCTCTCGCGCAGCGTGTTCTGGGGGCCGATGGCCGTGGCCATCATGGGCGGGCTGATCGTGGCCACCGTATTGACCCTTCTGGCACTGCCGGCAATGTATGCCGCTGCATTCCGCGTCAAGCGGGGGCCAAAAGAGGCCCTGATTAGCGTTTAAAATGCGCGGTTGACCGATTTCAGGCGGGCGGTCTTTGGGTTGCAGGTATCCGGTATCGGGTGTTTGCGGCACCAGGGCCGTCCGCCTTTGCATTCACCTGAAAAATTGGCATCGCGCGGGTGGCGAAATTGGTAGACGCACCAGGTTTAGGTCCTGACGTTCGCAAGAACGTGCCGGTTCGAGTCCGGCCCCGCGCACCAGCCACACCCCTCACAAGGAAGACACCATGACCGTGACCGTTGAAACTCTCGAGAAGCTCGAACGCAAGATCACGCTGACCCTGCCGGTCGGCACCATCCAGAACGAAGTCGATTCGCGCCTCAAGAAGCTCGCGCGCACCGTCAAGATGGACGGCTTCCGTCCCGGCAAGGTGCCGATGAACGTCGTGGCCCAGCGCTATGGCTACTCGGTGCACTACGAAGTCATGAACGACAAGGTCGGCGAAGCCTTCTCGCAAGCCGCCAACGAAGCCAAGCTGCGCGTGGCCGGCCAGCCCCGCATCACCGAGAAGGAAGAGTCGCCCGAGGGCGAACTGGCCTTCGACGCGGTGTTCGAAGTGTTCCCCGAAGTCAAGATCAACGACCTGTCGGGCGCTGAGGTCGAGAAGCTCTCGGCCGAAGTGGGCGACGACGCGATCGACAAGACGCTCGACATCCTGCGCAAGCAACGCCGCACCTTCGCCCAGCGCGCGCAAGACGCCGTGGCGCAAGACGACGACCGTGTCACGGTCGACTTCGAAGGCAAGATCGACGGCGAGCCCTTCCAGGGCGGCAAGGCCGAAGACTTCCAGTTCGTGGTCGGCGAAGGCCAGATGCTCAAGGAATTCGAAGACGCGGTGCGCGGCATGAAGTCCGGCGACAGCCGCACCTTCCCACTGTCGTTCCCGGCCGATTACCACGGCAAAGACGTGGCCGGCAAGCAGGCCGACTTCATGGTCACCGTGAAGAAGATCGAAGCCTCGCACCTGCCTGAAGTCAACGAACAACTGGCCAAGTCGCTCGGCATCGCCGAAGCCACCGTCGAAGGCCTGCGTGCCGACATCAAGCGCAATCTCGAACGCGAAGTGAAGTTCCGCCTGCTGGCCCGCAACAAGAACGCCGTGATGGACGCGCTGGTTGCCAACGCCGAGCTCGACCTGCCGAACGCCAGCGTGCAATCGGAAGTCAGCCGCATGATCGAAGGCGCCCGCGCCGAGCTCAAGCAGCGCGGCATCAAGGACGCCGACAAGGCGCCGATCCCCGACGAAGTGTTCCGTCCGCAAGCCGAGCGCCGCGTGCGCCTGGGCCTCGTGGTCGCCGAGCTGGTGCGCGCCAACAACCTGCAGGCCAAGCCCGAGCAGATCAAGGCCCACATCGACGAACTGGCCGCCAGCTACGAAAAGCCGGCCGACGTGGTGCGCTGGTACTTCAGCGACAACAACCGCCTGGCGGAAGTCGAAGCCGTCGTCATCGAGAACAACGTGACCGATTTCGTGCTCGGCAAGGCCAAGGTCAACGAGAAGTCGGTGTCGTTCGACGAACTGATGGCGCAGCAACAGCAAGGCTGATCCTGTCGCTGACCGCAACGCCAATGGGGCTTGTGCTTTGCGGCACGAGCCCCATTTCACTCAGGCGTACAGTTCATACACAGCGAACGATTCATCTTCCGGAGAGCTAATTCATGATCGCAAACGAAATTCAAGGCCTCGGCATGGTCCCGATGGTCGTCGAGCAGTCGGGCCGTGGCGAGCGGTCCTATGACATCTATTCGCGCCTCCTGAAGGAGCGCATCGTGTTCCTGGTGGGCGAGGTCAACGACCAGACCGCCAACCTCGTGGTGGCCCAACTGCTGTTCCTGGAGAGCGAGAACCCGGAGAAGGACATTTCCTTCTACATCAACTCCCCCGGTGGCAGCGTGAGCGCCGGCATGGCGATCTACGACACCATGCAGTTCATCAAGCCCGACGTGTCGACCATGTGCCTGGGCTTCGCGGCCAGCATGGGTGCCTTCCTGCTGGCGGCCGGCGAGAAGGGCAAGCGTTTCTCGCTGCCCAATTCGAAGGTCATGATCCACCAGGTTCTGGGCGGTGCACGTGGCCAGGCCACCGACATCGAGATCCATGCGCGCGACATCCTGCGCACCAAGGACCAGATGAACCGTATCCTGGCCGAACGCACCGGCCAGCCGCTGGAAAAGGTCAAGACCGATACTGAGCGCGACTACTTCCTCACGGCCGACGAGGCCAAGGACTACGGTCTGGTCGACCAGGTTGTTGCCAAGCGCGGTTGAAGCTGCCCGGCGCCAAATAGCGTCATAGGGCGCAAAAGGCAAAAGACGGCGTTTTCCACACGGGAAACGCCGTTTTTGTTTAGTTATCATTGTCCATACCCTGTCACGAGGCACCTGTCCATGGCCGAAAAAAAAGGCTCTTCCAGCGAAAAAACGCTTTATTGCTCGTTCTGCGGCAAGAGCCAGCATGAGGTCAAGAAGCTGATCGCGGGCCCTTCGGTCTTCATCTGCGACGAGTGCATCGACCTCTGCAACGAAATCATCCGCGACGAACTGCCGGCTGGTGAAGAAGCGCGCGAAGCGCGCAGCGACCTGCCGACGCCGCTGGAGATCAAGACCAACCTCGACAACTACGTGATCGGCCAGGAGCCGGCCAAGCGCATGTTGTCGGTGGCGGTCTACAACCACTACAAGCGCCTGCGCCACAAGGAAAAGGCCAAGGGCGAGGACGTCGAGCTCAGCAAGAGCAACATCCTTTTGATCGGCCCGACGGGCTCGGGCAAGACGCTGCTGGCGCAAACGCTCGCGCGCATGCTCGACGTGCCGTTCGTGATGGCCGACGCCACCACGCTGACCGAAGCCGGCTACGTGGGCGAAGACGTCGAGAACATCATCCAGAAGCTGCTGCAAAGCTGCAACTATGAAGTCGAGCGCGCCCAGCGCGGCATCGTCTACATCGACGAAATCGACAAGATCTCGCGCAAGTCCGACAACCCCTCGATCACGCGCGACGTGTCGGGCGAGGGCGTGCAGCAGGCCCTGCTCAAGCTCATCGAAGGGACCATGGCCAGCGTGCCGCCCCAGGGCGGGCGCAAGCACCCGAATCAAGACTTTTTGCAGATCGACACGACCAACATCCTGTTCATCTGCGGCGGCGCGTTCGCGGGCCTGGAGAAGGTCATCGAAAACCGCACCGAGGCCTCGGGCATCGGCTTCGGTGCTACGGTCAAGAGCAAGGCGCAGCGCAGCATCACCGAAGTGTTCCGCGAAGTCGAACCCGAAGACCTGATCAAGTTCGGCCTGATTCCCGAACTTGTGGGCCGCATGCCTGTGGTTGCATCGCTTGCGGAACTCAGCGAGGACGCGTTGGTCCAGATCCTGACCGAGCCCAAGAATGCGGTGGTCAAGCAGTTCACCAAGCTCCTTCAAATGGAGGGCGTGGACCTCGAGATTCGCCCGGCAGCGCTCAAGGCAATTGCACGCAAGGCCCTGGCCCGCAAGACCGGTGCACGGGGCCTGCGTTCGATCCTTGAACAGTCGCTGATCGACACCATGTTCGAATTGCCGAACGCGACCAATGTCGACAAGGTGGTGGTCGAGGAATCGACCATCGACGAAAACAAGCCACCGCTGCTCGTGTACCGCGAAGCGGCGAAAAAGGCGTAAAGGATTTCGCATGTCTGGTCATACCCCCCTGCCTCCCGAAGCACTCGACCTGCCGCTGCTCCCGCTGCGCGACGTCGTTGTGTTTCCCCACATGGTGATCCCGCTCTTCGTGGGACGCCCCAAGAGCATCAAGGCGCTCGAACTGGCCATGGAGGCCGAGCGCCGCATCATGCTGGTGGCCCAGAAGGCCGCCGCCAAGGACGAGCCCTCGGTCGAGGACATGTTCGAGGTCGGCTGCGTCTCGACCATCCTGCAGATGCTCAAGCTGCCCGACGGCACGGTGAAGGTGCTGGTCGAGGGCCAGCAGCGCGCACGCGTGAACCGCATCGATGACGGCGAAACGCATTTCACGGCCAACGTGACGCCCGTCGAGGCGACCGAAGGCGGCGAGAAGGGCACCGAGGTCGAGGCCCTGCGCCGCGCCGTGATGCAGCAGTTCGACCAGTACGTCAAGCTGAACAAGAAGATCCCGCCCGAGATCCTGACTTCGATCTCGAGCATCGACGATGCCGGCCGCCTGGCCGACACCATCGCCGCCCACCTGCCGCTCAAGCTGGACAACAAGCAGGCCGTGCTCGATCTGGACGACGTCAAGGCGCGCCTGGAGAACCTGTTCGGCCAGCTCGAGCGCGAAGTCGACATCCTCAACGTCGACAAGAAGATCCGCGGCCGCGTGAAGCGCCAGATGGAGAAGAACCAGCGCGACTTCTATCTCAACGAGCAGGTCAAGGCCATCCAGAAGGAGCTCGGCGAAGGCGAAGAGGGCGCGGACATCGAGGAGATCGAGAAGAAGATCAAGCTCGCCAAGATGTCCAAGGAAGGCCTCAAGAAGGCCGAGGGCGAACTCAAGAAGCTCAAGCTGATGTCGCCCATGTCGGCAGAAGCGACCGTGGTGCGCAACTACATCGACGTGCTCATCGGCCTGCCCTGGAGCAAGAAGACCAAGATCAAGCACGACCTGGCCAATGCCGAGGCGGTGCTGAATGCCGACCACTACGGCCTCGAGAAGGTCAAGGACCGCATCCTTGAATATCTCGCGGTGCAGCAACGCGTCGACAAGGTGAAGGCACCCATCCTGTGCCTCGTGGGCCCGCCGGGTGTCGGCAAGACCTCGCTGGGGCAGTCGATCGCGAAGGCGACCGGCCGCAAGTACACCCGCATGGCGCTGGGCGGCATGCGCGACGAAGCCGAGATCCGCGGCCATCGCCGCACCTACATCGGCGCGCTGCCGGGCAAGGTGCTGCAGGGGCTGAGCAAGATCGGCACGCGCAATCCGCTGTTCCTGCTCGACGAAATCGACAAGCTGGGCACCGACTTCCGCGGCGACCCGTCGAGTGCGCTGCTCGAAGTGCTCGACCCCGAGCAGAACCACACCTTCGGCGACCACTACGTGGAAGTCGACTTCGACCTGAGCGACGTGATGTTCGTCGCCACCTCGAACTCGATGAACATTCCGCCGGCGTTGCTGGACCGCATGGAAGTCATTCGCCTCTCGGGCTACACCGAGGACGAGAAGACGCACATCGCGATCAAGTACCTGCTGCCCAAGCAGCTGAAGAACAACGGCGTCAAGGAAGAAGAACTCCTGGTCACCGAAGAGGCCGTGCGCGACATCGTTCGCTACTACACGCGTGAAGCTGGCGTGCGTTCGCTCGAGCGCGAGCTGTCCAAGATCTGCCGCAAGGTGGTCAAGGGCCTGTTGCTCAAGCAGATGACGCCGAAGGTCACGGTCGATGGATCGAACCTCAACGATTTCCTGGGCGTGCGCAAGTACAGCTTCGGCCTCGCCGAGAAGCAGAACCAGGTCGGCCAGGTGGTCGGCCTCGCATGGACCGAAGTCGGCGGCGATCTGCTGACGATCGAGGCGGTCACCATGCCCGGCAAGGGCGTGATCAGCCGCACCGGATCGCTGGGCGACGTGATGAAGGAATCGGTCGAGGCCGCACGCACCGTGGTGCGCAGCCGCTCGCGCCGCCTGGGCATCAAGGACGAGATGTTCGAGAAGCGCGACATCCACATCCACGTGCCCGACGGCGCAACGCCCAAGGACGGCCCGAGTGCGGGTGCCGCGATGACGACCGCCTTCGTGTCGGCGCTCACCGGCATTCCGGTGCGCGGCGATGTGGCGATGACGGGCGAGATCACGCTGCGCGGCGAAGTCACGGCCATCGGCGGACTGAAGGAAAAGCTGCTCGCCGCATTGCGCGGTGGCATCAAGACCGTGCTGATCCCTGAAGAGAACGCCAAGGACCTGCAGGACATCCCCGAGAACGTGAAGAACGGCCTGGAGATCGTGCCCGTGAAGTGGATCGACAAGGTGCTGGAGATCGCGCTCGAGAAGATGCCCGAGCCGCTGTCGGACGAAGAGGTTGCAGCCTCTGCGGCTGCCGTGGCCGAGTTGGCCAAGCAGCGTGCTGGTGCGCCGGCTTCCGAGGGGCCGGTCAAACATTGATCGTGTCAATTTGCCGAGCCCCGAAAAACTGGTATATAATTCGAGGCTCGAAACGCGGGAATAGCTCAGTTGGTAGAGCGCAACCTTGCCAAGGTTGAGGTCGAGAGTTCGAGACTCTTTTCCCGCTCCAGTTTTGAAAAAGGGAAGCAAATGCTTCCCTTTTTTTCGCAAGTTCGGTTTCGTTTTTCTGCGTGGCGCGATAGCAAAGCGGTTATGCAACGGATTGCAAATCCGTCTAGCCCGGTTCGACTCCGGGTCGCGCCTCCACCTTCTCGTTAGACACGATTCGATCCGACAAACACGCCCCGCCAACCACCGTTGCCGGGGCTTGTTTCGTTTGGGTTATCGTCGATGTTCAACCTGACGCCCGGATGGTGAAATTGGTAGACACATCGGACTTAAAATCCGCCGCTTCCTTGATCGGGGCATACGGGTTCGACCCCCGTTCCGGGTACCACATATAGAAAAAGGAGCATTCGATGCCTCGCTACAACGCTCCATTTGAAATCCATGTGCATGGCGACGTGCCATTGCGTCCGGACGTGAGCTTCGAGCAGATCCAGGAAGCGCTCAAGCCGCTCTGGAAATATGCAGGCGCCAAGTCGCTCGCCGACGGCGCCACCAGCACCTACGAAGAAGAACCCGGCATCCGCTTCGAGCAGAAGGACCACACGCTGCAGATCTGCTGGACTGTGCCCGGCGACGAAGACTTCCGCCAGGCGCTCGACGAAATGTGCATGGCCCTGAACGAACTCTCGGACCGCGGCGCCGCCATCGAGGTCACCTTCTACGACACCGACTTCGACGAGGAAGAGGGCGATCCCGACGAAGAATCGCGCGACGATTTCCTGATGCTCTTCGTCGGCCCCAACCCGGCCGCGATCATGCAGGTGCAGCGCGACCTGCTGGTGGAAGACGTCGTCAACCTCATGGAGCGTCACTTCGACGGCGCCGAGCTGGGTGGTGTGGTCGCCGAGATCGATCGCCTCTTCAGCGACCGTTTCGATGCGCTCGTGAACTCGCTCGAGATCGGCAAGCGCCCGCGCGGCACGGGTGGTCCCGGCAGCGGCGGAAGCGGCGGTGGCCACGGCGGCGGTCGCCGTCCTCGCCACCTGCACTAACCCCAACCGCTCGCCCGACGCAAGGCCGCATGGCCCTGTTTCCCGCCTCCGCGCTGCGCCCGGGCGTGCGCAAGCGCGAGGTGTTCGGCTGGGCGATGTACGACTTCGCCAACTCGGGCTACACGACGGTCGTCATCACGGCGGTCTTCGCCGCCTACTTCGTGGGTGGCATCGCGAAGGGCGCGCCCTGGGCCGCTTTCGCGTGGACTGCGGCACTCAGCATCTCCTACGCCATCGTGATGCTCACGATGCCCGCTATCGGCGCCTGGGCCGATCTGCGCGGCGCCAAGAAGCGCGTGCTGGTCATCGCCACCACCGGCTGCGTGCTGGCCACGGCCGCGCTGGCGCTCACGCCGCGCTTTGCAGGTGCCTCGGGCAGTGTTGCACTGGCCATGGCGCTGGTGATCGTTTCCAACGCCTTCTATTCCTACGGCGAGTCCCTCACGGGCGCCTTTTTGCCCGAACTCGCAACGCCTGAAGGCATGGGGAAGGTGAGTGGATGGGGCTGGAGCTTCGGCTACGTCGGCGGCATGCTGACGCTCGGCATCTGCCTGGCCTACGTGCTGTGGTCGCAGGCAAGGGGTCTGCCGGCTTCGCACTTCGTGCCGGTCACGATGGTCATCACGGCCGCGATCTATGGCGCCGCGGCATGCGCCACCTTCGCGCTGCTGCCTGAGCGGGCAGAGCCAAAAACAGCGGGCGATGAACTCGGCGCATGGCAGCAACTGCGCGCCACCTACCGCCAGGCACGCGCCTACCGCGACTTCATGTGGCTGCTGGTCTGCACCGTCTGCTACCAGGGCGGCGTGGCGGTCGCGATCACGCTGGCGGCGATCTATGCCGAGCAGGTGATCGGCTTCGTCGCGAGCGAGACGATGGTGCTGATCTTCGTGCTCAACGTCGCCGCCGCCATCGGCGCTTTCTCGTTCGGCTATATCCAGGACCGCATCGGCCACAAGGTGTCACTCGCAGCCACGCTGGTGGCCTGGATCGCGGTCTGCGTGATCGCCTCGGTGGTGACCACGAAGGAAGGCTTTTGGTGGGCCGCCGCCATCGCAGGGCTCGCGATGGGCTCGAGCCAGTCCGCCGGGCGCGCGATGACAGGCTATCTCGCGCCGCCGCAGCAGCTGGCGGAGTTCTTCGGGCTCTGGACCTTCGCGACGCGGTTGGCCAGCATCATCGGTCCGCTGAGCTTCGGCGCGATCACCTGGGCCACCGGCGGCAACCAGCGCATCGCGATCCTCTCGACCGCGGTGCTGTTCGTGGCGGGATTGCTGTTGCTGCTGCCGATCGACATGCGGCGCGGCCGCGAGGCCGCGCTGCGCAGTTCGTAGATCAGGGCAGCTTGTCGCCGAACAGGCTGTTGTTGGTCAGCGGCCAACCCACTGCCGGTGCATAGCGAATGGTCCAGTTGGCCGGGTTCTTCACGCGAGCCGCGAAGGCGCCCAGGTCCGAGCGGTCCAGCGATCCGGTGTAGATCGCATTGGTCTGGTTGGCTGGCGACACCGTGAAAGAGAAGCCCGTGCCCGCTGTCGTGATCGCATCGGGAATGGTGCCGGCGGCACCGCCCAACGTAAGGCTCGCAAGGAAGTTGCCGACCGCCGTGATCTTGCCGGCCTTGCCGGGCGTCAGGTTCTCGATGGTGCCACCCGTGAAGGCGTAGACCGTCTCGGACTTGCCGATGCCGCCCGGCGACCCCAAGGTGGTGCCCTTGTCCGCGATCGGATTGCCCGTGACGTCGGTCTGGATGGTCACGATGGTGCCGGCGGGCAGGTTCTGGTCGGCGGTCCAGACGAAGGCGGTTTCGTTCGTGATGTCAGTGAACTCGAGCACGCCATCCTTGCCGCGGTCGCGGTCGGTGAACATCACTTGCGTGCCGCCGTTCACGGCCTTGAGCAGCACGAAGGCATAGGCATCCGGCGCCTCGGCATTGCCTGCCATGAACAGCAGGTCGCCAGCGACCAGTGGCGTCGGCGCGCCGGCCGTCACAAAGCTCTGCTTCGTGGCGTCAGCGATGCCCGCATAGGCGTTGCCGACGGGGTCGGTGATGGCATTGGCGTCCACCGTCACGTAGTAGCCCGTGTCGGCCGTGAGCTTGGTGGTCGGCACGAGCGTCAGTACGTTGAACGCCAGTTGCACGCGGGCGGCCGGGCTGGCGGCGTTGAAGGTCTCGACCACGCTGCCGTCGGCCTTGTGCAGCACGATGTTGCCCGCGCCGAGGCGGATCGCCTCGTTGAAGGACAGCACGATCGACGTGTCGAAGTTGACGCCCACGCGGCCCGCGGTGGGCGAGGCGGTCTTCAGCGCCGGGCCGGCCGTGTCCACCCACGGCTGGCCCAGGCGCACGACAAAGCCGTCGAACTTCTGGTCGGCCGCGTCGAGGTCCTTCGATGCCTCGGTCTGGCCCGGCCAGACGGTGTCGCCGTTGTCCAGCAGCAGTTGCACCTGCGTGCCGGCCTTCACCGGACCCGGCACTTCAACGGTCGATTCGAAGCTGCCGCCCGTTTCCTTGCGCAGTTTGTCGAGGTCGTTCGACAGTTCGACCGGCGCCGTGCCCGGATTGCCGTTCCACGAGAAGAGCGCGAAGTTGCGGTCCACGTCCGGGCTGGCCGCGCCAGCGGGGCCGGCCACGATCAGGTAGTTGCCGTCCGTGCCCTTGTCGATCGAGCGGATGCCGCGGCCGCCGAGCTCCAGCTCGATGGGTGCGCCGAACGCCGCCTGCGTGGCCGTGCCGCCCACCAGCGCGGCGTAGTTCTGCACCGGCACGATCAGGGCCTTGACGCGCGTTGACGCGCCCGTCTGCGGTGCGCGGAAGCCCAGCCACAGGGCGCTGTCGCCCGGTGCGCTGGTCATGCCTTCGATGGAGAAGCCGTCGACGCGCTCGGGCACGATGCCCGCCGCAGCGGACACGGCAAAGCCGAAGTGATTGGCGCCCAGCCCGTGGGTGTTGTCCTTGTCCCAGGCGATCAACTGCGCCTCGAGCAGCGAGAACTGCCCCACATAGCTGAACGTGGTGGCCGCGCCCGTGCCTGTGACCTTCACCGCGAAGAGGTGCGAGCGGTCCGCGGCTGCATCGCCGCCGTCCTTCTTGTTGCTGTTGGAGCCGGTGAGGTACAGCGTGTCGCCGATGCGTGTGCCGGCCTCGAGGTCGAGCTCCTTGCCGAGCTTCGGGCCCTCGAGCTCGTAGCTCCATTCCTTCACCGCGGCGCCGCCGCCACGTGGGTACACACGCAGCACGTTGGCCTCGTCATCGGCCACGAGCATGAAGTTGTCGGGCAGGGCGAAGGCGGTCGATGCGTCCGACGAGCCCTCGGTGGTACCGGCGTTGGGGGTAAACGTCGCCTTGGAGACCAGTTGGTCCGGCTCCGGTGCCGGCGGCGGCGCCGCGGGCGGCTGAGCGGCGGGCGGAGGCGCGACACCGATCGGCGGGAATGCAATGCCGCCTCCGTTGCTACCGCCGCCGCATGCGGCCAGTACGAGAGCGAGAGCACTGGCGAGCAGCATGGGCTTGAAGGGAATGCGGGAGGCGGAGAGAGAGTTCATGGTGCGCGGTTGTTGTTCTGGACAAACCGCGCATGCTGGTACTTTCGTGTGACGGCGCCGTGAAAATGCACCGCCGTTCAGCTCCCCGTCAGGGGGATTGCTGTAGCAGCGACTTCGGCACCTTGAACCGCTCGCCGTCGTAGCGCAGCGTCACCGTGCTGAACTTTGCAGGAAGCGTCTTCTCGATGCAGCCCTGGTCTTCCTGCTCCTGCGCATGGCTCTGCACGAGGGTGCGGGACAGCTGCAGGTCGGCAAAGCCGTTGCTGGTCGCCTTGCCGACCGACAGCATGGTGCGCAGCTTCTCGAAGTGGCCGGTGCAGGTCGAATCCCAGCCGCCGTTGTCGTGGTCGAGCTCGATCTCCTGCAGCACCTCGCGCAGCTTGTTGCCGTGCTGCACGTAGAGGCGCACCGTCTCGCTGGCCAGCGGACTCGACGGTGCGCTGCTGCCGCGATAGCGCACGCGCACGCCGAAGGCGCGGGCGTCAGAGGCCAGCACGTAGCGCGAGGTGTCGATGCGGATGTCCTGGATCGCGGTGGTGGCGTCCTCGTCGAGCGCCTCGGGCTGCAGGAGGCGACCGATGACGGTGTCGCGCTCGGTGTTGCCGTTGTCGGGCCGCTGGATCAGCAGCACCTCGAGGTCGAAGACCTTGGCGCCCTTGTCGGTGGTTTCGCGCGGCATCGGTAGCACCACGATGCTGCGGCCGGGGAAGGCCGGCCACACCTTGCAGGCCGCGAGCCGTTCGTCGAGCGGGCGCTTGGGATACAGCTTGGCGTGCATGCGCTCGGCGAGGCCGCTTTCGCAGGCGGCATGGCTCAGGCCCGTGGCACAGAGGCACAGCAGGAGCAGGGCGTGGCGCAAAAGGGGGCCCATGACGGCGGTTGTTTCAGGCGGAAGTCGCCTTTGTACCTTGCGGTGAGGTTTGCAGCCAGCGCGCGGCGGCCACTTCGAGCACGGACTGGTCACCGCTGCTCTGGAGGATCAGCCCGCCTTCGCCGTCCGCGAGACGGCCGGCGGCCGCCAGCACGCGCCGCGTCTGCTGCGCGACCGGCGCGCCGGTGTCGATGAAGCGCAGCGTGGGCGGCGCATGGCGCTGGAGTTCGTTCTTCACGAGCGGGTAGTGCGTGCAGCCGAGCACCACGGTGTCGACTTCGCCGGGCGTATCGCCGAAGGGGCCGGCCTCCGCCATGTAGCGAGCACAGAGCGTCGCGATGGCCTCGGTGTCGAGGCCTTCGATGGCCTTGACGAGCCCGTCGCACGGCACGGAGCGAACGACAGCGGAGCCGGCAAACGAATCGCGCAGGGCCGCGTACTTGGCGCTGGCCAGCGTCCCGCGCGTGGCCATCACCGAGATGTGGCCGGTGCGGCTCGTCGCCACCGCGGGTTTGAGCGCGGGCTCCAGGCCCACGATGGGCAGCGCCGGATGTTCCGCACGCAGCAGGTGGATGGCCGCGGTCGTCGCTGTATTGCAGGCAACGACCAGCGCCTTGATGCCGTGCTCGGCGATCAGCTGTTCTGTCACCCTGCGTGACCGCTCGATCACGTAGGCATCGCCGCGCTCGCCATAGGGCGCGTAGGCCGCGTCCGAGAAATACACGAAGCGCTCGCGCGGCAACTCGGCGCGCAACGCGGCGAGCACGCTGAGCCCGCCTACGCCGCTGTCGAACACGCCGATCGGTTTCAAGGCCTCAGGCCTCTTCCATCATGATGGTCTTGAACTCGCCGCTGGCGATACGCTTCTGCCACTCGGCCGGGCCGGTGATGTGCGCGCTGGTGCCGCCCGCGTCTACCGCCACCGTCACGGGCATGTCGACCACGTCGAATTCATAGATCGCTTCCATGCCCAGGTCCTCGAAGCCCACCACCTTGGCGGTCTTGATGGCCTTGCTCACCAGGTAGGCGGCGCCGCCCACGGCCATGAGATAGGCGCTCTTGTGCTTCTTGATCGCCTCGATCGCGACCGGGCCGCGCTCGGCCTTGCCGATCATCGCAATCAGGCCGGTCTCGGCCAGCATCATCTCGGTGAAGCCGTCCATGCGCGTGGCGGTGGTCGGGCCGGCGGGGCCCACGGCTTCGTCGCCGACCGGATCGACCGGGCCGACGTAGTAGATGACGCGGTTTGTGAAGTCCACCGGCAGCTTCTCGCCCTTGGCCAGCATGCCCTGGATGCGCTTGTGCGCGGCGTCGCGGCCGGTGAGCATCTTGCCGTTCAAGAGCAGCGTGTCGCCGGGCTTCCAGCTCGCCACTTCGGCGGGCGTGAGCTTGTCGAGGTTGACGCGCTTGCTCTTCTTCTCGTCGGGCGCCCAGTTCACGTCGGGCCAGAGGTCCAGCGACGGCGGATCGAGGTACACCGCGCCGCTGCCGTCCATCACGAAGTGCGCATGGCGGGTGGCCGCGCAGTTGGGGATCATCGCCACGGGCTTGCTCGCCGCGTGCGTCGGGTACATCTTGATCTTGATGTCCAGCACGGTGGCCAGGCCGCCCAGGCCCTGCGCGCCGATGCCCAGCGCATTGACCTTCTCGTACAGCTCGATGCGCAGCGCCTCGACCTTGGTGAGTTCGGCGCCCGAGGCCTTCTTGGCCTGCAGCTCGTGCATGTCCAGGTCGTCCATCAGGCTTTCCTTGGCCATGAGCGCGGCCTTCTCGGCGGTGCCGCCGATGCCGATGCCCAGCATGCCCGGCGGGCACCAGCCGGCGCCCATGGTGGGCACGGTCTTGAGCACCCAGTCGACCACGCTGTCGCCGGGGTTCAGCATCACGAGCTTGCTCTTGTTTTCGCTGCCGCCACCCTTGGCCGCGACCGTCACTTCGACGGTGTTGCCCGGAACGATCTCGGTGAAGATCACCGCGGGCGTGTTGTCCTTGGTGTTCTTGCGGTCGAACTGCGGGTCGGCCACGACCGAGGCGCGCAGGGTGTTGTCGGGGTGGTTGTAGCCGCGGCGCACGCCTTCGTTGATGGCGTCGTCCAGGCTGCCGGTGAAGCCGCCCCAGCGCACGTCCATGCCCACCTTGAGGAACACGTTGACGATGCCGGTGTCCTGGCAGATCGGCCGGTGGCCCGTGGCGCTCATCTTGCTGTTGGTCAGGATCTGCGCAATGGCGTCCTTGGCCGCGGGGCTCTGCTCGCGCTCATAGGCACGGGCCAGGTGGGCGATGTAGTCGGCGGGGTGGTAGTAGCTGATGTACTGCAGCGCGGCGCTGATCGATTCGATCAGGTCGGCCTGCTGGATCGTGGTCGTCATGGTGGGGGATCTTTTTAGGTGTGGAAACGCCCCCCGATTATCTCAGCGCCGGGTTTCGCCGGCCGGGGCCATCAGGCGGGCCCCGCCGCGCGCATGCCCGCTGCCAAGAAGGGAATCATCTCGCGCAGTGCCTTGTCGAATTCGCGGCCGTTGCTCGCGCCGTCGGAGATCACTTCGAGCCGGCCGGTGTCCGCCAGTACGTACTGGTAGGTGCCCAGGATGAAGATGAAGCGCCAGGCGACCTGCTCCTGGGAAAGCCCGGGCAGGCTGCGTGCGAAGGCGCGCACGAAACGCCGCGATGAGTCGTCGTAGAGCGAACTGCGCAGCTTGTCGCCGAAGCGCGTGCCGTTGAGCTGCAGATGGGCCTGCATCCGCAGGAAGTTGCGCCCCCTCGCGCCGCTGAGCGCGAGCGCCACGGCCGGCGACAGGAAGATCTCGATCAGGCGCTCCAGCCCGATGGGAAGGCCGTCCTGCAGCGCTTCTTCCGCATCGAGCAGCCGCATGCGCTCGTCCACCAGCGGCTGGCCGCCGCGCATGTAGGCCTCGAGGAAGAGGGCGTCCTTCGACTTGAAGAAGTAGTGAATCATTCCCTGGTTGACCTTGGCCAGGTCGGCCACCGCGCGCAACGAACAGCCTTCGAATCCGTGTTCCGCGAACAGCCGCTCGGCCGCGCGAAGGATGGCTTCGCGGCCATCCGCCTTGCGAGGTGCGCGAGGGGCCTCGGGCTCTGGCGCTTCGGCCGTGGAGGCTTTGGGAGTGGCGGGCATCGAGGATCGCGATCGCGCGGGCTGCGGGGAGGGATCGATGGTAACTGGCCTTGCCGATAGCTCTGTTCCACGGCTATTATTAGTCGATCGACTAACTAATAAGCCCGGCGAATGAACCGCCGATGGAGACCCGATGACTCTGTTCAACTTCCTGCGCGGCGGTGCGGCCGCCTTGTCCCTGGCCTTGCTCGCGGTGGCGTCGGCTTGGTCCCAATACCCCGAGCGCAGCGTTCGCCTGGTCGTGCCTTACCCCGCGGGCGGAGGCACCGACAACATCGCCCGCGTGCTCGCGGACAAGCTCTCGCAGCGCATGGGCCAGCCCTTCGTGGTCGACAACCGGGGCGGCGCGAACGGCAACATCGGCGCCGACGCAGTGGCCAAGGCGCGGCCCGATGGCTACACGCTGCTGCTCGCGGGCCTGGGTCCGCTGGCCGTGAACCCGGGTCTGTACGCACGCATGCCCTACGACCCGGCACGCGCGTTCGCGCCCATCGTGCAGGTCTCGTCCGCGCCGCTGGTGCTGGTGGCGGGCCCGGGGGCTCCGACTGGCGACCTGCGTCAGCTGATGGCCTTCGCGCGCCAGCATCCGGGGCAACTGACCCTGGCCAACGCTGGTGAGGGCTCGCCGCACCACATCTGCGCCGGGCTGCTCGCCCGCGAAGCCGGCGCCGCCGTGACCCATGTTCCGTACAAGGGCGCGGCCCCCGCCATCACCGACCTGCTGGGTGGCAGCGTGCAGGCGCTGTGCGACAACGTGGGCACCATCCGGCCCTTCATCGAATCGCGCAAGGTGCGGCCCCTGGCCGTTTCCACCCGCGCCCGCACGAGCCTGCTGCCCGAGGTGCCCACCTTTGGCGAGGCCGGCTTGCCGGGCATCGACTTCTCCTTGTGGTTCATGCTGGTGGCGCCGGCCGGCACGCCCACCGACGTGGTGGCGCGCCTCAATCGCGAGGCGAACGCGATCCTCGCGCAGCCCGATGTGGCCGCGAAGTTCCGCGAGTTTGCCAACGAGCCCGCTGGCGGCACGGTGCAGGCGGCCGCCGCGCACCTGAAGACGGAAACGCAGCGCTGGCCCGGACTGGTCAAGTCCATCGGCTTGGTGCAGCAGTGAGGCAGGGGCTCCCATGCAACTGATCGACCTGTCCGTCGCCATCGAGAACGACCTGCCGGTGGACCGCCCGGGCAACGGGCCCCGCATCCGTTACCAGCACCACCACGAAACCTTCGCGGCCCTGGCCAAGCCGTTCGCCGGCCTGCGGCCCGAGGACCTGCCCGATGGCGAGGCCTGGGCGGTGGAGCGCATCGACCTGTCCACCCACAACGGCACCCACATGGATGCGCCGTGGCACTACGCCTCGACCATGGACGGCGGCCAGCCCGCCGCCACCATCGACGAGGTGCCGCTGGACTGGTGCCATCGCCCCGGCGTGAAGCTGGACCTGCGCCACCTGCCGCACGGCCACGTCGCCACGGCCGATGATCTGGCCGCGGAACTGCGGCGCATCGGCCACGCGCTGCAGCCGCTGGACATCGTGCTGGCGAACACGGCCGCCGCCGCGCGCTACGGCCAACCCGACTACCTCGACAGCGGCTGTGGCCTGGGCCGCGAGGCCACGCTCTGGCTGACGCAGCAGGGCGTGCGCGTGGTGGGCACCGACGCCTGGTCCTGGGACGCCCCTTTTTCTCACACCGCCCGGCGTTACGCCGCTACCGGAGACGCCTCCCTGATCTGGGAGGGGCACAAGGCCGGACGAACGACGGGCTACTACCAGATGGAAAAACTGACCAACCTCGATCTCCTGCCCGCCAGCGGCTTCCACGTCATCTGCTTCCCCATCAAGATCCACAAGGCCTCGGCCGGCTGGGTGCGGGCCGTGGCGGTGCTGCCATGAGCGCCGCGCCGGGCCGCCCCAAGCAAGCTGCGCACCGCAGTGCGAAGCACGAAGGTACTTCAATGACCGGCGTACCGGACGACACCTTGCTGGGTACCTGGTATCTGCGCGAGGCCTGCGCCGTGGACCCACGGGGCGAACGTCTTTTCGACGTCTACGGCGCCCGGCCCTCGGGCGTCATCCACTACGGCGCCGACGGCCGCATGACGGCGCTCATCACCCACGATGCCCGCGCGCGCCTTTCCGGCTCGGACCGGCAGGACGCTACCGACGAGGAGAGCGCATCCGCGTACAGGTCGTCCATCGGCTATGCGGGGCGCTACGTCCGGGAGGGCGACTGGATCGTGCACCACGTCGACATCTCCACCTACCCGAACTGGGTGGGGGCCCGTCTGCGCCGCGAGGTGCGGCTGGCCGGCGACACCGTCGAGCTGCGTACCGCGCCACAGCCGCAGGCGGGTGTCGAGACCGTCCTGAAGCTCGTCTGGCAGCGCGCGCCCGTGGGACTGGATGCCGTGCCCGAACCTCTTCGCATACCTACCCCATCGATCAAGCCATCGACCAAACCATGATCAAGCCTTCCCGAAAAGTCATCATCACCTGCGCTGTGACCGGCGCCATCCACACGCCGACGATGTCGGACGCGCTGCCCTACCGGCCCGAGGACATCGCCGGGCAGGCCATCGAGGCGGCCGAGGCCGGCGCCGCGGTGCTGCACCTGCATGCGCGGCATCCGGAGACGGGCGCCGTCTCCATCGATCCGGAACGCTTCCAGGCCTTCCTTCCCGCCATCAAGGCCGCCACCGGCGCGGTGGTCAACCTGTCGACTGGCGGCAGCCTCAACAACACGGTGGCTGAACGCATCGCGCCGGCGCTTCGTTTCTCGCCGGAGATGTGCTCGCTCAACATGGGGAGCATGAACTTCTCCATGCACCCGCTCGCGCAGCGCTACAAGGAATGGAAGTTCGACTGGGAAGAGTCCTACCTGCGCGAGTCCGACGGCTACATCTTCCGCAATACCTTCCGCGACATCGGCATGGCGGCCCGCGCGCTGGAAGCGCATGGCATCAAGTTCGAGCACGAGTGCTACGACGTGGGCCAGCTCTACAACCTGAAGTTCTGCATGGACACCGGCCTGTTCAAGGCCCCCGTCTTCATCCAGTTCGTGCTCGGCATCCTCGGCGGCATCGGCGCGGACCTCGAGAACCTGGTTTTCATGAAGCGAACCGCCGACAAGCTCTTCGGCTCCGGCTATCAGTGGTCGGTGCTGGGCGCGGGGGCCAGTCAGATACAACTGGCTGCGGCCGCCGCGACATTGGGCGGCCACGTGCGGGTGGGCCTGGAGGATTCGCTGCAGATCGCGCGCGGCGAACTGGCGACTTCGAACGCGCAGCAGGTCGCAAAGGTGCGCCGTCTGCTGGAGGAGCTGGGCCATGAGATCGCCACGCCCGACGAGGCGCGCGCCCTGCTGGCGCTCAAGGGCGCCGACCGGGTCGCCTTCTGATCCCGGCTGCGCGGCCGACGGCTACTGCGCCGCGGCCCTCGCCTCGGCGATCCAGCCGTCGAACAGCGCCTGATGCACCCGGATCCACCCATCCGCATGCCGCTCCACGTCCTGCTGCGTATTGGCGCCTTGGCTCATGCGCAGGTTCTGCGCGTTGATGTCGCCGATCGGCAGCTTCATCACTTCGAACAGCTTGCCCGCCGCCGGGTTGTTCTCGACGAAAGCCTTGTTCGCGACGATCTGCTCCCGGTTGGCCTGGAAGCCGTAGTTCCTTCCGTTGGGCAGTTGTGTGTCGGCCTGACCTTCCTGGGAGGACGAGAAGGGCACCTGCAGCCACACCACGTCCGCACCCGGGCGCAGCACGGCGCTGACCCAGTACGGCGTCCACGTGTAGTACAGCACCGGCTTGTCCTGCTTGAAGCGGGCGATGGTGTCGGCCATCAGCGCGGCGTAGCTGCCCTGCTTGTGGGTGACGGTGTCGCGCAGCCGGTAGGCGCTCAGGTGGTTCTCGATGGCCAGCTCGCAGCCCCAGCCGGGGTTGCAGCCCGTGAGGTCGGCCTTGCCGTCGCCGTCCGCGTCGAACAGCTTGGCGATGGCCGGGTCCTTCAGCTGCGCGATGTTGGTGATGTTGTATTGCTCGGCCGTCTTGCGGTCGATGAGGTAGCCCTGCACCGCGCCGTCGGAGTACACGCCGGTGCGCGAGAGCTTCGCGTCGCCGCCGCTGTTCTTGTAGAAGTCGGCGTGCAGCAGGCTCCAGTGGTTGGCCATGAAGGTGGCATCGCCATTGGCAATCGCCAGGTGCTCGGTGGCGGGCTCCAGATCCTTCATGGGCTCGACCTTGTAGCCGAGCTTCTCGAGGGCGCGCATCACCAGCAGCGTCTGGAAGGCTTCTTCGGCGAGCGAGCTCTTGAGCGGCTGCACGGTGACGCCCTTGCCGGGCAGGTCGTTGGCGGCGTGGGCCAGTTGGGCGGCCAGGCCGAAGGCGACGAAGCCGAGGGCCAGAAGGCTGCGGGCGATGAGACTGGTTTTCTTCATGCGTTGTTTTCCTCCGTGACGTGTCATTGCGCTTGCGTGGAGAGGGCAGGAACGCGCGCGTCCGCTTCGCGCGAAGGCGTGCCCAAAAGGCGCTGCAGCATGCGCAGCGAGAAGCCGGCCGGTCCGGTGTGCCACCAGCGCCGTCCCGCGCTGCGCCGCGACTTGCCCATCGCCTGCGTCAGCCGGTCGAGCGAAATCGCCAGCAGCACGATGCCCAGCCCGCCGACGGTCGCCAGGCCCATGTCGAGCCGGCCGATGCCGCGCAGCACCATCTGGCCGAGGCCGCCGACCGCGATCATCGAGGCGATCACCACCATCGACAGCGACAGCATCAGCGCCTGGTTGATGCCCGCCATGATCGACGGCATGGCCAGCGGCAGCTGCACCTTCACCAGCATCTGCCAGGGCGAGGCGCCATAGGCGCGCGCGGCCTCGATCAGGTCGGGGCGCACCTGTCGCAGGCCCAGGTTGGTCAGGCGCACCAGCGGGGCCAGCGCGAAGATGATCGTCACGATCACGCCCGGCACATTGCCGATGCCGAAGAGCATCACCACCGGCACGAGGTACACGAAGGCCGGCGTGGTCTGCATCGCATCGAGCACGGGCCGCATGATCCGTTGGGCCCGGTCGCTGCTGGCCAGCAACACACCGAGTGGCAGGCCGATGACCATGCAGAACACCAGCGAGGTCAGCACCAGCGACAGCGTCACCATCGCCTCGGGCCAGATGCCCAGCATCGCCACGAGCAGCAGCGCCACCGTGGTGCCGATGGCGAGCGCGCGGCCCGCGAACTGCCAGGCGAAGAGGCCGATGAGCGCGATCATCGCGAGCGTCGGCAGGCCGGTGAGCAGGCTCTGCACCCAGTTCAGCGTGCTGTCGATGGGCAGGCGCACCGTCTGGAAGAAGGGGCGGAAATGTTCGACCACCCAGCCGAGACCCTGGTTGATCCAGGACTCGACGGGGAGCGAGCCGTCCCACAGGCGGTGCAACTGGAAACCGCTGGTGGCGGTGTCGGCCTGTCCGGCGAGCTGATGGGCCGCGTTCACCGGGGCATCGAGCCAGGCGCTGGTGGCGGAGGTGTCGGGCGCAGCGGAAAGCGCCTCCCACGGATCGACAAAGGCAGCGGGCTCCGGGGCCGTGTTCAGCGCGGCGCCCAGGTCAGGCGCGTTCAGGTCGGAAGGCAATGTGGTGTCGTTCATCGTTCAGGGTCCTTCGTGAATTCAGTGCGGCTCGGCGGCGAGCGCGGGCGCGGCGTGCGGGGAGACGGGTTCGATCGGCGGCGTCTCGCGGTCCAGGAACTTGAGCAGCGTCGTCTTGCTGATCGCGCCGCAGAAGCGGCCGTCGCCTGCCACCACCGGCAACGCGCATGGCGCCTGCGCGAGCTGGCCGATCAGGCCGGCCACCGGCGCCTCGGCATCGATGCGCGGCAGGTCGGCGAGGAACGCGTGCTGCAGGCCGAGGGGGCCTGAATGCCCGTCGAGCGCGCCGCGCAGCGTGTCGGCCGACACCACGCCGAGGAAGCGCTTGTTCGGGCTGGTCACGTAAGCGAAGTCGCGGTCCTGGTCTTCCAGCAGCTTGAGCGCCGCGCGCGCGCCGCGCTCGGGGTGCTCGCACACCACGGTGAGCGACTTGCGCGCGATGTCCGCCGCCTTGAAGACGGCGGCGGCGTCCACGCCGCGCACGAAGCTGCGCACGTAGTCGTCGGCGGGGCTGCGCAGGATCTCGTCGGGCGTGCCGACCTGGATCACCTGGCCGTCTTTCATGATCGCGATGCGGTCGCCGATGCGCATGGCTTCATCGAGGTCGTGCGAGATGAAGACGATGGTGCGGCGCTGTTCCTGCTGCAGGCGCAGGAGCTCCGACTGCATCTCGGTGCGGATGATCGGGTCGAGCGCCGAGAAGGCCTCGTCCATCAGCAGGATCGACGGGTCGGACGCCAGCGCTCGCGCCAGGCCCACGCGCTGCTGCATGCCGCCGGAGAGCTCGTCGGGGTAGCTGTCGCCCCAGCCTGCAAGGCCCACCTGCGCGAGCGCCTTGTCGGCCTGCGCCAGGCGCTCCTTCTTGCTCGTGCCGGAGAGCTCCAGGCCGAACGCGGTGTTCTCGCGCACCGTCATGTGCGGCATCAGCGCGAACGACTGGAACACCATGCTGATGTCCTTGCGGCGCAGCGCGCGCAGCTTGGCGTCGGAGTGCTCGTTGATGTCCGCGCCGTCGATCACGATGCGCCCGGCGGTCGGCTCGATCAGCCGGTTCAGGAGGCGCACCAGCGTCGACTTGCCCGAGCCCGACAGGCCCATGATCACGAAGATCTCGCCGGCCTGGATCTCGAAGGTGGCATCGAACACGCCGATCGACTGGCCCGTCTTGGCGAGGATTTCCTTCTTCGAAAAACCTTGGCGGACGAGTTCGAGGGCCTGCTCGGGCGAATCGCCGAACACCTTGAAGACATGGTCGATGAGAATTCCTTTGGCCATATGCCGGGGCTCCTTGTTGAAAGGTTGGACACAGCGCCGCCCGGCAAAGCACAGGACGGCAACGGTCACGCCATCAGCCGATGGAGCTTCCCGAGAACAGAGAGCGCGAGAGAACGCGTGCAATGGCCCGGCGAGCCTTTGAGGGCTGCCGACAGGCACTGAAGACGACGTGGCGACGAAACCAGTGCCCGCCGAATGGTGGCGTGGCAGTGGGGCCGGAAGATCCGGCCGATTTGCCGGGCAGGGCCCGGCGGGGGAGAACCTTGCACCGCGACGGGATTCGGAGATCCGCGAGTAGTGCAGGGCCGATCAACATGACTTACATGACTTGTTGGTCGTCTGAAGCCAATGATTATAACTTTTTGACATGATGCGAGTCAACCCAACGGGCGTACCGTCGTGTCGGCGGCGGTCCAATGGCCCCGTCAGATGCGAGCTATTCTTGTTGGCCGATACTCGGGCCCGCGCCCGACCAGGCGGCGCGACCATCCAAGACTGCGGAGCTTTTTCTCATGACGACTTCCCCCAAGACCCGTGCCGAGCGCGATACCTTCGGTCCGATCGACGTGCCGGCCGACAAGCTGTGGGGTGCGCAAACGCAGCGCTCGCTGCAGAACTTCGACATCTCCGGCGAGCAGCAGCCGCGCGAGATCATCAAGGCGTTGGCCCAGGTCAAGCGCGCCTCGGCCGTGGTCAATCATGCGCTGGGCCTGCAGGACGAGAAGAAGACCCAGGCCATCGTGGCCGCGGCCGATGAAGTCATCGCCGGCAAGCATCCGGGCGAGTTCCCGCTGGTGGTGTGGCAGACCGGCTCGGGCACGCAGACGAACATGAACGTCAACGAGGTCCTGGCCAACCGCGCGAGCGAAATCCTCGGCGGCGAGCGCGGGGAAGGGCGCCTGGTGCACCCGAACGACGACGTGAACCGCAGCCAGTCGAGCAACGACGTGTTCCCGACCGCGATGCACGTGGCCGCCGTCGAGGCCATCACCCACAAGCTGCTGCCCGCCATCGCCAAGCTGCGCGGCACGCTGGAACAGAAATCGAAGGACTTCGCCGACATCGTGAAGATCGGCCGCACCCACCTGCAGGACGCCACGCCCCTTACGCTGGGCCAGGAGTTCTCGGGGTACGTGGCGCAGCTCGCGCACGGCGAAGCGCATGTGCGCGCCGCGCTGCCGCACCTGAGCGAACTGGCGCTGGGCGGCACGGCCGTCGGCACCGGGCTCAATGCGCCGAAGGGCTATGCCGAGCAGGTGGCCGCCGAACTGGCCAAGCTCACGGGCCTGCCGTTTGTCACCGCACCGAACAAGTTCGAAGCCATGGCCAGCGTCGATGCGCTGGTGCATGCCCACGGCGCGCTCAAGACGCTCGCCGCCAGCATGAACAAGATCGCCAACGACGTGCGCTGGCTCGCGAGCGGCCCGCGCAGCGGCATCGGCGAGCTGAGCATTCCCGAGAACGAACCGGGCTCGTCGATCATGCCGGGCAAGGTCAACCCGACCCAGAGCGAGGCCGTCACGATGCTGGCCGCGCAGGTGTTCGGCAACGACGTGGCCATCAACATCGGCGGCGCCTCGGGCAACTTCGAGCTGAACGTGTTCCGCCCGATGGTGGCCCACAACTTCCTGCAGAGCGTGCGCCTCCTGGCCGACGGCATGGTGAGCTTCAACGACCACTGCGCCGTGGGCATCGAGCCGAACCGCGAGCGCATTACCGAGCTGGTGCAGCGCTCGCTGATGCTGGTGACGGCGCTGAACACGCACATCGGCTACGACAAGTCGGCCTACATCGCGAAGAAGGCGCACAAGGAAGGCACGAGCCTGCGCGAAGCGGCGATTGCCTCCGGGCACCTGACGGCCGAGCAGTTCGACCAGTGGGTGGTGCCGGAGAACATGACGGGCCGTTGAGTCGGGCCGCCCCATGAAAAAAGGACCCGCGAGGGTCCTTTTTTCGTTGCCGGCCGATCAGTAGCCGATCGTGTAGCGCTGGCGCGAGTGGGCGGGCTTTTCGAGCTCGTCGATGAACGCGATCGCGTAGTCCTCGAAGCTGATCCAGCTGCGGCCTTCGGCGCTCACGAGCAGGTCGTCCTTGCCAAGGCGGAACTTGCTGGTGCGCTCGCCGTCGACGAATTCGGCCGAGGGCGAGAGGAAGGTCCAGTCGAGTTCCTTCTCGCTGCGCAGCGCATCGAGGAACACGCCGCCGGCCGTGGCTTCAGCGCGGTAGGCGTCGGGGAAATTCGGCGTCTCGATGACCTTCAGGCCGGGCGCCGCGAACAGGCTGCCGGCGCCGCCGACCACCAGCAGGCGCTTGACGCCCGCGCGCTTGACCGGGCCGATGACGGCAGCGGGCGGCACGGTGGCGAAATGCGCGGCGCTGAACACGGCGTCGTGGCCGGCCAGTGCCTTTTCGAGCGCGGGGGCGTCGAGCGCGTCGACGTCCACGGCCTTCACATTGGCGCGGCCCGACAGCTTCTCGCTGGCCTTGCGCGCGATGGCGGTGACGGTATGGCCGCGGCGCAGCGCCTCTTCGAGAAGGCGGCCGCCGGCGCGTCCGGTGGCGCCGATGATGGCGATGTGGCTCATGAGTGACTCCAGAAAGTGGATGGGATGAACCTCATCTTAGGTTTCTGCTTTCGAAAGAAATACCTCGAAATCCGCGCTTCTTTATTCCTAAAATCGTTCGAATGGATCGATTGAACGCAATGCGGGTGTTCGTGAACGTGGTGGATTCGGGCAGTCTTTCTGCCGCCGCCGAGAAACTGGACATGTCCCGACCGGTGGTCACGCGCTACGTGGCCGAACTCGAACAATGGACCGGTGCGCGGCTGCTGCATCGCACCACGCGCCGCCTGAGCCTCACCGCCGCCGGAGAGGAACTGCTGCCGCGCTGCCGCCAGGTGCTCGAGCTCGCGGGCGACATGCAGGCTGCGGTGCGGCATCCGGCCGAGGCGCCGCAGGGCCAGTTGCGCATCACGACCGGCACGTCGTTCGCGCAGGCGCAGTTGGCCGACGCCATCGCGGACTACGTGCGGCTCTACCCGGGCGTGGCGGTCGACCTGGTGTTGCTGGACCGGACGGTCAACCTGGTGGACGAGCGCATCGATCTGGCGATCCGCACGGCGGCGGAAATCGATCCCAACCTCATCGCGCGCCGGCTCACCACCTGCCGCTCGGTGGTCTGTGCCTCGCCCGCTTACCTGAAAGAGCACGGCAAGCCGCTGCGCGTGGACGAACTGGCCCAGCGCAACTGCCTCACGCATTCGTACTTCGGCCACAGCCTCTGGAATTTCACCCGCAAGGCGGATGGGGAGCCGTTGTCCGTGGCCGTGAACGGCAACGTGTCGGCCAACGATGCCGCGAGCCTGATGTGCCTTGCGCGGGCGGGGGCGGGCATCGCGATGCTGCCGACCTATCTGACCGCGGAGCTGGTGCAGTCCGGCGAACTGGTGCCGCTCTTCGACGATTGCGAGCCGCAGGTCGTCGGCATGTACGCGGTCTACACCTCGCGCAAGCACATGCCGGCCACGCTGCGCACGATGCTCGACTTTCTGGCCGCACGCTTCACCGAAGTGCCGTCGTGGGACTTGCCACCGCCCCGCTGAAGCAGGGCGGCGCGATTCCGCTCAGTGGCGGGCGCCGGCGGCGGCCGCCTGGTTCATCAGCTTGTCGGTGTAGGCGATGGCCATGGCCGAGAACAGGAAGGCGATATGGATCACCGTCTGCGCGATCAGCACGCGGTCGGTGTAGTTGTCCGCGTTGATGAAGGTCTTGAGCAGGTGGATCGAGCTGATGCCGATGATGGCGGTGGCCAGCTTCACCTTGAGCACCGAGGCATTCACATGGCTGAGCCACTCGGGCTGGTCGCGGTGGCCTTCGAGGTTCATGCGGCTCACGAAGGTCTCGTAGCCGCCCACGATCACCATGATCAGCAGGTTGGAGATCATCACCACGTCGATCAGCGCCAGCACCACCAGCATGATCACCGTTTCGTTGAGCGTGCCGACCGGCGCGGTGGTCTTGTAGCCGATGCTGGTGATCAGGGCCTGCAGCGCGGTCTGGCTGCCGAATGCGGCTTCGACCAGGTGCAGCAGCTCGACCAGGAAGTGCACCACGTACACCGCCTGCGCCACGATCAAGCCCAGGTACAGGGGCAGTTGCAACCAGCGGCTCGCAAAGATCAGCCGGGGCAACGGTCCCATCGGATA
Source organism: Variovorax trehalosi (assembly GCF_051216415.1). Taxonomy (NCBI): domain Bacteria; kingdom Pseudomonadati; phylum Pseudomonadota; class Betaproteobacteria; order Burkholderiales; family Comamonadaceae; genus Variovorax; species Variovorax trehalosi. The sequence continues at coordinate 1,077,851 of NZ_JBPJZG010000001.1, forward strand.
GCTCCGGGGAGTGGGCGGGTTCAGGGGGTCGAAGGGGTCGGGAGCGGACATCGGGTGGGTGGTCGTGGAAGACCGGCGATTCTAGGGGGGCCCCAGTGACGCACTCGTGATAACCCTGCGAACTAACATCGGACGCGTCAGTGACCCGTAAGTGCGCCCGCCGACATTACGGCCGCATCCACCCAGGAGACAAAGAGAATGAGCAGCGCATCGAAAAACATTGAATCCGTCTTGGTCGAGAACCGCGTGTTCCCGCCCGACGCCCGCGCCACCGAAGGCGCCCGAATTTCCGGCATGGCCGCCTACGACGCCCTCTGCAAGGAAGCCGAAGACGACTTCGAGGGGTTCTGGACCCGCCTGGCCAAGGGCAACCTGCAGTGGACCAAGCCCTTCACCCGCACGCTCGACGAGTCCAAGGCCCCGTTCTACGAGTGGTTCGGCGACGGCGAACTCAATGCCAGCGCCAATTGCCTGGACAAGCACATCGGCACCCCGGTAGAGAACAAGACGGCCATCGTCTTCGAAGCCGACGACGGCACCGTCACCAACGTCACCTACAAGGAGCTGCTCGGCCGCGTGAGCCAGTTCGCCAACGCGCTCAAGGCCGCGGGCATCCAGAAGGGCGACCGCGTCGTCATCTACATGCCGATGACGGTCGAAGGCGTGATCGCGATGCAGGCCTGCGCGCGCATCGGCGCCACCCACAGCGTGGTGTTCGGCGGCTTCTCGGCCAAGGCGCTGCAGGAGCGGATCATCGATGCCGGCGCCGTGGCCGTCATCACCGCCAACTACCAGCTGCGCGGCGGCAAGGAACTGCCGCTCAAGGCCATCGTGGACGACGGCATCGCGCTGGGCGGCTGCGAGTCGATCAAGACCGTGTTCGTCTATGAACGCACGCCCACCGCGTGGGCCCGCGTCGAAGGCCGCGACAAGACCTTCACCGAAGCGCTCAAGGGCCAGAGCACCGACTGCCCGCCCGTGCCGGTGAACGCCGAGCACCCGCTCTTCATCCTCTACACGTCGGGCTCCACCGGCAAGCCCAAGGGCGTGCAGCACGCCACCGGCGGCTACCTGCTGTGGGCCAAGCTCACGATGGACTGGACCTTCGACATCAAGCCCGAAGACGTGTTCTGGTGCACGGCCGACATCGGCTGGATCACCGGCCACACCTACGTTGCCTACGGGCCGCTCGCCGCCGGCGCCACGCAGGTGGTGTTCGAGGGCATCCCGACCTTCCCGCATGCGGGCCGCTTCTGGCAGATGATCGAGAAGCACAAAGTCAGCGTGTTCTACACGGCGCCCACCGCCATCCGCTCGCTCATCAAGGCGGCCGAGGGCGACGAGAAGGTGCATCCGAAGAACTGGGATCTCTCGAGCCTGCGCATCCTCGGCTCGGTCGGCGAGCCGATCAATCCGGAGGCGTGGATGTGGTACCACCGCAATATCGGCCACGAAAGGTGTCCGATCGTCGATACCTTCTGGCAGACCGAGACCGGCGGCCACGTCATCACGCCGCTCCCGGGCGCCACGCCGCTGGTGCCGGGCTCTTGCACGCTGCCGCTGCCTGGCATCATGGCCGCGATCGTCGACGAGACGGGCAAGGACCTGCCCAATGGCGCGGGCGGCATGCTGGTGATCAAGCGGCCGTGGCCTTCGATGATCCGCACAATCTGGAACGACCCCGAGCGCTTCAAGAAGAGCTATTTCCCCGAGGAAATGGGCGGCACGATCTACCTGGCCGGCGACGGGGCGGTGCGCAGCGAAGACCGCGGCTACTTCCGCATCACCGGCCGCATCGACGACGTGCTGAACGTGTCGGGCCACCGGCTGGGCACGATGGAAATCGAATCGGCGCTGGTGTCCAAGACCGACCTCGTGGCCGAAGCCGCCGTGGTGGGGCGTCCCGACGACGTGACCGGCGAGGCGGTGTGCGCCTTCGTGGTGTTGAAGCGCGCACGTCCCACCGGTGAAGAAGCCAAGCAGATCGCCAACGAATTGCGCAACTGGGTGGCCAAGGAAATCGGCCCCATCGCCAAGCCCAAGGACATCCGCTTCGGCGACAACCTGCCCAAGACGCGCAGCGGCAAGATCATGCGGCGCCTCTTGCGCAGCATCGCCAAGGGCGAAGAGATCACGCAGGACACCTCGACGCTGGAAAATCCCGCAATCCTCGAACAGTTGTCAGAACGGCTGTAGGACGTGGCCGTCTCTCCGTCCGGCAGCGCCGGACGGGCCCTTTGCCTGAGGTAAAACCAACCCGTTGCCGCGCGCCTCGACGCGTGCGGCGCCGGTTGTTGTGTTCGATCTTTTCAGAGGAGGCCCCCCATGGGCGTGAGATCCGCTTTCCTGTTCGTCATCGTGCTGCTGATCGCAGTGCTTGCCGCGTTGAACTGGGGGACGCTGTCGGCCCCCACCGACATCTGGCTGGGCTTCATGACCGTGTCCGGACCGCTCGGCCTGATCATGCTGGGCCTCACTGTCGTGTTGGCGGCCTTCTTCCTGGTCTACGTGCTGTACCTGCACAGTTCGGTGCTGCTGGACACCAAGCGCCACACGAAGGAAATGCAGGTCCAGCGCGACCTGGCCGACAAGGCCGAAGCCTCGCGCTTCACCGAGTTGCGCAACTTCCTCGAAGCGCAGGAAAACAAGCACATGGCGCACAACGCCGACCGGCATGCGGCCCTGGTGGCGCGCATCGACCAGCTCGAGACGGCGGTGCGGGTGCGCTCCGAGCAGACCGACAACACATTGGCCGCGCACATCGGCCAGCTCGAGGACCGCATCGAGCGCCGGCCGGTGGTGGTTCCGGCCGATATCAACCCTCAGGGTTGAGCTGGCTCAGCGCGGCGTTGCAAGAATCCAAGCCGCCAGCTTCTTCGCATCGGCCTCGCTGACCTGGTTGTTCGCCGGCATCGGCACCGGACCCCACACGCCGGAGCCACCCTTCACGATCTTGGTGGCGAGGGTGTCGACCGCGCCCTTGTCGTCCTTGTATTTCGTGGCCACGTCCTTGAAGGACGGGCCGAGCACCTTGCGGTCGACCGCGTGGCAGCTCATGCAGTTCTTCGACGTGGCCAAGGCCAGGTCTGCGAAGGCGGGGGCCGCGAGGCCAAGGCCCAGGACTGCGGCGAACAGAACTCTTTTCATGGGGGATTTATTTCGTAAGGGCTGGGTTACATTCGATGCAACGCGATTGTAGGTAGCGCCGTCGACCGGCGTCCGGATGCGTTGACAACAACCCGGAGGGATTCGCGATGTGGTTTCTGCTGTTGGGCTTGCTGGGCTTGGCCCTCAAGTATTTCGAAGTCGGTATGGTCGCCGGCTGGAGTTGGTGGATCGTGCTGTCGCCGTTCGCACTGGCCGTCGCGTGGTGGGCCTGGGCCGATTCCTCGGGTTACACCAAGCGCAAGGTGATCGAGCGCGAAGACCGCCGGAAGCAAGCGCGCATCGACCGCCAGAAGTCCAACATGGGCCTGCCGACCAGCAACGGCCAGCGCCCGCGCCGCTGAGCGCCTAGCCGCTCCCGGCCACCATCATCCCGCGCTGCAGCAACGAAAGCGCGCCATGGATGACGAAGCCGCCACCCACGCACTGCTCGTCTTCGGGCTCTCCCTTTTGGTCGGGCCTGCCATCGGCGCGCTCGTGGGCTGGCGCAAGAAGCTCTTCTGGGGTGTCGGCGTCGGGGCGCTGCTGATCGGTTGCGCGGGGCTCTACGGCGCGGCGACGGTCGGCTGGCAACGCTACCAATCGATTGCCGACACGGTGCTCGTCGAAGGTCGGTTGGTCGAATTCGTGGAAGAGCGCAGCAAGGACGACAAGGGGCGCACCACGACCACTCGCGCCCCGGTTGTCGAATACACCGCATCCGATGGGCAGGTGCGCCGCGTCAAGGGGCTCGGCGGCGGGCTCTCTGACAAGGAATCGGGCGATCCGGTCGACGTGCGCTACAAGCCGGCCGATCCGTCGCAGGCGCTGGTGGCCGATTTCCAGAACATGTGGGGCATCGTCTGGGGGCTCGGCCTCTTCGGCGGGTTCCCGACGATGTTCGGGCTGTTCTTCACCGGCATGGCGATCAAGGAAGGGCGTCCTCGATCCGATTCATGGGAGAAGGAGCTCGAAGCCACGCCCGCGCAAAAACGATGGCGCACGCGCGGCACGGTGCTGGCCAACGTGGTGTTCCTCGCCGGCTTTGCCGTGTGCTTTCTCTACCCCGACGAGAGCTTCGGAAAGGGGCTCGGCGCCGGGTTCATGACCATCGGCGCCGGGGCCTTGCTGCACCTTGTGGTGCAGAGCTTTCCGCCGGCGATGGCGTTCGAGTCACGCAGCATCCTCGGCATCGTGGGCCTGGGCTTCATCGCCTTCGGCTACGGTGCCTGGATGATGATGTGATCGATCAGAACTTGTCGAGCACCGCGCCCGAGCTCGCGCTCGATGCGTTGAACGCGAACTTGGCCTGCACGCCGCGCGTGTAGCGTGGGGCCGGGGCCTTCCAGCCTTCGCGGCGCTTGGCGAGTTCGGCTTCGGGCACGTTGAGTTCGAGCACCAGCTTGTGCGCGTCGATGGTGATCGAGTCGCCTTCGTTCACGAACGCAATCGTGCCGCCGGCCGCCGCTTCGGGCGCCACGTGGCCGACCACCATGCCCCAGGTGCCGCCCGAGAAGCGGCCGTCGGTGATCAGGCCCACGCTTTCGCCCAGGCCCGCGCCGATCAGCGCGCCCGTGGGGGCCAGCATTTCTGGCATGCCCGGGCCGCCCTTGGGGCCGAGGTAGCGCAGCACCATCACGTCGCCGGCGACGATCTTGCCGTCCAGGATCGCCTTGAGCGCCGACTGCTCGTCGTCGAACACGCGCGCCGGGCCGGTGATGACCGGGTTCTTCAGGCCCGTGATCTTGGCGACCGCGCCTTCGGGCGACAGGTTGCCCTTCAGGATGGCCAGGTGGCCTTCGTCGTACATCGGCTTGTCGATCGGGCGGATCACGTCCTGGTCGGCGCGCGGCACGTCGGGCACGTCCTTGAGCACTTCGGCGATCGTCTGGCCGCTGATGGTGATGCAGTCGCCATGCAGGAGGCCCGCGTTCAGCAGCACCTTCATCACTTGCGGAATGCCGCCGGCCTGGTGCAGGTCGACCGCCAGGTACTTGCCCGAGGGCTTCAGGTCGCAGATCACGGGCACCTTCTTGCGGATGCGCTCGAAGTCGTCGATCGACCATTCGACGCCGGCCGTGTGCGCAATCGCCAGGAAGTGCAGCACCGCATTGGTCGAGCCGCCAGTGGCCATGATCACGGCCACGGCGTTCTCGATGGCCTTCTTGGTCACGATGTCGCGCGGCTTCAGGTCCTTCTTGATCGCCTCGATCAGCACCTTGGCCGATTCCTTGGCCGAGTTGGCTTTTTCGTCGTGCGGGTTCGCCATGGTGGACGAGTAGGGCAGCGAGATGCCCAGCGCCTCGAACGCGCTGGACATGGTGTTGGCCGTGTACATGCCGCCGCAGGAGCCGGTGCCGGGAATGGCGCGCTTCTCGATCTCGTGCAGGTCTTCGTCGCTCATGTTGCCCGCGGCGTTCTGGCCGACGGCTTCGAACACGCTCACGATGTTCAGGTCTTGTCCCTTGTAGCGGCCCGGCAGGATCGTGCCGCCGTAGACGTAGATGGCCGGCACGTTGGCGCGCAGCATGCCCATGAGGCCGCCGGGCATGTTCTTGTCGCAGCCGCCGACCACCAGCACGCCGTCCATCCACTGGCCGCCCACGCAGGTCTCGATGCAGTCGGAGATGACTTCGCGGCTCACCAGCGAGTACTTCATGCCTTCGGTGCCCATCGCCATGCCGTCGGAGATGGTGGGGGTGCCGAACACCTGCGCGTTGCCGCCGGCTTCCTCGATGCCCGCGATGGCCGCGTCGGCCAGCTTCTGCAGGCCCGAGTTGCAGGGGGTGATGGTGCTGTGGCCGTTGGCCACGCCGACCATCGGCTTCTTGAAGTCGCTCTCTTCGTAGCCCATGGCGTAGAACATCGAGCGGTTGGGGGCGCGGCTCTTGCCTTCGACGATGTTGGCGCTGCGGCGGTTGATCTGGATCGGCTTGGTGTCCATGGTGTCTCTTCTATCGTGGGGAGATCGGGGGAGCCAAGTATCGGACTTCTGATTGATTCGTTCCAATCCGATTTTGTACCAGCATTGATATGCTCGGCATATGAATGAAGCCCTGATCGACCTGCGTGCCTGGCGCCAGTTCGTCGCCGTGGCCGAGGAACTGCACTTCGGCCGCGCCGCCCTTCGGCTGCACATGACGCAGCCGCCTGTGACGCAGGCCATCGCCCAGCTCGAAAAAACACTGGGTGTCGTGCTGTTCGACCGCACCCGAAGGCGCGTGGCGCTCACCCCCGCCGGCGAGGCGCTGCTGCCCGACGTGCGCGAGCTGCTGGCACGTGCCCAGGCGCTGCCGGCGCGGGCGCGCGCCGCGGCGGCGGGGCAGGTGGGGCGGGTGCGCATCGCCTTCGTCTCGACGGTCGGTTTCGAGCAGTTGCCGGCCTGGGTGCGCGAGTTCCGCGTGCTGTGTCCCGAGGTGGCGCTCGAGTTGGTCGAAGCCACCGGCGACGTGCAACTCGAAGCCTTCGCGCGCGGCGAGATCGATGCCGGGCTGATGCTGCATTCGCCCGGCGCTGCGCCACCGGGACTCACGCGCCTGGCCGTGTCCGAGGAGCCGCTGGTGCTCGCGCTGCCGTCCCGGCATGCGCTGGCCCGCACGCAGGCGCTGCTGCTGGCCGACGTGCTGACCGAGCCGCTGGTGATCTTTCCGCGCCGCATCGTGCCTTCGCTGCACGACGCGATCTTCGGGCTCTATCACGCGGCGGGTCGCGTGCCGGAGCTTGCGCAGGAGGCCATCCAGATGCAGACCATCGTCAACCTGGTTTCCGGCGACATCGGCGTGGCCTGGGTGCCGGAGAGCGTCACGCAGTTCCGGCGCGCGGGCGTCGTGTACCGGCGTGCCACAGAATTTGCACCGGCTGGCCGGCGTCGTACCGCGCCGGCGCTCCCGGTGTGCGAGACCAGCCTGGTGTGGCCCGAGGGCGCGAACAACCCGGCGCTCGCGCGTTTCGTGGCGTTCGTGCGGGAGCGCGGCGCCAGGCAGAAAGAAGGAGGAATCGCGTGAAGAGGATGTTTTGGGCCGTTCTGGCGGCCACCCTGCTGCATGCCGCTGCCGTGAGCGCGCAAACGCCGCCTGCCACGCCCCAGTTCAAGGACTACCCGGCCGAGGCGCCGTACACCGGGCGCAATCACCCGCTGGTGATGGACGACGAGTTCTCCCGCTCCTACCGCACGCGGTTGCGGGAAGCCATCGCCAACGGCAAGCCGGACTTCGCCGGCCGCTACATCGTGACGCGCTGGGGCTGCGGCACCGGCGGATGCAACGTGGGTGCGGTGATCGACGCGTCGACCGGGCGCGCCATCCCGATGCCCGGCGCGGTCATGAGCGTCTATCCGCTGAAGCCCGAATTCGAGAAGGAAGACGGCCAGGAACTCATCTACAGGCTGTCGAGCCGGCTCCTGATCCAGGCGGGCACCATGGACCGCGAAAACGGCAGGGACGTCGTCGAGTTCCACGAGCTGCGCAACGGCGAATTCCACCTGCTCAAGACCGTGCCTTACGGCCGGGCGAAGAGCGAGCGTTGACGGGCTTGTCGAGTGAATCGGCGAGCAGCGTTTCGAGCCATCCCGCGAAGGCCTGCATTCGCCGCGAAAGGTTGCGCCGGTGCGGGTACACCAGTTGCACCGGCAGCGGCTCGGCGCGCGCCTCGGGCAGTACCTCGACCAGCTCGCCGGCCGCGAGGTGCCCGCGCACGTCGTAGGCCGGGATCTGGATCAGCCCCAGCCCCGCCAGCGCGCAGGCGATGTAGGTTTCGGCATTGTTCGCGGCCACTTGACTGCGCATGCGCAGCGTCGTGGTCTCGCCGTCGCGCTGCCACTCCCATGGCGCCGCGCGGCCGCTGGTCGGCGAGGCGTAGTTGACCGCGATGTGCTCGGGCAGATCGGCCGGCGTTTGCGGCGTGCCGTGACGCGCAAGGTAGGCGGGGCTTGCACAGTTGATCAGCGTGAAGTGCCCGAGCGGCCGCGCCACCAGGCTGCTGCTGGCCAGCGGCCCGACGCGCAGGGCGCAGTCGACACCTTCGAGCACCAGATCTACCGCACGATCGCTCGAACCCAGCTCCAGTTCGATGGCGGGAAAGCGCATGAAGAAATCCGGCAGCGCCGGCGCGATGAGCAGCCGCGCGATGCGGCTCGGCACATCGACCTTGAGCCGTCCGCTCACGTTGCTGTGCGCCGGCAGGAACTGCTGCTCGATGTCTTCCATGTCGGTGACGAGCGCGCGGGCACGCTCCAGCAGCGCTTCGCCGTCGGGCGTGAGGCTCACGCGCCGCGTGGTCCGGTGCAGGAGGCGCGAACCCAGTCGCGCTTCGAGTTGCTGCACCGCCGTGGAAATGGCGGCGCGCGGTAGCGCGAGGCGGTCGGCTGCGCGGGTGAAGCTGCCGGTCTCGGCAACGCTCAGGAAGACCTTGAGGAGGTCGATGCGGTCCATGGAGGTGCTACCTCGATTGTTCGTGATTTTTTGAACAGTCTAGCTGCGATCGGTCGCTTTATCTGGGTGCTTGCAATCAATAGACTGCAGCTTCCCGTCACACATCCACGCTTTCAACAGGAGTTCATTCCATGTCTGCACGCACCCTCAAGAACAAGGTCGCCGTCATCGCCGGTGGCGGCAAGAATCTCGGCGCACTCATCGGCCACCAGCTGGTCGATGGCGGCGCCCGTGGGATCGCCATCCACTACAACAGCGATGCCTCGCGCGGCGACGCCGAAAAAACCGCCGCCGCGCTCAAGGCCAAGGGCGCCGACACGCTGCTGGTGCAGGGCGATCTCTCGGTGGTGGAGAACAACGTCAAGCTGTTCGACCAGGCCGTCAAGCACTTCGGCCAGGTCGACATCGCCATCAACACCGCGGGCGTGGTCATCAAGAAGCCGATCCTCGATGTGACCGAGGCCGACTACGACAAGAGCTTCGACGCCAACGCCAAGGCCGCCTTCTTCTTCATCCAGCAGGCCGGCCGCACGATGGCCGATGGCGGCAGCATCGTGACGATCGTGAGCTCGCTGCTCGCGGCCTACACGCCGTTCTATTCGATTTACCCGGGCTCCAAGGCCGCCGTGGAGCACTACACCCGCGCAGCCTCCAAGGAGTTCGGCGACCGCGGCATCTCGGTCAACGGCATCGGCCCCGGCCCGATGGACACACCGTTCTTCTACGGCCAGGAGAGCAAGGAAGCCGTCGAGTACCACAGCAGCGCCGCGGCGCTCAGCAAGTTCTCCAAGAAGGGCCTGACCGACATCGAGGACATCGCGCCCATCGTGCGATTCCTGGTCACCGAAGGCTGGTGGATCACCGGCCAGACGATTTTTGCCAACGGCGGCTACACCACCCGCTGATCCGGCAAGATGGCTTCCGGAGGAAAACGCATATGCACACAGTGATGGTGATGGGCGGCGGCTTCGTGCTGCTGGCGGTGTTTCTCTTGACCAGCCGCTTCATCGGCGATGGCTCCTCGATGGCGCTGGCCACCGCTGCCAAGTGGTTCATTCCGGCGTGGTTCATCGGCGCCGGCATCAACATGGCGGTGGGCGTGATCAAGGCGGGGTATTCGGTGGCCGAGGAGCTGCCGATCTTCCTGTTGATCTTCGCGGTGCCGGCTCTGGTGGCAGGGCTCCTGTGGTGGAAGTTCGGGCGCTGACATTGCCCTGAATGTCCCCGTGCCGGCCGCGTCATTCGCGCGCGGCACAATCGACGGATGCTCATGTATCCGCAGATCAATCCCATCGCCTTGCAGTTGGGGCCTGTCGCCATTCACTGGTACGGCCTGACCTACCTGGCGGCCTTCGCGCTGTTCTACTTTCTCGGCACTCGCCGGCTGCGCCACGAACCGTATCGGTCGTTGGTCGGGCAGGGCGCCTGGCAGCGGAAGGACATCGAGGACATTCTTTTTCTCGGCGTGATGGGCGTGATCGTCGGTGGGCGCCTGGGCTATTGCCTGTTCTACAAGCCCGAGTTCTATCTCACCCATCCGCTCGAGATCCTCTACGTGTGGCAGGGCGGCATGAGCTTCCACGGCGGCATGCTGGGTGTGATCGGCGCGATGGTCTGGTTTGCTCATTCGCGCGCGCGGCCGTTCTGGCAGGTGATGGACTTCGTCGCGCCCTGCGTGCCGACGGGCCTGGCCGCGGGCCGCGTGGGCAACTTCATCAACGGGGAACTCTGGGGCCGTTTCAGCAGCCCCGATCTCTCCTGGGGCATGGTGTTTCCGCAAAGCGGCTCGATGCTGCCGCGCCATCCTTCGCAGATCTACCAGTTCCTGCTCGAAGGCCTGTTGTTGTTCGTGATCATGTGGCTCTATGCGCGCAAGGAGCGCAAGCAGGGGCAGGTGGCGTCGGTGTTCCTGATCGGCTACGGCGCGCTGCGCTTCTTTGCCGAGTACTTCCGCGAGCCCGACGACTTCCTGGGCCTCAGGGCCTTGAGCCTGAGCCAGGGGCAGTGGCTCAGCGTGCCGATGGTGATCGCCGGCATCGCACTGTGGTTCTGGTTCGGCCGCGCGAAGACGGTCGCCGCACGCGCCTGAAGCGGGCGATCTCAGGGTAATCACGGGCCGCGCGGGGTGCCCGTGACACTTGCGCCACATTGTTTGCGCACTCACAATTACGCGTAATTACAGGAAATTACGCCGAGCCACCCGAGGTCGAAAGCCCCAAACGCCATGCGCCTGGTCCCCAACTCCCTGCACGACGAAGTCGCCGCGACGCTGCGCGAGCAGATCTTCGAGGGCACGCTGGCGCCGGGCAGTTTCCTGGACGAGGCGGCGCTGTGCGAGCGGCTTTCCATCTCCCGCACGCCGCTGCGCGAGGCGCTCAAGGTGCTCACCGCCGAAGGCCTGCTTCGGCATGAACCGCGGCGCGGCTGCTTCGTCAACGAAGTGACCGAGCGCGACCTCGACGAGATCTTCCCGGTGATCGCGCTGCTCGAAGGCCGCTGCGCCTACGAGGCCGCCCGCAACGCGAGCGATGCCGAGCTGCACGAGCTCGACGGGCTGCACGAACGCCTGGAGCGCCATGCCAAGGCGCGCCGCATCAACGACTACTACGCCACCAACCACATCATTCACGAGGCGATCATCAAGCTCGCGGACAACCGGTGGCTCGCGCAGGTGATCGGCGACCTGCGCAAGATCTTGAAGCTCGCGCGCCTGCAGCAGCTGCACGCGCCGGGCCGGCTCGACCAGAGCCTGTCGGAGCACCTGGCCGTGTTCGCGGCGCTCAAGGCGCGCGACAGCGAAGGTGCCGATGCCGCCATGCGCACGCACTTGACGCGGCAACGCGAAGCGCTGCGCGAGGTGGCGCGACAACAGAAATCCAGGGTGATGCCGTGACCATTTGCCGCGGCGCGCCCGCAAACTTTGACAGGGGAGTCCAGCGATGAGTGCGACCGAATGGTTCCAGGCGCGGCTGCGTTCTGGCGAAAAGTCCAAGGTGCCCGTGGCGCCCGAAAGCACGGCAAAGAGCGTGACCAAGAGCGCGCTCAAGCCCAGCGAGCGCACGACCGCCGAGCGCCTGCAGGTCACGCTGCGCAAGGCCGACGAGGCCTTGTCGCCGCGCGCGCTGCGCCGCGTGCTGGCCGACCTCCAGGCCGTGATCGATCCGCGCGTGAGCGAGGTCGAGGGCGGCCGCCGGGCCCATGCCATCGCGCAGGCCTACGCCGGCGCCACGCCCGAAGAGCGCCGCGACTATTGGGCCCTGATGAGCGAGCACTTCGCCGCCGACGCGCAAAAGCTCAAGACCGCCCGCGACCAGCACCAGGCCGCGGTCGGTACGCCCGACGAAGGGCAGGCCGAATTGAAGCTGCGCCGCGCGCTCGTCTCGCCGCGCATGCGCCTCTTGCAACGCTTTGCCGTCGAGCCCGCGGGCATGCGCTTCCTGGTCGACCTGCGTGCCGACCTGCTGCCGTGCCTGAAGGCCGACAAGCGCCTGCTCGCGCTCGATGCGGAACTGGAGCAACTCTTCTCCACCTGGTTCGACGTCGCCTTCCTCGAACTGCGCCGCATCGACTGGGATTCGCCGGCCTCGCTGATCGAGAAACTCATCCGCTACGAGGCGGTGCACGACATCAAGAGCTGGTCCGACGTGAAGAACCGGCTGGACGACAGCGACCGCCGCTGCTACGGCTTCTTCCATCCGCGCCTGCCCAACGAGCCGCTGATCTTTGTCGAAGTGGCGCTGGTCGACCGCATCAGCGACGGCATCACGCCGCTGCTCGACGAGGCGGCCGTGCCGGTGCTGCCCGCCAAGGCGACCACCGCGATCTTCTATTCGATCAGCAACACTCAGACCGGCCTGCGCGGTGTGAGCTTCGGCGACTCGCTCATCAAGCGCGTGGTCGAGACGCTGCAGGACGAACTGCCGCGCCTGAAGACCTTTGCCACGCTCTCGCCGATCCCGGGCTTTCGCACCTGGCTGGCCAAGAATGCCGCCGATCTCATGCCGCGCCTGGACGAGAAGCGCGAGTCCGAGCTCGGCCGGCTCGTCGGCTCCGTGCCGCCCACGGCCGAGCGCCTGCTCGCCGCCGTGGAGGCGGCCGCCACCTTCGATGCCAAGTCGCCGCTGCGCCAATGGCTGCTGCAGGCGGCTGCCGAGTACCTGGGTCACGCGCTGGTCGACGGCACGCCGGCCGACCCGGTCGCGCGCTTTCACCTGGGCAACGGTGCGCGGGTCGAACGGCTGAACTGGGCCGGCGATCCGTCGCCCAAGGGGCAGAAGCAGTCGTACGGGCTCATGGTCAACTATCTCTATGACCTGAAGCGCCTGGACAAGCATCGGACCTGGCTGGGCGATGGCAAGGTCGCGGTATCGGGAGACATCGAAAGCCTGTTCTTCAAAAAAGGCTGAGCGTTCGAAAACAAGGCGGGCGCGCAGAAGGCGCCTAACGCCGCATGGGGCGGCAAAATCCACAACGATCGGAGAAGAGACAAATGAACCAGAGTTTTCAGCGACGTGACGTTCTGCGCGTGGCCGCCGCCGGTGCGGCCGTTCTTTGCGGCGCCGCGCGCGCCCAAAGCTGGCCGACCAAGCCGGTGACGATGATCGTGCCGTTTCCGGCCGGCGGCGGCACCGATGCCTTTGCGCGTCCGCTCTCGGGCCAGTTCACCAAGGTGGCGGGCCAGACGCTGGTGATCGACAACCGCGGTGGCGCCGGCGGCACGCTGGGCGCGGGCATCGCGGCCAAGGCGCCGGCCGACGGCTACACGCTCTTCATGGGGGCGGTGCACCACGCCATTGCGCCTTCGGTCTATCCCAAGCTCGACTACGACATCGAGAAGGACTTCGTGCCGCTGATGCTCCTGGCCAACGTACCGCAGGTGGTGGTCATCAACCCCAAGCGCGTGCAGGCCAATACCATCCAGGAATTCATCGCGCTGGTGAAGCGCAGCCCGGGCAAGTTCAACTACGGCTCGGCCGGCTCGGGCACTTCGCACCACCTGGCGGGCGAGCTCTTCAAGATCCAGACCGGCACCTTCATCACCCACATCCCGTACCGCGGCGCGGGCCCGGCGCTGTCGGACCTGATCTCGGGCAACGTCGACCTGATGTTCGACGGCCTGGGTTCCTCGGCCCAGCACATCAAGAGCGGCCGCATCAAGGCGCTGATGGTCGCGGGCAGCAAGCGCAACCCGGCGTTCCCCGACGTGCCGTGCGCCGCCGAAGTGGGGTTGCCCGACTACACCGTGACCACTTGGTACGGCCTCTGGGCGCCCAAGAACACGCCGGCCGATGCGCAGGCGCGCGCGGTCGACGACATGAAGAAAGCACTCGCCACCGACGAGCTTAAGACCATCTGGGCGCAGAACGGTTCCGAGATCCCGACCCTCACCATGGCCGCTTATGGCGGCTTCGTGAGTTCGGAAATCAAGCGCTGGGCCACGGTCGTGAAGGCGTCGGGCACCAAGCTCGAATGACGGCTGCGGGCACTGTATCGCTGCGCCGTGAAGGCGCGGTGGCGGTCGTCACGCTGTCGAACGCGGGCCGCCTCAATGCGATGACGCGCGCGATGTGGCGCGCGCTGCGCGCCGTGTTCGCGGGCCTGGACGATGCAGGCCTTCGCTGCATCGTGGTCCGCGGGGAGGGCGGGGCCTTCTGCGCGGGCGGCGACATCTCCGAATACCCGTCGTTCCGCTTCGAAGAGGCGAGCCTGCGTGAATTTCACGAGAACGAAGTGTGGGCCGCGTTGCAGGCCTTGCTCGACTGCCCGGTGCCGCTGGTCGCGCAGATCGAGGGCGCCTGCATGGGCGCCGGCATCGAGATCGCGAGCTGCTGCGACATCCGCATTGCAGGCACCTCCGCGAAGTTCGGTGCGCCGATCGCCAAGCTGGGCTTTCCCATGGCGCCGCGCGAAGCGGCCCTGGTGCACGGCGCCATCGGCGACGTGCTTGCGCGCGACATGCTGCTGGCCGCCGGCGTGCACGGCGCCCAGCGCCTGTACGACGCCGGCTTCCTGCTGCAGGTGCTGCCCGACAACGAGATCGCGACCGCAGTGCAGGTGCACGCCGACCGCATCGCCGCGCTCGCGCCGCAGGCCGCGCGCCTGCACAAGCGCACCTTCGCCATGCTGAAGGCCGGCGCTCAATCTACGCAGAGCCTGCTCGCCACGGCCTACGACTACGCCGATTCCGCCGAGCACCGCGAAGGCATCGCCGCCTTCCTTGCCAAGCGCACACCGAATTTCTGAAGTACCGGTTCAAAGACGAAGCGATGAAGAAGCCAACCAACACCAACCTGTTCGCCGCCTTGCGCGCGGCCTTTCCCGCCGACCTCGACGGCATCGCGGTCGAGACCGACAACGGCCTTTTCTACTCATGGCGCGACCTCGAACGCGCGAGCGCGATGATCGCCAACCTGCTCGATGCGCTGAAGCTCGAGAAGGGTGCGCGCATCGCGGTGCAGGTCGAGAAATCGGTCGAAGCGATGCTGCTGTATCTCGCCACGCTGCGCGCGGGCTATGTGTTCCTGCCGCTCAACACCGCGTACCAGAGCGCCGAGATCGAATACTTCATCGGCAACGCCGAGCCGGCAGTGGTGGTATGCACCAGCCGCAACGCGTCGTGGGTCGGCCCCATTGCCAATGCGGCGGGCACGCGGCACGTGTTCACGCTGGACGACGACCGCACCGG
The DNA here is from genome assembly GCF_051216415.1 of Variovorax trehalosi. Classification (NCBI taxonomy): domain Bacteria; kingdom Pseudomonadati; phylum Pseudomonadota; class Betaproteobacteria; order Burkholderiales; family Comamonadaceae; genus Variovorax; species Variovorax trehalosi. The sequence continues at coordinate 1,093,109 of NZ_JBPJZG010000001.1, forward strand.
CACGCTGCTCGAAGTGGCCGCGCAGTGCAGCGACAAGCACACGCCCACGAAGAAGTCGCCGGACGACCTCGCCGCGATCCTCTACACCAGCGGCACCACCGGCCGCAGCAAGGGCGCGATGCTCACGCACGGCAACCTGCTGTCGAACGCCGAGGTGCTCAAGGACTACTGGGGCTGGACGCCGGGCGACGTGCTCATCCATACGCTGCCCATCTTCCATGTGCACGGCCTCTTCGTCGCGCTGCACGGCGCGCTGCTCAACGGCAGCAAGATGCTGTGGTTCTCGAAGTTCGACCCCAAGCGCATCGTCGCCAAGCTGCCCGAGGCCACCGTGTTCATGGGCGTGCCCACGCTCTACGTGCGGCTCCTGGCCGAGGCGGGCCTCACGCGCGAGGCGGTGCGCAACATGCGCCTCTTCGTCGCGGGTTCGGCGCCCCTGTTGATCGAGACCTTCGACGAGTGGAAGGAGCGCACCGGGCACACCATCCTCGAGCGCTACGGCATGAGCGAGACGGTGATGCTCACCTCCAACCCCTACAAGCCTGAGCAAGGCGAGCGTCGCGGCGGCACGGTCGGCTTCGCCTTGCCGGGCGTGCAATTGCGCGTGCGCGACGAGAACGGCAACGACTGCATCACCGACGAGATCGGTGGCATCGAGGTAGCCGGCCCCAACGTGTTTGCCGGCTACTGGCGCATGCCCGAGAAGACCAAGGAAGAGTTCACCGCCGACGGCTTCTTCAAGACCGGCGACGTCGGCAAGATCGATGGGCGCGGCTACATCACCATCGTCGGGCGCAGCAAGGACCTGATCATCAGCGGCGGCTACAACGTCTACCCTGCCGAGATCGAGGGCTACATCAACGAGATGACGGGTGTGGCCGAGAGCGCGGTCATCGGCGTGCCGCACCCCGACTTCGGCGAGGTGGGCGTGGCCATCGTGATCGCCAAGGCGGGCTCGGTGATCGATGCCGATGTGATCGTGGCGGAGCTCAAGTCGAAGCTTGCGAACTTCAAGATTCCCAAGCGCTGCTTCGTCGTGCCGGAGCTGCCGCGCAACACGATGGGCAAAGTGCAGAAGGCGCTGCTGCGCGCCGAGCACAAGGAGCTGTTTGCCTAGGTCTTCGCGATCCTCGGTGCGAGCGCGGTGATGCGCGGCTCGTGAAAGACCAGCGCATCCACCACCTGCGGTGAAGGCCGGCGGAACTCCACGCTGAAGCCTTCGAGCGTCTCGACGTTGAAGCGCCGCCCGCCGGCCGGCAGCAGCCGGTAGGTCGGCTGGCCCGGGATCGTCATGTTGAGCTGATCCCCCGCATCGAGCCGGATCTCGATCACGCGGCCTGCGTGCAGGTAGTCGCCGGCGCACAGCCGACGGAATGCGGGGTCGAGCACTTCGCCGGCCGCGACGCGGCGGAACACGATGTCGTCCACCATCTGCTCGAGGGGCACTTCGATGCGATCGATGCGGCCCTGCCGGTCGTAGCGGAAAGTGAGGGTGCGATCGCTCGGATGCATGATCGTCGGCCGGTCGGGCGTGATGAAGACGTCGTAGTGGCGGTGCTGGAGCAGGTCCTCCACGCCGCGCCAGTGCCACGCCAGCCCATCCCCTCGTTGCTCGATGCGGATGAGTCCGTAGGCCGGGTGCTCGTACTCGCCGGCATAGTCTTCGAGCGGGTGGCTCGGCTGGGTTTCGCTGTGGCGAACTTCCGCGGCCACCTTCTTGTCGAGCCTCTGCTGTGCCACGGCCTGCTGGCGCTTCGGTGCGAACCTGCCGAACCAGTCGATGGGTTCGCGGCCGCAGAGGCGGTCGAGCGTCGCGAAGGTGAGGATGGGCGTGGCGCCGCCCGGCGTGCGGTTGGTCAGCACCACGACCCCGGCGCGACGCTCGGGCAGCAGCGTCATGAGCGTGCTCCAGCCCGTCCACGAGCCCGAATGCGCCACGGTGCGTTCGCCGCGGTATTGCTCGCAGAAGAGGCCCAGGCCGTAATGCGAGTCGCCGATCTCGGCGTATTCGGAGCGGCCCATGTGCACGCGCGGCGTCGTCATTTCGCGCAGCGCCTGCGGCGAGAGCAACTGGCGGCCGTCCGCCTTGCCGTCGAGCAGGAAGCGCGCCCACTTCGCCAGGTCGGCCACCGAGGCGTTGATGCCGCCGGCAGGCGTGGCGCGGATGGGCGACAGTGGCGATCGATGAAGCTCGTCGCCGTCGATCGCATGCGGGCGGGCGCCGTCTTCGGCGGCGCCGAGCGCCTCGATGGAAAAGCCGAAGTGGCTGAAGCCCAGCGGCTTCATCAGGCGCTCGGTGGTGAAGTCCTCGTAGCGCTGGCCGCTGATGCGCTCGGTGATCATTCCCGCGACGAGGTAGCCGAGGTTCGAGTACTGGAAGGTGTCGCGCAGGTCCTTGTTCGGCGCGAGGTGCCGGAGCGCCGCGAGCATCTGCGCGTTGCTCAGGTCGCCGGGCATGTGGATCCAGTCGTGGCGCGGCAGTCCGCTGTGGTGGCACAAGAGGTCGCGAACCGTGAGCCGCTCGGTCGCCACGGGGTCGTGCAGGCGGAACTCGGGGAGCAGCTCGCGCACCGGCCTGTCCCAGTCGAGCTTGCGTTCGTCGACGAGCAGGCCGAGGCCCGCGGCGGTGAATGACTTGGTGATCGAGCACAGCAGGAACTGCGTGTCGGTGGTCACGGGCAGGCCGGTGTCGGTGTCGCGCACGCCGTAGCCCTTCTGCAGCACTACCTCGCCGCCCTGAATCACCGCCAGCGCGAGGCCGGGTACTTTCCATTCCTGCATCGAGGCTTCGACGAGGTTTTCGAGATCGCTCCACATGGTCGGGGTCCTTGCCTTGCGGCCTTGATTGGAATAGGGCCGCGCATCCTAAAGCAATCCCCGCCGGGGCCTCTTTCTCAAGTGGCGGTGAGCCCGTTCATCAGCCCGCTGCGTGCGTGGCAGTTGCTGTACTCGTAGCTCTGCTCGTCGGCCTTCAGCACCGACACCTCGTGGTACACGCGCAGCTGCAGCTGGAAGTTCAGCGCCTGCACATAGCGCATGAAGCTGCCGAAGATCGCGACGTGCGTCGGGTGCGATTCGGCCCAGCGCTCCATGTCGGCGAGCGAGCGCCAGTAGCTCAGGCCGAATGACTTCTGCAGCGGCGCGCCCTTCGCATCCAGGTGGTGCATGTAGCGGTTGCTGTAGCAGCCGATGCCCAGCCCCTGGTCGCGGAGGAAATCCATGCCTTCGCGCAGCACCGGCTCCATGTCCTCCAGGTAGAGCGTGCGTTCCTGGCCGGTGGTGTCGGTCCACTCCTGGCCGGAGCGGATCATCGCGATGTTCTCGTGGCCCGCGATGCGCACGCGCTGGCCCGATGCCGGCGTGCCTGCGATGACCGCGCGCGTGCCCGAGGGCGACAGCGCGTCGGTCTGCGAGAGCGGAATGCGGTCGCGCATCGAACCCCAGTAGCCGTGCTCCTGCAGCTCGCCGCTGACCTCGCCCATCACCACGCCGACGCCCTCGAAGCGGTCGGGCGTGTTGAACATGGTCTCGAAGTGCTCGACGCGCGGCGAGGCGATTTCGCGGAAGTAGCCGAGGCCTTCGTTCAATCGTTCGTTGGAGCGCCACCATGCGTCGATGGCAGGCGTGGCACTCCAGCGCGCGAAGGCCGCGGCGTCGTCCCAGTAGGCGATGGCGACCATGTTGTCGAAGCCGTCGGCGTCGACGTAGTGCGTGAGGTCGTGATGGCCCGGTCCGTCGGGCAGCGCGAAATCGCGCGCGATCTTCATCAGCGCGGCGCAAGCGCGGCCCTGCATCTCGGGGCCGCGCGACTGCACGCCGAAATAGCCCATCACCACTTGCGTCACCGAGGCCGACGCGCGGGCCGACCAGACGGGGTAGGGCGGTGTGTAGTCGTCCTCGACGCGGCGGTGCCGCGTGCGGGGGCATTTCAGGTGCTCGGCGATGGCGGATTCCATGGTGGGGCTCCGGATGTCAGGCAGCGAGCTGCAGGCGCGGCTCGGTGCCCGTGGCCACCGCTTCCGGCACGCTGCTCTCGGGCTCGGGCGAGCGCTGCAGCACCACAGGCTCGCGGCGCGTCTTGTTGAGGAGCAGCTGCGTGACATCGGGCCGCGAGTAGTGGCCGCTCGGATCGGCCGCCGCCTTGGCGAGCGAGATCATGCCCAGGTCGATGTCGGCGATCACCAAACCTTCCTGGTCTTCGGCCAGTGGCGTGCCGAGCGGCGATCCGTCGGGCGCGTAGATGCGCGCATAGCCGCCGCCTGTGCGCAGCATCTGCTGCTTGCCGGCATCGGTGCACATCAGCTCGCTCATCGCAGGCGAGACCGTGGCGCACGGTGCGACCACGAAGCACTGGCCCTCGGCTGCGTAGACCTGGCTCGCGGCGTTGTTGACCTCCGGCCCGAGCGCGTAGGCCGCGCCGCGGTAGAGCGAGAAGCTGGGCCATGCGCCGCAGTGGATCTGCTCGTTCTGCGCATACATCGCGTACTTGCTGAGCGGCTGCAGGTGCTCCCAGCACGAGAGCGATCCGACATTGCCGATGGCCGTCTCGACCACCGCGAGGTCGGAACCGTCGCCTTCGCCGAATACGGTGCGCTCCACGTGCGTGGGCTTGAGCTTGCGGCGCGTCTGCACAGTGTTGCCCTGGTCGTCGATCAGCGCTTGCGCGATGTAGAGGCTGCCCGCGGCCTTCTCGCTGTAGCCGAGCGACACCCAGATGCGGTGCTTGCGCGCCGCGTCCTTGATGCGGTCGAACTCGGCCGAACCGACCACCAGCGCGTTGTCGTGGTAGCGCTGCACGAACTGCATGCCCCAGGCGGGCGAATCGAGCCAGATCCACCACGGGTAGCCGGGCACCCAGGTCTCGGGAAAGGCGATGAGCTTCACGCCCTGGCCGGCGGCCTGGGCCATGAGCTCGATGGTCTTGTCGATGGTGCCGTCGAGGTCGAGGAACACGGGCGCGGCCTGCACGGCGGCGACGCGTAGCTTGGGGTGGACGGTGGTGGGCATGGCGAGTCTCCAGAGGTGATGGTGGTGGGGTGGATGAAACAACTTCGCACACCCCCAACGCGGGTTTGCGCGGTGGCATGCGGGTTGCTTGAAGCGTAGATTCGCCGCCGCGGAACGCCTTGATCCGAACTGGCGGCGTTCTTGTTCCAGCGTTGCACGCGCTTTCCGGGGACCCCCATGAACCAGTTGCTCAGCACCGATGCCGTGGCGCGCGACCAGCGCCTGGCCTACTGGACCGACATGATCTGCAATGTCTACGTGCAGCTCGGGTGCGATCCGGTGCGGCCGGACGACATCGGCCGTTTCGAAGGCAGCATCCGCCAGCACTCGCTGCCCAGCCTCGATGTGTCGGTGGTCAAGTCAGGCGCGCAGAAGGTCATGCGCACGAGCGGGCACATCGCGCGCTCGGGCGACGACTATTTCCTCGTGAGCATTCAGGCGCAGGGGCGCGGCGTGGTGCGCCAGGACGGGCGCGATGCGGTGCTCTCGGCCGGCGACTTCGCGCTGTACGACAGCACGCGGCCCTACCAGCTGCTCTTCGACGACAAGTTCGAGCAGATCGTGCTCAAGCTGCCCGGCGAGCGCCTGCGCAGCGAGCTGCGCGACACCGAGGCGCTGACGGCGACCACGGTGTCGGGTAAGGAGGGCGCGGGGCATCTGCTGCTGGGCATGATCCGCACGCTGCGCGAAGACATCGACACGCTGCAGCCCGCATCGGCGCTGGCCGTGGCCAACGGCGTGCAGAGCATCCTCGTGGCGGGCCTGCAGACGCTGCCGGCGGCGCGTGCGCCCTCGCTGAGCAACCTCACGGCGTACCATCTCGCGCGCGTGAAGCGATGCATCGACGAGCAACTGGCCGATCCCTCGCTGTCGGTGGGCAGCATCGCGGCTTCTCTGGGGGTGTCGGCGAGCCACGTCCACCGTGTCTTCAAGAGCGAGCCGCTGACGCCTTCGCAGTACATCTGGGAGCGCAGGCTCGAGGCCTGCAGCCGCGACCTGCTGGAGCCGCGGCTTGCGGGCAAGCCGGTGGGGGAGATCGCGTATGGGCGCGGTTTCAACGATGCGGCGCATTTCAGCCGCGCATTCCGCGAGAGATTCGGCTGCTCGCCGCGCGAGTGGCGGCAGCAGCGGGTGCAGTAGGCCTTACTGGACCAGCAGGACAGAGATGTCGGTCTCGCCGATCACCTTGGTGGCCACCGAGCCCATCAGCGCGCGTCCGAAGAGGCCATGGCCGTGGGTGCCGAGCACGATCAGCTCGGCTTGCGCGGCGGCGGCCGACTTGAGAATTTCCTCGGCCGCATGCCCGTGGCGCTTGTCGATCGTGTAGTTGCCGATGCCCTTCTCGGCAAGGAGCGCCTTCACCGGATCGAGCACCTTCGCGCTCTCCTCGGCGTAGTACTCCGCCACGATCTCCTTGGTGAGGTGCCGCGTCACATGGCCCGAGATGCCGGTGCACACGTTGACAACCACGAGTTCGTGTCCGTCCACGAACATCGTGCGATTGGCGACCAGGTAGTCCAGCGCCTTGCGGGTGTAGGCGCTGCCGTCGACGGCGATGAGGATTTTCATGAAACCGTTATACGGCTGCGCCTGGCGCATCGCAACGGGTCACACCCCAGACCATGGGGCCTTTACTTCAGCCTTGAAGGCCCTTCCAGAGCATGTAGGCGGCCAGCAGGTACAGGATGCTCGCGAACACGCGCTTGAGCTTCTTCACGGGCAGCGTGTGCGCGGCCTTGGCGCCCAGCGGCGCGGTGAACACACTGCAGACGGCGATCACCACCAGCGCCGGCAGCCAGATGTAGCCGAAGGAGCCCGCGGGCAGGCCCTGCACCGACTGTCCGCTGATCGCATAGCCCATCACGTTGGCCACCGCGATGGGAAAGCCCAGCGCAGCGCTGGTGGCCACCGCGTTGTGGATCGAGATGTTGCACCACGTCATGAACGGCACGCTGATGAAGCCGCCGCCCGCGCCCACCAGGCCCGAGATGAAGCCGATCACCCCGCCGGCCGCAAGCTGGCCGCCGGTGCCCGGCATCTGGCGCGTGGGCTTGGGCTTCCTGTCGAGGAACATCTGCGTGGCCGAGAAGCCCACGAAGAGCGCGAAGAAGATGGCCAGGGCCGTGCCCTTGAGCAGCGCGAACACGCCCAGGCTCCCGGCCAGGCTGCCGATCACGATGCCGGGCGCGAGGCGCTTGACGATGTCCCAGCGCACCGCGCCGCGCTTGTGGTGCGCGCGCACGCTGGAGACCGAGGTGAAGATGATCGTGGCCATCGAGGTGGCGATCGCCATCTTCACCGCGAGGTCGGACGACACGCCGCGGTGACCCATGATGATCGTGATGAACGGCACCATCAGCATGCCGCCGCCGATGCCCAGGAGGCCTGCGAGAAAGCCGGTGCCCAGGCCGAGCGCGGCCAGTTCAAGAATCAGGAGGGGGTCGAGGAATTCGGTCACGCTGCGGGTCTTCGGACAAAGCAACGGCCCCGAGCAGTGTGTGCTGGGGGCCGTGCCGATGGAAAAAGGTGTCTGCAAGTGGGCGCCGAACCCGCATCCTGAACCAGGGTTCAGGTGGGCGAGGGCAGCAAGACTTCGGGTTCATCTGACGCGAGATGATCACGCCCGTCAAGCGATGTACCAAGCCCGGCTCCGGAGAGCATTGGAACAAGGAAATATTAAGCCCGACGCGCACCGCAGACAGTTCGGATTTTACGCTCCGTATGAGTCCATGGTGTTCATTCAGAGCAAATGACCATCGCCGGCCAGCGCCTGATCGAGCTTTTGAATGAGCTGGGTGGCCTTGGCATCGACTTCTCCGGGCTCAGCCGTGGTAGGCGCGGGCGCCGCGGCAGGCGTCGCAACTGCAGCCGCCTGCTGCGCTGCGAGGTCGAAGGCCAGGTTCAGCGAAGCCAGCACCGCGATGCGATCGCGTGCCTTGACTTTTCCCGCATCGCGGATCTTGCACATGGCGGCATCCACGCGTTCGACCGCATCGCGCAACTGCGGCTCGCCGCCGTCGGGACAGCCGAGCAAATAGCTCTGGCCCATGATCTGTACTTCTATCTGCTTCATGCGGTGGAGTCTTCGGGAGGTGGTTCAGCCGGCAGCCGCTCGAGCAGTGCATCCAGGCGCGTGCGTGCCGCGGCGAGCCGCGACTTGAGCCCGTCGCGTTCGCGCACGAGCGCATCGACCTGTTCCTGGAGCAGCGCATTGGTGCGCTGTACCTCTTCGTGACGCACGAGCAAGCGTTCCACACGCTCGGCGATCTGATCGATGGGGCTGGAGGCGGGCATGGTTGGCGATTGTAGTTTCCCGGGGAATGGGGCCCGCCGGCAGGGCGCGCGGTGCCTTGTCTGGCATGGATTCTGCTGCCTTCGCAGCGGCCTTTCAAACATTTATAGCCACCTCATGACCACGAAGAACAACACTCTATTCAGTCGGCGTGATCTGCTCACGCTCATCGGCAAGACCGCAGGCGGCGGCGCGATGTACCAGGCAATGACCTCTCTTGGTTTCGCTGCCGAGTCCAACTACAGCGGCCCTCCGAAACTCGATGGGGCAAAGAAGGGCGCTTCGGTGCTGGTTCTTGGTGCAGGTCTGGCCGGCATGGCCGCCGCGCTCGAGTTGCGCGCCGCGGGCTACTCGGTGAAGGTGCTCGAGTTCAGCAACCGTGCAGGCGGCCGCTGCTGGACGCTGCGCGGCGGCGACACCTTCACCGAACTCGGTGGCGCGGTGCAGCAGTGCGGTTTCGCAAAGGGCGAGTACTTCAACCCGGGTCCGTGGCGCATACCTTTTCATCACCATGCGGTGCTCGGCTATTGCAAGCGGCTGGGCGTTGCGCTCGAGCCTTTCGTTCAGGTCAACTACAACGCGCTCGTGCATTCGACCAAGGCCTATGGCGGCAAGCCGCAGCGCTATCGCCATGTGCAGGCCGACTACCAGGGCTATGTGGCCGAGTTGCTCGGCAAGGCGACGCAGCAGGGCAACCTCGATGCGGCGCTGACGAAAGAAGACAAGGAGAAACTGCTCGAAGGCCTGCGCCGCTGGGGCGCGCTCGACACGCAGTTCCGCTACCGCGAAGGCACCATCAGCAGCGACCGCCGCGGCTATGAAGTCGATGCGGGCGGCGGCCTCATGCCGCTGGCCAAGCCATCGAAACCGCTCGACATGAGCGAGCTGCTGCAATCGAGCCTTTGGCGTTACATCGCAAGCGGACAGGACTACGAATTCCAGAGCGCGATCTTCCAGCCCGTGGGCGGCATGGACATGATCGCCAAGGCCTTCCAGAAAGAAGTCGGCAGCCTCATCCGCTACGGCGCGAAGGTCACCAAGATCGAGCAGAACGACCGCGGCGTCACCGTCACCTACACCGATGAAGCCAAGGGCGGCGCGGTCACGCAGGCCAAGGCCGACTGGTGCCTGTGCACCATTCCGCTGTCGGTGCTCAGCCAGATCGACATGCAGGTCAGCGCGCCGATGCAGGAGGCGATCAACGCCGTGCCCTATGGCGCGTCGGTGAAAGTGGGCCTGCAGTTCAAGCGCCGCTTCTGGGAAGAAGACGAGCACATCTACGGCGGCATCAGCTACACCGATCTGCCCATTTCGCGCATCTCGTACCCCTCGACGCGCTACGGCGCCAAGGGCAAGGCGGTGGTGCTCGGTGCCTATGTGTTCGACGGCCCGAACTCCTACGAATTCACCGCGATGGCGCCCGAGGAGCGCGTGCGCCGCGCGGTCGAGTTCGGCATGCAGTTGCATCCGCAGTACGCGAGCGAGTTCGACAACGGCATCTCTGTCGGCTGGCACCGCGTGCCCGGCACGAATGGGTGCTACGGCATGTGGACCGACGAGACGCGCCAGAAGCACTACAAGAACCTGTGCCAGGTCGACGGGCGCATCGCGCTCGCGGGCGAACATGCTTCCTACATTCCAGCCTGGCAGGAGGGCGCGCTGCTCTCGTCGCTCGATGCCATCCAGCGGCTGCATGCCCGCGCCGTCGCCGCATGACCGACGAGTGAAGGACACATCCACCATGAACAACAGCAACCTCACGACCTTCCGGCGCGCACTGCTCGGCCTTTCGTTCGGCGCCATCGCCGCGATGAGCGGACACGCCTTCGCGCAATCGCCCGAGCCCACGTTCTCCGTCGGCCCCCGGTTCCAGGAGAGTTCGGGCGAATCGATCTACCGCGCCACCTGCCAGGGCTGCCACATGGCGCAGGGGCAGGGCGCGAAAGGCGCGGGCGCCTACCCGCCGCTCGCGTCGAATCCGCGGCTCGCGAGCGCGGAGTACCCGCTCTACGTGGTCATCAACGGCCAGAAAGGCATGCCCGCCTTCGGCAAGATGTTGAGCGACGAGCAAATCGCTGCCGTGGTCGGCTATGCGCGCACGCATTTCGGCAACCAGTACGCCGATGCGATTCCCGCGGAGAGCGTCAAGAAGCTGCGGCCTTGACTTCACCGCGACCTCCGGCAGATCCTTCCTTCATTCATCCACCCCCGCAGAGAGACAACACGCATGACCATGACCCTTCTCACCCAGACGAAGAAACTGGCGTTCGTCGCCACCCTGTTCGCAGCCGCTTGCGGTGCGGCGCACGCGGCCGACGAAGTCATTCGCCACCGCATTCCGAACTCCACCTTTCCGATCGCGGCCGCGGTGGAGGTTCCTTCGTCCTTCACCAACGTGTACCTCTCGGGCCAGGTGCCGCCGCTGCAGGACGCGGCCGCGCCCAAGAATAGTGCCGCGGCCTACGGCGGCGACACCAAGGGCCAGACCATCGGCGTGCTCAAGGCCATCGAGAAGAGCCTCACGGGCCTGGGCCTCACGATGGGCGACGTGGTGAAGATGCAGGTGTTCCTGGTGGGCGATCCGGCCAAGGACAACAAGATGGACTTCGCCGGCTTCATGGAGGGCTACACCCAGTTCTTCGGCACCACGGCGCAGCCCAGACTGCCGGTGCGCTCGACGATGCAGGTGGCGGCGCTGGTCAACCCGGCGTACCTGGTCGAGATCGAGGTGACGGCGGTCCGCCCGGCCAAATCGAAGTAGCCTCCCCGGCGGTACGAGTGGCGCAGCAGCCACAACTTTCGACTTAGCGCCGCCGCCGCAGGGCCTAAAATCCCGCCCGTTGGTGCTCGCGCCGTGGTTCGCACGGCGCAGTTCAACGGGAAGCAGGAGTGAACGCCCCGAGAGGTCCGCAAGCCGGACATCGGACCAAGGCCGAAGCCGCCTGCGCTGCCCCCGCAACGGTCAAGCAGACGACGCCGCAAGGCGCCACCCCTTTCCATCCAGCCACTGGGCGCCCTGAAACAGGCGCCTGGGAAGGCGGCAGGGGCTGTTCTGCCAGCCCGGATACCGGCCAACAAGGCGGCTGCCGCATGCATGAACGAACAAGAACCGGTTCATGCCAGCGGCGGTCATTGCGCCCAGGGCGCCGGCGGGGAGGCCGGCCAGGGGCATTGACGTTCGTTCGGCTCACTCATGATTTCCTGCGTTTCTTTTTCCCGCGCTGCTCGCGGTCGCGCGCCTGCGCCCATCCGCCATCGCGGCCTTGCCTGCCTGCCGCTCGCGCTGGCCTCGGCCTTCGGCGGCTTCGCACTGATCCAACTGCCGACCCTGGCGCATGCGCAGGAACAAAAAGCCGCGCCCACGCTGGCCGAAACGGTGGTCACGGCCAACCGCACGCCGCAGCCGCTGTCGGACCTGGTGGGCGACGTGTCGATCATCGATCGCCAAACCATCGAGCGCAGCGGCGCGACCGGTGTGGCCGATGTGCTGGCGCGCCAGCCCGGCATCGAGATCACGCGCAACGGCGGCGTGGGCAACAACACCAGCCTGTACATCCGCGGGGCCGAGACGCGCTTCACGGCCGTCTACCTCGACGGCGTGCGCATCGACTCGCAATCGACCGGCGGCGCCGGCTGGGAAGGCATTCCGCTCGCGCAGATCGACCGCATCGAGGTGCTGCGCGGTCCGGCCGCCGCGGTGTATGGCTCCGACGCCATCGGCGGCGTGATCCAGCTCTTTACCAAGCGCGGCGAAGAGGGCGTGTCGCCCTACGCGGGCATCGGCTTCGGCAGCCATGGCCTGCGCAAGATCGAAGGCGGCGTGAGCGGCAAGTCGGGCCTGTTCGACTATTCGTTCGGTGTCGCGCACGAAGAGAGCAAGGGCTTCAATGTGCAGCCCGCCGACAAGCGCACGCCCTCGAAGGACGGCTTCACCAGCCCCGACCGCGACGGCTACCGCAGCACTTCCGGCAACCTGAAGCTGGGCTTCCAGATCACGCCCGACCAGCGCATCGAAGCCACCTTGCTCCAAAGCAACGTCGAGGCCGGCTACGACGCCTCGGTCAGCTTCAGGACCCGGCCGCCGGTCCGGTTCAGGAACGACGTCTCGGACAACACGCTGCGCACCGCCGGCCTCACCTGGTCGGCCAAGTGGAACGACATCTACAGCACCCGCGTGCAAGTGACCGACTCGCAATCGGTCTACAAGACGCAGCCTTCGTTCTATCGCACCGAAACCAACCTGCGTGGCTACCTGTTCCAGAACGAGTTCCGCTTCGGCCCGCACCTGGTGACGGCCACGCTGGAGCGCCGCGAAGACGCGCTGGAAAACGCACCCACCACCTCGGCCAGGCTGTTCTCGCAAGACCGCTCGCAGAACGCGCTCGCGCTCGGCTACGGCTTCGTGCAGGGCCCGCATTCGCTGCAACTGCATGTGCGCCGCGACAAGGACAGCGAGTTCGGCGGCAAGACCACCGGCAGCGCCGCCTACGGCTTTGCCATCCTGCCGTCGCTGCGCTTCACCGCATCGGCCGGCACCGCTTTCCGCGTGCCCACGCTCTACCAGCGCTTCAGCGAATACGGCGTGGCGACGCTGCGGCCCGAAGACAGCCGCAACGTCGAGCTGGGCCTGAATTACGCCAAGGACGGCACCACCGCCGGCATCGTGGTCTACCGCAACCGCGTGCGCAACCTGATCAACTTCGTGGGCACCGCCACGGGCTGCGCCTCGTCGTTCGGCTGCTACACCAACGTGAACCGCGCCACCCTGCAGGGCGCGACGCTGTCGGCCAGCCAGCGCATCGGCGATGTCACGCTGCGTGCCTCGCTCGACGTGCAGGACCCCAAGGACGCCGAGACCGGCAACCTGCTCGCACGCCGCGCCAAGCGCCACGGCACGATTGGCGCCGACTGGCGCGTGGCCGGTTGGACGCTGGGCGCCGAAGTGCAGGCTTCGAGCCAGCGCTACGACGACACGGCCAACAAGATCAAGCTCGGCGGCTACACGCTGCTGAACCTGTCGGCCAGTACGCAGATCGCACGGGACCTGAACCTCGTGGCCCGCATCGACAATGTGGGCGACAAGGACTACCAGTACGCACGCCTCTATGCCAACGGGGGCCGCAGCGCCTACCTCGGCCTCAAGTGGACACCGCAGTAAACGACCTTTCGCCACGACTCGGCACCGCAGCCACCTGTGCCGCGGTGCTGATCGCCGCGCCAGCCTCGGGGCAGGGCAAGACCACGGTGGCGGCTGCGCTCGCGCGGCTGCATGTGCGGCAGGGGCGGCGGGTGAGGGCCTTCAAGTGCGGGCCTGACTTTCTGGATCCGCACTGGTTGGCGCTCGCCACCGGCGCGCCGGTGCATTCGCTGGACCTGTGGATGACCGGGGAGGCCGATTGCAGGGCGCGCCTGCGTGCCGCGGCCGCCGAAGCCGATCTCGTGATCGTCGAAGGCGTGATGGGTCTGTTCGACGGCACGCCGAGTGCGGCCGACCTCGCGGAGCGCTTCGGCCTGCCGGTGCTGGCCGTGATCGATGCGCACGCGATGGCCGGCACCTTCGGGGCGCTGGCCTACGGATTGCAGAACTTCAAGCCCGGCCTGCCGTGGGCCGGCGTGCTGGCCAATCGCGTGGCGAGCGAGCGGCACGCAGGCATGTTGAAGGACGCATTGCGCGAGCCTTCGCAATGGATGGGCGCCTTGCCCCGCGACGCGCAGTTCGCGTTGCCCGAGCGGCACCTGGGACTTGTCGGCGCGAATGAACTCGACGATGCAATGGTGCGACTCGATGCGGCCGCCGATGTGCTGGCTGAAACGCCCCTGGGCCAATTGCCGGTCTCGCAACTGCCGCAGGTGCGCTTCGCTGCGCCCGCCGCAGAAGAGCCGGCCACAGCGCCGCTGCTGGCAGGCCGCACCATCGCCATCGCGCGCGATGCGGCGTTCTCCTTCATCTATCCCGCGAACCTCGACGTGCTCTCGGCACTCGGTGCGCGGCTTTCATTCTTCTCGCCGCTGGCGGGCGATGCGTTGCCAGCCTGCGATGCGGTCTGGCTTCCGGGCGGCTACCCCGAGCTGCATGCCGAAGCACTCTCGGCGAACGAATCGATGCGTGCCTCCCTGGCCGCGCACGCCGCCGCGGGCAAGCCCATCTGGGCCGAGTGCGGCGGCATGATGGCGCTGTTCGACGAACTCGCCACGCACACCGATGCGGAGCCGCAGCAGGTCCACCGCGTATGGGGCCTGCTCCCCGGTCGCGTGACGATGCAAAAGCGCCTTGCCGGCCTCGGGCCGCAACAGCTTCAGCTTGGAAGCCACACCCTGCGCGGCCACACCTTTCACTATTCGCGTTGCGAAACGCCGCTCGTGCCTTCCGCCCACACCGCTCGGCCCGGCGCCACGCAGGCCGTCGGTGCGCGCGGGGGCGAGGCTTTCTATGTGCATGGCCCGGTGCGGGCCAGTTATTTCCACGCATGGTTCGCCTCCAGCCCGGAAGCCACGGCGCGGCTCTTCGGCGCCATGCCGATCGAGCTGGGCCACGATGCAGCAAAGGAAGAGATCGATGACCGTTGAGCACGAATTCATCCTCGGTGGCCAGAAGAGCGGCAAGTCGCGCCGCGCCGAGCAGCGCGCCATCGACTGGCTCGCCGCCGCGCCCGGCACCAACCGCGCCGTGCTGATCGCCACCGCCCAGGCCTACGACGACGAGATGCAGGAGCGCATCGTGCGCCACCAGGCCTACCGCGCCGAGCGCGTGCCCGCCATGCGGACCATCGAGGAGCCGGTCGAGCTCGCGCGCGCCATCGTCACCCAGAGCGCACCCGAGACGCTGGTGGTGGTCGACTGCCTCACGCTCTGGCTCACCAACCTGTTGATGCCGTTGCGCACCGAAGCCGCGCGGCCGGTGACGCGCACGCCCTCGGCCCATATCACCATGTTGCTGATCGCACTGCGCGAGGCGCGCGGACCGGTGGTGCTGGTCGGCAACGAGATCGGCCTGGGCGTGATTCCGCTCGGCCGCGAGACACGCGCCTTCGTCGATGCGCTGGGGCGGCTGAACCAGGACGTGGCCGCTGCCTGCGGCCGCGTGACGCTGATGGCGGCCGGACTGCCACTGAGTCTGAAGGCGCCCGCTTGATGAAGCTGCGCCGGATTTCATCGCTGCTCGCCGCCGCCATCGGCCTGTCGCTGTGCGCACTCGCCGCGCACGCGTTCGATGTGGTCGACGAACGCGGCGTCACCGTGAGCCTGCCGCAGCCGCCGCAGCGCATCGTTTCGCTCCTGCCGTCACTCACCGAATCCGTCTGCGCGCTCGGCGCCTGTGAGCGGCTGGTGGGCGTTGACAACTATTCCAACTCGCCGGCCGCCGTGCGCGCCTTGCCGCAGATGGGCGGCGGCATCGATCCCAACGTGGAAGCCATCGTCGCGCTCAGGCCCGACGCGGTGCTGCTGGCCAAGTCGTCGCGCGTCACGCAGCGGCTCGAGGCGCTGGGGTTGAAGGTGCTGGTGCTCGAACCCAAGAGCCATGCCGATGTGCAGCGCGTGCTCGGCAAACTCGACCAGGTGCTCGGCACGCACGAGGCGCCACGCGTCTGGCGCGTGATCGATGCGAGCGTGTCGGCCGCGGCGCAGTCGGTGCCCGCGAGCGCGAAAGGCAAGCGCGTGTACTTCGAGGTGAACACCGGGCCGTATGGCGCGGGCGAGTCGTCGTTCATCGGCGAGACGCTCACGCGGCTGGGCATGAAGAACATCGTGCCGGCCAAGCTCGGGCCGTTTCCCAGGCTCAACCCCGAGTACGTGGTGCGCGCCAATCCCGACCTCATCATGGTCAGCGTGCGCAGCGCGCAGGGGTTGGAGCAGCGGCCCGGCTGGGGCGGCATCCGCGCGGTGCGCGAAGGGCGCATCTGCCGCTTCGATGCGCTGCAGTCCGATGTGCTCGTGCGCCCCGGTCCGCGCATGGATGAGGCCGCGCGCTTGATGGCGCAATGCCTGGTGGAAAAGGGCCAGTGAACGCCGCCCGCATGCACACCGCCCACCTGCGCCGCGTCGTGCTGCTCGGCACGGCCCTGCTGGTGCTGGGCATCGCGCTGCTGCTGTTCGGCCTCGGCATCGGCAGCACCGGTTTCGAAAGCCTGCTGGCGGCGCGGCATGACCCGGTCGCGCTGCAGATCGTCTGGGACATCCGCCTGCCGCGCACGCTCGGCGCGTGGCTCGCGGGCGCGCTGCTCGGGCTCGCGGGCGCGGTGGCGCAGGGGCTGTTCCGCAATCCGTTGGCCGATCCCTATCTGCTCGGCAGCGCTTCGGGCGCATCGCTGGGCGTGGCGGTGGCGCTGATGCTTTTCGGCGGCTCGGCCGCGAGTACGCAGTGGGTGATGCGGCTCGGGCTCACGGGCGCGGCCTTCGTTGGCGCGGTGCTCGCGGTGCTGCTCACGCTGACGCTGGCGCGTGGGGTGCAGCAAACGCTGCGACTCTTGCTCGCGGGCGTGATCGTCGGCGTGGTGCTCGGCGCCGCGAAGGACCTGATCACCATCGCCTCGGCGGACATCCTGCAGGCGATCCAGGGCTTCATCCTCGGCAGCACTGGCCTCGTCGGCTGGAGCGCCTGCGCCGTGATGGGCGCGGTCTGCTCGGTGTGCCTGCTGGCGGCGTGGGCGTTGGCGCCGGTGCTCGATGGATTGGCACTCGGCGAGGCGACTGCCCGCAGTCTCGGCCTGCCGCTGGGCGCCATGCGCGCGGCGCTGGTCGTGGTGCTCGCGCTGGCGACCGGCGCGGCCGTGGCGCAGACCGGCCTGATCGCCTTCGTTGGCCTGGCGGCGCCGCACCTCGTGCGCTCGGTGGTCAAGACCACGCATGCGCGGCTGATCGTGCTCGCGGCACTGATGGGCGGCTTGCTGCTGATGGCGGCCGATCTGTTGGCGCGCTGGCTGATCGCGCCGCAGGAGCTGCCCGTGGGCGTGCTCACCGCGGTGCTCGGCGGCAGCTATCTGCTGTGGCTCATGCATCGACGCGGCGCGCGTGGAGGTTTGTCATGAGCGGCGCAGCCATCGAAGCTCGCCAAGTCAGCGCCACGCTCGGCACGACCGAGGTGCTGCACGATATCGACCTTGCGCTTTCGTCCGCCCGCTGGACCAGCATCGTCGGCCCGAACGGCGCGGGCAAGTCGACGCTGCTCAAGGCGCTCGCGGGCCTGCTCGCGCATCGCGGCGAGGTGCGGTTGTTCGGCGAGGCCGAGGGCAAGGTCCCCGCCCGCATCCGCGCGCAGCGCCTCTCGTGGCTCGGCCAGAGCGGCACGGGCGAGGCGAGCGCCGATGACCTGATGGTCTACGACGTCGCCATGCTCGGCCGCCTGCCGCATCAGCGCTGGCTCGCGGCCCCGAGCGCGGCCGACCGTGAGGCCGTGGAGCGCGCCCTGCGCAGCACGCAAGCCTGGGACTGGCGCGACCGCCCACTAGGCCAACTCTCGGGCGGCGAACGCCAGCGCGTGCTGCTCGCCCGCGCGCTCGCGGTCGAGGCCCAGGTGCTGCTGATGGACGAGCCGCTCGCCAACCTCGACCCGCCGCACCAGGCCGACTGGATGCAGACCGCCCGCGCGCTCGTGGCCGAGGGCCGCACCGTGGTCAGCGTGCTGCACGAATTGCCGATGGCATTGGCCGCCGACGAAATGGTCGTGATGGACAAGGGCCGCGTGGTGCATCACGGCGGCTGCGACGACCCGGCCACCCACACCGCGCTCGAACAGGTGTTCGACCACCGCATCCGCGTGCATCGCGTGGCGGACCAGTGGATCGCGCTGCCGAAATAAGCAAGGAACACACATGCAGATCGAAACTCCCCCCAGCGAAAAGCCCTACGAGAAGCCCGAGGGCGAACGCCGCGGCATCGTCATCGTCAACACCGGCGACGGCAAGGGCAAGAGCACCGCGGCCTTCGGCCTCGCGCTGCGCGCCCACGGCCGTGGCAAGCCCGTGAAGATCTACCAGTTCATGAAGGTGCCCTCGGCGCGCTTCGGCGAGCACCGCATGTTCGAGCAGATCGGCATTCCGATCGAAGGGCTCGGCGACGGCTTCAGCTGGAAGAGCCAGGACCTCGAACGCTCGGGGCAGCTCGCGCGCGACGGGTGGGAGAAGGCCAAGGCGGCGATCCTCTCGGGCGAATTCTTCCTGGTGGTGCTCGACGAGATCACCTATCCGCTGATCTACGGCTGGCTGCCGCTTGAAGGCGTGCTCGAAACGCTGCGCGCGCGGCCCAAGCATGTGCACGTGGCGCTCACGGGGCGCCGCTGCCCCCCCGAGCTCATCGAGCTGGCCGATACCGTGACCGAGATGACGCTGGTCAAGCACGCGTTCAAGGCCGGCATCCCGGCGCAGCGCGGCATCGAGGATTGACAGCAATGGCGCAGCACGCATTCGCGGCCGACGAGGCGAGGGCGGTGTACCGCGTCATCCGCGAGCGACGCGACATGCGGCACTTCGCGGGTGGCGAGGTCGCGTCCGAGGTGCTGCGCCGGCTGTTGGACGCGGCGCACCACGCACCCAGCGTGGGGTTCATGCAGCCGTGGCGCTTCATCCGTATCCGCGATGCCGCATTGCGCCAGCGCCTGCACGATGCGGTCGAGCGCGAACGCGTGCTCACCGCGCGCGCCCTCGGCGAGCGCGAAGAAGCGTTCATGCGCCTGAAGGTGCAAGGTCTGCTCGATGCGGCCGAACTGCTGGTCGTGACGCTGGCCGACGACCGCGAGAGGCACGTGTTCGGCCGCCGCACCCTGCCACAGATGGACCTGGCTTCGGCCTCCTGCGCCATCCAGAACCTCTGGCTCGCGGCGCGCGCCGAAGGGCTGGGCATGGGGTGGGTGTCGCTGTTCGATCCGATCGAACTGAGCGCCTTGCTCGGCCTGCCCGACGGCGCCGAGCCCATCGCGCTGCTGTGCCTGGGCCCGGTGCACGATTTCTACGAAGAGCCGATGCTGCAGCGTGAACGCTGGGCGAAGCGCGAGCCGCTGTCCGCATTGGTGTTCGACGAGCACTGGGGCCAGCCGTCGGACCTGTTTTCTCCCATCCCGTCTTCCGTGGAATCCGCCTGATGCTGGCCTTCGATACCGTCCTCTTCGAGCTCGCACGGCTGTTTCTCTGGCCCGTGACGCTCGGCGTTTTGCTCTCCTTCGTCTATGCGGTGTATTGCCTCGGCGCCTTCGGCATCGAGTACCTGCAGCGCCGCCGCGACCCGTCGCGCGTGCTGACACTGCAACGCCATGCCGATGCGAGCCAGGAGCAGATGGAGCTGGTGGTGCTCAAGCAGCTCGAAGGCGTGCGCCTGTGCAGCCGCGTGGCGCCGATGCTCGGGCTGATCGCCACGATGATCCCGATGGGGCCGGCACTCGTCGCCGTTGCTTCGGGTGAGTCGCAGGGCGTGGCGCAAAGCCTCGCGCCCGCGTTCGCCGCCGTGATCGTGGCGCTCGCCTCGGCATCGATCACCTTCGTGGTCTACACCGTGCGCCGCCGCTGGCTGATGCGCGAGCTGGTGACGGTGCTCGATGCGCGGGATCGCCTCTCATGAGTCGCAGGCAGTTCTCGATATTGAGCAGCCTCGACACCGATGACGACGACCCGGTGCTCTCGACCATCAACCTGATCGACGTGTTCATGGTGGTGATCGGCATGCTGATGATCGCAGTCATCAACAACCCGATGAGCCCGTTCGCGCAGGACAAGGTCACGATCATCCGCAACGAGGGCAAGCCCGACATGGAGATCATCACGCGCGAAGGTCAGAAGATCACGCGCTTCAAGGCCAGCGGCGCGACGGGGCAGGGCGACGGCGAGAAGGCCGGCACGGCCTGGCGGTTGAAGGATGGCACGATGGTCTATGTGCCCGCGGACGCCGTTCCGGCTGTTCGGGGCGGGAAGTGACGCGGCTCCTCGTCGTGCTCCTGCTGATGGCGCTGGCGTTCTGCGCGCACGCCGAGCCGGACGAGCCTTCGCGCATTGTGGTGCTGAGCACGTCGCTCGTGTCGCCGGCGCGCGTGGTGCGGTTGCAGGAGGCGGTGCACGAAGTGGGATTGCCATTGCAGGTGGTGTCGGCTGCGAAGGATTCGCCAGAAGTGCTGGCTTCGGCGCTCAAGGGTGCGCGGCTGCTGGTGATCGACGCGCCGCACATCAGCGTGGCGCAGGCCGCGGCGGCGCGATTCGGTGATGTGATTTCTCGCAGCCCCGTGCCCTATGTGTTGATCGGCGAATTCGCGCTTGTCGCCAAGGGGCAAACCCCCAGCGCGGCGCCACTCGCTGCCGAACGTGGCGTCGATGCGGTCTGGGCGCAGCGGCTGCGGGAGTACTGGCGGTTCGCCGGCACGGCCAACCTGAAGTCGGCGATGAAGGCGCTGGCACAGATCGACGATGTGAACGGCCTGCCGCCGCCCGTGCCGACGCCGCTCTCTGGCTTCTATCACCCGCGCTGGCCGCGCATCGAAACGGATATCTCCGCAATTGCCGGGCTGACTGGTTCCGCCGGAACCGTCGCCATCGCCGTCAACAGCGCCACCGTGACGGGCGACGACACCGGCTGGCTCGACAGGCTGATAGGCACACTCGAACAACGCGGCCTGCGCGCCTACGCCTTCTACGGCCCGCGCCAGCAGAAAGACCTGTTCTTCCGCATGACGCATGCGACCGATGTGCAAGAGCGCCGCGTGGCCGACCTGATCGTCAACGCCTCGCTGGTCTTCGCGCCGAACGAGCGCAAGGCGGAGTTGGAGCGCATCGGCGTGCCGGTGCTCCAGACGCTGCCCTCGCTCGCGATGGACGCCGCGCAATGGACAGAGAGCAAGGACGGCCTTGCGCAAACCGACATTGCCTCGTACTACAGCCCGAGCGAACTGGCGGGCATGACAGACCCGATGCTCGTGAGCGCGCGCGACGCCGCGACCGGCACGCTGCAACCGCTGCCCGCGCAAATCGACGCGGTGGCCGGTAAAGCGGCGGCGCTGCTGCGGCTGCAGCGCACGCCGGTCGCGGACCGCCGTGTCGCGATGCAGGTCTACAACTACCCGCCGGGCGAGGCGAACTTCGGCGCGTCTTTTCTCAACGTGCCGCGCAGCGTGAACAACATGCTGGCGGCCATGCAATCAGCGGGCTACCGCACCGCGATACCCGGCGCGGATGCGCTCATTGCGCAGGTGCAGGCGACGATGAAGGCTTACTACCCGGTCGATGGCGGCGATGCGTTGCAACCGCTGCTCGACAAGGGGTTGGCCGATTCGCTGCCGCTGGCGCGCTATGTCTCGTGGTTTCGCGCACTGCCTGCCGAGACGCAGCGGCGCATCGAGACCTACTGGGGGTCACCCGAGAAGTCGACGATGCTGCGGCCTGTTGCGGGCGAGGAGGCCTTCGTCATCCCGCGCGTGCAGTTCGGCAACGTCGTCGTGCTGCGCCAGCCGCCGCGCTTCGAGCCCGACACGCAGGTGGCGGGCAAGGCCGAGCAGGTCTATCACCGCTCGGCCATTCCGCTGAGCCACGGCTATCTCGCGACCTACCTCTGGCTGCGCACGCAGTTCGGCGCGAGTGCGGTCGTGCACGTGGGCACGCACGGCACGGTCGAATGGTCGGCGGGCAAGGAGCGCGGGCTCTCGGTGCAGGACGATCCGCTGCTCGCGCTCGGCGACCTGCCGAACGTGTACCCGTACATCATGGACAACCTCGGCGAGGCCACCACCGCCAAGCGCCGCGGCCGCGCGACGATGGTGAGCCACTCGACGCCGATGTTCGCGCCCGCGGGCTTTCGGCCCGGCGTGCAGGCGATGCACCAGCGGATGCACGACTGGGAGACGCTGTCGCCCGGGCCGGTGAAGGCCGCGATGGAAAGGCAGCTTGCCGCGGAATTCATCGAGCAGCACTACGACCGCGACCTGAAATGGACGCCCGCAAGGATTCGCGCCGACTTCGCGGGCTTCATCGCGGTGCTGCATCCGTACCTTGACGAACTGGCGCAGACCGCGCAGCCGCTGGGCCTTGCCACATTCGGGCAGGCGCCCGATGCGGAGCGGCGGCGCATGACGATCCTGCAGATCCTCGGCAAGCCCTTGGCCGAGGCGCTGGGCGAAGACATCGATGAGGCCTTCCTGATCGATGCGAAGAACATCGCGGCCTCACGCCCGGCGCGATGGGTCGAGATCGCGGTCAAGGACGTCGAAGCCGCGAGCGCGATAGGCGCAGACGCCGCGAAAGCTGAAGCGTTGCGAGCCATGGCTCGACGCGCGCAGAAGATCGACGCCGCACTCGCCCACAACGAGGAAATCGAAGGCCTGCTCACCGCCCTCGACGGCCGCTACCTCAAGGCCAGCTACGGCGGCGACCCCGTGCGCAATCCCGACAGCCTGCCGACCGGCCGCAACCTCTACGGCTTCGACCCGAGCCGCGTGCCAACGCGCACTGCGTGGGACATCGGCGTCGCCGCGATGGATGCCTGGATCGCCGAGCATGCCAAGACCCACGCCGGCAAGCCGCCCGAGAAGATTGCCTTCACCCTCTGGGCCGGCGAGGCCTCGCGCCATCAAGGCGTGCTGGAGAGCCAGGCCTTCTACGCCATGGGCGTGAAGCCGCGCTGGGACGAGGCAGGGCGCATCGCGGGCATCGAGGTGCTGCCTGCGTCGACGTTGAAGCGGCCGCGCATGGACGTGCTGATCAGCGTCACCGGCTCCTACCGCGACCAGTTCCCGAACGTGATGCGCTGGCTCGACGAGGCGGTGCAACAGGTGGCGACCCTGAACGAGCCCGGCAACGCCGTCGCGCAACACAGCGAGGCGCTGGCCCGCAAGCTCCGCACGGAAGGTGCCACGCCGGCTGAGGCGAAACGTTGGTCGACCGCGCGCGTGTTCTCGAACGAACAGGGCAGCTACGGTGCCGGGCTCGAGGAGGCTGCGCTCGCAAGCGACGTGTGGACTTCGCAGCGGCGCGGCGGCGGCGATGCGCAGATGGCGCAGCTCTACATGGACCGCATGGGCCACGCCTATGGCCAAGGGCTAGACGGCGCCCGGCGCACCGGCGCCTACGCGGGCAATCTCGCGCAGGTCGACGCGGCGCTGATGGCGCGCACCTCCAACCTCTACGGCGTGCTCACCAACGACGATCCGTTCCAGTACCTGGGCGGCATTGCGCATGCCGTGCGGCAACTCACCGGCAAGGACCCCGCGCTCTACGTGCAGAACCTGCGAGACAGCGGCGCGGTACGCACCGACACCGCCGCGGGCGCCATCGCGCGCGAGATGCAGACGCGCTACCTGCACCCCCAATGGATAGCAGCGCAGAAGGCCGAGGGCTACAGCGGCACGCTGCAGGTGCTCAAGACCGCGCAGTTCCTCTGGGGCTGGCAGGTCACCGCGCCTGGCACGGTGCGGCAGGATCAGTGGCAGTCGCTGCACGACGTGTATGTGCGCGACCGATACAAGCTGGGCACGCGCGAATGGCTGGAAGGCGACAACCGTGCCGCATTTGCGCAGACGCTGGAGCGCATGCTCGATGCGGTGCGGTTGAATTACTGGAAGCCCGACGCGGCGACGCGGCGAGAGCTGGCAACGGCCTACGCCGAGGCTGTGCGTGCCACGGGTCTTCGCGAGCGCAACACGGCGGTTCAGCGGTTCGTGCAGGCGGAACTGTCGCCGCGAACTGCCCCGGTGGAGGTGCGCAGCGCGTCCTCGGCAACGCCGGTCGCTGAACCTTCGCCCCCACCGGCGCCCGACGAGGCCACCCCCTCACAAGACGGCAGCGCCCAGTCCGTGACCGGCCTCAAGCTCGAACCGGCGTCCGACGAGGCTCCGCCACCGAAGGCCGAGACCGTGGTGCTCCGTCTCTGGGTCGCATTCGGCGCGGCGTTGCTCATCGCGCTCGGCGCCTTCGCGCAGTGGCAGCGCGGCCGGGCGCGACACCCGACGGCCGCCGCCTGATTCGCGAGAATGACGGCCCCCATGCCAGCTATCTCCTTCGCCCATGTCCTCGTCGCCGTCGCGGCGCTCTGGCTCGCGCTGGCCATCGACCGCTGGCTGGGCGAGCCGACGGCGCGGCTGCATCCAGTGGTGTGGATGGGGCAGTACCTTGGCTGGATCGGCTTGCACATCGCGCCGGAGCCCCACCGGGTGAAGCGCGTGGACCTGCCGCTGTTCTTCATCGGCACGTTGACGTGGTGCGTCGGCGGCATGACGGTTTGGTGCGTGGCGCTGCTGCTGCAATCGCTCGCCACGCTGCATCTCCCCGCATGGGCCGCGGCCGTGCTGCTGGGACTGTTGCTCAAGCCGCTCTTCGCATGGCGGATGCTGCGCGACGAAGTGCTCGCGGTCGAGGCGGCGTTGGCCGTGTCGCTCGACGCGGGCCGGGCGCAACTGTCCCGCCTGGTAAGCCGCGATGTTGCCGCGCTCAGCGAGCGCGAGGTGCGCGAGAGCGCCATCGAATCGCTGGCCGAGAACCTCAACGACTCGCTGGTGGCGCCGCTGTTCTGGTTCGTGCTGCTCGGCCTGCCGGGCGCGGCCCTCTACCGCTTTGCCAACACGGCCGATGCGATGTGGGGCTACCGCGGTTTGCGCAACGGCCGCGACTGGACCTGGCTCGGCAAATGGGCCGCCCGCGCCGACGATGTGCTCTCGTGGCTTCCGGCGCGCATCACCGTGCTGCTGCTGACCCTGGCGGCGTGGCGATGGCCGAGGGACCTGGGCCGCGAGGCGCGCCGCACGCCGTCGCCCAACAGCGGCTGGCCGATGGCGGCGATGGCGTTGCTCGTCGGCGTGCGGCTGGCAAAGCCCGGCGTCTACACCTTGAACGGCGAGGGGCGCAAAGCCGCGGCGGCAGACACGCACCGCACCGCCGTGCTGGGCGGCAGGGCGGTGCTGGCGTGGGCGGTGGTCGCGTCGGTGGCGATCCTTGCGATGGCGAGGTGGCCATGACATTCGCCGATGCCCTGCACGGCGGCCCCGACGAGACCGGCGCCGCGCCGCACGATTTCTCTACCAATGGCAACGCGGTGGGCGCGTGTCCGGCGGCGGTGGCCGCATTGCGCGCGGTCGACGCTGCGCACTATCCCGATCCGCGCTACACGTCGCTGCGTGAAAGGCTCGCAGCATTTCATGGTGTCGCGGGCGAACGCATCGTGATCGCCGCGAGTGCGAGCGAATTCATCCATCGCATCAGCGCGGCCGTCGCACAGCGCGGCGGCCGGCAGGTCTGGTTGCCTGTACACAGCTACGGCGACTATGAGCGTGCGGCGCAAGCCTGGGGGCTGGAGGTGTCGCGTGCGCCCGAGCCGCACCACGGCGCTGCGTTGCACTGGTGCTGCGAGCCATCCAGTCCGCTCGGGCAGGCACAGGCCGATCTCGCGTTGCATGCGCAATCCAGCAGCGCCTGCGTGCTCGACATGGCCTACGAACCGCTGCGCCTCGAAGGCCAGGCGTCGCTCGATGCCGCGCAGCGCAACCGCGTCTGGCAACTCTGGACGCCGAACAAGGCGATGGGCCTCACCGGCATCCGTGCCGCCTATGCGATCGCACCCGACGACGCCACTGCCCAGTCTCTGATGCAGCGGCTCGAACGACTCGCACCGTCATGGCCGATCGGCGCACACGGCGTGGCATTGCTCGAAACCTGGACCGGCGAAGAAGCACAAGGCTGGCTCGCGCAAAGCCTGCAGACCTTGCGAAGCTGGAAGGCGCAACAGCGCGCGCTCTGCGAATCGCTCGGCTGGCAGTGCCTCCCCAGCGACGCCAATTTCTTCTGCGCCCGCACCGACACGCCATACCCCCGGCTGGCTGCGGCCCTGCGTGCGGACGGCATCAAGCTGCGCGACTGTGCCTCCTTCGGCCTGCCAGGCCACGTGCGCCTCGGCGTGCTGCCGCCGCAGAGCCAACAGGCGCTGAAGCAAGCCTGGACACGCGCAGCCGCTTGCCCCGAAGATTGAAAACATGCTCTACGCCATCACCTCGCTCTTTCTTTGCCAACTGGCCGGCGAACTGCTCGTTCAGTGGCTGGGCCTGCCGATTCCCGGTCCGCTGATCGGCATGGTGCTGATGTTCATCGCGCTGCTTGTGCGCGGCAGCGTGCCGCAGGCGCTGACCGATACCTCGGGCCATCTGCTGCGCAACCTGATGCTGCTGTTCATTCCGGCCGTGACCGGCGTCATGCTGCATTTCGAGCGGGTGGGGCGCGAGTGGCTGCCGTTCCTCGCGGCCGGCATCGTCGGTGCGGCGTTCACGATGACCGTTACTGCGCTCACCTTTCGCTGGATGATCCGCGTCACCGGGAAGAACGCCGAATGACCGCGCCGGCAAAGCTCTCCGAGATCTGGGTTTTTCTTGCGCAGTCGCCGCTGCTGTGGCTGTCGCTCACGCTGCTCGCGTACCTGGGCGCGCTGTGGCTGCACCGGCGCAGCGGCGCGAACCCGGTGGTCAATCCGGTGCTGATCTCCGTCGTCGTCATCGTGACGGTGCTGCTCGTCACGCGCACGCCCTACGACACGTATTTCGAAGGCGCGAAGTTCGTGCACTTCCTGATCGGCCCGGCGACCGTGGCGCTGGCCGTGCCGCTCTACGGCCAGATCGCGCGGCTGCGGCGCTTGTGGCTGCCGATCGGCGTGGCGCTGCTGATGGGCTCCGTGGCGGCCATCGTCTCGGCCATCGGCATCGCGTGGGCGCTGGGCGGATCGCACGAACTGATCATGTCACTCGCACCGAAGTCGGCCACCATGCCCATCGCGATGGGCGTGGCGGAGAAGATCGGCGGCCTGCCGTCGCTGGCCGCGGTGGCGGCAGCGGTGGCCGGCATCTCGGGCGCGATCATGGCCACCGGCCTCTTGAACCTGCTGCGCATCAAGGAGCCCGCGGTGCGCGGCTTTGCGGTCGGCATGGCGGCGCACGGCATCGGCACGGCGCGGGCCATCCAGGTGAATGAAACGGCCGGCGCGTTCTCGGCGCTCGCGATGGGGCTGAACGGCATCGCGACGGCGCTGCTGGTGCCGTTGTTGGTCAAGCTGCTCGTGGCCTAACGTTAACGAATAGCTTATCTAAAACTCAAAAAAACGAATCGACGCGCCCAGCAAGTTATCCGAGCAGACCTGCACTGCTTACCGCGTCAAAGTAATCAAACAAGATACTTCGATCATTTCGCTTCGTCGATCTTTTTAAGTGAAGAGTTCCAAGGGTGTCGGGGTAATTCGTAGCCTGCGATGCCCGAGCTAGGAAACCGTCATATTCAGTCGTGGCTGCTTCAAAATACCAGCGTATCAAGGCTGATAAAATAACTGTCCGTTGTTCGTAGTTACTACGCTGCGAGTTTAGAATGCTATAAGGGAAAGCAATGCGATTCGCTTTTCCAATACGGCTTAGCAAGGTGCCAAACTCGGTGACTCCTACGCTACCTTTCGTGATCTGATCAAAATCATCGCGGCGAGATTGTCGAAGTGCGACTAGAAAATAAAGCCATATGAGTGCAATTGGGCTCGCAGGCGCAATCGCTGTCACTGCTGCGGACGACATCATGAATACTACTTGCTGGGTTCGAAGCGGTAGCTCAAAGGAATCTGCAATTGCCGAGAAAACTACAGCTGCGGGCTCATTTTTTTTCAATGCCACGTCCTGGAGGCCAAAGTCAATTTGACCGCTTCCTATTGCTGGCATGGATCGAATAAGCTTCAGTGCAAAACTGTAGTTATCAGGCGTGGGAAGGGATGATTCAAAATCAAAGAATCTCTGTAAATACATTGAGCCATCAAATCCAGGTCCGTAGACCGCCTGAACAGATTTTGATAGCTGGCGCATGTTTGTAGAAATGACGAAAACAACACCTTCAACGGCAAAAAGGTGCTTGATTCCCTCGAGCAGGCGAATTGCGTAGTCTGGCCTGCAGCGATCTAACTCGTCTACAAAAACATAGAGTGGCCCACGGATCGCATCTGCCTCTCTCAATTGTTTAACCAAAGTCTGCAAAGCAAGTCGGAAGGTAGCCGTTGCAGCCGTCCTCGCGCGATGATCCTCGAGAGTTCTCTTGAAAAATAGGTCTAGCGATTTCTCTAACTCCGCTTCCGCTGCTTCAGTCATCTTTCCAAGATCGAAATCGATGGCGTCTGTGTTTCCCTTGATTGCCTCCAACATTTCGTCAGCGGCTATCCCCGTGGCCTTCTTGAGTAAGCCACCCGCCAAGACCGTAGTAGCGGGAACTACCGCCTTTCGGACTGCTTTAAACATACTTGAGGCGGTGTTGGTAATGGCTTTCGACGCTTTTGAAGTTGCGGGGACCTTCTTGCGTAGTACCTGCATCCCAGATTGCAGCTCGGCCATAAATCCCAGCACGGGGTCTGACGACATGTCGTTCTTCCACGCATCAAAAACTAGCGCTCCACGACCATCTGCTCTGAGATCATCTACCCATTTTTGGACAAAGAAGGTTTTCCCCGCTCCCCAATCGGCATCCAAAGCAATAGTCAGGGTGCTATTTGGTTCGGCCATTCGACTCTCGATATATCTCGTGAGAAAAACTGCGTGAGGACGCCTGTTCATGGCGTCGCCTGTCCAAATTAAGGGGGTGACA
Organism: Variovorax trehalosi; assembly: GCF_051216415.1. NCBI lineage: Bacteria > Pseudomonadati > Pseudomonadota > Betaproteobacteria > Burkholderiales > Comamonadaceae > Variovorax > Variovorax trehalosi. Next base: position 1,121,954 of record NZ_JBPJZG010000001.1, read on the forward strand.
TCCGTGCCATCGGTCATGCAATTCATCTCCGGAGGTATTTTGCGAGCGACTTCAAGTACACCATGTTTGGTGATCCGGGTTTTCGTTATTGATGGATGAACAAACTCCAGTTAATGGAAGAGAAATTTTTCGAATCTGGGCGGTAGGACTGCAGGTAGGAGAGCAAAGCTGTTTTGGGCCCTATGCTCACATCGCCCGCGCTTCGCCGCGCAGCCAGCAGCCTTGCGCTTCCCCGCCACGGGCGGGAAGCCGCACGCCGATCATCGAGGGCGAGCCCATCGCCTCGCCTTGCCGGACCGTCACGAGCGTGGCCGCATCGCCCGCCAGCGCCTGCTCGCGCAGACCCCAGGCCAGTGCGGCGGCAGCGATGCCGGTGGCAGCGTCTTCCGGATAACCGGACGAGCGCGGAAACTGCCGCGCGCTGACGACCGGGCCGTCGCTGTCGGCGAGTGCAAAAGGGTAGAGGCCGGTTGATTCGAGCCGGTCGCACAGCGCCTCGACGCCGCCCAGGTCCACGCGCAGCGTGTGCAGCACATCGAGGCTTTCGAGGCGGACCAGCGTCTTGACGCGGCTCGTCGCCGAATTGAGCACCGGGCCGACGATCTGCCGCATCGCCACGCCGAGGCAGCGCGCGATCTCCTGCACCAGTGCGTCGCCCACAACCTGCACCTGGGCGCGCGGCTGGCTGATCTCGACCGTGCCCTGCACATACCGGCCTTCGACCGTTCCGCTCAAGGTCTCGACGGCCACCGGCGCGCCATTCCAGAGGCCGCGCTCGTGCAGCAGCCACAGCGCACCGATGGTCGCGTGGCCGCACATCTCCATCTCGTGACGCGGCACGAAGTAGCGCATGCGGAACTGGTGGTCGGCGCTCGATGGCTTCAGCACGAACACCGACTCGTGCCCGCTCAGGCGCGTGTGTTCCTGCATCTGCGCGGTGGTCATGTCGTCGGCACCGAGCCAGACGGGTGCCGGATTGCCGCCGGTGTCGGCGCCGGGCAGGGCGAATACGCGAACGAGCTGCATCGTCATCAGTCGGCCTTCGCATTGACGGCGCGGGCGATGCCACCCCAGAGCGCGATGTCGGCGCGGATCTTCTGCGCGAACGCTTCAGGGCTCAGGCTTTGCGGGGCCACGCCCTTGGAGAGCATGTCGGCGCGCAGGTTGCGGTCCTGCAGCACCTTGTCGAGGGCGGTGCGCAGGCGCTGCAGCACGTCCTTCGGCGTGGCAGCGGGCGCCATCAGACCGTACCAGAGCTCGGGCTTGAAGTCCTTGATGCCCGAGGCCTCGAAGGTCGGCAACTCCGGGAACACCGCCGAGGGTTGGCTGATCGCCAGCGCGCGCATCCGCGAGGCGCGCACCTGCGGCGCCAGCGCCACCGGGTTGTCGAACAGTGCCTGGATCTGGCCCGCCATCAGGTCGGTCTGCGCGGGCGCCGCGCCGCGGTAGGGGATGTGCGTCATGTCGACGCCGGTGCGCTGCTTGAAGAGCTCGGCCGCCAGGTGGCTCGCGGTGCCGTTGCCGATGCTGCCGTAGTTGAGCGTGCCGGGCTTGGATTTGGCGTAGCGGATGAACTCGGCGAGGTTCTGCGCCGGCAGCGCGGGCGACACCACCAGCACGAAAGGCGTGGTGCCGAGCGTGCCGACCGGCGTGAGGTCGGCCAGCGGGTCGTAGGGCAGCTTGGGATACACGGCCTGCGCCGAGGCGATGGTGGTGGTCGTCGCGGCCACGAGCGTGTAGCCGTCGGGCGAGGCCTTGGCCGCATAGCCCGTGCCGACGGTGCCGCCCGCACCCGCGCGGTTGTCGATGATCACCGGCACGCCCAGTTCGGCCTGCAGCTTCACCTGTACCGAACGGAAGATCACGTCGGTGCCGCCGCCCGCGGGGAAGGGCGCGACGATGGTGATCGGCTTGGCCGGGTAGGCGGCGTGGGCGGCCGCTGCGGCTGTCAGCACACCGGCCGCAGCCAGGCGGAGGCCGGCGCGCACGAGGGACGAGGGATTCATGAAGGTTCCTTGCAGGATCGACGAGGGGATGCGGGCTAGTCTTGTCGAAGGCGCCCCTCGGGGTGCGCCGGATCGCGACATTCGCGCGCACGAAAGCGACATTGGCGACAATCCCGCTCATGCCATCGAGAGACGCCCAGCCCGGCCTGCGGATTTCGCCGTTCATCGACCGGCTCGCCCACAAGGCGACGATGGTGGCGAACGCGCGTGAGGGCTACGCAACGAGCACGCATGCACACGATTGCGACATGCTCTTCGTGCCGCTCGCGGGCCGCTTCGACATCGTCGATGCGCAGGGCGATCCGCTGCAGTCTTCCCCCGGTCACTTCCTCTGGTTCGCTGCCGGTGCCGCCCACGCGACGAGCGCGCAGACGCTGCGGCAGACGCATGTCGCGGTGTACGTCGATTCCGAGTTCTGGGACATGGCGTTGCGCGCCCAGGGCGTCCACGCACCGGTGCAGGGCATGCGCGCCGGCAGCGCAGCGCTCACCGCGCTGTCGCAGCAGATGCTGTCGCTGGCGCAGGCGGGCGAGACCGAGGAACGCGTTGTCGCGCATTGCGGCGCACTGGTCATGGAGGCGGCGCGGCTCACGGCCCACCCGCTCGTGCAGCCGAACGACCGCGGCGCGCCCGCGCAGGTGCTCGCCGCACTGCTGGCCGACGACATCGAAGCCGACCTCGCACGCCCGCTCTCGCTCGATGCGTTCGCCGAGCGGCACCGGCTCTCGCGGCGGCAGGTCGAGCGCATTTTCAAGACCGCGTTCGAGGTGTCGCCGCTCGAATTCCAGCAGCGCAAGCGCCTGGAGCGCGCGCGCTACCTGCTGGAGAGCACCGACGACTCGGTGCTCTCGGTGGCGCAGCAAGTGGGGTGGGAGTCGGGCTCCTACCTCTCGCGCATGCTCGGCAAGGCCTGGGCCGTGACCGCCGCGCGGATCCGCGCTTCCGCGCCGCGCCCCTGAACGAACACCTCATCACGGAGAACAACGACCATGTCCGAATACACCGCAGAAGTGCTGTGGCAACGGGGCGACCAGGATTTCCTCGCCAACACCTACAGCCGCAGGCACTCGCTGCGCTTCGACGGCGGCGCGGAGTGGGCGGGCTCCTCGTCGCCGCATGTGGTGCCGTTGCCGTTTTCCGATGCCTCGGCGGTCGATCCGGAAGAAGCCTTCGTCGCGTCGCTGTCGAGCTGCCACATGCTCTGGTTCCTGACGATGGCGGTGAAGCGCAAGTTCTGCGTCGACCGCTACTTCGATGCGGCGAGCGGCATCATGGAGAAGAACGCAGAAGGCAAGATGGCCATGACCGTGGTCACGCTCCGGCCCGAGGTGACGTTCTCGGGCGAGAACCTGCCGACGCGCGAGCAGATCGCGCACATGCACCATCGCGCGCATGAGGAGTGCTTCATCGCGAATTCGGTGAAGACCGATGTGCGGTGCGAGCCGGTGTATGCCGCGGCCGAGTGAGGCGGTGAAGCCTCAGGACTTCGGGCAATAAGCCCCAGCCTCCGCCCAGGCCCGAATCAGCGCCCCGAACTGCACCTGCGTCCCCGGCGCCGGCGTGCGGTTCGCCCCCGGCTTCCAGGCCCAGCCGACCAGCGTGTCTTCCGACATGTGCTTCACCAGCGCGGCGAGGTCCATGTTGTCGTTGCGCGACTTGTCCTTGATCTGCTCGCAGATCTGCGCGAGCGACTTGCCTTGCCACGCCATAGAGGCCGGCGCCAGGTGCCACTTCGGATGGCCCGGCACCCCCGAGCTTTCGAAGTTCGCGGCCTGGTGGCAGGTGGCGCAGCGCATGCCTGGGGCACCGAAGCCATCGGCGCCGCGTATCACCCAGGGCTGGTGCGGGTTCATCGCATCGGTCTGCGTGGGGCGTTCGCCGCCGGGGTGGCAGTTTTGGCAGCGCGGGCTGTTGATGACCTTGCCGGCCTCGATGAAGAGGGCGGCCGCGCGGTCCTGCCTGTTCTCGATGCGGTCGAACTCGGATGCGGGCTTGAGCGTGACGGGATTGGTCGGCGTTGCGAGCTGCGCGAAGGCATGGCCGGCGAACACCAGCGAGAGCAGGGCGGCGGAGAAAGAAAAGAAGCGCTTCATCATGCGTCCCCCCTGACCATCGGCAATTGCGAGGGCCGCGGCTTCCCGAGCCGCGCCAGCGCGTTGGCCACCGCCGGTCCGATCGGTGGCACGCCCGGTTCGCCAACGCCCGTGGGCTTCTCTTTCGAATCGATGATCCTCACCTCGATCTCGGGCATCTCCTGGATGCGCAGCGACCGGTAGGTGTTGAAGTTGCGCTGCACCGGCCGCCCTTCGTCCAGGCTCACCTGCGCGTAGAGGATGTGGCCGAGCCCGAAGCCGATGCCGCCTTCCATCTGCGCGCGCACGATGTCGGGGTTGACGACCGTGCCGCAGTCCACCGCGCACCACACCTTGTGCACGCGCGGCTCGCCGTTCTCGCTCATCGAGACCTCGGCGATTTCCGCGACGTAGGTGCCGAAGGATTCGGCCACCGCCACACCGCGCGCACGTCCGCGCTCGGGCTGGGTGCCCGACGACCATTTCGCCATCTCAGCCACGGCTTTCAGCACGCCCGCGTGGCGCGCTGACTTGCCCATGAGCGAGAGCCGCCCGTCGACCGGGTCGAGCCCGGCTGTCTCGAGCAACTGGTCGATGAAGCACTCGGTGGCGTAGGCTGTGTGCGTGCTGCCCACCGAGCGCCACGAGGTCACCGGCACGCTGCCCTTGGCGATGTGCGCGTCGCAGCGGAAGTTGGGAATGTCATAAGGAATGCTCTTGGCGCCCTCGACCATGGTGCCGTCGATGCCGTCTTTCATCATTCCCTCGAAGGCAGTGCCGATGACGAACGACTGGCCCACGATGGTGTTGCTCCACGAGGCCACCTTCCCGTCTCGCAATACGCCGCGCAGTCGGTGCACGAAGGCGGGGCGGTAGAAGCCGCCGGTGATGTCGTCCTCGCGCGTCCAGACAATCTTCACCGGCTTGTTGGGGCCGAGCGCCTTGGCGGCCTCGGCCAGGTCCAGGATCATGTCGTGACCCAGGTCGATGCGCCGCCCGAAGCTGCCGCCCGCGAGCATGGTCTGGATCTCCACGTCCTCGGGCTTGATGCCGAAGACCTTGGCGATCTGCATCTGATCGAGCGTCTGGATCTGGCTCCCGTAGCGCGCCTTCACGCGCTGGCCGTCCCACACGAGAAAGCCGTTGAGCGGCTCCATCGGGCCGTGCGCGAGGTAGGGGAAGACGTACTCGGTTTCCACCACGCGCTCGCCGGCCACCTTGGATGCGACGTCGCCCTGGCTCGCGGCCACGGTGCCGGGGGAGCGCGCGAGCTGGCGGTAGTCCTCCACGATCTGCGCGCTGCTGCGCTTCTCGGCGGCCGCGTCGTCCCACACGATCTTCAGCTTCTCGCGGCCCTTGATGGCGGACCAGGTGTCCTTCGCGTAGACGGCCACGCCGGCGGAGATCTGCTTGACCTCGACCACGCCGTTGACCGCGCGCGTGGCCGTCGCATCGAACGACGTGACCTTGCCACCGAAGCGCGGCGCCCGCGCCACCACGACGGTGAGCATGCCGGGCTCGTGGATGTCCATCCCGAACTGCGCGGTGCCGTTGGTCTTGCCGGGCACGTCGAGCTTCTTCACCGCGCCTTCACGGCCGATGAGGCGGAAGGAGGACGGGTCTTTGAGCGGCGCGTCCTGCGGCACGGGCAGCTTCGACGCGGCCACCGCGAACTGGCCGAAGCGGCCCTGGCGGCGCGAGGCCACGTGGCGCAGCACGCCGCGTTCCACCGCGATGTCGGAGGCTGGTACTTTCCACGCGTTCGCGGCGGCCTGCACCAGCATCGCGCGCGCGACCGCGCCGGCCTTGCGCATCTGCTCGTACGAGTTGGCCACGGCGCTCGAACCGCCCGTGCCCTGTAGCGGGCCGAAGGAGAGGTTGTTGTAGAGCTTGGCGTCGGCGGGTGCGTGCTCGGCGCGCATCTGCGACCAGTCGGCGTCCATCTCCTCGGCCACGAGCGTGGTGAGGCCGGTCATCGGGCCCTGGCCGAATTCGATGTGCTTCACGAGCACGGTGACGGTGTTGTCGGTGGACACGCGCACGAAGGCGTTGGGTGCGAGCGCGGCGGCCTTGGCCTTGGAGGCGGTGGCCTGCGCGGCACGGGTGGCGGGCGTCAGGTAGACGCCGATCAGCAGGCCGGTGGTGGCCTGCAGCAGCGTGCGGCGCGAGAGAGTGCTTGTCGTGCTCATTGCATCACCCCTGCAGCGCACGCGCCGCGTCATGGATGGCCGCGCGGATGCGCACATAGGTCGCACATCGGCAGAGGTTGCCGTTCATCGCGAGGTCGATGTCGCGGTCGGTCGGCTTCTTCACTTCCTTGAGCAGTGCGACCGCGCTCATGATCTGGCCCGACTGGCAATAGCCGCACTGCGGCACGTCGCGCGCGATCCATGCGGCCTGCACGGCCTTGGCCTCGCGGCTGGTCGCGCCCTCGATGGTGGTGATGGCGCGCTTGCCGACCGCGGACACCGGGATCGAGCAGGAGCGCAGCGGCTGCCCGTCCATGTGCACGGTGCAGGCGCCGCACTGGGCCACGCCGCAGCCGAACTTGGTGCCGGTCAACTGGAGGTGGTCGCGCAGGACCCAGAGCAGCGGCGTGTCGTCGTCCACGTCGACGCGCCGCGTCTTTCCGTTCACTTGGATCTGATGAATCATGGCTCCCCTTCGTTGGGTGGCTAGATAGAAAGAACTACCGGGCTTCGCCTTCGCGCGTTTTCGCATGAGAGGGCCAGCCCAGGCTGGTGTACCTGTTCTACAGCGCCGAAGCAAGTCGGACGAGGGCTTGGCGTGCTCACTGCTTCGTATGATGCTTCGCACACAGGCGGCCCTTCGCGAACGAGGGCGTGTCATTGAAAACGGAGGGCGAACAATGCGGCGAGGAATTCTGGTGTGTCTGGGCCTGCTCGTTGCAGCACCGATGGCGGTGCATGCCAGCGATGCCCCGGACACCTGCGCAATGGGCGACCTCACCGCCGCAGCAGGCCAGTTCCGTGCGCGGGCGGCCGGCGGCGATTCCGGCGCGGCCTATTGCCTTGCACGGATGACCGAGAAGGGGCAGGGCACGCCGAAGGATGTGCGAGAGGCTGCGAGGTTGTATCGCGCTGCCGCCGAGCGTGGCGATGCCCGCGCCCAGTTCAGCCTCGGCCTGATGTTCGAAGAAGGAGCAGGCGTGCGCAAGGACGAGTCGCAGGCCGCGCGCTGGTACCGCAAGGCCGCGGATCAGGGCCATGCCCCTGCGCTGAACATGATGGGCGTCGTCTCCGAGAACGGCCGCGGCGTGGCAAAGGACAAGGCCCAGGCCGTCGCCTGGTATCGCAAGGCGGCGGAGAAGGGCGATGTGGATGGGCAGTTCAACCTGGCGACGGTGCTGGGCAACGGCATCGGCGTGAAGCAGGACGCCGCCGAGGCGGCGCTCTGGTACCGCAAGGCGGCGCAGCAGGGCCTGGCCGATGCGCAGTATTCGTTGGGGCTGGCCTACCACGATGGCTCGGGCGTGGCGCGCGATCTGCGCGAAGCCGCCGCCTGGTACCTCAAGGCCGCCGAACAGGGGCTGGCGGGCGCGCAGTACTCGATGGGGCTGATGTACAAGGACGGGCTGGGCGTCGCGCAAGACGACACCAAGGCCTTCGAATGGTGGCGCGCCGCCGCGGTGCAGGGCTTTGCGGAGGCGGAGGTACCGCTCGGCGCGGCATACACCGATGGCTCCGGTACGGCCCGGGACTTTGCACAGGGCCGCGCCTGGTTCCTCAAGGCCGCCGGACGGAACGACGCCTTGGCCCAGTACAACCTCGGCCTGATGTACCGGGACGGCATGGGCGTTGCCAAGGACCGGCGCAAGGCGGCTGGATGGCTGGGCAAGGCAGCGGCGCAGGGCGACGCGGATGCAAGGCAGGCGTTGAAGGAGCTCGGATCCGCGCCACGGCGTTGACGACGCTTCGATTGAGGGCGTTCGCCCGTCAGCGGGCAGCCGGCCAATCTGCCGTTGCTCAGCGCCGCTGCAGCCTCGGGTTCTTGGCGAACAGCTCGGCCGCCCAATCCACGAACGCCCGCACCTTCGCGCTCAGGTGGCGGTTCGGCGGATAGACCACATGGATCGGCAACGGGTCGCGGCTCCAGTCGGGCAGCACCTCGATCAGCTCGCCGCTTTCCAGGTGCGGCTCGGCCATGAAGGTGATGCACTGCGAAATGCCGAAGCCCCCGAGGACGGCAGCGATGTGCGCATTGCTCTCGTTCACCGACACCCGGTACGGCCCGTTCAGCTCGATGCGCTCGTCGCCCTTGTGGAACTCGTGCGGATAGATGCGCCGCGTGGTGCCCGAGAAATAGCTCACTACCGTGTGGCGCTTCTCGATGTCGTTCGGATGCTGCGGTGCGCCATAGCGCTTGATGTAGGCAGGCGAGGCCACCGTCACGAAATGCAGCGTGCCGATGCGGCGGGCCACGAGCGACTGGTCGCTGAGTTCGCCCGCGCGGATCACGCAGTCGACGTTGTCGCTGATCAGGTCGACCGTGCGGTCGCTCACGCCCAGGTCGACCTGGATGTCAGGGTAGCGGTCGCAGAAGCTGGCCAGGTTGGGCAGGATGATCTGCCGGGCCACCGAAGTCCCGACGTCGATGCGCAGCCGCCCCGTGGGGCTGGCCTGCGCATTGGTCATGCTGGCCTCCATGTCGTCGAAGTCGTTCAGGAGGCGGGCGGCGCGCTCGAAGTAGGCGGCACCGTCGGGCGTGACCGTCACGCGGCGCGTGGTGCGGTTCAGGAGCTTGACGCGCAGGCGCGATTCCAGCGCCTGGATCTGCTTGGTGACCGTGCCTTTGGGCAGGGCGAGTGAATCGGCGGCACGGGTGAATGTGCCGGCTTCCACCACGCGGACAAAGATCCGCATTGCCTGGATCTGATCCATTGAATGCCTGTGAATGCCTGTTGAGGGGGCCGGCCCACGCCGGAGGGAGGCGGATTCTCACACAAGGCGTTCAACCCCCTGTGGCATACGGATTGTTAGCCGTTTGGAAACAGAGTGGGGTCAGCTTGCCTGTTTCATGTCACACACGGCGCCTTATATTTCAACCATCGCCCATCACCCTGAGGTCGTCCATGTCACCCGTTCCATCGTCCCGTTCTGCCGAAGCTGCCGCTGCTGCCGCCGCGGTGCAAGGCGTGGAAGCCGATCTGCTGATCGAGCTGCCCGGTCGCGAACCGGTGGCCGCGCGTGTCTACGGACAGCGCGCCAAGAGCGACACCGCGCCCCTGGTGCTGCATTTCCATGGCGGCACCTTCGTGTGCGGCGGCCTGGACAACGGGCGCAACGTGGCACGGCTCCTGGCCGGCTCGGGCGCCGTGGTGGTTTCGCTGGCCTACCCGCTGGTGCCGTTCCCCGAGCCCATCGAAGTCGGTTATGCCGCCCTCGAATGGCTCTACAAGCAACGCACCAAGCTGGGTGGCAAGGGCGCTCTGGTTTATCTGGCCGGTGAGGAAGCCGGTGGCAACCTGGCTGCGGCGGTCGCGCTGATCGCTCGCGACCGGGCCCATCCGCCGCTGGCAGGCCAGATCCTGCTGTCGCCGATGCTCGATCCGTGCGCAGGCACCGCGTCGCTGCGCAAGGCGACCAACGATGCGCCCGAATGCCGCTGGGCCAGCGGCTGGGAAAAGTATTTGAGCTGCCCCTCGAACGCGACGCACCCCTATGCGGTGCCGAGCGGATCGCTGCGCCTCTCTGCCCTGGCACCCGCGCTGGTGCTGGTGGGGCAGGACGACGCGATGCGCGACGAAGCCATGACCTTCGCGGGCCGTTTGCGCGCGGCCGGCATCGAGGTCACCAGCAGCGTGCTGCCCGGCGCGGCGAACTGGCCCAAGGCGCTGTACGACCCCGACAACGAGGGTTGTCGAGACTGCGCGGCCAACGTGCAGCAGCACTTTCGCGAGTTCTTCAGCGCCACGACGCCGCCGCCTCCCGCGGCGCCCGAGCCCAGCTAGACCCGCAAGAGTCAGCACCGCCCACTGACAGCCGCCGCCTCCTCTGAGGCGGGCGTCCGGCCCCTCTTTTCCCCGAAATCCGCCTCCTGGTGCCAAAAGCACCGGGGTGGCCTGTTGCATCCCAAAAAGTCATCGAGAAGGACGAAACATCATGTCGAACAACGATCAACAAAAGCTCTCTTCCGCCGCCCGCAAGGGACTGTGGCCCGCCGTAACCGGCCTGACCGCACTGCTGGCGGTGGCCGCCGCGGTGGTGGGCATGTACAGCTTCAAGGCCGAGGCCACTGCGCCAGTGGCTGCGCAACAGGGCACCCCGGTGTCGGTCGCGACCGTCGCATCGAGCGAGATCAATGCGTGGGACGAGTTCTCGGGCCGCCTCGAAGCGGTCGAACGCGTCGATGTGCGATCCCGCGTGGCGGGCGCCGTGCAGGCGGTGCACTTCCGCGAAGGCGCGCTGGTCAAGCAGGGCGACCTGCTGATCACCATCGACCCGGCACCGTATGCCGCCGAAGTGGAACGCGCCGAAGCGCAGGTCGCCTCGGCACAAGCCCGCCAGGCGTTCAGCCGCAGCGAGCAGGAACGCGCCAAGCGCCTTTGGGACGAGCAGGCCATCGCCCAGCGTGAACTCGACGAACGCGTGAACGCCGGCCGCGAAGCCGAAGCCAACCTGCGCGCCGCGCAGGCCTCGCTGCAGACCGCACGCCTGAGCCTGGGCTACACCCAGGTGCGGGCGCCGGTGTCCGGCCGCATCGGCAAGCTCGAAGTGACGGTGGGCAACCTCGTCGCCGCGGGCCCCGGCGCGCCGGTGCTGACCACGCTGGTGTCGGTGAGCCCGATCTACGCGAGCTTCGATGCCGACGAGCAGGTCATCACCCGCGCCTTGAAGGACCTGCCGGCCAACGCCGGTGCGCGCGGCCAGATCGACACGATCCCCGTGCAGATGGGCACTGCGGGCCTGGACGGCACGCCCTTCACCGGCAAGCTGCAGCTGATCGACAACCAGGTCGATGCCCGCAGCGGCACGGTGCGCGTGCGCGCCTCGTTCGACAACAAGGACGGCGCGCTCATTCCCGGCCAGTTCGCCCGCATCCGCATGGGCCAGGCCCGCAACGACACCGCACTGCTGGTGAGCGAACGCGCCATCGGCACCGACCAGAACAAGAAGTTCGTGATGGTCGTGGGTGAAGACAACAAGGCGGTCTACCGCGAGGTGGCGCTCGGCGCATCCATCAACGGCCTGCGTGTCGTGAGCAAGGGCCTGAAGGCCGGCGATCGCGTCGTGGTCAACGGCCTGCAGCACATCCGCCCGGGTGCGCTGGTGGTGCCGCAGCAAGTGACCATGGATGCCAAGGCCGACGCCGCCAAGCAACAACAACCGGAACGCGTGGCCGAGGCCGCGAAGTCCTGAAACCGGAGGGGAGCGCACCAGCGCTCACCGGAGAACCAACATGAATCTCTCTAAATTCTTCATCGACCGGCCGATCTTTGCCGGCGTGCTGTCGCTATTGATGCTGATAGCCGGCCTGATCGCGCTGCGCGGGCTGCCGATCTCGGAGTACCCGGAAGTCGCGCCGCCTTCGGTGGTGGTGCGCGCCCAGTACCCGGGCGCCAACCCCAAGGTGATCGCCGAAACCGTGGCCACGCCGCTGGAAGAGCAGATCAACGGCGTCGAAGGCATGCTCTACATGGGCAGCCAAGCAACGACCGACGGCGTGCTCACGCTCACCGTCACCTTCCGCCTCGGCACCGATCCCGACAAGGCACAGCAGCTCGTGCAGAACCGCGTCTCGCAAGCCGAGCCGCGCCTGCCCGAGGAAGTGCGGCGCCTGGGCATCACGACCGTCAAGAGCGCACCCGACCTCACGATGGTGGTCCACCTCGTGTCGCCGAACAACCGCTACGACATCAACTACCTGCGCAACTACGCGGTGCTGAACGTCAAGGATCCGCTTGCGCGCATCGAAGGCGTGGGCCAGGTGCAGATCTTCGGCGGCGGCGACTACTCGATGCGCGTCTGGCTCGACCCGCAGAAGGTTGCCCAGCGCGGCCTCTCGGCGAGCGACGTGGTGGCAGCGATCCGCGGCCAGAACGTACAGGCCGCGGCCGGCGTGGTCGGCGCTTCGCCGGGCCTCTCGGGCGTGGACATGCAGCTCTCCATCAATGCGCAAGGGCGCCTGCAGAGCGAAGAAGAGTTCGGCGACATCATCGTCAAGAGCGGCACCGACGGCGCCGTGACCCGCCTGCGAGATATCGGCCGCCTGGAGATGGGCGCCGCCGACTACTCGCTGCGTTCGCTGCTGAACAACGACCCGGCCGTCGGCATGGGCGTGTTCCAGGCACCGGGCTCCAATGCGCTCGACATCTCGGCCAACGTCCGCAAGACGATGGAAGAGCTCAACAAGAACATGCCGGAAGGCCTGGAGTACCGCATCGCCTACGACCCGACGCAGTTCGTGCGTGCGTCGATCGAATCGGTGATCCACACGCTGCTCGAAGCCATCGCGCTGGTGGTGCTGGTGGTGATCCTGTTCCTGCAGACCTGGCGCGCCTCGATCATTCCGCTGCTGGCCGTGCCGGTGTCGGTGATCGGTACCTTCGCGGTGCTGCACATCCTCGGTTTCTCGATCAATGCGCTGAGCCTGTTCGGGCTGGTGCTGGCCATCGGCATCGTGGTGGACGACGCCATCGTGGTGGTGGAAAACGTCGAGCGGAACATCGAAGCCGGATTGACGCCGCGTGAGGCGACGTACCGAGCGATGCGCGAAGTGTCCGGGCCCATCATCGCGATCGCGCTGGTGCTGGTGGCCGTGTTCGTTCCGCTTGCTTTCATCAGCGGCCTCACGGGCCAGTTCTATCGCCAGTTCGCGGTGACCATCGCGATCTCGACGGTGATCTCGGCGATCAATTCGCTGACGCTGTCGCCGGCTCTTGCTGCATTGCTGCTGCGCGGCCATGACCAGCCCAAGGACGCATTGACGCGCGGCATGGACAAGGCCTTCGGCTGGCTCTTCCGCGGCTTCAACCGCCTCTTCCATCGCGGTTCGGAGGCCTACAGCGGCGGCGTGAAGAACGTCATCTCGCGCAAGGCGCTGATGCTGGCGATCTACGTCGCGCTGATCGCGGTGACCTTCGGCCTCTTCAAGGCGGTGCCCGGCGGCTTCGTGCCGGCGCAGGACAAGCAATACCTGATCGGTTTTGCGCAACTGCCCGACGGCGCCACGCTCGACCGCACCGACGAAGTGATCCAGCGCATGGGCGAGATCATGAAGAAGAACCCGAACGTGGAAGACGCCATCGCCTTCCCGGGCCTGTCGATCAACGGCTTCACCAACAGCTCCAACTCGGGCATCGTGTTCGCCACGCTCAAGCCCTTCGACCAGCGCAAGCGCCCCGACCAGAGCGGCGGTGCGGTGGCCGGCCAGCTCAACGGCGCTTTCTCGAGCATCCAGGACGCGTTCATCGTGATGTTCCCGCCGCCACCGGTGGCGGGCCTGGGCACCACGGGCGGCTTCAAGCTGCAGATCGAAGACCGCGCCTCGGTCGGCTACGACCAGATGGACCAGGCAGTGAAGGCCTTCATGGCCAAGGCGCAGGCCGCGCCCGAGCTGACGGGCATGTTCACGAGCTGGCAGGTCAACGTGCCGCAGCTGTACGCGGACATCGACCGCACCAAGGCCCGCCAGCTCGGCGTGCCGGTGACGGACATCTTCGACACGATGCAGATCTACCTGGGTAGCCTGTACGCCAACGACTTCAACAAGTTCGGCCGCACGTACTCCGTGCGCGTCCAGGCCGATGCGCCTTACCGCGCCCGTGCCGAAGACGTGGGCCTGTTGAAGGTGCGTTCGACGAGTGGCGAAATGGTGCCGCTGGCCGCGCTGATGAAGGTCAACTCGACCTTCGGTCCGGAACGCGCCATGCGCTACAACGGCTACCTCGCGGCCGACATCAACGGCGGCCCGGCCCCCGGCTACTCGTCGGGCCAGGCGCAGGACGTGATCACCAAGATCGCGGCCGAGACGCTGCCCAAGGGCGTGAGCTTCGAGTGGACCGAGCTGACCTACCAGGAAATCCTGGCCGGCAACTCCGCCTTCCTGGTGTTCCCGCTGGCCATCCTGCTGGTGTTCCTGGTGCTGGCTGCCCAGTACGAGAGCCTGACGCTGCCGATCGCGATCATCCTGATCGTGCCGATGGGCATCATGGCCGCGATGGCGGGCGTATGGATATCGGGGGGTGACAACAACGTCTTCACGCAGATCGGACTGATCGTGCTGGTGGGGCTGAGTGCGAAGAACGCGATTCTGATCGTGGAGTTCGCACGGGAGCTGGAGTTCGCCGGACGCACGCCCATCCAGGCTGCGATCGAAGCGAGCCGCCTGCGCCTGCGCCCGATCCTGATGACCTCGCTGGCCTTCGTGATGGGTGTGCTGCCCCTTGTGCTCTCGACCGGCGCGGGCTCGGAGATGCGCAAGGCCATGGGCGTGGCGGTGTTCGCCGGGATGATCGGCGTGACGGCCTTCGGCCTGTTCCTGACGCCGGTGTTCTATGTGCTGCTGCGTCGCCTGGCGGGCAACAAGCCGCTCAAGCTGCATGGCGAAGTGCCGCATGGCGAGGAGTTCGTCTCGGCGGGCCACCCGGCCGCTCCGGCGCCGTCGTCGCACGGTGGTTCCGGTGGTGGCGGGCTGCACCCCGTGCCGGCCTCGCCGCGTCCCTCGCACGAGTCGCATGACTGATCGCATCGCCGATCCAGAAGAAAGTTCATCATGAAATTCGCATTCCAACCTTTGGTCCGCAACGCACTGTTGCCGTTGGTGGCAGCCCTGGCGCTGGCCGGCTGCGCCACCGTGCCCTCGGGCGTGCCGGAAATCCAGACCACGGCGCAGTTCAAGGAGCAGGGCGCCACGCCGCCCGCCGGCTTCACGAAGGCACTGCCTTCGGAAGCCCAGGCACGCGGCGCCTGGTGGCTGGCGTTCAACGACCCGGTGCTCAATGCGCTGGTCGAGAAGGCCGACGTCAACAACAACAACATCCAGGGCGCCGCGGCGCGTCTGGCCGAGGCCCGCGCGCTGGCGCGCAGTGCCAACGCCGACCGGCTGCCGCAGATCGGCCTGGGCGCAGGCGCCAACCGAGGCGCGGGCCTGGACAAGGCTTCGGCCAGCGTCAGGCCGGGCACGATGACCAACATCGGCGCCACCTTCTCTTATGAGGTCGATCTGTTCGGCCGCCTCTCGGGCGCCAGCAACGCGGCCAAGCTCGACGCGGTCGGTCGCGAAGGCCTGCTGCAAAGCACGCGCCTCGCGGTGCAGGCCGAAGTGGCGCAGACCTATCTGCAGCTGCGCGCGCTCGACGCCGAACGCGCCCTGATGCGCGAGACCGTCGAGGCCTACAGCGACACGCTGCGCCTCACGCAGCGCCGCCAGGCCGCCGGCGACATCGCCGAGCTCGACGTGGCGCGTGTGCAGACCGAGGTGTCGTCCACCGAATCGGATGCGCTGGCGCTCGACCGCCAACGTGCCCAGGTCGAGCACGCGCTCGCGGTGCTGGTCGGCGATTCGGCCTCCAGCTTCGGCGTGCGCACCGACGAATGGGCGACCGCGCTGCCGGCTATTCCGCCGGGCGTGCCGGGCACCGTGCTCACGCGCCGGCCCGACGTGTCGGCCGCGCAGAACGCGGTGCTCGCGGCGCAGGCCCGCGTGGGCGTGGCGCAGGCCGCGTGGTTCCCGGACATCTCGCTGACCGGCGCCGCCGGCTACGCCTCGCCCGAGATCGGCGACCTCTTCAAGTGGTCGGCCCGTTCATGGGGCGTCGGTGCGCTGCTGTCTCTGCCGATCTTCGACGGCGGCCGCCGCGAAGCTGGCGTGCAGGGCGCCAATGCCCAGCTCGATGGCGCGATCGCCAGCTATCGCACGCAGGTGCTGGTGGCGTTCCAGGAGGTCGAAGACCAGCTGGCCGCGATCCGCATCCTGCAGGAGCAGTCGGTGGTGCAGGCCAAGGCGGTGTCCTCGGCCCAACGGGCGACGAGCCTGTCGGACACGCGCTATCGCAATGGCTACATCAGCCAGCTCGACCTGCTCGATGCACGCCGCAGCGAACTGCGCAACCGGCGCCAGGCGCTGCAGGTGAAGTCGGCGCAGTACCAGGCCGCGGTGGGCCTGATCCGCGCGATCGGCGGTACGTGGGAAGTGCCGGCGGCGACCGCTTCGGCTACGGCGGCGCAGAAGGTGGCGACGCGCTGATCTTCTGGAGCTCCGCGACGCCCATGGCCAGGGCGTTGGAGTAGCTGGCCTGCGGCTTCGCGGCCGAGCGGAACACCCGGTAGTCGAGGGTGTCGTGAAGGTCTGAATGGCCGCTGTTGTCGAGGGCTTCGAGCAGGGTCCAGTAGAACTGGCCCGGCTCGCGTTCCTCGACAGTGAGCGCCAGGTCGTTGAGGGCAGGCATGGGTCCGTGGTCGCAAGGCATTGAGATGTCTTGTATACGGACAAACGGCCACCCAGGATTCAAAAAGCAACGGCGCTTGCGGTGGTCGGCGTGAAAGATGCCGCATTTCGGCCGCCCGATTCGGGGCACGCCGGCGCTCAACGACAATCCGGCCCATGAGTTCAACGGCGAAAAATGGGCCGGCGCGCTGCGTCATGGTCCTGGGCACCACCAGCGGAGCCGGCAAGAGTTGGCTGGCCACGGCGCTGTGCCGCTGGTACGCGCGGCAGGGGCTGAAAGTGGCGCCCTTCAAGGCGCAGAACATGAGCAATAACGCCCGCGTGGTCGATGGCGGCGAGATCGGCAGCGCCCAGTACTTCCAGGCCCTGGCCGCGAATGCCGTGCCCGATGTGCGGATGAATCCGCTGCTGCTCAAGCCCGAGCGCGACACCCACAGCCAGGTCGTCCTGATGGGGCAGGTGAGCGAGGCGCTCTCGGCCTTGCCCTGGCGCGGCCGTAGCGAACGCGTGTGGCCGCAGATCGCGCAGGCGCTCGACGAACTGCGCGCCGAGAACGACGTGGTGGTGATCGAAGGCGCGGGCTCGCCGGCCGAGATCAACCTGATGGCGAGCGACATCGTCAACCTGCGCGTGGCCCGGCATGCCGAGGCCCGCTGCCTTCTCGCGACCGACATCGACCGGGGCGGCGCGTTCGCCCACCTCTACGGCACCTGGGCGCTGATGCCCGAGGCCGACCGCGCGCTGCTGCACGGCTTCGTGTTGAACAAATTCCGTGGCGATGCCTCGTTGCTGTCGCCCGCGCCCGAAAAACTGCAGGCGCTGACCGGCGTGCCCACGGTCGCGACGCTGCCGATGTGGTGGCAGCACGGACTGCCGGAAGAAGACGGCGTGTTCGACGACCGCAGCCGCGCGAGCGGCAAGGTGACCGCGACCGTGGCCGTCGTCGCCTATCCGCGCATCAGCAACCTCGACGAATTCCAGTCGCTCAAGAATGTGCCCGGTGTGCGGCTGGTCTGGGCGCGCTCGCCCGCCGACGTGGCCGGCGCCGACTGGATCGTGCTTCCCGGCTCCAAGCACACGAGCGGCGACCTGGCCTGGCTGCGCGCACAGGGGCTCGACAGCGCCGTGGCCGCCCATGCAGCCCGTGGCGGCGTGGTGCTGGGCATCTGCGGCGGGCTGCAGATGCTGGGCGAAGCGCTGGTCGATCCGCATGGCATCGACGGCAATGCGCCCGGCCTCGGCCTACTGCCGTTGGTGACCGTGTTCGAACGCGAGAAGACCGTGCGCCACCGCGTGGCCACCTTCGGCACGCTGGCCGGCGACTGGGCCGCACTGTCGGATGTACCGATGGCCGGCTACGAGATTCACCACGGCCAGACCGCCGCCCACCCCCAGATGGCGCAGGACGGCCAAGCCGTGATGCCCGAGGGGCTGGCCTGGCAGAACGCGCGCGGCAACGTGCTCGGGCTGTACCTTCACGGGCTGTTCGAGGATGCCGCGGTGCTGCATGCGCTGTTCGGCGCCGCGGCGCCCACGCTCGACAGCACCTTCGACGGCCTGGCCGATTTCATCGACACCCATTTCGACGCCGGCGTTCTTGCCGGCCTCATTGCATGAACGACACCATTCCCTCCATCTCCGACATCACCGACGCAGCACTCGCGGCTCGCCTGCAAAGCACGATCGACAACAAGACCAAGCCGCTTGGCGCGCTCGGCAAGCTCGAAACGCTGGCCTTGCGGATCGGCACGATCCTGGGCAGCGAAACGCCAGTGCTCGAAGCGCCGCAGATGCTGGTCTGCGCTGGAGACCACGGGCTGGCGGCGCGCGGCGTCTCGGCCTTTCCGAGCGACGTGACCTGGCAGATGGTCGAGAACTTTCTTGCCGGCGGGGCGGCGGTCAGTGTGCTCGCGCGACAGCACGGGCTTGCGCTGACGGTGGTCGATTGCGGCGTGCGGCGGGACTTTCAGCCTCGCGCGGGGCTGGTGTCGCGGCGGATCGCTGCCGGGACGGCGGATGCGTCGGCCGGCCCCGCGATGACCGCCGAGCAATGCGCACAAGCCATCGCCAACGGCCGCGAGGTGGTGCGCGCGCTGCCCGGCAATGCCTTGCTGCTGGGCGAGATGGGCATCGGCAACAGCTCGTTGGCTGCGTTGTTGCTCGCTCGGCTCGCCGGGCTGGACATCGGCGCCTGCACCGGCGCGGGCACCGGTCTCGACGCGGCGGGGCTGGCACGCAAGCGGGATGTGCTGCGCGAAGTGCTCGCATTGCATTCGACTGCGAAAGAACCGCTCGATGCGCTGGCCGCATTCGGCGGTTTCGAGGTCGCCACGCTGGTCGGCGCGGTGCTGCAGGCGGCGGAAGAACGTCGCGTGATCGTGGTCGACGGCTTCATCGCGAGCGCCGCGGTGCTGGTCGCGCAGGCGCTGCAGCCGCATGTGACGCAGCGCTGCGTCGCCGCGCACAGCTCGGCGGAGCCGGGTCATGCGCTGCTGCTGAAGCACCTCGGTCTCGAGCCCCTGCTGAACCTGGACCTTCGCCTGGGCGAAGGCTCAGGCGGTGCACTGGCTTGGCCGCTGCTCGAATCGGCCTGCCGCATCCTGCGCGAGATGGCCAGCTTCGAGGCGGCGGGCGTGTCGCGCAAGGAAAACTGAGCCTGATGAACGGCGTTCGCCATTTCCTGCTCGCGCTGCAGTTCTTCACCCGAGTGCCGGTGACAGGTTCGCTCGCGGCGTGGGTCGGGTTCAGCCCGCAGATGCTGCGCGCGAGCGCGGCGCATCTGCCGGGCATCGGATGGCTGGTGGGCGGCGTGGCTGCACTGGTCTTCGTGGCCGTGGGCGTTGGATTGCAGAGCGTGGCGGGCGCCTTCGCTGCGGCGGTGCTGAGCACCGTCGCCACCGTGATGTTGACCGGTGCCTTCCATGAAGACGGCCTCGCCGACGTGGCCGATGGCCTGGGCGGCTCGGCCAACCGCGACCGCGCGCTGGAGATCATGAAGGACTCGCGCGTCGGCGCCTTCGGTGCGGTGGCGCTGGTGCTGGCGCTCGGTCTCAAGTTCGCGCTGCTCGCCACATTGGCCGGGCGCGGGCTGGAGACGGTGGCCGTGGCGATCGTCGGCGCTCATGTGCTATCGCGGCTCGCGCCGCTGTTCCTGATCCGCTGGCTGCCCTACGTGGGCGACAGCGGGGCGAGCAAGGCGAAGCCGCTGGCCGATGCGATCAGTGGCGGGGCATTGGTCGTCGCGGTGCTGTGGTCGGTGCCCGCCGTGGCGCTGCTGCTGTGTGCGCATGACGTCGTGCATGTCGTCGCTGCCCTACTGGCCGTCGTCGTGGCCGCGGGCTGGATGGCGCGTCTTTTCCTGCGGCGCCTGCAGGGTTTCACCGGCGACGGCTTGGGCGCGACCCAGCAGGTCTGCGAACTGGCGGTCTATCTCGCGCTGGCCTGGCAGGCATGAGAAAACTCTGGCTCCTGCGCCATGCGCCCGTGATCGCGGAGCCCGGCCTCTGCTACGGCGCCACCGACCTCGAAGCGGAAGCCGAGGCCACGCTGGCCGCCGCGCAACGCATCGCGCCCTTGCTGCCCGTCGGCATCGCACTGCGCAGTTCGCCGCTGCGGCGCTGCGCCGCATTGGCCGGCGCCATCGCGGCACTGCGCCCGGATCTGGCCGTGCAGCACGATGCCCGTCTGGCGGAGATGAGCTTCGGCGCGTGGGAAGGACGGCCATGGTCCGCCATCGGGCGCGAGGAGTTCGAGACTTGGACAGGCAATTTCGCGGATGGCATCGCCGGTGCGAACGGCGAGAGCGTGCGCGCCTTCATGCAGCGTGCGGCCGAAGCCCACGACGAATGGCGCTCAGGCGAGGGCGATGCACTCTGGGTCACCCATGCCGGCGTGCTGCGTGCCGTGACGCTCCTGCAGCGCGGCATTCGTTGCCCCGCAACCGCCGCCGACTGGCCCGCCGGCGAGCTCGCATTCGGTGGCTGGCTGACCTTCGAACATCCTTCGGCTGGCTGATCACGCTCCCCGCGCGAACCAGAGCTCGAAGTGGTTGAAGCGCACGTTGCCGCAGAGCTTGGGCGGCAGCTCGGTCATCGAGGGTGACGGAAGCACCTGGCTGGCCGTCGCCGTCCGCACCCGCTCCAGCGCTGCGGGCGACACCTTGTCCTTGCAGTAGCGCACGCTGTTCTGTTTGGGCGTGTTCTGCGCCGGCACCAACTCGATGCCGGGCACGATCATCCCGGCCTGTCGCAATCCTTCGGAGGCCTTGGTCGCGGCCGGCCAGTCGGCGCGGTCGCCGACCTGCAGGTAGATGCGGATCGGCAGCGAGGTGTTGTCCAGCGCAGCCGCCACGAGGCTGGGCGTGGCAGCTGCCGGTGCCGGCTCGGCGGCGACGCTCGCCGCGGCCGGCGTTCCCCAGGCTTGCATGGCGGAGAGACCCGCCTTGTCGAAGAAGGTGTAGATCGCCTGGCTGGCCACGCGCTCTTCCGGCGTGGCGTTGGGCCGGTTGCCGGCCTCGGCGGTGCTGCGGAACAGCGCGACGATCTGCCCCGACACCTGCTTGTCGATCCCGTCGCCGGCCGAGAGGCTGTTGAGCAGCACGATCGCCATGTCCACCTGCGGGCGCTTGTCGGAGGTGAGCAAGGGGCCGAGCTTGAGCAGCATGTCCGCATCGCGGCGGCTGCGTTCGGCGAGCTCGCGGCGGGCGATGTCTTCCTGGTCGAGGTAGCGCTGCAGCTTGGTGAACCCCGTGGCGACGATGCCCGCCAGCACCGTCGTCAAAAGCCAGAAGCCGACCTTGGAATCTCCGAAGGCCGAGAGGCGGTCCATCAGCGTGGGCGGCCTCGCCGGTGTGGCGAGGGATTTGCGCACTTCCATTCGGAAGTACTCCTCCTCGCGGATGTCCTGTTGCTGCTCGGGCGTGAGTGCCATGGCGTCTGCCTCCTCCACGGGCGGTGGTGGCTTGCAGTGTCTGCCTCTGCCGGCGGTTGCACATCCATCGTTGGTTGTAGATGGCGTAGTGCGTTGGGGGGCGGCCGGGCCTTCTCAGTTCTTCTGCCGCCACTGTTCGCGCCAGAGCTTGTCCAGCTGCGGCGCCAGCGCCTGCGGCGGCGCGCCCACGAGGGTGTTCTTGCCGTTGCGCTGCACCAGCCCGTAGATGCGGCCCGAGCCCTGGTCGTAGAGCGCGACGGCGTTGTTGTCGAAGCAGTCGTGCGGCTTGCAGAAGGCGTGCAGCACATAGCGCGTGCCGTCCACCGTGACCCATTGCGGCTCGGGCGCCGGGCCTTCGCGGCGCACCAGCCAGCGGTCGTTTTCCTTGGTGCCCAGTGCGGCGCGCCAGGCTTTCTGCATCGCGGGGCCTTTTGCGAGGGCAGCGGGGCTGCCTGTGGCAGGAGGCGGTGGTTTCGTTGCTGCCGGTTCCACGGGCGGCAGCTTGGCGCGCGCGGAGCCGTCGCATCGCCAGTAGCGCAGCTTCATCAACTCGGGGCCCAGTTGCCCCGCCACCGGCTTCGCGGCATCCAGCGTGATGTACTGCCCGCGCGCTTCGCGGAAGACGAGCAAGGTCAGGGCGCCGGCCTTGTCGACATAGCTCATCAGCGCGACGTCGAAGCGCGCCGGGGGCTGGCTGTTGCCGAAGAAGCTGTGAGCCGCATCGGGCTCTTCGCCGACCACACGGCGCTTGCCGCTTTCAACGATCAGACGGCCTTCGCGCACCTGCAGCGTGGGCGCGGACGCATCGGCGCACGAGGTCGACCAGCGGCCACCGTAGGCTGCCATGGTGTCGGGCGACAGGCCCTTGCCACCTTGCTGCGACCAGGCCGCGGCCGGCAGGAAAGCGGTTGCCGAGAGCAGGGCGGCGGCGAGGAGGGTGCCGTGATTCTTCGAGGTCGTCATTCGGATGTTGTCAGGCGGTTTTCGGGGCCGGTGTCTTGGGTTTGAAATCGCAGTACGGAGCCACTGCGCATTCCCAGCAGCGCGGCTTGCGCGCCACGCAGATGTAGCGGCCGTGCAGGATGAGCCAGTGGTGCGCATGCAGACGGTACTCCGGTGGGACGCGCTTCTCGAGCTTGAGTTCCACCTCCAGCGGCGTCTTGCCCGGCGCAAGGCCGGTGCGGTTGCCCACGCGGAAGATGTGCGTATCGACCGCCATGGTCGGTTCGCCGAAAGCCACGTTGAGCACCACGTTGGCCGTCTTGCGGCCGACGCCGGGCAAGGCTTCGAGCTCCGCACGGGTCCTGGGCACCTCGCCGCCGTGCAGTTCCACCAGCATGCGGCAGGCCTCGATCAGGTGCTTGGCCTTGCTGCGGTAGAGCCCGATGGTCTTGATGTAGCTCTCCAGGCCCTCGACGCCCAGGTCGAGGATCGCCTGCGGCGTGTTGGCCACCGGGAAGAGCTTTCGCGTGGCCTTGTTCACGCCCACATCGGTGGCCTGCGCCGAGAGCAGCACGGCCGCCAGCAGCTCGAAGGGAGTGTCGTATTCGAGTTCGGTCTCGGGCGTGGGGTTGGCCGCCTGCAGGATGGCGAAGAAGAGGGGGATGTTGTCTTTTTTCATGGGGCTGGGGGCGCCGCACGCGTCTGCCCGGGGGCGCAGGGCGGCGACAGGCGCAATATATCGTTGAAAGGCGATGGCCTTACGCAGCATTCATGCACCCGGCTTTCGCGACAATGGCGTCCAGAAAGTGAGACTGACCATGCAATTCGCCTCCCGCCTCGACAACGTCGAAACCTCCGCCATCCGCGAACTCTTCAAGCTGCTCGGCAAGCCCGGCATCATCAGTTTCGCGGGCGGTTTCCCGGACAGCGCCATGTTCGACGTCGAGGGCCTCAAGGAAGCGAGCCAGAAGGCATTGACCGAGGAGCCCGGCGGCGCATTGCAGTACGGCGCCACAGAAGGCTACGAGCCGCTGCGCAGCCAGCTCAGTTCCTTCATGAAGACCAAGGGCGTCGATGTGGACCCCAGCGGCCTGATCGTCACCACCGGCAGCCAGCAGGCGCTCGACCTGCTGGGCAAGACCATGATCTCGCCCGGCGACAAGGTGATCGTCGAGGGCCCGACCTTCCTGGCCACCATCCAGTGCTTCCGCCTCTACGGCGCGCAGCTCATCAGCGCGCCCATCGACGCCAACGGCGTGAAGACCGACGAGCTCGAGAAGCTCATCGCCGAGCACAAGCCCAAGTTCGTCTACCTGATCCCGACCTTCGGCAACCCCAGCGGCGCGATGCTGACGCTGGAGCGCCGCAAGAAGGTGCTCGAGCTTGCCGTGAAGTACCAGACGCTGATCGTCGAGGACGACCCGTATGGTGACCTCTACTTCGGCGAAGCGCCTCCCCCTTCGATCCTCGCCCTGAGCAAGGACGTTCCGGGCAGCCGCGAACTGCTCGCGCATTGCGGCAGCCTCAGCAAGGTGCTGAGCCCGGGCCTGCGCATCGGCTGGATGATCGCGCCTCCCGAACTGCTCGCCAAGGCGACCATGTGCAAGCAGTTCAGCGATGCGCACACCAGCACCTTCTCGCAGGCCACGGCCGCGCAGTACCTCAAGAGCGGCCGCATGCCCGCGACGCTCGCGCATGTGCGCGAGGTCTACGGTCAGCGCGCGCAAGCCATGGGCGCGGCGCTCCAGCGCGAACTGGGCGATGCGGTGAGCTTCACGCAGCCCAACGGCGGGTTGTTCTTCTGGGCGCGCCTCACGGGCGCCAACGGCAAGCTGGCCGATGCGAACGAGCTGGCCAAGCGCGCGATCGAGAAGCTCGTGGCCTTTGTGCCTGGCGCACCGTTCTTTGCCGAGAAGCCCGATGTGGCGACGCTGCGCCTGAGCTTTGCGACGGCCGATGTGGCGAAGATCGAAGAGGGCGTGAAGCGCCTCGGCCAGGCGCTCTGAAGCATTGCGGGGTCGGCGGTGCGCGAGTTGCGCACGCGGCCGGCCGGACCCTGCCTAGAACTGGTACTTCGCGCTGGCGATCAGCGTGCGCTCGTTGCCGCTGTAGTAGTTGTTGTAGGCGCGCGAGGCGGTGTACTTGCGGTTCGCCAGGTTGGTTGCGCTCAGTGCGAAGCGCCAGGGGCCGGTCTTGTAGTGCACCGTGGCGTCCAGCAGCGCGACGCCGCCTTCGTCCGAGGTGTTGGTCACGTCGTTCCAGCGTCTGCCGATGTAGCGCACGCCGCCGCCGAACCCGATGCCGTTGCTCAGGGTGTAGTCGAGCCAAAGGGAAGCGGATTGCTTGGGCACCTGGATCGGCATCTTTCCGACCTCGCTCGTATTGGCGCTCTCTAGCACCTTCATGTTGAGCACGGTATAGGAGGCGGTGAAGTTCAGGTTGCGAGCCAGTTCGGCCTTGGCTTCCAGCTCGAGGCCGCGCGAGCGGATGCGGCCGATCTGACGGGACTCGAAGGTGTCCTGGTCGTAGGTGACCACGTTCGACTTGCGCAGGTCGAAGACGGCCGCGGTGAACGACGTGCGCGAACCCTCGGGCTGATACTTGATGCCGGCTTCCACCTGCTTGCCACGGGTCGGCTGCAACGGGTTGCCGCTGGGGTCGACGCCGCTGGTCGGCATGAAGGACGTGGCATAGCTGACATACGGCGCCCAACCGTTGCCGACCAGATAGCTCAGGCCCGCGCGGCCGCTGATCTTGTTGTCGGTCTGGCCTTTGCGGGTGCTGTTGATGCGGTCGGTGGTCTCGGACTTCACGCGATCCTGGCGCCCGCTGAGCGTGAGCACCCAGCGATCGTCGATCTTGATCTGGTCCTGGGCGTAGAGGCCGAATTGCTGGGTGATCTGGGTGTAGTTGCTCGCGGGGACGAGGGGCTCTGGTATCGGCAGGACGTTGACTGGGTAGCGCAGATCAAGGCTGGGTGCCGGTCCCGAGAACTCCTTGGACGTGTAGCGGATGCGGGTCGCGTCGAAGCCGAACAGCAGCGTGTGCTCGACGATCCCGCTACGAACACGGCCCTGCAGCTGCGCGTCGGAGCTCCACTGGCCGTACCACTCCGGAAAGGAACGCGCGCTTCGAGTGACCGTGTAGTTGTCCGGCAGCAGGGCGTGGCGCAGGATGTGCTTTTCGATGCGGGCATCGGAGTAGCGCAGGTTGTGGCGTACCGTCCAGTTGTCGTTCACATGGTGTTCGAACAGGTAGCCCAGCGATTCCTGGCGGTTCCGGATGCGGCTGAAGTTGGGGTCGCCGCGAACGATGCCGGTGTTGCGGCCCGCCTTGTCCATGACATAGAAGACGTCGTCGCTGGCCTTGTTGTCCAGAAACTCGCCGAGCAGCGTGAACGACGTGTCGGCCGAAGGCTGCCAGCGCAGCGAAGGGGCCAGGTAGGTGCGCTTGTTCGAGAACGGCGTGCCATCTCCGTAGTACACCTGCGAGTTGGTGTCCAGACCGAGGCCGACCAGGCGGTAGCTGAGGGTGTCGCCGGCGACGCCGCCCAGGTCGAAGGCCAGTTGCTTGCGCTGGAAGTTGCCGTACTTCACCTCGACTTCGTTCACGGGCGTGTTGCTCGGCATCTTGCTCACACGGTTGATGATGCCGCCGGCGTCACCCTGGCCGAAGGTCACGGAGGACGGTCCGCGCAGCACTTCGACGCGTTCGATGCCGTAGGACTCGGTCACGGAATAGGCGGGCAGGACGAGGCCGTCGCGGTAGCCGGCGATGCCCGCTGTCGTGTCGAAGCCGCGCATCAGGATCCATTCGATGCCCCGGGGGTCGAAGCCCCAGTTGTTGACCGTGACACCGGGGGTGTAGCGCACGGCTTCCATGATGTCCTGCACGCCGCGTGCATCCATTTCTTCCCGCCCGATGACCGAGATCGACTGCGGCACTTCTAGCAGCGGCGTGTCGGTCTTGGTGGCGGTCTGGCTGCGCCGCGCCACATAGCCGGGCACCGGACCGATGGCGGTTTCGCGCTCTGCCAAGGCGCTGACCGTCACGGCCGGTAGCGTGGTGTCGGAGGCCTGCGTGGCCCGTCCGATGACCAGCATGTTGCCTGTCATTCGCCCGGTCAATCCGGTGCCTTGCAGCAGTTGCGAGGTGGCAGCGCCGACGCTCAGATCGGCGTGTATCGCCCGGCTGTGCAGGCCGTTCAGCAAGGCCGACGGCGCCAGCAACTGCAGGCCGGCCTGGCGGGCCAGTTGGTTCAGCGCCTGGTCCAGCGGCTGGGCGGGGATGGAGAAGCCGATGACCGCGCCTGCGTCCGCCGCAGTCGACGTGGCTTGCGGGGTCCGCGGCGCTGCCGTGTCTTGTGCCATCGCGCTCTGGCCGGCCTGGGCGATGCAGGCCAGGACGGCGACGGCGATCAGGTGGCGCGAGGCGCCGCGTGGAAGGGGGGTGCGAGAAGGCATGCGATGAGGTCGGTTCATTTCTGGGCCATGGGATCCCGGGCCATCCGCTGGACAGACTTTTCCGGGCTCTTCAGGCTGATACGACCGAGCGGCGCGAATCCCTCATGCGATTCGCAAAAAGTTGCGATGTCAGGCTGGCGGGCGGCGCGCAATGACGATCGCTTGCGGCCTGCCCGGGTCTTCCCGCACCTGCACCGGCAGGCTGCCGGGCAGCAGGCGCAGCCAGGCCCCGGCCTGCGCGATGTGCACGCGACCGAACACCGGCAAGGAAGCGGCATCGGGCTCGACGCGCAGGGGACGCGGGCTGTAGCGCGCGAGACGGGACACGACCTCGCCCAGCGGCACGTGATGAAAGTCGAGCCAGCCTTCGCGCCAGGGCGCCACCGCGGCGGCCTCGCCGGGATGCGCCGTGGTGAACTGCTGTGATGCATCGATGCGGGCGCTGTCGCCGGCGCCCAGGATGCGCTCTTCGCCGCCGCTGCTGCGAACCCGCACCCGGCCCGATTCAACCGCCACGCGCAGGCTGCCGTCTTGCAGCGCGGCCTCGAAACGGGTGCCGAGCACGGTGATCTCGTGGCCCAGCGCGGTGACGACGAAGGGGCGCGCTTCGTCGCGCGCCACGTCGAAGAAGACGCTGCCCCCAAGCAGTTGCACGGTTCGGCGCGTGACGTAGTAGGTCACTTCGGCGCGGCTGTCCGCATCGAGGGTGAGGCGGCTGCCGTCCGGAAGGGTCTGGCTGCGGATGCGGCCGATGGCGGTGGCCAGGCTACCCTGGTAGCCGGGCATCCATTGCCGCCACGCCTGCCAAAGCGCTGCGCTGCCGACGCTCAGGCCGGCGATGCCGAGCAGCGTCGACAGGGCCCGGCGGCGTCCAGTGCGCACCGGCACGGTGTCGCCGCGCCACCTGTGCAACGCGGCCTCGACGCTGTCGAGTGCGCGCATCACGTCGCGCTCGACGGTCTTGACGGAGACGCCATAACGTTCGGCCAGTTCGGCGTGGCCGATGCCTTCGAGCCGGTCGGCCAGGAAGATGTCGCGGCTGCGCTGCGGCAGTTGCCTCAGCGCGATGTCGATCGCATCCAGGGCCTGCCGGTGCGCACAGAGGTCGGCGACATCGTGCGTGCCGCGTTCGCGCGCGGTGCCCTCGTCGGCGTCGTCGTGCGATGCCGCAGTAAAGCGCTCCATGCCGCGCCGGTGGCGGCGCAGGTGGTCGATCGCGATGTTTTCGGCCACGGTGTACACATAAGCGCGCGCGGCGGGCTCCGGTGGAACTTCTTTGTCGTGCTGCGAACTTTCGGCGCGCTCGGCCAGACGAAGCCAGGTGTCGTGCGCCAACTCGCGTGCGTCATGCGTGCTGCCCGTGCGCCGTGCGATGAATCGCACCAACTCCTGATAACTGTCCTGGAAGGCGCGCAGCAGCGGAGTGGGGGAGAGTTGGGCTGACATGGACAAATGAGAACGTAGGTACCGTTTCTCGATTATTGTCGAGAATGGTTCTCATTTGTGAGGCTTCTGGGCAGAACCCGGGGCTGTGCCTCAGGGCGAGCGATGCAGGCGGGGCGCCGCCAGCAGGTCCAGGTTGTCTGAAATGGCCGCGTCCACGTTCGGATAGCGGCCTTTCATTTTCGAGAGCGTCATGATGGTCTGCAGCGCCTTCAGGTCCTTGACCGAGGGCGCGACCTTGATCTGCGCGATGGCGGCGGGGGCGTTGCCGCCGTTTACCAATGCCATCACCTTGCTTGCCCAGTCGTTTGCGCGCGCCATGTCTTCACCTGCTTTCCATTGAACCGCTGACTGTACACACAGCACGGCAGCCCCCACGGGGGCGTTACGATCACCCATGAGAAAAACCTTTCAGCTCCAGGTCGAGGGCAAGCACCCCGACCGTCTCGTCGAAGCCATCAAGCACGAGATCCGCAAGTACATCAAGCGCGAACGCCGCCGCGATCTGCCCGAAGGCAGCGATTTCTGGGACTTCGATTGCAAGTTCGGCGCGGCGCAGGAATCCGCCGAAGTCGTTGAACTACCGGCCATCAACAAGCTGATCGACGGCATCGTGAAAGATGCCGGCAAGCAGTTCTACGTCGAGATCCTAGCCAAGCCCGGCAAGCGCCCACCGCGCCCTGCCGGCGAGCGGGCCGAAGCACCGCCCGAGGAAGACTGATCCCTTAAAGAAGCGCCTTCGCGAGTTGCAGCCCGTGCTGCTGCTCCGCATCCAGCAGCGAGCGTGCGATCGACGGGTGCAGCCGCACCCCGTTCTTCGATTGCGCATCCCGTCGCTTTAAACCGCCTTCTCCCGGCAGCCGGACCGGCTTGGCAGGGTCGATCGGCGTGTTGTCCCGGCATTGCGCCGCGACATGGTCCATTTGGCGCAGGAATGCTTCCTTGCCGCCGAACGCATTCAGGTCATGCAGCGTGATGTGCACCGTCGCGCCCCAACCCTCTTTCGGGTCGGCCCGGCCAAAGCCCGCCAACCCGGCCGTCAACGTCTCCACCAGCAGCGCCATGCCGTAGCCCTTGTGGCCGTGGCTCAGCCCACCCACGGGCAGCAGCGTGCCGGGCGGCTGGTCGAACAGCACCTGCGGGTCGTTCGTCGGCTTGCCGGCCGCATCAATCAGCCATTCCTCGGCAAAGGTCTCGCCGGCGGCGCGCTTGCGGTTGCTCATGCCGTTGGTGGTGATCGAGGCCGAGATGTCGACCATCACCCCGCCTGTCGAGAGCGGAAAACCCATCGCCAGCGGGTTCGGCGTGAACACTGCCTGCGTGCCGCCGAAGGGTGCGACGCTGGCGGTGTTGGGGTCGGAGCAGGCCAGGAGCATCAGCATGTCTTCCTGCAGCGCGCGCAGCATGTAGACCGCGAGGCAGGCGATGTGGTGGCTGCGGCGGATCACGAGCGAGGCGGTGCCCAATTCGCGCGCACGCGGCACGAGCAGGTCCATGCCCTGGTCCATGAGCCAGGGGCCGGGCAGGCGCTTGCCGTCCCACAGCACGGCGGCGGGACGGTCCGACAGCACCTCGGGTGCGCCGTCGCGCGTCATGCCGCCGGATTCGACTTCCTTCACATAGCCGGCCAGCAATGCGAGGCCGTGCGTGTCGTGGCCGAGCAGGTCGCCTTCGACCAGCGTGCGGGCAACGCTGTCGGCCATCGACGCGGCGAGGCCGGCTTTCTGAAGCAGGGCGCTGGCGTAGTCCTTGAGCGCGTCTGCGCGATAGAGCAGTGCGGTCGAATCGGTCATTTCAGGATTTCGAGCAGGCGGTCGAGCCCGCCTTCGTTGATCGCCACCATCGCTTGCTCGCGCACCTTCGGCTTGGCGTGATAGGCCACCGAGAGGCCGGCCTCGCCCATCATCGGCAGGTCGTTGGCACCGTCGCCGACGGCGATGGTCTCTTGCGGCGAAATGCCCATGAGCGACGCGACCTCGAGCAGCGTGCGGCGCTTCTCGGCGCCGTCGCAGATGTCGCCCCAGCTCTGCGTTACGACCTGGCCGGTGAGCTTGCCGTCGGCCTCATCGAGCAGATTCGAACGCGCGAAGTCGATGCCCAGCTGGTCCTTCACGCGGTTTGCGAAGAAGGTGAAGCCGCCCGACACCAGCAGCACCTTGAGGCCCGCCTTCTTGCACGCGGCGACCAGTTCGGTGGCACCGGGGTTGAGCTTCAGCCGCTCGTCGTACACCTGCTGCAGCGCTTCGACCGGCACGCCCTGCAGCAGCGCCACGCGACGGCGCAGGCTTTCCTTGAAGTCCTTGATCTCGCCGCGCATCGTGGCCTCGGTGATCGCGGCCACCTCGGCTTTCTTGCCGACGGCATCGGCGATCTCGTCGATGCATTCGATGTTGATCAGCGTCGAGTCCATGTCGAACGCGATCAGCTTGAAGTCGGCCAGGGCCAGCGGCGGCTTCACGCGCTGGATCACGAGACCGGGAGAAATTTCTGTAGCGCTCATGCGGGGGCGGGTTCCTTGACGAGGGGTTGTCCGAGGCTGCGCAGCACATCGCGCACCATCTGCGCGCGATCTTTCGGCTCCTTGAGCTCGCGCTCGATGCGAAGCTTTTCGTTGCCTGCGAGCTTGATGTGCTTGTTCTTCTGCACCAGCTGGATGATGGCCATGCCGTCGACCGGTGCGTCCTTCTTGAAGGTGATGTTGATGATGCCCGGCGCCGCATCGACCTTGACCACGCCGTAGGGCCGTGCGAGCACGCGCAGGCGGTGCGTGTCGATCAGCGTCTGCGCCTGCGGCGGCAGCTTGCCGAAGCGGTCGACGATTTCCTCGAGCAGCGTGTCGATTTGGTCGGGCGTCTTTGCCGTCGCCAGCTTCTTGTAGAACGACAGCCGCAGGTGCACGTCGCCGCAGTAGTCGTCGGGCAGGAGGGCGGGGGCGTGCAGGTTGATCTCGGTGGTGACCGACAGCGGCGCCAGGAGGTCGGGCTCCTGACCGGCCTTGAGGGCGCGCACGGCTTCGCTCAGCATCTCGTTGTAGAGCTGGAAGCCGATCTCCATCATGTTGCCGCTCTGGTTCTCGCCAAGCACTTCGCCGGTGCCGCGGATTTCCAGGTCGTGCATCGCGAGGTAGAAGCCGGAGCCCAGCTCTTCCATCTGCTGGATGGCGTCGAGCCGCTGGGCCGCCTGCTTGGTGAGGCCCTCGGTGTCCGGCACCATCAGGTACGCATAGGCTTGGTGGTGCGAGCGCCCGACGCGGCCGCGCAGCTGGTGCAGCTGCGCGAGGCCGAACTTGTCGGCGCGGCTCATCACGATGGTGTTGGCGGTCGGCACGTCGATGCCGGTCTCAATGATGGTCGAGCACAGCAAAAGGTTGTAGCGCTGCGCCACGAAGTCGCGCATCACGCGCTCCAGCTCGCGCTCGGGCATCTGGCCGTGGGCGACCGCGATGCGGGCCTCGGGCAATATCTCTTCGAGTTTCTGGCGCCGGTTCTCGATGGTCTCGACCTCGTTGTGCAGGAAGTAGACCTGCCCGCCGCGCTTCAATTCGCGCAGCACGGCTTCGCGGATGACGCCCGTGCCCTCGTTGCGAACGAAGGTCTTGATGGCCAGGCGCCGCTGCGGCGCAGTGGCGATCACGCTCAGGTCGCGCAGGCCTTCGAGCGCCATGCCCAGTGTGCGCGGAATCGGCGTGGCGGTGAGCGTGAGCACGTCGACCTCGGCGCGCATCGCCTTCATCGCCTCCTTGTGGCGCACGCCGAAGCGGTGCTCCTCGTCGATGATGAGCAGGCCCAGGTTCTTGAACTTGACCGACTGCGAGAGCAGCTTGTGCGTGCCGACCACGATGTCGATTTGCCCCTCGGCCAGCCCCTTGGCGGCGGCGGTGATTTCCTTGGCCGAGCGGAAGCGGCTCATCTCCGCCACTTTCACCGGCCACTTGGCGAAGCGGTCGACCAGCGTCTGGTAGTGCTGCTCGGCCAGCAGCGTGGTTGGCGCGAGAAACGCCACCTGCTTGCCGCCGGTGATCGCGATGAAGGCGGCGCGCAGCGCGACCTCGGTCTTGCCGAAGCCCACGTCGCCGCAGACCAGGCGGTCCATGGGCTGGGGCGAGATCATGTCCTGCACCACCGCATGGATCGCGGCCTTCTGGTCGGCGGTTTCCTGGAAGCCGAAGTCGTTGGCGAACACCTCGTAGTCGGCGGCCGAGTAGCGGAAGGCGTGGCCTTCGCGCGCGGCGCGGCGGGCATAGATGTTGAGCAGCTCGGCGGCCGAGTCGCGCACCTGTTCGGCGGCCTTGCGCTTGGCTTTTTCCCACTGGCCGGAACCCAGCCTGTGCAGTGGGGCCTCGTCGGCGCTCACGCCGGTGTAGCGGCTGATCTGGTGCAACTGCGAGACGGGCACGTAGAGCGTGGCCTTGTCGGCGTACTCCAGGTGCAGCATTTCCTGCAGCAGCGGCTTGCCTTCGGCATCGACGCCCTGGCCCAGGTCCATGTGCATCAGGCCACGGTAGCGGCCGATGCCGTGCGCGGTGTGGACCACCGGATCGCCGACGTTGAGCTCCGAGAGGTCCTTGATCAGCGCCTCGACGTCGCTGACCTGTTCCTGCTTCTTGTTGCGGCGGCGGGTGGTGGGCGCGGTGGCGAACAGCTCGGTCTCGGTGACGAGGTCGATGCCTTGCTCGCGCCAGGCGAAGCCCGAGGCCAGCGCGGCGGTGACGATGCCGATCTTCTCGTCGGTGGAGGCCTCGAACTCGGCCAGCGAATCGAAGGCCGGCGGGCTCACGCCGCTGGCGCGCAGGAAGTCGAGCAGGCTCTCGCGGCGGCCGTCGCTCTCGGCGACCATCAGCACGCGGTGCGGCGTCGTGGCGATGTGGGCCTTCAGGCCGACCAGCGGGTCTTCGGCGCCGCGCACCACGGCGAAGGGCGGGAGCCGGTCGAACTCGGCGTAGGGCGTGTCGGTGGCGATGTCGCCGCGGATGGCCAACTGCGCGTGCGGCTTGGCGCGCTGATAGAACTGCTCGGCGTTGAGGAACAGCGCCTCGGGCGGCAGCGCAGGGCGCTCGGGGTCGCCACGCACCAGCCGGTAGCGCTCGTTCGCGTCCTGCCAGAAATGCTGGAACGCGGGTTCGAGGTCGCCGTGGAGCACCACGGTGGCGTCGGGGCCGAGGTAGTCGAACACGGTGGCCGTCTCGTCGAAGAACAGCGGCAGGTAGTACTCGATGCCGGCGGTGGCCACGCCGTTGCCCATGTCCTTGTAGATGCGGCTCTTGGTCGGATCGCCTTCGAGCAATTCGCGCCAGCGGCTGCGAAAGCGCGCGCGGGCGTCGTCGTCCATCGGGAACTCGCGGCCCGGCAAAAGGCGCACTTCGGGTACGGGGTAGAGGCTGCGCTGGGTGTCGGGGTCGAAGGTGCGGATCGAGTCGATCTCATCGTCGAACAGATCGACGCGGAACGGCACCAGCGAGCCCATGGGGAACAGGTCGATCAGGCCGCCGCGCACCGCGTATTCGCCCGGGCTCACCACCTGCGTCACATGGCTGTAGCCGGCCAGCGTGAGCTGGGCCTTGAGCTTGGATTCCTGGAGCTTCTGCTTGGCCTTGAAGTGAAAGGTGTAGCCGGCCAGGAAGGCCGGCGGCGCGAGCCGATAGAGCGCGGTGGTGGCGGGCACCAGCACCACGTCGGCCTCTTTCTGGCTGATGCGCCAGAGGGTGGCCAGGCGCTCGCTGATCAGGTCCTGGTGGGGGGAGAAGCTGTCGTAGGGGAGGGTTTCCCAATCGGGGAAGAGGGCGCAGCGCAGATCGGGCGCGAAGAAGGCGAGCTCGTCGATGAGGCGCTGCGCGTCATTGGCGTCGGCCGTGAACATCGCGGTCGCGCGGCCGGCGGCCTTCTCGCGCATGCCCAGCTGCGCGAGCAGCAGGGCATCGGCCGACAGAGGGGGACGCGGCAGCGTGAAACGCTTGCCCGCCGTGAGGTGGGGGAGGTCCATGGAACGCTTCGAAAAATGCACAACACCCCGCGCCGGCTGGCGAGGGGTGTGCGAAGGGCAATTCTAGAATGGCGGCCCTTTATCCGCTTGTCGGCCATCGGCCCGTGCCGCACCTTCCAATGTCTTCTTCCCGATTCTTCGTGCTGATTCCCTGTGCCGGCTCCGGCCACCGTGCGGGCGGCGTGCAGCCCAAGCAGTACCAGCGACTCGCGGGGGCGTCGATGGTGGCGCACACGGTGGAGGCTTTTCGCGCCCTGGCCGGTCGTTTTGCCGGGCTGGCGGTGGTGGTGTCGCCGGACGACCGCGAAGTGCAGACCGCGCTGCCGCGCTTTCCGGGCAACGACGAGTACCTGCTGCAAGTCGGCGGCCTGACCCGCGCGGCCACGGTGCGCAACGGCCTCGCGGCACTGCGCCAGAAAGGCGCCGGCGCGCACGACTGGGTGCTGGTGCACGACGCCGCGCGTTGCCTCGTCACCTCCAGCCAGATCGAGGCGCTGATCGCCGCTTGCGAACACGATGCCGTCGGCGGCTTGCTGGCGCACCGGCTGGCCGACACGCTGAAGGTGTCCTCGACCGACAGCCGCGTCTCCCAGACCCTGTCGCGCGCCGACAAATGGCTGGCCCAGACGCCGCAGATGTTCCGTATCGGCATGCTGCTCGACGCGCTGGAGCGCGTGGGCGACGTGGTGACCGACGAGGCCAGCGCCATCGAGGCCATCGGCCTCGCGCCGCTGCTGGTGCCGGGCAGCGCGCAGAACTTCAAGATCACCTTCCCCGAAGATTTCGCACTGGCCGAGGCGGTCCTGCTCAGCCGCAAGAAAGCCATCGCATGACCTCACCTGCACCCTTCAACATCCGCGTCGGCGAGGGCTGGGACGTTCATCAGCTCGTGGCGGGGCGCAAGCTGATCCTGGGCGGCATCGAGGTGCCGCACACCACGGGCCTGCTGGGGCACTCGGACGCCGACGTGCTGCTGCACGCGATCACCGATGCGTTGCTGGGCGCCGCGGGGCTGGGTGATATCGGCCGGCATTTTCCCGATACCGACGTTCAGTTCCGCGGTGCCGATTCGGCGGTGCTGCTGGCCGAGGCGGCGCGTCGCGTGCGCGCGGCCGGCTGGGAGATCGGCAATGTCGATAGCACCGTGATCGCCCAGGCGCCGAAGCTGGCGCCGCACATCCCGCTCATGTGCCAGCGCATCGCGGACACGCTGGGCATTGCGATCGAGCAGGTCAATGTGAAGGCCAAGACGGCCGAGAAACTCGGCCCGGTGGGCGAGGGCCGCGCGATGGAAGCGCGCGCGGCCGTGCTGCTCCACCGCTGAGCGGTTACCTGATCAAGCGGGCTTCTTGCCCGATACTTCGCCCGGCTTGGGCGTCGGCATGGCGCGCGGCATGCGGATGTGGGCCGCGAGCCCGCGCCCCGGCGTGCTGGTGAGCGCGAAGGTGCCGCCCATGCGCTCGATGTTCTTCGCCACGATCGAGAGGCCCAGGCCCGCGCCCGCCGCCGATGTACGCGCCGCGTCGCCGCGGAAGAAGGGCTTGGTCAGCTGCGAGAGCAGGGCGGGCTCGACCCCCGCGCCATGGTCGCGCACCTTGATCAGCACCGCATCGTTGTTGGCCTGCGCCTGGATCGTGACGTCCGCCACGCCGGTGGCCGGTGTCTTGCCGTAGCGCCGGGCGTTCTCGACCAGGTTGGAGATCACGCGTGTGAGCTCGACTTCGTCGCCCAGCACCCGCAGGTCGGGCGGGACTTCGACCTTGATGTTCATCTCCTCGTAGTCCTGCACGGCGTAGGTGCAGGCATCGACCACGTCGCGCAACAGCACGGGCCGCGGATCGACATGGTCGGGCCGGGCGTAATCGAGGAACTTGTCGATGATCGCGTCGAGCTGCGCGATGTCGGCGGCCATGTGGTCGCGGGCATCCTCGTCGGCCACGCTCATCTCGGTTTCGAGCCGAAGGCGCGCGAGCGGCGTGCGCAGGTCGTGCGAGATGCCGGCCAGCATGATGGCGCGGTCCTGCTCGATCTTGGCGAGCTGGTCCGCCATGCGGTTGAAGCCGATGTTGACCGCGCGAATTTCGTTGGTGCGGGCGCGTTCGTCGAGCCGGTGCGCCTCGTACTCGCCTTCGCGCACCTGCATCGTCGCGCGCGACAGCTGCTTGAGCGGCAGGTTGATGAGCCGCGTGATCAGCGCCGCCCCGGCCAGCGAGAGCGCCATCGCGGTGCTGAGCCAGACCAGCCAGGTGCGCCCGCCCACGCGGCTGAAGCGCGTGGGGTCGAGCAGCAGCCAGTAGGTGTCGCTCTCGATGGTGAAGCCGATCCACAGCCCCGCCTCGTCGTTCACGCGGCTGGCCACGGTGGTGCCTTCACCGAGCTGGTCGATCAGCTCCTCGGTCACGCGCAGGTCGAGCGCGCCGCTGGTGTAGGGCTGGAAGCGGTCGTTGGGCTCGCGCGGCAGGATGCGCACGCCTTCCTGGTCGGCCAGCGTCTTGATCAGCGACACCCGGGTGATGGCGTCCGAATACACCAGCGCCGCGCGCGTGAGGTTCACGAGCGAGGCGATCTGGTGGGCGGTTTGAATCGCGCGCGGCTCGTATTCGAGCGAGCGAAAAGTCTGCAGCCAGGCGACCGTGCAGCCGATCAGCAGCAGCGCGAGCAGGAAGAAAGTGCGCCAGAAAAGGCTGAACCCCAGCTTGAGGCCGGGGCGACGGTCACGTGCCGCGCTGGCCTCCAGCGGGCTCGGCATCGTGACCTGCGCGCCGTCCTCCTGCGCCGGGCCGGGTCTGGCAGATGGGCCGATGGCCACCTCTCAACGGGGCGTCAGGCCGTGCCGTCCGGCACGAACACGTAGCCCACGCCCCAGACGGTCTGGATGTAGCGCGGCGCCGCGGCGTCGGACTCGACGAGTTTGCGCAGGCGCGAGATCTGCACGTCCAGGCTGCGGTCGAAGGGCTCGAATTCGCGTCCGCGGGCCAGCTGGGCGAGCTTTTCGCGCGACAGCGGCTGGCGCGGATGGCGCACCAGCGCCTTGAGCATCGCGAATTCGCCGGTGGTCAGCGAGAGTTCTTCGCCGTCCTTCTTGAGCGTGCGCGAGCCGAGGTCGAAGGCGAACGGGCCGAAGGTGACGGTCTCGTTCTCGGTCGAGGGCGCGCCGGGCGCCTCGAGCGGCGGACGGCGGCGCAGCACGGCGTGCACGCGGGCCAGCAGTTCGCGGGGGTTGAAGGGCTTGCCGAGGTAGTCGTCGGCGCCGACTTCGAGACCGACGATGCGATCCACGTCTTCGCCCTTGGCGGTGAGCATGATGATCGGCGTGCGGTCGTTGGCGGCACGAAGGCGGCGGCAGACGGAGAGACCGTCTTCGCCGGGCATCATCAGATCGAGCACGATCAGGTCGACCGTGTCGCGCAACAGGATGCGGTTGAGCGCCTTGCCGTCCTCGGCCACGATCACTTCGAAACCTTCCTGGGTCAGGTAGCGGCGAAGGAGATCACGGATGCGGGCGTCGTCGTCGACGATCACGATCTTGTCAGTGCGAGCGGGAACTTGAGTCATTTCTACAACGTTGAATTTGTAACAGCGCCGATTCTGAAGGCGTTAGCACCCCATCGAGCCAGATTTACTTATGGTTTGACACTAAGTTACAAAACTTGCGGACGCTCGCCCTATGGACATCCGGTGTTCGTCCAGCAGTGGCAAAGTTCCCCTGCCTTCACGACCAACCACTCGATGAGACTTCCTTTTCCCGCACTGCCATTGCTCCTTGCCTGCGCCTGTGGTTCCACATGGGCGGTTTCCGGTGACTTTTTCAGGGTCGGCGAGGTGCGCCGCAGTGAAGTGCGGGATGCAGTGGCCGCCCACCGGGCGGCGCAGCGAGAGGAAATCCGCCGTGAAGAAGCCGTCGCCGGCCGGCGCCTGACCGCCGGGGAGTTGTTCGAGTTGCGGCAGCAGATCCGAGGGCAGTGGATGCCGCCTGGCGTAGGTGCCATGGCGAATTCGGCAGAATCGCAGCCAGCCGAGCGGATCGCGCCGGCACCGATGCCCGCCGCCCGCTCGCTGATCGCGCCGCGCAGCCAGCGCCCCTGAGGGCCCTGGCGCGGGTGTTCCTCGCCATCAACCTAGGGAGTTCCTTGCCTTGAAGAAAATCAAATTGCTCGCTGTTTGCGCCGCCCTGGCCGCCGCCGGTTCCGCGCTGGCCCAGAACGTGGTCGCTCCGGCGCCGCAGAACGTGCTGCAGCTCACTGCCTCCGGCACGGTCGAGGTCCAGCAGGATCTGCTGAGCATGACGCTCGTGACCACCCGCGATGCGACCGATGCAGCCACGGTGCAGACGCAGCTCAAGGCCGCGCTCGACGCCGCCCTCAACGAAGCCAAGAAGAACGCGCAGCCCGGCCAGCTCGACGTGCGCACAGGCAACTTCAGCCTCTCGCCGCGCTACACCAAGGACGGCAAGATCAACGGCTGGCAAGGTTCGACCGAGCTGGTGCTCGAAGGCCGCGACTTTCCGCGCATCACGCAGACGGCTGGCCGCATCAGCACGCTCAGCGTGGGCAACGTCGGATTCGGCCTGAGCCGCGAGCAGCGCGCCAAGACCGAGGCCGAAGCGCAGAACATCGCGATCGAGAACTTCAAGCAGAAGGCCAACGAGCTGGCCAAGGGCTTCGGTTTCGGCGGCTACACGCTGCGCGAGGTGTCGGTGAACGCGAACGATGGCGGCCCGCGCCCGCGGGTGATGGCGATGCAGGCCAAGTCGTTCTCGGCCGATTCGGCCGTGCCGGTCGAAGCCGGCAAGACCAGCGTGATCGTGAACGTTTCGGGGTCGGTGCAGCTCAAGTAGGGCGCTGCACCGCTGGCCGGCTCTTTATTGCGCCGTCCAGCCGCCGTCCATTTGCCAGGCTACGCCGCGCACCTGGTCGGCGGCGGGCGAGCACAGGAAGACTGCAAGTCCGCCAAGCTGCTCGACCGTCGTGAACTGCAGCGAGGGCTGCTTCTCTCCCAACAGATCGTTCTGCGCCTGCGTGGCCGAGATGCCTTCGCGGGACGCGCGGTCGTCGATCTGCTTCTGCACGAGTTGCGTCAGCACCCAGCCGGGGCAGATCGCGTTGCTGGTGATGCCTGTGGTCGCGGTTTCGAGTGCGACGGACTTGGTGAGGCCAACGATCCCATGTTTTGCCGCCACATAGGCCGACTTCTGCGCCGAGGCGACCAGGCCATGGGCCGATGCGACGTTGATGATGCGGCCCCAGTTGGCCTCGCGCATCGCGGGAATCGCCAGGCGCGTCGTATGGAATGCGCTGGTGAGGTTGATTGCGATGATCGCGTCCCAACGTTCGACCGGGAAGTCCTCGACCTTGGCGACGTGCTGGATGCCGGCGTTGTTCACGAGGATGTCGACACGGCCGAACTTCGACGCGGCGAACTTCATCATGTCCTCGATCTCGCCGGGCTTGCTCATGTCGGCGCCGTGGTACTCGGCGCGAACACCGAGCGCTTCGATCTGGGACTTGGGCGTTTCGGCATCGCCGAAACCGTTGAGCACGATGTGTGCGCCTTGCTGGGCAAGCGACTTGGCAATGGCGAAGCCAATGCCGCTGGTGGACCCCGTGACAAGCGCGGTTTTGCCTTTGAGCATGAAGATCAATCTCCGGATGAATTAGGATGCAACGAGACCATTATCCGCACCACGACTCCCCCGTTTTCATGACCGAACCGACGCTTCATCACGTGGCATGCGACGACGCCCAGGGCGGCCATCGCATGGCCTATTGGCAATGGGGCGACGAACGCAGCGCGCATGTCGTGGTCTGCGTGCACGGGCTCACCCGGCAAGGGCGCGACTTCGATGTGCTGGCACAGGCCATCGTGGCGAGGGCGGGCGGCGATGTGCGGGTGATCTGCCCCGATGTCGTGGGGCGCGGGCGCAGCGATTGGTTGCGCGCCCCGGCCTTCTATCAGGTGCCTGTCTACGCGGCCGATATGGTCGCGCTGATCGCCCAGCTGCAGCGCGAACAGTCCATCGACACCCTCGACTATTTCGGCACCAGCATGGGCGGGCTGATCGGCTTCGTGCTGGCGGGTCACAAGGAGCTGCCGTTGGCGCGCCCGGTGCGCCGCTTCATTGCGAACGATGTGGGTCCGACGATCGAGCCTGTCGCGCTGCAGCGCATCGCCGCATACGTGGGGCAGGGCGGTCGCTACGGCAGCGTGCAGGAAGCGGCCGATGCGATGTGGGCGATCTCGACCAGCTTCGGTCCGCACACGCCGGAGCAATGGCTTGCGCTTTCGCAGCACATGGTGGTGCCCGCATCGCAGCGCACGGTGGATGGGGTCTCCAAGATCGAAGCCAGCCAGAACGTTGGTGATGGCCCGTGGCTGCTGCACTACGACCCGGCTATCGCCGTGGCGTTGCGTGCCATCACGCCTGAAGCCGCGGCGCAGGGAGGCGCAATCATGTGGAGCCTGTACGACGCCATCCAGGCGCGCACGCTGGTAACCCGCGGGGCCGAGTCGGACCTCCTGTCGCGCGAGACCGCGGAGGCCATGACGCAGCGCGGCCCGAAGGCGGCGCTGGTCGAGTTCGAGGGTGTGGGCCATGCGCCGACCTTCATCGATCCCGCGCAGGTTGCCGTCGTCACATCCTTCCTGTTCGATTGATGGGGTGAAAGCGTGAAGCGCGAGTCCTCGAGCCTGCAGACGGCACCCCTGTCCGATACCGCCGTGGTCGACTACCCGTTGTCCGCGGCAACGGCCGACCGCACGCCGGTGATCGAGAACATGCTCGCCCGCGCGCGTGCGTTCGCCGAGCCGCTGATCGCCGATGAAAAGCTCGACACCGGCGAGAACACGCTGGCGCATGCGGATGCGGTGGCGGCCATCGTCGCGAAGATGGGCGGTTCCGAGGCCATGCAGGCGGCGAGCTATCTCGTTTATTCGTGTCAGCACCTGAACCGTCCGCAGGAGGTGATCGCCAAGGTGTTCGGCGACAACTTCGCGGCGCTCGCGGTCGAGACCACCAAGCTGGTGCGCGTGCAGGAGCAGGC
This sequence comes from Variovorax trehalosi, assembly GCF_051216415.1. Taxonomy (NCBI): domain Bacteria; kingdom Pseudomonadati; phylum Pseudomonadota; class Betaproteobacteria; order Burkholderiales; family Comamonadaceae; genus Variovorax; species Variovorax trehalosi. The sequence continues at coordinate 1,163,236 of NZ_JBPJZG010000001.1, forward strand.
GCGCTCGGCGTCGCAGGGCCATCACATCGAAGGCGCCGGCGCACAGACCGAGAACGTGCGCAAGATGCTGCTGGCGTTCTCGCGCGATCTGCGTGTCGTGATGCTGCGCCTTGCGTCGCGCCTTCAGACCTTGCGCCATGCGGCGGCCAGCAAGCAGCCGGCGCCCGAGAGCGTGGCGCGCGAGTCGCTGCAGGTGTTTGCGCCGCTGGCCAACCGCCTTGGCATCTGGCAGGTGAAGTGGGAGATCGAGGATCTTTCGTTCCGCTTCATTGAACCCGAGACCTACAAGCTGATTGCGCGTCTGCTTGATGAGAAGCGCATCGAGCGTGAAGGCCACATCGAGCAATTGCGCTCGGAACTCGAACGCGAACTGCAGGCCGAGGGCGTACACGCCACGGTGCAGGGGCGGCCCAAGAACATCTACAGCATCGTCAAGAAGATGCGCGGCAAGTCGCTCGACTTCGCGCAGGTGTTCGACATCCTCGCGCTGCGCGTGGTGGTGGCGGACGTGAAGGACTGCTATGCGGCACTGGCCTGGGTGCACACGCATTTCCAGCCGATCGACGAGGAGTTCGACGACTACATCGCGCGGCCCAAGCCGAACGGCTACCAGTCGCTGCACACCGTGGTGCGCGAACTGGTCGACGGCAAGCCGGGCAAGCCGATCGAGATCCAGATCCGCACCGAAGAGATGCACGATCACGCCGAGCATGGCGTGGCCGCGCACTGGGCCTACAAGGAGGCAGGGCACAAGGGCTATGCGGGCGTCTGGGCGAGCGGCGAGTACGACGCGAAGATCGCGGTGCTGCGCCAGCTGCTCGCTTGGGAGCGTGATCTCTCAGGCGGCTTGCAGGGACAGGGTCTGTTCGACGACCGCATCTATGTGCTGACGCCCGACGCAGCCATCGTCGAACTGCCGCAGGGCGCGACGCCGGTGGACTTTGCTTATACGGTGCACACCACGCTGGGCCACCGCTGCCGGGGTGCACGGGTCGATGGGGCGATGGTGCCGCTCAACACGCCGCTGTCGAACGGACAGACGGTGGAGATCATCGCGGCCAAGGAAGGCGGCCCTTCGCGCGATTGGCTCAATGCCGAACTGGGTTATCTGGCGAGTCACCGTGCACGCGCCAAGGTGCGCGCATGGTTCAACGCACAGATCACGCACGAGACCGTGGCGCGCGGACGCGAGGCGGTCGAGAAGCTGCTGCAGCGCGAAGGCAAGACGGCCATGCGGCTCGAGGACCTGGCGTCGCAGCTCGGCTTCAAGTCGGCGGACCATCTGTTCGAGGTGGTGGGCAAGGACGAGTTTTCGCTGCGCAACATCGAGACGCTGCTGCGTCCGCCGGAACCGGCGCCGAACCCGGACGATGGGGTGCAGATCAAGAAGGCGCGCGGCAGCGAGAAGTCCGGCAAGGGCGGCGTGCTGGTGGTGGGCGTGTCGTCGCTGATGACGCAGCTTGCCAAGTGCTGCAAGCCTGCACCGCCCGATGCCATCAGCGGCTTCGTCACGCGCGGCCACGGCGTCAGCGTGCACCGCAGCGATTGCAGCAACTTCCGCACGATGGCCACGCGCGATGGCGAGCGTGTGATCGATGTCGAATGGGGCGCGACGAAGAAGGGCGGCGATGCGCCGGTGTACGCGGTCGACGTGGCCGTCGAAGCAGCCGATCGCCAGGGCCTGCTGCGTGACATCTCCGATGTGTTCGCTCGAGAAAAGATGAATGTGATCGGGGTGCAGACGCAGTCGGTGAAGGGCACGGCGTGGATGACGTTCACTGTGGAAATCGCCGATGCGGCACGGCTGACGCAGGTGCTCGGCATCGTCACTGCAGTTGTTGGTGTGCGATCTGCACGTCGTCGCTAAAAAGCGTGTTTTCTCCTGCTACAATAGCTGCTTCTCGGACACATCCTTAGGCGCGTAGCTCAGCTGGTTAGAGCACCACCTTGACATGGTGGGGGTCGTTGGTTCGAGTCCAATCGCGCCTACCAATTTCTGTTCCAACTTCCGGCCAACCACCGGGTCTGTTGAACAGAGCTTTCACCGGGTTCCCCGGTGTCTCAATCGTCCCTTGTGGTGATGCAGAAAAAGACCATGGCCATGTTGTTGTGCTACCTTGGCCGCTCTGCAATCCCATCTCCAATTTCTTGACAAGCGGTCCGATGAATACGCGATCAACGCTGGTTGATCGGGCTCATGCCGACATGCGCGTTGCTGCGCTGTTGCGGCAGGCTCCCATCGAGTTTGCGCGCGCGGTCTATGGCATTAACGACCATGCGGGCGGCCGCACCGACACGATGGCAGCGCGCGAAGTGGCGCGAGCCCTCCGACAAGGCGTGGCGGTGACCGAAGAACGCGCCGAACAGCGTGCTCGTGCTTATCTGCCGACCGTCGGGCAGGAGCACTGTCCGCGTTGCTGGGTGGTCTATGGTCACAAGAGCCCGCTTCGCTTTCGCGAGACAACCGAAGAACGCCCCGAAACAGCCGCTTGCCACGCATGCGGCGCAGAGTACGCGACATCGCGGGGCTGAAGTGCAGCGCGCGGTCAGGGTAAACCTTGTCGCGATGCAGCAAAACCGCTCCCTAGAATCGTCCGATGACATGGGCGTCCATGTGAAGGAGTCCGCAGTGCAGAGCAAGAAGTCCGGGGTCAAACCGGTACAGCGTGTGATCAAGAAGTACCCCAACCGAAGGCTCTACGACACCGAGACATCCACGTACATCACGCTGACCGAGGTGAAGCAGCTGGTCATCCAGAACGCCCAGTTCGTGGTGCGCGATGCCAAGACGGGTGATGACCTCACACGCAGTATCCTGCTGCAGATCATTCTGGAAGAAGAGGCGGGCGGCGCGCCGATGTTCACCGAGCAGGTGCTGGCCAACATCATCCGTTTCTATGGGCAGGCGATGCAGGGCTACATGGGGCCGTACCTCGAGAAGAACATCCAGGCCATGACCGAAGTGCAGGCCCAGCTCGCCGACAAGGCCGAAGGCCTGACGCCCGAGATGTGGTCGAAATTCATGACGATGCAGTCGCCGATGCTCCAGGGCCTCATGGGCAACTACGTCGAGCAATCCAAGAATGTCTTCCTGCAGATGCAGGAGCAGATGCAGAAAAACACCGAGCAGGTTCTGGGGGCCTTTGGCATCAAGCGTCCCTGAGTGCCTCCGGGCCGCGCCAAGGCGGGGCTTGCCCAATGATTGCCCGGCTGTCACCGATAGCTGGGACAATAGAGGGATATGAGCGAAGTTGCCTCCCCCGAACGAACGACCACGTCGACCGCCCCCAAGGTCGGCTTTGTGAGCCTGGGCTGCCCCAAGGCCCTGACAGATTCCGAACTGATCCTGACCCGGCTGAGCGCCGAGGGTTACCAGACCTCCAAGACTTTCGAAGGTGCCGATCTGGTGATCGTCAACACCTGCGGCTTCATCGACGATGCCGTGAAGGAAAGCCTGGACACCATCGGTGAAGCGCTGGCCGAGAACGGCCGCGTGATCGTCACCGGGTGCCTGGGCGCCAAGACCGGCGACCAAGGCGGCAACCTGGTGCGCCAGATGCACCCGAGCGTGCTGGCCGTGACCGGTCCGCACGCCACGCAAGAGGTGATGGATGCGGTGCATGTCAACCTGCCCAAGCCGCACGATCCCTTCATCGACCTGGTGCCGAACAACTTCGGCATCGCCGGCCTCAAGCTGACGCCGCGCCACTATGCGTACCTGAAGATCAGCGAAGGCTGCAACCACCGCTGCACCTTCTGCATCATCCCTTCGATGCGCGGCGACCTCGTGTCGCGGCCGGTGGGCGATGTGCTCGGCGAGGCCAAGGCCTTGTTCGAGGGCGGCGTGAAGGAACTGCTGGTGATCAGCCAGGACACTTCCGCCTACGGCGTCGACGTGAAATACCGCACCGGCTTCTGGGATGGCAAGCCGGTCAAGACCCGCATGCTCGAACTGGTGCGCACGCTCGGCGAAATTGCCGAGCCTTATGGCGCGTGGGTTCGCCTGCACTATGTGTACCCGTACCCGAGCGTCGATGAAATCATCCCGTTGATGGCGAGTGGCCAAGTGTTGCCTTACCTCGACGTGCCGCTGCAGCACAGTCATCCCGATGTGCTCAAACGCATGAAGCGTCCTGCGAGTGGCGAGAAGAACCTGGAGCGGCTCGCGCGTTGGCGCGAGGTGTGCCCGGAACTCGTGATCCGCAGCACTTTCATCGCCGGCTTTCCCGGCGAGACGGAGCAGGAGTTCGAGCATCTGCTCGACTTCATCCGCGAGGCCGAGATCGACCGCGCAGGTTGCTTTGCCTACAGTCCGGTCGAAGGCGCGACCGCCAACGACATTCCGGGCATGCTGCCCGAGGCCGAGCGCGAAGCACGTCGCGCCCGTTTCATGGAAGTGGCCGAAGCCGTGTCGATCGCCAAGTTGCAGCGCCGCATCGGCGCGACGATGCAGGTGCTGGTCGATTCCGCGCCGGGCATGGGCCGCAAGGGCGGTGTGGGGCGCACCTACGCCGATGCGCCGGAGATCGACGGCACCGTGCGGCTGCTGCCGCCCGAGAAGATCAGCAAGACGCTGAAGGTCGGTGAGTTCACTCGCGCGCGCATCGTCGGCGCCGAGGGCCATGACCTGATCGCATTGCCGATTTGATGATTCGAACAGGCAAGAAAAAAGCCACCGGATGCCGGTGGCTTCATTCGAAAGACCTGGTAGGGGTCTGCTTGACTTTGGTGCCCAGAAGAGGACTCGAACCTCCACGATGTTACTCGCTAGTACCTGAAACTAGTGCGTCTACCAATTCCGCCATCTGGGCATTTCAGGAAAGCCTACGAGTATACCAAATCGAACGCAGCAGTTTCGTCGCGACGAAGGAATTCGTGGGCTGTTCGATGCCGACTCGAACGCGAGCAGGCAAGAAAAAAGCCACCGGAGACCGGTGGCTTGAATCGAAAGACCCGGTGAGGGTCTGTTTAAACTTGGTGCCCAGAAGAGGACTCGAACCTCCACGATGTTACTCGCTAGTACCTGAAACTAGTGCGTCTACCAATTCCGCCATCTGGGCCCACATACCTGCAAAAGCAAGTACGTTTTGAATTTCAGGAAAGAAGGAGATCATATCAAAAATAATGTCAATTCCAGCGGCTTGCTGGACGAATTCGAAGGCACTGTTCAAGGACATCGTGACGGTCACGGCTTCGTGCAACGCGATGACGGCGAGGCAGACATCTACCTGCCCCCGAACGAGATGCGCGCGGTGTTGCACAAGGATCGCGTCAAGGCGCGCGTCGTGCGCCAGGACCGCCGCGGTCGTCCCGAAGGCCGCGTGGTCGAGATCGTCGAGCGTCCCGAGCAGCCGATCATCGGCCGCCTGTTGCACGAGGGCGGCATCTGGCTCGTAGCCCCTGAAGACAAGCGCTATGGGCAGGACGTCCTGATCCCCAAGGGCGCGACCGGTCCCGCCAAGGTGGGCCAGGTGGTCGTGGTGCAGCTCACAGAGCCGCCGGCACTGTTCGGCCAACCCGTGGGTCGCGTCAGAGAAGTGCTGGGCGAGATCGACGACCCCGGCATGGAGATCGAGATCGCCGTGCGCAAGTACGGCGTGCCGCACGAGTTCTCCGCGGAGTGCCTGGCCGAGGCCAAGGCCCTGCCCGAGAAGGTCCGCCCCGCCGACAAGAAGGGCCGCGTCGACCTCACCGACATTCCGCTCGTCACCATCGACGGCGAAGACGCCCGCGACTTCGACGATGCCGTGTACTGCGAGCCCGCCAAGGTGGGTCGCGGCAAGGGCTGGCGCCTGCTGGTCGCGATCGCCGACGTCAGCGCCTATGTGCAGACCGGCTCGGCGATCGACATCGACGCCTACGACCGCGCCACCAGCGTCTACTTTCCGCGCCGCGTCATCCCGATGCTGCCGGAGAAGCTGTCGAACGGCCTGTGCTCGCTGAACCCCGAGGTCGAGCGCCTGTGCATGGTGTGCGACATGCTCGTGGCTGCCGATGGCGAGATCTACGCATACCAGTTCTACCCGGCCGTGATGTTCAGCCACGCGCGCTTCACGTACACCGAAGTGGCCGCGATCCTGAGCAACACGCGGGGCCCGGAAGCTGCCAAACGCAAGGACCGCGTCAAGGACCTGCTGAACCTCGCCGATGTCTACAAGGCCCTGCTCAAGCAGCGCGGCAAGCGTGGCGCGGTCGACTTCGAAACCACCGAGACGCAGATCATCTGCGACGACGCCGGCCGTATCGAGAAGATCGTGCCGCGCACGCGCAACGAGGCGCACCGCCTCATCGAAGAAGCGATGCTCGCAGCCAACGTCTGCAGCGCCGATTTCATCGCCGAAGGCAAGCATCCGGGCCTGTTCCGCGTGCATGAAGGACCGACGCCGGAGAAAAAGGAAATCCTGCGCGGCTACCTCAAAGCCATGGGCGTGGGCCTCAGCATCACCGACGATCCGAAGCCCGGCGAGTTCCAGGCGATTGCCGAGGCCACCAAGGAGCGCCCCGACGCGCAGCAGATCCACACCATGCTGCTGCGCTCGATGCAACAGGCGATCTACACGCCATTCAACAGCGGCCACTTCGGGCTGGCCTACGAGGCGTACACGCATTTCACCAGCCCGATCCGTCGCTACCCCGACCTGCTGGTGCACCGCGTGATCAAGGCGATCCTCACCAAGACGCGCTACCAGTTGCCGATGCTGCCGACGCCGGGCGAGGCGCACGCCAAGCTGGCCAAGCGGCTCGCCTCGCGCGTGAAGGCGCCGACGACCAAGCCACAGAAGGCGACCATTGCGCCCACGAAGGAAGTGCTGGCCTGGGAAGCCGCGGGCCTGCATTGCAGCGCCAACGAACGCCGCGCCGACGAAGCCAGCCGCGACGTCGAGGCCTGGCTCAAGTGCAAGTACATGCGCGAGCACCTGGGCGAGGAGTACGGCGGCGTGGTCACTGCGGCCACCACCTTCGGCATCTTCGTCACGCTCGACGCGATGTACGTCGAGGGCCTGGTCCACATCACCGAGCTCGGCGGCGAATACTTCAAGTTCGACGAGATGCGCCAGGAACTGCGCGGCGAGCGCACCGGCATCCGCTATGCCATCGGCACGCGGGTGCGGGTGCAGGTGAGCCGCGTCGATCTGGACGGCCGCAAGATCGACTTCCGCCTCGTGCGCGAAGGCGAGGACCTCACGGCGCGCGCCATGAAGGACAAGGGTGCCGCATCCGGCGGCGTGCCGGTCAAGGCATCGGCCAAGCGCGGTTCGCGCCACAAGGCAGAGGCGGCCACCAGCGATCAGCGCGCGGAACGCAGCACGGCGGCCGTTGCCGCCGGGCCGCAGTCGGCGATGCAGGCCTTCAAGTCGGCGGTCAAGAAAGCCGCCAACAAGATGAAGGGGCGCAAGCCCCGCCGCGGATGACGCGCGGCAACCCCCAGAGACAGACAAGCCGAGAAGGAGACATTGAGCATGAGCGTTGAAAGCAACAACAAGGGCCGCATCGCGATCGTCACCGGCGCGGGCACCGGCATCGGCCGGGCCGCTGCGCTGGCGCTGCTGGGCGATGGCTGGAGCGTGGTCCTTGCGGGCCGTCGCCTGGAGCCGCTGGAGCAGGTGGCCGAAGAGTCGGGCGCCGGCGCGCGAGTCTTCGCTGTGCCGACCGATGTGTCGAATGCGGAATCGGTGCAGTCGCTCTTCGCCGCCACCGTGGAGCGCTACGGCCGCGTTGACCTGCTGTTCAACAACGCCGGCGTGGGCAATCCGCCGGGCCCGTTCGAGGACTGGACGCCCGCGCAGTGGCAGGGCGTGGTCGACATCAATCTCACCGGCATGTTCTTCTGCATCCAGCAGGCGTTCCGCACGATGAAGGTGCAGGTGCCGATGGGCGGCCGCATCATCAACAACGGTTCCATCTCGGCCACAGCGCCGCGTCCGAACTCGATTGCGTACACCGCAACCAAGCATGCGGTGGAAGGGCTGACCAAGACCGCGTCGCTCGATGGCCGCAAGTACGACATCGCCGTGGGCCAGGTCGACGTGGGCAACGCGATGACCGAGCTGGCCGCGCGCATGGCCAAGGGCGTGCCGCAGGCGAACGGCGAACTCGCGATCGAGCCGCTGATCGACGTCAAGATCGTGGGCCAGTCGGTGCTCTACATGGCGAACCTGCCGCTGGAAGCCAACGTGCTGTTCCACACCATCATGGCGACGAAGATGCCCTTCGTCGGGCGCGGCTAGAAAGCGGTCAGACAGGCGCCTGGCGCGCCAGCGTGCCCGCCGTGAGCGGGGCCGCATCGGCCGGCCAGGTGTCTGCAATGTGGCCGTGTTGCCAGACGGCTTCGCATGCCGCCTCGAAGGCCGGTTGCCCGGCTGCGAGGGCGGCGCCGATCATGCCGGCCAGCACGTCGCCGGTCCCGGCCGTTGCGAGCCGGGCGTTGCCCGTCAGGTTGAGCACCGGGGGCGCGCCGCTGTCGTCGGCGATCACCGTGCCCGAACCCTTGAGCACGGCGACCACGCCGAAGCGCGACGCGAGTTGGCGGGCTGCTGCCAATCGATCCGCCTGAACGTCGCCAGTTGTGCAGCCGAGAAGGCGCGCCGCTTCCAATGGATGGGGCGTGATCGCGGTCGGCCGCCCGCGCCGGGCGCGTGATGCCAGTTGCGTCTGCAAGGCGCTGTCGGTTGCGATGGCGTTGAGCGCATCCGCATCGAGCACCAGCGAAGCCGCCGTCGCCAGCATGCGCGGCAGCGCCGAGCGAACGTCCGTGCCGCCGCCACAACCGCAGACTGCGGTCATGCCCGAGAGGTCGAGCGCGTTGGCGTCGCGGAGCATCAACTCGGGTTGCGCCGTGTCCACCGGCGCGGCGCTGGGGTCTAGCAACCCGACGAACACCCGGCCCGCACCCGCGTGCAGCGCAGCCGATCCGGCCAGCAACGCGGCGCCCGCCATGCCCGACGCGCCTCCGATCACCGCGACATCGCCATAGCTGCCCTTGTGCGATGCGTGGGTGCGGGCCTGCGCCTTGGGGGCGCCTGCCAGGCGCGCGGTCGGTGGCTCGGCGGTGTGGCGGCAGCCCAGGTCGTCGAACCACACCGCGCCTGCCGCGTCGCGGCCATGCGCCGTGAAGAGACCGGGCTTCAGGGTCAGGAAAGTCACGCAGAACCGGGCCGTGTTTGCATGGGCGCCGGTGCTGCCGGACAGCACGCCCGTGTCCGCGTTCAGCCCGGACGGCACATCGACGCTGAGCACCGGCTGGCCCTTTGCATCCATCTCGCGCAGCCACTCGGCCATGACGCCCTCGGGCGGCCGGGTCGATCCGATGCCCAGCAGCGCATCGATCGCCAGCTCGTATTCGGCCGGCGGCTTCTGCGCAAAGATGACGCTGGCGTCGCGGGCGCGCTGCAGCGATGCCTTGGCGTCGGGCGGCAGCCGGCTCTCGTCTCCCGCGAAGGTGACGATCGGCATGAAGCCCCGGTGCTGCAACTGCGCCGCGGCTTCGAAGCCATCGCCGCCGTTGTTGCCCGGCCCGCAGGCGATCCAGACCGTGCGCGCATGTGGCGCGATCGCCATCGCGAGCCGCGCCACGGCGAGGCCGGCGCGCTGCATCAGCGTGTGGGCGGGCAGGGCGGCGGCTGCGGCCTGCTCGATGCGGCGCGTGGCCGCGATGTCGAACAGGTCGGCGACGGTGGCGGAGGTGATGCGGTGCATCGAGGCATTTTGCCGTCCTATGATCGACGGATGAAGCTCAAGAGCCTTGGCTGGCTGCTGGTCCTGCTGCTGGCGGGGATCGTCTTTTTCCTGGCCGCGACGATGGCATGGATCGCAGGCCTGGCGTGGTCGCTCGGTTTGCTGGGCCTCGTGTGGGGCACGTTCCTGCTGGCTGAAGTGAAGCGCTGGGTGCCGCTGCGCGACGTGGCCTGGGTCGCAGGCGTGGCCTATGGCGTCGGCGTGATCCGGTGGTTCGACCTGCCGGTAGAGGGGCTGTCCTTCACGCAGCGCTGGCTGATGATCGGCGCCGGTCTGCTGTGCCTTGTTTTCTTTGCGTTCGTGGCACCGGCGCTGTTGGCATGGGTCGCCCAGAAACTCAGGCCACCCGCGGAGCCCGACCTGCCGGTGAGCTGCCGCCGAGCCCTGACATGCTGCAGCGGTGGAACCCTAGAGATTGAGGCGCTCGACGCCCAGGCCTTCCAGATCGACGCCCGGGTCGCGTCCGCCGATCAGGTCGCCCAGCACGCGCGCACTGCCGCACGACAGCGCCCAGCCGCTCGAGCCGTGCCCGAGGTTGAGCCACACGCCGGGGATGCCGCTGGCGCCCAGCACCGGCGGTCCATCGGGAAGCATCGGCCGCGCGCCTTTCCATTGCTGTACGCCCGATTGCAGCGTGGCCGCACCTGGAAACCAGTCGTGCAGCACCTTGTAGAGCGTCTGGATCGCGGCCGGACTCATGGTGTCGAGCGAGCCGCCGATCTCGGCGCTGCCGGCGACGCGCACGCGCTGGCCCAGGCGCGAGATGGCAACCTTGTAGCGCTCGTCCATCACCGCACTGCGCGGCGCATTGAGCGGCTCGCGCACCGGCGCGCTGACCGAATGGCCGTAGACCGGCGCGAGCGGAATCCGCAGGCCCAGCGGCCGCAGCAGCGTTGCAGAGGCCAGGCCGGCGCACACGATCACGGCATCGAAGCGCAGCGCTTCGGAGCCGCTCGCGAGCGACAGCGAAGTGGGCGCCGCGCGGCTGAGCGGCGCGATGTCGCAGTTGAAATGAAACTGCGCGCCGAGCGCTTCGGCCTCCCACTTGAGCAGCAGCGCGAACTGGCGGCAGTTGGCGACTTCGTCTTCCGGCAGGTGGATGGCGCCTGCCAGTGGCGTGTCGGCGTTGAGTGCTGGTTCGATCCGGCGGGCCTCGTCGGCATCGACTTCGCGAAACACGCTGCCGGCCGTGCGCAGCACCTCGAGGCCAGGCTGGATCAGCTTTTTCTCGCGCTTGGAGCGCAGCAGCACGAGATAGCCGTCGCTGCGCTCGTAGCTGAGCTCGCGCGCCTCGGTCACCTCGTGCAGCCGGGTGCGGCTGTAGAAAGCGAGGCGCTGCATGCGGGCGCGGTTGGCGAGGTAGGTTTCGAGCTTGCAGGCCTTCTGCCAGCGCGACATCCAGCCGAGGTCGCGTGCCCCCAGAGGCCAACGCAGCTTGATGGCGCCGTGCGAGGAGAGCAGCGAGCGCAACACCTTCATGCGCATGCCCGGCGCGGCCCATGGTGTGACGTAGCCCGGCGCGACGACGCCGGCATTGGCGAAGCTGGCTTCTTCGGCCGCGGCGCCGCGGCGCTCGAACACGGTCACTTCATGGCCGTCGGAGACCAGTTCCCAGGCGGTGGTGACGCCGATGATGCCGGCGCCCACGATCGCGATTTTCATTGATTGTTCAGAGGTAAAAGAGACGGCTGACGCCCGTGAGGGGGCGTGGGCAGCTATTGGTTTTGCAGCGCTCGCTCCGCCTGCAGGGCGATGGCGAGCACGGCGTCATCATGCAGCGCGGCGTGCCACAGCATCAGGCCGACCGGCAATTCGCCGGCGGCGTGGCAGGGCAACGAGATGGCGCAGCCGTCGAGCATATTGACGATCGACGGGTTGCGCAGCAGCAGCGCATTGACGCGGAAGAATTCATCGTCGCGCTCGGCACCCGGTGCCACGCTGGCGATGGATGGCGCTGTGATGGGCACGGTCGGCGAAAGCACTGCGTCGAAGGGCGCAAGCGCTGTCTCGACGCGGGCGATCCAGGCGCGGCGGGCGTTGAGCAGGTCGATGTACTCGTGCGCCTTCATCGTGGCGCCGCGCAGGATTCGCTGGGCCACGCGCGGGTCGTAGCCCGCGCCGCTGCGCTCCAGCAGCAGGCGGTGCCAGGCGTGGGATTCGGCCGCGGAGAAGCCGCCGGTGGCATTGATGGATTGCAGCTCGGCCAGCTCGGGCAGTTCGATTTCCTCGATGCGGGCGCCTGCGGCGCGAAGCGCTTTCAGCGTGCGCTCGAAGGCGGTGGCCACGACGGGCTCGATGCCGTCGAAGAAGACGTTCTTCACGACGGCCAGCTTGTAGGCGGCGAGTGGGGCCGTACCGGCCGTCACGCGGCGTGCCGAGAGGATCTCGTGCGCGGTGATCGCATCGCGCACAGAGCGCGTCATGGCGCAGACGGTATCGAGCGTGGTCGACAGCGGCAGCGCGCCGTCGACCGGCACCAGGCGGGCCGTGTTCTTGAAGCCGACGATGCCGTTCAGCGCCGCCGGGATGCGGATCGAGCCACCGGTGTCGGAGCCCAGGCCGATGAAGGCGGCACCGCTGGCCACCGAGATCGCCGCGCCCGAGGAGGAGCCGCCCGGGATGCGCGGGGTGGCCTTGTCGCTCACATTGGCTGGCGTGCCGTGATGCGGATTGACGCCCACGCCCGAGAAGGCGAACTCGCTCATGTTGGTGCGGCCCGTGAGCACGCCACCCGCAGCGCGGAGCCGCGCCACCGCGACGGCGTCCGCCTTGGCCGCCGGTGCATGGGACAAGACGACAGACCCTGCGGGCGTCGGTTGGCCAGCGATGTCGAACAGGTCCTTGGAAGTGAAGGCGAGTCCGGCGAGCCTGCTTTCGGGATTCGCCTTGGCGGCATCCCGGCGGGCCTCGTCGAACATCGTGCGGGTGAAGACGTGGGCGCAGGCCGGGGACTGGGAGATTTCGATGGCGCGCTCCATTTCGGTGCGTACATCGGAGCCACCTGCCTGAAGGGTGAGACGGGTGGCGTGAAGGTCGTTCATGGGTGACTGCGGGTGCCGCGGGCGGCTCGGTTTCAAGGGGGAAAGAGGGGCTGCGGCCGTGCTATACTCTTTGGGTTTCGCTGGTCGAGCGACGGCTCCCGTTGCATCCAGTCAAACACATCCGCAAACCAGCCCAATCAAGGTGTTGTGACTCCATTCGAAAGGAGCGCAAAACGGGCTGGATTTTAGACCCAACCTTTGGAGTAATTTCTAATGTCTACCACCATGCGCGAAATGCTGGAAGCCGGTGTCCATTTCGGTCACCAAACCCGCTTCTGGAACCCCAAGATGGCTCCGTTCATCTTCGGCCATCGCAACAAGATTCACATCATCAACCTGGAAAAGTCGCTCCCGATGTTCCAGGACGCGATGAAGTACGCCAAGCAACTCACGGCCAACCGCGGCACGATCCTGATGGTCGGCACGAAGCGCCAGGCTCGTGAAATCGTCGCTGCGGAAGCCCGTCGCGCCGGCGTGCCTTTCGTCGACACCCGCTGGCTCGGCGGCATGCTGACCAACTTCAAGACCGTCAAGACCTCGATCAAGCGTCTGAAGGACATGAAGGCCCAGCAGGAAGCCGGCCTCGACAGCCTGAGCAAGAAGGAGCAACTGACCTTCTCGCGCGAAATCGCGAAGCTCGAAAAGGACATCGGCGGCATCCAGGACATGGCTGCATTGCCTGATGCCATCTTCGTGATCGACGTGGGCTTCCACAAGATCGCCGTGGCCGAAGCCAAGAAGCTCGGCATTCCGCTGATCGGCGTGGTGGACTCCAACCACTCGCCCGAAGGCATCGACTACGTGATCCCCGGCAACGACGACTCGTCCAAGGCCGTCACGCTGTACGCGCGCGGCATCGCCGACGCGATCATCGAAGGCCGCAACAGCGCCACCGGTGACGTGGTCAAGGCCATCGCCGAAGGCAACAGCGACGAATTCGTCGAAGTCGAAGAAAGCGCTTCGGCCTGATCGGTTCTCTCGCGAGCCTGAAGAAGGGGCTTTGGTGCCCCTTTTTTTTAACCTGATTTTTGGATTTACGGAGATACACAAATGGCTGCAATCACCGCAAGCATGGTCGGCGAACTGCGCGCAAAGACCGACGCGCCGATGATGGAATGCAAGAAGGCCCTGACCGAGGCCGACGGCAACATGGAAAAGGCCGAAGAGCTGCTGCGCATCAAGCTCGGCAACAAGGCTGGCAAGGCATCGGGCCGCATCACGGCCGAAGGCGTGGTCACGGCTTTCGTCGACGGCGCTGCCGGCGGCATGATCGAAATCAACTGCGAAACCGACTTCGTCACCAAGAACGACAGCTTCCTGGCTTTGGCCAACGCTGCCGCGATGCTGGTCGCCAAGAACAACCCCGCAGACATCGCTGCGCTGGGTGCCCTGGCCTACGAGCAGGACGGCTTCGGCCCCACGCTCGAAGACGTGCGCAAGGGCCTGATCGGCAAGATCGGCGAGAACATGAGCTTCCGCCGCTTCAAGCACTTCGCGGGCAACGGCAAGCTGGCTTCGTACCTGCACGGCACGCGCATCGGCGTGATGGTCGAGTTCGAGGGCGACGACACGTCGGCCAAGGACGTCGCGATGCACATCGCCGCCATGAAGCCGGTCGCCATCCAGGCATCGGACGTGCCTGCCGACCTGATCGAAAAAGAGCGTGCCGTTGCTGCTGGCAAGGCTGAAGAAGACCGCAAGACGGCCGAGGCCGAAGGCAAGAAGCCGCAGCCGGCTGATATCGTTGCCAAGCGCATCGAAGGCGGCGTGCAGAAGTACCTCAAGGAAGTCTCGCTGCACAACCAGCCGTTCGTGAAGAACGACAAGCAGACCGTCGAGCAGATGCTCAAGGCCGCCAACACCTCGATCAAGGGCTTCACCCTGTACGTGGTCGGCGAAGGCATCGAGAAGAAGGTCGACGACTTCGCTGCCGAAGTGGCCGCGCAAGTCGCGGCGGCCAAGGCTGCTGCTTAAGCCATAAGGCTTCCAACGACGGCGCGTGCTCGCGTGCCGTCGTTTTTTCATCGCTACGTTTTACACTCGTCACTGCCAACTCAAAGGAAATTGCCCATGTCTGATGCCCGCCCAGCCCACAAGCGAATCTTGTTGAAGCTGTCGGGAGAGGCACTGATGGGCGACGACGCCTTCGGCATCAACCGCGCGACCATCGTGCGCATGGTGCAGGACGTGGCCGAGGTCGTGAACATGGGCGTCCAAGTGGCGGTCGTGATCGGCGGCGGTAACATCTTCCGCGGCGTCGCGGGCGGCTCGGTCGGCATGGACCGCGCCACGGCCGACTACATGGGCATGCTGGCCACGGTCATGAACTCGTTGGCGTTGGCCGACGCGATGGACAAGCAAGGCCTTGTGGCCCGCGTGATGTCCGCCATCGCGATCGAGCAGGTGGTCGAGCCCTATGTGCGTCCCAAGGCCCTGCAGTACCTCGAAGAGGGCAAGGTCGTGGTGTTCGCGGCAGGTACCGGCAACCCGTTCTTCACCACCGACACGGCCGCTGCGCTGCGCGGTGCCGAGATCGGCGCCGAGCTGGTGCTCAAGGCCACCAAGGTGGACGGTGTCTATTCCGCCGATCCCAAGATCGATCCCCACGCAACGCGCTACGTCTCGCTCAGTTTCGACGAGGCGATCGCAAAGAATCTCGGCATCATGGACGCCACGGCCTTCGCGCTGTGCCGCGACCAGAAGTTGCCGATCAAGGTGTTCTCGATTCTCAAGAGCGGCGCGCTCAAGCGCGTCGTGATGGGCGAGGACGAAGGCACGCTGGTGCATGCCTAGGAGTATTTGAGATGACCATTGCAGACATCCGCAGTGCGACCGACGCGAAGATGAATCAGTCGCTCGCCGCATTCCAGAACAACCTCACCAAGATCCGCACGGGCCGCGCCAACTCGGCGCTGCTCGACTCGATCCATGTCGAGTACTACGGCTCGCAGGTGCCGCTGAGCCAGGTGGCCAACGTGTCGGTGCTCGATTCGCGCACCATCAGCGTCCAGCCCTGGGAAAAGGGCATGGGCGCCAAGATCGAGAAGGCCATCCGCGAAAGCGACCTGGGCCTGAACCCCGCGTCGATGGGTGACCTGATCCGCGTGCCGCTGCCTGCCATGAGCGAAGAGCGTCGCAAGGAAATGACCAAGCTGGTCCGCAACGAAGGCGAGACCGCCAAGGTCGCCACGCGCAACCTGCGCCGCGATGCGAACGAGTCGGTCAAGAAGCTCGTGAAGGATAAGCTGGCGTCCGAGGACGACCAGAAGCGTGCCGAAGCCGATATCCAGAAGGTCACCGACCGCCATATCGCCGAAATCGACCGCCTGGTCGCGGCGAAGGAAGCGGAGATCATGGCCGTTTGAGGCCTGCCATGGCCTCTTCGCCGCCGCGCATTCCCCACCACGTTGCCATCGTCATGGACGGCAATGGCCGTTGGGCGACGCGGCGGTTCCTGCCTCGCGTGGCGGGGCACAAGCAGGGCGTCGAATCGCTGCGCCGCTGCGTCAAGGCCTGCGCCGACCGCGGTGTGGGCGTCCTCACCGTGTTCGCGTTCTCCTCGGAGAACTGGAACCGCCCCCCCGAAGAGGTCTCCGGCTTGATGTCGCTCATGGTGGGCGCGCTGGCGCGAGAGGTGCCGCGCCTGAGCCGCGATGGCGTCCGGCTGCATTTCGTCGGCGAACGCGGCGGCCTGTCCGCCAAGCTGGTGGCCGGGTTGGTCAGTGCCGAAGAGGCGACCGCGCGCAACACGCGGCTCGTGCTCAACATCTGCTTCAACTACGGCGGGCGCTGGGACATCGCCCAGGCCGCGGCCAAGCTCGCCGAGCAGGGCCTTCCGATGACCGAGATGAACATGGACCGCGCGATGGCGCTGGCCCATGTGCCCGACCCCGACCTGTTCATCCGCACCGGCGGCGAGCAGCGGCTGTCGAATTTCCTGCTCTGGCAAAGTGCCTACGCCGAGCTGTTCTTCAGCGACAAGCTCTGGCCCGAATTCGACGAGGCCGCGCTGGACGCGGCCATCGCCGCGTTCCAGAGCCGCGAACGCCGCTTTGGCCAAACCTCGGCACAGGTCTCGACGGCTGCGGCCTGAGAAGGCCTTACAACCTCCCGCATGCTCAAACAACGCATCCTCACGGCGATCGTGCTGCTCGCGATCCTGCTGCCGGCGCTGTTCTATCGAAACTACATTCCATTCGCCTGCGTGATGCTCGTGCTGATCGGCGCGGCTGCATGGGAATGGGGGCGCCTGAACGGCTACGGGGAGGGCATGTCGCTGTTCCTCGGTGCCGAGATGGTCGCGCTTTGCGGGCTTTCGTGGTGGCTGGGTCTGCTCGAGCAACCGCTGGTCCTGATGTGGACCCTGGCCAGCGCGGCCTGGGTGCTGGGCGGTGCGGCGCTCCTGCGCGTGGCGGTGCCGGGCTGGCCTCGCATTCCGCGCGGGCTGCGTCTGGTCGGCGGCCTGTTGGCGCTCTGGGTTGGGTGGCTTGCCGCGGTGCAGGCGCGCATGGTCGGCATCAACTTCCTGCTGTCGATCCTGGTGCTGGTCTGGGTGGCGGACGTGTTCGCCTATTTCGCGGGCCGTGCCTTCGGGCTGAAGTTCACCCGCGGCAAGCTGGCTCCGGCGATCAGCCCGGGCAAGAGCTGGGAGGGCGTGTGGGGCGGAATGATCGGCGTCATCGTGCTGGCCTTTGCCTGGGTCTACGCCGACAAGGCGCTCGGCGCGACGGTGCCCAGCCTCTACACCCGCCTGAACGAACGCGGCTGGTGGCTGCTGCTGATCGGCGCGGTATTCCTCGCCGCGATGAGCGTCGTGGGCGACTTGGTCGAATCGCTGATCAAGCGCAGCGCCGGTGCCAAGGACAGCAGTCGCCTGCTCCCCGGCCACGGCGGCGTGCTCGACCGCGTGGATGCCCTCTTGCCGGCACTTCCCATTGCCATGATGCTGGCTTTCCTGTGAACACTCCCAAACAACGCGTCACGGTGCTCGGTTCGACCGGGTCGGTCGGCGTGAGCACGCTCGACGTCATTGCGCGGCACCCCGATCGCTTCGAGGTCTTTGCGCTCTCCGCTGCCACCAAGGTCGATGAGATGCTGGCGCAATGCGCGCAGTTCTCGCCCCGGTTCGCCGTCATGGCGAGCGCGCCGCATGCCGCATTGCTGGCCGAAAAGCTTAAGCAGAACAGCCTGCGCACCGCTGTGCTGACGGGCGAGGATGCTATTGAAAAGATAGCTTCGCACGAAGAAGTCGATGCCGTCATGGCGGCCATCGTCGGTGCTGCCGGGCTCGGCCCATGCCTGGCCGCCGCGAAGGCCGGCAAGCGCCTGCTGCTGGCCAACAAGGAAGCCCTGGTGGTCGGCGGCGAGCTGTTCATGCAGGCAGTGCGCGAGGGCGGCGCCACGTTGCTGCCGATCGACAGCGAGCATTCGGCCATCTTCCAGTCGCTGCCCGAAGACCCGTCCACCTGGGCGCGTCGCATCGACAAGATCATCCTGACCGCCTCAGGCGGTCCGTTCCGCACCCGCGCGCCCGAAACCCTGGGGGCAGTGACGCCCGAACAGGCCTGCGCCCATCCGAACTGGGTCATGGGTCGCAAGATCTCGGTCGACTCGGCCACGATGATGAACAAGGCGCTCGAGGTGATCGAGGCGCGCCACCTGTTCGGCGTGTCGCCCGAGCAGATCGAAGTCGTCATCCATCCGCAGAGCGTGGTGCATTCGATGGTGCAGTTCACCGACGCCTCGGTCATCGCCCAGCTCGGCACGCCCGACATGCGGGTGCCGATCGCGGTCGGCCTGGCCTGGCCCGAGCGCATCGAGAGCGGGGCGGCACGGCTCGATTTCCGCCAGATGGCGTCGCTGACCTTCGATGCGCCCGACGCGGCGCTCTTCCCCGGCCTGGGTCTTGCGTGGCACGCATTGCGCGCCGCACCGGGTACGACGGCGGTGCTAAACGCGGCCAACGAGGTTGCCGTCGAGGCCTTTCTGGACCGGCGCCTGCGTTTCGACCGCATTCATGCGGTCAACATGGAAACTTTGGAGGCCGTCGCTCCCTCCAAGCCGGCATCGCTGGCCGACCTGCTGGCGCTCGATGCCAGCGCCCGTGCGGCGGCCAATGCCGCTGCGCTGCGCTTCGCAGCCTGACTTCCCCCATTCGTTGAGGATCCGATGCTCACTGTCATAGCCTTCGTGGTTGCACTCGGTGTCCTCATCGCCGTGCATGAATACGGTCACTACCGCGTGGCCGTTGCTTGTGGCGTCAAGGTGGAGCGCTTCTCGATCGGATTCGGCAAGGCACTGTTCCGCTGGCAGCCCAAGCGTCAGCATCCGGGGCAGCAGACCGAATTCGTCATCGCTGCCTTTCCGCTGGGCGGCTACGTCAAGATGCTCGACGAGCGCGAAGGGCCGGTGGCTCCCGAAGAGCGGCATCGGGCCTTCAACACCCAGCCCCTGAGATCGCGCGCGGCCATCGTGGCGGCCGGGCCCATCGCCAACCTGTTGCTGGCGATCGTGCTTTACACGGCCGTCAATTGGATCGGCGTGGAAGAGCCGGTTGCCAAGCTGGCGCGGCCGGTGGCGGCTTCGCTGGCCGAGGCTGCAGGCCTGCGCGGTGGTGAACACATCATGCGCGCTGGCTTCAACGGCGATCTGACACCGGTCCAGTCCTTCGAGGATCTGCGCTGGCGCATGACGCAGGGCGCGCTCGACGCCCGCGATCTCACGCTCGAAGTGGACGGCGAGGACGGCAAGTCGGCGCGCCAGCTGGTGCTGCCGCTCAGTCGGATGGAGGCCAAGGACGCCGATCCGCAGATGTTCCGCAAGATCGGCATTCTCGCCCCCCTGACCCGGCCGGAAATCGGCGACGTCATGGCCGGCGGCGCCGGCGAGCAGTCGGGCCTGCGCAAGGGCGATCTGGTACGCGCCATAGGCGATACGGCCATCTACGACGGACAGCAGCTGCGCGAGGTGATCCGCGCCTCGGTCGACGGCGACCAACCGCGCACGCAGGCTTGGGAGATTCAACGCGGTGGCCAGTCGCTCATGCTCGAGGTGAAGCCCGAGATACGCGAGGAGGGCGCCACCAAGGTCGGCCGGATCGGCGCGTACGTCGGTGCACCCCCGGACATGGTGACGGTGCGCCAAGGGCCGGTCGACGGCGTCTGGCGCGGCGTGGTGCGTACATGGGAGATGTCCGCGCTGACCGTGCGCATGATGGTCAAGATGGTGACCGGACAGGCGTCGCTGAAGAATCTGAGCGGTCCGCTGACGATTGCCGACTATGCGGGCAAGTCCGCGAGCCTTGGCCTGACCCAGTACCTGATCTTCCTCGCGGTCATCAGCGTGAGCCTGGGTGTGCTCAATCTCATGCCGCTGCCGGTCCTCGATGGAGGACACCTGATGTATTATCTTTGGGAGGGCCTGACCGGCAAAAGCGTTTCTGACGCCTGGATGGAACGGCTTCAGCGCGGCGGTGTCGCCTTGCTGCTGGTCATGATGTCGGTCGCACTTTTCAACGACGTCACGCGGCTCTTTGGTTAACTTTCTGCCGGCCCTTTCCGTGCCGGCTCAATTCACAGATGAACAAAAACTCCAATCGCTTTCGCCTGCGTAGCGTTGTCGCGGTGGTTGCCAGTGCACTCGCAGCCACGGCAGCCTGGGCCGTCGAGCCTTTCACGGTGCGCGACATCCGCGTCGAAGGCCTGCAACGCGTCGAGGCCGGCACGATCTTCGCGTCGCTGCCGTTGCGCGTGGGCGATACCTACAGCGACGAACGCGGTTCGGCCGCCATTCGTGCGCTGTTCGACCTGGGGTTGTTCAAGGACGTGCGCATCGACGTCAACGGCAATGTGCTGGTGGTGATCGTCGAAGAGCGCCCGACCATTGCCGACGTCGATTTCGTCGGCAGCAAGGAATTCGACAAGGCAGCGTTGCAGAAGGCACTGCGCGAAATCGGCCTGACCGACGGCCGCCCGTACGACAAGGCACTGGCCGATCGCGCCGAGCAGGAGCTCAAGCGCCAGTACGTGAGCCGCAGCCTCTACAACGCGCAGGTCGTGACCACCGTCACGCCCATCGAACGCAATCGCGTCAACCTGACGTTCACCGTCACCGAAGGCGATTCCGCACGCATTCGCGAAGTCCACATCGTCGGCAGCAAGGCCTTCAGCGAATCGACGCTGCTGAGCCTGTTCGACCAGGACAGCGGTGGCTTCATGAGCTGGTACACCAAGTCGAACCAGTATTCGCGCGCCAAGCTCAATGCCGACCTCGAAACGCTGCGCTCGTACTACATCACGCGCGGCTACCTCGAATTCCGAATCGATTCCACCCAGGTCGCCATCTCGCCCGACCGCAAGGACCTGACGGTCACGGTCAACATCACCGAAGGCGAGAAGTTCGTGGTGGCGGGCGTCAAGCTCAACGGCAACTACCTGGGCCGCGACGACGAGTTCAAGTCGCTGATCACCATCAAGCCCGGCGAGGCCTACAACGGCGAACTGGTCACGGAAACCACCAAGGCCTTCAGCGACTACTTCGGCACCTTCGGCTATGCCTTCGCCAAGGTGCAGGCCGTCCCTGACATCGACCGCGTCAACAACCGCGTCACGCTCACCTTGCAGGCCGAGCCTTCGCGCCGCGTGTACGTGCGCCGTGTGTCCGTCGGCGGCAACAACAAGACCCGCGACGAAGTGATCCGCCGCGAGTTCCGTCAGTACGAAGCCTCGTGGTACGACGGCGACAAGATCAAGGTTTCGCGTGACCGCGTGGACCGCCTGGGCTTCTTCACCGAAGTGAACGTCGAGACCCAGGAAGTGCCTGGTTCGCCCGATCAGGTGGACCTGACCGTCAACGTGGCCGAAAAGCCCACCGGCAGCCTGCAGCTCGGCGCCGGCTATTCGAGTGCCGAGAAGGTCGCGCTGACCTTCGGCATTTCGCAGGAAAACGTGTTCGGCTCGGGCAATTTCCTGGGTGTGCAGGTCAACACCAGCAAGTACAACCGCACGCTGTCGCTGACCACCACCGATCCGTACTTCACGAAGGACGGCATCTCGCGCACGATCAGCGTCTATCACACGACGACGCGTCCGTACTCGGAGACCACCGACGGTGACTACAAGCTGGTCAACCAGGGCGCGTCCATCCGTTTCGGCGTGCCGTTCAGCGAACTCGACACCGTGTTCTTCGGCGTCGGGCTCGAACGGTATGCGTTCGATCCGAACTCGACGACGACGCTCTCGGGGCTCTATACGCCCAAGTCCTATCTGAGATATTTCCAGTGCCAGACGAATACAGAAGGGCCGTGGCCTCCGGGCTTCATCGTGACTGGATGCGACCAGAAGAGCGTGTGGGGCGTGCCGCTCACCGTCGGCTGGGGCCGCGACAGCCGCGACAGCGCGCTCGTTCCGACCACTGGGCGCCTGCAGCGTGCCAACCTCGAGCTTGGCGTCGGCGGCGACATGCAATACATCAAGACGAACTACCAATACCAGCAGTTCTTCGCGATCAACAAGCAATACACCTTCGCGATCAACGCCGACGTTGGCTACGCGAAGGCTCTGGGCGGCAAGGTCTATCCGATCTTCAAGAATTTCTATGCGGGTGGACTGGGTTCGGTCCGCGGCTTTGAACAGAATTCGCTCGGCCCGCGCGACGTGCCGCTGCTCGGACAGACCGATGGCGCACCACTGGGCGGCACCAAGAAGGCGGTCTTCAATGCCGAGCTCAGCACGCCGTTCCCGGGTGCCGGCAACGACCGCACCTTGCGTCTCTATAGCTTCTTCGACGTGGGCAATGTGTTCGGTTCGCGCGCGCCCGGCCTGTCCGACGAGCAGTGGAAAGCACAGAAGAAGGTGCGTGCCTCCGTCGGCTTCGGCATCAGCTGGATCTCGCCGCTGGGTCCACTGCGCCTCGCCTACGCCTTCCCCATCAAGTCGCAGAAGGAAGTGTTGGGGCCGGATCCGGTGACGGGATTGCAAACCGTCTTGATCCCGAAGGATAGAATTCAGCGCTTGCAATTCCAGATCGGAACGTCTTTCTAAATGAAGCATTTGATTCGCGCCGCTGCTGGTGCGTTGTTGATTCCCGCTTTCGCGATCGTCGCTGCGCCTGCGCAGGCGCAGGAAACCTTTCGCATCGGATTCGTCAATCCGGACCGGGTGCTGCGTGAAGCGCAGCCGGCCAAGGCAGCCCAGGCGAAGCTCGAAGCCGAATTCCTCAAGCGGGAGAAGGACCTGACCGCGCAAGGCGACGCATTGAAGACTGCCTCGGAGCGATTCGAGCGCGAAGCGCCGACCATCTCCGAGAGTCAGCGGGCGACCCGCCAGAAGGCACTGATCGACCAGGACCGCGAGTTCCAGCGCCGTCGCCGCGAATTCCAGGAAGACCTGAATGCACGCAAGAACGAAGAACTCCAGCAGGTCTACGAACGCGCCAACCGCGTCGTGAAGCAGGTCGCCGAGGCGGAAAAGTACGACGCCATCCTGCAGGAAGCGATCTACATCAATCCGAAGCACGACATCACCGACAAGGTGATCAAGGCGCTCAACGCGTCGGTCGGCTCCACAGCGCCCGCGGCCGGCAAATAACGCCGCGAACCGGCGTGTCGCTGCAGCTCGGAGCCATCGTTGACGCCCTGGGGGGCGAGCTTCATGGAGATGCCACGCTGTCCATCGAGCGGCTCTCGCCGCTCCAGAATGCACAGCCCGATGCGCTCAGTTTCCTGAGCCATCCCAAATACCAGCAGGAACTGGCGGCGTCGAAGGCCGCGTGCGTGATCGTGTCGCCTGCCATGCAGGAGGCGGCAGCTGCGCGCGGTGCGTTCATCGTCACGCCCGACCCCTACTTCTACTTTGCGCGCCTGACGCAGCTCTGGAAGTCGCACCATGCGCGTCCGGAGGCCGATCTCATCCACCCATCCGCCGTGATCCATCCGGAAGCCTACGTCGACGCCACGGCGCGCGTCGGCGCGCTCTGCGTGGTGGAGCGGGGCGCGCGCGTCGGCGCGGGCACGGTGCTGAAGTCGCGCGTGACGGTCAGCGAGGACTGCACGATTGGTGATCGCTGCCTGCTGCACCCGGGCGTGGTGATCGGGGCGGATGGTTTCGGCCTCGCGTTGCACCAGGGCGCCTGGGTCAAGATCGAACAACTGGGTGCAGTGCGCATCGGCAATGACGTGGAGATCGGCGCCAACACCTGCATCGACCGCGGCGCCCTCGACGACACGGTCATCGAGGACGGCGTGAAGCTCGATAACCTGATCCAGATCGGCCACAACGTGCGCGTCGGCAAGAACACCGCCATGGCGGGCTGCGTTGGCGTGGCCGGCAGTGCCACCATCGGCGCCAACTGCACCTTCGGCGGCGGTGCCATCGTGCTGGGTCACCTGACGCTCGCAGACGGCGTGCATGTGTCCGCCGCGACCGTGGTGACACGCTCCATTCACAAGGCCGGCCAGTACACCGGCATGTTTCCCATCGATGACAATGCGAGCTGGGAAAAAAATGCGGCAACGCTCAAGCAGTTGCACAGCCTGCGCGAACGACTGAAGGCGCTGGAGAAAGCCCTCCCGAAGAAATGACGACGATGCAGGAACAGAAAATCATGACGACGACGCTCGATATCCATCAAATCCTCAAGCTGCTTCCCCACCGCTACCCGTTCCTGTTGGTGGACCGCGTGCTGGACATGGAAAAGGGCAAGCGCATCACGGCGCTCAAGAACGTGACGATGAACGAGCCGTTCTTCAACGGCCATTTCCCGCACCGCCCGGTGATGCCGGGCGTGCTGATGCTCGAAGCCATGGCGCAGGCCGCGGCCCTGCTGTCGTTCCACTCGCTGGACATCGTGCCGGACGACAACACCGTCTACTACTTCGCCGCCATCGACGGCGCGCGCTTCAAGCGTCCCGTGGAGCCCGGCGATCAGCTCACGCTCGAAGTCGAGATCGAACGCATGAAGGCCGGCATCTCGAAGTTCAAGGGCCGCGCGCTGGTGGGCAGCGAACTGGCCTGCGAAGCCACGCTGATGTGCGCCATGCGCCAGATCAGCTGACCCGGCCTTTGCCACAACAAGGCATGACCCAGGTTCATCCGACAGCGCTCGTCGACCCCCAGGCACAACTCGACGCCTCGGTTTCGGTCGGGCCCTATACCGTCATCGGCCCGCACGTGCGGGTCGGGGCGGGCACGACCATCGGCGCGCATTGCGTGATCGAAGGACGCACCACCATCGGGCGCGACAACAGGATCTTCCAGTTCTCCTCGCTCGGCGCGATCCCGCAGGACAAGAAGTACGCCGGCGAGCCGACCGAGCTTGTCATCGGCGACCGCAACGTCATCCGCGAGTTCTGCACCTTCAACCTCGGCGTACCCGGGGCAGGGGGCGTGACCCGCGTGGGCAGCGACAACTGGATCATGGCGTACACGCACATCGCGCACGACTGCCATGTCGACAACCACACCACGCTGTCCAACAACACGACCCTGGCGGGCCATGTGCACCTGGCGGACTGGGTCACGATCGGCGGGCTCACCGGCATCCACCAGTTCGTCTCGATCGGCGCGCATGCCATGGTCGGCTTCGCGAGCGCGATCACGCAGGACGTGCCCCCGTTCATGTTGGTTGACGGCAATCCGCTGGCGGTTCGCGGCTTCAATGTCGTGGGCCTGCGCCGGCGCGATTTCTCGGCAGAGCGGCTGGCGGCGGTCAAGCAGATGCACAAGCTGCTGTATCGCCAGGGCAAGACGCTCGAAGAAGCACGCGCGGCCATTTCCGCGTTGACTGCCGAGATGCCTGAGGCGGCGGGTGATGTCGCCTTG
Source organism: Variovorax trehalosi (assembly GCF_051216415.1). Taxonomy (NCBI): domain Bacteria; kingdom Pseudomonadati; phylum Pseudomonadota; class Betaproteobacteria; order Burkholderiales; family Comamonadaceae; genus Variovorax; species Variovorax trehalosi. Next base: position 1,188,830 of record NZ_JBPJZG010000001.1, read on the forward strand.
ATGGAATCATTCCTCGCCAACTCCACGCGCGGCATCGCGCGTTGACGTGACGGCGATGCAGACGGACGAACAGCGACGCTTCGCGCTGGTCGCGGGCGAAGCGTCCGGCGACCTGCTCGCCGGGCTTCTATTGGACGGCCTTCAGGCCCGCTGGCCCAACCTCCAGACCGCCGGCATCGGCGGCCCTCGCATGCTCGCGCACGGCTTCCAAAGTTGGTGGCCGCAGGAAAAGCTCGCGGTGCGCGGCTACATCGAGGTGCTGCGGCACTATGCGGAGATCGCAGGCATCCGCCGCCAGTTGAAGGCCCGCCTGCTGCTGGAGCGCCCCGAGCTCTTCATCGGCGTCGACGCGCCGGATTTCAACCTCGATCTCGAAGCGGGCTTGCGCAGCCAGGGCATCAAGACCGTGCATTTCATCTGTCCGTCGATCTGGGCCTGGCGCCCCAAGCGCATCGAGAAAGTCAGGGCTGCGGCGGACCATGTGCTGTGCATCTTCCCGTTCGAGCCCGAGTTGCTCGAAAAGCAGGGCGTTGCCGCGAGCTATGTGGGCCACCCGATCGCCAACGTGATCCCGATGACGCCCGACCGCGCCGCTGCCCGCGCCGCCATTGGCTTGGCGGCCGATGCGCAAGTCGTCGCCTTGCTGCCGGGCAGCCGCCGCTCCGAGATCCGCTACCTGGCCGACCGTTTCTTCGCGGCCGCTGCGCTGATGCAGAAGGCGCGGCCCGAACTCCAGTTCGTGGCGCCCATCATCCCCAGCCTGCGCGCCGAGGTCGACGCTTTGCTCCAGGCCAGCGGCATGGCGGGCCGGGTGAAGCTGCTCGACGGCCAGTCGCACGCCGCGCTGGCCGCCTGCAACGCCACGCTGATCGCCAGCGGTACCGCCACGCTCGAGGCGGCGCTCTTCAAGCGGCCGATGGTCATCGCGTACAACATGAACGGGCTCTCGTGGCGCCTGATGCAGCGCAAGCAATTGCAGCCCTGGGTCGGATTGCCCAATATCCTGTGCCGCGAGTTCGTGGTGCCCGAGCTGCTGCAGGAGGCCGCGACGCCCGAAGCGCTGGCCCAGGCCACGCTGGCCTGGCTCGACGCCCCCGAAAAGACACAGGCCCTGCAACAAAGATTTTCCGAGCTGCACGTGCAATTGCAGCGCGATACGCCGACACTTTGCGCCGATGCGATCCAGAAAGTTCTTGAAGGCTGAGCAGGCCCGCCTGGTGTGGGACGCACCGGGGCTGCTTGCGGGCGTCGACGAGGCCGGCCGCGGCCCGCTGGCGGGCCCCGTGGTGGCCGCAGCGGTGATCCTCGACGACACGCGGCCGATTCGTGGCCTCGCCGACTCCAAGACCCTCACCGCCCTGCAGCGCGAACGCCTGCACGACCAGATCCTGGCCAAGGCCCTGTGCTGCTCCATCGCCCAGGCCAGCGTCGAGGAAATCGACACCCACAACATCCTGCAGGCCACGATGCTCGCCATGCGCCGGGCGGTCGAGGGCCTGCGGCTGAAGCCCGCCAAGGTGCTGGTCGACGGCAACCGGCTGCCGACGCTGGACGTGCTGGCCGAAGCCGTGGTCAAGGGCGATGCGCTGGTGAAGGCGATTTCGGCTGCGTCGATCCTGGCCAAGGTTCATCGCGACCGGCTGTGCGAGCAGTTGCATACCGAATTCCCGTACTACGGCTTTGCCGGCCACAAGGGCTACGGCACGCCGGAGCACCTCGAAGCGTTGCAGCGGCACGGCGCCTGCGTCCACCATCGCAGGTCGTTCAGTCCGGTTGCTGCCGCTTTGGCGCGAACGGCCGCGGGCGCCACGCTGGTCGTCGAGACCGTGTCGGCCACGCCCGCGGTGTCGGTGTTCGCGACGGTCGAGACCGTTCACCTCGACCTGCGCGCTGCGCCCTGATCTGCCGATGACCACCGACGCCGGCGCGAGCCACATCAGCTCGCGCGACAACCCGCTGCTCAAGGACCTGCGCAAGCTCGCGCAGGACCCGGGTGCCTACCGCAAGCTGGGACGTATCTGGCTCGAAGGCGACCACCTGTGCCGCGCAGCGCTGGCGCGCGGCGTCAAGCCGGCGATCGCGGTGTTCTCGGAGTCTTTCTGGCCGACTGCCCCAGCCGAATGGGGCGCGAGTGCTATCAAAACCATAGTCGTCGCCGACGATCTGCTGCGCGGTGTCAGCGGGCTGGAATCACCAGCGCCGATGGGCTTCGTGCTCGATCTGCCGGTACGGCCGGAGTTGATCCCCGATGCCCCGAGCGTGGTGCTCGACCGCCTGCAGGACGCCGGCAATGCCGGTTCCATCCTGCGCAGCGCGGCCGCTTTCGGCTTCACCCAGGTGATCGCGCTCAAGGGCACGGCCGCGCTCTGGGCGCCGAAGGTGCTGCGCGCCGGCATGGGTGCCCATTTCGGCCTGCGGCTGATCGAAGGCGTCGAAGCCGAAGCGCTCGACGCTTTGAATATCCCGCTGGTCGCAACCAGCTCGCACCGCGGCGAGTGGCTGCACAAAGCCCGCTTGCCGCATCCCTGCGCCTGGCTCATGGGCCACGAGGGGCAGGGCGTTTCCCCCGCGCTGGAAGCCCGGGCGACCCATCACATCCGCATTGCCCAGCCCGGCGGCGAGGAATCGCTCAACGTGGCCGCGGCGGCCGCGATCTGCCTGCATGCGAGCGGAGCGGCCCTCCAGGCCGGATAGGGCTTCAGTCCGGGCTACAATCGGGGGCTTACTCGCAATAGCGTCGCCCGGCCGCCTTTAACGCCAAAATCCCCTTGAAGCAAGTCCGCAGGCAGCGCGCCTGGGGCTCCGGGCGACCGTAACCATCCGGAGAACCCAGTGCTTTTGTCTCTCAAGGGAAATTTCCCGCCCGCCATCCTGGCGCTCGCAGACGGCACGGTCTTTCAAGGCAATTCGATCGGAGCCGCCGGCTCCACGACCGGTGAAGTGGTGTTCAACACCGCCATGACCGGTTACCAGGAAATCCTCACCGACCCGAGCTACTGCCAGCAGATCGTCACCTTGACGTATCCGCACATCGGCAACTACGGCGTCAACGGGGAAGACATCGAAGCCGACAAGATCCATGCCGCGGGCCTGATCATCAAGGATCTGCCCCTCGTCGCCTCCAACTTCCGCCAGACCGCCACGCTGAGCGAATACCTCGTGGCCGGCAAGACGGTCGCCATCGCGAACATCGACACCCGCAAGCTCACGCGCCACCTGCGCACCCACGGCGCGCAGAACGGCTGCATCCTGGGCCTGGGCGAAGGCGAAGCCGTGACACAGGCGCTGATCGACAAAGCCATCGCCGCCGCCAAGGCCGCACCGAGCATGGCCGGCCTCGATCTCGCCAAGGTGGTGTCGGTCACCCAGACCTACGAGTGGACCGAGACCGAGTGGAAGCTGGGCGCGGGCTACGGCGTGCAGATCACGCCGAAATTCCACGTCGTCGCCTTCGACTACGGCGTCAAGAAGAACATCCTGCGCATGATCGCGCAGCGCGGCGCGCGCATCACCGTGGTGCCGGCGCAAACGCCCGCGGCAGACGTGCTCAAGCTCAAACCCGACGGCATCTTCCTGGCCAACGGCCCCGGCGACCCGGAGCCCTGCGACTACGCCATCAGCGCCGTCAAGGAACTGATCGAGACTGGCATTCCCACGTTCGGCATCTGCCTCGGCCACCAGATCATGGCGCTGGCTTCGGGCGCCAAGACCTTCAAGATGAAGTTCGGCCATCACGGCGCGAACCATCCGGTGAAGGACCTGGACAACGGCCGCGTGAGCATCACCAGCCAGAACCACGGCTTCGCGGTCGACGAGAAGTCGCTGCCGGCCAACCTGCGTCCCACGCACATCAGCCTGTTCGACAACACGCTGCAGGGGCTGGCGCGCACCGATAAGCCCGCGTTCTGCTTCCAGGGCCACCCGGAAGCCTCGCCGGGCCCACACGACATCGGCTATCTGTTCGATCGCTTCACGGCACTCATGGAAAAGAACCAGACGGAAAAGACGGAGAAAGAGAATGCCTAAGCGCACAGACCTCAAATCGATCCTCATCATCGGCGCCGGCCCGATCATCATCGGCCAGGCCTGCGAGTTCGACTACTCCGGCGTGCAAGCCTGCAAGGCGCTGCGCGAAGAGGGCTACAAGGTCATCCTGATCAACAGCAACCCCGCGACGATCATGACCGACCCGGCCACGGCCGACGTCACCTACATCGAGCCCATCACCTGGCAGACGGTCGAGAAGATCATCGCCAAGGAACGCCCCGACGCGATCCTGCCGACCATGGGCGGCCAGACTGCGCTGAACTGCGCGCTGGACCTTTGGCGCAACGGCGTGCTCGACAAGTACACGGGCGCTTCCACCAACAAGCCGGTCGAGCTCATCGGCGCCACGCCCGAAGCCATCGACAAGGCCGAGGACCGCCTGAAGTTCAAGGACGCGATGACCAAGATCGGTCTCGGTTCGGCGCGCTCGGGCATTGCGCACTCGATGGACGAGGCATGGGCCGTGCAGAAGTCGGTCGGTTTCCCCACCGTGATCCGACCCAGCTTCACGCTCGGCGGCACCGGCGGCGGCATCGCCTACAACCCCGAAGAATTCGAGACCATCTGCAAGCGCGGCATCGAAGCTTCGCCCACCAACGAGCTGCTGATCGAAGAATCGCTGCTCGGCTGGAAAGAGTACGAGATGGAGGTCGTGCGCGACAAGGCCGACAACTGCATCATCGTCTGCTCGATCGAAAATCTTGACCCGATGGGCGTGCACACCGGCGACTCGATCACCGTGGCGCCGGCGCAAACGCTTTCCGACAAGGAATACCAGATCCTGCGCAACGCCTCGCTGGCCGTGCTGCGCGAGATCGGCGTCGATACCGGCGGCTCGAACGTTCAGTTCTCCATCAATCCGAAGGACGGCCGCATGGTCGTCATCGAGATGAACCCGCGCGTCTCGCGTTCGTCGGCGCTGGCCTCCAAGGCCACGGGCTTCCCGATCGCCAAGGTCGCGGCCAAGCTGGCCGTGGGCTACACGCTCGACGAGCTGCGCAACGAAATCACCGGCGGTGCCACGCCTGCGTCGTTCGAACCGTCGATCGACTACGTGGTCACCAAGATCCCGCGTTTCGCCTTCGAGAAATTCCCGCAGGCCGACTCGCGCCTCACGACGCAGATGAAGTCGGTGGGCGAGGTGATGGCCATGGGCCGTACCTTCCAGGAATCGTTCCAGAAGGCCCTGCGCGGCCTCGAAGTGGGCGTCGACGGCCTGAACGAGAAGACGCAGGACCGCGAAGTGCTCGAAAAGGAACTGGGCGAACCCGGTCCCGAGCGCATCTGGTACGTGGGCGATGCCTTCGCCATGGGCTTGAGCGTCGATGAAGTGTTCGCGCTGACCAAGATCGACCCGTGGTTCCTGGTGCAGATCGAGGAGATCGTGAAGATCGAACTCGAACTGGAAACCAGGTCGCTCGACGACATCGACAGGGACACGCTGCTCGCGCTCAAGAAGAAGGGCTTCTCCGATCGCCGCCTTGCCAAGCAACTCAAGACCACCGATACGGCCATCCGCGAGAAGCGCCGTGCTCTCGGCGTGCGTCCGGTCTACAAGCGCGTGGACACCTGCGCTGCCGAGTTCGCGACCAACACGGCCTACATGTACTCGACCTACGAGGACGAGTGCGAAGCCGATCCGACGGACAAGAAGAAGATCATGGTGCTCGGCGGCGGTCCCAACCGCATCGGCCAGGGCATCGAGTTCGACTACTGCTGCGTGCACGCCGCGCTCGCGATGCGCGAGGACGGCTACGAGACCATCATGGTCAACTGCAATCCCGAGACCGTGTCGACCGACTACGACACATCCGACCGCCTGTACTTCGAGCCGCTGACGCTCGAAGACGTGCTGGAAATCGTCGACAAGGAAAAGCCGCTCGGCGTGATCGTGCAGTACGGCGGCCAGACGCCGCTGAAGCTCGCGCTCGACCTCGAGGCCAACGGCGTGCCGATCATCGGCACCTCGCCCGACATGATCGACGCGGCCGAAGACCGCGAACGCTTCCAGAAGCTGCTGCACGAGCTGGGCCTGCGCCAGCCGCCGAACGCCACCGCGCGCACCGAACCCGAAGCGCTCGAAAAGGCTGCCGCCCTCGGTTATCCGCTGGTGGTGCGCCCGAGCTACGTGCTCGGCGGCCGTGCGATGGAAATCGTGCACGAACAGCGCGACCTGGAGCGCTACATGCGCGAAGCGGTCAAGGTGAGCAACGACTCGCCGGTGCTGCTCGACCGCTTCCTGAACGACGCTGTCGAGTGCGACGTCGACTGCATCCGTGATGGCGAAGGCGCCACGCTGATCGGCGGCGTGATGGAACACATCGAACAGGCCGGCGTGCACTCGGGCGACTCCGCCTGCTCGCTGCCGCCGTACAGCCTGAGCGCCGAGACGATCGCCGAGCTGAAGCGCCAGAGCGCTGCAATGGCGGCGGCCCTGAATGTGGTCGGCCTCATGAATGTGCAGTTCGCGATCCAGCAAAAGGACGGCAAGGACGTCATCTACGTGCTCGAAGTGAACCCGCGTGCATCCCGCACAGTGCCTTACGTGAGCAAGGCCACCGGCATCCAGCTCGCCAAGGTGGCAGCACGCTGCATGGCCGGCCAGTCGCTCGCGTCGCAAGGCGTGACCAAGGAAGTGACGCCGCCGTACTTCAGCGTGAAGGAAGCCGTGTTCCCGTTCGTCAAGTTCCCGGGCGTGGACACCATCCTCGGCCCCGAGATGAAGTCGACCGGCGAAGTGATGGGCGTGGGCAAGACCTTCGGCGAAGCCTTCGTGAAGTCGCAATTGGGCGCGGGCACGCACCTGCCGAAGTCGGGCAAGGTCTTCATCTCGGTGAAGAACAACGACAAGGCGCGCGCCGTGGAAGTGGCGCGCGGCCTGGCGAAGCTGGGCTTCGAGCTGATCGCCACCAAGGGCACGGCCGCCGCCATCGCCGCCGCGGGCATCGAATGCGCGACGGTGAACAAGGTGACCGAAGGCCGCCCGCACATCGTGGACATGATCAAGAACAACGAGATTGCCTTGGTCATCAACACGGTGGAAGAGCGCCGCAACGCAATCACCGATTCGCGGCAGATCCGCACCTCGGCGCTGCTGGCTCGCGTGACGACCTTCACCACGATCTTCGGTGCCGAAGCCGCGGTCGAAGGCATGGGTTTCATGGACGAGCTGGGCGTCATCTCGGTGCAGGAGATGCACGCGCAACTGGCAGCCGCCTGAGCGCAGCCATGGAAACGCAGCTCGTCGAACTGGACCTGAGCGACTGGAACGCGGCCACGCCCAACGAGGCGTGGATCGCGGAACTGGAAGCCGGCAAGGTGCTGTACTTCCCGTGCCTGGGTTTCGAGCTGCTGCCCGAAGAGCGCAGCCTGCTCACGCCCAGCCTGCTGTCGCCCGACGTGCGCAACATCAGCCTCGACGCCAACGGCAAGCTCAAGGGCGCCGTCGGGGACGAGGCGGTGCAGCGCACCGCGGCGGCGATGGTGGGGCGGTTTCGGGCGCAGGCGCAGCAGCTGATCCACGGCTTGCTGCCGCACTACACACCGGCGCTACGCCTCGCGCCGACCAGCTACCGGCCGGCGCAGGTCGAGACGCGTGTGCAATCGTGGCGAGCCGACGACCGTCGCCTGCACGTCGATGCGTTTCCGTCGCGTCCCAACTATGGCGAGCGCATCCTGCGCGTGTTCACCAACGTCAATCCCGAGGGCGCGCCGCGCGTCTGGCGCGTGGGCGAGCCTTTCGAAGACATCGCCAAGCGCTTTCTGCCGCGTGCAAAGCCCTATGTGCGCTGGCAGGCCAAGCTGCTGCAGGCGCTGCATGTGACCAAGTCCTTCCGCAGCGAATACGACCACCTGATGCTGCAGCTGCACGACGGCATGAAGTCGGACATGGCGTACCAGGAAACGTCGCCGCAGGAGAAGGCCGAATTCCCGCCGGGCTCGGTGTGGGTGTGCTTTTCCGACCAGACCTCGCACGCCGTGATGGCGGGCCAGTACATGCTCGAACAGACCCTTCATCTGGCCGCTTCGAAGCAATACAATCCCGACTCGAGCCCGCTCGCCATCCTGAGCCGGCTGACCGGACGCAATCTCGTCTGATCTGTCCCCCCAATCGACCGCCGAACGGCATCGTTCGGCGGTTTCGCTTTATGGAGAACCAAACATGGCCACCATTCCAATCACCAAGCGCGGTGCCGAAAAGCTGCGCGCCGAGCTGCACCAGCTCAAGACCGTGGACCGCCCCTGGGTCATCAATGCGATCTCCGAAGCCCGCGCCCAGGGCGACCTGAGCGAGAACGCCGAATACGAGGTCGCCAAGGACCGCCAAGGCTTCATTGAAGGCCGTATCCAGGAAGTCGAGGGCAAGCTCTCGGCCGCGCAGATCATCGATCCGACCGAGCTCGACGCCGGCGGCAAGGTGGTGTTCGGCTCGACCGTGGAACTTGAGGAAGAAGAGTCCGGCGAAGCTGTCAAGTACCAGATCGTGGGCGAGGACGAGGCCGATCTGAAGCTGGGCCTCATCAACATCTCCAGCCCGATCGCCCGCGCGCTGATCGGCAAGGAAGAGGGCGACACCGCCGAAGTGCAGGCCCCGGGCGGCTTGAAGCGCTACGAGATCGTGGCCGTTCGCTACCTCTGATCGATCCTTCGATGAAAGACCGCCTGGCCCTGCTGCTGGCTGCCTTCTGGTGGGGCAGCCTCACGACGATCGGCTTCCTCGTGGTGCCGATGCTGTTCGCCAAGCTCGGAAATCCGGCGGTCGCGGGCAATTTCGCCGGCCAGCTGTTCGAGGCGCAGAGCTGGGTTGCCATCGGCTGCGGCCTGATCCTCTTGATTCATTTCCGGAGCAAGGCCGACGAGCGCATGGACGCGGCCACGATGACGTCCATCGGCATCGTGCTGGGCGCCCTATTGCTGGCGCTGCTCCAGCAGTACGCCGTGGCGCCGCGCATCCTGGCGCGGGACAACCTCAGGCTGTGGCACGCCGTCGGCAGCGGCATGTATGTCGTGCAATGGGTGTGCACCTTGGTGCTGCTCTGGCGCATGGGCGCTCGGCCCGCTCGCTGACAAAGCGGCGATGGCGGCTTTCGCCGCCATCCGTTCACTCTCACTCTTTCCAGAACTTCGCGACCCAGCTCGCGGGCCGGATGTAGCGGAAGGCGCGATTGCGCCGTCCCGCCAGCGCATCGGGCGGATTGCACTCGCCATGAAAGATCATGATGCGCGCGCCTTCAGGGACGAAGGGCTCTTCCCAGTAGTTGGTCGGCCAGGTCGGGATGCCGTGGTACTTGAAGCTCGGGCACCAGGCCTCGGGCCAGTAGGAAAGCTTGCCCTGCTTGTGCAGGAAGTCCGACAGGTAGGCCTGCTCGTTGCGGTGCTCGGCCTGCACCTTGTCCATGTTGGCGCGGAAATACGCCAGCACATCGGCATGGGCGCCCAGCTCGAAGCGGTAGACCGATGAATTCCCGGTGATCCGCTCGCGTCGCCAGGGGCGGGCGTAGTCGTGAATGATCAGGAACTCGCCGGGCTGCTCGAAGAAGGCGTCCAGGCTGCCCACGACGACCACGTCGACGTCCAGGAAGAGGGCGGTGCCGCGCAGGCCGTGCAGGTCCTGCTCGAAGGTTGTGAGCTTCTTCCAGGCGCCGTCGCGCTGGCCGGGGGCCAGTTGCAGGTTCAGCGGCGGGATCGGCAGGCACGTCACTTCGGGCCGGATGCCGGTGCCGTCATCGGTCAGGCAGACGAACTTGAAGTCGCCGCTCAAGTTGCGGCGCACCATCGCGTAGAGGCGGTTGACGTATTCGGGGCCGTATTTCGTGCCCCACTTCATGCAGAGGATATGGCGTCCCACCCGGCTCAATCCGACTGGTTGCGCTTCTTGGCCGACAGCGGCCGCTTGGCCTTGGCGCGCTTGATGGTGCCGCCGGGGGTGAGGCGCTGGTTGCCGAGCACGCGCAGGGTCTTGATCTCCGGGCGCTGGCCGCCGCGCTTGCTGTACTTCAGCACCTTGACGTCGCGCGGGCCGGGCATGCGGTCTTCATCGACCACTTTTTCCTTTTCGGGGATCGGCCGCCAGAGCACCAGCAGCTTGCCGATGTGCTGGATCGGGGCGGCGCCAAGCTCGTCGGCGAGTTCGTGCAGCATGGCGTCGCGGGCGAGGCGGTCGTCGGAGAAGACGCGGACCTTGATCAGGCCATGGGCCTTGAGCGCCGCGTCGGCTTCCTTTTTCACGGCAGGGGTAAGCCCGTCTCCACCGACCATGACGATCGGATCCAGGTGGTGAGCTTCGGCGCGGTGCACCTTGCGCTCGGCAGGGGTAAGTTGAATGGCGGGCATCCCCGTATTATCGAGGGTAGATAAGCACCCCAATGAGCACCAAAGCAAAAAGCAAAAAAGTCAACAAAGCCTGGCTTCACGATCACATCAATGATCCGTACGTGAAATTGGCCACGCGAGAGGGGTATCGCGCCCGCGCCGCCTACAAGCTCAAGGAGATCGACGAGTCGCTGGGACTGGTCAAACCGGGCCAACTGGTGGTCGACCTGGGTTCCACGCCCGGGGCCTGGAGCCAGTACCTGCGGCGACGTATGTCGCCCGAGGGCGCCGCGGTCGGCACGCTGAACGGCACCATCATCGCGCTCGACATGCTGGCCATGGAGCCCATCGAGGGAGTCACTTTTATCCAGGGGGACTTCCGCGAGGCAGAGTTGCTCGAGCAGGTCTTGGGCGTCCTGGCGGGGCGCAAGGCCGACCTGGTGGTCTCGGACATGGCGCCCAACCTGTCGGGCATCCATTCGGCCGACGGCGCCCGCATTGCCCACCTGATCGAGCTTGCAGTCGACTTCGCCCAGCACCACCTGAAACCCGAAGGGGCGCTGGTGGCCAAGCTTTTCCATGGAGGCGGCTATGACGAGTCGGTGAAGCTGTTCAAAGCCAGTTTCCGTACCGTCAAGCCATTCAAGCCCAAGGCGTCGCGCGATAAATCGGCCGAAACCTTCCTCGTCGGGATGGGGTTGAAGGCCCTGGATACGCCTTGATACCTTGCCGCCATGGATCGTCAGGGGGCGCAAACCCTTGTCAGGCTATGGCTGCTTTAGGGAAATGCCCGTTTTTCGCAGCTTGAAAAGCCTAAAATGGGGCGCAATTGCGTACCCATAGCGCGTTTTTTCACATCCTCGTCACGCGCTTTCGACTGGAGCTTCGTTTGAACAATCAGTGGTTTTCCAAAGTTGCCGTATGGCTCGTCATTGCCATGGTGTTGTTCACTGTGTTCAAGCAGTTCGACACCCGCGGTGGCGTCGGCTCGGGAGCAGTCAGCTACTCCGAGTTTCTCGATCAGGTTCGCAGCAACCAGATCAAGAGCGCCGTCATTCCTGAGGGCGCTGGCGGCGGCGAGATCGTTGCCGTCACCAACGACGATCGCAAGATCCGCACGACCGCCACGGTTCTGGACCGCGGCCTCGTGGGCGACCTGATCGACCACAACGTCAAGTTCGACGTCAAGCCGCGCGAAGAGGGCTCGCTCCTCATGACGCTGCTGGTCAGCTGGGGCCCGATGCTGCTGCTGATCGGCGTCTGGATCTACTTCATGCGTCAGATGCAGGGCGGCGGCAAGGGCGGGGCGTTCAGCTTCGGCAAGAGCAAGGCCCGCATGATGGACGAGAACAACAACACGGTCACCTTCGCCGACGTCGCAGGCTGCGACGAGGCCAAGGAGGAAGTCCGTGAAGTCGTCGACTTCCTGAAAGACCCGCAGCGTTTCCAGAAACTCGGCGGCCGCATTCCCCGCGGTCTGCTGCTGGTCGGCCCTCCCGGTACCGGCAAGACCCTCTTGGCCAAGTCGATCGCTGGCGAAGCCAAGGTTCCTTTCTTCTCGATTTCCGGCTCCGACTTCGTTGAAATGTTCGTCGGCGTGGGCGCTGCCCGTGTCCGCGACATGTTCGAGAACGCCAAGAAGAACGCACCTTGCATCATCTTCATCGACGAAATCGATGCGGTGGGTCGCCAGCGCGGCGCCGGCCTCGGCGGCGGCAACGACGAGCGCGAGCAAACGCTCAACCAGATGCTGGTCGAGATGGACGGTTTCGAAACCAACCTCGGCGTGATCGTGGTGGCTGCCACCAACCGTCCGGACATCCTGGACGCCGCACTGCTGCGCCCCGGCCGTTTCGACCGCCAGGTCTACGTCACGCTGCCCGACATCCGCGGCCGCGAACAGATCCTCGGCGTGCACATGCGCAAGGTCCCGCTGGGGCAGGACGTGAACCCGAGCGTGATCGCCCGTGGCACGCCCGGAATGTCCGGTGCCGACCTGGCCAACCTCTGCAATGAAGCAGCTCTCATGGCCGCCCGCCGCAATGCGCGCGTGGTCGAGATGCAGGACTTCGAGAAGGCCAAGGACAAGATCTTCATGGGCCCCGAGCGCAAGAGCATGGTCATGCCCGAGGAAGAGCGCCGCAACACGGCCTACCACGAGTCCGGCCACGCCCTCATCGGCAAGCTGCTGCCCAAGTGCGACCCGGTCCACAAGGTCACGATCATTCCGCGTGGCCGCGCCCTGGGCGTGACCATGAGCCTGCCGGCACAAGACCGCTACAGCTACGACCGCGAATACATGCTCAACCAGATCAGCATGCTGTTCGGTGGCCGCATTGCCGAAGAAGTGTTCATGCACCAGATGACCACCGGCGCCAGCAACGACTTCGAACGCGCGACCTCCATCGCCCGCGACATGGTCACCCGCTACGGCATGACCGATGCGCTGGGCCCGATGGTCTACGCCGAGAACGAAGGCGAAGTGTTCCTGGGCCGCTCGGTCACCAAGACCACGAACATGAGCGAGCAGACCATGGAAAAGGTCGACGGCGAAGTGCGCCGCATCATCGACGAGCAGTACGCCCTGGCGCGCAACCTGATCGAAGCGAACAGCGACAAGATGCATGCGATGGCCAAGGCGCTGCTCGAATGGGAAACCATCGATTCCGAGCAGCTCGACGACATCATGGCCGGCCGCGCTCCGCGTCCGCCCAAGGACTGGACGCCGCGGACCCCTCCTTCGGGCAGCGGCGGCAGTGGCGGCACGCCGGCGGTCAATACCGACCCGGCGCCGACCGCCGCTTGAGGTGGGCTTGAAATCAAGCGACAACGGGGCCTCTGGCCCCGTTTTCCATGGTGAGCTGCATGGTGCGGTCTGGCAGACCTCCCGTTTCAGGATCGACCTCGCGCAACCGCGCGTGATGGGCATCGTCAACGTCACGCCCGATTCCTTCTCCGATGGCGGGGCACACGCCTCCACCGAGACCGCGCTGCGCCATTGCGAGCAGTTGCTGAAGGAGGGCGCCGACATCCTCGACATCGGCGGTGAATCCACGCGCCCGGGCAGTCCGGCCGTGCCGCTCGACGCCGAACTGGCGCGCGTGCTGCCGGTGGTGCGCGAGGCGGTGAAGCTGAACGTGCCGCTCTCCATCGACACCTACAAGCCCGAGGTCATGCGCGCCGTGCTCGACCTGGGCGCAGACATCGTCAACGACATCTGGGCGCTGCGCCAGCCGGGCGCGCGCGAAGCTGTTGCGGCATACCCGTCGTGCGGCATCTGCCTGATGCACATGCACCGCGATCCGCAGACCATGCAGGCCGTGCCCATGCAGGGCGACGTGATTCCCGAGGTGCTGTCGTTCTGGGCCGCGCAGCTGGCGCAGCTTCACGCGCTGCAGATCGACCCGTCGCGCATCACGCTCGACCCGGGCGTTGGCTTCGGCAAGACCGTGGCTCAGAATTTCGCCCTGCTGGGTCGGCAGCGCGAGCTGCTCGGCGCCGGCTACCCGCTGCTCCTGGGCTGGTCGCGCAAGTCGTCGATCGGTGCCGTCACAGGCATCGAGGCAACGGGTGAGCGCATCGTGCCCAGCGTCGCGGCCGCGGTGCTGGCCGTGGACCGCGGCGCCGCGATCGTGCGCGTGCACGATGTGCGCGACACGGTGGCCGCCCTCGCGGTGTGGCGCGCGATGAAAGCCACAGCACCACAAGCACAAACACAACAAACAAAAGAGGAATCCGCATGACCCGCAAATACTTCGGCACCGACGGCATCCGCGGCACGGTCGGCCAGGCACCCATCACACCCGACTTCGTGCTGCGCCTCGCGCATGCCGTGGGCCGCGTGCTCAAGAAGACCGAATCCCGCCCCCGCGTGCTGATCGGCAAGGACACGCGCATTTCGGGCTACATGCTCGAATCGGCGCTCGAATCCGGCTTCAATTCGGCCGGCGTCGACGTGGTGCTGCTGGGCCCGCTGCCTACGCCCGGCGTGGCGTACCTCACGCGTGCCCAGCGCGCGAGCCTTGGCGTAGTGATCAGCGCCAGCCACAACGCCTTTCCCGACAACGGCATCAAGTTCTTCAGCGCGCAAGGCACCAAGCTCGACGATGCATGGGAGCTGGCCGTCGAAGCTGCACTGGAAGAAGCGCCGGTGTGGGTGGACTCCGTCAACCTCGGCAAGGCCCGCCGTCTCGACGATGCGTCCGGCCGCTACATCGAGTTCTGCAAGAGCACCTTCTCGAATGACCTGACGCTGAAGAACATGAAGCTCGTGGTCGATGGCGCGCACGGCGCGGCCTACCAGGTGGCGCCCAACGTGTTCCATGAGTTGGGCGCGGAAGTCACCAGCATCGGCTGTGCGCCCGACGGGCTCAACATCAACAAGGGCTTCGGCGCGACCCATCCCGAGGCGCTGGTCGCCGCGGTGATCGCGCAGAAAGCCGACTACGGCATTGCGCTCGACGGCGACGCCGACCGCCTGCAACTGGTCGATGCCAGCGGCCGCCTGTTCAACGGCGACGAACTGCTCTACTTGATGGTGACGGAGCGCATCGCGCGCGGCGAGAAGCCGGCGGGTGTGGTCGGCACGCTGATGACCAACAAGGCGGTGGAAGTCGCGCTGCGCGGGCAGGGCATCGAGTTCGTGCGGGCCAAGGTGGGCGACCGCTACGTGCTCGAAGAGCTCGACAAGCGCGGCTGGCTCCTGGGCGGCGAGGGTTCGGGCCACCTGCTGGCGCTCGACCGCCACACCACCGGCGACGGCATCGTCAGCGCGCTGCAGGTGCTGCAGGCTTGCGTGCGCAGCGGCAAGACGGTGGCGCAGCTGCTCGAAGGCGTCACGCTGTTCCCGCAGACGCTGATCAACGTGCGCCTCTTACCCGGTCAGAACTGGAAGGACAACAAGGCGCTGGCCAGCGAAACGCAGCGCATCGAGGCCGAACTGGGCGATGGCGGCCGCGTGCTGATCCGGGCGAGCGGCACCGAGCCGCTGGTGCGCGTGATGGTCGAGGCGCGCGACGCCAAGCAATCCAGGTCGTGTGCAGAGCGCCTTGCAGCGACGCTGGAGTCGACGCAGTGAGCATTGAAACCCTGATCGCGGACTACCGCGATGCCGCGCAGGCTGCAGCACTGGTCGACCTGCTCGACACCTACGCCCGCGATCCGGCCGGTGGCGGCACACCGCTCGATGCCGCCGTGCGCGAGGGCTTGCCGGCGGCGCTGGCGGCGCGTCCCCAGGCCTTCAGCGTGCTGGCCTTCCATGGCGACACGCCCGTGGGCTTGGTCAACTGCATCGAAGGCTTCTCGACCTTCGCCTGCAAGCCGTTGGTCAACGTGCATGACGTGGTCGTGCTGCCCAGCCATCGCGGCCAGCGCGTCGCGCAGCAGATGTTCGCCCGGGTGGAAGAAGAGGCGCGCAAGCGAGGCGCCTGCAAGCTCACGCTCGAAGTGCTTTCGGGCAACGCACCGGCGCTGCGCGCCTATGAGCGCGAGGGATTCATCGGCTACCAGCTCGACCCGGCCTTTGGGCACGCGGTCTTTCTTCAGAAAAAGCTCTGAAAAAGAAAAGGGCCGAGGCGAATTGATCGCCGTCGGCCCTCACCCCAACCCTCTCCCCGCGGGGAGAGGGAGCAAGACAGATCAGAAGCGCGTGACGGGCGCCTCGGCTTCGGTCTTGTTGGGCGCGTACTTGCCCAGCTCCCACTTGGCGATCGCATTGCGGTGCACTTCGTCCGGGCCGTCCGCGAAGCGCAGCGTGCGCGCGCCGGCATAGGCGTAGGCGAGCGGGAAGTCGTCGCACATGCCGCCGCCGCCGTGGACCTGCATGGCCCAATCGATCACCTGGCAGGCCATGCTGGGCGCGACCACCTTGATCATCGCGATTTCGTTCTTCGCGACCTTGTTGCCGGCCACGTCCATCAGCCAGGCGGCCTTGAGCGTGAGCAGGCGGGCCATGTCGATCTTGCAGCGCGCTTCGGCGATGCGTTCCTGCGTCACGGTCTGCGAGGCCACGGTCTTGCCGAAAGCCACGCGCGAGGAGGCGCGCTTGCACATCAATTCGAGCGCGCGCTCGGCCAGGCCGATCAGGCGCATGCAGTGGTGGATGCGTCCCGGGCCAAGGCGGCCTTGCGCGATTTCGAAGCCACGGCCTTCGCCGAGCAGGATGTTGTCGACAGGCACGCGCACGTTCTCGAAGTACATCTCGACGTGGCCGTGCGGCGCATCGTCATAGCCCATCACGTTCAGCGGACGCACGATGCGGATGCCCTTGGCATCGGCCGGCACGATCACCATGCTCTGCTGCGAATGGCGCGGTGCGTCCGGATCGCTCTTGCCCATGGTGATGAAGACGGCGCAGCGCGGATCGGCCGCGCCCGAAATCCACCACTTGTGGCCGTTGATCACGTACTCGTCGCCTTCGCGCGTGATGCGGGTCGAGATGTTGGTCGCGTCGCTCGAGGCGACATCGGGTTCGGTCATCGCGAAGGCCGAGCGGATCTGGCCTTCGAGCAGCGGCTTGAGCCAGCGCGCCTTGATGGCTTCGGAGCCGTAGCGGGCGATGGTTTCCATGTTGCCGGTGTCCGGCGCGGAGCAATTGAAGGCTTCCGATGCCCATGGCACGTGGCCCATGATTTCGGCCAGCGGTGCGTATTCCTGGTTGGTGAGGCCCGCGCCTTCGTAGCCCGAGGCGGCAGCGCTGTCGACCGGCAGGAACAGGTTCCACAGGCCCTGGGACTTGGCCTTCTCCTTGACCTTCTCGACGGTCTTCAGCGCAGTCCAGCGCTTGCCCGCGGCCGTGTTGGCGGCCAGCTCGGCGGAATACTCGGCTTCGGCCGGGTAGATGTGCGCGTCCATGAAGTCGCTGACGCGCTTCTGCAGTTCCTTGGTCTTGGCCGAATATTCGAAATCCATGCTGTCTCCTGGTGGGGGTGATTGGGCGGAGGGGAGGGCCCGGTTACGCCTTTTGGGCGAATTGCCAGGCCATCTCGGCCATCGGTCTCGCGCCGCGCGCTGATGCCACGGCTTGCTCGCTCGATGCAGTACCGGCCTCGACCCGCTTCGCGATGCCCTGCAGGATTGCAGCCATGCGGAACAGGTTGTAGGCCTGATAGAAATTCCAGTCGGGTGCCAGCGCCTCGGGCGTGCTGATGCGCGTGCGCTCGCAGTACCGGCGGATGTATTCGCTCTCGGTGGGGATGCCCAGCGCAGCCACGTCCACGCCGCCGATGCCGCGGCCGGTGGAGGGAGGCATGTGCCACGACATGCAGTGGTAGCTGAAGTCCGCCAGCGGATGGCCCAGCGTGGAGAGCTCCCAGTCGAGCACCGCGATGATCCGTGGCTCGGTGGCGTGGAACATCACGTTGTCGAGGCGATAGTCGCCATGGACGATCGAGACCTTGCTCTCGTCGCGCGCGCTTGCCGGCATGTGGGCGGGGAACCAGTCGATCAGGCGCTCCATGGCGTCGATCGGCTGCGACAGTTCGCCGGTGCCATCGGCCGAGGCCTTGTACTGTTTGCTCCAGCGGCCGATCTGGCGCTCGAAGTAGTTGCCGGGTTTGCCATAGTCGGCCAGGCCCCGAGCGGAGAAGTCGACCGTGTGCAGCGCCGCGATGACGCGGTTCATCTCGTCGTAGTAGGCCGCGCGCTCGGCGTTGCTGAAGCCGGGCAGCGACTGGTCCCAGAGCACGCGGCCCTGCATGAACTCCATCACGTAGAAGGCGCGGCCGATGACGGACTCGTCTACACAGAGGCAGTGCATGCGCGGCACGGGCACGTCGGTGCCCTGCAGGCCGCTCATGACCTTGAATTCGCGCTCCACCGCGTGGGCCGAGGGCAGCAGCTTGGCGACCGGGCCGGGCTTGGCGCGCATCACGTAGCTTTGCGACGGCGTGACGAGCTTGTAGGTCGGGTTCGACTGGCCGCCCTTGAACATCTCGACGGTCAGCGGGCCCTTGAAGCCTTCGAGGTTCTTCTCGAGCCAGGCGGCGAGCACCTCGATGTCGAAGGCGTGCTGCTGCGACACCGCGCGGGTGCCGACAAAGTTGGAGAAGTCCTGGCTCATGTCAGATATCCGCTTCCGAGATGCGCCTCAAAGCCGCACGGTCGAGGACCACAAGGCCGCCCGGCTCGATCCGGATGCTGCCCTCGCGTTCCATGGTCTTGAGTTCCTGGTTGACCCGCTGGCGCGATGCGCCGAGCAGTTGCGCCAACTCTTCCTGCGCCAGTTGCAGGCCGATGCGCATCTGGCTGCCGTCGTCCAGGTTGGGCACGCCGTAGCTGCGCACGAGGTGAATCAGCTGCTTGGCCAGCCGTGCACGCAAGGGCAGAGTGTTGAGGTCTTCCACCAGTCCGAACAGCGTGCGGATGCGGCGTGCCTGCAGCCGCATCAGCGCTTCGTACAGCTCCACATGCGCGGCCAGGATCTTCTGGAAATCGGCGCGCGCCACGCAGAGGATCGTGCTGTCGCCATGCGCATAAGCGTCGTGCGTGCGCCGGTCCCCGTCGAACATCGCCACGTCGCCGAACCAGATGCCCGGCTCCACGTACGTCAGCGTCACCTGCTTGCCCGAGACGGCCGTCGAGCTGACCCGCACTGCGCCCTTGGCGCAGGCAATCCAGTGTTCGGGTGGGTCGCCGCGTGCGGCGATCAGGTCGCCGTCTTTGTAGCGTTTGACGAAAGCGCATCGGAGGATGTCGTGCCGTAGCGATGGAGATAAGGAAGAAAACCAGCGACCACTGTTGATCGCTTCACGTTCTTCGATGGTAAGAATGGGGTCGTCCATTGGTCTGTCCTCTCGGCGACTGAAAAGCTGGGGGGTGTCACGGGAGCGACGCCGGAAGGCGCTACTCGTACTGCGGCGGTTTCTTCTCGAGGAACGCGGCGATGCCGATGCCCGCGTTCGCATGGTGCAGGTTGCGCACGAAGTGATCGCGCTCCTGCGTGAGTTGCGCGGCCAGCGTGGCGCCGCGTGCTTCGCTCAGCAGTTCCTTGATGCTGGCGAGCGAGTTGGGCGCGCGTGCGTTGAGCTTCTTCGCCAGCGCCAGGGCACCTGCGAGCGCCTGTCCGTTCTCGGTGAGTTCGTTCACGAGGCCGGCTGCATGCAGGCGCGGTGCGGCGATGCGCTCGCCGTTCATGAGCCATTCGCTGGCGAGCTGCCGCGGCAGCTGCTGCCCGAGGTGCCAACTGAGGCCCCCGTCCGGCGACAGCGCCACGTTGCTGTACGAGGCCGCAAACACCGCATCGCGCGCCGCCACCACGAAATCGCAGGCGAGGGCGAGCGAGAAGCCCGCTCCGGCCGCGGCACCCTCGACGGCCGCGATGATCGGCTTGGGAAAGGTACGGATCGAGTCGATCCAGTTGTGCAGGCCCTCGATGCTCTCGGCCTGCACCGATCGGTCGAGCTCGCGGTTGGCGAGAAGGCGCTGCAGCGAGCCGCCGGCGCAGAACCATGCGCCTTCGCCCACGATGACGACGCTGCGGATCTCGCTGCTGCTCTCGGCGCCGTTGAGCGCTTCGATGCCCGCGGCATAGATCTCGGGGCCCAGCGCATTGCGCTGGGTGGGGTTGGCGATCGTCAGCACCATGGTGCTGCCTTCGCTGGTGCTCTTGAGTTCGGCGGTCATCGCTGTGTCGCGTTTCCAGTCGGTTGGTTGTCTGTTTATTCTTCTTCGTGCAGGAGGCTCAGGCCCAGCGCGCCGCGGCGGCGCAGCCACGGGCTCGGGCGATAGCGCGGGTCGCCGTAGACCGTCTGCAGGTTGAACAGCACTTCGAGCATGTTGGTCGGGCCGTAGAGGTTGCCCATAGCGAGCGGGCCGCGCGGATAGCCGAGGCCCAGCTGCACCGCGGTTTCGAGGTCTGCCGGCGAGCACACGCGTTGCTGGCACATGTCGGTGGCGATGTTGACGATGGTGCCGATCACGCGTTGCGTGACGAAGCCGCCGCTGTCGCGGATCACGCTCACCGCCTTGCCGTCGCGTGCGAAGAGGGCGTGCGCGGCATCGCGGATGTCGCGGCGCGTGGCCGGGTTGGTGGCGAGCACGCGGCGCTTGGTGGCGGCGTCGTCGATCAGCATGTCGATGCCGACGGTGCGCGTGGCGTCCAGGCGCTCGACGGCTGCAACGGTGGTCACGTCGAAGCCCAAGGGGGCCACGAGGATCAGCGAATGCGGCGCGGCGGTGGCGCCGCTGTCGATCTGCGCGCCCAGCGTGTTGATCAGGCGCAGCAGTTCAGCACGGCGTGCAGCGCGGGGCGAGACCCAGACCGAGGGCGTGCCGTCGACAACGGGTGGCGGCGCCTCGGGCGTCTGCTGCATCACGCCATCGGTGTAGCGGTAGAAGCCTTCGTTGGTCTTGCGGCCGAGCGCGCCGGCTGCGAGGCGCTGCGCCGTGATCACGCTCGGGCGGAATCGCGGCTCCTCGAAGTACTGGTGATAGATCGACTCCATCACCGGGTGAGACACGTCGAGCGCGGTCAGGTCCAGCAGCTCGAACGGACCGAGGCGAAAGCCCGCCTGGTCTTTCAGGATGCGGTCGATGGTCACGAAGTCGGTCACGCCTTCGCCGACGATGCGCAGCGCCTCTGTGCCGTAGCCGCGGCCCGCGTGGTTGACGATGAAGCCGGGCGTGTCCTGCGCCTGCACCGCGCTGTGGCCCATCTGCACCGCGTAGCCGGCCAGCTGCTTGCAGATTTCGGGTGCGGTCTTGAAGCCCGCCACCACCTCGACCACCTTCATCAGCGGCACGGGGTTGAAGAAGTGAAAGCCCGCAAAGCGCTCCGGATGCGCGAGCCCGGCCGCGATGGCCGTCACCGAAAGGGACGAGGTGTTGGTGACCAGCGTGGCCGTCGGGGCCACCACGGTCTCGATCTCGCGGAACAGCTTGCGCTTGACCTCGAGGTCTTCGATCACGGCCTCGATCACGAGGTCGCAGCCGGCGAGGGCCTGGATCGAATCGACGGCCTGCACGCGCGCGATCTGCGCATCGCGGGCTGCGGCGTCGAGCTTGCCCTTTTCGTGCAGCTTGTTCCATTGGGCGATGAGGGCTTCACGTCCGCGTTCGGCGGCACCTGCAAAGCTGTCCAGAAGCAGCACTTCGCTGCCGGCCTGTGCGGCGATCTGCGCGATCCCGCGACCCATGGCGCCGGCGCCGATGAGCCCGATCCGTTGGTAGTTCACTGTCATTTGATGGAGATTTTCGCTGGTTGAGTGGTGTGGGGGCCTGACGCGCAGGTGCTGGCCGGAGAGCGGCTGGCGGGCGTCGGCAGATTCCGATTTTGCAATCCCGCGCGGGCGATGCGTCCCGGGTCTTACGCGGGGCCGCGTTTTTCAGGCCGGACGGCGGCTGCGGTCGATGGCCACGCTGAGGCCGATGGCGAGCAGCAGCAGCGCAAGGCCGACCCGGCTCATCCACAGCGCGGCATCGTTTGCCAATAGCCAGCCGCCGAGGCCTGCGCCGACAGCCTGGCCGATGTAGATACCCGAACTGTTGAGCGCCACGGAGCCCGGCGCGAGCGCCGGTGCCAGCCCCACCAGCCGCGCCTGCTGGGCCGAATTGGTGGCAAAGCAGCCCAGGCCCCAGGGCACGATCACCACGGCCAGCCAGGCGAGCGTGCTCGCGAACGGCCACAGGAACAGGCTCAGCGCGATCAGCGAACTCGTCAGCAGCACCATGCGGCCGGCGCCGATGCGGTCGATGTAGCGGCTGACCACCATGTTGCCGATCAGCCCGAAGGCGCCGAACAGCGCCCACATCAGGCTCAGCGTGTTGGCATCTGCGCCGAAGCTCTGCTTGAGGATGGGGCCGAAGTAGCTGAACAGCACGAACTGCCCCGAGCCCTGCAGTGCCGTGACCGACACGATCCCCATCAGCACCGGGCTGCGCAGCACGCGCGACCACGCCGCAGCCGTGAGCGCGGCGGGCCGGATGCCGGTGGGCAGCGTGAGCCAGATCGAGGCGGCGCTCACGATGCTGAGCATCGCGATGGCCATGAAGGCCATGCGCCAGCCGAGGTGGCCGCCGATCAGCGCTCCGATGGGCAAGCCCAGCACCGAGGCCATCGACCAGCCGAGAAAGACGAAGGTGACGGCCCGCCCGCGGTGTTCCGGCGGCACCAGCATGCCGGCGCAGGCCGCGGCCTGCGGCGTGAAGATCGCCGGCGCGATCACCGTGAGCATGCGGACCGGCAGTAGGGCGGCGAAGCTCGGCATGAGCGTGCAGAGGGCGTGTCCGGCGGCATACCAGAGGAGCGTGAGGGCCAGGAGCTGGCGGCGGTCCCAGCCCGCGACCAGGGCGGCCAGGAGCGGCGCGCCGAGGCACATCACGATCGCGGCCGCTGTGATCAGCTGACCGGCTGTCGCAGCGGTGACAGCAAGCGAAGCGCTGATCTCGTTGAGCGTGCCAGGCACCACCATCACGCCGGTGCCGATCACGAAATTGCCAGCCAGCAGCGCCCAGAGCGCGCCCCGGGGCGCAGGCTGGCTCATTGAATGACCTGCGCCTTCGGCTGCGGTATTCGCCTTGGGGCGGCCCGGCGGCTCATGAGCTCACCGGCGAACCTGCAAGGCGCCGGGATTCACGATGTTGGTGGGATTGCCCTTGATGAAGCTCACGACGTTGTCGAAAGCCTGGCCGAAGTAGCTCTCGTAGCTGTCCTGCTCCACATAGCCGATGTGCGGCGTGCAGATGCAGTTCTCGAGGCGCAGCAGCGCGTGGCCCTGCAGCGGCGGTTCGCTCTCGAACACGTCGATGGCCGCGAGGCCCGGGCGTCCGCGATTGAGCGCGGCGAGCAGCGCGTCGGCCTCGACCAGTTCGGCGCGGGAGGTGTTCACGAAGAGCGCCGTCGGCTTCATGCGCGACAGGTCTTCGAGCGTGACGAGGCCGTTGGTCTCCTCGTTGAGCCGCAGGTGCACCGACAGCACATCGGCCGCGGCAAAGAACTCGTGGCGGTTCTGCGCGACCTGGAAGCCATCGGAGCGCGCCTTGGCGCAGCTTGCCTCGCGGCCCCAGATCACCACCTGCATGCCGAAGGCCTGTCCGTAACGCGCGACCAGCTGGCCGATGCGGCCATAGCCCCAGATGCAGAGCGTCTTGCCCTTGAGCACCGAGCCGAGTCCGAAATTGGGCGGCATCGAGGCCGACTTGAGGCCCGATTGCTGCCACGCTCCGTGCTTGAGGTTGCTGATGTACTGCGGAAGCCGGCGCATGGCCGCCATGATGAGCGCCCAAGTGAGTTCGGCAGGCGCTTGAGGAGAGCCAGTGCCCTCGGCCACCGCCACACCGCGCTCGGTACAGGCATTGACATCGATATGGCCACCGACCCGCCCGGTCTGCGAAATGAGCTTGAGCTTGGGCAGTTTTTCGATCAGCTGCCGCGAGATCTGGGAGCGCTCGCGGATCAGCACGATCACGTCGGCGTCCTTGAGGCGAACCGACAGTTGCCCGATGCCCTTGACCGTGTTGGTGTAGACCTTGGCCGCGTACGCGTCCAGCTTGGCGGCGCAGCGCAGCTTGCGCACGGCGTCCTGGTAATCGTCGAGGATCACAATGTTCATGGCGTGCCATTGTGCCTCGCAGCATTGGGATGTCGCGCCGGTGAACGTTTGGATACCCACCCCGGAAGCGCTTCTGGAGCGGTTCGCCGGGGAAATGCCTCAGTGCAGGTGGGCGGAGCGGGGAGCCGAGCCCAGGGTCTCCGCCGCCTCGAGCGCTGCCAGCCGGTCGAGCTCTGCGCAGACATCGGCCATGCGGCCCGAGATCACCATGCGGCTGCGGTCCTTGCTTTTCCCGTCGATCACGCGAACCACGCGGAGCGGGCGTGCTGGGGCGGCGGCAGTTGCCGTCGGTGCAGGCGAGCCTGCGGTGCGTGTGGTGCAGGCGGGGCGCACCGCCACGTAGCGCAGTCCGGCGGTGGTGTCGCCGCTGTCCCGATGACGGGTGCGGCGGGCAGGCATCAGGCGGCTTGCAAGCGATTGCAGCGGCATCCAGAAATCAGCGATGGCGAGGAGGGCGATTCCCATGTGAACTCCAAAAAAGTCTGAGGTTGAACACAGGCAGGATTTCTTGAATCGGCCGCGACAGGGTGATGGCGACTTCGCGCCATACGCCCGCCACCTGTTGCGGCCGGATGGGGTGCTGCTGCAAGCAGGCCGCGAGGCCTACATCAGCATGGTGTTGCGGATGAGGCCGACCGCGAGGCCTTCGATTTCGAAAGGCTCGCCGGGCTGGACGATGATGGTCGGGTAGTCGGGGTTCTCGGCGTGCAGCTCGATCACCTGCTTGTTGCGCTTCAGGCGCTTGACGGTGACTTCGTCACCCAGGCGCGCGACCACGATCTGGCCGTTGCGCGCTTCCTTGGTGGCCTGCACGGCGAGCAGGTCGCCGTCCATGATGCCGGCGTCGCGCATCGACATACCGCGCACCTTGAGCAGGTAGTCGGGTTGGCGCTGGAAGAGCGTGTTCTCGACGTAGTAGGTCTGGTCGACATGCTCTTGCGCCAGGATGGGCGAGCCTGCCGCGACACGACCGATGAGCGGCAGCGCCAGCTGCGCCATGCCGGGCAGCGAAAGCGAGAACTGGCCGCCTTCGCGATGGCGTGTTTCGTTGAGTGAGCGCAGTGCATCGCCCTTGAGCCGGATGCCGCGCGAGGTGCCGCTGACGAGTTCGATGACGCCCTTGCGCGCCAACGCCTGCAGGTGCTCTTCGGCGGCGTTGGCCGACTTGAACCCCAGCTCGTTGGCGATTTCGGCGCGCGTGGGTGGGGCACCAGTGCGCGCGATGGCGCTCTGGATCAAGTCGAGGATCTGCTGCTGGCGGGCGGTAAGCTTCACGGCGAACTGCATATGTGGTTCCTTGCGGCACTGGCTAGATATCCAGTACCTGTATTTTTAACCAGTTTTTGAAAGTTGACAAGTCATGGCCCATTCCCCGTTGCCTGAAGTGCGTCGCGTGGTGGTTCTGGGCACCGGCGGAACCATCGCCGGAAAGGCCTCCAGCAGCGGCGACAACATCGGCTACACCGCCGGGCAAGTGGACGTGGCGGACCTGCTGGGCGGCATCGAGGCGCCCGAGGGCATCGCGTTGCTGGCGGAGCAGGTGGCGCAGGTCGACAGCAAGGACATGGCGTTCGACATCTGGCAGAAACTCGCACAGCGTTGCGTGCATTGGCTGGCGCAGCCCGATGTGGCGGGCGTGGTGATCACCCACGGCACCGACACGCTCGAGGAGACGGCTTTCTTCCTTCACTCGGTGCTGGCGCCGGCGAAACCCGTGGTGCTGACCTGCGCGATGCGCCCGGCCACGGCGCTTTCGCCGGATGGCCCGCAGAACGTGCGGGATGCCATCGCGGTTGCGACCACGGTGGGCGCGCAGGGCGTGATGGCGGTGTGTGCCGGCATGGTCCACAGCGGGGTGGATGTGCAGAAGGTGCATACCTATCGGCTCGATGCCTTCGCGTCCGGCGATGCAGGGCCGATCGGCTATGTGGAAGAAGGCGCGGTGCGGCGCGTGAGGGAGTGGCCGGCTGCACCGTCAAACCAGTCGTCGAAGGCGCTGAACACGTCAGGGCCTTGGCCGAGGGTCGAGATCGTCATGAGCCATGCCGGCGCGAGCGGTGCGATCGTCGATGCGCTCGTCCGGGAGGGTGCGGAGGAACCTGTCCGCGGACTGGTCCTGGCCACCACCGGCAATGGCACCGTGCACTATGCGCTGGAAGCGGCCGCGCTCAAGGCGCAGGACGCCGGCATTGCGGTGCTGCGCGCGACGCGCTGCAGCAGCGGCCGCATCCTGCCGAGGGCCGACGACCGGCTGCGTGACGCAGGCGCGCTCACGCCCGTGAAGGCGCGCATTGCGCTGATGCTGGAACTGCTGGGGAAATAGCCGCCCTGCGAAAGGGCGGCTGGGATCAGCTGCTCAGTGCCGCCAGGGCACGTTGCGTGATTTCGTCGACCGTGCCGACGCCCTTGATGGCGCGGTACTTCGGCGCGGCGGCCGGATCGGCCTTGGCCCAGGCCGAGTAGTAGTCGACCAGCGGACGCGTCTGCTGGCTGTACACGTCGAGCCGCTTGCCGACGGTTTCTTCCTTGTCGTCTTCGCGCTGGATCAGGTCTTCGCCGGTCACGTCGTCCTTGCCTTCGATCTTGGGCGGGTTGAACTTGACGTGGTAGGTGCGGCCCGATGCCGGGTGCGAGCGGCGGCCGCTCATGCGTTCGATGATGTCGCTGAAGGGCACGTCGATCTCGAGCACGTAGTCGAGCTTGACGCCCGCGGCCTTCATGGCATCGGCCTGCGGAATGGTGCGCGGGAAACCGTCGAACAGAAAACCTTCGGCGCAGTCGGGCTGGGCGATGCGTTCTTTCACGAGGTTGATGATCAGGTCGTCGCTCACCAGTGCGCCCGCGTCCATGACGGCCTTGGCCTGCAGTCCGAGCGGGGTGCCTGCCTTGACGGCGGCGCGCAGCATGTCGCCGGTCGAGATTTGGGGGATGCCGTATTTCTGGCAGATGAAGGCCGCTTGCGTGCCTTTGCCCGCCCCGGGCGCGCCCAGCAAAATTAGTCTCATGGTGTCCTCGGACGGTTCTTAGATTTTGTGTCACGCCAAGCGTCGGCCCGAGGGCTGGGCAAGGCGGATTTCACGTCGAGGATAGCATGCGCCCCCGTAGGGAATTCCCTCCGTGGCGCACGTCTTAGGACGCTGGCCCGGCGGCAAAGACGGCACGCACGCGCGCCAGATCCTCAGGGGTGTCGATGCCCGGGCCGGGCGCGACATGGCTGACATGCACCGCGATGCGATGCCCATGCCACAGCGCGCGCAATTGCTCGAGTGCTTCGGTGGCTTCGACGGGCGCCGGCGGCAGCGACGGAAATTTCCGCACGAAGCCGGCGCGGTAGCCGTAGATGCCGATGTGGCGGAGCGGCGCGGGCGAGGGCAGCACGGAGGGGGGCGCGCCACCGGCAGAACCGTCGCGCCACCAGGGAATCGGCGCGCGGCTGAAGTACAGCGCGTTGCCCTGGGCGTCGAGCACCGCCTTCACCACGTTCGGGTTCATGAAATCGCTCACCGAGTCGATCTCGTGGGCCGCGGTGCTCATCGCCGCTTCGGGATGCAGGGCCAGCGCGGCGGCCACGGCATCGATCAGCTCGGGATCGATGAGAGGTTCGTCGCCCTGCACGTTGACGACGATCTCGTCGCCGTCGAGGCCCAGTTGCTCGCAGGCTTCGGCCAGCCGGTCGGTACCGCTCGGATGGTCCTGGCGAGTGAGGATGGCTTCGACGCCGTGCGCCTTGCACGCCGAAACGATGGAGGCATCGTCTCCGGCAACAACAACGCGCGATGCGCCGGACTGGCTCGCGCGCTGCGCCACGCGCACCACCATCGGCAGGCCCGCGATATCGGCTAGGGGTTTGTCGGGCAGCCGCGTCGAGGCGAGGCGTGCCGGCACCAGGACAGTGAAGCTCACAGGGCCGGTCACAGACCCAGCTCTTCGTCGGACAGCGTGCGCGCCTCGTTCTCGAGCAGCACCGGAATGCCGTCGCGCACCGGGTAGGCGAGGCGGGCGCTGCGGGAGCACAGCTCCTGCTTCTCGGGGTTCCAGGTCAGAGGGCCCTTGGTCACGGGGCAGACGAGCAATTCAAGCAGCTTGGTATCCATCGGGCGATGATAGCTTTGCGTCGAGCGCGGCGAAGAATTCCGGGGCGGGTTCGAAATGCAGCGGCACGGCCAGCGCATCGGGTGCCTTGCGCCACAGCTTGACCGCATCTTTCTCGGTGCAGAGCAAGGTGTATTCGCTGCCGGACGGGCGCTGCCAAGCGTCGAAGTCATGGTGATCGGGCAGCGCGATGGTTTCGGCGAGCGTGAGCCCCCGCGCGCGCAGCATGTCGAAAAAGCCTTCGGGCCGCGCGATGGCTGCCAGCGCGATCAGTGGCTTGCCCGCGAGCGCCTCCAGAGGAACACGCTTTCCATCGCTTGCAACAGCATCCTGCGCAAGGCTGCGCGTGGCGGTGTAGCCGCCGGCAAACGCGGGCCGCTCGCCGCTATGGAGTACCAGGTCGCAACGACGTGGCCAAGGCTCGCGCAACATGCCTGCGGGCAGCAGCCAGCCGTTGCCGATGCCGCGGTCGTCGAACACGCAGATCTCGATGTCGCGTGCGAGCGCCAGGTGTTGCAGCCCGTCGTCGCTCACGATCAGTTGTGTGGCTGGATGTCGCTCGAGCAGGGCGCGTGCGGCTTCGATGCGTCGTCGCGCGACGAAAGCCGGGGCGCCCGTGGCGCGGTGAATCAGCGCCGGCTCGTCCCCGACGTCATGGGGGGCGCTGTTCTCAAGCACTTCGCGGCAATCCTCGGTACGGCGGCCGTAGCCGCGCGACACCACGCCGACTTGCAAGCCACGGGCCTGCAGATGCCGGACGACAGCCATCACGACAGGCGTCTTGCCCGCACCGCCTGCAATCACGTTGCCGACGACGATCACGGGAACGGGCACGCGTTCAGTCCGAAGCCACCCGATTCGATAGAGCCAGCCGCGCGCCGCAAAGATCGCTCCGTAGAGCAGCGACAGCGGCCACAGCAGGCAAGCCAGCAGGCCGCGGTGCAGCCAAGCGTCTTGCAGCCGCGAGGCGGATGCGCCCGTGCTGCTGCGGCCCTGCGACGGCACTCAGTGCCCGGCTTGCGCCGTCGACTGTGCGGCGAACGTGATCTGCATCAGGCCGGCGCGGCGCGCGGCTTCCATCACCGTGACCACGGCCTGGTGCGGGCTGCTCGCGTCGGCGCTGATGATCACCACGCTTTCCTTGCCGCCGGTGGCCGCGGCGCCGAGTGCAGCGGCCACGGAGCTCACGTTGCGGTCTGCCACCACTGCCTTGTTGACCGTGTAGCGGCCGTCGGCGGAGACCGTCACGATCACTTCCTTCGGATAGTCGCGTTGCGCATCCACGTCCGCCGTCGGCAGCCGCAGCTGCATCTCGGTGAACTTGCTGTAGGTGGTCGACAGCATCAGGAAGATCAGCACGACCAGCAGCACGTCGATGAACGGGATCAGATTGATCTCGGGCTCATCGCGCGAGCCATGGCGAAACTGCATGCGGGCCCGGCTCATTTGCGCAACGCGTTCAGATGGCGTGCGAAACGCTCACCCGAGAGTTCGAGGTTCAGCAGGTATTCGTCGACGCGGCTGCGGAAGTAGCGCCAGAAGATCAGCGTGGGAATCGCCACGATCAGCCCGAACGCCGTGTTGTACAGCGCGATCGAGATGCCGTGCGCCAGTTGCGCCGGGTTGCCCGAGCCGACAGCGCCGCTTCCGGGCGACTGCGAGCCGAAGATCTCGATCATGCCGATCACCGTGCCCAACAGGCCCAGCAGCGGCGCGGCCGAGGCGATGGTGGCCAGTGCCGGCAGGTAGCGCTCCAGCTTGTGCGCGATGGTGCGGCCCGAGGCCTCCATGGCGGCGCGAAGGTCGTCTTCGGTGCAGCGCGGGTTGGCGTTGAGCGCCCGCAGGCCCGCGGCCAGCACCTGGCCGAGCATGGAGTTGCGTTCGAGTTTGGTCACGATGTCCGGTCCGGGAACGGACCCGCGCGAGACGGTGATGGTTTCGTCGAGCAATTTCGGCGGCAATACTTTCACGGTCTTGAGACTCGTGAAACGTTCTATAACCAGCGCGAGCGCAATGACCGAACAAGCGAGCAGCGGCCAGATAGGCCAACCCGCAGCAACAATGATGGAAAACAAGAAAATCCTCCGGCCCGTAGACTGCAAATGCGCGGCGATTATCCACCGAGCCCACCATCGGTATGTGGCTTGTTTGCGTGTCAGCAAGGACGCACAGATTCTGTGGATAACTTTGTGATTAACCTGCTTCGCAACGCGTCCGAACCCGCACGGGTGGGCCTTTCCGCTAGATCGATTGAATTTTGAGCAGTACTTTTTTGAATGAAATCAACCACTTGCACGAGAAACCGTGCGCCTGCCCCGCATGGGCGACTTGGGGCAGGGGAAGTCGGGCCTGTTGTGGAAGAGTGGCTTTCGGCCGCTCGTGCGCTTTGTGAACTTGCGTGAAACGAATTCCGCGCCCGGGCCGCGCATCTGGGCTGTCGGTGCGTTGTGCCGGGCAGTCGCCGACACGTTGGACGCGCGCTTCAATCCGGTGGCCGTACGCGGCGAGATTTCGGGTTTTTCGCGCGCCTCCAGTGGACATTGTTACTTCTCGCTCAAGGACGAGTCCGGCCAACTGCGCTGCGCGATGTTCCGCCGCGCCGCCGGATTGCTCGATTTCTCGCCCCGCGATGGCGACCAGGTGGAGGTGCGCGGTCGACTTGCCGTGTACGAGCCACGCGGCGATCTGCAACTGGTCGTCGAAAGCCTGAAGCGTGCGGGGCAGGGCGCTCTGTTCGAGCAATTCCTGCAGCGCAAGGCGCGCCTCGAAGCCGAAGGGCTGTTCGACCCCGGCCGCAAGCGTGCGCTGCCCGCCATGCCGCGCGCGGTGGGCGTCGTCACTTCACTCGGGGCGGCTGCGTTGCACGACGTCGTCACTGCGCTGCGACGGCGCGTGCCGCACATCCCCGTGGTGCTGGCTCCGGCGGCGGTGCAGGGCGCGAATGCGCCCGCCGAGCTGGTGCGCGCGCTGCAATCGCTCTACACGCTGGAGCCAGCCGTCGACGTGATCCTGCTGGTGCGAGGCGGTGGTTCGATCGAAGACCTGTGGGCCTTCAACGACGAGACGCTGGCGCGGACCATCGTGCAGAGCCCGGTGCCGGTGGTGAGCGGTGTCGGACACGAGACCGACTTCACCATCGCCGATTTCTGCGCCGACCTGCGTGCGCCCACGCCCACCGCCGCGGCCGAACTCGTCAGCGCGCCGCGCGACCTGTGGCTCGGCGCGCTCGACCTGCTCGACGAGCGGCTTGGCGATGCGTTGGGCGCGCGCCTCGACGTGCTGGGGCAGCGGCTCGATCAGGCGGCGGGCCGCCTCGGCCGTCCGTCGAACTTGGTGGCCCGCCAGCAGCTTCGGCTGGCACACCATGCACAGCGCCTTCACTTCGCGGTGCTGTCGCGACGGGAGCGACTGGCGCAGGTGCCGCGATCGATTGCGGCCGACCTTCCTTCGAAATTCGACCGTGCACTCGTGCAGCGGCGCGAACGCCTGGAGCGCGTGGCGCTGCGGCTGCGTCTGCTCGACCCGGCACTTGTGCTGCAGCGCGGCTATGCCTGGCTCACCGATGCGGACGGCCGCGCCATCGTCAGCGCGAAGAACCTGAACGCAGGCGATGCGGTCGTCGCGCGGCTCGCGGACGGCGAGGTCGACATGACCGTGACGCCCGGCGGCGCGACGGGAACACGTCCGACGCCGCCTCAATAATTACTTCCTAGAATCCTCCATTCCCCACAACCAACCCACGAGAAAAAACCATGGAACATGTGCTCCCACCCCTGCCGTACGCCCTCGACGCGCTGGCACCTGAATATTCGAAGGAAACCCTCGAGTACCACTACGGCAAGCATCACAACGCCTACGTGGTGAACCTCAACAACCTGCAGAAGGGCACCGAGTTCGAAGCCCTCACGCTGGAAGAGATCATCAAGAAGGCCAGCGGCGGCATCTACAACAACGCCGCCCAGATCTGGAACCACACCTTCTTCTGGAACTGCATGAAGCCCCAGGGCGGTGGCGCTCCCACCGGCGCACTGGCCAAGGCCATCGATGCCAAGTGGGGCAGCTACGAAGCCTTCAAGGAAGCCTTCGTGAAGTCGGCTGTCGGCAACTTCGGCTCGGGCTGGACCTGGCTTGTGAAGAAGGCCGACGGTTCGGTGGACATCGTGAACACCGGCGCCGCCGGCACGCCGCTGACGACTGCAGACACCGCACTGCTGACCGTCGACGTCTGGGAGCACGCCTACTACATCGACTACCGCAACCTGCGCCCGAAGTTCGTCGAGACCTTCCTGGCCAAGCTGGTGAACTGGGACTTCGTCGCGAAGAACTTCGGCTGATCCACGTTTACGCATGAAAAAAGCCGACCCTCGGGTCGGCTTTTTTGTGGGCTATAGCCAGCAGAAACTCAGCGCTTGGCGGCTGAGAACAGTTCGCCGCCCAGCTTGGCGCCTTTCTTGATGTTCTTCTTGGCGAACCAACCCTGGTTCATCTCGAGCACGTAGCGCACCGGCTCTTCGGAGCAATGCGAATTCTCGGTCAGCGGCTGCATGTCGACCAGATTGACGATGCGGCCGTCGTCGGCCACGAAGGCGGCGGTCAGCGGCAGCAGGGTGTTGCGCATCCAGAAGCACTGCGTGGCGGGCTGCTCGAACACGAAGATCATGCCCTCGGCCTGCGGCATGGTCTTGCGGAACATCAGACCGATTTCTCGCTGCTGGGGCGTCTGGGCGATCTGCGTATCGATCTTGTACAGGCCGACCGACAGCTGCGTGCGCGCAAGATCGGTCTGGGGTTGCTGCTGTTGTTGGGCATGTGTCGGCATCACGAACGAGGCGGACAGCAGGAGCAGGGCGGCTAAACGCTGAAACATCGGACAACTCTTTCAGGGCGGGGTCGTGGAAGGCCCGGCCCGTAACCAATAAAAATGCCCGCTGATGCGGGCATTGCCGGGTGGGCTCGAAAGCTTACACCTTCTTGGCGGCAGCCGTGTGGGCCTTGGCCACGTGGCGAACCTTGTGCTTCTTGACTGCGTGCTTGGCCTTGGCCTTGTGAGCAGCAGGTGCGGCCGGAGCGGCGGCTGCGGGTTCAGGGGTTTGAGCAAAGGCACCGGCAGCGAAGAGACCGGCGACCAGGGCTGCGAGCAGCTTGTTCATGAGAAATCCTTTGAGATTGTTGATTTGGACCACCTCCCTTCGGAGGCTCACATTCAACGGACCCCGGTGTGCGCGGTTGACAGCAACTCGGCGACCGCAGGCGAAAAAAAAGCGCTCCGGAGAGCGCTCTTTTCGTGGGGGGCAGACCGCCTTACTTGGCGCCCGGCATGTCGGGCGTACCGCCTTGGGTCGACTTGCGCTTCACGCTGCCGTCCTTGTTGCGACGACGCTGGTCGCGCGTGCTGGCGCGCTTTTCGCCAGAGGCTGCAGCCTTGTCGGCACCGACGGCACCGCCTTCGGGCGTCTTGGCGATGTCGCCAGCGGGAGGAGCCACTTGACCAGCGGGCTTGGCTTCCTTCTTGGCTTCAGCACGTGCTTGCGGCTTGCTGTTGGTTGCGTTCCCTTGTTCGGGCGTGGTGCCGGCCGGGTTTTGGGCGTAGGCGCCAGCTGCGAACAGACCAGCGATCATGACTGCGAGAATTTTGCTCATTGAAGATTCCTCTATCGAGAATTGGTTGGAAACGCCTCCCGGCGAGCAGAAGGTCAGCCACTAACGAGCCCATTGGCCCCATGGTTGACAAACGCCAGCTGATGGGCAGCGTCTAAAATGTACAGCGATTTGTTAGCCGGTTGTACAGCGAAACCCCCGCGCTGTCTGAATTCGCTGACACTCCTCAAAATTACATCACCCCCGGAGCGCATCCCCCTCATGTCCAGCTACCAGCACATCCAAGTCCCGACCGAAGGCCAGAAGATCACGGTCAATGCCGACAACTCGCTGAATGTGCCCGACCAACCGATCATCCCCTTCATCGAAGGCGACGGCACGGGGCTGGACATCACCCCCGTGATGCTCAAGGTGGTCGATGCGGCCGTGGCCAAGGCCTACGGCGGCAAGAAGAAGATCCACTGGATGGAGGTCTATGCCGGCGAGAAGTCGACCAAGGTGTACGGCCCCGACGTCTGGCTTCCCGAGGAAACCCTGCATGCTGTGCGCGACTACGTGGTGTCCATCAAGGGCCCGCTTACCACGCCCGTCGGCGGCGGCATCCGTTCGCTGAACGTTGCGCTGCGCCAGGAACTCGACCTCTACGTGTGCCTGCGCCCCATCCAGTATTTCGAAGGCGTGCCCAGCCCGGTGCGCGAGCCGCACAAGACCAACATGGTCATCTTCCGCGAGAACTCGGAAGACATCTACGCCGGCATCGAGTTCGAAGCTGAAAGCGACAAGGCCAAGAAGCTCATCAAGTTCCTGCAGGACGAGCTCGGCGTCAAGAAGATCCGCTTCCCCAACACCTCCGGCATCGGCGTGAAGCCCGTGTCGATCGAAGGTACCGAGCGCCTGGTGCGCAAGGCCTTCCAATACGCGATCGACAACGACAAGCCCAGCGTGACCATCGTGCACAAGGGCAACATCATGAAGTTCACCGAAGGTGGCTTCCGTGACTGGGCTTATGCCCTGGCCGCCAAGGAGTTCGGCGCCGAGCTGATCGACGGCGGCCCGTGGATGAAGTTCAAGAACCCGAAGACGGGCAAGGAAATCACCGTCAAGGACAGCATTGCCGACGCGTTCCTGCAGCAGATTCTTCTGCGTCCTGCTGAGTACAGCGTGATCGCCACGCTGAACCTCAACGGCGACTACGTGTCCGACGCGCTGGCCGCACAGGTCGGCGGCATCGGCATTGCCCCGGGCGCGAACCTGAGCGACACCGTCGCGATGTTCGAAGCCACGCACGGCACGGCGCCCAAGTACGCCGGCAAGGACTACGTGAACCCCGGCTCCGAAATCCTCTCGGCCGAAATGATGCTGCGCCACATGGGCTGGACCGAAGCGGCCGACCTGATCATCAGCGCGATGAAGAAGTCGATTGCCAGCAAGCGGGTGACCTATGACTTCGCGCGCCTGATGGAAGGTGCGACGCAAGTGAGCTGCTCGGGCTTCGGGCAAGTCATGATCGAGCATATGTGACAGCTTGCTCACTAACGAAGTGAGTCCAATCTTTGACCCCGCTCTCCGCTACGGAGGCGGGGTCAAGTTGTTTTTGGGTGCTTGAGTTAAGACATGCCCCCGTCTTCCATGCATCAGAAAACTCGGATCCCTATTCGATAGTTTCTGTGCGGTCCTAAGTCGACTTACATTGGGGTGAGGTTTGTGCCTTGCTTGGCGCAGTAAGGCTGTGCATCGCGAACTCATCGTCCTAGTCGCCCAGGTAAGAGCAAGAGTCCTATTAAAGAAGAGGAGACGTGAATGACGAAATCAACATATCTGCATGGAATTGCTTTGGCGAACTATCGGGGGATCGGTGATCGAGTTGCTTATATAGGTCCGTTTCAGCAATTCAATTTTTTCATTGGGCCAAATAACGTTGGCAAATCGACGGTTTTGAATTACATCGCTCGACATGTCAAGTCGCATGTCGCGGATTCCCCAAATGGGCCAATTTCTTCTGTCGTTCCAATCGACGAGCTTGATAAAAATATCTCCAATCCAAACGGAGAAATGATCATGGGAATGGGGCTTCCGTGGTCCGCGGTGGATGACGCTGTACAAAGCCTATTTCCCAATAATGCAAATTATTTGAGAGTTGGGCGCAATCTTCTTAAACTTTTCGAAAAAGACGATCTCCTTTGGTTCAGGCGAGCTAGTGGATCCCGTGGTGTACTAGAGCCAATTCGACCTCTGTCTCTAAAAAATCTAGAAATCGCGAGTCAACCAGGCATGGAGCCTCTTTACAGTATGTGGGGTGCTCTAACGAATCAGAGACAAGGCACCGTTGATGTTTGGGTGCCCGAAACCATAAAACGCCTGCTGACGCATTTGAAGATGTCAATACCGAATGTCGCAATGGTTCCTGCGATACGGGTTGTATCTGAGAAGGGTCAAAACTTCTCTGACTGGTCCGGTCGCGGGCTAATTGAAGAACTCGGCAAGCATCAAGACCCTGACTATGATGAGCAAAGCAAACGATTGAAGTTTGATTCGCTCAATAAATTTTTGCGCGCTGTTACGGACAATAGTTCGGCAGAAATTCGTGTGCCGCATGATCGAAAACACATCCTGGTCTCAATGGACGCGAAATTACTGCCGTTAAGCGCATTGGGAACTGGTATTCACGAGGTGATTTTGCTTGCAGCATCCTGCACTTTTCTCCAGCAGCAGATAGTTTGTATTGAAGAGCCTGAAATTCATTTACATCCTCTTCTTCAAAGGCGTTTGATTCAGTATTTGGCTGATAATACTACGAATCAATATTTTATCGCGACGCACTCTGCCAGCATTATCGATGCCACTGCTGCTTCGGTATTCCATGTTTCAAATAGCGATGGGGAGACTGCTGTATCTGCCGCTTTGACGTCCGCCAGTCGTTTTAAGGTTTGCCAAGATTTAGGCTACAGAGCATCCGATTTACTTCAATCCAATGCGATTATTTGGGTTGAGGGGCCTTCGGATCGAATATATATCACGCACTGGATTCGCTCTTTGGCACCAGACCTCCGAGAGGGGATTGACTACTCGGTGATGTTTTATGGAGGGAGATTACTCAATCATTTGACGGCAAGCGACGAAGACGGGCAAAAAGATGTTGAGGCACTAATCGCAGTGCGGCAGTTAAATAGAAATATTTGTGTGGTGATGGACAGCGATAAAAGTGCCTTGGATGATTCAATTAACGCCACAAAACAGCGTTTGCTGGCCGAGCTTGCAACCGACCGCGGAATCGGCTGGATTACCGACGGCAGAGAGATCGAAAATTATATTGAAAAGGAAATGATGACGGGCGCTCTTAAGAAGGTCTATGGAGCGCGATTCGATAAAAGAATTCGGACAGGGGCGTTTGCACACGTGCTGCCATTCAAGAAGCCTGACGGTAGTACGCTAGAGCGGGTTGACAAACTTGCTGTCGCCACAGCGGTCTGTTCCGAGCCCGCAAATCTTGACGTCTTGGATCTTAGGGCTCGTGTCGAAGAGGTCGTCGGCCTTATTCGATCATCGAGCTTTTGACTGACTAAGGATGAACAATCTTGCTGAGGATTGTGAGATCATCTGACTGGATTGTTGGAGAGTCGGATGAGTGGTTAAATTTCACGGGTTGAGCGCTCGCATCGTCTTTTTAACTATTGATTGAAATTGTGTTGTGTGCGTGCTTGCCAAAGCGCACAAAATCTCATTCGGATGTGTGCTGGCCAAACTTCAAGCGTAAAGATAAGTAGCTCGTACTTATTGGTTATTGCTTTCGAGATTGGGGCGGAGCATCTGTTTTTAGATCAATCTTTTAAATTGGGCGGTCACATGATTAAATCAAAGCAGCTTGCGTTACTTGTCGATGAACAAGGCCCTAAAAAATTTCATTTCACAGTGATTGAGGCGGTTGGTGAGTCGGATGAGTTTTTTGTATTCAGCATTGTTAATGTCGGGAGGATTGCCTATTCGGACGCTTATCCCGCGTGGTTTGGTGGATTGGAGGCGTTGTTAAAAATAGAAAAGAATCGGGAAGACGCACTCGCCCAAGTCAGTGCTTCGCGGCCGTCTACGGCATAGTTCGATTGGTTGTTAAGCGAATTTCCAATACTGTTCCGATCAGCCAAGATATTGTCGCCGGCAGGATCCAGATTGCGAGAAGCACCGCCGCTTGCGTGCCCGTGTTGATACTGTGCAGTACGACGGCGAGAAGTATTTCCAGCACGATGATCATGAAAGCATTACCGTGTTCTCGCAGATGGCGATATGAGGTAACGAACTCGGCTATTTCACCTGTTGAGTTCGTGCCGCCGACTGCACGCACGGATGCAATCCTCCTGTAGAAGCTGTCGATCAGAGAGAATTTTGAAAGCAGCGCGGAAGAAATCAACGCGTATTGGGTTGCCAAGACAAGACCCAGTCCCAACGATAGGCAAATGTGCGCCTTGAGTAGCTGGGTTAAGCCGATCACCAACAATGCGAGGAAGCCTCCGAAAGCGATAACGAAAGTCCGATGATGGCGACTTGGTGCTGTGAGCTGCAGGTGGGCGCGAGTCGCATGAATGACGAGTACAGGCGAACTGGCGATATAGCAAAAAGCGAGTCCTAGAGCAGCGATCAAGCTGAAGCTCAGAAAGCCGCTGTTCTTCAGCGCCTCAGATGCCTCGAATGCCTGCTTGTAGGGCGCTTTGGTGACCAAAGTCGCGACGGCCATCGCTCCAACGACCGTTCCAACGAAGTACCTGACTGCGTAGTACTCCCACCATTTGCTTTCCATGTGCTTCCCTTGTGCGCCTGCCTTTCGGCGATTTGGTCCAGTTTGTGGAGGTGCAGCCAGCGGATTCGAACGCTTTTGACGCCTAGCTTGCTGCTGGTGATGGGAAGCCTAGCGCACCCGCGTCAGAACGGACGTGTTGTACGAGTCTGAGCGCATGCCTCGGGCTCAGGGCGTGAGGCCAGCGCTCAGAAAAAAACTGTCCCTATCGGCGCAAGCCACTTGATTTGTCGAAATCGCGCCACCAAGTCCTCCTGCGTCGGCACGGTGCTTGCACGCTCTATAGAATCTTTTTCATGGCAACGAGAATTCCCAAGACTCCCCCCACCCCTCCGGCCCAAAAACCGGCCGGGGATGACGGAGATTCGGTCGTTCTGGAGCGCCGGCCGCAGAAAACTGCGCCGCCCCAGATGTACCAGGTGGTCATGCTGAACGATGACTACACCCCCATGGAGTTCGTGATCGTGGTGCTGCAGGAGTACTTCAGCAAAGACCGCGAGACCGCGACGCAGATCATGTTGAAGATCCACCTCGATGGCCGCGGTGTCTGTGGGGTCTATTCCCGCGACATGGCAGCCACTAAAGTGAATCAGGTCATGGAGGCCGCGCAGCAGGCTGGGCACCCGCTGCAATGTGTCAGTGAGCCAGTTGCGTGAACCTGTTGAATTGCGCAAGCTCCAACCCATCTGAGAACTTATTTACAGCAAGGCAAAAGGAAATCACATGATTGCCCAGGAACTGGAAGTCAGCTTGCACATGGCCTTTGTCGAGGCCCGGCAGCAGCGCCACGAGTTCATCACCGTGGAGCATCTGCTGCTCGCTTTGCTGGACAACCCGAGCGCCGCAGAAGTTCTGCGCGCCTGCTCGGCGAACGTCGACGACCTTCGGGCGTCGCTCACCAACTTCATCAAGGACAACACGCCGCAAGTGGCGGGTACCGACGATGTAGACACCCAGCCCACGCTGGGTTTCCAGCGCGTGATCCAGCGCGCCATCATGCATGTGCAGTCCACCGGCAACGGCAAGAAGGAAGTCACCGGCGCCAACGTGCTGGTCGCGATCTTCGGTGAGAAGGACTCGCACGCCGTCTACTACCTCCACCAGCAGGGCGTGACCCGCCTCGACGTGGTGAACTTCATTGCCCACGGCATCAAGAAGAGCGATCCGCCCGAGGCCGTCAAGGGCAGCGGCGAAGCGCCTCAGGGTGAAGGCGAAGAGGGCGGCGGCGAACGCAACGAGAAGGCATCGCCGCTCGAGCAGTTCACCCAAAACCTCAACCAGCTCGCCAAGGACGGCAAGATCGATCCGCTGATCGGCCGCGAATACGAGGTCGAGCGCGTCATCCAGATCCTGTGCCGCCGGCGCAAGAACAACCCGCTGCTCGTGGGCGAGGCCGGCGTTGGCAAGACCGCGATCGCGGAAGGCCTGGCGTGGCGCATCACCCAGGGCGACGTGCCCGAGATCCTCGCCGAGGCGCAGGTCTACTCGCTCGACATGGGCGCACTGCTGGCCGGCACCAAGTACCGTGGCGATTTCGAACAACGCCTGAAGGGCGTGCTCAAGTCGCTGAAGGACAAGCCCAACGCCGTGCTCTTCATCGACGAAATCCACACGCTGATCGGTGCGGGCGCAGCCTCGGGCGGCACGCTCGATGCGTCGAACCTGCTCAAGCCCGCGCTCTCGAGCGGCCAGCTCAAGTGCATCGGTGCGACCACGTTCACCGAATACCGCGGCATCTTCGAGAAGGATGCGGCCCTGTCGCGTCGTTTCCAGAAGGTCGACGTGGTCGAGCCGTCGGTGCAGGAAACCGTCGACATCCTGAAGGGCCTGAAGTCGCGCTTCGAGGAACACCATGGCGTGAAGTACGCGGTGGCCGCCCTGCAGGCAGCCGCCGAACTGAGCGCCAAGTACATCAATGACCGTCACCTGCCCGACAAGGCAATCGACGTCATCGACGAAGCCGGTGCCGCCCAGCGCATCCTGCCGCCGAGCAAGCGCAAGAAGACCATCAGCAAGACCGAGGTCGAGGAAATCGTGGCGAAGATCGCGCGCATTCCCCCGGCCAACGTCAGCAACGACGACCGCAGCAAGCTGCAGACGATCGAGCGCGACCTCAAGAGCGTGGTGTTCGGCCAGGACAAGGCACTCGAAGTGCTGGCCTCTGCGGTCAAGATGGCTCGCTCGGGCCTGGGCAAGGGCGACAAGCCGATCGGCTCGTTCCTGTTCTCCGGCCCCACGGGCGTCGGCAAGACCGAAGCGGCCAAGCAACTTGCCTACATCATGGGCATCGAGCTGATCCGCTTCGACATGTCGGAGTACATGGAGCGTCACGCGGTGAGCCGCCTGATCGGCGC
Organism: Variovorax trehalosi; assembly: GCF_051216415.1. Taxonomy (NCBI): domain Bacteria; kingdom Pseudomonadati; phylum Pseudomonadota; class Betaproteobacteria; order Burkholderiales; family Comamonadaceae; genus Variovorax; species Variovorax trehalosi. The sequence goes on from NZ_JBPJZG010000001.1 coordinate 1,229,566, forward strand.
GCCTCCGGGCTACGTTGGTTTCGACCAGGGTGGTCTCCTGACCGAAGCCGTCACGAAGAAGCCGCATTCGGTGCTGCTGCTCGACGAAATCGAGAAGGCGCATCCGGACATCTTCAACGTGCTGCTGCAGGTGATGGACCATGGCACGCTGACCGACAACAACGGGCGCAAGGCCGACTTCCGCAACGTCATCATCATCATGACGACGAATGCGGGTGCCGAGACCATGAACAAGGCGACCATCGGCTTCACCAACCCGCGCCAGGCGGGCGACGAAATGGGCGACATCAAGCGCCTGTTCTCGCCCGAGTTCCGCAACCGGCTGGACGCCATCGTCAACTTCAAGGCGCTCGACGAGAACATCATCCTGCGCGTGGTCGACAAGTTCCTGCTGCAACTCGAAACGCAACTGGCCGAGAAGAAGGTGGAAGTCACCTTCAGCGACAAGCTGCGCAAGCACCTGGCGAAGAAGGGCTTCGATCCGCTGATGGGCGCGCGTCCGATGCAGCGGCTGATCCAGGACACGATCCGTCGTGCACTGGCCGACGAGCTGCTGTTCGGTCGCCTGACCGACGGCGGCCGCCTCGAAGTCGACCTCGACGACAAGGACGAAGTGCTGCTGGACATCCAGCCTCTCCCCAAGAAGGAAGGCAAGTCCAAGCCTGAGGCCGAAGAAGCGGCAACGGGCTAAGAAACCGGGCATTCCGTGGCCGATGAGGCCGCGGAAGCGCCTCCAAAGGCCGGTAGCATCGCGCTGCCGGCCTTTTTCTTTGGGCGGCCGAAATCCATCCACCCGTCTTCGTCACTTTGATCCTCCCCGAACTCAGCCACGAATGGAAAACCGGCCTCTCCCTGGCGTGGAGCGGCTACATCGCCGTGCTGTCGATCTGGATCGTGATGCAGAAGCGCGCGCCGGTGTCCACGATGAGCTGGATCCTGTCGCTGGCGCTGCTGCCGTTCGCGGGCTTCGTCATCTATTACTTCCTCGGGCCGCAGCGCCTGCGCAAGCAACGCATCAAGCGGCTGCGCAACCGCGCAGGGGCCTCGGCGCAGGCTGACCTCGCCCGGCTGCGCGATGCGGCGCAGAACGCGCCTCCGGCGCTGCAGCAGATGGCGCGGTTGGGCACTGCGGCCTGCGGGCTGCCGGTGTCGAGCGCGTCCGATGTGGAACTGCTCTCGGGCGGCGCACGCACCTTCGACGCCATCTTCGAGGCGGTGCGCGAGGCGAAGGACCACATCCACCTCGAGTACTACATTTTCGAGCCCGACAAGATCGGTACCGCGCTGCGCGACCTGCTGGTCGAGCGCGCGAAGGAGGGCGTCGTCATCCGCCTGTTGCTCGACGCGCTCGGCTCCAAGCGCATCGGCCGCAAGTTCATGGCGCCAATGCACGCAGCCGGCGTGAAGGTCGCGCTGTTCCACGACACCAAGATCGGCCGGCGCCTCCGTCCGGTGACCAACTACCGCACCCACCGCAAGATCGTGATCTGCGACGGCCGCGTGGGCTTCACCGGCGGCGTGAACATCACCGACGAGGAAGACAAGCGCACCAACCCGGACGCGTACCACGACGTGCACCTGCGCATCGAGGGCAGCGCGGTGCGCTGGTTGCAGACGACGTTCCTCGAAGACTGGACCTACGCCACCGGCGAAGACCCGCGCGGCATGGACGACACGATGGCCGCGATGCTTCCGCAGCTGGACGCGGGCGACATCCCCGTGCAGATCGTGACCAGCGGCCCCGACAACGTGCTCGAGCCGATCCACCGCATGCACGTCGAGGCGATCCATTCGGCCACGCACCGCGCCTGGCTCACCACGCCGTACTTTGTGCCGGGCGAGCCCGCGCTGATGGCGCTCACGAGCGCAGCGCTGCGCGGTGTCGACGTACGCCTGCTCGTGCCGCGCCGCAGCGATTCGGCCATCGTGAGCGCAGCCGCGCGTTCGTACTTCGACGAGCTGATCGCCGCGGGCGTCAAGGTCTGGGAATACAAGGCGCGCATGCTGCACTCCAAGACCTTGGTGGTCGATGAGCATTGCGCGATGATCGGCACCGCGAATTTCGACAACCGCAGCTTCCGGCTCAACTTCGAGGTCTGCGCGGTGGTCTACGGCCCCGAACTGGCCCGGCCGCTGGCGGCGCAGTTCGAGACCGACCTGCACAGCTCCGGCGCGGTGCGCGCCAACCGGCCACAGAATTTCTGGCGTCGTCTCGGCGATTCCATTGCGCGCTTGTTTTCACCCTTGCTCTGAATGAACCATACCTTTCTCTGGCACGACTACGAAACCTTCGGCGCGGTGCCGCGCCGCGACCGGCCTTCGCAGTTCGCGGCCATCCGCACCGATGCCGAGCTGAACGAAGTCGGCGAGCCGCTGATGATCTATTGCAAGCCCGCGCCGGACTACCTGCCCAGTCCCGAGGCCTGCCTCATCACCGGCATCACGCCCCAGGTGTGCCTGGAACGTGGCATCCCCGAGCATGATTTCGCTGCACAGATCGAACGCGCCTTCTCGCAGCCCGGCACCATCGGCGTGGGCTACAACACGATCCGCTTCGACGACGAGGTGACGCGCTTCCTCTTCTGGCGCAACCTGATCGATCCGTACGCACGCGAGTGGCAGAACGACTGCGGCCGGTGGGACCTGCTCGACGTGGTGCGCCTCACCTACGCGCTGCGCCCCGAGGGCATCGAGTGGCCGAAGAAGGAAGACGGCAAGCCCAGCTTCAAGCTCGAAGACCTGGCGCGCGCCAACGGCTTGCTGCACGAGTCGGCGCACGATGCGCTCTCTGACGTGCGCGCGACCATCGCGCTGGCGCGGCTCATCCGGGACAGGCAACCCAAGTTGTTCGACTTCGCTTTCGGCCTGCACAAGAAGGACCGCGTGGCGAGCGAACTCGGCCTGCCCGCGATGCGCGAAACCGCCAAGCCCTTCCTGCACGTCTCCGGCATGTTTCCGGTGGAGCGCGGCTGCCTCGCCGTGATGTGGCCGCTCGCGAGCCACCCGACCAACAAGAACGAACTGATCGCCTGGGACCTGGCCCACGACCCGAGCGAGCTGCGCGACCTCGATGTCGAGACGCTGCGCCTGCGGCTCTTCACCCGCACGGCCGACCTGCCTGAAGGCGCGGTGCGCCTGCCCGTGAAGGGCATCCATCTCAACAAGTCGCCGATGGTGGTCGGCAACCTGCGCACGCTCGCACCGCCGATGGCCGAGCGCTGGGGTGTGGACCTCGACACTGCCATGCGTCACGCCGCCATCGCACGCGACCTGCCCGACATGAGCGCGATCTGGTCGCAGGTGTACGCGCGGCCGAAGGAGGCCACGCCGGATGTGGACGAAGACCTCTACGGCGGGTTTGTCGGCAACGCCGACCGCCGGCGCCTGAACCAGCTGCGCGGCCTTTCCGCCGGCGAGCTCGCCAAGGACCGCACCGGTTTCGACGATGGCCGCCTCGAGGAGATCGTTTTCCGTTACCGCGCGCGCAACTGGCCCGAATCGCTGGCCCCCGAAGAGACCGAACGCTGGGAGGCGCTGCGCGTGGCGCGCCTGTTTCACGGCGAGGGCGGGGTGCGCACCATCGAGCAGCTGTTCAGCGAAGTCGATGCGCTGTCCGAAACGGCGGACGAGCGCGGCGAGGAGATCCTCGGTGCGCTCTACGAATACGCCGAGGCGATCGCGCCGGAGGCCTGAACGCTCATGGCACACGCTGCTTCCCGCGTCCGTCCGACACTGGTTGCGCTCATGCTGACCGCGCTCGCGGGCTGCAGCGCTTTGCCTTCCGCGCCAACGGCTGGCGGAACCTGCGACACCGGCTTCGATGCCTTCGAGCGCGACACGCTCTTCTTCGGCCGGGCCATACCGGCCGGCGGTCAGGTCTCGGATGCGCAGTGGGCCGGCTTTCTCGACGCCACCGTGACCCCCGCGTTCCCGCAGGGTTTGACCGTGCTCGACGCCGTCGGCCAATGGCGCGGCGCCTCGGGCGGCGTGGTGCGCGAGCCCTCCAAGCTCGTGGTGTTGCTGCATCCGCGCAGTGAGAAGGACGACGCGGCCATCGCCGGCATCATCGACACGTACCGCAAGAATTTCGGCCAGGAGGCGGTGCTGCAGGAAAGGCAATCCGTCTGTGTCCGCTTCTGAGGAAAACATCGCGAAGGACGGCAACGTCGTCCGTCGCCTGATCGCTGCGGATGCTGCCGCGTACCGGGCCGTGATGCTCGATGCCTACGCGACGCACCCCAGCGCCTTCACGTCCACCGTCGGGGAGCGCGAGGGCTTGCCGTTGAGTTGGTGGGAGAAGCGCCTCGGCGCCGAGGTGGATGCGCCGAGCGTGGTCTACGGTGCGTTCGACGAAACGGGCGTGCTGGTCGGCGCCGCAGGCCTGAGCTTCGAGGACCGCGAGCGCGCACGCCACAAGGCCACGCTGTTCGGCATGTCGGTGATGGCTTCGGCACGCCGCGCGGGCTTCGGCCGCCGGCTCGTGCAGGCCATACTCAACCATGCGCGTGCGCACGGCGGGCTGCGCCTGGTGCAGCTCACGGTGACCGAAGGCAACGCGCCTGCACAGGCGCTGTATGAGCGCTGCGGCTTCCAGGTCTTCGGCGTCGAGCCGATGGCCATCGCAGTCGATGGCGCCTTGCTCGCCAAGGTGCACATGTGGTGCGACCTCGAAGGGGCAGGGCGCGGATGAACGCTATTGGGTCGGCAGCGCGGGCAGCCCGCTGAGGTCCTGGGACCAGCCGAGTGCCGACCGGCACCACTGCTGTCTTCGCGGCGGCAATTGGTCGCGCTCCACCATGCTGCCGATGCGCAGCGAGTAGCTGGGTGGCGGGTCGATGTCGGGGCTGGACGCAATCGGCGTTCCGCAGTTCTCGCAGAAGCTCTGGCGGCGACGTGTTCCGCTCTCGGCCATCTTGACGTAAACCTTGGGCTGGCCGGTCAGCAGGTGGAAGTCTTCGGCCGGCACGGGCGCCGAGACGCGGTAGGCCGTGCCCGAGAGCACCTGGCAATCGGCGCAATTGCACAGGCTGACCTTGTCGGGATCGACTTCGGCCTCGTAGGTGATCCGGCCGCAATGGCAGGTGCCGTGGACTTTCATGTGGTTTGTCTCCAGAGATGATTCATCGGGGTCGCACCATCAGCAGGGCCGGACCATCGGGCGTGGCCACTTCGCCCTGTTCATGAAAACCGGCGCGCAGGTAGCTGCGGATCGCGCGGCGATTGGTCGGTGAGGGATCTGTCTGTACCTTCGTCACTGCCGGGTCTTCGAACAACCGGTCCACGAATGCGCGAACCATTGCGCTGCCCAGTCCGCGGTTCAACTGGTCGGGATGCGCGAGGAATTGGTCGATGCCGCGCGCACCCGGGTCGCGCTCGTCTTCCCACCAGCCGTTGCCCGAACCCATGACAACGTAGGACTGGATATAGCCGATGGGCGCTCCGTCCAGCAGGGCGATGTACGCGCGTTCGGTGGATGCGGGTGACAGCATCGGTGCGTAGTCGGCATCGACTTCGACCTGCGATGGTGCGGCGCCCCACCACTCGGCCACATGCGGCCGGCCGAGCCATTCGCGCAGCAGGGGCAGGTCCGAGGCCAGCATGGGCCGGAACGTCAGGCCGCTATAGAGCGCCTGCATGGGCTCAGGCCCTGGGAATCATCCAGCTGCTGGCCTGCGCCCGTCCCGGCAGGTGCAGCTTCGCCGTGGCCGCCGGCGTTTCCGCCAGCAGCTTGCCCTTGCAAAACACCTTGAGCCGTGTCGCACGCAGACGGATCGCCTCGACCGCATCGCGTGCCTGCAGCAGCACGAAGCTCGCGTCGCAGCCGGCCTCGATGCCGTAGCGCTCCAGGTGCATCACGCGCGCCGCGTTCGTGGTCACGGCCTCGAAGCACTGGCGGATGCCGGCCTGGCTCGTCATCTGCGCGACGTGCAGGCCCATGTGCGCCACTTCGAGCATGTCGCCCGAGCCCATGCCGTACCAGGGGTCCATCACGCAGTCGTGGCCGAACGCGACGTTCACGCCGGCCGCCATCAGCTCGGGCACGCGCGTCATGCCGCGGCGCTTGGGGTACGTGTCGTGGCGGCCTTGCAGCGTGATGTTGATGAGCGGATTGGCGATGACCGCCACGCCGCTTTGCGCGATGAGCGGCAGCAGCTTGCTCACGTAGTAGTTGTCCATCGAATGCATCGAGGTGCAGTGCGAGCCGGTCACGCGGCCCTGCAGGCCCAGGCGCTGCGCCTCGAAGGCCAATGTCTCGATGTGGCGCGAGAGCGGGTCGTCCGATTCGTCGCAGTGCATGTCGACCAGTTTCCCGCGCTCCGCGGCCAGCTCGCACAGCAGCTTCACGCTGGCGGCGCCATCGGCCATGGTGCGTTCGAAATGCGGAATACCGCCGACCACGTCCACGCCCTTGTCGAGCGCGCGCGTGAGGTTTTCGACACCGCCCGACGAGCGCAGCACGCCGTCCTGCGGAAAGGCGACAAGCTGCAGGTCGATGTAGGGCGCGACCTGGCGCTTGACTTCGAGCAGCGCATCGACGGCGAGCAGGCTCGCATCGCTCGTGTCCACGTGCGTGCGGATGGCCAGCAGGCCCTTGGCCACGGCCCAGTCGCAATACGCCAGTGCGCGTTCGATCAGCGCATCGGCAGTGAGCAGCGGCTTGAGCTCGCCCCACAGCGCAATACCTTCGAGCAGCGTGCCGCTCTCGTTGACGCGCGGCAGGCCGTAGCTCAGCGTGGCGTCCATGTGGAAGTGCGGGTCGACGAAGTGGGGCGCGAGCAGCAGACCTTGCGCATCCAGCTTCTCGTGTGCCGGTGCATCCAGGCCTTCGGTGACCTCGGCGATGCGGCCGTCCTGCACGGCGATCGACATGCTGGTGCGGCCGTCGGGGAGGGTGGCGTTGGTGATGAGGAGGTCGAGCATCGTGAGGATTCCTGGAATGTTGTTCAGCGCGTGCGCTGCGCCCGATACCGGTACTGCCCCGCTGCGGGCCCGACCTCGATCGTCACGCGCCGCAGCTTGTCGTCATGTCCGGATGCCGCCTTCGCTGTCACCACGATGCCGCGCGGCGTGGCGCGGCAGGTGATGTCGGTGAGCGCGATCTCGGCGTGATCGTTGTCGAGTTCGGCGATGGCGACCGTGTGCTCGGCATGCAGGCCGCCGTTGGCATCGCGGGTCATCCACTGCACATAGAGGAACGACTGCGCGTACTGGTCCGCATGGACCACGCGGTAGGTCCCCTGGTGGTCCTTGCCCCAGGTGCCGCACAGCTGCACCCAGCTGACCGAATCGGGCGTCTTGAAGGTGTCGTAGCTGTAGTCGCTGCCCAGCGCATGGGCGCCGGTTGCGCCGAGCGAGAGCAGGGCGGCGAGCAGGGTTGCAGCGGTCGTCTTCATCATCTCAACGTTCCCCTTTGCGATATGGCTTCATCAGCGCCTGTGGATAGCTCGCCTTGCGCGCCACCAGCACCAGCGCGAGGATCGACAGCAGGTACGGCAGCATCAGGTAGAGCTGGTAGGGCAGCACGGCGTCGCCCGATTGTTGCAGCCGCAGTTGCAGCGCGTCGAAGAACGCGAACAGCAGCGCGCCCAGCAGGGCCTTGCCGGGCCGCCACGAGGCGAACACCACCAGCGCCACGCAGATCCAGCCGCGGCCGTTCACCATGTTGAAGAAGAAGGCGTTGAAGGCCGAGAGCGTGAGGAACGACCCCGCCATGCCCATCAGCGCCGAGCCCGCGACGATGGCGCCGGTGCGCGTGGCCGCGACCGACACGCCCTGGCTCTCGGCCGCCTGCGGGTTCTCGCCGACCATGCGCAGCGCCAGACCGAGCGGCGTGCGGTACAGCACCCAGCCGACCGCCGGCACGAGCAGCAACGCGAACAGCGTGAGCGCGGTCTGTGCATTGAGGATGGGCACGGGCAGCCAGTCCATCGGCGCGAAAGGCGTGATGGTAGGCGGCGCGTTCACCTTCGGAAAGCTCACGCGGTAGCCGAAGTAGCTGAGCGCCGTCGCGAGCAGCGTGATGCCGAGGCCCGAGACGTGCTGCGAGAGCGCGAGCCCGACGGTCAGGAAAGCGTGCAGCAACCCGAACACCATGCCGGTGAGCGCCGCTACGCCCACACCGACCCACAGCGGCGCACCGGCATACACAGCGAGCCATCCGGTGAAGGCGCCCGCGACCATGATTCCTTCGATGCCGAGGTTGAGCACGCCCGCGCGTTCGCACAGCAGCACGCCGAGCGTGCCGAGGATGAGCGGCGTGGCGATGCGCAGCACTGCGACCCAGAAGGCGGGGTTGGCGAGGATGTCGAGAAGGTCGGTCATTTCGTCATCCGCACGCGGTATTGCGTGAGCAGCGTCGCCACCAGCACCGCGATCAGCGAGGCCGCGACGATCACGTCGGCGATGTAGGTCGGCACGCCCACCGCGCGGCTCATGGTGTCGGCGCCGACCAGCACGCCGGCCACGAACACGCCGGCAGCGATCACGCCCAACGGGTGCAGGCCCGCGAGCATCGCGATCACGATGCCTGTGTAGCCATAGCCCGGCGACATGTCGAGCGTGACGTAGCTCGTACGGCCCGCCACCTCGATGGCGCCGGCCAGCCCGGCCAGCGCGCCCGAGAGCAGCGCCACCATCACCACGGTGCGCGTGACCGGCACGCCGGCGAACGCGGCGGCGCGCGCATTCGCGCCTACCGCGCGGATGTCGAACCCCAGCACCGTGTACTTGAAGATTGCCCACACGATCACTGCGAGCGACACGGCCCACAGCAGTCCGGTGTGCACGCGCGTCTGGGCGATGAGCTTGCCCAGTTCGAGATCGGACTGCAGCGACACGCTCTGCGGCCAGCCCATGGCGGTCGGGTCCTTCATCGGCCCGTCGAGCAGCGCGGAGACGCCGAGCAGCACGATGAAGTTGATCAAGAGCGTGGTCACCACCTCGTCGACGCCGAGCTTGTTCTTCATGAGCGCCGGGCCGAGCAGCAGCAGGGCGCCTGCGACGGCCGCTGCCAGCATCATCAGCGGGAACAGCACCCAGGGCGAGAGTTCGAAGCCCGTGCCGCCGTGCATGCCGCCCACGGCCACCGCGGCGAGGGCACCGGCGAAGAGCTGCCCCTCCGCGCCGATGTTGAAGAGCCGCGCCTTGAAGGCGACCGTGGCAGCCAGGCCGGTGAGGATCAGCGGGATCGCGCGGGTCAGCGTTTCGCTCCACGCGAACACCGAACCGAACCCGCCCTGCAGCAGCAGCGCGTAGGTGCGGCCGACCGGTGCGCCGGCCCAGAGCACGAGCAGCGCGCTCACGACCATGGTGAACACGACTGCGCCGATGGGCGCCAGCACCAGCGCGGCGCGCGAGGTTTCGTGGCGTCGTTCGAGCCGCATCATGGCGCGCCTTTCGCGGCGCCGGCCATCGCCAGCCCGATGGCTTCGCGCGTCCAGGCCGCGGCCGGGCGCGCTTCGCCGAGGTGGCCGCCGTGCATCACGGCCACGCGGTCACCGAGCGTGAGCACTTCGTCGAGGTCGTCGGAAATCACCAGCACCGCCGCGCCGGCATCGCGCGCGGCGATGAGTTGCTGCTGCACATAGGCGACGGCGCCGATGTCCAGGCCCCAGGTCGGTTGGTGCGCGACGATCAGGCGCGGAGCGCGGTTCGGGTACTTCTTGTTGTCGGCGTCTTCCGCCTGTTCGGGCGCGAGCAGTGCGCGCCCCAGGATCAGCTTCTGCATGTTTCCGCCAGAGAGCGAGCGGGCCGGGGCCATAAGCCCGGCGCCGCGCACGTCGAATGCCTTTTCGATGCGCCGCGCATGCAACCGCGCCGCCGCGCGCCGCACGAACACCGACCAGCGAGAGAACACCGGGCTGCGCAACCGCTCGGACACCGCGTTCTCCCACACCGGCAGGTCGCCGACCACGCCGACCGCATGCCGGTCTTCGGGAATGCGCGCCACGCCGCGTTGCACCAGGCGGGCGGGCGAGGGCGGCAGCGCGCGGCCCATCAATTGGGCAGTGCCGGAGACGGCGCGGCGCGTGCCGCAGAGCAGTTCGGCCAGCGCCACCTGGCCGTTGCCCGAGACGCCCGCGATGGCGGTGATCTCGCCCGCGCGCAGCGTCAGCGACACCTCTCGCAGCCGGTCCTGTCCACCGTCCTTGGCGGACGCGGTGCTCACATGGTCGAGCACGCAGACCGCGTCGCCCACCGTCTTGGCAGGCCGTCGCTGCGGCGCCTCGACCGCATGCCCGACCATCCAGAGCGCCAACTGTGCCTGCGTGGTGTCGGCCGTGCGCGCCTCGGCCACGAGCTTGCCGCCGCGCAGCACGGCGATGCGGTGCGACACCCGCAGCACTTCGCCCAGCTTGTGGCTGATGAAAATCACCGACAGGCCCTGCGCCACCATCTGCGCGAGCGTGGCGAACAGCGCCTCGCTCTCCTGCGGCGTGAGCACGGCAGTCGGCTCGTCGAGGATCAGGATGCGCGCGCCGCGGTACAGCGCCTTGAGGATTTCCACGCGCTGGCGCTCGCCGACCGAGAGGCTGCCGATCTTCGCGTCGGGCTGTACCGGCAGGCCGAAGCGCTGCGCCACGTCGAGCAGCCGGGCGCGCGCTGCGGCACGACGCGAGACTGGGCGCCACAGCGGCTCGGTGCCCATCATCACGTTGTCGAGCACGGTGAGGTTGTCGGCCAGCGTGAAGTGCTGGTGCACCATGCCCACGCCCGCGGCGAGCGCGGCCTTGGGGTTGCCGGACGGCAGCGGCGCGCCGAACACCTCGAGGCTGCCTTCGTCGGCGACGTAGTGGCCGAACAGGATCGACATCAGCGTCGACTTGCCCGCGCCGTTCTCGCCGAGCAGCGCGAGCACTTCGCCGGCTTGCAGGTCGAGGGAGATGGCGTCATTCGCGACGAGAGTGCCGAAGCGCTTGGTGATGCCCTGGAGGCGGAGGACGGTCGTAGAAGTCATGAAGGTCTTGCTCCTTCCCCCTTTGGGGGAAGGCTGGGATGGGGGCAGTCGGCGCCCGCAACGCCGCGGTGATCGATCGAGTGCCGCGCGCCCCCACCCCAACCCTCCCCCAGAGGGGAAGGGAGAGGAAGCGGAGTCACTTCCACGCAGCCAGGAACGCCAGCATCACCTTGGCCGAGTTGTCCGCCGCGATGCCCATGAAGGTGCCCATCTCGTTCTCGCCGTCGCCGCCGCCCGCAAGGTCGCTGAGCGAGCGGAAGGCGATGTACGGTACGCCGTTGCTGTATGCCACCATGCCCACGGCTGCGGTTTCCATGTCGAGCACGTTGGCCTGGAAGGTCTTGAACGTGTACTGGCGGAATGCCATGTTGTCCATGAAGGCCTGGCCCGAGACGCCGTTGCCGCCGATCACGAGCTGGGGCTTGCGTGCGAGGCACTTGCCGGCGCTGCAGTTCGCCAGGTCGACGTTGCGGATGCTGCGGGCCACCTCGAGCATCTTCGGGTCGACTTCGAACCAGAACTTGCGCTCGATCTGCGGCCTGGCGGCCGAGCGGACCTCGACCGGGCGCGGATGCACCATCCCGAAGTTCGGGAATGTGGCGTCCTTGATGAAGGGCGGCGCGGTGTACTTGCCGGGTGCGGTTTCGCGTGCCATCAGCACTTCGAGGTATTGGCCCCATTGCGCGGGCACCGTCACGTCGCCGACATGCAGCGACGGATTCACGCCGCCCGCGATGCCGCTGAACACGATGCTCGTCACGCGAAATCGGTTGAGCACGAGCTGCGTGTTCATCGTCGCGTTCGTCATGCTGATGCCCGAGAGGAACAGCACGACCGGCTTGCCTTCGAGCGTGCCGGTGGTGAACTCGACGCCGTTCACGCTGTGTTTCGCGGGCCCCTGCAGGCGCGCGAGCAGCAGCTTGAGCTCGGGCTCGAAGGCGGAGATCACCGCGATGCGCGGCGTGTCGTCCAGCCGCGTGCTGCTGTTGATGCTGACGCCGGTGCCTTTGTAGACACCGACGCAGCCCGTGAGACCGAGGGCCAGCGCGCCGGCCGCGAGAAGAGTGCGCCAGCGCATCGTCGTCATTCGTTTGCTCACTTTGCCGTGGACTTGGGTTGGCCGTCATCCACTTTCACGGTGAACTTGCCCGAGAGGATGTCCGCCTGCTTGGCCTTCACCTTGGCGACGATGTCGGCCGGCACTTTCTTCTCGAACGTGCCGAGCGGCGCAAGCTCAGAGCCCTTGTGCTTCATCTGCGAATACACGCCGTAGTCTTCGGCGGCGAACTTGCCTTCCTTCACCAGCTTGATCGCCCGGTCGGCCGAGGGCTCGAAGTTCCACAAGGCCGAGGCGACCACCGTGTCGGGGTACTGGCTCTGCGTGTCGATCACGTTGCCGATCGCGAGCTTGCCCTTTTCCTTGGCGGCATCCGAGACGCCGAAGCGTTCGGCGTACATCACGTCCGCCCCCTTGTCGATCATCGCGAAGGCCGCTTCCTTGGCCTTCGGTGGGTCGAACCAGCTGTTGATGAAGCTCACGCTGAACTCGACCTTCGGGTTCGTTTCCTTCGCGCCGGCCATGAACGCGTTCATCAGCCGGTTGACCTCGGGAATCGGGAAGCCGCCGACCATGCCGATGCGGTTGCTCTTGGTCATGCCGCCGGCGACCATGCCGCTCAGGTAGGCGGGTTCCTGGATGTAGTTGTCGAACACGCTGAAGTTGGGCGCCTGCGGCTTGAGCGACGAGCCCATCAGGAAGGCGACCTTCGGGAAGTCCTTTGCGACCTTGCGCGCCGCCGCTTCCACGCCGAACACCTCGCCCAGGATCAACTGGTTGCCGCCGGTGGCGTATTCGCGCATCACGCGCTCGTAGTCGGCGTTGCTGACGTTCTCGGTGGCCTTGTATTCGATCTCCCCGCGCGCCTCGGCTGCCTTCAGCGCCTTGTGGATGCGCCCCACCCATTGCTGCTCGAACGGCACGGTGTACACCGCCGCCACCTTGAGCTTGGCCTGCGCAAGCGCGATGCCCGGCGCGCCGGCCGCAAGTGCCGCGGCAATGGCGACGGAACGAATGATCAACTGACGGCGTGCTGTCACGGTTTTCTCCTCGATTGAAATGAAAGAACCAGCCCTGCAATCCTCATGCCCGTCAACCGGACTCCGCGACGGGCCGGCCCCTTCCAGCGAACACCGAGGAACCGGCTTCGCCGGGCCTCAGGTGTTGCCCCCGGTAGGGGGAAGGAGAAGCGGACACGAAGTGCCGCGCAGCCTGGGGGCGAGCCTATTTCGTGCCGAAGATGCGGTCGCCGGCGTCGCCGAGGCCAGGGAGGATGTACCCGTGGCTGTTCAGTTCGCGATCGATCGCCGCGGTGTAGATCGGCACATCCGGGTGCGCCTTCTGCATCGTCGCCACGCCTTCGGGGCAGGTCAGCAGGCACACGAACTTGATCGACTTCGGGTTGAGTTCCTTCAGCCGTTCGACCGCAGCCACGGCCGAATTGCCGGTGGCCAGCATCGGGTCGACCACGATCACGTCGCGGTTCTCCATCTCGCCGGGCATCTTGAAGTAGTACTCGACGGCGGTGAGCGTCTTGGGGTCGCGGTAGAGGCCGATGTGACCGACGCGGGCGCCCGGCACCACGGTCAGCATGCCGTCCAGGATGCCGGTGCCGGCGCGCAGGATCGACACCAGCACCAGCTTCTTGCCGTCGATGACCTTGGCCTGCATGGTCTCCAGCGGGGTTTCGACCTCGATGTCCTGCATCGGCATGTCGCGCGTGACCTCGTAGGCCATGAGCATGCTGATCTCATTGAGGAGCCGGCGGAAGCTGTTGGTGGACGCATCCTTGCGGCGCATCAGCGTGAGCTTGTGCTGGACGAGGGGGTGATTGACGAGGTGAACGTTGCTCATTGGAATTTTTTCTGGCGTTGCTGCTGAATGTGAACCCCGGAGTCTAAAAGACGGTGCCGTCGCTCTCGATCAGGAGCGGTGGCGCTCCGTCTCGCAAGCGCTGTGCCAGTGCCCGGCCGGCCGCCCAGGTGCCGCCTTCGAGCACGCAGGCCAGCGGCAGCTCTTCCTCGGTGCGGTCGAGCACCTTGCGCACGCGCGGCGCCACCTCGTCGAGCAGCGCCACGGTGAGCGCGCGCCATTCGACGATGAATTCGTCGCTGGCCTTCCAGCGGCGGGTGAGGAAGGCCGCATCCTTCGGCACGATCACGCCGCTGTCGATCAGCAGGCCTCCGTTGCGGTACTCGGGCAGGGCGGTGAGCGCATCGAGATGGCGCACCTTCACGCCGGCCCATTCGAAGGGTTCGAGCAGCGAGTAGGTGAGCCACTGCGAGAGCTTGTGAAAGGGCATCCAGCCGTTAGTGAGACCGGGACCGCGCACCGCGCTGTGGCGCCAGCAGTCGCCGAGCGCCAACGCCGGATCGCCCGATCCGATGCCGCCGGCGCTGTCACTGCCGTCGATCGCGATGCTGTCCACCGAGTTCGCCGAGGGCCAGATGCGCGAGAGCGTCTCCAGCAGCAGCGAGAGGATCTGGTGCGCCGTGATCTCCGCCGTGGGCGGCGCGGCCGGGCCGTAGGGGCCGACCAGCGCGTCGAACAGGCGGCCGGGCCGGCCATCGTCGCCGAAGGTCTCGGGCTGCTCGCTCATCGCCTCGCCGAGCCGGCGCAGCAGCGTGGCGCGGCCCGAAAGGCCCACCAGCGGATTGACCTCGCTCACCTGGAAGGCGTCGCCCAGCCGGTCTGCCACCAGGCCCTTGAGGCCGGCTGCGTCGGCCTGCAGCGGATGGTCGGGGTCGGACGAGAAAAGCCCGCTGGTGAAGGCATGGAAGCTCGCCACGCCCAGGCCTTCGGAGCGCGTGTAGCGCTCGCCGGTGGCGGGCTCGGTGTAGCGCCAGTCGGGGCCGGCGCCGGCATCGAGGAGCACGCTCACCAGCACGAGGTCGATGTGCGCGCGGGCGCGCTGGCGGGCGTCGATGCCTTTGCCGAGCAGCTGGTCGAGCTGCTTCAGCCGGTCGATGCCGCCGGCCTCGAAGTGGCGCCAGCGGCTGTGGTACGGGATGGTGTCCCACGGATAGCGCTCGCGCGTGACCTCGGCCACGGTGCGCGCCGCATCTTCGAGCGCGTCGTCGCTGCCGATGCGGAACCACTGCGACTCGCCGCGGCGCGCGCGCGCCAGCAGGGCGCCCGCACGCTGGCGGATGGCGGCGGTGGTGCGCAGCAGCGAGGCCGCGCCGGCCGGATGGGCGGTGTCCGCGGTGAATTCGATCGATGGGTCGACCTTGCCCGCGCCGCCGGCCGGCAGGCTGCCGGAGCCGTCGACGGGCATGTTCGGGTCGGTGTGGTGGCTGATGGTCATTCGGTGAGTCCGCGGCCCTTGGCCTTTTTCAGTTCTTCGGCGTCCGGCACGGGGCCGGGCGTGAAGTAGCCGGCGGCCATCTTGGCGTCCATCTCGACGCGGGCGTCGGCCGGGATCAGTTCGTCGGGAATGTTCACGCGCTCGCCGATCTCGATGCCCGAGCCGGTGATCGCGTCGAACTTCATGTTGCTCATCGACACGAGCCGATGGATCTTCCTGATGCCCAGCCAGTGGAAGACGTCGGGCATCAGCTCCTGGAAGCGCATGTCCTGCACGCCGGCCACGCACTCGGTGCGCGCGAAGTACTGGTCGGCCGTGTCGCCGCCCACCTGGCGCTTGCGGGCGTTGTAGACCAGGAACTTGGTCACTTCTCCCAGCGCGCGGCCTTCCTTGCGCGAATAGGCAATGAGCCCCACGCCGCCGCGCTGTGCGCCCTGGATGCATTCCTCGATCGCGTGCGTGAGGTAGGGGCGGCAGGTGCAGATGTCGGAGCCGAACACGTCCGAGCCGTTGCATTCGTCGTGGATGCGCGCGGTGAGCTCCACCTCGGGGTTGGCCAGGTCGCGCGGGTTGCCGAAGATGTAGAGCGTCTGCCCGCCGATGGGCGGCAGGAACACCTCCAGGTCGGAGCGCGTGACGAGCTCGGGGTACATGCCGCCGGTCTCCTCGAAGAGCGTGCGGCGCAGGTCGGTCTCGGAGCAGCCGAAGCGGCGTGCCACCTCGGGGAGATACCACACGGGCTCGATGGCCGCCTTGGTCACCATCGCGGCGCCGCCCGAGGTGAGGAAGTGGCCGTCGGCCTTCAGGCGCCCGCTTTGCAGCGCCTCGATCACCTCGGGCAGGATCACGTGCGCCTTGGTGATCGCGATGGTCGGGCGGATGTCGTAGCCCGCGGCCAGCTCGGTGGAGAACGCATCGGCCACCAGCGCGCCCCAGGGGTCGAGCGAGACGATGCGGCCCGGCTCGCCCCACTGCGGATAGGGGCCGATCACGTCGGTGGGCGAGGTGTTGGTGAGGTCGGCCTTGTGTTCGCGCTTCAGGGCACCCGAGGCCACCGCGAGCGCGCGGTACACGCTGTACGAGCCGCTGTGGGTGCCGATGACGTTGCGGTGCGCGCGTTTGGTTGTCGTACCGACCACCGGGCCGCGCTCGGCAGCGGTGGCCGCGCCCCACTGGATGGGCAGCGCGCCGAAGCCGCCGGCATGCGAGGTCAGGCGGATGTGGCCGGTCGAGGAGGAGGGGTGCAGCGGAGGGAGAGGCGAAAGCGGCGTGGTGCCAGCCGGCAGTGCGGAAGGGATCTCGGTGCTATCTACGGACATTGCAGGCCCTCAAAAAATGCAATGTACCGATCGCGCGTGCGGCTGGCAAGCCGGGGCGGACCATGCCCCGCATCCATCGAACGGCGCGTGATGCTCAGGCTGGCGAGGAGCGCAGGCCGTAAGTCTTGCCGCCGACGAACAGGTATTCGGCGCGCAGCACCGCATCGCCTTTCTCGCCGGTGAAGGTGAAGCCGAGCACGCCCACCTGGGTGCCGGGCTTGATCTCTTCGACGCCCCAGGCCTGCAGGCGCGTGAGGGGTGCCAGCTCGACCTGCCATTTGCGGTCGCGCCGCGTCGGCAATTGCGCCTTGGCCAGCAGCGCGGGGCCGTCGACGGCGGTCGACTGCTTCGGCAATGCACGTTGCTTCAGATCGGCGGGGAGCGTGGGGTTGTCGGGCAGTTCGAGCTCCAGTTCGCCATGCGGGTTGCGCCACAGGACCTTGGTCGCGCGGCCCTCCAGGTACAGCGGGCGCTCCTGGTCGAAGCTGCTCCATCCATGGTGGGCCCAGGCGGGCAGGGCGAGGCTCGTCGAGGCAGCAATGAAGAGGCGTCTTTGCATCATCTCGGTCTCCTTCGGTTCGGGCGGTTCAGAGGTAGGCGATCCAGCGCCCGCAGATGATGACAGCGAGCCAAAACCCCAAGGACAGAAGGCATTGCACCCTGGCGAACCGATCCAGGGCTGCAACGCCGCTGCGAAAGTGAAAGAGCGCCGCGTTGGCGCCGGCCAGCGCGATCAGGAGCATCTTGATCCGAAAGGCAGTATTGGCCAGCAGTTCGTCGGGCTGGCCGGAGAACATCGTGAGCCCGGTGACCGCGCACAGGCCGAAGCCAGCGAGGGCGGGGCGCAGCGTCATGCGCGCCAGCAGCGGCGCGGGCAGCTCGCGCCCCATGCCCAGGGCGCGCAGCTCGAACACGAAAAGCCCGCCGAACAGCAGCGCAATGCCGACGATGTGCACCACCTCCAGCGCCGGATAGGCCCAAGGGTGCGAGACGAGTCCGCTGAACATCGGCGCAGCTTAGCCCAAGGTACGGGCGAAGGGCTTGCGGGCGCTGGCACTTTCCATGTCGCGGCACAATCCAACGCACTATTTTTCGACCAGGCTGTAACCAGCCAGCCCGATGGCACGAATCACTGAAGGTAGCAGGATGCAAATGAGCGACGCGGAAGTGGCGCTGCGGAGCCTGTTCCTTCGGGGCCTCGATGGCGATGCGAAGGCCTACCGCGAATTCCTGCAGAAACTCAGCGCGCATCTGCGCGCCTTTCTGGGCAAGCGCCTCTTTGGCTGGCCCGATGAAGTGGAAGACCTCGTCCAGGAATGCCTGCTCGCCATGCACAACCAGCGTCACACCTACCAGAGCGACCAGCCGCTGACGGCCTGGGTGCATGCCATTGCGCGCTACAAGATGATCGACCTCCTGCGCGCCAAGTCGGTCCGCGAAGACCTGCATGACCCGCTGGACGACGACCTCGCGGTGTTCGCCGAGTCGGCCACCGAGGCCAGCGACGCAAGGCGCGACCTGGGCGGCCTGCTCGAGACGCTGCCCGAGCGCCAGCGCCTGCCGATCGTGCACGTGAAGATCGAAGGCCTCTCGGTGGCCGAGACTGCGAGCCTGACCGGCATGTCCGAGTCGGCGGTGAAGGTCGGCATCCACCGCGGGCTCAAGGCGCTGGCCGCGCGGTTCGGCCACAACTGGAGTGCTTCCGCATGAAGACCGACGATCTGGTCGCGATGCTGGCGAACGGCCCTGTGGCTGCGCCGCGCCACGCGACGAGCCGGCGGCTCTGGCTGGCGATGCTGGTCGGCGTGCCGCTGTCGTTCGTCATCCTGTTCGTCGAGTACGGGCTGCGGCGCGACCTGGTGCAGGCCATGTTCTGGCCGATGTTCTGGGTCAAGGTGCTGTTTCCGCTGTGCATCGCCGCGGCCGGCTTCCTGATGGTGCAGCGGCTCGCGCGACCGGGCGTCGCGGTGCGGCAGGCGTGGGTTGGCGCGGTGCTGCCGGTGCTCGGGGTCTGGGCGCTGGCCGTCGTTGCGTGGTTCTCCATGCCGGCCGAGGACCAGATGCCGTCGCTCATGGGGCAGTCGTGGCGCATCTGCGCGGTGAGCATCGGGCTGATGGCGCTGCCGGTTTTCGTGGCCACGCTGGTGGTGCTCAGGGGGCTCGCGCCCACGCAGCCCGCGCTGGCGGGTGCTGCGGCGGGGGCGCTCGCGGGCGGTGTCGGCGCTGCGGTCTATGCGCTGCACTGCATGGAACTCACCGCACCGTTCCTCGCGGTCTGGTACGTCAGCGGCATTGCCGTGCCGGTGCTCGTGGGCGCCTTGCTCGGGCCACGCCTTTTGCGCTGGTGAAGCTGCGCGCGATCACCGCAAGCGCGCCTTTCACACTTTCTCTTTTTCTCGTTCGCTCCCTGCGAGGCGCGTGTACGAACACGCGCCGACCTCCGACCTTTTCATCCCGATCCAACAAAGGAAAACCA
Organism: Variovorax trehalosi; assembly: GCF_051216415.1. Classification (NCBI taxonomy): domain Bacteria; kingdom Pseudomonadati; phylum Pseudomonadota; class Betaproteobacteria; order Burkholderiales; family Comamonadaceae; genus Variovorax; species Variovorax trehalosi. Next base: position 1,248,682 of record NZ_JBPJZG010000001.1, read on the forward strand.
TGAACCGCCGCTCTTTCTCCACAGCCATCGTCGCCGGCGCTGCCGCATCGATCTTCTCCAGCCCGGCCAGCTTCGCGCAGACGCGCGCCGCCGCCGGCGCACGCAACGTCGTGCTGGTCCATGGCGCCTACGCCGATGGCTCCTGCTGGTCGGAAGTCATCGGCCGGCTCCAGGCAGCCGGCCTCAAGGCCACGGCGGTGCAGAACCCGTTGAGCTCGCTGGCCGACGACGCCGAGGCCACGCGACGCATCCTCGCGCTGCAGGACGGCCCGACGGTGCTGGTCGGCCATTCGTGGGCCGGCACGGTGATCAGCGAGACCGGCGTCGATCCGAAGGTATCGGCGCTGGTGTACGTGGCGGCGCGTGCGCCCGATGCGGGCGAGGACTACGGCGCGCTGGCCGCGAAATTTCCGACGCCGCCGGCCACGGCCGGGCTCGTGAAGTCAGGCGGCTTCGCGCAGCTTGGCGAAGAAGCGTTCCTTCGCGATTTCGCGGGCGACATCGATCCTGCGAAGGCCCGGGTGCTGTATGCGGTGCAGGGGCGGATTTCGGAGACGCTCTTCGCCGGCCGCACCACGCAGGCCGCCTGGCGCTCCAAGCCCAGCTGGTACGCCGTGTCGACCAACGACCGGACCACTTCGCCCGAGCTGGAGCGCTTTCTCGCGAAGCGGATGAACGCGAAGACCATCGAGATCGCATCGAGCCATCTCTCGCTGATCTCGCACCCGGACAAGATCGCCGACCTGATCCTCGAAGCGGCCGGCAGCCCGCGCTGACGGCTGCATCGATGGCCCTTCGTGGGACAAACCCTAGTCGGGCCTGAAATGTCGTTCCCATAACAGTCCGCGGAAAACGAAAGTAGTGGAATCGCGTCGCCTTTTTCCTCAAATAACGAAGGAGACACGATGCGAGACATCTATCGAGCGGGGCTCAGGGTACTGGGCCTGTGTGTGTTGGCTTCCCTCATCAACTGCGGCGGAGACGGGGGCGGCGGCAGCGGCTTCGCGCCGATCGTTCCGCCATCGGGCAATGCGCCGCCCACGAACCCGCCTGACGGACCACCGGCGTCTGCAGTCGGCGAGTTGAAGATCCGCACGCTGTCGAACCGCGCCGACATGATCAGCGACGGCGACGCCTATGTCGAAATCGTGCTGCCCGAGGGCAAGAGCGCGCTCGACCTGGCCGTGGACCTGGACGGCAAGGACGTGTCTTCCGCCTTCGCCCTTCGCGCCAACGGCCGCGTGCTCGGCACGGTCACCGGCCTTCGCGTGGGCAGCAACACGCTCACCGCCATGCTCAAGTCCACGAAGACCGGCGCGAAGCTCGCCATCGAGAACTTCGGCCGCGGCGGCAACATCTTCGCGGGCACGCCGGTCCAGCCGTGGATCTGCGCGACCAAGGCCGGCTCGGTTGCGACCGTGACGGTGCCCGGCACCGGACTCTCGGCCTCCGTGACGACGCAGGTGAGCGGGCTCGATGCCGACCCGGTCGATGCCGACTGCAACGCGCCCACCGTCTACACCTACTACTACCAGCCCAAGGCCAAGGAGGGCACCGCCTGCGGCCAGCAGCCCTTCGGTCCCTACGCCTGCTTCCTGCAGTACGACCCGGCCAAGCGCCCGAAGGACGCCGACATCGCGAACTTCACCACCGACCGCGGCGACACCGTGAAGGCCCTGCTGCGCGTGGAGCTGGGCACCATGGGCCGCAGCGAATACCAGGTGGCGGTGTACTTCGACCCCGCCAAGCCGTGGACGCCGTGGGAGCCGCAGAAGGGCTGGAACGGCAAGGTGCTCTGGAAGATGGGCGCCTCGGCCTCGGGCAACCGCTTCCAGCAGAACCCGGGCACGGCGCTCTTCGACGACAACGCGCTGCGCGCCGGCTTCATGACGGTCAATTCGCAACTGACGAACCACAACGACAACAACAACGAGTTCCTGGCGACCGAGAACATCATGATGGTCAAGGAACACATCGTCGACACCTACGGCGAGATCCGCTTCACCATGTCCGACGGCGGCTCGGGCGGCTCGATGATGCAGACGGTGCCGGCCTCGGTGATGCCGGGCCTGCTCGACGGCCTGCAGACCGGCTACAGCTACCCCGACGCGGTCACGACCTGGATCGAGACGCGCGACTGCGGCAATCTCTGGCGCTACTACGGCTCCGGCCCGGGCGCAGGCCTCTCGCAAGCGGCGCGGGCGGCCATCGAGGGCCATCCGACGGCCGACTACTGCACCAGCTGGGTGTATTCGTTCCTCGCGCCGCAGAACCCGGTGCAGTCCACCAACTGCGGCCCGGGCTTTCCGGCGGCGCTGGTGTACGACCCGGTGCTGCGGCCCAACGGCGTGCGCTGCACCATCCACGACGTGATGACTGCGATCCTCGGCACCGCCGAACTCAACGGCAACACCGTGCCCAACCTGCCTTACGACAACGCGGGCGTGCAGTACGGGCTGAAGGCCTTGCGCTCCGGCGCCATCACGCCCGAGGAGTTCGTTGCGCTCAACGAAGGCATTGGCAGCTGGGATGCCGACATGGTCTGGTCGGGCGACAAGGCCGTCATTCCCGCGGTACGCGCCCGTGCGCAGCCGAGCGCCATGACAGCGCTCTATCGCAGCGGTCTCGTCAGCTACGCGAAGAACCTCGCGAAGGTGCCGATCATCGATCTGCGGCCCGAGCTGGGCGCCGACATCCACATGGCCTGGCGCACCTTCGAGCAGCGCGCGCGGCTCGATGCAGGCAATGGCGGGCACGACAACCACGTGGTGCTGGCGAGCGCGGCCGGCACCGGCGTGGCGCTGACCAAGCAGGCCTTCCTGATGATGGACCGCTGGCTGAGCGCCATGGAGGCCGACACATCAAGCGATGCGAAGGAAAAGAAGGTCGTGAAGAACAAGCCTTCCGACGCGGTCGATTCCTGCATCGCTACCGCGGGCATGACCACGGCCGAACTGGTGGACATCGGCTTCACCACTTCCGCGTGCCCGGTCAGGCCCTACGAGTCGGTGCGCATCGTGTCCGGTGGGCCGCTGTCGGAGGACGTGTTCAAGTGCCAGTTGAAGCCGATCGACTTCGCATCTGCCGACTATGCCGGCATCCGCTTCACGGGCGGCCAGCAGGTCCGCCTGCAGGCGACGTTCCCCGACGGCGTGTGCAACTGGAGCAAGCCGGGCGTGGGGCAGGTGCCGTGGAGCCCGACCACCTTCCGCAACGGCCCCGGCGGGCAGGACCTGCCGGCCGCACCGGTGTCCGTGGCGTTCTGACGTTCAACAGCCCTCAACCGGGCTGGTTGTTCGGAAACCTCGACAGGCGCTGCCTGTCGAGCACGTTGATGTAGCCGTAGCCCGTCTTGATGAGCTGGGCCGCCTCGAGCTCGTGCAGCGCCGCGTTCACCCGCTGGCGCGACACGCCCACCATCCAGCCGATTTCTTCCTGGCTGATCTGCAGCGTGGCATCGGTGTTCGGATAGAGCACCGGATGGAACAGGCTCGCGATGCCGCGCGCCACGCGGGCGGTGGGCTCCAGCAGCCGGTCGAACTTCACCGTGGCGATGAACTGGCTCAGCCGCTCGTTCAGGTGCGACAGCATGAAGTGGTTGAAGGGGACGCTGCGGTCCAGCAGCCACGCGAAGGTGTCGCGCGGCAGGTGCAGCGTGGTGGTGGGGCGCGTGGCGGCGATCTCGTACTTGCGCTGCTCGACCTTCAGCAGCGAGCCTTCGCCGATCCAGCCGCCGGTGGCCACGCCGGTGAACATCACCGGCTTGCCGTCGGCCGAGGTGTCCTGCACCCGGAGAAAGCCGCGGATCACGCCGATCCAGCTGTCGGCGATCTCGTTGCGCTGGCAGACGAATTCGCCGGGGCCGTGCTCGCGGGTGAAGAGCGCCTTGTAGACCACTTCACGCTCGCTTTGCGTGAGCACGCGCGGCCAGATGCAGCGTTCCCAGAACTGGTGGACCTCGTTGTCCGGCAGCTTGCTGGTGGACATCCGGGTCTCTGCTGTGCAGGTGGTGGTTGCCGGCCTCAGCGCTTCTTGCTGCCGAAGATCCCGCCGAGCACGCCGCGCAGGATTTCCTTGCCCACCGAGGTGCCCATGGTGCGCACCGCCGACTTGGCCATGGTCTGCACCAAGCCGTCGCGCTTTCCGCCGCGCGGACCGGTGCTGCCGAAGATCATGTCGTTGAGCATGCCGCCCATGCCGGAGCCGGCTTCCTCGGTGCCGGCCTTGCCGGCTTGTCCCTTGGCGGCGGGCGCATCGGGCGCGGACTCGGCGCGGCCCTTGAGCTTTTCGTAGGCCGATTCGCGGTCCACGGTCTTCTCGTACACGCCGGCAACGAGCGAGTTGGCGATCAACGCCTTGCGCTGGTCGGGCGTGATCGGGCCGAGCTGGCTGCCCGGCGGCAGCACGAACACGCGCTCGGTCACGCTCGGGCGGCCCTTGGCGTCCAGGAAGCTCACCAGCGCCTCGCCGACAGCCAGTTCGGTGATGGCGGTCTCGATGTCGAGGCCCGGCTTCTGGCGCATGGTGCTGGCGGCCGCCTTCACGGCCTTCTGGTCGCGCGGGGTGAAGGCGCGCAGCGCGTGCTGCACGCGGTTGCCGAGCTGGGCCAGCACCGTATCCGGAATGTCCAGCGGGTTCTGGGTGACGAAATACACGCCCACGCCCTTGGAGCGCACCAGCCGCACCACGAGTTCGATGCGTTCCACCAGCGCCTTGGGTGCCTCGTTGAAGAGCAGGTGGGCCTCGTCGAAGAAGAAGGCCAGCTTGGGCTGGTCGGGGTCGCCGATTTCGGGCAGCTGCTCGAACAGCTCCGACAGCATCCAGAGCAGGAAGGTCGCATACAGGCGCGGCGAGTTCATCAGCTTGTCGGCGGCCAGCACGTTGACCACGCCCTTGCCGCCCACGGTCTGCATGAAATCGGCGATGTTGAGCATCGGCTCGCCGAAGAACTTGTCGCCGCCCTGGGTCTCGATCTGCAGCAGGCCGCGCTGGATGGCGCCCACGCTGGCGGCGCTGATGTTGCCGTACTGGGTGGTGAACTGGCTGGAGTTCTCGCCCACGTACTGCAGCATGGCGCGCAGGTCCTTCAGGTCGAGCAGCAGCATGCCGTTGTCGTCGGCGATCTTGAACACCAGGTTCAGCACCCCGGCCTGGGTTTCGTTCACGTCGAGCATGCGGCCCAGCAGCAGCGGGCCCATGTCGGACACCGTGGCCCGCACCGGGTGGCCCTGTTCGCCGAACACGTCCCACAGCGTGACGGGGCAGGCGGAGGGCTCGGGCAGGTCGATGCCGCGTTCCTTCAGCGTGGCGGCCAGCTTCTCGCCGACGGCGCCTTTCTGGCTGATGCCGGTCAGGTCGCCCTTGACGTCGGCCATGAACACCGGCACGCCGATGCTGGAGAGCTTCTCGGCGATGGTCTGCAGGGTGACGGTCTTGCCGGTGCCGGTGGCGCCGGTGATCAGGCCATGGCGGTTGGCAAGACTGGGGAGGAGGGCGCACTCGATGCTGTCGTGGCGGGCGATCAGAAGGGGGTCTGCCATGGAGGGCTCCGGGTCGTATCGAAGCGGTCAGTCTAATCAAGCGGCACTCCTATAATCCACGGCCGCACGATAGGTTCAGGAAAAAGTTTTCAGGAGGTTTTTTTGTCATCGACTGCTCAGCCCCCCATTCCCGCCACTGGCGATGCGTCAGAACAGTCGCCGATCGAAAAAGAACTCGCCGTGCTGCTCGTGAACGCCCTCAATCTCGAGGTTGCGCCTGAGGACATCGTCCCCACCGAGCCGCTGTACGGTGAAGGCCTGGGCCTGGATTCCATCGACATCCTCGAAGTTGCGCTCGAAGTCTCGCGGCGCTACGGCTTCCAGTTGCGTTCGGACGACGAACGCAACCAGCAGATCTTCCAGTCGCTGCGCACGCTCGCGACCCACGTCGCCCAGCACCGCAGCGCTTCCTGACCCATGTCACGATGGCGACTGGCGCTCCTGCTGCTGGTGGGAGTGGCTTATGCCGGCCTCTCTCACTGGATGACCCTGTTCCACGCCACCGAGCCGTGGGCGGTGGTGGTCTTGCTCGGGCCGCTCTGGATTGCGGCCATGGGCATGGCCGCCAGCTGGTTCGGCCGCTGGGGTTTTGCGGTGGCACTGGTACTGGGCATCGGCGGGTTCTCACTGGTTTTCCTGGGTGAAGCGGGCGATCCGAACCGTCTCTATGTGCTGCAGCACGTGGGCATCAACGGCGCCCTGTGCGGCTGGTTCGGCTCCACGCTGCGTGGTCGCGGGCTGCCGCTGATCACGCAATTCGCGCAGCGCGTGCATCCGCTCAAGGGGCACATGCTGTCCTACACGACGCATCTCACGCAGATCTGGACCGTGTATTTCGCGGTGGTGGTCGTGTCGTCGATCGTGGTCTACCTGACGATGCCGTTCTCGGCCTGGTCGCTGCTGGCCAATGTGCTGTCGCCGGTGTCGGTGGCCCTGCTTTTCGTGGGCGAGCACCTGATTCGCTACAGGCTGCACCCCGAGTTCGAGCGCACCCGGCTCGTCGATGCGGTGCGTGCTTTCTACGGCACCTCGACGATCGACAACGGGGCCGGCCCCCGGTGACAGGCGCAGCCCGCGTGACGACAGACAACCCCCTCCTGCCCCTGCTCGCGGACCGCGACCCTGACGCCCCCCTGGCCTGGCGCGCAGGCGTGCCCGTGAGCACTCGCCAGTTCCTGTCCGACGTGGCCCGCTTCGCACCGGTGCTGCCGGCCGAAGGCCCGGCGGTCAACCTGTGCGTCGACCGCTACGCCTTCGCGGTCAGCCTCGCCGCCGCGCTCGTGCGCGGTCATGCGAGCCTCTTGCCGCCCGACGCGCGGCCCGACACGCTGGCGCGCCTGGTCGAGAGCCACGGCACCCGCCTTTTTGCACTCACCGACGACACCAAGCTGCAAACGCCCGGCATGCAGCGCGTGCTGATCGAGGACCGCTCCAGCCTCGAAGGCGACGCTAGCGCGACCGTGCCCGCGTTCGACGGCGCGATGCACGCGGCCAGCCTGCTCACCTCGGGCTCCACCGGCGCGCCGCAGCCGCATGCCAAGACCTGGCGCACGCTGGTGGGCGACGTGGCCGTCGCCGTCGAGCGGCTCAGCCGCGTTCTCGGTCGTCCTTCGCTCGAAGGCCTCACGCTGGTTGCGACCGTGCCGGTGCAGCACAGCTACGGGCTCGAATCGTCGGTGCTGCTGGCGATGCTGGGCGGTGCCGCTTTCGAAAGCGGGCGGCCATTCTTTCCGGCCGACGTGGCACAGACACTGGCCTCGGTGCCGCGCCCGCGCGCACTGGTGACCACGCCGTTCCACCTGAAGACGCTGCTGCTCTCGGGCATCGAGCTGCCGCCGGTGGACCTGATCCTCTCGGCCACCGCGCCGCTCTCGCCGCAACTCGCGCTCCAGGCCGAGCAGGCCATGGGCGGCGTGCTGCTCGAAATCTACGGCAGCACCGAGTCGGGCCAGGTCGCCACGCGCCGCACGACCGAAAGCGACATCTGGGAAAACTTCGGCCAGATCCGCGTGCGTGCGGAGCCGGGCGAGGGCGATGGTCCGGAGCGCTTCATCTTCGAAGGCGACTTCCTGCCCGAGCCGACGCCGCTGGCCGACGTGCTCGAACTGCTGGACGACCAGCGCTTTCGCCTATTCGGCCGCGCGAACGACCTGATCCACGTGGCCGGCCGGCGCAGTTCGCTCGCGCACCTGAACTACCACCTGAACAGCATTCCCGGCGTCGACGACGGCGCCTTCTGGCTGCCCGACGAAGTGGCCGACGGCGTGGTACGGCCGATAGCCTTCGTGGTGGCGCCCACGCTGACGGCGGGCGCGATCATCGCTGCGCTGCGGCAGCGCCTCGAGGCGGTGTTCGTGCCGCGGCGCGTGGTGCAGGTGAAGTCCTTTCCGCGCGAAGGCACCGGTAAGCTCACGGTGCGGGCGCTGCGCGAATTCGCGCTGGCGCAGCTTGCGGAAGACGACACGCCGGTGAAGATCGCCCACACGGTGCCCGCCGACCATCCTTCTTTCGCCGGCCATTTCCCCGGCCAGCCGCTGCTGCCCGGTGCGCTGGTGCTGGCCGAGGTCATGGAGGCCATCCAGCGCGTGCCGGCGCTGGTCGCACGGCTCGGAGCGAACCCGACGCTCGCAGCGGCCAAGTTCCTTGCGCCGGTGCGACCCGGGAGCACGCTTTCCATCGAACTGCAGCCGGAAGCCGGTGCCGGCCGCGGCGTGCGTTTCGACGTGCGCTGCGACGGCGTGGTGGCTGTCACCGGCCGTTGGACCGCCGTGCAAGAGTCTGCGTGATGAAGCACACCGACGCCGAAACCCGCGCCGTCAACGAGGCGGCCCAGACCGCACAGAAGAGCGGCTGGACCCAGGCGCCCGAGCGCAGCAACATGCTGGCGCTGCGCTTCATCTGCTTCATGGCCCTGGTGTGCGGGCGCCACGTCACGCGGCTGCTGCTGCCGCCGATCAGCCTGTACTTCCTGCTGTTCGCGCCCGCGCCGCGCCGGCAGATCAAGCGCTACCTGTTCAGGGCCATCGGCCCGCATGCGGGCTGGATCGATGGCTACCGGTTGCTGCACGCGTTTTCGTCGACAGTGCTCGATCGGGTGTACTTCCTGCGCGGGCGCATGGACCTCTTCAAGCTGACGATCGCGGGCAATGTTCCGCTCGAAACCGAGGCGGCCGAAGGGCGGGGCGCTTTCCTGCTCGGTGCGCATGTGGGCAGCTTCGAGGTCATGGGTGCCTGCAAGAATCACACGCACCAGAAGAGCCTGCGCCTCGCGATGCTGATGTATCCGGACAACGCGCAGCGCATCACGGCCATCCTCAACCACATCGCGGTGCCCGAGATGCGGCCCCATGTGATCGCGCTCGGCCGGCCGAATTCGATGCTCGCGCTGCGCGACTGGCTCGACGACGGGGGCCTGGGCGGCATGCTGGCCGACCGCACCCTGCCGGGCAGCGAGGACCAGCCCTCGCACCATCGCGGCCACAACATCGTGCTGCCGTTCCTCGGTCAACCCGCCGCCTTCAACGACGGGCCGTTCCGGCTCGCGGCACTGCTGCGCCGCAAGGTGTTCTTCATGGCCGGCCTCTACGGTGGCGGTGCCCGCTACGATGTCCGGTTCGATCCGCTGGCCGACTTCGCCGAGCCGGCGGCCGACGCCGCGGACCGCGAGCGGCGCATCCGTGCCGCGGTCGAGGCCTACGTCGCGCGCCTGGAGGCGCTGTGCCGCGCTTATCCGTACAACTGGTTCAACTTTCATGATTTCTGGCTCGAAGATGCGGCTTGACCGGCTTTGCAGGGTGTTCTTGTTGGCGGTGGCTTTCTGCGCTGCGCCGGCGTGGGCGTTCGACCTGTCCGAGCTGATGGGCCTCTTGGCCAAGCAGAAGAGCGGCGAGGCCCGCTTCACCGAACAACGCTTCGTGCACGGCCTGGAAGGCCCGCTCGATGCGAGCGGCACGCTGAGCTTCGATGCACCCGACAAGCTCGTGCGCCGCACGCTGTCGCCGCGCATCGAGACCATGGCGGTCGACGGCAACACCCTGACCCTGTCTCGCGGCGGCCGCAACCGCACGCTGGCACTGGACAGCATGCCCGAGCTGCTCGGCCTGGTGGAAGCCATGCGCGGCACGCTGAGCGGCGACGGCGCCACGCTGCAGCGCTACTTCAAGAGCACGGTGACGGGCGCGCCGACCAAATGGACGCTCGACCTCGCGCCCATGGACAGCCGGCTCGCCGCGCAGGTGCGCAGCATCCGCATCACTGGCAGCGCGAGCGACGTGCTGGGGCTGGAGATGGAATTCATCGGCGGTGATCGCTCGGTCATGACCATCTCGCCGAACGCGCCTGCGGCGCCGGCCACCAACGCGGCCCCGTCCGGCGCGGCCGGACGCACCACACCGTGACCGCCGTGACTGCGGCACCGCAGGCCGGCGGCCCGCCGGGCTGGCGGCGCAGGGCCGTCGTGCTGATCGCGTGGCTGCTGGTGCTGTTGTGCGGTGCCGTCGTCATTGCGCGCACGCAGATCGGCGCCGATCTCTCGGCGTTCCTGCCCAAGAGCCCGGACCTGCGGCAGCGCGTGCTGATCGAGCAGCTGCAAAGCGGCGTTGCCTCGCGCACGCTGATGCTGGGCATCGAAGGCGGCAGCGCCGAGCAGCGCGCCGCGGCGTCGCGTGCCACGGCGAAGGTCATGCGCGAGAGCCAGCTCTTCGACCTGATCCAGAACGGCGACGTCGGCGACTGGAGCGAGGCCGGCACCTGGGTGTTCCAGCACCGCTATCAGCTGTCGCCAGGCGTCACGCCTGCGCAGTTCACCGCCGCAGGCTTGCGCGACGCGATCAACGAAACGCTGTCGATGCTCGGCACGCCGGCCGGCAACGTGATCAAGCCCTTCCTCGACCGCGACCCGACCGGCGAGACGCAGCGCATCGCCATGGAACTGGTGCCCGCGAGCGCGCCGCGCAGCGAAGACGGCGTGTGGATGTCGCGCACCGCGCCGCGCGCGCTGATGATCGCCACCACGCGTGCCGCCGGCAGCGACCTCGACGCGCAGGCCGTGGCCATCGCGAAGGTGCACGCGGCCTTCGAAGCCGCCACGCGCGAGATGGGCGAGGCGAAGCCGAAACTGCTGCTGAGCGGCCCGCCGGTGTTCTCGGTGATGAGCCGCGACAAGATCAAGACCGAAGCCATCCACCTCGCGATCGTCGGTGGCATCGTGATGGGCGTGCTGCTGCTGCTGGCCTTTGCGTCGCCGCGCGCGCTGCTGATCGCCTTCCTGCCGGTGGCGACGGGCGTGGTGATCGGCACCGCGAGCGTGAGCCTGGTGTTCGGCTCGGTGCACGGCCTCACGCTGGGGTTCGGCAGCACGCTGATCGGCGAGACGGTGGACTACGCCATCTATTACCTGATCCAGGCGCGCGGGGCGGCGGTGGCCGGCACCGGCTGGCAGCGCTGGCGCGACCTCAATTGGCCCACCGTGCGGCTCGGGCTGCTGACCTCGGTGTGCGGCTTCGCGGCGCTGGTGTTCTCGGGCTTTCCGGGGCTCGCGCAACTGGGCGTGTTCTCCATTGCCGGCCTGGTCGCCGCCGCGCTGGCCACGCGCTACGTGCTGCCGATGCTCGCACCCGATGGCGCGACCGGCATGGGCATGCGCAAGTACATGGCGCAGGTCGCCGGCATGCTGGTGCGCGGTCTGCCGCGCCTGCGCTGGCCGCTGGCCGCGCTCGGCGTGGCTGCGCTGGGTCTGGTGCTGTGGCAGGGCGGGCACCTCTGGCGCGCCGACCTGGGGGCGATGAGCCCGGTGCCCAAGTCGGCCCAGCAGCTCGACGAGATGCTGCGCAACGACATCGGCGCGAGCGACGGTGGCGTGCTGGTCGTGGCTTACGGCGACGACGATCAGGCGGCGCTGCGCAACACCGAAGCGGCAGCGGCCAAGCTCGATGCGCTGGTCGATACGGCCGAACTCGTCGGCTACGAGGCGGTCACGCGCGTGCTGCCCAGCGCGGCTGCGCAGTCGGCGCGCATCGCAAGCCTGCCTGATGCGGCCACGCTGCAAGCCAGCCTGGCCGAGGCCACGAAGGGCCTGCCGCTGCCGGCCTCGCGGCTCGGGCCTTTCCTGGCCGACGTCGAGGCAGCGCGCAAGCTGGAGCCCGTGCAGCGCGCCGACCTGGCCGGCGGGCCGCTCGGCTCCGTGCTGAACACGCTGATGTACCAGCGCCCGGGTGGCGGATGGGCGACGCTGCTGGTGCTGCACCCCGGCCCGAAATTCGACCAAGGCCGGCTCGAAGCCGCGCTGTCGGGCACGACCGACGTGCAGGTGGTCGATGTCGGCCGCGAACTCGCGAGCCTGTACCAGCGCTATCTGCACGAGGCCTTCGTGCAGGTGCTGCTCGGCGCGCTGGCGGTGGTGGTGCTGCTCGGCATCTACCTGCGTTCATGGCGCCGGCTGCTGGCGGTGTGCCAGCCGCTGGTGTTCGCGGTGATGCTCACCCTGGGCGGCATGGCGCTGGCGCAGGCTGCGCTCGGCATCCTGCATCTGGTGGGGCTGCTGCTGATCGTGGCGGTGGGCTCGAACTACGCGCTGTTCTTCGACCAGCTGCGCACGACGGGGCGGGCGGATGAAGACACGTTGGCCTCGCTGATGCTGGCCAACCTGACGACGGTGGTCTCGTTTGGCCTGATTGCGATATCCGATATCCCGGCGTTGTCGTCCATCGGTCGCGTGGTGGCACCTGGGGCGTTGCTGGCGTTGCTGCTGTCGGCGGCGTTCGCTCGGCATGTGACGCCGTCCGAGCAGCGCACCTGATGGGAAAATCCGCCGCGATGTCTTCCGCAACCGCCACCCCCGAATCCTGGCCCTGGCCGCCGGCCATGCGCGCAAGCGCGGCCTGGCATGTGGCGGCCATCGGCGCGGGCGTGCTGGTGCCGGGCGCGTGGCCGTGGGCCATCGGCGCGATCGTGCTCAATCACGCGCTGATCACCGGCGCCGGGCTCACGCCGCGCAGCAGCCTGCTGGGTCCCAATGTCACGCGGCTGCCCGAGGCGGCGGCGGCGCGACGCGAAGTGGCGATCACCATCGACGACGGGCCGGAGCCCGAAGTCACGCCCCGGGTGCTGGACCTGCTGGACGCACACGGCCAGCGCGCCACTTTCTTCTGCATCGCCGAACGCGTGCTGGCACACCCGGAACTGGCGCGCGAGATCGTGGCGCGCGGCCACAGCATCCAGAACCACACGGCGCGGCACCGGCACAACTTCTCGTTCCTCGGGCCGCGCGGCTTCGCGAGCGAGATTGCGCGGGCACAGGACATCCTGACCGAGGTCACCGGCCAGCGCCCGACCTGTTTCCGCGCGCCTGCCGGGCTGCGCAATCCGTTTCTGGAACCGGTGCTGCACCGCCTGGGCCTTTCGCTCGTGAGCTGGACGCGGCGCGGTTTCGACACGCGTGAAGGCGACCCCGCCAAGGTGATGGCGCGCCTCGCCCGCAACCTGCAGGCCCGCGACATCCTGTTGCTGCACGACGGCAACGCCGCGCGCACCGCCGAAGGACAACCCGTTTTGCTGGAGGTACTGCCCTTGTTGCTCGAACGCTTGTGCGCCGATGGATTGCGCGCCGTGACCCTGCCCGAGGGGATGAAGTCGTGAGCGCCGTGATGTCATCGACCGACAACGCGTGGCGCGAGCTGCATGAAGCCGCGACCGTTCCCTACAAGAAGGGTGGCACCTTCGCCTGGCAGTTCGCACGCGGCAAGCTCGGGCGCGATCCGGTGTTCCGTGGCCTCCTCGAACGCGGGCTGATCGATGCGCAGCATCGGCGCGTGGTCGACATCGGCTGTGGGCAGGGCCTCTTCGTGAGCCTGCTGGCGTCGATGAGCGCGATGCAGCAGCAGGGGCGCTGGCCCACTTCATGGCCGGCCACGCCGGCGGCTGTGGACTACACCGGCATCGAGCTGATGCCCAAGGACGTGGCGCGCGCCGAGGCGTCGGTCGGCCATCTGCAGCCGACGCCGCGCCTGGTGTGCGCCGACATGTGCTCAGCCGCCTTGCCCGACTGCGACCTGGTCGTGATCCTCGACGTGCTGCACTATGTGGACCTCGCGGCGCAGGAAGGCGTCTTGACGCGCGTACGCGATGCACTCCAGCGCGGGGGCAACCCGAAGGCGCGGCTGCTGCTGCGCGTGGGCGACGCATCGAGCCGCCGTGGTTTCGCGATCAGCCAGTGGGTCGATCGCACGGTGACGCGCATCCGCGGCCACAAGGTCTCGCCGACCTGGGGCCGCCCGCTCGCCGAATGGACGGCGTTGCTGCAGCGCCTGGGTTTCCGCGTGCAGAGCATTCCGATGAGCGAAGGCACGCCGTTCGCCAACGTGCTGCTGGTGGCCGACCTGGAGGCCGCCGCTTGACGGCGCCGCAGACGCTCGACCGCGCAGGCATTGCGCAGCGCATTCCGCACAGCGGCAGCATGTGCCTGCTGGAGCGGCTCGACGGCTGGGATGCGGAGGTGATCCGCTGCAGCACCACGACCCATAGGCTCGCGGACAACCCGCTGCGCACGGCCGGCGGATTGCTGGCGCCGAACGCCATCGAATATGCGGCGCAGGCCATGGCGCTTCACGGCGGTTTGCTGGCTGCTGAAGGCAGCACGCCGTCGGCCGGTTTTCTGGCGAGTGCGCGCAATGTGCTGTTGGCCGTCGCGCGGCTGGACGACATCGAAGGCGCATTGCAGGTGCAGGCCCGGCGCCTGTCGGGCGACGAGCGGCAGATCCTTTACGAATTCGCGGTCAGCGCCGAAGACGGCCGCACGCTGGCCGAGGGCCGGGCCGTGGTGGTCCTGAACACGCCGCTCGCAACAGAAAGCACCGCATCATGAGTCTCGAAGGAAAACGCGCGCTGATCACGGGCGCCAGCGGCGCACTCGGCGCGGCCATGGCCGAACGGTTTGCGCGGGACGGCGCGACGGTGCTGCTGCACGCCAACTCGCGGCCGGAAGCCGTCGAGCAATTGGCAGCTTCGATCACGGCGGCAGGCGGCAAGGCGGAATGCCATGTGTTCGATCTGCGCAGCGACGAGGCTTCGGCCGTTGCGTGCGCGCGCATCCTGGAAGGCGGAGCGGTCCAGATCCTCGTCAACAACGCCGGTGTGCATGACGACGCGGTGCTGCCGGGCATGCGCGCCGATCAGTGGCACAAGGTGATCGACGTGTCGCTCAACGGCTTTTTCCGTGTGACGCAGCCGTTGCTGCTGCCGATGATGCGCACGCGCTGGGGGCGCATCCTGAACATCTCGTCGGTGTCGGCGATCACGGGCAACCGCGGGCAGGTCAACTACGCCGCGGCCAAGGGCGCGCTCAACAGCGCGACCAAGGCGCTGTCGCTCGAAGTGGCGTCGCGCGGCGTCACGGTCAATGCCATCGCGCCGGGGATCATCGCGTCGCCGATGGCGGATGCGGTGTTCGATCCCGCGGTCATCAACCAGATGGTGCCGGTGAAGCGGGCGGGAACGCCGCAGGAAGTGGCCGCGCTGGCTTCGTTCCTGGCCAGCGACGAAGCGGCCTATATCACCGGGCAGGTGATCTCGATCAATGGCGGGATGATCTGAGCCGCTACAGCGGCAGCGTGTCGAACGCTGCGTAGGCCGTAGCCAGCCACGACTTCACGCGCTGGCGTTCCAGCAGGCCCAGCGCATGCGCGCCTTCGCGATCGTTCACGGCCTTCCAGAAGCTCGTGTTCTGCGCATCGATCTTCCGCATGCTGGCTTCGTGCAGGCGCGGCAATGCAATGACCCGCGCACCGTTCGCATTCGCCTTGGAGAGCGACTGCGACGCCAGCAGCATCCCGAAATCGCTGCCGCGGCCGTAGTTCTGCACCACGATGTAATTGGGCCGGTTGCCGAAGGTGTCGATCAGCGTGCCGAGCAGGTCGGTGGAGTCCTTGCCGTCGTCCAGCACATGCCAGAAATTGACCGTCACGCCGATTTCGGCGAACACGTCGAACAGATCCGATTCCTTGATCCAACGCGACAGCGGCGCCAGCGTCTGGGCCGCGAGGTCGACGATCACGCTTTGCTTCGGGTTGCTCTCGAAGCCGTTCACGACCGTGTCGAGTCCTTCGTAGCTGTCGACCACGACGGGCGAGGCAAAGCCTTCGTAGAAGCGGGTGAACGAGCTGTGCGAACGGTCGGTGTCGAAGCCGGTGAAAGGGCGGCTGCGGTCGATGAAGTACTGCGCCAGGACGCGCGCCGTGACCGACTTGCCGACACCGCCTTTTTCGCCGCCGATGAAATTGATGGAGCTCATGAGTTGCTGCTGCCTCGAATGGGTTGAGGGGTGAAGGGCTGAATCATTCTAGGGGGCGTGTTTTTCCGTTTGTCTATTTGCCGCGCTTGGCCATGCTTTGCAGCAAGGGGTGTGCCTGCAAGCGCTGCTGCAGTCGATTTTTCCATGGGGCGGGCAGTGTCGAGGCGTCGATCATTTCGGGCCAGAGACTGCGCGCGAGCCGTGCCGTGTCGGAGATCACGCGCCGCACCAGCGGTTCGTGCAGCCCGGTCGAGAAGCAGAAGGCGCGCACGTTGGCGGGCGTGAAGAGGGCGGTGCGCCGGGGTGCTGCGGTGTTCGCCGGAAAGAGAGGAAGCGCATGGCCGTCGACGCCCTGGATCGCTGCGTACGCCACGATGTCGTAGGCCGGCGCCAGCCGCGGCGCGATGCCGTCGGCGTACAGCACACCGAAGTTCTTCAGGTGGGCGTCGGGGTTGCCGAGCAGGTCGTTCACCGCGAGGCGCCGCACGAGTTCGAGCACCGCGTCCTCGCCCAGCGAGGGGAAGGCCTGCATCGCGAGCGCCATGTCGAGGTAGCTCGCGCTGTACTTGTGCATCGGGTCCACGGCGAGCACCTGCGCGAAGTCCTCGAAATGGATGCGGCGCGCACCGTCGCGGTCGAAGCGCGTCACGGCCAGGAAGTCGGGCTCGTCGGGCAATGCGTAGCTGTGCTCGGCCTTGATGGCCGAGAGCGGCGCGAGTTCGGCATTGCACACCTCGACACCCGCGGCGCCCGCCATCTGGAGCGAGAGCATTTCCAGCTGCGGCATGTGCGGCCGTCCGGCCACCGGCAGCTTGGCGATCACGCGCGTGCTCGCACCGGCCCGCGTGCGCGCCACGTAGCGCCCGCCCTGGCGGCGCAGGCCCAGCTTGGGTTGCACGCCCGACACCGAGATGCCCTGCGGCATCGGCAGCTCGACCACGGACATCTCGAGCGCGTCTTGATCCTGGGTGATGAGCCGCTGCAGCGTGCCGCGGTCCACCGACACCGGCTTGGCGCTCACCGCGCCGGGCAGGTCGCCACCGCAGGCTGCGAGCAGTTCGAAGTGATCGTTTTCCCGGCAACCGCGCAACTGCGCGATGTGGCTGCGCAGCACGCCTTCGGGCAGCAGGTTCTGGAAGAAGCGGGGAAGCTGTCCGCCCTGGGCATTGAAGAGCGGGTTCTTCACGTCGCTCCAGAGGGCGGCCTGCGTGGCGGGGTCGCTCGCCACCATCGAGAGGGACAGCACCTCCGGCGGCGGCGCGGCGATCAGTTCGGGCTCCGCCACGAAGCGGCAGAGGTCCGCGTACTGGAAGAGCTTGCCGAAGCGCCGCGTGCCGAGCGAGATCTCGAGGATCTTGACGTTCATGGCGAGCGGCGCTTGTTGTTGGTGTAGGGCGGCGGAGCCGGAGCCTGCGCGACCGCATGACCCACGCGGGTGGTGACGGGTCGGTAGCCGGGATCGGTGGCCGCGGTTTCGCCGAAGCCCTTGGGCGCCAACTGCAGTTCGAGCCCGAGCGCATCGACCAGCGCGAGCAGCGACGACAGCTGCGGATTGCCTTGGAGGCTCAAGGCATTGCGCACCGAGCGCTCGGTCAGTCCCGAACGCAGCGCGATCTCGGCGGTCGAGAGGCCCGCGGCATCGCGCCGCGCGGCCAGGGTGGTGATGAGTTCCTGCTTGTTCACGGAAATATATTACCGCAAATGGAATTTTGGGAAATGTATTTCCCAAAAATTCATGCGGTTCGACGGGCCTATTTCGGCAGCATCGTGAAAAAGGGCATGACCACGCCCATGACCCAGTTCTGCCCGAAATCGAGCGCCGCACGGCGGTATTTCTCGTCGGCCTGCGCGGCCA
Organism: Variovorax trehalosi; assembly: GCF_051216415.1. NCBI lineage: Bacteria > Pseudomonadati > Pseudomonadota > Betaproteobacteria > Burkholderiales > Comamonadaceae > Variovorax > Variovorax trehalosi. The sequence continues at coordinate 1,266,362 of NZ_JBPJZG010000001.1, forward strand.
GCAGATCGAGTCGGGCCACCACTTTCGACAGTTCCCGGTCGGCCACGAGGTTGCGGCCGCGCTCGCTGATCTCGGTGGCCAGCAGCAGCGGCTGGCCGTCGGGGCCGGTCTTGGAGGAGATCAGCCAGAGCGAGATCTCGAAATTGCGCGCGGCCCGGTAGCTGTTCTCGGCATCGACGCCGTCGATCATGGTCTGCTCCCAGGTGCCGCCATTGGCCTGCTTGAGCAACGAGGCCCAGCCGACCACCAGCGCCGCGACCCGGTCGCCCTGGTAGGGCTGCGGCCCCGTCTCGAACGCCAGCCGGATGGCCTCGATGCCGGTGGCGCCGCGCAACTCGGGCAGGTCGGGGCCTTTCAGGACCGCGTCCCAAGTCCGCTGGCTGGCTTCGTCGATGCTGGCTGCCGACTTGCGCCATTCCCGCGGGTTGCGTTTGTAGAGCGTGGTCTGCACGCGCCGTATCGACTGCAGGTTGTCGCGCAAGGAGAGATTGGCGATGCGATTGGCGCCGGATTGCAGCCATTCCTGATTGGCATAGGGCTCCGCGCGCTCGGTCGAGCGGAATGAAGAGCAGCCCGCCAGGCCGAACAAGGAAGCAGCACCGGCCAGGAGGCAGGTGCGTCGCGCCGCAAGGGGTAAAACCGGAGAAACACTCATGCCCTGACGTTATCATCCAAGACTGGGGCGGCGGCTCGCTTCAAGCTGCGGGCCCGTGCATTTTTCCTTACAAATCAATACCTTGGCGTTAATGCCAAGGCAGGCCGACAAGTCGTGCGTCTCAATTCCATCAAGCTCTCGGGCTTCAAGTCGTTCGCCGAACCCACCAACTTCCTGCTGCCGGGCCAATTGGTCGGCGTGGTCGGGCCCAACGGTTGCGGCAAGTCGAACATCATGGATGCGGTGCGTTGGGTGCTCGGCGAATCCCGCGCGTCGGAGCTGCGCGGCGAGTCGATGCAGGACGTGATCTTCAACGGCACGACCACCCGCAAGCAGGCCAGCCGTTCGAGCGTCGAACTGGTGTTCGACAACGCCGACCACCGCGCCGGCGGCCAGTGGAACCAGTTCGGCGAAATCGCGGTGCGGCGCGTGCTGACGCGCGACGGCACCAGCAGCTACTACATCAACAACCAGCCGGTGCGCCGCCGCGACGTGCAGGACGTGTTCCTGGGCACCGGCCTCGGGCCCCGTGCCTACGCCATCATCGGCCAGGGCACGATCAGCCGGATCATCGAATCCAAGCCCGAGGAACTGCGCCTGTTCCTCGAGGAAGCAGCCGGCGTCTCCAAGTACAAGGAGCGCCGCCGCGAGACAGAAAACCGCCTGGGCGACACGCGCGAGAACCTCACGCGTGTCGAAGACATCTTGCGCGAACTCAACGCCAACCTCGAGAAGCTCGAGAAGCAGGCCGAGGTGGCCGCGCGCTACAACACGCTGCAGGGCGACGCCACGAAGAAGCAGCACCAGCTGTGGTTCCTGAAGCGCAGCGAGAGCGATGCCGACCAGGCCAAGATCAAGTCCGATTCGGAAAAGGCGATCAACGACCTCGAATCGCGCACCGCCGACTTGCGCCACATCGAAGCCGAACTCGAAACCGTGCGCCAGGCCCACTACGCGGCCGGCGACCAGGTCAACCAGGCGCAGGGCAAGCTCTACGAGGCCAGCGCCGAAGTGGGCCGGCTCGAAGGCGAGATCCGCTTCGTGGTCGAAGGCCGCCAGCGCGTCGAGCAGCGGCTGGTCCAGTTGCGCGAGCAGATGGGCCAGTGGGGCACGCGCCGCGAAGAGGCAGAGACCGAGATCGAAACGCTGGCCGGCAAGGGCGTCGATGCCGAAGAGCAGGCGATCCTTCTGGCCGCCCAGCTCGAGGAACACGACGCGCGCATGCCCGAGCTCGAAGAAGCCGTGCAGCGTGCCCAGGACGAGGCCAACAGCCAGCGCACGACCGTGTCGCAGGTGCAGCAGCAGATCCAGGTGCTGGCCGCCGACCAGCGCAACATCGAAGACCAGAGCCGCCAGCTCACGCAGCGCAGCGAGCGCCTGCGCGCCGACCAGAACGCGCTGGCCGCACCCGACGAGGCCCGCCTGCTCGACATGCAGGAGCAACTGGCCGCCGCGCAGGAAACCGCCAGCGAAGCCGAGGCCCGCCTGCACGAGCTGCAGGAAGCCGTGCCGCAACTGGACGACGACCGCCGCGCGAAGCAGCAGGCCGTCAACACCGAAGGTGCGCGCCACGCCGAGTTCTCGGCGCGGCTTGAGGCGCTCCGTGCGCTGCAGGAGAAGGTCAAGACCGACGGCAAGCTGGCCCCCTGGCTCGCCAAGCACGGCCTGGACGGCCTGCAGGGCCTGTGGAGCCGCATCCACATCGAGCAAGGCTGGGAGAGCGCGCTCGAAGCGGCCCTCCGCGAGCGCCTGGGCGCGCTCGAAGTCAGCCGGCTCGACATGGTCCGCGCCTTCGGCAACGACGCACCGCCGGCCAAGCTGGCGTTCTACAGCCCGCCGTCGGCCGGTGCGCCTCAGGGCGCGGCGACGCTGCCGCGGCTGTCGAGCCTTCTGCGGCTGAACGATGCCGGCCAGCAAGCCTTGCTGAACGACTGGCTCCACGGCTGCTACACCGCCTCCAGCTTCGAAGAAGCACTGGCGCAGCGCGCCACGCTGCAGCCGGGCGAAGTCATCTATGTGCAGAGCGGCCACGCCGTGTCCTCGCACAGCGTCAACTTCTATGCGCCTGATTCCGAGCAGGCTGGCCTCTTGGCCCGCCAGCAGGAAATGGAAAACCTGGAGCGCCAGCTCAAGGCCCAGACGCTCATCAACGAAGAAGCGCGCACCGCGCTGATCCGTGCGGAGGCCGCCTATGGCGACGCCGCCCAGCGCCTCGTGACCGCGCGCCGCGAAGCCGCCGACACCCAATCGCGCGCCCACGAATTGCAGGTCGAGACCCTGCGCATGACCCAGCTTGCCGAGCAGACGCGTGCGCGCAGCCAGCAGCTGGCTTCCGACCTCGGCGAAGTCGATGCGCAGCTCGAAGAACTGCAGGAGAAGCGCATCGCCGCCGAAGGCCGCTTCGAAGAGCTCGACATGCAACTGGCCGACAGCCAGGAGCGCCACGCCCAGCTCGACGAGCGCGTGATCGAAGCCGGCCGCGCGCTGAATGCCAGCCGCGAGCAGCACCGCAGCCTCGAACGGCAGGCGCAGGAAGCGACCTTCTCGCAGCGCACGCTCGAAGCCCGCCGCGCGGAATTGAACCGCGCGATCGAGACTGCCTCGCAACAGGTGGTGGCGCTCACCGACGAAGACGAGCGCGCCCGCGCCGAGCTGGGCCGGCTCTCCGATGCCGCCGCGCAAGCCGGCCTGCAGGATGCGCTGTCGCTCAAGCTCGAACGCGAAACCGCGCTCGGCGCATCGCGCAGCCAGTACGACGATCTCACGCTCAAGCTGCGCGCCAGCGACGAGCGCCGCCTGCAGCTGGAGCGCGAGCTCGATCCGCTGCGCCAGCGCATCACCGAATTCCAGCTCAAGGAACAGGCTGCTCGCCTGGGTGTCGAGCAGTACCAGCAACTGCTGGAAGATGCCGGCGCCGACCTCGAAGCCATCGCGCAATCCATCGAGACCGACAAGGTGCGCCTTACCGGTCTGCAGAGCGAAATCGACCGCCTCAACCGCGAAGTGGTCGCACTGGGTGCCGTGAACCTCGCCGCGCTCGACGAACTTGCGATCGCGAGCGAGCGCAAGACCTTCCTCGACGCCCAGTCCGCCGACCTGAACGAAGCCATCGGCACGCTCGAAGACGCCATCCGCAAGATCGACGCCGAAACGCGCGACCTGCTCGGCGGCACCTTCAAGATCGTCAACGAGCACTTCAGCCGGATGTTCCCCGAGCTCTTCGGCGGCGGCAACGCACGGCTCGTGATGACGGGCGACGAAATCCTCGATGCCGGCGTGCAGGTGCTCGCGCAGCCGCCCGGCAAGAAGAACCAGACCATCCACCTGCTCTCGGGCGGCGAGAAGGCGCTCACGGCCATCGCGCTGGTGTTTGCGATCTTCCAGCTCAACCCGGCGCCTTTCTGTCTGCTGGACGAAGTGGACGCGCCGCTGGACGACGCGAACACGGAGCGCTATGCCAAACTCGTGACAGCCATGAGCCGCGAAACCCAGTTCCTCTTCATCAGCCACAACAAGATCGCCATGGAAATGGCCGAGCAGTTGATCGGCGTCACGATGCAGGAGCAGGGCGTCTCGCGCATCGTCGCGGTGGACATGGAGGCTGCGGCTTCCATGGTCGAGGCCGCCTGAGTCGAGCGGCGCGCATGAGCAACCTCACTCTCGCTCTCTCCATTCTCGGAGGCCTCGTTCTCGCGGCCGTCGTCGGCTATGAAGCCCTGATGTCGCGCCGCAATGCGCCACGCCAGCCGGACGCGGTCGATGCCGCGCTGGCCGACGTAGAGCGGTCGATGTCGTCGGGCGACGGCGTGGAGCCGATGCTGCATGTGGATCCGAACCAGCTCTCGGCGCACGACCGCCATGAGCCTCTGTTCGACCCCGACCTGCCGGCGCCCAGCGGCGTTCCCGTGGCCACCGGCGAACGGCGCGGCGGGCTCGACCCGCTGATTGACGTGATCGCCCCGGTGTCGCTGGACGGCCTTGCCTCGGGCGACGCCGCCATCGCCGCCATGCCGCCGACCCGGCGCGCTGGCAGCAAGCCCGTCGCCATCGAAGGCCTCAACGAGCACACCGGCCAGTGGGAGCCGCCCGTGGCCGGGCAGCGCTACAGCGCCTTCCAGGTCGGCGTGCAGCTGGCCAACCGCACGGGGGCGCTCAACGAGATCGAGTACTCCGAATTCGTGGTCAAGGCCCAGGCCTTTGCCGACGCGGTCAACGGTTCGCCCGAATTTCCCGAGATGCTCGACGAAGTGGCCCGCGCCCGCGAGCTCGACCAGTTCGCGAGCGCGCACGATGCGCAACTTGGTTTCGTGCTGCGCGCGCTGCACGCGGCCTGGAGCCCGGGCTATGTGCAGCAGAACGCCGCGCGGCTCGGTTTCGTGGCCGGGATCATCCCGGGGCGAATGGTGCTGCCGACCGGGGAGGTCGGATTGCCGCCAATCCTTGGCCTTGCTTTCGACACTCAGGCCGCGCTGGCCGATGACCCGGCGCAATCGGCCATCCGCGAACTCAGCCTGAGCCTGGACGTGCCGCAGGTCGATCGCACCGAAGAGCCGTTCCGCCGCATGCGTGAAGCTGCCGCTACGCTCGCGCGCGAAATGGACGGCGTGGTGACCGACAGCGACGGCCAGTTGCTGCGCGACGAGACGATGGACGTCATCGGCAACGACCTGGAGCAGCTCTACGACACGCTCGATGCGCGTGATCTGGCGGCCGGCTCACCCCTGGCCCGCCGACTCTTCAGCTGATCCGATTTTTTCGGGAGACACCCACATGACGACGCGCGACGAAGCGGCACGCGAAGCCGCCGCACTGAGCGAACAGCTCCACAAGCACGCCCACCTTTATTACGTGCTCGACGCGCCCTCGCTGCCCGACGCCGAGTACGACAAGCTCTTCCAGCGCCTGCAGGCCTTGGAGACGGAGTTTCCCGAGCTGCGCACCCCCGATTCGCCGACGCAGCGCGTGGGCGGCAAGGTGCTCGACGGCTTCACCAAGGTGCGCCACAAGGTGCCGATGCTGTCGATCCGCACCGAGACCGACATCACGCCCGGCGGCGCCAGTGCCTTCGATGCGCGTGTGCGCAAGGAACTGGGCCTGGCCGAGGACGGGCCGCAGGTCGAGTACGTCTGCGAGCTCAAGTTCGACGGCCTCGCCATGAACCTGCGCTATGAAGACGGCGTGCTGGTGCAGGCCGCGACGCGCGGCGACGGCGAGGTGGGCGAAGACGTCACGCAGAACATCCGCACGGTGCGCGAAATCCCGCTGCGGCTCAGCGGCAAGGCGCCGCCCGTGGTCGAGGTGCGCGGCGAGGTCTACATGAAGCGCGCCGATTTCGATGCGCTCAATGAACGCCAGCGCGAGAAGATCGCTGCCGGCCAGAAAAACGAGAAGGTGTTCGTCAACCCGCGCAATGCGGCGGCCGGCGCGGTGCGGCAGCTCGATCCGGCGATCGCCGCGGCACGGCCACTGAGCTTCTTTGCGTACGGCCTCGGGGAAGTCACGCCGGCCGCAGAAGGGGGGCCGGATTGTCCGACCCAGTTCGACTGGCTGCAGCAGTTCCACGCCTGGGGCTTCCCTGTGGCCACGCAGACGGCACGGGCGAAAGGCGCGATCGAGCTGATCGCGTTCCACGAGAACATCGGCCGCCAGCGCGATGCCTTGCCCTACGACATCGACGGCGTGGTCTACAAGGTCGACAGCGTCGAACTGCAGCGGCAACTGGGCTTCGTCTCGCGCGAGCCGCGCTGGGCCGTGGCGCACAAGTACCCCGCGCAGGAGCAATTGACCGAGGTGCTGGGCATCGAGATCCAGGTCGGGCGTACCGGCAAGCTCACGCCGGTGGCCAAGCTGGCGCCGGTGTTCGTCGGCGGCGTGACCGTGACCAACGCCACGCTGCACAACGAGGACGAGGCCCGTCGCAAGGACGTGCGCGTGGGCGACACCGTCATCGTGCGGCGCGCGGGTGATGTGATTCCGGAGGTGGTCGGCGTGGTGCCCGAGAGTCTGGCCAAGCCAGAGGGCCAGCGCGGTCCGATCTTCACCATGCCGCACAAGTGCCCCGTCTGCGGCTCGGATGCGGTGCGCGAAGAGGAAGAGGTCGACTACCGCTGCACCGGCGGCCTGTTCTGCGCGGCGCAGCGCAAGGAGGCCATCCTGCACTTCGCGGCGCGGCGCGCGGTCGATGTCGACGGGCTGGGCGACAAGCTGGTCGAGCAACTGGTGGACGCCAATCTCATTCGCACCTTGCCCGATCTCTACAAGCTCGGATTCACCACGCTGGCAGGGCTGGACCGCATGGCGGAGAAGTCGGCGAAGAACCTTGTCGGCGCGCTCGAAGCGTCCAAGCAAACCACGCTGCCGCGCTTCCTGTTCGGCCTCGGCATCCGGCACGTGGGCGAAAGCACAGCGAAGGACCTGGCCAAGCATTTCGGCAAGCTCGACGCCATCATGGACGCGACCGAAGAGCATCTGCTCGAAGTCAACGACGTGGGCCCGGTGGTGGCGCAGAGCCTGCGCACCTTCTTCGACCAGCCGCACAACCGAGAGGTTGTCGAGCAACTGCGCGCCTGCGGTCTGACCTGGGAAGAGGGCGAGCCTGCGGCCCGCGCGCCGAAGCCGTTGGCGGGCCTGACCTTCGTGATCACCGGTACCCTTCCTACGCTGGGCCGCGACGAGGCAAAGGATAAATTGGAGGCAGCCGGTGCCAAGGTCGCCGGTTCTGTCAGCAAGAAGACCCACTACCTCGTGGCCGGTGAAGAAGCCGGCAGCAAGCTCGACAAGGCCCGGGAAATCGGGGTGACGGTGATCGACGAGGCGCGTATGCTGGAGATTCTCGAGAACGGCGTCACGGAATGAAGGCGCGACGGGCGGCCTCTTTACCGGCCGTTACGTGACTTCATCGCAGCGCAGTCAACAGGGTCTACAACCTGACGTTGAAAGAAAACTGAAGGCCAACAAGGAGCCCCTCATGCAAAAAATCCGCGTTCTTGGTGCCAGCATTGCCGTCGGCGGCCTCGCGCTGCTGACTGGCTGCGTTGCCGTTCCCGGCGATCCGTACTACTCGGGTGACTACTCCGGGGGGTACTCGCAGCCGTACTACTCCGATCCGTCGCCCGTGGTCGTTTCGCCTGCACCTGTCTATATCCAGGGTGGGGGCTATTACGACCGTGGCCGTTACTACGACCGTGGCCGCTACTACGACCGTCGCCCCGACTACGGTCGCCCCGGCTATCCGGCGGTGCGACCGAGCTACCCTGCCGTGAGGCCCGCTTACCCCGCCGCGCGTCCTCCGAGGGCCGATTGGGGCGGTGGTCGTACGGGTCCTGGCACCGCCGGTGGTGGCATTCCGGGCATCACCCCCTCGCAGCCTCAACAGATGCCTCAAGGCCGGGCGCGGCTGTGGACCTCGCCGGACTCGAAGAACAACACCCAAGGCATCCCGTGATCGTGGGTTGAGGTCATCGCGATAATCCCGCGATGGCCATTCGCGAAATACTCAAGATGGGCGACCCCCGGCTGCTGCGCATCGCGCAGCCGGTCGCCGCTTTCGATACCGACGAACTGCACCTCCTGGTGCGCGACATGTTCGAGACCATGCATGCGGTCAACGGCGCCGGCCTCGCGGCACCGCAGATCGGCGTGGATCAGCAACTGGTGATCTTCGGCACCGACATCGTCAACCCCCGGTACCCCGACGCGCCGCCTGTGCCCCGCACGGTGCTGCTGAACCCCGTCATCACGCCCATTGGCGAAGACGAGGAAGAGGGCTGGGAAGGGTGTCTCTCGGTGCCGGGCCTGCGCGGCGTGGTGCCGCGCTTCGCCAACATCCGCTATACCGGCTTCGATCCGTATGGCGACCCCATCCACCGGGTTGCCAGCGGTTTTCATGCGCGCGTGGTGCAGCACGAAGTCGATCACCTGCTGGGCAAGCTGTACCCGATGCGGGTGCGCGATTTTTCGCGCTTCGGCTACACCGAGGTCCTGTTCCCGGGACTCGATGCAGCCGACGACGACTGAGGCGCCAGGCCTCGGTCGTTATTTGTTGCTGAGGCCGAAGCGGCCGCCGCCCGTGAAGGCCAGCGAGATCGCCGCGAACAGGAACATGCCTTGCAGTTCCAGTGCCCAGCCGCCTTGGCCGTTGATCGCGCCGAGGTCCTTGCGGTGCACCAGCCAGATCGCAACCAGCATGTTGATCGCCACGATCACCGCGGCCGGCCGCGTGAACAGGCCGACGATCAACAGCGCGGGCGCCAGGATTTCCCCGACATAGACCCCATACGCCAGGAAGGCCGGCAGGCCGTGCGAGGCGAGCATGCCGCCGATGCCATCGACGCCCTTGGTGACCTTGGCCACGCCGTGCAGCAGGATGAGGATGCCCAGCGCGAGGCGCAGAACGAGCTTGCCGGTGTCGTCGGACTTGAACATTGTGTGATTCCTGTTCGGGAGAGTTGATAAAGGGCCGTATGGTATTGCGGTATTGGCGCCGCACAGGGCATATGCATCCAACCGACCCTTCTTTGGCGCGGCCGCACGACGCCCCGTACACTGCCTTTTGTTGTCTGTTGAGGAGAAACACACCCATGAAAAACCGATTCCGCCCGGCACTGATCGCCGCCGCATCCGTCGTCGCCTTCGCCACCGCCGCGCCAGCCTTTGCAGGCAAGACGCTCGATGCGGTCAAGCAGCGCGGCACCGTCAAGTGCGGCGTGACCAACGGGGTGGCGGGCTTCTCCGCGCCGGACACCCAGGGCAACTGGTCGGGCCTGGATGTCGACACCTGCCGCGCCATTGCGGCGGCCGTGCTTGGCGATGCGAAGAAGGTCGACTTCGTGCCCCTCAATTCGCAGCAGCGCTTCTCGGCCCTGCAGGCCGGCGAGATCGACATCCTCGCGCGCAACACCACCTGGACGCTCACCCGCGATGCCTCGCTCGGCTTCAACTTCACCACCATCACCTACTACGACGGCCAGGGCTTCCTGGTGCCCAAGAAGCTCAAGGTGACGAGCGCCAAGCAGCTCAAGAACGCCACCATCTGCACGCAGTCGGGCACCACCAACGAGAAGAACGTCTCCGACTACTTCCGCGCGCAGAACATCCCTGTGAAGACCGTCGTCTTCGAGAGCTTCGAAGCCTCGTTCAAGGCCTTCTTCTCGGGCCGCTGCCAGGCCTTCACGACGGACGCCTCGGCGCTCGCCGGCCTGCGCAACAAGGAAGCGCCGAACCCCGACGACTACATCATCCTGCCCGAACTGATCTCCAAGGAGCCGCTTGCGCCGCTGGTGCGCCGCGGCGACGACGAATGGTTCGCCATTGCCAAGTGGGTGCCCAACGTGCTCATCGAGGCCGAGGAAGCCGGCGTCACGCAGGCCAACGCCGACGCGCTCAAGGCGAGCAGCAAGGACCCGGCACAGCAACGTCTGGTCGGCACCGGCGAAGACCTCGGCAAGCTGCTGGGCCTGGACAAGGACTGGTCGTTCCGCGCGATCAAGGCCGTGGGCAACTACGGTGAGGTGTTCGAGCGCAACGTCGGGCCGAAGTCGGTGCTCAAGCTGCCGCGCGGCTCCAACAACCTGTGGAGCAAGGGCGGCCTGATCTACGCACCACCGGTGCGATGAGTCGGGAGGGCGCCTCGCGCCGCGGCGCCTGGCTGGCCTGGACTGTCCAGGCGCTGCTGGTGCTGGCCGTCGTGGCCGGCGCCTTCTGGGTGGTGCACCACGCGCTCGAGGTGCTGCGTGCACGCGGCGTTCGATCCGGCTTCGACTTTCTCACCGAGCCTGCGGGCTTCTCGATCAGCGAGGGCTGGCTCGATTTCGACGCCAGCCAGCCGTTCTGGCGCGCCTTTCTCGCGGGCCTGATCAACACGGTGCGGGCGGCGGTGCCCGCGGCGATTTTCTCGGTCGTGCTCGGCACGCTGATCGGCATCGGCCGGCTCGCGCCGCATGTGCTGCTGCGCGGCATCTGCACCGCGTATGTCGAGCTGCTGCGCAACGTGCCGCTGCTCGTCCAGCTGCTGATGCTGGCCTTCGCGATGGCGAACCTGCTGCCCGATCCGACCGAGCCCGTCCGGCTGCTGCCCGGCGTGTGGCTCAGCAAGGGCGGACTCAGCGTGCCGTGGCCCGTGGCAGGCGAGGGCGGCTGGTGGCCGACGCATTTCGAGTGGCCCGAGCGCGGCGATTTCGGCGTGAGCGGCGGCGCGGCGCTGAGCCCCGAGTACGTCACGATCGTCGCGGGCCTGTCGTTCTATTCGGCGGCTTTCGTTGCGGAGATCGTGCGCGCCGGCATCCTGTCGGTCTCGCAGGGGCAGGTGCTGGCGGGGCAGGCGCTGGGGTTGTCGTCGGTACAGCAACTGCGCATCGTGATCCTGCCGCAGGCGCTGCGGGTGATCGTGCCTTCGCTCACCAACCAGTTGCTGAGCCTCGTCAAGAATTCGTCGCTCGCGGTGGCCGTGGGCTATCCGGAGCTGGTGTCGGTGGCCAACACCACTATCGGCTCGAACGGCCGGGCCTTCGAGTGCATCGCGATCATCATGGCGGTGTACCTGCTGCTGTCGTTGCTGATTTCCTTCGGCATGAACCGCTACAACGCGCGCGTCGCCTTGCGGGGATGGCGATGAGGAATGTCGCGCAAGGCCCCATCGCATGGCGCCGCGAGCTCTGGGGTTCGCCGCTGCGCGCGCTGGCGACCGCGCTGCTGATTGCGCTGCTTGCGTGGGCTGGTTTTCATATCTTCGAATGGGCTGTGGTGCACGCCGTGTTCCGCGCCGACGCCGAGGCCTGCCGCGCGGTGCAGCACGGCGCCTGCTGGGGCGTGGTGGCCGAGAAATGGCGGCCGATGCTGTTCGGGCGCTTTCCGTATGAAGAGCAATGGCGCCCGGCCATCGCGGTGGTCGTGCTGTCCGCCGTCACCGTGCTGAGCGCCTGGCCGCGCAGCTGGCGCTGGTGGCTGGTGCCGCTGTGGGTCGTCGTGCTGCTGCTGTTCGTGCTGCTGATGCGCGGCGGCGTCATGGGGCTGAGTCATGTGCCGACGAGCCGCTGGGGCGGCCTGCCGCTGACCATCGGGTTGGCGGTGGTCGGTCTGGCGCTGGCTTTTCCCCTGGCGCTGCTGCTCGCACTGGGCCGGCGTTCGGGTTGGCCGGTGGTCCGCACGCTAAGTGCGAGCTACATCGAGCTGGTGCGCGGCGTGCCGCTGATCTCGGTGCTGTTCATGGCCTCGTTCCTGCTGCCGCTGCTGTGGCCGGCGGGCTGGCAACCCGACGTGCTGGTGCGCGTGCTCGCGGGCCTCACGCTGTTTGTCGCGGCCTATCTGGCCGAGATCATCCGCGGCGGCCTGCAGGCCGTGCCGCGCGGGCAGACCGAGGTGGCGATGGCGCTGGGCTTCGGGCGCTGGCCGGTGCAGCGCGACATCGTGCTGCCGCAGGCCCTTCGCCTCGTCGTGCCCGCGCTCACCAACAGCGTGGTCGGCACGCTGAAGGACACCTCGCTCGTCACCGTCGTGGGCCTTTTCGAACTGACCGGTGCGCTGGGCCTCGCGCTCGGCGGCGATCCGGTCTGGCGGCCGTTCTACCTCGAGGGCTATCTCTTCATCGCCGCCGTGTACTGGGTGCTGTGCTTCGGGCTCTCGCGCTACAGCGTGTGGCTGGAGCGCAGGCTGGCGAGCGCGCCGACCTGAGCCGCATCCGGCGGAGTGTCGTCCTGCAGTCCGAGCGCGACGGCTTTGGGCCGCGGTGCCTTCGTCACGAGGCTCACGGCAACGACGACCGCGGCATTGATGGCCATCGCGATCAGCCCTGCCTCCCATTGCGGCACCGTCGCCGCCCAGAACTTCGCCGCGAACGGCGCCAGCAGCGCGACGAAGCCCGCGACCAGTCCGGCCAGCACCCCGATCGCGCTCGTGCGCTTCCACAGGAATCCGAGGAACACGCCGGGCGCGAGCATGCCGATGGCCGAGTACGCATCGAGCAGGATCTTCACCAGCGAGCCTTTCTGGCTCACCGACAGCCACACGGCGATCGCTGCGAAAACCACCAACGAGCCGCGCGACAGCGTCAATGAAGCGCGCTCGCTCAGTCCGCTCCTGAACGGCCGCACCACATTGCGCGTGAAGATCGATCCGGCCGTCAGCAGCAGCAGCGACCCGGGCGCCAGCGCCAGCAGGAAACCGGTGCCCGCCAGCAGCCCGACCATCCACGCCGGATAGCGGTCGGACACGAACTGCAGCAGCGCCGCGTTGAGGTTGCCGCCCGGCGGCTGCGTCTGCGCCAGCAGCGCCGCGAAGCCCAGCAGGATGATGAAGAAGTAGGCGAGCGAATACAGCGGCTGCCAGATCGCATTGCGCCGGATCGCCGTCGCGCTGTGCGCGGTATACGACATCTGGAACAGGTGCGGGAACACCCAGTTGCCCAGCGCGATGTTGATCGCCGAAGTCATGAGCCAGATCGCGGTGGTCGGCGAGGTGGCGTCCAGCCCCGGGAACTTGCCGATGCCCGGGTGCTTCGCCTCGGCCATCGAGAACAGGTCGAGCAGCGAGGCCGCGCCGACCTTGCTCGCCACGGTGACGCTCAGCAGCACCACCACGACCACCATCAGCACGTCTTTCACGCCTGCGGCGAAGGCGGCGGAGCGCACGCCAGCGACGAACACGAAGGCGATCATCAAGACGCCGGCACCGATGGTCGCGGCCTCGCTGGAGATGCTGTTGCCCAGCGTGAGCTGCACGATCAGTCCCAGGCTCACCAGCTGGATCTGCACGTAGACCACGAGCGACGCGATGCCGACCACGCCGGTCAGCACGCCCAGCCACGGCGCCTCGTAGCGCGCCGCGAAGAAGTCGGACTGCGTGACGAGCTTGCCGATGCGCCCGGCCCGCCAGATTCGCGGCATCAGCCAGTAGCCGACCGCATAGCTCATCGAGACCGAGCAGAACGCAAGGTACGCCGGCGCGCCCAGCGCCCAGGCATAGCCCGAGATGCCGAGCACCGCGAAGGTGGTGTAGACCTCGCCCGCGTTCATGAACCAGAAGACCAGCGTGCCGAGGCTGCGGCCGCCGACGGCCCAGTCGGCGAAGTTGTTGGCGCGGCGCGTGCGGCGGCCGTAGGCGATGGCGCCCGCAACGGTCGCGAGCAGGATGGCCAGGACGATGGCGAGCTTCATGGTGCGCCGTCCTCTTGGGACTTCAGGCTGTGGGCGAGGAAGGCGGCTTCCTCGGCTTCGACGCCGGCCCTGGCATCGAGGCGAAAGACGATCGCGATGACCACGCTGGTCAGCACGATGCCCGCCATCTGCCAGAACATGGGGAAGGGCAGTCCGAACGGGGTGAGCGCGATGTCGTTCACGGCCGGCGCGAGGCAGGCCTGCCAGATGAACGGAAAGACCAGCAGCCAGCGGTGTCCAAGGCGTCGCCGGGTGGGGCGTGTGGGTGAATGCGGGTCGGCCATCTCGATGCTCCTGTGAAGTATTACTGCACGATCTGGGCGCGGAGTGTGCAGAGAAAATGCACAAAGCACAAGTAGGGTTGGCGGCAATAATCCTTGGAAAACGCGAGGCATGCGCAGCGATTTCTAGTGCTTGACGTGCACCATAACCGTACATACCATCCCATTTGTTGTGCTGTGTGGATGCACAAACAAGAAGCAAAGGAAGACCAACCCCATGATCGGCGACCGACTGAAGGAATTGCGAACGGCCCGCGGCCTGTCCCTGCGCGAACTGGCCGCGCAGGCGGGCGTGTCCGCCACGCTGCTGAGCCAGATCGAGCGCGCCGTGACCGATCCCAGCCTGGAAACCCTGCGCCGGCTCGCGGGCGTGTTCGGCGAATCGGTGTCTTCGCTGTTCTCGGAGCCGACGCCGCCCACCGTGTGGATCAGCCGCCCAAATCAGCGCGTGATGCTCACCGCGCCCAAGGGCCAGGTGGCCTACGAACGCCTGACCGCCGGCGCGGGCCAGCTCGAAGTGCTGCGCGCGGTGCTCGAGCCGGGCCAGATGTCGGCCGACGAGCCGCGCGGTCACGAGTCGGCAGAGTGCGTCTACGTCGTCGCGGGCGCGCTGGTGGCGCAGGTGGCGGGCGTCGACTACGCGGTGAAGGCCGGCGAGAGCATCTCCTTCGACGCGCGGCTGCCGCACCGCTACCTGAATGCCTCGAAGGCGCCGACTGAAATCATCCTGTCCGTCACCCCACCGAACCCCTGACATGAACACTCCGACACCCCCGGACGATGGCGCCTTCACGCTCTACGACCTGCGCGTCGAAGTGGTCGCGCCCGAAGGCGCGAAGCTCTATTGCAACGCCAAGGTCGGCGACTATTTCGAACTGCGCGGCGAGATGCTGCACCTCCCGGAGGGGCAGGGTTTCTCGATCTATTCGCTGGGCGCCTTGCTGCCGCTGCTCGCGGCCAAGCAGCGGCCCACCGACGCCAACGACTGGATGAGCACCGACGCCGAAGTGGCGTGCCCCGATCCGCATTGCCCGTCGCGCTTTCGCATCACGCGCACCGCGACGCGCGTTTTCCGCCACGTCGACACCACGGCCGTGGTCCACCCTTCGAAGCAGAACCCATGAGCCAACCGCAACGCATCGATCTCGCGCCGAACTACTCGATCTCCCGCCTGCTGAAGGGCGGCTGGCAACTGGCCGGCGGGCATGGCGGCATCGACCGCGCCGCGGCCATCGCCGACATGGCGGCGTACTACGAGGCCGGCATCACCACCTTCGACTGCGCCGACATCTACACCGGCGTGGAAGAGCTGATCGGCGACTTCCGGCGCGAACACATCGCGCGCCACGGCAGCGGCAGTCTTTCGCAACTGCGCGTGCACACCAAGTTCGTGCCTGACCTCGCGACGCTCGCGCAGATCGACAGGCGCCAGGTCGAGCAGACCATCGACCGGTCGCTCCAGCGCCTGGGCGTCGAGCGCCTGGATCTCGTGCAGTTCCACTGGTGGGACTACGGCGTGCCGCGCTATGTCGAGGTCGCGCACTGGCTGCAGGAGCTGCAGCGCGTCGGCAAGATCGAGCTGCTGGGCGGCACCAATTTCGACACCCCGCGCGTGCGCGAACTGGTCGATGCCGACGTGCCGCTGCGCAGCATGCAGGTGCAGTATTCGCTGCTCGACCAGCGGCCGCAGCCGACGCTGGCGCCGTATTGCGCGGCATCGGGCATTCAGCTCCTGTGCTACGGCAGCGTGGCCGGTGGCTTTCTCTCGGAGCGCTGGCTCGGTGCGAGCGAGCCGCGGGAGCCTTACGAGAACCGGTCGCTGGTCAAGTACAAGCTCATCATCGACGACTTCGGCGGATGGGATCTGTTCCAGCAGCAGCTGCTGCAGCTGCAGAAGGTGGCGCAGCGGCACGACACGTCGATCGCCACGGTGGCGATGCGCTGGGTGCTGCAGCAGCCGCAGGTGGCGGGCGTGATCGTCGGCGTGCGGCGTGGCGACCACCTGGCGGACCACCTGAAGGTGTTGTCGCTGCAGCTCGATGCAGCAGACATTGCCACGCTCGATACGGTGCTCTCGCAGCGCCAGCCGCCGAGCGGCGATGTGTATGCGGTCGAGCGTGATATCGAAGGCCGGCACGGCCGCGTGATGAAGTACGACCTCAACAAAGAGCCGCACTGACCCTGTTCAGGTTTTGGGTCGCGGCACCAGTTCGGGATAGCCGGTGGCCGGATCGTGCGCGCGGGCGAAGCGCCATTCGGGCAGCCAGGCGACCAGGATTTCGGCGGTGGTGCGCACCGTGCAGCCTGGCGCGACGTGCCCGCCTCGGACTTGGCCCGTTGCATCCGACACGCTGATGTGCAGATGAGAACCGTCCGGTGAGAGCGTGCCGGACAGCGTGAGGATTTCAAGATCGCCTTTGAGCACTGCGGCGCTTTCCACACCGGCATACCGGATGCGCGCGCCACTCAGGCTGCCGATGCCGGAGACCACGAAAGCCGCTTCGGCGCGACGCTGCTTGAGCGCCGCATCGAGCGCGCCGCGCAAGTCATCGCCCGGATTCAATCGCAGCGCGTGCGCTTCCATTGCTGGCGGCCCAGGTTCAGCTGGACAGCGCCTTGTCCACCAGCTGCTGCGCCTCTTCGAGAATGCGCGCGAGGTGCTCCGCGCCCTTGAAGCTCTCGCCGTAAACCTTGTAGATGTTCTCCGTGCCCGAGGGCCGCGCCGCGAACCAGCCGTTGGCGGTGACGACCTTCACACCGCCGATGGCCGCGCCGTTGCCGGGCGCATGGCTCAGCACGGCCTCGATCTTGTCGCCCGCCAGTTCGGTCGAACTGACCTGCTGCGGCGACAGGTTCGACAGCTTCTTCTTCTGCTCGACCGTCGCGGCCGCATCCACGCGGTCGGACACCGGCTGCCCGAGCGCCTGCGTCAGTTCCGCATAACGCTCCCCCGGATCGCGGCCGGTGCGCGCGGCGATCTCGGCCGAGAGCAGGGCGGGCACCATGCCGTCCTTGTCCGTTGTCCATGCGGAGCCGTCGTGGCGCAGGAAGGTCGCACCCGCGCTCTCTTCGCCGCCGAAGCCGAGCGATCCATCGATGAGGCCGTCGACGAACCACTTGAAGCCCACCGGCACTTCGTAGAGCTTGCGGCCGAGCTTTGCCGTGACGCGGTCGATCATCTGGCTGCTCACCACCGTCTTGCCCACGGCAGCACCCGCGGGCCATTGCGGGCGGTGCGTGTAGAGGTAATCGATCATCACCGCGAGGTAGCTGTTGGGCTGCATCAGGCCCGCGCTGCGCGTGACCACGCCGTGGCGGTCGTGGTCGGTATCGCAGGCGAAGGCGATGCCGAAACGGTCCTTCAGCGCGATCAGCTTGTGCATCGCATCGGGCGAGGACGGGTCCATGCGGATGCGGCCGTCCCAGTCGAGCGACATGAAGCGGAAGGTCGGGTCGACCTCCTGGTTCAGCACCGTGAGGCGCTGGAGCTTGTAGCGCTCGGCGATGGCCGGCCAGTAGTGCACGCCCGCGCCGCCGAGCGGATCGACGCCCAGGTCGATCTGCACGCCGCGGATCGCGTCCATGTCGAGCACTTGCGCGAGGTCTTCGACGTAGGTGTTCAGGTAGTCGTGCCGATGCGTGGTGGAAGCCTTCAGCGCCTGTGCAAGCGGCATGCGCTTCACGCCTTCGAGCTTGTTCGCCAGCATCTTGTTGGCGGCGGCTTCGACGGCCGAGGTGATGTCGGTGCCGGCGGGGCCGCCGTTCGGCGGGTTGTACTTGAAGCCGCCGCTTTCGGGCGGGTTGTGCGAAGGCGTGATGACGATGCCGTCGGCCAGACCGCTCGTGCGGCCACGGTTGTAGACCAGGATCGCATGCGAGACGGCGGGCGTCGGCGTGTACTCGTCGTCCTTCGAGAGCATCAGTTCGACGCCGTTGGCCGCCAGTACTTCGACAGCGCTGTTGAAGGCCGGCGTGGAAAGGGCGTGCGTGTCGATGCCGAGGAATAACGGGCCGTCGATGCCTTTCTGCTTGCGGTAGTCGCAGATCGCCTGGCTGATCGCCAGCACATGCCATTCGTTGAACGCGTCGTCGAACGACGAGCCGCGGTGGCCCGAGGTGCCGAAGGCCACGCGCTGCGCAGGCACGGACGGATCGGGCCGGCCCGTGTAGTACGCCGAGATCAGGCGGGGCACGTTCACCAGCAGGTCGAGGGGCGCGGGTTGGCCCGCGAGGGGATTGGTTTTCTGACTCATTTCTTCAGTGCCCAGTCGTCGATTTGAATGAGGTCGCCGATGCGTTCGATGGTGATGTCGGCGGGCGCGTAGGCGGCGATGGCCTGCGCATCGAGCGCGTAGTGGCCTTGCCGCACGAAGACGGTGGTGAGCCGCGGCCCCCAGATCGCCTTCATGGCGGAGAGGAGGCGCAGCTTGTCGTCGACCATCACGTAGTGCGCGGCGGGGTGGCACTCCTCGATGGTGTCGAGCATCTGCTCCTTGTGCACATAGATCAGCACCCGGCCTTCGACCGCGTCCCACAGACCCGAGCGCTGCACCTTGCGCGGCTGGAACACCACGTCGCCATCGGACAGGATCACCGTGGGGCCGTAACGACGCAGATGCTTCAGCGCATCGAGGGCGCCGGGGTACAGGCGGTCGGCGAACGGATAGTCGATGAGAAAGCTCGACATCAAGAGCAGCCTCGAATCGCTCATGCCGCGCTTGCTTTCCTCGGCCCGGTAGCGCTGCAGCGCGCCGAGGTAGTCGACGTAGCCGAGTTCGCTGCGCAGCGTCTCGAAGGCGGCCCAGTAACGGTTGGCGCTCTCGGCACCGAAGGCTTGCTCGAGGTGAGCGCGCAGGTCGCCGACGACGCCGTCGTTGTCGAGCAGGGTGTTGTCGACGTCGACGAGGAAAACGGTGTCAGGGTGCTGTGTCATGAGGGGGCGCCCATCGGGCCGGAGCTGCATGCATCGCTTTCAGGATACGCCATCGAAAAGGCAGCACCGATACCCATCGTGAATTAGTTGATGCTTTGTGTACCGCTGGCTTAACCTGTGCGCGTGGTGTCGTTTTTGGCGAATAAGCTTCCACCGTTTCAAGGAGCAAAAAAGTATGCGCATGAAGAATGGTCGAAGCTTGTTGTGCCTGTCGGCCGTGGCCCTGCTGCTGGCGGGCTGCGCAGCCCCTCCCAAGGACCGGCCGCTGACCTCCGAAGTGCCCGAGCCGCCGAGCTTCGCGCCGCCGCCGGAAACCTGCCAGGCCGCCGCAGTTCGCTTCGGCCTCGGCTTGCAGGCGACCCAGGCCCTGTTGCAGGAAATGTTGGAGCGCGCAGGCGCCAAGACGGGCCGCACAGTGCCCGCAACGGAAGCCGCAAGCCCGGCCCAAGACCCCACGCGGCTCAACCTGCAGGTCGAGCCCTCTGGCCGGATCGTCGGCGTGTACTGCGGCTGAAGCTGCAGCTCAGGACGCCAGCGCTTCCATCAGCTCGGTCTCGATGGCGAGCTGCGTCTTCTGGCCCTGGAGCTCGGGGCCGCTGATCAGGAAGGTGTCTTCCACGCGCTCGCCCAGGGTCGTGACCTTGGCGAGCTGCAGGTTGAGGTGATGGCGGGCGAGCACCCGCGCGACCGAATACAGAAGACCCGCGCGGTCGCTGGCCGAGATGTTGAGCAGCCAGCGCTGTGCCTTGTCGTCGGGCAGGAGGCTGATGCGCGGCTTGATCGGAAAGCTCCGCACCCGGCGCGACACCCGGCCCATGCTCGGCGGGGGCAGGGCGCCGGCTTCGGTGAGCGTTTGCGCGAGGCCCGACTCCACCATGCTGATCAGGTCGCGGTAGTGATCGGGCAGGAAGGTGGTCACGACCTGGAAGGTGTCGAGTGCGTAGCCGTTGCTCGTGGTGTGCACCTTGGCATCCAGGATGCTGAACGACGACTGGTCGAAATAGCCACAGATGCGCGCGAACAGATCGGGCTGGTCGGGCGTGTAGACCACCACCTGCAGGCCTTCGCCCACCGGCGACAGGTGCGCGCGCACGATGGGCGGCGCCTTCGGGTCGACCGGCACGTTCGGCGGCGGCACGAAGCGCGAAAGCTGCTTGGCGTGCCAGGCGATCTCGGTGGCGTCGTGGCGCATGAAGTAGCCGACGTCCAGCGTGTCCCACAGCGCCTTGTGCGCCTCGAAGCGCTGGGCGTGCAGAGCCAGCTGCACCAGCGCCTCGCGCTTGCGCGATTCGACCTCGGCGTCCGGGTCGGGCATGCGGCCACCGAGAGCGCGCAGCGTGTAGCGGTACAGGTCTTCGAGCAACTTGCCCTTCCACGCATTCCACACGCGCGGCGAGGTGCCGCGGATGTCGGCGATGGTCAGAAGGTACAGCGCGGTCAGGTAGCGCTCGTTGCCCACGCGCTTCGCGAACGCGCCGATCACCTCGGGGTCGCTCAGGTCCTGCTTTTGCGCGACCTGGCTCATCACAAGGTGCTCGGCGACGAGGAATTCGATGAGTTTGGAGTCTTCGCGCGCGATGCCGTGCTGCTTGCAGAAGCGCTGCACGTCGCGCGCGCCCAGCGTGGAGTGGTCGCCGCCGCGGCCCTTGGCGATGTCGTGGAAGAGTGCCGCCACATACAGGATCCAGGGCTTGTCCCAGCCGGCCGCGAGCTGCGAGCAGAACGGGTACTCGTGCGCATGCTCGGCAATGAAGAAGCGCCGCACGTTACGCAGCACCATCAGGATGTGCTGGTCCACCGTGTACACGTGGAACAGGTCGTGCTGCATCTGCCCCACGATGCTGCGGAATACGCGCAGGTAGCGCCCGAGCACCGAGGTCTGGTTCATCAGCCGGAAGGCATGCGTGATGCCGTAGGGCTGCAGCAGGATCCGCATGAAGGTCTCGTGGTTGACCGGGTCGTTGCGGAATTTGCTGTCCATCACATGGCGCGCGTTGTAGAGCGCGCGCAGCGTACGCGCCGACAGGCCCTTCACGCCGATGGTCTTCTGGTAGAGCAGGAAGGTCTCGAGCACCGCATGCGGCTCGCGCTCGTAGAGGTCGTCGCTCGCGATCTCGATGAGGCCGGCGCGCTCGTAGAAGCGCTCGTTGATCGGCGTGTGCTGCTCGTCCACGGGCTGCAGCCGTTCCGAGATGTTGAGCAGCAGGATCTGGTTGAGCTGCGACACCGCCTTGGCCGCCCAGTAGTAGCGGCGCATCAGCGCCTCGCTGGACTTGCGCTGCGATTCGCTTTCATAGCCGAAGCTCGCGGCCACGGCGGTCTGCAGGTCGAACACCAGCCGGTCTTCGCGCCGATTGGCGATCACGTGCAGGCGGGCGCGAATCAGCGAGAGCAGCGCCTCGTTGCGCTTGATCTGCTGCGCCTCGAAGGAGGTGGCCAGGCCGTTCTTGGCCAGGTCGTCCCAGCGGCTGCCGTAGCCGGCGGCCTTGGTCATCCAGAGGATGGTCTGCAGGTCGCGCAGGCCGCCCGGCGATTCCTTGCAGTTGGGCTCGAGCGCGTAGGGCGTGTTGTCGAACTTCTGGTGACGGTGCCGCATCTCCTGCGACTTGGCCACGAAGAAGGCCTGTGGATCGATGGCGCGCACGAAGCGGCGGCGAAAGGCAACGAAGAGCTTCTTGTTGCCCGCGATCAGGCGGGCTTCGAGCAGCGAGGTCTGGACGGTGACGTCCTTCTCGGCCTCGGCCAGGCACTCTTCGACGGTGCGCACGCTGGAGCCGATTTCGAGCCCGGCGTCCCAGCAGTGGCCGATGAAGGCCTCGACGCGGGCCGGGTCGATCGTGGCGGCGTCGCCCTCGGGCGGCAGCAGCAGGAGCACGTCGACGTCGGAATACGGAAACAGCTCGCCGCGGCCGAAACCGCCGACGGCGGCCAGCGTCAGCGAATCGCCGAAATCGGCTTCCTGCCAGAGGGTGCAAAGCGTCTGGTCGGCCAGCGCCGAGAGCTGGCGCAGCACCGTGTGCACGCTGCGGGTAGGGGCGCGCGCAAAGCGCAGGGTGTCGAAGAGGGCGAGCTTCTTCGCGCGATAGGCTTCGCGCAGCGTCGCCACGTCGATCTTGGCTGCTTCGATCACGGCCGGGGCGCCTCAGCGCGTCAGGTCTTGGTCGAGGTGACGAAGGAGGGCAGCGGCGGGCTGCCTTCCGACAGGGTCAGCACCTCGTAGCCGGTCTCGGTGACCAGCACCGTGTGCTCCCACTGGGCCGACAGCGAATGGTCGCGGGTGACGATGGTCCAGCCGTCGTACTGGCCGCCCTTGAAGTCTTCCTTCACGTCGCGCTTGCCGGCGTTGATCATCGGCTCGATGGTGAAGATCATGCCGGGCTTGAGCTCTTCCATGGTGCCCGGACGGCCGTAGTGCAGCACTTGCGGCTCTTCGTGGAAACGCTGGCCCACGCCGTGCCCGCAGAACTCGCGCACGATCGAGAAGCCCTGACCCTCGGCGAACTTCTGGATCGCATGGCCCACGTCGCCCAGGTGGGCGCCGGGGCGCACCTGCAGAATGCCGTGCCACATGGCTTCGAAGGTGATGCTGCACAGGCGCTTGGCGGCGATGGAGGCATCGCCGATCACGAACATGCGGCTGTTGTCGCCGAACCAGCCGTCCTTGATGACGGTGACGTCGACATTCATGATGTCGCCCTTTTTCAGGGGCTTGTCGTTGGGGATGCCGTGGCACACCACGTGGTTCACCGAGGTGCAGAGCGACTTCGGGAACGGGACGCTGCTGGCGCCCATGTAGCCCACCGTGGCCGAGGTGGTGCCCTGCTTGACCATGTATTCGGCGGCGAGCCGGTCCACGTCGTTGGTCGTGATGCCGGGCTTGATGAAGGGCGTGAGGTAGTCCAGCACCTCGGAGCCGAGGCGACAGGCGACGCGCATGGCTTCGATGCCTGCAGCGTCTTTGTAGGTAATGCTCATGCCCGGAATTATCCCATCCACCAAGCTAAAATTCCGGGTTAACGCGGATGACCCCAGTCAGCGGCCATTCGCCCCGTTTCCTTGATTCCCAACGCGCCCCCGAGGCCTCATCGACCGTGACGCAGCCCGCACCTCAAGCCCTTCCCGTCGTAACCCTGTTCGAGGGCGGCAGCGCGCTCAGCGATTTCCGCGCGCGGCAACTGCTGCCGAAACTGCAGGCTATCGAGCCGCGCATCGAGGGCATTTCGGCCCGGTTCGTCCATCTGGTGGTCACCGATGCCGCGCTCGATGCGGCCGGCCATGACCGCTTCGCCGCGCTGCTGACCTACGGCGAGCCCTTCGAGGCACCGGCCAAGGCGGGCACCTCGGTGGTCGTCACGCCGCGCCTCGGCACCGTGTCGCCCTGGGCCTCCAAGGCCACCGACATCGCCCACAACTGCGGGCTGGCGCTGCGCCGGGTCGAGCGCGTCACGCAATACCACCTGAAGCTCAAGTCGCCGCTGATCGGCAAGGCGCCCGTCATCGAGGGCGACACGCTCGCTGCCGTGGCCGGTCCGCTGCACGACCGCATGACCGAATCGGTGCTCGCCACCGTCGAACAGGCGGCCAGCCTGTTCAGCGAACTACCGGCCCAGCCGATGGCGCAGGTCGATGTGCAGACGGGTGGCCGCGAGGCCCTGGTGGCGGCCAACACCGGCTTCGGCCTGGCGCTGGCGGAGGACGAGATCGACTACCTCGTCGAAGCCTTCACGCGCCTCGGCCGCAACCCCAGCGACGTCGAACTGATGATGTTCGCGCAGGCCAACAGCGAGCATTGCCGCCACAAGATCTTCAACGCCCAGTTCACCATCGACGGCAAGGCGCAGCCGCAGAGCCTGTTCTCGATGATCCGCCACACCGAGAAGCAGAACTCGCAGCACACGGTGATCGCCTATGCGGACAACGCCTCGGTGATGGAAGGCGCGACCATCGAGCGATTCATTCCGGCCCATGGCTCGCAGAGCTATCAAAAAGATAGCGCCCTGAGCCACGTGCTGATGAAGGTCGAGACGCACAACCACCCGACTGCCATTTCGCCGTTCCCCGGCGCCTCGACCGGCGCGGGCGGAGAGATCCGTGACGAAGGCGCCACCGGCCGCGGCTCCAAGCCCAAGGCGGGCCTGACCGGCTTCACCGTCTCCAAGCTCTGGCCCGAGGATGGTCACTACGGCAAGCCCGAGCACATCGCCAGCCCGCTGCAGATCATGACCGAGGGCCCGCTGGGCGGCGCCGCGTTCAACAACGAATTCGGCCGGCCCAACCTGCTGGGCTACTTCCGCGAATACGAACAGGCGGTGACGAGCGACCTCGACACCGTGCATCGCGGCTACCACAAGCCCATCATGATCGCGGGCGGCCTCGGCAGCATCGACGCCACGCAGACCAAGAAGATCCAGTTCCCCGCCGGCTCGCTGCTGATCCAGCTCGGCGGCCCCGGCATGCGCATCGGCATGGGCGGCAGCGCCGCGAGTTCGATGGCTACCGGCGCCAACGCGGCCGAGCTCGACTTCGACTCGGTGCAGCGCGGCAACCCCGAAATCGAGCGCCGCGCACAGGAGGTCATCAACCACTGCTGGCAGCAGGGCGCGGCCAACCCGATCCTCGCGATCCACGACGTGGGCGCGGGCGGCCTAAGCAACGCCTTCCCCGAGCTGACCAACGACGCCGGCCGCGGCGCGCGCTTCGACCTGCGCGCGGTGCCGCTCGAAGAGTCGGGCATGGCGCCCAAGGAAATCTGGTGCAACGAAAGCCAGGAGCGCTACGTGCTGGCCATCGCGCCCGAATCGCTCGAACAGTTCAAGGCCTTCTGCGAGCGCGAGCGCTGCCCGTTCTCGGTGGTCGGCGTGGCGACCGAAGAGCGCCAGCTGCTGGTGGCCGATGAAGGCGCAGCCGTGCAGCCGGTCGACATGCCGATGGACGTGCTGCTCGGCAAGCCGCCCAAGATGCACCGCGACGTGAAGACCGTTGCCCGCACCTTCAAGCCGCTCGACCTCACGGGCGTGGACCTGCAGAAGGCCGCCATCGACGTGCTCGCGCACCCGACCGTGGCGTCCAAGCGCTTCCTCATCACCATCGGCGACCGCACCGTGGGCGGCCTCAGCCACCGCGACCAGATGGTCGGCCCGTGGCAGGTGCCCGTGGCCGATTGCGCCGTGACGCTGGCCGACTACAAGGGCTTTGCCGGCGAGGCGATGAGCATGGGCGAGCGCACGCCGCTGGCCGCGCTCGACGCGCCGGCCTCGGGCCGCATGGCCGTCGCCGAGGCCATCACCAACCTGCTGGCCGCGCCGATCGAACTCTCGCGCGTCAAGCTGTCGGCCAACTGGATGGCGGCCTGCGGCGAACCCGGCGAAGACGCCGCGCTGTACGAAACCGTCAAGGCCGTGGGCCTGGAGCTGTGCCCGGCGCTGGGCGTGTCTATTCCGGTCGGCAAGGATTCGCTGTCGATGCGCACGCAGTGGCAGGACGGCGACGAAGCCAAGAAGGTCACCTCGCCCGTCAGCCTGATCGTCACCGCTTTCGCTTCGCTGGCCGACGTGCGCGGCACCCTCACGCCGCAGCTCGATGCAGAAGAACCCGACACCACGCTCGTGCTGATCGACCTGGGCCGTGGTCAGCACCGCATGGCCGGCAGCATCCTCTCGCAGACGCTCGGCCAGAGCGGCGACACGGTGCCCGACCTGGACGACCCGGCGCAGCTCGTGGCGCTGGTCAACGCAGTGAACGCCCTGCGCGCCGACGGCAAGATCCTTGCGATGCACGACCGCAGCGATGGCGGCCTGTTCGCCACCGCCTGCGAAATGGCCTTCGCCGGCCACGTCGGCGTGGCGCTGAACGTCGACATGCTCGTCACCGAAGGCGACGGCATCTCCGACAGCCGCATGGAAACCGGCGACGCCAAGAACTGGGCGCAGCAGGTCAGCGCGCGGCGCGAGGAGCTCACGCTCAAGGCGCTGTTCAACGAGGAGCTCGGCATGGTGCTGCAGGTGCGCACCGCCGAGCGCAACGACGTGATGCAGGTGCTGCGCGCCCATGGCCTCAGCGCCCACAGCCATTTCGTCGGCAAGACGCGACCGGCCAGTTCCACCATGGACGCGGGCAAGGGCAAGCTCGAAGTCTGGCGCGATGCCAAGTCGGTGTTCAGCGCATCGCTGCACGACCTGCACCAGGTGTGGGACTCGGTCAGCTGGAAGGTCGCCCGCGAGCGCGACAACCCGGCCTGCGCCGATGCCGAACACGCCTCAGCCGGCGAGCCTTCGGACCCCGGCATGCATGTGTTCCTGCCGAACGCGCAGCCTGCGGCCCCCGCCATCCTGCAATCGCGCCCCAAGGTCGCGATCCTGCGCGAGCAAGGCGTGAACTCGCATGTCGAGATGGCTTATGCCTTCACCGAGGCCGGCTTCGAGGCCTACGACGTCCACATGACCGACCTGCAGACGGGCAGGGCGGACCTCGCCAACTTCAAGGGCGTGGTCGCCTGCGGCGGCTTCAGCTATGGCGACACGCTGGGCGCAGGCATCGGCTGGGCGCGCAGCATCACCTTCAACCCGAAGCTGGCCGAGCAGTTCAAGGCCTTCTTCGGCCGCGAAGACACTTTCGGCCTGGGCGTGTGCAACGGCTGCCAGATGTTCGCCGAGCTGGCCGACATCATTCCCGGTGCCGAAGCCTGGCCGCGCTTCACCACCAACCAGAGCGAACGCTTCGAGGCGCGCCTGTCGATGGTCGAGGTGCTCGAATCGCCGAGTCTCTTCTTTGCGGGCATGGCCGGCAGCCGCCTGCCGATCGCGGTGGCGCACGGCGAGGGCTACGCCAATTTCAAGCACCGCGGCGACGCTGCCAAGGCGATTGCGGCGATGCGCTTCGTGGACAACCACGGCAAGGCCACCGAGCAGTACCCGTTCAACCCGAACGGCAGCGCCGGCGGCCTGACCTCGGTGACCACGCCCGATGGCCGCTTCACCGCCGTGATGCCGCACCCGGAGCGCGTGTTCCGCAACATCCAGATGAGCTGGACGCCGGGCGACCGGAGCGACCTCAGCCCCTGGATGCAGATCTGGCGCAACGCGCGTCGCTGGGTGGGCTGACCTCCGATGGCGACGGCCCCAATCCGGCAAAGCCGGTGGGGCTTTTGATGACCGTGCCCGCAACGGGCCCGGTAGACTCGTCCGCATGTCGTGCACTTTCGCTTCCACACTGACCGCGCCGGCTTTGCCGGGCGCGCTCGCGCGTGGCCGGCGCCGCGCGGCGCGGATGACGGCGCTCAAGCGCCGATCGCCCTGGCATCTCTGAGCCCGGCGATCCTTCCTCCTCCCATTTCTTTTTCGCGCACCTCCTGATCGCCGGGCCTCCTTCAAGCCCGCGCTGGCGCGTCCGCCATACCCGGCCCCCTCGATGGCGCCGGCGACACGCCTTCACTTCATCAGGAGCGACTCATGCACCCCATCGCCTCGTTCACGCGACTCGAACGAACCCTCACCCAGCTCGACCACGCACGCCTGCACAAACTCGCCGCGCATGCGCTGCAGACACGCGGCGCGGCCGATCCGCTCGCGCAGGCACTCGAGGAGATGCTCGACTGCAGCGAGGTCGTGGCGCCGCAGGACGCATCGCCCGACCTCGTCACGATGAACTCACGCGTCGAGCTCGAGGATCCCGCGAGCGGCGAGCGTTACGCGATCACGCTGTGCTATCCGCGCGATGCCAAGCCTTCCGAGGGCGAGGTCTCGGTGATGTCGCCGGTGGGCGCGAGCCTGCTGGGCGCGCGCGTAGGGCAGGTGGTGGAATGGACCACGCCGGCCGGCGTGCACGGCTCGGCGCGCGTGGCCGCGCTGCAGTTTCAACCCGAGGCCGCCGGCGAGTACCTGCGCTGACCCAAAGAAAAACGGCCCGAAGGCCGTTTTCATAAGGAGGCGGGCAGGGCGCGCCGCTTACTCGACCTTCGCCTTCGCGCGCAGTTCTTCCTGGTACTTTTGCAGACGCTGCTGCTGCAGTTGCTGCGTGACCTGCGGCTTCACTTCTTCCAGCTTCGGCAGTTGGGCCTGGCGGATGTCGTCCACGCGGATGATGTGGTAGCCGAACTGCGTCTTGACGGGTGCCGGGGTGGTCTCGCCCTTCTTGAGTTTGATCATCGCTTCCGAGAACTCGGGCACGAAGCTCGCGGGGTTGGCCCAGTCGAGGTCGCCGCCGTTGGCGCCCGATCCCGGGTCCTTGCTCTGCTTCTTGGCGATGTCTTCGAACTTGGCGCCCTTCTTCAGGTCGGCCATGATCTTCTTGGCCTGGTCTTCGGTCTCCACCAGGATGTGACGGGCCTTGTATTCCTTGCCGCCGTTGGCCGCGACGAACTTGTCGTATTCGGCCTTCACGTCGGCGTCCGAGACCGGGTTGGTCTTGCGGTAGTTGTCGAACAGCGCGCGGATCAGGATGGCCTGGCGGGCGAGTTCGAGCTGGTTCTTGTAGTCGTCGCTGGCGTCCAGGCCTTGCTTCTGCGCTTCCTGCATGAACACTTCACGGGCCACGATTTCGTCGCGCAGCTGGTTCTGCATTTCCGGCGTCACGGGACGGCCTGCGGCGGCCAGTTGCTGCGCCAGGACGTCCATGCGGGCCTTGGGCACCGGCTTGCCGTTCACGATGGCTGCGTTCTGCGCCAGTGCCGACAGGGGAATGGCACCGATCAGCGCTGCGGCCGCTACGGCCTGCAAGATGTGTTTTTTCATGGAATGAATATCAGGCTGGAGAGGAAATGCGCGTGTAGGAAAAGGCGCGTGAAGGAAAGCGGAGAGAGACGAACAAAAGGGGGAAGGAAAGAGGGCTGGGGCATCGCGGCGAAGACCGTGTGCAACCCCGTACAACCAGTACGGACGACTCAGAGCACCTCGATGGCTATGGCGTGCAGACCCTGTGCAATAAAAACCTGGAGGGCATCATACACAAGGCGATGTCGCGCCACGCGAGGCTTCCCGTCGAACTTCGGGGAGGCGATGCGCACTCGGAAATGGGTGCCGTAGCCCTCCGCATTGGCACCCGTGTGGCCCGCGTGCGCGGCGCTCTCGTCGATCACTTCGAGCTGCGTGGGGGCCAGCGCCTCGCGCAGCGCATGTTCGAGCGCGGCCACGGTCGGCAGGGGAATGGTGGTGGTGCTCGTCGTCATGCGGTCGGCTTGTCTTCTTTCAGGTGCGGCGCGATGTACAGGCCCTGCGCCACCAGGAAGACGATCGGGAACACATAGCCCCAGAGCTTGAAGTTGACCCAGGCCTCGGTCGTGAAGTAGGCCGCCACGTAGCCGTTGATGAGCGCCATGAAGAGGCAGTAGCCGATCCACGCGACGTTCAGCCGGCCCCAGATGCGGTCGGGCAGCTCCAGTTGCGAGCCCAGCAGCATCTTCAGGAAATTCTTCTTCAGCGCCCAGAGCGCCACGGCCAGCGCGATCGCCATCGCCCCGTAGAGCACGGTGGGCTTCCACTTGATGAAGCGGTCGTCGTGCAGCACCAGCGTGAGCGTGCCGAAGAGAAGGATCAGCACCAGCGTGGCCTTCTGCATCGTCTGGAGCTTGCGCTCCATCGCATAGATGACGGCCATCTGCACCACGGTGGCGGCCATCAGCACGCCGGTGGCGGTGTAGATGTCGGCGAGCTTGTAGGCGCCGAAGAACAGCAGGATCGGGAAGAAGTCGAGGATCAGTTTCATTTTTTCTGGAAGTCGAGCGACGCCGAGTTCATGCAGTAGCGCAGACCCGTTTCAGTGGGGCCGTCGGGGAACACGTGTCCCAGGTGGGCGCCGCAATTGGCGCAGACATTCTCGGTGCGCACCATGCCATGCGAACGGTCGACGATGTTCCTGATGGCGCCGGGCACCGCTTCTTCCGAGAAGCTCGGCCAGCCGCAGCCGGCGTCGAACTTGGTGCCCGACTCGAACAGCTTGGCGCCGCAGCACACGCAGTGGTAGGTGCCGTCGTCCCAGTGCGCTTCGTACTTGCCGGTGAAGGGGCGCTCGGTGGCGGCGTGGCGGGTCACCTCGAAGGCGGCCGGCTCGGCCCCTTTTTCAGCGAGCAGGGCCTTCCATTCGGCGTCGGTTTTTTCAACAGGAGTGGTCATGATGAGCAGCTGATTTCAATCGTGGAGGCCCAGTCGGGCGGGAAGCCGGCATACGCGTCGGCGCCGGGATGTTCTTCAAATGGGGTTTGGAGCAGCGCAAGCAAGGTTGCCACACCCGAGTGGTCCTTTTGCTGACTTGCTTCGATGGACTGCTGTCCGAGGTGGTTCCGCAGCACGAACTTCGGGTTCGTCCTGAGCATCAGGTCGGCGGCCTGTGCGCGCCCAGCCGTCGCATGGCGCTCCGAAAAGGCTAGCAGCCAGGCATCGAAAGCCTCGCGGTCGAGGAACAGATCGCGCACCGGCTCGGCGTTGCCGTCGGCCATGTAGTGCGAAAGTCGACGCCAGAAGATCGTGTAGTCGACCTTGCCTGCGGCCAGCAGCTTGAGCACGCCTTCGATCAATGCGCGGTCGCCATCGGCTGCGTCAGCCAGGCCGAGCTTGGCGCGCATGCGGGCTTCGAATGCGTTCGGGAACACCGTCTTGTACGACTCCAGCGCGGCGACCGCGATTTCCTGGTCGCCGATCAGCGGCAGCAGCGCTTGCGCGAGGCAAAAGAGGTTCCAGTACGCCACGTTCGGCTGCTGGTTGAAGGCGTAGCGCCCGCTGGTGTCGCTGTGGTTGCAGATGTGGCGCGGATCGAAGCCGTCGAGGAATTGGAACGGCCCGTAGTCGATGGTGAGCCCGAGGATGCTCATGTTGTCGGTGTTCATCACCCCGTGGCAGAAGCCCACGGCCTGCCATTGGGCGAGCAGGGCGGCGGTGCGCTCGCTCACGGCTTCGAGGAAGGCGGCATACCCATTGCCGTTGAAGCGCTCGGTGGTGCGGCAGGCGGGGTAGTAGCGGTCGATGACGTAGTCGGCCAGCGCGCGCAGCTCGTCTTCTCGCTGGTTGGCCGCGAAGTGCTCGAAATGGCCGAAGCGGATGAAGCTCGGCGCCACGCGGGTCACGACCGCGGCGCTCTCGGGTTCTTCGCGGAACACGCGGGCGTCGGAGCCGGTCACGCAGAGTGCACGGGTGGTCGGGATGCCGAGGCCGTGCATGGCCTCGCTGCAGAGAAATTCGCGGATGCTGGAGCGAAGCACCGCGCGGCCGTCGCCGCCGCGCGAGTAGGGCGTGCGCCCCGCGCCCTTGAACTGCACTTCGAGCCCGCCGTCGGTTTCGCCGAGCATGATCGCCCGTCCATCGCCGAGCTGGCCGGCCCACACGCCGAACTGGTGCCCGCTGTAGACCGTGGCGAAGGGATTGGTGCCGGCGACCGGCAGGCTGCCGGTCAGCGCCGCGAGCGTGGTGTCCGATTGCCGCCAGTCGGGCGGCAGGCCCAGCTCGCGAGCGACCGATTCGCTGTGGCCCACCCAGTACGGGTCGGGCAGAGGCGTTGGACGCAGGTGGGTGAGAAAGGCGGGTCCGAGGGCCGCGAAACCGGGTTTCC
The DNA here is from genome assembly GCF_051216415.1 of Variovorax trehalosi. NCBI lineage: Bacteria > Pseudomonadati > Pseudomonadota > Betaproteobacteria > Burkholderiales > Comamonadaceae > Variovorax > Variovorax trehalosi. The sequence goes on from NZ_JBPJZG010000001.1 coordinate 1,297,913, forward strand.
AGCGCAATCCCAGGTCCGCGACGTCCGTGTCTTCAGCAAGCAGGCTCATGCCCGGATTGTCCGGCACCGGGCGTAACCCCTTGCCGCGCGGGCCATCGGCGCCAGCCGTGGCTCAGTGGGCCAGCGCTGGCGTATCCCAGATCCGCGCCCGGTACTGCGCGGGCGGCAGGCCGAACCAGCGCTTGCAGGCCCTAAAGAAGTTGCTGCTGTCGACGAAGCCGAGCATGTCCGCCACGTCGGTGAGCGTGTGCCGGTCTTCCGCCAGGTACTGCTGCGCGAGCTCGCGGCGGGTGCGGTCGAGCAGCGACTGGAACGACACCGACTCCTCCTGCAACCGCCGCTGCAGCGTGCGCTCCGCGAGGCCCAGGCCCGCGGCCACGTCCTGCCGGCGCGGCTCGCCATGCGGCAGCCGGCGCGCGATCTCGGCGCACACCAGGCTGCTGGTGGTGGTCTGGCCCAGCAGGTTGAGCTGGTCGTCGAGCAAGTGCTCCTGCATCTCGCCGAGCGTGGGGTGGTGGGTGGGCAGCGGCATGGCTATGTCGGCGGCCGACAGCAAGAGGCGGTTGGCGGGCGCGTTGTAGCGGATCGGGCAACCGAAGGCCTCCCGGTGCAGCCGGTCGTCGGCCGGCGGCGGGTAGACGAACTCCATGGCCAGCGGCTGCAGCTCGCGCCGCGTGAGCCACTGGCACTGCATGAACACGGTCAGGAGCGCGTATTCGACGCGCTGGCGCGGAATCGGCAGGCTGCCGCCGGTGTGCTCCATCACCATCCAGGTGCCGCGCGTCTCGGGCTGCATCGAGAAAGCGGTCGCGTCCGAGATCACGGCCATGTAGCGGGTGAGCCGGGTGAGCGCCGCACCCAGGTCGGCGCTGCACGACATCGCGTGGCCGACGGTGCCCAGCTTGCTGTGCGTGGCGGCCAGGTCGCGGTGCAGGCCCAGCGTGGGCTTGCCGGCGCGCGCCACGGCCAGTTGCCAGAGCACGGAGATCTCGTCGACGGGCACGCGTGCGTTCTGGCGGTGCAGCGAATCGGGGTCGAAGCCGGCTTCGCGCAGCAGCGAGGGCACGTCCAGCCCTTCGGCCTCGAACATCGAGAGCACGCCTTCGAGCCAGGCGGCCGAGCTGGTCCGCAGTTCCGGCTGCTGGGTGCCGTCCGGCCGGCGTTGCGGTCGGCGCTGGGCATGCGGCATGGAGGCTCCTGAAGTCATTGAATTGGCTCGCTTGCGATAGCGGGGGAAACGCGGTCCGTTCCTAGAATTTTCTGGCGGGTCCGGTCGGCCGGAGTATGGCCGCCGGACACCGACGCAGGAATTCCGATTAACCCGGTGTGGAGACAAACAATGAATACAGCAGAGACAACGGAAAGCCAGGGCATAACCCGACAAACGGCGGCGAGACCGGTGGCGCGAGCCATGGCGGTCGCGGCCTGCATCGCGCTCTCCGCCTGCGGCGGCGGCTCGGACTCCGGTTTTTCCTTCACACCGATCGTTCCCGTGGGGCCACCGGCTGCGCCGCCCGCGGCCGTCGACGGCCCCATGGTGCGCCAGACCACCGCCGGCAAGATCGAAGGCGTGGACGACAGCGCCGCCACCGGCACGTATTCCTGGAAGGGTGTTCCGTTCGCCCAGGCGCCCGTCGGCAGCCTGCGCTGGGCGCCGCCCGCCGATCCCAAGCCCTGGGAAGGCGTGCGCGCGGCGAGCAAGTTCGGCCATGGTTGCGCCCAGGGCGGACGCTATTTCAGCCCCGCACCCAACGACGCGCCCTTCGGACTGGCCGTGCGCGAAGGCTTCGGCAAGCCGGTGGGCGACGAGGACTGCCTGACGCTCAATATCTGGCGCCCGGCCGGCGACACCGCCAAGCTGCCGGTGATCGTCTACATCTATGGCGGCAGCAACATCTCGGGCTACACGGCCGATCCGGGCTATGACGGCGCGCAGCTCGCCAAGCGCGGCAATGCCGTCGTCGTGACGATCAACTACCGCGTGGGCGTGCTCGGCTGGCTCGACCTGCCGCAGTTGAAGAGCGGCGAAGCGAAGAACGACTCGGGCAACTTCGCGCTGCTCGACCAGATGCAGGCCCTGAAGTTCGTCCAGGCCAACATCGGCGCCTTCGGTGGCGATGCCAGCAACGTCACGGTGATGGGGCAGTCGGCGGGCGCGGTCAACACCTGGGGGCTGGTCGTCTCAAGTGCATCGGCCGGGCTGCTGCACAAGGCGGTGCCGCTGAGCGGCGGGATCGCCTTCGCCTCGCGCGCCACCGCCCAGACCTATTCGAAAAAGCTGCTCAACGCGATCGCCATCGCCGACGGCAAGGCCACCGACACCCCGACGGCCGATGCCTGGGTGGCCTCGCAGACCGATGCACAGATCGCGGCCTACCTGCGCAGCCTGCCGGCGGACCGGCTGCTGACCATCGTGCTCGAGGCCGCGAAGCCGGGCAACTTGCTTGCGAACCCGCCGCTGGGCAACGCGCCGGCGCCGATCGAGGACGGCACGATCCTGCCGGTGAACTCGCTCGCCGAGGTGGATGCCGGCAGGTTCAACAAGGTGCCGATGCTGATCGGCAACACCCGTGACGAAGGCACGCTGTTCGGCGGCCTGTTCGGGGGCTTCAAGCCCAACGACTACGCCCGATTCGGCCTGCAATACAACTTCAACCCCGACGCGCCCGTGACGCTCACCGAGGCCGACCTGATCAACGCGCCCTTCCTGCCGGTAGACAAGCCGCTGACCGGCTGGAAGGCGACGACGGACTACGTGACCAACGTGACCTTCCTCAACATCCTGCCCCCGCAGATCGACGCGGTGGCCAAGTACCTGCCGACCAAGACCTGGTACTACCGCTTCGACTGGAGCCAGCAGGTGGCGCCGTTCAACACCGTCTATGGCGCCACGCACGGGCTGGACACGGCGTTCATGTTCCACAACTTCGGCACCGGCATCTTCTCGTTCTCCTTTGGCGAGGCGAACCGGCCGGGACGGGAGGCGCTGTCGGATGCAATGGTGGGCAGCCTCTCGGCGTTCGCGCGCACTGGCGACCCGAACCATTCGGGCCTGGGCGTGACCTGGCCCAACTGGCCGCGCAAGATCGTGCTCGACGCCAGCAAGACGCAGCTGCAGAACAGCGCGCCCTGAACACAGCATGCGCCAGCGGCGCGGGCTGTCGTCCGGACGACAGATCGGCGTCCGCGGACTGCGGGTTTCTGTCATTGTGCGAACGCACATAAATTGCGTGAATGACCGCAGTCCGAGAAACCATTGAATTTTGTTGAAAGAAGGAGCCTGTAGATGCTGGGTTTGATGCAAGACCAACCGCTTTTGATCTCGTCGCTGATCGAGTTCGTCGAGCGCCACAACGGCGATGGCGAGATCGTCTCGCGCCGGGTCGAAGGCGATATTCACCGCACCACATGGGGTGGAATCGCATCGCGTGCCCGGCAGGTGGCCAATGCGCTCGACGGGGAGCAGCTGCTCTTCAGCGACCGCATCGCCACGCTGGCCTGGAACGGTTACCGGCACCTGGAGCTTTACTACGGCGTGAGCGGCAGCGGCCGTGTGCTGCACACCATCAACCCGCGCCTGCACCCCGACCAGATCGCCTGGATCGCCAACCACGCCGAAGACCAGATCCTGTGCTTCGACCTCACCTTCCTGCCGCTGGTGCAGGCGGTGCACGCCAAGTGCCCCACGATCCGGAAATGGATTGCACTGTGTGATGCCGACAAGCTGCCGGCCGACAGCGGCATCCCCAACCTGGTGAGCTACGAAAGCTGGATGGGCGCGCAGTCGAACGAATACGAATGGCCCAGCTTCGACGAGAACTCGGCCTCGAGCATGTGCTACACGAGCGGCACCACGGGCAACCCCAAGGCCGCGCTCTACAGCCACCGCTCCACCATGCTGCACGCCTACGCCGCGGCCTTGCCCGACGTCATGCGCCTGTCGGCGCGCGACTCCGTCCTGCCGGTGGTGCCGATGTTCCACGTCAACGCCTGGGGCATTCCGTACTCGGCCGCTCTCGTGGGCTGCAAGCTCGTGTTCCCCGGCCCGGCGCTCGATGGCAAGTCGGTGTTCGAGCTGATCGAATCCGAAGGCGTGACCTTCGCGGCCGGCGTGCCCACCGTGTGGCAGATGATGCTCGGCCACATGCAGGCCGGCGACCTGAAGTTCAGCAAGCTCAATCGCACCGTCATCGGCGGCTCGGCCTGCCCGCCGGCCATGATCACGGCGTTCCAGGAGAAGTTCAACGTCGAGGTGCTGCACGCCTGGGGCATGACCGAGATGAGCCCGCTGGGCACGCTCTGCACGCTCAAGAACAAGCACGAGTCGCTGTCGCCCGAGGCGCGGTTGCAGATCCGCATGAAGCAGGGCCGCGCGATCTTCGGCGTCGACATGAAGATCGTCGACGGCGACGGCAACGAGCTGCCCTGGGACGGCAAGGCCTACGGCGACCTGCTGGTCAAGGGCCCCTGGATCGTGAAGGAATACTTCAAAGGCGAGGGCGGGGATCCGTTGATTCCTGACGCGCAGGGCCGCGGCTGGTTTCCCACCGGCGACGTCGCCACCATCGACGCCGAGGGCTATTTGCAGATCACCGACCGCAGCAAGGACGTGATCAAGTCCGGCGGCGAGTGGATCAGCTCCATCGAGATCGAGAACATCGCCGTCGCGCACCCGGCCGTGGCGATGGCCGCCTGCATCGGCGTGTTCCATCCGAAGTGGGACGAGCGGCCGATCATCGCTGTCGTGAAGAAGCCCGGTGCCGAAGTCGCGCGCGACGAGCTCCTGAAGTTCTACGAGGGCAAGACCGCCAAGTGGCAGATCCCCGACGACGTGGTCTTCGTGGAGGCCATTCCGATCGGCGCCACCGGAAAGATCCTGAAGACCAAGCTGCGCGAACTGCTCAAGGACTACAAGCTGCCGACGCTCTGAATACGCAGGGAAGCCCGCCCGCACTGTCGCGCAGGCGATAGGAAGACCGCTTCGGCGGGCTTCCTTCCGGGCAATCCCTGTGCGTAGAAAAAAGGGGCACTTGTACGCTGGCATCCCGCTTCACCCCGCCTTTCATCCAGGAGACTCTTCATGCAATTTGCTCTCAAGTCAGTCGCTGCCTGTGCCATGTTGGTGAGCATGACCGCCGCCTTCGCCCAGAAGGGCGAGACGGTCAAGATCGCCTGGCTCGATCCGCTGTCGGGCCTGATGGCCGCGGTGGGAACGAACCAGCTCAAGACCACGCAGTTCCTGGCCGAGGAGTTCAACAAGAAGAACGCGTCGGGCGTGAAGTTCGAGATCATCGCCATCGACAACAAGCTGAGCCCGCAGGAAACCACCGCCGCGCTGCGCTCGGCGCAGGACCAGGGCGCGCGCTACATCACCCAGGGCAACGGCTCGGGCCCGGCGCTCGCGATCATCGACGCCATCGAGAAGAACAACGCGCGCAATCCGGGCAAGGAACTGCTCTACCTGAACTACGCGGCAGTCGACCCCGACCTCACCAACAGCAAGTGCAGCTATTGGCACTTCCGCCTGGACGCTGACACCTCCATGAAGATGGAGGCGCTCACCACCTGGATGAAGGATCAGACCGACATCAAGAAGGTCTACATCCTCGGGCAGAACTACGCGCACGGCGTGCAGGTGTCCAAGTACGCCAAGGAAGACCTGAAGGTCAAGCGCCCCGACATCCAGATCGTGGGCGACGACCTGCATCCGCTCGCCCAGGTGCGCGACTTCGCACCGTACATCGCCAAGATCAAGGCCTCGGGCGCGGACACGGTCATCACCGGCAACTGGGGCTCCGACCTGTCGCTGCTCATCAAGGCGGCGAACGACTCGGGGCTGGACGTCAAGTTCCTCACCTACTACGCGCCGGGCGCCGGCACGCCCACGGCCATGGGCGCCACCTCGGCCGGCAAGGTCTACACGGTGGCCTATGCCCACTACAACATGGGCGGCGAGATCCAGAAGCTGCTCGCCGGCTACAAGAAGAAGATGAACGACGACCTCACGCAGTCGTCGATCTATCACACGTTCGCGTTGCTCGATGCCGCTTTCGTGCAGACCAAGTCGACCGATCCGGTCAAGGTCGCGGCGGCGCTGGAGGGCATGAAGATCAAGAGCTTCAATGGCGAGGTCGAGATGCGCAAGGCCGACCACCAGTTGCAGCAGGGTCTCTACATCTCGCGCTGGGAGAAGGCGAGCGCCAAGTACCCCTACGACGCCGAGAACACCGGCTACACCAACGTCCCCGTGAAGTACTACGAGTCGTATGTGGCGAGCACGCCCACGACCTGCCAGATGAAGCGCCCCTAGGCGTCTTTGTGAACGCATTTCCTACTCAACGGTAGCAATGACCTACCGGTGGGTAGAAATTGGAGAAATGCGCTGTCGCCTGCGCGATAGAAACCGGCCTTCTCGGCCACCCCCTTACGGGCATTCCCTGAGGGGAGGGGCTGCGAACGCTTGTACGCTCGTGCAAGGCTTTTTGATTCGGTTTGACCAGGAGAAATAGATCGTGAAGTTCGCTCTGAAAATCGCTACCGCAGCCATCCTTGCCGCGAGTGCCACCGGTGCTCTGGCCCAGAAGGGTGAAACCGTCAAGATCGCATGGCTCGACCCGCTCTCGGGCCTGATGGCCGCGGTGGGCACGAACCAGCTCAAGACCTTCCAGTTCCTGGCCGAAGAATTCAACAAGAAGAATGTGGCCGGCGTGAAGTTCGAAGTCATCGGCATCGACAACAAGCTGAGCCCGCAGGAAACCACCAGCGCACTGCGCTCGGCCATGGACCAGGGCGCGCGCTACGTGGTGCAGGGCAACGGCTCGGGCCCCGCGCTCGCCATCATCGATGCGCTCGAAAAGCACAACGCCCGCAACCCGGGCAAGGAAGTGCTCTACATCAACTACGCGGCGGTCGATCCCGACCTCACCAACAGCAAGTGCAGCTACTGGCACTTCCGCCTCGATGCCGACACCTCGATGAAGATGGAAGCGCTGACCACCTTCATGAAGGACCAGACCGACATCAAGAAGGTCTACCTGATCAACCAGAACTATTCGCACGGCCAGCAGGTCTCCAAGTTCGCCAAGGACAACCTGAAGGCCAAGCGCCCTGACGTGGAAATCGTCGGCGATGACCTGCACCCGCTCGCCCAGGTGCGCGACTTCGCACCGTACATCGCCAAGATCAAGGCCTCGGGCGCCGACACGGTCATCACCGGCAACTGGGGTTCCGACCTGGCGCTCCTCATCAAGTCGGCCAACGACGCGGGCCTGAACGTCAAGTTCTACACCTACTACGCCGTGACCAACGGCACGCCGACCGCCATGGGCGCGGCCTCGGACGGCAAGGTCTACCAGGTGGGCTACAGCCACTACAACGCACCGGGCCCGGTGCAGCCGCTGATGAACGAGTTCAAGAAGAAGTTCAACGACGACCTGTACACCACCGACATCTACACGGTGTACGCGATGCTGAGCGAAGCCTTCGTGCGCACCAAGTCGACCGAGCCTGTGAAGGTCGCGGCCGCGATGGAAGGCATGAAGTTCAAGAGCTTCAACGGCGACGTCGAGATGCGCAAGGCCGACCACCAGCTGCAGCAAGGCCTGTGGATCACGCGCTGGCAGAAGGCCGACGCCAAGAACCCGTACAGCCCGGAAAACACCGGCTACACGCTGGCTCCGGTGAAGTACTACGAGCCCTACGTCTCGAGCACCCCGACGACGTGCCAGATGAAGCGACCCGGCGCCGCGGCTTCCTGACCGTCGCCTTCGCCTGACCGGTCGAGGCCCGACTTCAACACTCGGGCCTCTTTCTTTTTCACGCATCCGAAAGACCGATGAACGTCGAATTCTTCGTCATCTCGCTGCTCAACGGCGTCAGCTACGGCCTGCTGTTGTTCATGCTGAGCTCTGGCCTTACGCTGATCTTCAGCATGATGGGCGTGCTCAACTTCGCGCACGCCAGCTTCTACATGCTCGGCGCCTACATTGCGTACACGCTGTCGAACATCATCGGCTTCTGGCCGGCGTTGTTCATTGCGCCGCTGCTGGTGGGCCTGCTGGGCGCCGCGTTCGAGCGCTACAGCCTGCGCCGGGTCCACAAGTTCGGCCACGTGCCCGAACTGCTGGTGACCTTCGGCCTGTCGTACCTCATCCTCGAACTGGTGCAGCTGGCCTGGGGCCGCTCCACCGTGCCCTACGGCCTACCGACGCAACTGCAGGGCCCGCTGTTCTCGCTCTACGGCACGCAGTTTCCGAAGTCGCGCTCCTTCATCATGCTGGTGGCGGTGCTGATGCTCATCTCGGTGTGGCTGTTGCTCACGCGCACGCGCATCGGCCTGGTCATCCAGGCGGCGCTCAAGCACCCCGACATGGTCGAGGCGCTGGGCCACAACGTGCCGCGCGTGTTCATGCTGGTGTTCGGCGGCGGCGCTGCGCTCGCGGGTCTCGCGGGCGTGGTCGGCGGCAACACGTACGTTACCGAGCCCGCGATGGCGGCCTCGGTCGGCTCGATCATCTTCGTGGTGGTGGTGGTCGGCGGCATGGGATCGCTGGCCGGCGCGTTCCTCGCGTCGCTCCTGATCGGCATCATCCAGACCTTCGCGGTCGCCATGGACCAGTCGCTGGCCACGGGCCTGCGCGCCATCGGCATGACGGTGACCGACCAGACCTTCGGCTACGAGCTGCTCAAGCTCACGATCTCGCAGGTCGCGCCGATCCTGCCGTACCTGTTCCTGGTGCTGATCCTCATCTTCCGGCCCAAGGGTCTTCTTGGAACCCGGGAGGACTGACCCCATGACCACTGCAACCACACAGTACTACCGCTTCAAGCCCTGGAACATCGGGCGCTACCTGATCTGGACGCTGTTTGCCGTCGTGCTGATCATTTCGCCGCTGCTGTTCAAGAGCAGCCTGGCGCTCACGATGCTCTCGCAGATGGGCTATCTCATCATCATCTGCCTGAGCTACAACATCCTCCTGGGGCAGGGCGGCATGCTGAGCTTCGGCCATGCGGTGTACGTCGGCCTGGGCTCGTTCCTCGCGATCCATGCGATGAACATGGGCAGCAAGGGCGGCATGCAGATTCCGCTGGTGCTCATTCCGCTGGTGGGGGGCCTGGCCGGCATGTTCTTCGCAATCTTGCTGGGCTTCGTGACCACCAAGAAATCGGGCACTACCTTCGCGATGATCACCATGGGCATCGGCGAGCTGGTGGCCTCGATGGCGCTGATGTTCCCGAGCTTCTTCGGCGGCGAGGGTGGCATCACCACCGACCGCGTGTACGGCCCGACTTTCTTCGGCTTCAACTTCGGCTCGCAGATCCAGGTGTACTACCTGATCGCAGCGTACTGCTTCGTCTGCACCGCGCTCATGTATGCCTTCACCGGCACGCCGCTCGGCCGCATGCTGAACGCGGTGCGCGACAACCCGGAGCGGGTCGAATTCATCGGCTACAACACGCAGCGCGTGCGCTACTTCGCGTTCATCATCGCGGGCTTCTTCGCCGGCATCGGCGGCGGGCTGGCCTCGATCAACTTCGAGATCGTGAACGCGGCCGACAGCTTGAATGCCATCCGCTCGGGCGGCTACCTGCTGTTCACCTTCCTCGGTGGCGCGGTGTTCTTCTTCGGGCCGATCATCGGCGCGGTGCTGCTGGTGTTCGCATCGATCCTGCTGTCGGAGCTTTCGAAGGCCTGGCAGCTGTACTTCGGCCTGGTGTTCGTGTTCATGGTGATGTTCGCCCCCGGCGGCATCGCGAGCCTGATCATGATGAACCTGCGGGTCGCCAAGTTCGGCAAGTTCGACCGCTTCTGGTGGCTGTACCTTGCGCTCGCCGTGGCACTGGTTCCGGTTGTCGTCGGCGCGGCTGCACTCATCGAGATGATCTATCACATCCAGCTCAACGCGGCGATGGGCCCGACGCTGAACTTCTTCGGTGTGGCGCTCAATACCGCGGGTGTCGGCAGCTGGCTCGGCGCGGCGGTGATCCTGGCCATTGGCCTGGGCGCGCTGGAGGTGGCGCGACGCCGCTTCGTGCGCGTCTGGGGCCATGCGCAAGAAGAAATCGAAGCAGAAATCAAACGTCGGGAGGCGGCGTAAATGAGCGCGCAATACGCATTGGAATTGAAGGCGCTGCGCAAGAATTTCGGCAAGACCGAAATCATCCGCGGCGTGGACCTGGCGGTGAACGCCGGCGAACGCGTGGCCATCATCGGCCCGAACGGAGCGGGCAAGTCGACGCTGTTCAACCTGATCAGCGGCCGCCTCACGCCCACGAGCGGCGAGGTGCTGCTGAACGGCGAGCGCATCGACGGCAAGAAGCCTTACGAGATCAACCGGCTGGGGCTCTCGCGCAGCTTCCAGATCACCAACATCTTCCCGAAGCTGAGCGTGTTCGAGAACCTGCGCTGCGGCGTGCTGTGGAGCCTGGGCTACAAGTACACCTTCTTGCGCTTTCTCTCGAACCTGGACGACGCCAATGCACGCACCGAAGAGCTCATCAAGCAGATCGGCCTGGAGCGCAAGCGCGACGTGCATGCGGTGAACCTCACCTATGCCGAACAGCGCGCACTGGAAATCGGCGTGACGATCGCGGGCGGCTCGGGCGTGATCCTGCTGGACGAGCCCACGGCCGGCATGAGCAAGACCGAGACCTCGCACTTCATCTCGCTCATCAAGCAGGTGACGGTCGGCAAGACGCTGCTGACGGTGGAGCACGACATGGGCGTGGTCTTCGGCCTCGCCGACAAGATCGCGGTGGTGGTGTATGGCGAAGTGATCGCCTTCGACACGCCCGCCGCCGTTCGCGCGAATGCGCGGGTTCAGGAGGCGTATCTGGGTTCGTCGGTCGCCGACGCGCAAGGGGCGGGACACTGACATGCTGAAGCTTCACGACATCCACGCCTACTACGGCAAGAGCCATGTGCTGCATGGCGTTTCGTTCGACGTCGGTCCGGGCGAAATCGTCGCGCTGCTGGGCCGCAACGGCTCGGGCCGCTCGACCACCGCCAAGGCCATCATGGGCCTGGTGCATGCCGAGGGCACGCTGCGCTGGAAGGACCAGGACATCCTGCGCAAGAAGGCCTACGAGATCGCCCACCTGGGCATCGGCTACGTGCCCGAGAACCGCGACATCTTTCCCAAGCTCACGGTGCACCAGAACCTGCTCTTGGGGCAGAAGGGCACGGGCAAGGGCAGCCGCTGGCAGTTCGACGACATGTACAGCATGTTCCCGCGCCTGAAGGAACGCCAGCACACAGAAGCAGGCGTGCTCTCGGGCGGCGAGCAGCAGATGCTCACGCTGTGCCGCACGCTGATGGGCGACCCCGACCTGATCATCATCGACGAGCCCACCGAAGGCCTTGCGCCCAAGATCGTCGAGCTGGTGGGGCAGTACCTGCGCACGCTCAAGGACAAGGGCATCTCGGTGCTCCTGATCGAGCAGAAGCTCACCATCGCGATGCAGATCTCCGACCGCGCGCTCGTCATGGGCCACGGCAGCATCGTGTTCGACGGCACGCCCGACAGCCTTCGCGCGGATGCCACCACTCGCAAAGAGTGGCTGGAAGTTTGATACTTCGAGGGATCCGGGCAGCCTCCGGATTCCCCATGTCTCGACAGCGACTGCATGCCATTGTTGCGTCGCGACAAAAGCCTAGAATCTTCCGAAAAAGAACACTCGTGCTTTTTCTTCTTTTTCTTCACACACCAAGGAACGCAGCATGACGGCTGAATACAAAGTGCTCGGCGATGTCGCCGTGATCACACTGACCAACCCTCCGGTCAACGGTCTCGGTTTCTCGACCCGCATCGGCATCACCGATGGCCTGGCCAAGGCCAATGCCGATGACGCCGTCAAGGCCATCGTCATCACCGGCGCCGGCAAGGCGTTCTCCGGCGGTGCGGACATCAAGGAGTTCGGCACGCCCAAGGCGCTGCAAGAGCCCAACCTGCTGAGCGTGATCCTCACGCTCGAAGCCTCCCCCAAGCCCATCGTCGCAGCCATCCACTCCGTGTGCATGGGCGGCGGCCTCGAGCTGGCCCTGGGCTGCCACTACCGCGTGGCCGCTCCCGGCACCAGCGTGGCACTGCCCGAAGTGAAGCTGGGCCTCTTGCCCGGTGCCGGCGGCACGCAGCGCCTGCCGCGCGTGATCGGCGTGGAGACCGCGCTCAACATGATCGTGAGCGGCGAGCCCGTGAAGAGCGAACTGCTCGCGAGCCTGCCGGGCCAGAAGCTGTTCGACAAGCTCGCTGCTTCGGCCGAATCGGTGTTCGATGAAGCCGTGGCCTTCGCCAAGAGCGTGGCCGGCAAGACCGGTGAGGCGCTCCCGCTGGTGCGCAACCTGCCGTGCAAGCATCCGCAAGGCGATGCCTACTTCCAGTTCACCAAGAACATGGTCGGCGGCATGTCGAAGAACTACCCGGCGCCGCTCAAGTGCATCGACGCCGTGCAGGCCGCCACCAAGCTGAAGTTCGACGAAGGCATGGCCGAAGAGCGCCGTCTCTTCACCGCGCTGATGTTCACGCCCGAATCGCTGGCGCTGCGCCACCTGTTCATGGCCGAGCGTGCCGCCTCGAAGATTCCCGACGTGCCCGAAGACACGCCCAAGCGCGAGATCAAGGCCGTGGGCGTGATCGGCGCCGGCACCATGGGTGGCGGCATCTCGATGAACTTCCTGAACGCGGGCATCCCCGTCAAGATTCTCGAGATGAAGCAGGAGGCGCTCGACCGCGGCGTCGCCACCATCAAGAAAAACTACGAAGCCCAGGTCAAGAAGGGCAAGCTCAAGCAGGACAAGTACGAGCAGCGCATGGCGCTCCTGAGCACCACGCTGAGCTACGACGACCTGAAGGACGCCGACCTCATCATCGAGGCGGTGTTCGAAGAAATCGGCGTCAAGGAAAAGGTCTTCAAGGAACTCGACCGCGTGGCCAAGAAGGGCGCGATCCTGGCCTCCAACACCTCGACGCTGGACGTCGACAAGATCGCCTCGTTCACCGAGCGTCCGCAGGACGTGGTCGGCATGCACTTCTTCAGCCCGGCCAACGTGATGAAGCTGCTCGAAGTGGTGCGCGGCAAGGCCACCGCCAAGGACGTGCTCGCCACGGTCATGGCCATCGGCAAGAAGATCAAGAAGACCTCGGTGGTCTCGGGCGTGTGCGATGGCTTCATCGGCAACCGCATGATCGAGCAGTACTCGCGCCAGGCCGGCTTCCTGCTGGACGAAGGCGCGCTGCCGCAGCAGGTGGACAAGGCCATCGAGAAGTTCGGCTTCGCCATGGGCCCGTTCCGCATGGGCGACCTGGCCGGCAACGACATCGGCTGGGCGATCCGCAAGCGCCGCGCCACCGAGCGTGCCGACATGAAGTACAGCCGCACGGCCGACAAGCTCTGCGAACTGGGCCGCTTCGGCCAGAAGACCGGGGCAGGGTGGTACGACTATCAGGCCGGCAAGCGCGATGCGATTCCGTCTGAGCTGGTCAACAAGATGATCGAGGACCACCGCAAGGAACTGGGCATCACCCCGCGCAAGATTTCCGACGAAGAGATCGTGCAACGCCTGGTGTACGCCCTCGTCAACGAAGGCGCGCACATCCTGGAAGACGGCATTGCCTCGAAGTCCGGCGACATCGACATGGTGTACCTCACCGGCTACGGCTTCCCGATCTGGCGCGGCGGCCCGATGCACTACGCATCGCAAGTGGGCCTCTACAACGTGGCCGAATCGATGAAGCGCTTTGCGAAGAACCCGCGCGACGACGCCGAGTTCTGGCAGCCCGCACCGCTGATCCAGAAGCTGGTGGCCGAAGGCAAGTCCTTCAGCTGATCTGGAGTTCTGACCGCCCATGTTGAAACGCATCTTCCTCGGGCTGCTGCTGGCAATCGTCTTGCTGGTGGCCGCCGTGGCGGTCAAGACCTGGACCACGCCATCGCAACAACTGGCGGTGGCACCCGCACCGAAGCTGGACGTCGACCTGCAGGCAGCCGCCAAGCGGCTGTCCACGGCGATCACGTTCCGCACGGTGTCGGGCCTCGATGATCCGGCCGCCAACGCGGCCGAGTTCGACAAGCTGCACGCTTATCTCGAGCAGCAGTACCCCAAGGTCCACGCCACCCTCAAGAAGGAAGTAGTGGGCAACAAGGCGCTGCTCTACACATGGACCGGCACCGACCCGTCGGCCAAGCCGATCGCGCTGATGGCGCACCAGGACATGGTGCCCATCGCCCCCGGCACCGAAAAAGCCTGGACGGTCGACCCCTTCGCGGGCGAGATCAAGGACGGCTTCGTTTGGGGTCGCGGCACGCTCGACAACAAGAGCAATCTTTTCGCGCAGATGGAAGCCATCGAGCTGCTCATCGGCGCGGGCTTCAAGCCGAAGCAGACCGTCTACCTCGTGATGGGTGACGACGAAGAGGTGAGCGGCCTGCGCGGTGCGCTGCCCATTGCCGAGCTGCTCAAGTCACGCAATGTGCGCCTCGATTGGGTGCTCGACGAAGGCCTCCTGGTGCTCGACGGCGTGCTGCCCGGCCTCTCCAAGCCCGCGGCGCTGATCGGCCTGGCCGAGAAGGGCTATGGCACCTTCTTCCTCTCGCTCGACACGGCCCCCGGCCACTCGTCGATGCCGCCGCAGCACAGCGCCATCGGCAGTATGAGCGCGGCGCTCGCGCGGCTCGAGGCCAACCCGATGCCCGGCGGCATCCAGGGCGTGGCGGGCCAGATGTTCGGCGCGCTCGCACCGGAGATGAGCGGTGTGAACCGCGTGATGCTGTCCAACCTGTGGCTCACCGAGCCGCTGGTGCGCGGCCAGCTCGAGAAGAGCCCGAGCAGCAACGCCATGCTGCGCACGACCACCGCGCTCACCATCGTGCGCGCCGGCAACAAGGACAACGTGCTGCCCGGCCGTGCCGAGGCGGCGGTCAACTTCCGCATCCTGCCGGGCGACACCATCGCGAGCGTCGAGGCGCACCTGCGCAAGACGCTCGCCAACGACGACATCAAGATCAAGCAGTACCCGGGCAACTCCGAGCCGTCGCCCGTGTCGCCGACCGACAGCACGGGCTACCGCGCGATCCAGCAGGCCGTGCGCCAGACCTTCCCCGACGCCGTCGTGGCCCCGGGCCTGATGACGGCAGCCACCGACTCGCGCCACTTCAGCATCGTGAGCGATGCCGTCTTTCGCTTCTCGCCGTTCCGCGTGAAGGGCGAGGACCTCGCGCGCTTCCACGGCAACAACGAACGCCTGGCCATCTCCAACTACGGCGAGATGATCGGCTTCTATCACCAGCTCCTGAGCAACAGCAATGCTGCTCCGGCGCAATGACGACCTCTCCCTCTTTTCCCTTCCATCTTCAAAGGACCTCACCATGACCAGCGCCGTCATTGTTTCCACCGCCCGCACGCCGCTCGCGAAGAGCTGGAAGGGTGCCTTCAACATGACGCACGGTGCCACGCTCGGCGGTCACGCCGTTCAGCACGCCATCTCGCGCGCCGGCATCGAAGCCGCCGAGGTCGATGACGTCATCATGGGTTGCGCCACGCCCGAAGGCGCCACCGGCTCCAACATCGCACGCCAGATCGCGCTGCGCGCCGGCTGCCCCGTCACCACCTCGGGCATGACGATCAACCGCTTCTGCTCCTCGGGCCTGCAGACCATCGCCACCGCCGCGCAACGCATCATCGCGGGCGAAGGCGACGTGTACGTGGCCGGCGGCGTCGAGAGCATCTCGTGCGTGCAGAACGAAGCCAACAAGCACATGCTGGCCGACCCGTGGCTCGTGAAGCACAAGCCAGAGATCTACTGGAACATGCTGCAGACGGCCGAACAGGTCGCCAAGCGCTACAACATCGGCCGCGACGCGATGGACGAATACGGCGCAGCCAGCCAGCAGAAGGCCACTGCCGCACTCGAGGCCGGACGCTTCAAGGACGAAATCGCACCGATCACCGTGCTGGCCGGCGTGGCCGACCCGGTGATGGGCCTGCGCACCAAGGAAGTGACGATCGAGAACGACGAAGGCATCCGCGCCGGCACCACCAAGGAAGGCATCAGCGGCATCCGCTCGGCCATTCCCGGCGGGCTGATCTCGGCCGGCAATGCCAGCCAGTTCTCCGATGGCGGCGGCGCCTGCGTGGTGGTCGACGAGAAGTACGCGCAACAGAAGGGCCTGAAGCCGCTCGGCCGTTTCCTCGGCTTTGCCGTGGCCGGTTGCGAGCCCGACGAAATGGGCATCGGCCCGGTCTTCGCTATTCCGAAGGTGCTCAAGCGCCTGGGCCTCACGGTCAACGACATCGACCTGTGGGAGCTGAACGAAGCCTTCGCGGTGCAGGTGATCTACTGCCGCGACAAGCTCGGCATTCCGGGCGACCGCCTGAACGTGGACGGCGGCGCCATCGCCGTGGGCCACCCCTACGGCGTGAGCGGCCAGCGCCTGACGGGCCACGCGCTCATCGAAGGCAAGCGCCGCGGCGCCAAGAAGGTGCTGGTCACGATGTGCATCGGCGGCGGCATGGGTGCCGCGGGCGTCTTCGAGGTCTTGTAATCATGTCGGGCGGCGACACTCAGGTCTCGCCCGAAGCCTTCCTGGCGATGGGGCGGGGCGTCTTGGCCTCGCAGCCCTTCAGCGTGCTGATCGGTGCAGAAATGCATGCACTGTCGCCAGGAAATGTCGACCTCCAGCTGCCGCTGACCGCGCAGCTCAAGCAGCAGAACGGCTTCGCCCACGGCGGCATCGTGAGCTACATGGCCGACAACGCGCTGACCTTCGCCGGCGGCACCGCATTGCGCGTGCCGGTGGTGACCTCCGAATTCAAGATCAATTACGTGCGGCCGGCCGTCGGCGATCGCCTGATCGCGCGCGCCAAGGCTGTGCACACCGGCAGTTCGCAAGCCGTCTGCACCTGCGAGATCTTCGCAGTGACCGGCGGCGTGGAGAAGCTTTGCGCATTGGCGCAGGGCACCATCGCGAAACTGCCCGACTCGTCGAAGAAGTAGCAAGAAGAGACACCCCATGAGCCTGCGTCCCACCCTCGATTTCCTGCTCTACGACTGGCTCGATGCCGAGTCGCTCAACCAGAGCGAGCGCTTCGCCGACCACTCGCGCGAGACCTTCGATGCGGTGCTCGACACCTGCGAGCGCATCGCGCGCGAGAAGTACGCGCCGTTCAACCGCACGGTCGATACGCAGGAGCCGCATTTCGACGGCGAGAAGGTCATCCTGCCAAAGGCCACGCACGACGCGCACAAGGCCTTCGTCGAGTCGGGAATGATGAGCGCGGCGCAGGACTACGACATCGGCGGCATGCAGCTGCCCTACACGCTGTCGGCCGCGGCCAACAGCTTCTTCGCGATGGCCTCGGTGAGCATCGGCTCCAACATGCTCACCAGCGGCAACGCCAACCTGCTGATGGTGCACGGCACCGACATGCAGAAAGAGGTGTTCGCGAAGAACGAGTTCGCGGGTCGCTGGGCGGGCACCATGTGCCTGTCGGAGCCGCAGGCCGGCTCGTCGCTCAGCGACGTGGCCACGCGCGCGGTGCCCGACGGCGCGGACTACCAGAACGATCCGCTGGGCCCGCGCTACCGGCTCACCGGCAACAAGATGTGGATCTCGTCGGGCGACCACGAGCTGACCGAAAACATCGTGCACATCGTGCTTGCCAAGATTCCCGACGAGAACGGCAAGCTGGTGCCGGGCACGCGCGGCATCTCTCTGTTCATCGTGCCCAAGCGCATGGTGAACACGAAGGGCGAGCTGACCGGCGAGCGCAACGACGTGGCACTCGCGGGCCTGAACCACAAGCTGGGCTGGCGCGGCACGACCAACACGCTGCTGAACTTCGGCGAGGGCAAGTACCCGGTCGACGGCAAGGCCGGCGCCGTGGGCTATCTCGTCGGCGCGCCCGGCAAGGGCCTGCACTGCATGTTCCACATGATGAACGAGGCCCGCATCGGCGTCGGCACGGCCGCGACCATGCTCGGCATGGCGGGTTACTACGCTTCGCTGGATTACGCGAAGAGTCG
This sequence comes from Variovorax trehalosi, assembly GCF_051216415.1. Lineage (NCBI taxonomy): Bacteria > Pseudomonadati > Pseudomonadota > Betaproteobacteria > Burkholderiales > Comamonadaceae > Variovorax > Variovorax trehalosi. The sequence goes on from NZ_JBPJZG010000001.1 coordinate 1,315,933, forward strand.
CCCGCAGGGCCGCCTTGTGAAGAAGCCCGAGGCGGGTGCGGGCAGCCAGGTGGCGAAGGACTCCGCGAGCCCGCAGGTCCGCATCATCGAACACGCCGACGTGCGCCGCATGCTGCTCGCGCAGAAGGCGTACTGCGAAGGCGCGCTGGCGCTGGAGCTGTACTGCGCCCGGCTGGTCGACACGCAGAAGACCGGCGACGCGCAGGCCGCCGACGACGCACGCCTGCTGCTCGAAGTGCTCACGCCCATCGCCAAGAGCTGGCCGAGCGAGTGGTGCCTGGAAGCCAATTCGCTGGCGATCCAGGTGCATGGCGGCTACGGCTACACGCGCGACTTTCCGGTGGAGCAGTACTGGCGCGACAACCGCCTGAACATGATCCACGAGGGCACGCACGGCATCCAGGCGGCTGACCTACTGGGCCGCAAGGTGCTGATGGAAAAGGGCCGCGGCCTGCAACTCCTGGCCGGCCGCATCACCGAGACCATCGGCCGCACGGCCAAGGTGCCCGCGCTCGCGGCGCATGCCAAGGCGCTGGGCGCGGCGCTGCAGCGCATTGGCAGCGCCACCGAGGCCGCCTGGTCCACCGGCGACCCGGCCGACGCGCTGGCCAACGCCGTGCCGTACATGCAGGCCTTCGGCCACACGGTGCTGGCCTGGCTCTGGCTGGACGTGGCGCGGCGGGCGCTCGAAATCGACGCGGACAAGGCGAGGGCGGTAACAGCTGGCAAGATCGGCGCCACGGACTATTTCTTCCACTACGAGCTGCCGAAAATCGGCGCCTGGCTCAATGTGGTCGAGAGCCGCGACCCCACCTGTACCGCTTTGCCCGAGGACGCTTTCTGACAATGGCCAACGCCGCCCCCAACAACCCAACCCCCGTCAAACCCCCGAAGCCGCACGCCCGGCTCGAGAAGTGGATCTGGATCCTGATCTATGGTGGCCTGTTCCTGGTGATCCTGGGCATCGCCACGGGCCGCACCGACGCCGCGCTCGGCTGGTCGATGGCCGCGCCGGGCGGCGTGGTCGCACTGGTGGGCGTCGTGCTCATCTACGTGCGCTCGCGCCTGAACGACAAGAAATAGGCAGGGAAGAAGGCCAAACCATGCTCAAGCACATCGTGATGTGGAAGTTCAAGGAGCACGCCGAGGGCGCCGACAAGGCGACCAACCTGCTGAAGGCCAAGGCGCTGCTCGACGCGTGTGCGAAGCTTTCTCCCGGCACCCATCGTTTCGAGGTGGCCATTGCCCAGCCCGGGCTCGAGGCCACCTACGACCTGGTGCTGTATTCGGAATTCACCGATGCGGCCGCGCTCGCGGCCTATGCGGACCATCCGCAGCACGTGGCGCTCAAGCCCTTCATCGGTGCCGTGCGCGAGGCGCGGCAGTGCATGGACTATGAAGTCTGAACCCCGCGCGCCCGACGCGAAGGCCTCACCGGCCGACCGGCGGGCGTTCGGCCGCGCACAGCGCACGCGCTGCGCGCTCGACCAGTGGGCGGAGTCGCCCAAGCCCGACGCGAAAGACCGCAATCCGCTCGGCTGGCTGAAGGCGTCCAACCGCGGCCGCGTGCCCGAGCTGGTGCCGGTGCGCCATGGCCGCATGCTGGTCAGCCCCTTCACCTTCTATCGCGGCGCCGCCAGCCTGATGGCGAACGACCTGGCGAAGCTGCCGCACAGCGGCATCGCCACGCAGCTGTGCGGTGATGCGCACCTGGCGAACTTCGGCTTCTTCGCCAGCCCCGAGCGCTCGCTGGTCTTCGACATCAACGATTTCGACGAGACCCTGCAAGGCCCGTTCGACTGGGACGTGCGCCGGCTGGCCACTTCGTTCGTGGTGGCCGCACGCGATCGCAAGTTCAAGCCGCGCGTCGGGCGCGACGCGGTCCGGCAACTGGCTGAGGCGTATCGCGATCGCATGCGCCGCTTCGCGCAGATGGACACGCTGGACGCTTGGTACGCGCGCCTGACTTCGCAGACGCTGCTCAAGCTCGGCGCACAGGACGCGACCGAACTCGCGGTCATCAAGAAGGCCCGCCGCAGCACCTCGCGCGTGTTCGCCGCAGGTGCCACCGAGATCGTCGACGGCCGCCTGATGATGCGCGAGCAGCCGCCGTTCGTGTACCACGACGCCAAGGCGACTGCGCGCGAGATCCGCCGCTTCCGCGCGGGCTTGCCGGCCTTCCTCGCGCAATACCGCGCGAGCCTGCCGCCGGAGCGCCAGAGGTTGTTCGACCGCTACGAGCTGCACGACGTCACCGTGCTCACGCCCGGCGTCGGCTCGGTGGGGCGGCGCTGCTTCCTGTTGCTGCTGGTGGCCGATGGCGTCCATCCGCTGTTCCTGCAATGCAAGGAAGCCTGCGACTCGGTGCTTGAACCGCATCTGGAGCCATCCGAGCAGGGCTCGCCGGGCCAGCGCGTGGTGCAGGGGCAGAAGCTGGCGCAGGCCGCCAGCGACGTGTTCCTGGGCTGGGCCGAGGCGCAGGGCGGGCGCGGCTTCTACGTGCGGCAACTGCGCGACATGAAGGCCTCGTACAAGCTCGAAGACTTCAAGCCGGTCGACCTGCTCGAGTTCGCCGAAGCCTGCAGCTACAGCCTGGCGCGCGCGCATGCCAAGGGCGGCGACGCCTGGGCCATCGACGGCTATCTCGGCCGTTCCAAGACCTTCAACACCGCACTCGCCGATTTCGCGGAGGCCTACGCCGACGTCAATCTGGCCGACTGGCGCCAGCTGAAAAAGGCGGTGGCCGCAGGCAAGGTCGCAGCCGTCGATTTGTCCGAAGCCGCTTCGTAGCATCGGCGCGAGCCTTCGATTTCTTCCTTCTTCACACCGACTCCGGAGACACAGACATGACGCCACGCACCACCCAACAGCTCTTCGACCTGAAGGGCAAGACTGCCCTTATCACCGGCGGCTCGCGCGGCCTGGGCCTGCAGATGGCCCATGCGCTCGGCGAGGCCGGCGCGAAGATCATGCTGAGTTCCCGCAAGGCCGACGACCTGGAGCAGGCCGCCGCCGAGCTGCAGGCTGCCGGCATCGACGCGCGCTGGATCGCCGCCGACTGTTCGAAAGAAGAAGACACCCGCCGCCTGGCCGACGAAACGCTGCAGCGCATGGGCGCGGTCGACATCCTGATTAACAACGCCGGCGCCAGCTGGGGTTCACCCGCCGAGAGCCACCCGGTCGAGGCTTGGGACAAGGTGATGAACCTGAACGTGCGCGGCTATTTCATCCTGTCGCAGCAGATCGCCAACGGCTACATGATCCCGAAGAAGACGGGCCGCATCATCAACATCGCCTCGATCGCGGGCCTCAACGGCAACCCGCCCGAGATGCAGACGCTGGCCTACAACACTTCGAAGACGGCAGTGATCGGTTTCACCCGCACGCTGGCCGCCGAGTGGGGCAAATACGGCATCACGGTGAACGCGATCTGCCCGGGCTTCTTCATGACGAAGATGGCGGCGGGCCTGATCAAGTCGCTGGGCGAAGAGAAGATGGCTGCGCAGGCGCCGCTCGGCCGCCTGGGCGACGACGAAGACCTCAAGGGCCTGACGCTGCTGTACGCGAGCGATGCCGGCAAGCACATCACCGGCCAGTGGCTGGCGGTGGACGGCGGCGTGAGCGTGGTCCTCGGCGCAGCATGAGTTCTCCCCCAGGCTGCGCGCACTTCGTGTCGCTACGCCAACCCCCTCGCCGGGGGCGACACCTGCGGCCCGGCAAAGCCGGTTCCGCGGTGTCTCACGATTGGAATCCATGACCACTGAAACCCCGCCTTCTACCGACATCAACATCCGCTCGTACACGAGCCAGATTCCGTTCGCGCGCCACCTGGGCTTCGAGCTCACGAAGTTCGAGGGCGGCGAGTCCGAGATCATCTACACGGCCAAGCCCGAGCACCTGAACACCTTCGATGTGACGCATGGCGGCGCCTGCATGACGCTGCTGGACATCACCATGGCGGCAGCCGCGCGCAGCGTGGCGCCCGAGACGGGCGTGGTCACCATCGAGATGAAGACCAGCTTCATGCAGCCTTCGGTCGGACCGCTGCATGCGCGCGGCACGCTGATCCATCGCACCGCGACGCTGGCGTTCACCGAAGCCAAGATCTACGACGAGCAGGAGCGCGTGTGCGCCCATGCCACCGGCACCTTCAAGTATGTGAAGCGCCGCCTGCCGACTGGTCCGGCCAGCGCGAACGAGATGCGGCCGCCTTCGACCGACTGAACGAATTTCCAGGAGACACACATGCCCACGAACAAGCAGATCCATCTCGACAATCGCCCCGATGGCGAAGCCGTTGCCAGCAACTTCAAGCTGGTGACCGTCGAGACCCCCGCGCTCGCCGACAACCAGGTGCTGGTGCGCCACCACTACATGAGCCTGGACCCGTACATGCGCGGGCGCATGAACGACTCGAAGAGCTACACCGCCAACCAGCCCGTGGGCCAGGTGTTCCAGGGCGGCACCGTGGGCGAAGTGATCGAGAGCAAGCACCCGAAGTACGCCGTCGGCGACAAGGTGGTCGGCTTCGGAGGCTGGCAGGAATACAGCGTGGTCGATGCCTCGCAACCCGGCTCGCTGAAGAAGGTCGACACCACGCATGTGCCGCTGTCGCACTACCTCGGCGCGGTCGGCATGCCGGGCGTGACCGCGTGGTATGGCCTGGTGAAGATCATTGCGCCCAAGGCTGGCGAAACCGTGGTCATCACGGCCGCGAGCGGTGCGGTCGGCAGTGCCTTCGGTGCATTGGCCAAGGCGCGCGGCCTGCGTGTGGTCGGTATTGCCGGCGGCCCGGACAAGTGCAAGTACGTGACCGACGAACTGGGCTTCGACGCCTGCATCGACTACCGCCAGCACCCCGACGTCAAGAGCATGAGCACGGCGCTGAAAGAGGCTTGCCCGGACGGCATCGACGGTTACTTCGAGAACGTCGGCGGCTACATCTTCGATGCGGTGCTTCTGCGCTGCAACGCCTTCGCCCGCGTGGCGCTGTGCGGAATGATCGCGGGCTACGATGGTGCGCCGCTGCCGCTGGCGAATCCCGCATTGATCCTCATCAACCGGCTGAAGATCGAAGGCTTCATCGTCAGCGAGCACATGGAAGTGTGGCCAGAGGCGCTGACCGAACTCGGCACGCTGGTGGGCACGGGCAAGCTCAAGCCGCGCGAGTCGGTTGCACAAGGTATCGAATCTGCCCCCGAGGCCTTCCTGGGTTTGCTGAAGGGCAAGAATTTCGGCAAGCAGCTCGTCAAGCTGATCTGAATGCACTGAACGCACGGCAAGGAGGCCGGTCATGGAAACGACGCACGAGGTGTTCAACCAGCCCGCGCCACTCGCGGACTACAACCTGTTCGAAACCAACCGGCCGCTGCGCGATGCGCTGAAGTTCAACGCGCCGCAGCTGCAGGTGGCGCCGCTGCAGGAGCTGGGCGTGACCATCGGCTCGGCCGAGATGCAGACGCATGCGCGCCTGGCCAACATCCACACGCCCGAGCTGCACACGCACGACCGCTTCGGGCGGCGCATCGACGAGGTGGAGTTCCATCCAAGCTACCACGTGCTCATGTCGGCTGCCGTGGGCGCCGGCTTGCATGGCACGCCGTGGGCTGGCACGTCGGCATCGCCGCATGTGCTGCGCGCGGCTGGCTTCATGCTCTTCACCGAGCTGGAGCCGTCGATGCTGTGCCCGATCTCGATGAGCTACGCGGTCACGCCCGCGCTGCGCGGCAATGCGGCCGTGTATGCAGATTGGGGCCCCAAGCTCACAAGCCTTTGGTATGACCCGGCGCTCAAGTCGTTCAAGGACAAGCCCGGCGTGACCATGGGCATGGGCATGACCGAGAAACAGGGCGGCTCCGACGTGCGGGCCAACACAACCAAGGCCGTGCGCGACGGCAGCGACGCCTGGGGCGAGCGCTACGCGATCACCGGCCACAAGTGGTTCTTCTCGGCGCCGATGTGCGATGCCTTCCTGGTGCTCGCGCAGGCCGAGGCGGGGTTGAGCTGCTTCTTCCTGCCGCGCGTGCTGCCCGATGGCACGCGCAACGCCATCCATATCCAGCGCTTGAAGGACAAGCTCGGCAACAAGGCCAACGCGAGCTCCGAGGTGGAGTTCCACGGCGCCAGCGCCTGGCTCGTGGGCGAGGAGGGGCGCGGCATTCCGCAGATCCTCGAGATGGGCACGATGACCCGGCTCGACTGCGCGCTCGGCACCAGCGGCCTGATGCGGCAGGCATTGAGCATCGCCATCAACCACGCCAGCCAGCGCAACGCCTTCGGCAAGCCGCTGATCGAGCAGCCCTTGATGAAGAACGTGCTGGCGGACCTTGCACTCGAAAGCGAGGCCTCGACCGCACTGGCCATTCGTCTGGCCCGCGCCTTCGACCATCCGGACGACGAACACGAACGCCTGATGGCACGCCTGCTCACGCCGGTTGCCAAGTTCTGGATCTGCAAGCGCGGCAGCCACTTCGCACAGGAAGCGATGGAATGCCTTGGCGGCAACGGCTATGTGGAAGAGGGCGGCGAAGGCATCATGGCGCGCGTGTATCGCGAGATGCCGCTCAACTCGATCTGGGAAGGTGCTGGCAACATCATGGCGCTCGACCTGCTGCGGGGCCTGCGCAAAGGCGATGCGGTGGCGGCGCTGACGAAGGAACTGGCGCCAGCCCGCGGCCAGCACGCTGCGCTCGACCGGCTGGCGGACGCGCTGCCGGCCCGCATCGAGGCGATGGCCTCCGAGGTGGAGGCGCGTCGTCTGGCACAGGACGTGGCACTCGCCGTGCAGGCTTCACTGCTGGCACAGACCGCGCCGCCCGCGGTGGTCGGCGCATTCTGCGCATCGCGATTGGGCGGCGACTGGGGCAATGCCTTCGGCACGCTGAGGGCGGGCACCGATTTCGACTCGATCATCCAGCGGGCACAGCCGCGCTGACCACGCAAGATCACCCCACAGGAAACACGAACCATGGCCGACCTGATCCTCCACCACTACACCACCTCGCCGTTCTCGGAAAAGGTGCGGCTGATCCTCGGCGCCAAGAAGCTGCCGTGGAAGTCGGTCTTCATCCCGCCGATCATGCCCAAGCCCGATGTGGAACTGCTCACCGGCGGCTACCGCAAGACGCCGTTCCTGCAGATCGGCGCCGACATGTATTGCGACAGCGCGCTCATCGCCGACGTGCTGGAGCATCTGCAGCCCGAGCCCACGCTGTACCCGGAGCCCGAGAAGGGCCTGTCGCGCATCCTCGCGCAGTGGGCCGATACCACGCTGTTCTGGGCCGCGATGGCCTGGAACCTGCAGCCCAAGGGCGCGGCCGAGGTGTTTGCCAAGGCGCCGCCCGAAGCCATCAAGGCCTTCGGCGAAGACCGCGGCAAGATGAGCGCGGGCAACATGACGCGCCTGCGCCCGGCCGATGCCACCAGCGCCTACAAGTCGTACCTGCGCCGCCTGTCGGACATGCTGGACGACAGGCATTACCTGCTCGGCGAAGTGCCGAGCATCAGCGACTTCGCGGCCTATCACCCGCTCTGGTACACGCGGCGCATCGAGTCGGTCCGCACCATCCTCGACCTCACGCCCGCGGTGGTCGACTGGATGGACCGCATGGCCGCCATCGGCCATGGTGCGCCCGAGAAGTTCAGCGCCGACGAGGCCATCGCCGTGGCCAAGGCCGCGACGCCGCACACGCTCTTGACCGACAGCACCTTCCAGGACGACCACGGCATCGCGCTCGGCAGCGCCGTGACCATACGCGCCGAGAGCTTCGGCCTGGAGGAAACGACGGGCACGCTCGTGGCCGCCACGCGCACGCACTACACGCTGGAACGCAGCGGCGAGCGCATCGGCACGGTGCACGTGCACTTTCCGCGCATCGGCTACGTGCTGAAAAAAGCGGAAGCCTGAAACGCACGCGGCCGGGGCACCTTCGTGACTGCGCGGCGGCGCGTTCCGTATTTCAATAGCGCTTCCAACGTCAGAGACATTCAACGCAAGAAGGACACCGGCAAATGATTCAGGACTTCAAGGGCAAGACCGCCGTTCTCACCGGCGCAGGCTCGGGCTTCGGCCTCGAATGCGCGCGCATCGGCGCCGCACGCGGCATGAACCTCGTGCTGGTCGACGTGCAGCAGGACGCGCTGGACAAGGCCAAGGCCGAGATGGAAGCCGCCGGTGTGCAGGTGCTGGCCCGCAAGGTCGATGTGTCCGATGCCGCGCAGATGGAGGCGCTGGCCGCCGCCGTGAAGGAGCGCTTCGGCGCGCCGCACTTCGTGTTCAACAACGCCGGCGTCGGCGCGGGCGGGCTCGTGTGGGAGAACACGGTCGCCGACTGGGAGTGGGTGCTGGGCGTGGACCTCTGGGGCGTGATCCACGGCGTGCGCCTGTTCACGCCGATGATGCTCGAAGCCGCCGCCAAGGATCCGGGCTACCGCGGCCACATCACCAACACCGCCAGCATGGCGGGCCTGCTCACGCCGCCCAACATGGGCATCTACAACGCCGCCAAGGCCGCGGTCGTGAGCCTCACCGAAACGCTGTACCAGGATCTGACGCTGGTCACCGACCAGATCGGCGCGAGCCTGCTGTGCCCGTACTTCGTGCCGACCGGCATCACGAGCAGCGAGCGCAACCGCCCGAATGCGCCCAAGGACACCGAGCTCACCAAGAGCCAACTCATCGGCCAGGCCATGAGCAACAAGGCAGTGAGCAGCGGCAAGATCACCGCGGCCGAAGTCGCGGCGAAGGTGTTCGACGCCATCAGCGACAACCAGTTCTACGTGTTCAGCCACCCCAAGGCATTGGGCAACGTGCGTGCCCGCATGGAGAACATCGTGGCGATCGAGAACCCGGCCGACCCGTTCCTCGAACGGCCGGAGATCGGCCAGAAGCTGCGCGAGCAGCTTCGCGCAGCCTGAGGTTGCGCGGGTGCGCGGTCAGTTGTAGCTGACCGTCACCATCGCGGCCGCCACGCGTCCCGCGGGCGGCTGCTGTTGCGCCGCGATCGACAGCTTGCCTCCGTCCAGGCCGATTGCGCGTGCCTCTGATGGATCGAAGGGATGGTGTCGACCCTGGGCATCGGTGAACACGGTGCGCAGGGGCAGGGCGCCGAGCCCGTCGATGCGCACGGTGCCGCTGGGGCGGTCCACGCGTTGCTGCACGAAGGAGAGCTCGGCGACGGGGCCCGATCCGCTCATGCGGTGGGCTGCCGTTGGCGCCGATGCCGGCGCTTGCGCCGCGAGGCGCATCTCATACGGGGCGGCGACGATCTCGCCCGTGAAATGAATGGTGCCGTCGGCAGCACGTGCATCGGTCGATGCCATGCAGGTGGAAAGCAATGCCAGTGCCGCGAACACGCGCGAGTCATGGTGCTTCATCTCGAACCTCTCCTGAACTGTCTGAACGATCTTCTATTTACTCCCTGTTTCTTTTCGATGAAACCATGTTCCATGCGCAGGCGCAAGCTGCAAAGCCCTACGCCGCAACCCGCTTCAGCGCAGCCGCAACGAAGACGACTGCGGCGAGCGCCGATGAGGCGGTTCGCACGCTGTTCCACAGCGTCCAGGTCTTGAGGTAGGTCTGCCAGAACGCATGACCGTCGGTGGGCGAGGTCGCAGCCAGCTGGTTGTTCAGCGGCACGTTGAGAACCATCGTCACGCCGAAGCAGCCGACCACGTAGAGCAGGCAGGCGAGCAGGACCAGTTGCGAGTCCAGTTGCGAGATCGAGAACAGCGACCAGCCCCCGAGCACGATGCCCAGCACGGCGCTGCCCATGAAGAAGAGCATGAAGCTCGGCGTGATCACCGTGACGTTGATCGCGTTCATCGCGTGGATGCCTTCGCTGTTCTGGATGCGCGCGAGTGCAGGCATCACGAACGAAGAGAACGCGTAGAAGATGCCGGCGACCATCGCCGTGGAAAAGGCGCTCGCCAGGATCAGCACCGTGGCCGTCTTGCCCATCATCACTTCGCTCCCCAGACGCCGGTCGGGGCCGTGCGCGCAACGTAGTCGGCGAAGGTGCGCGGTGGGCGGCCCAGCGCTTGCTCCACGCCGTGGGCGATGGGCGTGTTGCGGCCATCGAGCACCGTGGTGAACAGGTAGATGACGAGCCAGGAAAGGTCCTGCGGCAAGCCGGCTTCGGACAGGACCTTGGCGTAGTCGTCCATCGAAATGATGTTGCAGCCGATCTGCCGATTCGTCGCACGGCCGATCTCCGCGATGGCTTCCGGGAAGGTGAAGGCCTGGGAGCCGGTCAGCTCGTAGAGCTTGCGGCTGTGGCGGCTGTCCACCAGCGCGTCAGCGGCGATGTCTGCGATGTCATCGGCGTCGATGAAAGGCTCCGGCGCCAGCCCTTCGGGCAGGGTGATCGCTCCGGCGACGATCTCGTCCAGAAAGTAGTTCTCGCTGAAGTTCTGGAAGAACCAGCTGGCGCGCACGATGGTCCAGTCGAGCGTGGTGGCCTGCAGGGTTTTCTCGGCGTCCTGCGCTTCGGGCTCGCCGCGGCCCGACAGGAGCACGATCCTTTCGACGCCGGCCTTGGCGGCGGCATCGTAGAACGCGGCCACCGTGTCGACGGCACCCGGCACGCACAGATCGGGCTGGTAGGCGACGTAGACGGCGCGCACGCCGTCGAGCGCGGCGGTCCAGGTGGTCCGGTCTTCCCAATCGAAGCGCGGCTGCGCGGAGCGTGAGCCGACGCGCACGGCGTGGCCCGCGGCGCGAAGACGGTCCAGAACACGGCCACCGGTCTTGCCGTTCGCGCCGAGAACCAGGATGGGATGCGCGTCATCCCGGATGCTGCTGCTGATTGCCATTTTCGAACTCCTTGAGATAATGTGAGTAACGCTCACGTAAAAAATGATAGTTACTCACATTTTGAATGTCAACTCCCGGATGAAGCCATGACACGCAGTACACCTTTGGCATCGCAGGTGGCCGTCGCGGAGGCACCCTCGGCCAGAAAAAGCCCGATCCAGGAGCGCAGCAAGGCGCGCGTGGAGCGCATCCTCGAGGCGGCGGCCGAGCTGATCGTGCGCGGCGGCAGCGACCAGTTGAAGATGAGCGAGGTCGCCGCATCCGCCGGCATCTCGATCGGCTCGCTCTACCAGTACTTCCCCGAGAAGGCCGCGCTGATCCGCATGCTGGCCGAGCGGATCAACGCGCGCAGCCGCGAGTGCATTCGCGACGGACTCAAGGACGTGACCGACCTCGCCAGCCTGCAGTCGTCCTTCGCGGCGCTGGTGGACGTGTACTACGCGATCGTCAACGAGCGCCCCGTCATGCGCGACATCTGGAGCGGCATGCAGGTCGACCGGCAACTGCTCACCCTGCAGGTCGCGGAAAGCCGCGCCTGCGGGCAGATGTTGGCCGATGAGATGCTCAAGGTGCACAGGGTGCGCGGCCGCGCCGACACGAGGCGCGTCGAGCAGGCCGCCTTCCTGATCTGGGAGATGGGCGAGGCGACCATCCGCCTGGCGATCGCGGTCGATGCGGCCGAGGGCGCGGCGCTGGTGGCGGCCTACAAGCGCATGGCGCTTCGCGAAATCACCGATCCGTTGGGGTGATCAGCCGCGATCAGCCGTGATCACTCGGACGTGGCCTGCGATTCGATCCATTCCCACACGGCCCGGATCGCCGGCTCGTCCTCCCGCCCGTTCGCGGTCGCCAGAAAGTAGCTCCCCGTATCGAGCGCCGGCCCGAAGGGCTGCGCCAGCGCGCCGCTGCGCAGCTCCTCGGCCGCGAGCGTGAGGCTCAGCAGCGCAACGCCGTGGCCCGCCAGCGCGGCGAGCATCGCGTGCGTTTCGTCCGAGAACGACAGGCCCGCGGCCCTGGCCGACCGTCCACGCGGCGGCGCGATGCCTGCTTCGCGAAACCAGCGCGACCACAGCGCGGGCGCCAGCGCCTGCGGTTGCCAGTCGCAGTGGATCAATTGGTGCTTCGGCAGATCGCTCCTGCGGCGCAGGCCCAGCATCGGACTGCACAACGGCGCATAGCGCTCGGGCATCAGCTCGCTGACCACCAGGCCTGGCCAGTTGCCGCTGCCCGAGCGCACCGCGATGTCCGCATCGCCGCGCGCCAGGTCGACCAGCGTGTCGCCCGCATGCAGCCGCAACTCGATGCCCGGGCAGGCCTTGCGAAAGGCTGTCATGCGCGGCAGCACCCAGCGCGCCGCGAAGGCCGTGTTGGTGGTGAGCGTGACCGACTGCGAAGCCGCAGGCCGGCGCAGCCGGTCGACGCCCGCTTCCAGCGCATCGAAGCCCATGCGCAGATCGTCGAAGAGCCGCTGGCCCGCGGGCGTCAATGCGAGCTGCCGCGTGAGCCGGCGAAACAGCGGCTGCCCCAGCGTGTCCTCAAGCGCGCGCACTTGGTGGCTGATGGCCGAGGGCGTGACCGACAGCTCGAGCGCCGCGCGCTGGAAGCTCAGGTGCGCAGCAGCGGCCTCGAAGGCCCGCAGCGACAACAGAGGCGGCAGGCGGCGCGGCGGGCGAATGGATGAGCCAATCTCTTGCATGAAGGGAGAAATGATCGTTTGTGAATGGCCAGTCGTATCCATAGATTCAAGGCCTGTGCAGTCATTCTGACAGCGCAACACAGCGTAGATCAATTCACCCATTCCCCGAAGGAACGACATGACCCTCAACCTGCTTCACATCGACGCCAGCGCCCGCCCGGGCCTCTCGGGCACCGACCCCCACGGCTCGCACACGCGGCGCCTCTCTGCACGCTTCGTCGAGCGCTGGCACGCGGCCCGGCCCGGCGACCGCATCGACCACCTCGACGTCGGCCAGCATCCGCCCGCCTACGTCGACAGCCGCTGGATCCACGCCGCCTTCACCGCGCCGGCCGACCGCGAACCCTGGATGGCCGACGTGCTCGCCGAAAGCGACCGCCTTGTCGATCAGCTCGTGGCAGCCGATGTGATCGTGGTCGGCGTGCCGATGTACAACTTCAGCGTGCCCGCGCAGTTCAAGGCGTACATCGACAACATCGTGCGCGTGGGCCGCACCTTCGGCTTCGACCGTGCGCGCGGCGCGGTGCCTTATTGGCCGATGCTCGCCGACGCCGGCAAGCGCATGGTGCTGCTCGGTGCGCGCGGCGACCACGGCTACGACCCGGGCGGGCGCATTGCGCACCTGAACCATACGGAGACGTCGGTGCGTTCGGTGTTCGGCTACATCGGCATCACCGATGTCCATGAGGCGGCGGTGGAGTGCGACGAATTCGGCGGCGAGCAGCTCGCGCAGTCGATGCGCAAAGCCGAGGCTGCGGTCGACCGGCTCGTGGACGAGCTCAGCGGTACGAAAGAACGAGCCCGTGCACCAGTCGCGTCCACCCATCCAGCATCACGAACAGCAACAGCTTGAACGGCAGCGAGATGGTGGTGGGCGCGATCATCGACATGCCGAGCGCGAGCAGCACCGTCGCCACGATCAGGTCCACCACCACGAACACCAGGTAGATGATGAAGCCGATCTGGAACGCTCGCGTCAACTCGCTGAGCGTGAAGCTGGGCACCAGCACCATGAAGTCGTCGTCCTTCAGCTGCTCGGCGCGCGCCTTGGGCCAGATGTTGGAGGCCGACTTCAGGAAGAACTGCCGTTCGCGCTCGTGCGTGTGCTTCTGCAGGAACTCCTTCACCGGCACCTTGGCGGCATCGATCACCGCCATGATGTCGCCCATGCTTTCGCCCTTGACGCCGAAGTTGCGGGTGCGCAGCGTGTCGCCGATGTCCATGCCGACCGGCGCCATGATGTAGACCGTCAGGATGATCGCGATGCCGTTGAGCACCATGTTCGGCGGCGTCTGCTGCAGGCCGAGCGCGGTGCGCAGGAGGCCGAACACGATCACCAGCTTGGTGTAGCTCGTCACCATCAGCGCCGCGAAGGTCGCGAAGCCGAACGCGACCATCACCGCGACAAGGGTGAGTGGCTCCGGGATTCCTCCTTGCATCGCTATGGCCTCGTTCTATGTTCTCAGACTTCGCCGGGTGCGAACTCCGACACGCGCACCCCCAGGCGATCGCCCACCGCCACCAGGTAGCCCTTGCCCAGCACGTTGCCGTGCGCAAGGATGCGCACCGGGCTGCGGTTCAGCGGCTCGGCCAGGTCGAACACATGGCCCGCACGAATGCTTTTGAGTTCGCCGAGCGACAGCGACAGGTCGCCCACCTCGAAGCGCAGCGTCACCTCCAGCGCATCGAGCCGGTCGAGCGGCAGGTTGACGTTGTTGTCTGCGGCGGCCGTAGGGTCGGCGGGCGTGTCTGGCTTCATGGCACTGTCTCTCGATTGCTGAACGGTGATGCGCGAGCCTTCGGCCACGGCCGAGAGAAAGAGCCCGGTCGGGCCACCCAGCGCAGCGGTGACGACGATGCCGCCGCCCGAAGAACTCCATTGCTCGATGCCGACGATGTCGCCGGGGCGGATGCTGCTGATCTCGCGCAGCTGGATCGGCGTGCTGCCGAGCTGGAAGCTCACCGGCATGCGCAGCGTGTGGAAGGCCTCGCTGGTGCGCACGGCATGCAGCGGGCCGGTGGTAGGTGGCACGAGGGCATCGAGCGTCGCGGCATCGTCGAACTGCACGAAGCCGCGCAGCATCGCGCCGCCGTCCGACGGCGTGGCCACGAAGAAGGCCGCGCGCTCGGGGTCGCAGTGCACGAGCGGCTGCTCGCGGGCCTCTCGCGCATCGCGCGGTTCTCTCGCTTCGGCCTCCGACGGTTGCCATTCGAAATGCAGGCGCAGCGCTTTCTCGAGCGCGTCGATCACCGGGTGCAGCGCATCGGCCAGGAGGATGTAGCGCAGGTCACGCGGCAACAGGTCGATGCGCCGCTCGCCGAGCAGCACCTGCATGCTCGGCGCATCCATCGCGAGATGGCCCACGTGCGCGCCGAGCCTGAAGCTGTAGCGCTCGCGCGTCGTGTGGCCGAAGGCCGCATCGTGGTGCCACGCGAGCTGGTAGCTCACACCGCGTGCCGCCACGCCATGCAACGGCGCAGCCGCATAGAGACGATTGAGCGCTCGCACATTCGCCGCATCGGCGCGAGGCAATGCGCGAGCCTCGCCGAGTTCCGTCACCGCTTCAACGGCGTGGCTCGGCATGCATGCTTTCGTTCGAACAATGGCTACGTTCTGTCACTGTCTACATACCTTGGAGCAACAACGCGAACAGCTTCGCATCGGGTCGGCGCAGCTTAGCGAAAGGGGCAGGGCGCAGGTAGTACGGGAACGCGTAGTGCCGCGCGCGCCACAGGTCATTCGTACTTACGAGAACTCGTGGTTGCCGTGATCGGAGGGCGCCGCTTAGAGTCCAGCGCGACGTGACGTTCTTCACGTTCGTTGTGCAACTGAAGTGCAGTGCGCATCAGAAAACAACTCCAAGATTCCACTTGAGCAAGGACGCAATGGCGAGTTCCTCGCGATCTCTTCAACAGTACCGCGGAAGCATTCGCGACCTGCTGGGCAATGCAGGCCGCTACAACGATTTGTTGCTCGCGGCGTTGCTCGTGGTGGTGGTGGCGCTGTTCGTATTGCCGCTGCCCACGCCGCTGCTCGACTTCCTGATCGCGAGCAACCTGGCCATCAGCCTGGTGCTGCTGATCGTCGCGATGTACGTGCCTTCGGCGCTGTCGCTGTCGACCTTTCCGTCGCTGCTTCTGTTCACCACGCTGTTCCGCCTTGCGCTGAATATCGCGTCCACCAAGCTCATCCTTCTGCACGCCAACGCCGGGCACATCATCGACACGTTCGGCAAGCTGATCGTCGGCAACAACGTGGTGGTCGGCGGCGTGGTGTTCCTCATCATCGCGATCGTGCAGTTCATCGTGATCGCCAAGGGCTCCGAGCGCGTGGCCGAGGTGGCGGCGCGCTTCGCGCTCGATGCCATGCCGGGCAAGCAGATGAGCATCGACGCCGATGTGCGCGCCGGCGTCCTCTCTTCCGCCAAGGCGCAGAAGCAGCGCCGCCTGCTCGAGCAGGAGTGCCAGCTGCACGGCGCGATGGACGGCGCGATGAAGTTCGTGAAGGGCGATGCCATCGCCAGCATCGTGATCGCGCTGGTCAACATCCTCGCGGGCATCGCCATCGGCACGCTGATGCACGACATGACGCTGGGCGGCGCGCTGCAGCGCTACGCGATCCTCACGGTGGGCGACGGCATGGTGTCGCAGATTCCGTCGCTGCTGGTGTCGATCGCCGCCGGCATCGTCATCACCCGCGTGAGCACCGGCGACCGCCGCGACTCGCAGCTCGCGCAGCAGATCGGCGACCAGCTGATGGCGCACCCACGCGCGCTCATCATCGCGGGGCTGGCGGTGGCCAGTTTCCTCATCGTGCCGGGGTTTCCGAAGTGGGTGTTCGGCATATTGGCTGCCATCTTGATCGGGCTGGGTCTTGCAATGCGCATGCTGCGCCAGCAGCGCAATACGCCGGGCTGGATCTCGCACGGCGGCGGCGTGGCCGCCGAAGAAACCGACACCGACCATGCCATTGCCGCGCCGCTCGCGGTTCGCCTGTCGTCGGGCCTGCGCTCATCGGTCGATCGCTACGTGCTCGACCAGCATCTCTCGCTCGTCAAGACCTCGGTCGAATCCGACCTCGGCCCGATCTTTCCGCGGCTGCAGTTGAACTACGTCGATGGCCTGGGCGACAACGAATACCAAGTGCTGGTGCACGACGTGGCCGTGGCCCGCGGCACGCTCAAACCCGACTGGCTGCTCGTCGATCCGGCGCAGGCCGTCACCACACCGCCGGGCGCTGAAGTCGCAGAGCCCTTCGGTCCGTTTCCGCGCGTGGTGTGGGTGCCGGGCCCCGAGCCGGGCCTCACGACGTGGACCGGCGCGGAGGTCGTGGGCCTGCATGTGGACCACACCGTGCGCCGCAACGTGAAGGACCTCATCGGCCTGCAGGAAGTGCAGCGCCTCCTGCATTCGGTGCAGCGCGATGCACCCGAGCTCGCCGCCGAAGTGTTGCGCGTGGCCTCGGCTCAGCGCATTGCCGAGGTGCTGCGCCGGCTGCTGCAGGAGGGTATTCCGATCCGCAACCTGCACGCCATCTTCGAGAGCCTGACGATGTGGGCCGCCAAGGAGCAGGACGGCATTGCGCTGACCGAACTGGTGCGCATCCACCTCGGGCGCTACATCACCAGCCGCTATGTCGGTGCGAACCGCCAGCTCGAGGCGATCCTCTTCGAGTCCAGCCTGCTGGACCGCGTGCAGAACGCCATCGAGCGCTCGCCGCGCGGCAACCTGCTGCTGCTGAGCCCGGCCGTGACACAGGATGTCCGCGAACAGTTGCGCCGCATCCTCGGCTCGACCGCCAACCGCGTGGTGGCGATCGCGTCGTCGGACGTGCGCCGCTACATCAAGACGTTGATCGAGCCGGTGGCGCCGCAGCTGGCGGTGCTGTCCTACCAGGAGATCGACGACGACGTGGCCCTGCAGCCCGTGGGCTGGATCACCAATCCCGAAGCGCATTGATGAACGACGACAACAACCTGCATTCCGAGGGAGCTGAAACGAGCCATGACACCGCAGAACATTCTGGACATCACGCGCGAGGGCCTGATGCTCGTGCTGTGGATCTCATTGCCGGTGGTGGCGGTGGCCACGCTGTCGTCGCTCGTCGTGGCGGTGCTGCAGGCGGTGACACAGGTGCAGGACCAGAGCATCGGCCAGTCGATTCGTCTCATTGCGGTGATGGTGGCGATCATCGTCACGGCCGGCTGGCTGGGGCGCGACGTGATGCGCTTCGCCGAGCGCGCGTTCCTGTCGCTGACTTCGCTGTCGTGACCACCGCGATGATGATCGTCATGCGCCTTCTCGTCGTCCGCCGCCAGGCCTTCATGCTGCTGGCCTGCGCCATGCTGATGCTGCTCGTCGTGCAGCAGAGCATGGCGGCGGAGTTCCGCTGGCAGAACAAGCCCTTCCAGATCGTTGCCAACGAGAAGCCGCTGAACGACTTCCTGCGCGAGCTGGCGTCGTCGCAAGGCATCACGGCGGTGATCGACCCCAAGGTCAATGGCGTGATCAGCGGCAAGTTCGAAGGGTCTGCCAAGACCATCCTCAACAGCGTTTGTTCGGTCAACGGGCTCACCTGGTACTACGACGGCGCGTTCCTGTTCGTCGACCTGGCGGCCGATGCGAAGAGCGAGGTGCTGCCGATCGCAGCCGAGAACGCCGGGCGCATCGCCGAAACGCTGGTGCGCCTGCGCATATCCGACGAACGCTACCCGCTCAGCATCAGCGAACGCGATGCCAGCGTCTACGTGACCGGCCCGCGCCGCTATGTGGAAATGGTGCGTCAGGCCGTGAAGCTGGCCGACCAGAAGACCGCGATGGCCGAGGGCGCCGAGATCCGCTTGTTCCCGCTCAAGTACGCGTGGGCCTCCGACTTCCGGATCAACCGCTCGGGCAAGGAAACGGTGATTCCGGGTGTGGCCAATGTGTTGCGCAGTCTTTATGGTCGGAGCACCGGCAACCAGTCTTCGGGCGGCAGCGGCTCCGGCGGCCGGGGAACCAACGGCACCCTGTCGGTCGGGCCGAGCCGGCAGATCAAGCTGCGCAGTGGTGAATCCATCAATGCGCCGAAGGTCGACATCGCGGGTGCGGGTCCGGGCGGCGACACCAACACGCTGGGCGGCATGTCGAGCATCGTGGGCAGCGAGCTGCCGCAGTTCCAGGCCGACACCCGCATGAACGCGGTGCTGGTGCGCGACATGCCCGACAAGATGGCGCAGTACGCCAAGCTGATCGAATCGATGGACACCCGCCCGCGGTTGGTCGAGATCGAAGTGACCATCATGGACATCAGCTCCGACAACCTCAGCAGCCTGGGCGTGGACTGGCGCCTGCACGGTCGCCATGCCGACTTCCAGACCGGCCGCGGCGACCGCGGGCCGCTCACCTGGGGCGGCACGGGCAGCGAGGCGGGGCAGATCGGCAGTGTCGACACCTCGGGCAACCCGCTCACCCCACTGGGCGGCATGTTCACCGCCGCCATCGGCAACAGCGCGCGCAACTATCTGCTGGCCCGCGTCACCGCGCTGGCCACCAACGGCAACGCCAACTTCGTGGCACGCCCGAAGGTGATGACGCTGGACAACACCGAGGCCGTGCTGGAGAACCTGAGCGAGTTCTACGTGCGCGTGGACGGCTTCCAGGACGCGGGCCTCTTCAGCATCACCGCCGGCACCGCCGTGCGCGTGACGCCGCTCATCATCGACGAGAAGACCGGCCGCGGCGTGATGATGTCCATCGACATCGTCGACGGCGACCTGAGCCCGCAGTCCGTCGACAGGATCCCGATCGTGCGGCGCCGCACCGTCAACACGCAGGCGCTGGTGGACGAGGGCGCGAGCCTGCTGATCGCCGGCTACTCGTCGGAAGAAAAGAGCAATGCGATCACCGGCGTTCCGCTGCTGAAGGACATCCCCGGCGTGGGTGGCCTCTTCCGGTACACGGACAAGAAGCAGAACAACATGGAACGCTTCTACCTGCTGACGCCACGCCTGGTCACGCCCGGCTCGACGGCATCGGTGCCGTTGCTCCCATTGCCCGAGCCCGGAGGTTGAGCATGAGCGGCGACATTCCGTTCGACGACAACCCCGGTGCCGCGGCCCCGGCGCCGCAGGCCATGCAGGCGCAGGCCGCCGGCTGGTGCCTGCGCTTCCTGAGCGGTGCGGTGAAGGGCCGCACCATCGTTCTCAAGCCCGGCATCAATGTGCTGGGCTCGGGCGGCGAATGCGAAGTGATGCTGCCGGGCGGCGACGTGCTGCCGCGCCACCTGGCCTTCACCGTGGGCGAGCTGGTGGTGTCGATGCAGCGCCTGGGCACCGCCTCGGCGCGCCTCAATGGCCAAGAGATGCAGCAGCCGCGCAAGAGCGTGGTGGCCGGCGACATCGTGAGCGTGGGAAAGATCGACTTCCAGCTCGACCGCACCTATCCCGTCAACGCGCGGGAGGACCGGATGTTCGCGCCGGCCCACGACGCATCGGCCGACGACCGCGCCGAAGCGCCGGAGCCCGCATCGAACGCGCGGCGCGTGGGACTGCTGGTGGGCGGCGTCCTGGCGCTGCTCGCGGTGATCGGCATCGCGGCGGTCTCGCTGGGCCTGGACCGCGGCGGCATGGGCGGCGGCAATGGCAGCGTGAACCTTGCCGAGGTGGAAAAGGCGCTGGTGCCCTTCCCCGAGGTCGAGGTGATCGCGGCGCCCGGCGGGCAGTTCGGCGTCAAGGGCTATGTGGAGTCGAAGCAGCGGCGGCAGACGCTGGAGCAGGCGATGGCGCGCTTCGGCACCAAGGTCAGCGTCAACGTGCATTCGGCCGAGGACATGGTCGAGCAGGCGCGCCGCTACGTCGGCGACCCGGGCGTGGCCGTCACCTACACCGGCCAGGGCCGCCTGGTACTGAGCGGCACGGTCGAGGACGCCACCGTGCGGGAAAAGATTCGCCGGCTCGGCGAAGACCTGCATCCTTCGGTGCTGGTGGTCGACAAGGTGTCGTACCGCGAGAAGCCGAAGCCTGAGGCCAGGGACGACGAGATGCGCACGCAGTGGGACAACCTGCAGAGCGCGCTGCCGGCCCGCATGGTGAGCATCACCGAAGACGGCGATGGCCTGCGCCACATCCAGCTCGCGAACGGCAATCGCTACTACGAGGGCTCCGTGCTGCGCTCAGGCGCCGAAATCAAGCGCATCGACGCCGACGGCCTGGTGCTGAGCGGCGGCGTGCCCAACAAGAAACCGGTGAGGTGAAAGACGTGCAGCCCGATGCCGTCTGCGAACCCCGCCGCCCCCGATTTCATGAGGCGATGCCACCGGCGCGTCCATGGAATGGCTTCGTCCTCCCAAGGATGGAGCGCTTGCGTCCCGAAACGACACAACCTCAACCATGACAGGAGTTTCCCTATGGCTACCAATGGAGTCGATACCTCTATCCAGCAAATGCAACAGGCCGCCGCCGACCAGGCCAGGCTGATGAGCGTCAGCATGGCCGCGGGCGCTGCCATCTCCGCAGCGTCCTCCACGGCCCAGACGGTGAATGGTGCCAATGCCGCCGGCACGGAAGTGGCGAAATCCACCGGCAACGACATTCGCCAATCGGCCAAGCAGAGTTGACGGCGAGGCACGCGCGAAGCCGCAGGGCTTCGCGCGGCCCTTTTTTCTTTCAGAGGAGTGAACCATGACCGATCCCATTGCCTCGGCAGCCATCGGCGCGCCCCCACCTGAAGTCGCCAATGCCGCCGCGGCGACCTCCGCCGGGAATCCGGCGCAGCAGGGCGCGGGTCCCACGCGCTTCGAGCCGGGCGACACGCGCATGTTCGCCAACATGATGCAAGGAGTGCAGGCGCCGCCAGCGGGAACGGCCACGCCCAGCGCGATCGGCGATGCGGCCAAGTCGCTCGCCGCGCAGTTGTCGGGCAACGTGCGTTCGATCGAGGACATGCGCAAGAGCATGCTGGAGTCCATCGATTTCGCGGACCCCATCAAGACCATGTTCGTGATGACCGATCACGCGATGGAGGCGAACATGATGTTCGCCAAGATGCACATTTCCACCGGGCTGGCCAGCGCCGCAACCAGCCTGTTCGGCAGCCTGTTGAAGAACCAGCAATGAGGCTGCACATTCGCATGCGCCTGCTTGCAGGGCTCCTGCTGCTGCTCGCACTGACGGGCTGCAAGGTCGCGCTGTATTCCAACCTCAAGGAGCAGGAGGCCAACGAGATCGTCGCGGCCCTGTCCAACGAAGGCATCGGCGCCACCAAGACGAAGCTCGAAGGAACCAGCTGGCAGGTCGAAGTGGACGAAGACCGCCTGAGCCGCGCACTCGACGTCTTGCGGGTGCAGGGCCTGCCTGCCGAGCGCTTCGCAAGCATGGGCGAGGTGTTCCAGAAGCAGGGGCTGGTGTCCACGCCCTCCGAAGAGCGCATGCGCTACATCTACGCCATCTCGCAGGAGCTGGCGCAGACGCTGCGCAGCATCGACGGCGTGGTGGACGCGCGCGTGCACGTGGTCATTCCGGCCAACGACCCGCTGAGCGAGAAGATCCGGCCCTCGTCCGCGGCGGTGTTCATCAAGCACCGGCCCGACGTCGATCTGCGGCTGCTTTCCCCGGCGGTGAAGGACATGGTCGCGCACAGCATCGAGGGGCTCACGCACGACCAGGTGTCGCTGTCTCTGTTCGAGGCGCGCCGCACGTCGAGCGCGATATCCGCCGCCAATGCGGCGGATTCCCCGATGGTGCTGGGCCTCTTCACGACGCAGACGGCCATGGTGCTGCTGGGCCTGCTGCTGCTCGCGGCGGTGTGCCTGATGGTGCTGCCGGCATTGCTGCGCAGGCAAGGGCTGGACTGGCGCAGCTGGATGCGCCGCCAGGTGCTCAGGCGCTGAGCACGCAAGGCCATGGCTGCATCGCCCCCCGCACTCCCTCCCACCGCGGCCGCGCCCGGCCCGATGGACCTGGTGCGCCTGGTGATGCGCTTCAACCTGCATCCCGAGGCCGACCTGCACCCGAGCTGGTTGCCGGCGAACTGGCCGGCGCGGCATCGTTCGCTCGCGCGCATGGGGCCGGCAGGGCTCGCCGTGCTCGCCGACATGCTGCGGTGCGGACAGGCGCCGGCGAATGCGGCGACCGACTACAACTTCGATTCGCGGCTCAAGCGGCTGGCGCTGCTCGATGCCGCCTCGCTGCGCCGCCTGGCGGCCTACCTCGGGTTCTGCGTCCACCTGCCGCTCTTCAGGGTGCGTGGCGGTGCCGGCCTGCAGATTCGCCGCCAGGCCCGCCGATTCGACCGCGATGCGGTGGACTTCGTGCTCGACCGCGTGCCCCAGCTCACCGAGCTGCGCATGGACAGCGCCATGGTGCAGCAGCGGCCCCTCTCCACCGGCCGCGTGGTGCTCGACCGCGGCTATCGCCTGCTGCTGGGCGCCGCGGCTTCCGAAGGGGAGACCGTCCTGCACCGCCTCAAGCACAAGCTGCCGCGGCGGATTTCTGCCTTGGGCGTGCCGCAATTCGAGCCGCGCCAGGCCCTGCAACTCAACGAACTGATGCTCTCCTGCATCGTTCCCGAAAGACTGCCGCAATGGGACTGGCTTTTCTGATCACCACCGAGAACCTGCAGCTCCTGAGCGAGCGCAAGGTGCTCAAAGAGAACGAGTACGCGGCCCTGCTCGATGCATCGGCCGTGGTGGACACCGCGCGCCAGGAAGCGCGCCGCATCACCCAGCAGGCGATCTCGGATGCCGAGGCGAGCCGCCAGCGCGGCTATGAAGACGGCCTGAAGCGTGCCAAGGCCGAGTACGCGCGGCAGCTGGTTTCCGAGACCATGGCGGCCGAGCGGCAACTGCACTCGCTGCGCAGCGCGATGGCGCAGATCGTGGTCAAGGCGGTGGGCAAGTTCATCGCGGATGCCCGGCCCGAAACGCTGTTCGAGGCTGCGCTGATGCGCGTCGACACATTGATCCGCAGCGAACCTTTCATCAGCGTGCGCGTGGCCCCTGCGCAGGAAAGCTCCATGCGCGAGGTGCTGGCGCGCCTGCGCACCGAGTCGCAGTGGACCATGACGGTCAGCGTCGTGGCCGACCCGGCCCTGGCGGTCGGTGCCTGCGTGGTGCAGACCGCGTCGGGAACGCTCGAGCTGGGCGTGGACGCCCAGCTCGAAGCATTCCGCCGCGCGGTCGAACGCGGCGGCATGGCCGATGGCCCGGAGGGCAAGCGATGAGCACGCACGACCTGTCCGACGCCGCACTCGGCCTGGTCGCCGACCTGGAGCAGGTGTTCGGCCGGGCGATGCCGGTCGGCATGCGCGGGCGGGTGAGCAAGGCGGTCGGCATGCTGATCGATGCCACCGGCATCCAGGCCCACGTGGGCGAGCTGTGCGAACTGGTGACGCCGGGCGAGCCGCCGCTCCTGGCCGAGGTGGTGGGCTTTCGCAACAACACCGCCATCCTCACGCCGCTGGGTCCCATCACCGGCATCTCGGCGCTGACCGAGGTGGTGCCTACGGGGCGCGGCCATGTCTGCCCGGTCGGCGCCAGCCTGCTGGGCCGCGTTCTCGACGCGCTGGGCCAGCCGATCGATGCGCTCGGGCCGCTCACCACCCATACGCGGCTGCCGGTGCACCGCGAGCCGGTGAGTCCGCTCGCGCGACGCATGATCGATGCGCCGCTGGCCACCGGCATCCGCGCCGTCGACACGCTGCTCACGCTCGGCGAAGGCCAGCGCGTGGGCGTGTTCGCGCCGCCCGGCGTCGGGAAGAGCACCTTGCTCGGCATGCTGGCGCGCGGCTCCACGGCCGAGGTCAACGTGATCGCGCTGATCGGCGAGCGCGGGCGCGAGGTGAAGGAGTTCATCGAGCACAACCTCGGCCCCGAAGGGCTGGCCAAGACGGTGATGGTGGTGTCCACCTCCGACCGGCCGCCGATGGAGCGCATCAAGTCGGCCTATGTGGCGACCACCATCGCCGAGCACTTTCGCGACCAGGGCAAGAAGGTGCTGCTGCTGGTCGATTCGCTCACCCGCTTTGCGCGCGCCCAGCGCGAGATCGGCCTGGCCAGCGGCGAGCCGCCCACGCGGCGCAGCTACCCGCCGTCGATCTTCTCGATGCTGCCGCAGTTGCTGGAGCGCGCGGGGCAGGGCAAGACCGGCTCCATCACGGCGGTGTATTCGGTGCTGACCGAAGGCGACGAAGAGAACGACCCCATTGCCGAAGAGGTGCGCTCCATCCTCGATGGCCACATCGTGCTGTCGCGCAAGATCGCGGCGGCCAACCGCTACCCGGCCATCGACGTGCTGGCCAGCATCAGCCGCGTGATGCCGCTGGTGACTTCGCGCGAGCACGGCGCGGCGGCTGCGCACTTTCGCAGCCTTCTGGCCAAGTACCAGGAGATGGAGCTGCTGGTGCAGATCGGCGAATACAAGGCGGGCAGCGACGCGCTGGCCGACGAGGCGATCCAGGCGCGGCCCGCGATGCTCGACTTCCTCTCGCAGCCGCCCAAGAGCAGCCAGCCCTTCGATCAGTCGCTGGCCGCATTGCTGCGCCATGCCCCGCGGGCGGAGGCTGCACGATGAGCAGCAGCATCGACTGGAAGCTCCTGGTCGACGTGCGCGAGCGGCAGAAAACCGCCGCGATGGGCGTGGTCGTGCGCGAGCGCGCCGCCGCCGAGGAAAGCCAGGCGCAGCTGCAGCAGGCCGAGGCCCGGCAGCAGCAACAGGTGCAGAACAAGCTGCAGCACTGGGAGGCCACGCGGGGCGCGCTGTCGGGCGGCCAGTGCAGCGTGGCGGAATTCCGCAGCGCGGGCGCATGGAGCGGCGCGCTCGATGCGCAGATCGCCCAGGCCGGCGAGGCCGCCGCCGAGGCCGCGAGGGCGCACACCGAGCGCGAACAGGTGCTTGAAGAAAGCCGCCGGCAACTGCGCGCCGCCAGCGGCGAGCTCGAAAAGGCCCAGCAGATGCAGCAGCGCGCGCGCACCGAGCGCCTGCATCTGCAGGAGCTGCGGCTCGAAGACGCCAACGAAGAGAGCACTGCGCAGGCCTGGGCCATGCAGCGGCCCGCCTAGGCAAGGGAAGAAGCAACAACCATGGAAAGCTTCGAACTCGGCCACATGGAGCAGTTCTTCTCGGCCGTGGTGCTCACGCTGCCGCGGCTGTTCGCGATCTTCGCGGTCGTGCCTTTCCTGTCGGGCGGAATGATCACCGGCGTCGTGCGCAACGGCATCCTGCTGATGCTCGCGATCTTCATGTCGCCGGTGGCGGGCGAGATGCCGCCCCTCTCGATGGCCACCTGGGTGCTCATCGCCGGGAAGGAGGCCCTGATCGGAGTGATGCTCGGCCTGGGCTTCGGCATCTTCATCTGGGCGATCCAGAGCGTGGGCGACCTGATCGATTTCCAGACCGGCTCCAGCAACGCGTCTTTCTTCGACCCCGTGGCGGGGCACGAGAACGGGCCGACCAGCGAATTCCTGGGCTGGGTGGTCATCACGCTTTTTGTGTCGGGCGGGGGGCTGCTCGCGATGCTGGGGGCGGTGGTCGATTCGTACCGCCTCTGGCCGGTCGCGTCCTTCTTTCCCAACCTGGGCGTGGTGCTGGAGCAGTTCGCGGTGCGCCAGGGCGACACGCTGTTCCTGTGGATCGTGAAGCTGGCCTCGCCCGTCATCGTGGTGCTGCTGCTGGTGGAACTGGGCGTGGGCCTGGTGGGCCGGGTGGCGCCTCAGCTCAACGTGTTCGTCTTTGCGCAGCCGCTCAAGAGCCTGGTGGCGCACCTGATGATGCTGCTGTTCCTGTTCTTCGTGTACGAGTCGCTGCAGGACTTTCTGCGGCCCGAGAACAGCGTGCTGCATTTCCTGCGGTCCACGCTGTAGCGGACAAGGCATGGCAGAGAAAGACCAGGACCCCACCGACAAGCGCCTGCGCGATGCGCGCAAGCGCGGCGAGGTGGTGTTCAGCACCGACGTGGCTTCGACCGTGGTGTTCGTCGTGGTCGTGGTGTCGCTGTGGCTGGGCGGCAGGCTGATCTACGCCCTGTTGCGCGAGTTGTGGCTGCATGCGACCAGCGTCACCCTGCTGACCAACCCCGACGACCGTTTTGCGGAGCTGCTGCTGCAAACGGGCGAGACGCTGGTGTGGGGCACGTTGCCGATCATGGCGATTGCCGCGGCCGCGGGCATCGTGGGTTCGCTCTTCCAGGTCGGCGGCGTGTCCGCGTGGGAGCGCCTGAAGCCCGACGTGAGCCGCATGAACCCGGCCGAGGGGCTGACGCGCCTTTTCTCCACGCGCAGCCTGATCAACCTGCTGAAGATGAGCACCAAGACCGCGCTGCTCGCGGCATTGATGTACGTGGTGGTGCGCGGCTTCATCGACACGGCGCTCAAGCTGGGCTATGCGGGGCCGGAGGCCATCATGACGACGGTGGCCCACATGGTGCTGGTCGCCTTCGGCTGGGCGGTGGTGATCTACGCGGTGATGGCGATGGTCGACTACACGCACGAGCACCACGAGTTCATGAAGCAGCAGCGCATGTCCATCGAGGACATCCGCCAGGAATACAAGGAGATGGAGGGCGACCCCATCAACCGCTCGCGCCGGCGCTCGGCCCATTTCGAGGCGGTGTACATGAGCCTGAACGACCGGGTGCGTGCGTCGTCGGCGGTGATCCATTCCCCGCGCATCGCCATCGCCCTGCAATACCTCGGGGAGACCGACCTGCCGCGCGTGATCGCGCGCGGGGAGGGCGAGGTGGCCGCGCAGATCCGGCGCTTCGCAAGCGAAGGCCTGATTCCCACTGAGTTCGAACCCACGCTGGCCGAGCGCATTTACGAAGAAGTGCCGGAGGACCAGCCGATTCCACGCGCGCTGTATGCGCCCGTGGCCAAGCTGCTGCGCTGGGCGCAGGGCAACGAATCCTGACAGAAATCGACGATTGAAAGGAACACATCATGGTCATGCTTGTGGACGCCGGTGGTGGCAACAACGCAGCAAATGCAGCGGCTCTGGCCGCGGCGCGGGCGGCCGCCGAGGCCGCTGCGCGTGCCGCGGCCGAAGCGCGGGCGCGTGAACTGCAGCGCCAGCTCGAGGAGCAGCGCCAGAAGCTGATCGACGCGCAGCGACAGGCCGAGCAGGCCCAGAAGCGCGCCGTCGAGGCGCAGAAAAAGGCCCAGGAAGCCAAGCAGAAGGCCGAAGCCGCCGAGGCGCAGCGCGCCCAGTCGAAGGCCACCGCCGAGGCCGCTCAGAAGGCCGCGCAGGACGCCAAGCTGATGGATGCGCGCGCAAGGAACGAAGGCGCCGACGCCGCCCTTAAAAACAAGGATGTCTCCCTGCTCAAGGCGCAGATCGCGCAGAAGGAGGAAGAGGTCAAGAGCCCCGGGGCCAAGGCCTCGGCAGAGACGGCCCAGAAGGCCAAGGACGCACAGGCCCAGCGAGACAGCGCGAAGCGCACCAGCGATCTGTCGAAGCTCTACGCCGATTCCCAGGAGAAGGAAAGCAAGGCACAGGACGCGGAAGCCAAGCTGGCGAAACTGACGCCGCCACCGAGCCAGCCACCGGCCGCGACCACCGAGAAGGATCGCGCCGCGCTCACGGAAGCGCAAACCAGCGCCACCAGCCTCAGGGCTGATGCCAGGACGGCGAACACCCGGTTCACCACCGCCATCGGCACGCAGGCGCAGACGGAGTTCTACGGCAGCCCGCCAGCGACGACGACGACCATTGCGCCGCAGCTGCCGGCGGCACCGGCGGTGCAGACCGTGCAGGCCACGCCGGTGATCGGGACGGACCCGCTGCACTCGCCGCTGCTGCAGTTGCTGCAGGTGTCGCCGCGCTCCGCGTCGACCCCGAACAGCCTGCTGCTGGCACCGACGTTGACATCGCCGGACCTGAAGCTCGCGTCGTTTCCGCCGCCGGCCTCCACCACGCCGGCCGGGTCGCCGGCCACGGTGCCGGCCTCGCCATTCATTTCGGCGTTCTCAAAGCCCCAGGCGGTGACGCCGGAGGTCACGAAGACGCTTTCCGCCATTGCCGACGGCAAGAGCGTGGACCAGATCGCGCGCGAGCGGAACATCAGTGCCGACAAGGTGATTGCGGAGGCCAACGCGGCGGGCATCAGGATCGAATCGAGCAAGCCCAGCACCGACGTGGAGGTCACCACCGTGAAGAAGGGCGACGCCTCGCTTTCCTACACCAACGACTACCACAGTGGCTCCGTCACGGTAAACAGCTCGTTCGCGGACCCGGCGGCGCCGGGTGGCCGCAAGACCGCCGCGGTCACGCAGGACGGCAACGGCCTGCTGAGCCAGACGGTGAAGGACGAGAAGACCGGCAACAACGTCACGCACGTGATCGACACCAAGGCCGGCACTCGCACGGACTCGACCATCGGCGCGGATGGCAAGCGCACCGAGACCACGACCGATCTCACGGGCGCGCCGGTATTGCGCCCCGTCGAAGAGGGCGAAGGCTATCTGGATGTCGCCAAGGCCGCGGGCCTGACGCCCGAACAACTGCTGGCGCTGAACCCCGACGTCGACTACGGCAAGGCGCTCAAGCCCGGACAGAACCTGGTCGTGGCCGGTGTGCCGACCACCGTCAAGACCTTCAACGCGGACGGCACCTCGCTCGAGAAGAAGACCGCGGCCGACGGCTCGCTGAACGTGGTGGCGACCAGCGCGAGCGGGCGCCGCACGGTCCTGATGGGCGAGCCCGAAGCCAGGAGCGGAACCGGCGAGGCGGCCCGCAAGGCGATCTTCGACGACAAGAAGAGCGTCGCGGAAGTGGCCAAGAACCTGGGCCTGACGCCGGAGCAGGTGCTGGCCGCGCTGCCGGCCGGAACCGTCGATGTGCGGCCCGCGAGCGCCGACAACGGAGGCATCGAGACGCGCACGATCTTCGACCCCACCACCAACCGCACGGTGATCGAGACGCACGACCCGCGCCACGATCGCGACGTGCGACAGGTGGTCGAAGCGGACGCGGCCTTCCAGGTTCGCCAGTTCAACACCGAGACCGGAAAGTACGAGATCAAGGAGGTGAAGGGCGGCATCGGCTATGCACAGCAGCAGGCCGACCAGAAGCTCGCGAGCGTGGGCGACTACGACAAGCAGATCACCAAGCTGAACGAGTCGATCCGCCTCTACAACCGCATGGGCGAACCGACAACGGAGCTGCAGGCCCAGCGCAGGCAGCTGGTGTCGCAGCGCGCCACGGCGAGCGGCGAGGCCGACATCGCGCAGGGCAAGGCTGCTTCGGCGCTTACCAAGCGCCAGCAGGTGGTGGTCGACACCATGGCCTCCAACGCCTACCAGCGGCTCTCCGTTGCGCGGCCGGGCAGCGCGGAGTTCGCGGCGGCAACCAAGGACCTGGACGAGGTGCTGGCGCTGTCGGACCGGGTCGACCGCCTGGTGCCCGCCGCCGACAAGGACGTGGACTTTCTGAAGGCCCAGCTCGACAAGCAGCAAAAGGGCGAGGCCAAGGTCCAGGCCGACCAGAACCTGCAGACGGAGTTCGAGAAGTGGAAGGACGACGTCTGGATGTGGCAGGGCATCGACCCCAAGACCGCCGAGAAGATGAAGGCCGAGGGCCAGAAACCCGCGACGCGCATCTTCCATGACGCCAAGCAGGAACACGACATCGCCTGGGAAGCCTTCGAGTGGCAGCAGAAGCACTTCGACAAATACGGCGACAAGGACATCACCGCCGCGGAGCGCCCTGCGCGCGACGCCTGGCTGCGCCGCAATGAAGCCAGCGACGCCGAGCAGCGCGCCAACATCGGCTTCAGCGACGCCTCGATCGCCAAGCAGCGCACCGACATCAACGTGAAGCAGGGCGACATCGACCGGCTGCAGGAAAAGAAGAATGCCTGGGTCAAGGCGAACCCGGACGCCTTCTCCGAAACCTTTGCGCAGCAGGGCGAGCTCGACAAGCTGAACGACGACGCGACCAAGCTGCGGATCGGCGGACTGGTCGATGGCGAGGACAAGAAGCACAGCCAGTTCCTGCTCACGCTGTCCGCCCGCGACCGCGCGGACCCGGAGGCGCTGAAGGAAGCGGAGAGCAAGTACAGCGAGGACAACAAGGAGGCGAGCGAAAAGCTGTCGCAGCAGATCGACGATCTGCAGAAGGCTCGGACTTTCAGGAACGCCAAGCTGGCCGACGACTACATCGCGGCGTGGAACCAGCGCAATCCCGAACTCAAGAAGCAGCTCGACGATCTGGGCCAGACCATGCCGACCAGCAGCGTGCGCGCTGCCGAGGCGCGGCAGGCCGAGCGCGACAGGCTGATGGCGTCGACGCCGCAGGGCTTGCAGCTGAAGGCGGCACTGGGGACGAAATACGAGGCCGAGGGCGCGCTCAAGAAGATCAGCGAAGACGATGTCGCGCGGGTCCAGAAAGACCTGGAGGGCATCGACAAGGGCATCGAAAGCCAGACCTGGCTGCGCGATGTGTTCAGCAACGAGTCGGAGGACGCGCAGAAATACACGAAGGAGCAGCTCGACAGGGCGAAGCAGCTCAAGAACGACCTTGCATCGGGAAAGATCTCGGCCTCCGAGTACGCACGCCAGCAAAACGAATTCATGGACGGCTACGGGCTGAAATCGCTGCAGGTCGCCGAGGACCTGCAGGACAGCAACGAAACCTGGAGCGTGGTCGACGACGCGGTGCGCATGACCGTGTCCGCGGCCGCGGGCATTGCGGCCACCATCGCCACCGGCGGCAACGTGGCCGTGGGCTTTGCGGTCGGAGTGGGCGTCAACCAGCTGTGGGATACGGCGGGCGATGTTGTCGCCGCCGCGAAGGGCCGCGACATCTATGCCGATGGCCATTCCTCGCTGCTGACGCTGGGCTACAAGTGGAGCGAGGGCGAGGCCAGCTGGGACGATGTCAAGTTCACGCTGAAGGACGAGGCCTTCGACATCGCCTCCAGTGCAGTGACCGCGACGGGCGTGGGGGCGGGCATTCGTACGAGCATCGCGCTGACGTCCAGGATCGCGGCAAAGGAGGGCATCGATCTCACGACCGGCGCCACCCTCCGGATCGGTGGCCGCGCCGCTGTGGGCACGCGCGCCGGCCTGGTGTCCCAGGCGGTCGACGGCACCGGCCGCGTGGGCGCGGAAACGATGCGGGTCGGGCTCGACGGCAAGCTGGGCACCGAGGAGGGTAACAAGCGCATCAGCGGTACCGCGGTCAGCTCACTCATGGGCGTAGCGACTGCGCCGCTGACCGGCGCCATCTCGGGCGCGGTGCCGTTGAAGGTGACGCTGGCGTCGGGGAAGAGTCTGCCGGGTGTCGGCATCGGCGCCCAGTTCCTCAACGACGGCGTGAGCAGCCTGGGCACCGGCGAGCTGATCGCGCAGGCGAACGAAGGCCGGCACATGAACACGGGCGAGATCATCGCAGCCTCGCTGCAGGCCATTCCGGGCACGCTGAACAATGTGGCGCTTCACCCGTACATGGCCCAGAAAGCGATCAAGGCGAAGGCCGCACAGGAAGCACGGGACGCACAGAAACCGGAGCCGCCCGCAGGACCGACTCTCCCCGTGGTGCCTCCCGTGGAGATCAACACGCCCACGCGCAACCTGCCAGGCCTCAAAGGGCGGGGCGCCGACCGCCTTGTGCTGGTGGACGTGAAAGACCACGAGATCGTCTCGGGGCTGGACACGCAGACCCGCGCCGCGGCCGCGCTCGCGCCCGGTGGCGTGGTCGAGTTCCGGGTTGCACGGGACACGCAAAAGACGATTGCCCCGGCCGATCCCCTGGCCGCGCGAGGACCGAACGAGGAAGCGCGGCTGGCAAGACAGCACGAAGAGCAGCAGGACCAGGCCATCCGCGTGAGGCTGCGCGGCGTGGGCCTGGACAACGTCAAGATCGTGCGCGACTCGAACCCTGGCGCCAAGCAGCCCGAGATCATCGTGCAGGCGACCAAGCCGATGCTGGCGCGCACGCCCGAGAGCCCGTTCGCCAGGCCGGCGATCCAGGGCAACGACCCGCGCCTGTCGTACCTGACGGGCGACGAGATGGTGGGCGTCTATGGCGGCGGCACGCAGCACGCGTACAAGGCCCCGCCCGATTTCCGGGTGGCACTGACGATGCGCAACCGCCTGAACGTGGGCGAGTACGCGCCCTTCATGGCTTCGCCCACGATGCAGTCGATGTCGGTCGGGATCGGCACGCGCTCGAAGCTGAGCGACGTGGCCGGCGCAGTCTACGACAGCATCCTGAAGCGCTCGATGACGCCGCTCAAGGACGCGCTCGGCACGCAGGCCTCGGTGGCGGTGCGGCCCGACGAGTACCGGCGCACCAGCTTCCTGCAATGGGGCGTGATGCCGTTCTCCCGCGACACCATCTTCACCGTGTTCGCGAAGGACCTGATCAACGTTGCCAAGCAGGAGCTGTTCGGCAAGGGCACGCCGGGCTATGGCGTCAACATGCGCTCCGCAGAGATGGTCGGAAATGCCCACAAGGGACCGGGCCGGGTGGTCGAGGTGGAACTGAGCCCGACACTGGATGCCAAGTCCCTCAAGCTGGCCGAGGGCGACCTCGACTTCTTCGGTGGCAAGGCCGATGAAACCCCCGGCGGCCATGTGAAGGTGGACAGCAGCCTGCTGTTCGACCGCGTCATCGAAGACCTGCGGTTCTCGCCGCTGCTGCCCGTGCTGAAGAAGGCGCTGGACTGGACCGGCGTTCCCACGCCTTCGTTCGAGCGGCGCTGGCAGATGATGCTGAAGGACGCGATCGGTGAAGGCGACATCGTGCCCACGCGCTTCTTCGAGCAGTTCCAGAAAACCTTTGCCGACGCGAAGTACAAGCTGCAGATCGTCGTGCCCGAGCGCGCGTCCGGCAGGCTGCACGATCCGGCCGAGCTCCAGGTGCGCGACTTCATCGACAACCCTGATCCGGCGAAGCTCAAGGACCTGGTCGACAAGGGCATGGTCGATCCGAAGAACATCAAGTTCTTCATTCCCGAACATGGCGGCAACCATCACCGCACGTCGGTTCCGGGCAAGGTGTTCACGGAATCCTTCACCGACCTGGCCGGCAGGCAACGGCGCGTGGCCGACCCCAGCACCAGCAATGTCTGGGTCATCTATGCCGACAACAAACTGGAGCGGGCAGCGCAGCGTGGCATCTACAACATCAAGAAAGCGGTCTACAACAAGCTCACCGAACTCGCCGAGAGCCCCAGGTTCTCCGGGCTCGTGCCGGACCGGCTGGTGCGCTCCAGGCCCTCGACCCACCATGTGCCGGGCCAGGGCAACCTGATCGACAGCATGACCGGCGGGCGCGGGCGACCCGACGCCACGCCGTCGAGCCGGCGCACCTTCGTGGTCGCGCCGCCCAAGCTGTTCGACGTGACGGTGCTCGCCGGCTCGGCGGAGGTCCGCTTCCAGGCCGGAAAGGACGCGCCCAAGGTTGCCAAGTCAGTGAAGGGCCAGGGCACGGAAGACTTCAAGGTGTCCTCGGACAGTTCGAACTCCGTGAAGGTGCCGGACTGGTTCCCGCGCGTGCTCGAACGGGCGCTGAACGGCCCCACGCCGGTCATTCCCAAGGGCGGCAAGGAGCAATTGGGGAAATTCTTCGACGACCTGGAGAGCAAGCTCGAGCCTGCCCAGAGGGATGTCGTGATCGGGCTGCGGGAAAAGCACCTGGACGGCAAGAACAAGACCATCGGCGACGGCCTCTTCCTGCGCCGGCCGGTGGCGCAGGACATTGTCGATGTGCTGACCGGCCTGCGGCCCGATGCCGAAGGCGGCCGTGGCCGGGCCAGCGACACCATTCCACGCGGGCTGGTCGCGGACGTGCCGCGCCGCGCCGACCTGACCTACCTGGACGGCAACACCACGGTGACCGTCAACGGACGCCAGGTGTCGGCGCGCGACATCCAGGTCGCGGTGTCCGAAAAGGGCTTCCTGGTGATGGCCGACGAAGCGAACATGCCGAGCACCGACAAGATTGCGGCGGACATGCGCGCGGCAGGCTATCCGCCCGGCAAGGACGTGGTGCTCTACGTGTGCCGCGCCGGTGAGCGCGCGGACCCGACCGCTCCGGTGCCCGCGTCGCGCGCGACCGAACTCGGCAACAAGCTGGGTGCGCGCGTGCATGCGGTAGACGGCACGATCACGCTGGGCGAGAAGATCACGCTGCAAGGCCAGCCGGTGCGGGCGCTGCCTAACTTGCCTCTGCTGGACGGCGCGCACACCGACCCCAACCTCGCAGCGCAACAGCGCTTCTGGCTGGAGCCCGGCAAGCGCGCCGATGCGGTCGAAGCGCCGTTCGGCGAAGCGGTGCGCAACAAGGGTGCGAAGGTCGACGACGAAGGGATCGATCCGCTCCGCCTGGGCATCGAGGACCGCGTGGTCGATATGCATCCGATGGATGCGGAGAATGCGCGGGCCGTGTTCCCGCTGATCGCCAAGGAACTGGGCGTCAGCCCCGAATACAACGCGCTCGGCGCAAAGGGAATGATCGACAAGTGGCTCGGCGAGATCGCCAATGGCACGCGGTACGCACGCGTGATCTATCCGGCCGCCGGATCGACGCCGGCCTCGGACGCTCCGATCGGCATGATCTCCGTCCACAAGGAAGCGCTGCTCGGCGACAGCTACCGCAACACCTTGCCTGCGGCGCTCTACCGCGGCAGCAAGCCGGCGGGAGAGACGAGCAAGGAGGCGCTGCAGGCCCGCGGCGAGGTGTGGCAGTTCTCGACCTACCTGGGCGCCAACAAGAACCGCTACCCGGACGGCGTGGTCAACAAATCCGCGCGCATGCAGTTCATGAACGACGTGATGCGGCAAGAGGCGGCGAAGGGGGCGCCGGTGGAAGCTTTCTACTCGCGCGTCAACGGCGGTGCGCCGTTCATCACCGGCTCGGACGGTGTCACGGTCGCACTCGAAGGCCACAAATTCAACGTGAAGAGTGCCTTCAGCCAGGAGTCGCAGACGGTCGGCCGCGGACCGATTGCCGTCGGCTACGAGGACAGCTCGCCGTTCAAGAGCGCCGACTTCCCGGACGGTGAACCGGCACGCCACATCTACAT
Organism: Variovorax trehalosi; assembly: GCF_051216415.1. Classification (NCBI taxonomy): domain Bacteria; kingdom Pseudomonadati; phylum Pseudomonadota; class Betaproteobacteria; order Burkholderiales; family Comamonadaceae; genus Variovorax; species Variovorax trehalosi. The sequence goes on from NZ_JBPJZG010000001.1 coordinate 1,351,443, forward strand.
CTACGAGACCGACGCGAGCCTCTACGGACCGGAGGGCAAGGGCACGATCAAGTGGCGCGGCAAGATCGAAGATGCTTTCGACAAGGTGCCGGGCTCGCGCAGCCTGCTCGCTCCGATGCGACCGGCAGACCTGAACTACCTCGAGGGCGAGGCCACAGTCAAGGGACAGCCAGTGTCGGCACGCGACATCGAGCTGGCCGTGCCGCCCGACAGCATCCTGGTGATGGCCGAGCGTGGCAATCCGCCGAGCGCGGAGCGCATCGCTGCGGACCTGCGCGCCAAGGGCTATCCCGAAGGCAAGGACGTGGTGCTCTACCTCTGCGAAGGCGGAACGCCGGCGCGGGCGAATGCACCGGTGCCTGAATCGCTGGCACGCGAACTGAGCAACAAGATCGGTGCGCGCGTGCACGCGGTGGATGGCGACATCGTGCTCGGCGCCAGGAACACGGTCGAGGGTGCCCCGGTGGTGCAACGGCCGAACCTGCCGCTGACCGACGTTTCGCAGAAGGCGCCGCACCTGGTGACCCCCGATGCGGACTTCGATGCGCAGCAACGCTTCTGGCTCGAGGCGGGCGGCCGCACGCAGGAGGCCCAGGCGCCGTTCTCGCAGAAGGTGCTCGACCAGGGGGCGACGGCGGGGGACAAGAGCATCGATCCGCTGCACCTGGGCACGAAGGACGGCCCGGTCGGGTCGCTGCCATTCAACCGCGCGGTCGAACTGGTGCCGTTCGACGCGCAGCATGCGCGCGACGTGTTGCCCTACCTCGCGAACGAGTTGAAGTACAGCCCCGACTACATGCAGCTGGGGGCCGAAGGCCTGGCGAAGAAATGGATCAAGGAGATCGAGGTCGATAAAACGCGCCTGGCCTACGTGATCTACCCGCCGCCGGGTTCGGCTACAGAGCGCCGGCCGATCGGCATCATCGCGGTACACAAGGATGATCTGGTCGGGGACAACTACGTCGAAACGCGCGACCCCTCCAAGTACGCCGGGGAGGTGAAAGCGGGCGCGTTGGGCGAGCAGGAATTGCGCGCCCGCGGCAAGGTGTGGCAGTTCTCCACCTACCTCAGCGAGGACCGGGCGACCTCGCGCACCGGCAAATCGCCGTTCCCCAATGGCGTGGTCAACTCGGCCGCGAAGAAGCTGGTGATGGATGCGGCGCTGGCCGAGCTGGCGAACCGCAAGGAGCCCATCGACGCCTTCTATGCGCGCGTGCACGCCGGGGCGCCCGAGGAGGTGCCGACGCTGGGCTGGGACAAAACCGTCAACGCGAAGAGCCTCGACAGCCAGGCGCGCATGGCCGGCGGCGGACCGCTGGCCGTGGTGCAGGAACGGGGACCACGGTTGCCCAACGGAGAAACACCGACTCGCTATGTCGCGATCTTCGAGACACCGGTAAGCCGCTACGCGGATGACGGCCCTGGCACCCAGGGCTATCACTCGCTGATCGATGCCCAGGTTCGCAAGGACACGCGCTCGTATCGCTGGGTCGGACCGGAGGATTGGCAAGGCAGGCCGCTGGTGCACCGCCCGGCCAACCTGAACTACCTGGAAGGCAACGCCACGGCGAACGGCCGTCCGGTGCCGGCACGCGACATCGAGGTGGCTGTGCCCGAAAAAGCATTCGTCGTCATGGCCGACGAGGCGAACGTGCCGAGCCTGGAGCGCATTGCCGCCGACATGCGCGCGGCCGGCTATGCCGACGGGCAGGAGGTGGCGCTCTACATCTGCCGCGCCGGCCAGACGGCCGACCCGGCGGCGCCGGTGCCGCAATCGCTGGCGCTGCAGTTGAGCGACAAGCTCGGCGCGCGCGTGCATGCCGTGGAAGGCACCATCACGCTGGGAGAGAAGACGAATCTCGGCGAAGGCCATTTCGTGGCCGCGCAGCCGAAACTGCCGCTGATGGACGTCTCGAACGGGCGCACGCACGCCAACGAGAACTTCGACGCCCAGCAGCGCTACTGGCTCGCGCCCAACGGCCGTGGCGAGCGCGTCGATGCGCCGCTCGGCGCGGAGGTGCGCAACATGGGGGCGCGCGTTGGCGAAGGCCACTGGATCGATCCCTTCGTGCTGGGTATCGAGGAACGCGTGGTGCGTCTCGAGCAGTTCAGCGACCGCAATGCACCCGCGGTGCTGGCGTCGCTGACCAGGCAGCTTGCCGTGAGCCCCGATTTCAACAACCTCGGGCCCGAAGGCATGGCACGCAAGTGGCAGCAGGAGATGACGGACGGCACCCGCATGGCCTACGTCGTCTATCCGGCCGAAGGCTCGCCGCTCGGCGCGAAGCCGCTGGGCATCATCGCGCTGCACCGCGAGGCGCTGATCGACGGCAACTACGTGAAGACACTGCCTGCCTCGTACTACCGCGCCGGCAAGTTCGAGGCCGGCGAGGTGCCGCGCGAAGCCCTGCTGGCACGCGGCGACGTCTGGCAGTTCTCGACCTACCTCAACGCCGATGCGAAGCAGGTGCCGGGCACCAACAAGGCCGGCAAGATGCTGACCATCGAGGAAGCGGCCGCCGAGGGCAAGCGGCGAGGGGAAGAGGTGCTGGCCTTCTATGCGCGCGTGCACGGCGGCGGACCGCTGGTGTTGATGGAGCCACACGTCAATCCCAACATTCCGAGCCTGTTCGGGCAGGAGTCGATGGCCCGGCGCGGCCCCATCGCCGTGGGCCTGGAACAAGGCTCGCCAGTGACGGGCGGCGCCGACCGCTACGTGCTGATCTTCGAGACCGACCGCGGGCTCTACCTGTCCGACGGTGCGGGCCGGGCGAAGTGGACCGCGGATATCCAGAAGCTGGTCGACGACCATCCGGACCCCGGCTCATGGCTGGGCGCGGATCCGCAGGCCACGTCGTCGACCGCCGCACCGGTCGCCTTCCATGGGGCATCGACACGGCCGGCCTCGATCCGCGATGCGCAGCCACTGCTGGCACTGACGCCCGAAGGCGAGGGCGTCTACTTCAATCCGCACGACCAGAAGAGCTACTTCTGGGACGGCAAGTCGGCCGAGCCACGCGCGATGAGCGACGTGCTGGCCGAACCGCCGCTGGGCGAGGGCACCTTCGCGTCCGTGCGGCCGCTGAGCGCGAAATGGGTTGGCGCGGTGACGACCGAAGAGGGCGGCTCCGCCGGCCATGCCAGTTCGCGCGCGGAACTCGATGCGCGCTACACGCTGCTGGAAAACGTGCGCTCGGAACTGGAAGGCTACCGGCCCGGCTTCGGCAACGACCACGTGCTCCAGCAGCAACGGCCGATCGATCTGCCGGATCTCGACCAAGCCTTGGCCATCTACCACCGGGAACCCGGGGCCACCCGCGGCAGCGGCGCCGACGCCTTGCCGCGTCTCGTGACCGCGCAGACCCGCGCCGACCTGATCGAGATCCGGCGGGCCCTGAAGGATCGCGGTGTGCAGGTCGACGATCTGCAGTTCCTGGTCAGCGAGAACGGACGCCCGCTGATCCACGATCCCGAGGCCATCTCGAAGCTGAAGCCCGGCGAGCCCATGGACCTTCGCAGCGATTTCGCGAAGCTGTGGCGCCAGACGGATTCATTGCCAGGGCTTGCGCCACGGGCGGCGACCGACACAGGCCAGGACACGATGGACATCCCGCGAATGGTCGATGCGGCGGGCTGGCACATCAAGGCCTCCAGCCGCCCCGACTGGGTGGCCGCGCAGCGCGTGGTCGATGCCGAGGAGCATGCGATCTGGCAGCAGTTGAAGGCGCTGGACGGACCGGCGGCGCCGGCCACCAGGCCACTGCCCGAAAGCGCGGAGCTGCCGGACCTGCGCACGCTCAACAGCGCCTCGGTGCGCTCGGCGGTGCAGGAGCTGCGCAACATGCGTGCGGGCGTCGAAGACCGGATGCGCGCGGGGCCGTATGCCACCGAGGGCATGAAGCTGGACCCCGCGACGCTCGAACACAGCCGGGCGCTCGACCGCTCGATGCTGGTGGCGCAACTGCACGTGGTCCGAGGCTGGCAGGACCTGCATCCAACGGAAGTCGCAGCGCTGCCCGTGGACCCCGGCCTCACCATGCCGCCGGGCAGGTTGCCGGATCCGCTCAAGAACCGGGATGGCGGACCGATCGCACTGGCCATCGCGGCACAGGGCCGGAAGGAGTTCGATGCCGACATGGCCGTCCGGGTTGCACAGGCCAAGGGCCGGCCGCAGGATGAAGTGGATCGCCTGGAGGTGCGGGCGGTTGACGAAAGCGTGAAGCTCGCCGACCTGTTCGACCACGACCATCGCCGCGCGGAGCATTTCGGAGAATCGAAATTCCGGCAGCTTGCCGCCGAAGAAGTGGAGCCGCCGCCGGACCTGGACGACAACCCCTACAGCATGGGAGCCGCCTACCATCCCGCGCCGCCACCGGCCGGCTCGGCGCTGCCGCCGCACCTCTGGGAACTGCCGCGCATCCAGTCGTTCGATGTCGATTCATCACGCAAACAGATGCCCTCGGGCATTCCGAACCTGTTCGATCTCGGCAAGAAGCCGAACAAGCCGAACGGAGGGGCGAGCGCGTCGACCTGAGCGGGCGTTCAGGAGGCTGGCGCGGTGGCCTCCGCCGCCTGCGCCAGCACCCAATCCCTGAACACCCGCATCCCCCGCGTCTCGCGCCGACCCTTCGGCGCGCAGACGTAGTAGCCGCGCGGCGTGAGCGCGGCGCGGTCGATGGGAATCGCGATGCGTCCAGCGGCGAGTTCGTCTTCGATGAGGCAGCGCTGCACCACCGCGAGGCCGAGGCCCGAGATCACGCCCTGCACCAGCATCACGACCTGGTCGAAGTCGGCGGCGGGGCGTGGGTTCGTGCCGCGCAAGCCCTGCGTGTCGAACCACAGGCGCCAGTTGTCGGGATAGTTGGCGTGAAAGAGCAGCGGCCGCTGCAGCAGGTCTTCGGGCGTGTGCAATGCATGCGGGCCGCGCAGGTCCTCGGGCCGGCAGATCGGCACGATCTCGCGGCCCACGAGGTAGTCGGACTGGATGCCCACCGGATGCCATGCCGTGTCGCCGGTGCGCACGCGGATCCAGCCGTCGATGTCGGGCATGTCCAGCGGATCGTCGCGTCGATAAGGCGCGAACGAAATGGCGACCTCGGGGTGGCGTTTGCGAAAGTCGGGCAGCCGCGGAATGAGCCACTTGGTGGCCAGCGTCGGCGGCACCGACAGGCGCAGCGTGTGCGGTCCGTGCTGCGCGCTGGCGGCATCGGCGGCGGCATCAAGCTGCTGCAGCGCCGGCGCGACGTTGTCGAGGTAGGCGCGGCCCGCATCGGTGAGCGTGCTGAGCCGGCCGTGGCGGTCCAGCAAACGCACGCCCAGTTCTTCTTCCAGCCGCGCCACCGCACGGCTGACCGCGCCCTGCGTGACGCACAGCTCGTCGGCCGCTTTCGAGAAGCTGCCCAGACGCGCGGTGCTGGCAAAGGCATGCAGCTCGTGCAACGACGGTGAACGGATTCGCATGGGTGAAGTGGGGTGGCTTGCTATGCGCGCTGGTCATAGCAAGCGGCGCAATTGTCACTCCAAACACGAGGGGTCGCTTCACATAATCGCCGCACTTCAGGGCACCTCGATGTGCGTTGTCTCCAACGATATTTCTTTCGACTTACTCACGATGAACAAACGCCGAGACCTCCTGCTGGCCATCACCGCCGTTGCCTTCGGGCTGCCGATGGTGAGCGTCGATGCACACGCCGCTTCTTCCTTCCCCGACAAGCCGATCAAGCTGATCGTGCCGTTCCCGCCCGGCGGCTCGACCGACCTGGTGGCGCGGCTGCTGGCCGAGAAGATGTCGGTGATCCTCGGGCAGCAGGTGGTGGTTGAGAACCGCGGCGGCGCGGGCGGCACCATCGGCATCTCGGCGGTGGCGCGGGCGGAGCCCGACGGCTACACCATCGGCATGGCCACGGTGAGCACGCATGGCGCGAACCCGGCCGTCTACACCAAGCTGCCCTACGACCCGGTGAAGGACTTCCAGCCGATCACCAACGTGATGTCGGTGCCCAGCGTGTTCGTGGTCAGCCCCAAGCTGCCGGTGAAGAACATGCAGGAGTTCATCGCGCTGGCCAAGTCGGAGCCCGGCAAGCTCACCTTCGCCTCGCCCGGCAACGGCTCGCTCGGGCACGTCAACGTCGAGCAGTTCATGGACCTGGCGGGCATCAAGCTCACGCACGTGCCGTACAAGGGCGCGGGGCAGGCGGCCACCGACGCACTGGCGGGCACGGTCGATGCCATGACCGACAACCTGCCGTCGTCGCTCCCGCACATCAAGTCGGGCAAGCTGCGCGCGCTGGCGGTGCTGTCGCCGCAGCGCTCGCCGTTGTTGCCGGATGTGCCGACCTACCGCGAGCTCGGCTTCGAGGCGATGAGCGAAGGCGGCTGGTTCGGCCTGGTCGCGCCCGCGGGCGTGCCGGCGCCGGTGATCGAGAAACTCATGACCAGCGCGCACCAGGCCATGCAGGACCCGGTGTTCAAGCAGCGCACGATCGAGATTTCGGGCGTGCCGATGGCCAACACGCCGGCGCAGTTCGCGCAGCAGATCCGCGAAATGATGGACAAGTACGCGCGCATCGCCAAGGTCGCGAACATCAAGCTGTGATGAGCGCGCACGACATGCAGGACAGCGACCCGGTCGTCGTCGTCGTCGATCCGCCATCGGGCGTGGCCCGGCTGCCGCTGGTGTGCGATTCGCCGCACAGCGGCACCTGCTACCCGGCGGACTTCGTCACCCGCGTGCCGTTCGCGCAGCTGCGCCAGGCCGAGGACACGCACGTCGCCGCGCTCTGGTCGGCCGCGCCGCAGCATGGCGCCACCTTGCTGAGCGCGCAGTTCCCGCGGGCCTACATCGACCCCAACCGGGCCATCGACGACCTCGACCCCGAACTGCTCGATGGACCCTGGCCTTTGCCGCTCAAGCCCGGCGAGAAATCGCGCCTGGGCTACGGCCTGGTGTGGAGCCGTATCGCGGCCGACCAGCCGTTGTACGACCAGCCCTTGCAGCCCGCCGCGGTGCAGTGGCGCATCGACAGGTTCTGGAAGCCGTACCACGCGGCGCTTTCGAACGCGGTGCGCCGCGCGGTGGCCGACTTCGGCGCGCTGTGGCATCTCAACCTGCATTCGATGCCCGGCAACGCGTATGAAAAGCTGCGCATCTCTTCCACGCGGCCGCTCGCGGACTTCGTGCTCGGCGACCGCGAAGGCACGACCTGCGAGCCCGCGCTGCTGGACGTGGTCGAAGCCACGGTGCGCGCGCACGGCTACACGGTGGCGCGCAACGACCCCTACAAAGGCGTGGCGCTGATCGCGGAGATCGGCAACCCGGCACAGGAGCGGCACAGCCTGCAGATCGAGATCCGCCGCCCGATCTACATGAACGAAGCGACGCGCGAACCGAACGACGGCTTCGCGCCGCTGCAGCGCTGCATCGACGCCACCATCTCGGCGGTGGCGGCGCATGTGAAGCTGCAGTTGAAGAGAGGCTAGCCCGCGATGCGACGCACCTGGACTGTGCCGACCGCTCTATCCGACGATGCCGTTGCGCGCCGAGGCGGGCTGCAACGCATCGAGTGCGGAGAGCCTGCGGTAGTCGCCGGGCAGCACCGCGTAGGTGCCGAGAAAAGTCTTGTGCAAATGGCTCTGGTCGGTGAAGCCGGCCGCATGCGCAGCGTAAGTGACGCGTGCGCCGCCCGCGATGAGATCGCGCGCGTATTCGATGCGGTGGCCCACGAGCATCTCGTGCGGCGTGAACCCGAGCGCGCCCCTGAAGCGCCGCTGCAGGTGCACCGGATGCAGGCCCGCCGCCTCGGCGAGGCTGTCGAGCGTCATGCGCTGCTGGAAGCCGGAGGCGATGAGTTCGTAGAGCCGGTTCATGCGCTCGTCGCCGCTGTCGACCACGCGCGCAGGCGTGGGCTGCAGGGGAATCCATTGCGCGAGACGCTGGCGCAGCAGGGCGCGGCCGGCCGCGATGTCTTCTTCGTTGCCGGTGCCGGAGGATTCGTGAAGCAGCCGGTGGCATTCGAGAAATTCAAAGGCCGCCGAGGGATCGAGAAAGATCGAGATGCCCGCATCGTCTTCCGCGCGGGCCGTGGGGGTGCCTTCGTGCGCCGCGCTGATGCAGCGGGCGACGGCGGAACTGCAATACATGGCGTCCTCGCGCCATGGCGCGCTGCGCGCCTGCACCGAATGCCAGACCTGCGGCGCGATGCGCAGCAGCGTGCCCGGCGGCACGACCGTCACGCGGTTGCCGCTGCGCACATGGAGCTCGGTGTCGGACACCGAAAGCGTGAAGCCGACATGCCGGTGCGGCCGGATCTCGCGATGCAGCAGTCGGTTGGCGGTGAACTGGAGACCTGTGAGATCGGCGTCGCGCCAATAGCGGGAAGCGGCCAGGATTTCCATCGAAGGCGGGACTCCTCGGATGCTGTTGTTGTACTGACAGGGAGCAATCAGCATGCCAGCGCATCGGGCTTCTGTGAAGCGTTCATTTCATGCGGGATTGATGCACGTGTTGCATCGGTCATGCAAAGGTATTCAGTTGTGGCGAGGCTGCGATGTCTCGGCCCGCCTTCCCCGAATCCGGTGATACGAATGCGTACCTGAAGCTAAGAATTTACAAGGCGACACCCACACCCTTTGGTACTTTGGCCCCCAACTCCGCGGCGTTAACAAATGCACGCGGCATTTCAAACAGGCATCCCATGATTCTTGCTACCTTGTTGCAACGCGCCGCGGCCTCATCGCTGTCGCAGACGCGGAATCACGACACTGACGTGGCCGCGCCTTCGAGCGAGTCGCCCGAACTGCCCGAGCTGCCGACCGGTGGCCCGTTTCCGCAGCTCTACTCGGAAGAGCAGCTGTACCTGCCGCCGTCGGCGGACCGGCATGCGGAAGGCGTGCCGGGCATCGTCGGCGAACTGCTGGACGCCGGCAGCCATGAGGAGCGCCGCTACCTGATCCAGGGCATGCTCAACGCGCTGGGTTTCGACTGGCTCGGCTACGGCACGATCACCTTCCTGCGCGGACGCTGGTGGCCCCTGAGCTTCTTCACCGCCTACGCGAACCCCGAATGGGTGCAGCGCTATTTCTCGCACCGCCTCTACGAGATGGACCTGCGTCAGCAGGGCGTGCCGGCTTCGAGCCTGCCGCTGGTGTGGGACGTCGAGCAGCTCGAGGCCATGCCCATCTCTTCGGCTGCGACGACTGCGACCGAGGACGCGGCGGGCCGGCGGCAGCGCTTTGTCGACGACCTGCTCGCCAGCGGCATCCGCAGCGGTTTGATGTTCCGGCTGGCCTCACCCACGCATGTGAACCAGTACACCGTCATCAGCCTGCAGTCGAGCGAGCGGGGCCGCAGCTGGATCACCGACGAAGTCGTCGGGCAGGCGTTGACGCTGGGCCTGAGCCTGCATGAATACCTGTCGCGCCACTCGCGCATGGCGAGCGAGACGGGCGGGGCACGCATCGAGATCTCCACGACGCAGCAGTACATCCTCCAGCACCTGCTGCAGGGTCGCAGCGACAAGGAAATCGCGAACCGGCTCGACCTGTCCGCGCACACGGTGGACTACCACATGCGCCAGCTGCGCCGCCGCTTCGCCGCGCGCAACCGCGTGCAGCTGGTGAACGCGGTGCAGCAGGGCGACAGCGACTTCGGCGTGCTGAGCGAGATGTGAGCCCATTCATTCTGTGAAGACGCAGACATCGCGCGGTTGGGTCCGGTGGTTCCTGTCGGCGGGCTGCGCGATCGCCATTGGCGCGTGCGGTGGCGGTGGGTCCAGCGGCGGCGCTTCGCTGGGTGCCGCTGAAGGCGCAGGCAAGGACGCGGCATCGGCACAGAAGCTGGCGGCCAAGGCATCGCCGAATCCATCGAGCACGGAGCAGGTGCTCGGCAGCAACGATGCCGGCTCGCAAACCGACGGCCTGGCCGATGCGAGCGGCCATTACATCAACCTCAACCTGTACGCAGCCAACGAGGACGCAGAGCTCGATCGCATCCGTGCGTGGGTCAAGGGCCAGGCCGGTGCGGGCGGCATCGCGTACAAGGCGGCCATCTATGCCGATGCCGACGGCGGTCCGCAGTTGCTGTCTTCCAGCGAGCGCAAGTCGGCCCTCGAATCGGGCTGGCTCGAGTTCCCGCTCACCAGCCGCGCAACCGTGCGCAAGGGCGGTGCCTACTGGCTCGCGATCTGGTCCGGCGACAACGCGGCCGGCATCGCGGCCGATGGCGGCGGCACCTCGAGCGGACTGCGCTGGATGAAGCTGGACTTCAGCAGCAACTGGCCCGCGCAGCAAAGCCGCACCGATGGCCAGGGCGGACTGCGTTATTCGATCCACGCACTCAAGGTGGGCACCACGCCGCCAGAGGAACCTCCGACCGAGCCGCCCACGTCCAACCCCGCGCGCGGCTGGAACGTGACGGCAGCGAACGTGGGCCTTGCCGGCGTCGGCCTGTCGTGCGACCAGTTGCCCGTGTACACCGGCAGCCTCAAGCCCGCATCGGGCACGGTGTTGAGCGGCCTGCGCATCACGGGGGCGCTGGACCTGTCGAACGGCAACATCCTGGTCGAGAAGTCGTGCATCCGACCGGACCGCGTAGGCGAGCACCACGACTACCTGGTGACCACCACCACCTGCCGCGACGGCGGCTGCACCGCCACGCAGGCCGGCAATGTCGTCATCCGCGACTCGGAGATCGATGCGGAGCACCTCGGTGCATCGGCCATCGCGCAGTCGTGCGCCTTCCTCGGCGTGGGGACCCTGGAGCGCAACTACATGCACGGCATGGGCTCGGGCATCTGCTTCTTCGAGACCGGCGCGGTGCACAGCGCGCGTGCCGAGCGCAACTACGTGCGCGGGCTGCGCGCCTTCGGCAATCCCGAAACCACCGGCTCGCACAACGAGGCCGCGACCATCCGCGATTTCACCGATGCGCCGGGGCGCACCGTCGTGTTCCTGAACAACCGGCTCGACTGCTCGACCGCGAACGACACCGGCGCACTCTTCATCCAGCCCACCTGGCTGCCGATCCACAACGTGCGGATCGAAGGCAACTACCTCGAAGGCGGCGGCTACAACCTCTACCTGGAGCGCACAGGCAACGCGGGCTACGGCAACGTCGTCGCGGTGGACAACCGGTTCCGCCCGACCGGCTGGAACCCGGTGGCCGTTGCATCCGGCCCGGGCTTTGCGAGTTGGAGCGACAACCATCGCTACGACGCCTCGAAGGCAGATGGCAAGGGCGACGTGGTGAACCCCTGAGCGCGCGCTGCCGACGCTGCTCCTGACACCACGTTGTCAGGAGCAGCCCGCTAGGATTTTTCGACCCGCCTTGCGGAGCGAAGGATCGTGATGACGTCGGACCCATTGATGGATCGTTTTCCCAGTTCCGCGACCGCGCGGTTGTTCAGCCAACGCATCCTCGGGTTCGACACGGCGAAGGGCTGGGTCCGCATGAGCTTCATTGCGACCGAGGACTTCCTGAATCCCGCGGGCGCGGTGCAGGGCGGCATTCTGGGCGCGATGCTCGACGACACGATGGGGCCTGCGTTGTGGCTGATGAACGGCGCGGGTGCGTTCTCGGCCACGATCGATCTCAACGTGTCGTTCCTGGCGGCGGCTTCGCCCGGGCTCCTGTACGGGGAGGGCAGGGTCGTGCAGCTCGGCAAGACCATCTCGTTCCTGGAGGCGCACCTGAGCGATGCACAGGGGCGGATGGTGGCGCGCTCGACGGCGAGCGCGCGGATGATCAGGCCTCGCTAGATGCGACCTGCGGCATCGCCAGGACATGGTTCCTGTGCCTGCCTTCGCCGAGGACGAAGTCGGTGCTGCCGCGAACCACGAAGCCGTGCTTCTCGTAGAAGCGGCAGGCGCGCAGGTTCTGCACGTTCACCGTGAGCCACAGACCATCGTTGCCCGCACGTGCCGCCTGCAGCAACGCGGACCCCACGCCGTGCCGCGTGAACGGCTCCTGCACATACAGCGTGCAGAGTTCCGCATCGGCTTCGGGCACCAAGGGCTGTAGCACGCCGGAGCGCACGAGCGCATAACCGACGAGGCTGTCATCGACTTCGGCAACATGCAGCGAAACATCGGGCGCATCCAGCAGCGCGAGGAATTTCTCGGGCGTGAACTCCGACAGCACGTAGCGCGCGAACAGCTCGCTTACGCCCTCGGTGTAGGTGGCGAGCCAGACCTGGATCGACAAGGCGGCGAGGGCGTGTGCGTCGGCCGCGCGAGCGGGGCGGAGGGAGATTGGAGGATGTCGAGGACGTGGCATGGCGGCCCTTTTTTCGCTTCGATTCTTGCAGGAGCGCAGTCTTCCCGGCCCGGGAGCCGCGGGCTTCAGGCAGACAGCAGGTTCATGCGGAACTTGCTCGGCGTTGCACCGGCCGCCTTGCGCATGAGGCGTCTGAGCGCTGTGGCGTCTTCATAGCCGACCTGCGCGGCCACCTGATCGATCGTCATCCGGCTCGTTTCGATCAGCATCCTTGCCCGCGACAACCGCACGCTCTGAACGAGCGCGAGCGGACCCAGGCCCGTTGCGGCGCGCACGTGGCGGGCCAGCGTGCGCTGCGACATCGCGAACTCGTCGGCGAGAAGCGCGACGCTCGGCGGACGCGGCAGCGACGATTCGATGCGTTGCATCAACCGGCGGATCAGCTCGCTGCCGTTGGACATCATCGAGGGCACGACGAACGGCGCCTGCGCCTCGCGGCCATCGATCAGCAACACCTTGCCGACGGCATCGGCCAGCGACGGTCCGAAGCGCGTGCGCAGCAGATGAAGCATGAGGTCCGACTGGGCGAACGCGGCGCCGGCCGTGCTCACCGGCCCGTCGGCGCAGACCATGCGGTCCGCATCGACATTGCAGCGGGGTTCGATGCGCCGCAGCTCCGGCGCGAGCCACCAGGTGGTGGTGGCGCGCCGGTCCTGCAGCACGCCCGCGGCCTGCAGCAGGAACACCGCGGAACACGATGCGGCCACCGCGCCGCCTCGCGTGGCGTGGCGGCGCACGGCGGCGATGGCGCGGGTGGCGCAGTCGTCCGCCAGGCGTACGGCCAGATCGGCGGGGCGGTCGACGCCGAGGCCGGGGACGATCCATGTCGAGGCGTCGGGGCGGGCGCGTGCGGGAATCGCCGAGGTTGCCACCTGCACACCACTGCTCAGCGGGACCATGCCGCCGTCCGGCGATACGACGCGCCAGGTCGGCCGTGGCATCTTCAGGCCGGGTGCCAAGCCTGCAGCGGCATCGAGCACGTCGAGCGTGATGGAAACGCTGGTGGCAAAGGCTCTCGGCAACACCAGGACAGTGAAATCGTGCATGGCTTGAAACGCCTGATAAACGTCGAATTGGACACTGTCAGTCTAGCGGCAGGCCACGTGTAATAGCCGCTCCGATCCACATGAAGAACTGCAGGAGCCAGCCACGATGCCCGCGCCACGCAACCTGAACGAAACCGATCCGCTCGAAGACTTCGAGCGCCGCGAGATCACCCTGGAAGACGCCACCAAGAAGGTCTACATCGCAGGCTCCGGGCCGGCGGTGATCGTCATGACCGAGATGCCGGGCATCAGTCCGCACGTCGCGCGTTTTGCCCGCTGGGTGCGCGATGCGGGGTTCACCGTGTACATGCCGTCGCTGTTCGGCCGCGATGGCGCGGTGGCGGATGCACAGGAGGGCAAGGCTGTCTTCCAGCACGCCTGCGTGAGCGCGGAGTTCCGCGCCTTCGCGGGCAACAAGTCGAGCCCTGTGACGCAGTGGCTGCGCGCGCTTGCGAGGCTGGCACACGGGGAATGCGGCGGGCCGGGCGTCGGTGCCATCGGCATGTGCTTCACCGGCAACTTCGCGCTCACGATGATGCTGGAGCCTTCGGTGCTGGCACCGGTGCTGTCGCAGCCGGCATTGCCGCTGGACAACCCGGCCGGCATCGAGATCTCTCCGGAGGAAATCTCCGCGGTGAAGCAACGCCTCGACCGCGAGGACCTGACCGTGATGGCCTACCGCTTCGAGGGCGACAAGTTCTGCACCGCGCAGCGCTTTGCCGCCTATTCCGCCGTGCTCGGCAGCCGCTTCGTCGCGCGGGTCCTGCCCGACAGTGCGGCCAACCAGGAGTCGCTGCCTTCGTTTTTCGAGCAGTTGGTGGCGAGCCCGCACAGCGTGGTGACGGCCCACCTCATCGATGAAGCGGGCCAGCCGACGATCGCGGCGCGCGACGAGATCCTTTCGTTCTTCGCGTGCCGGCTGATCTTGAAGTAGCTGAAAGGATCAGGCCTGTGCCGAGGCGCAATCGGCCACGGGCCGGCCGGTTTCGCGCCGGTCGAGCGAGCGGCTCCAGAGCGCGATCGCCAGACCGACGAGCGTGAGCAGCGCGGCCACCCAGCCCAGCGCGCGCAACCCCGGGCCGTGGTCGATCACCACGCCGCCGACCCAGGCGCCGAGCGCATTGCCGAGGTTGAAGGCTGCGATGTTGAGGCTCGAAGCCAGGTTCTGGCCGGCGCCCGAGGCCTTCTCCAGCACCCGCAACTGCATCGGCGCCACGGTCGCGAACGAGGCCACGCCGAGCAGCCCGACGAAAACCACCGCGGCGAACGGCGTGCCGATGGCGAACTGCATCGTGCCGAGCACCACGGCCAGCGCCACCAGCGTGCCGAGCACGGCGGCCATTGGTGCGCGGTCGGCCAGCTTGCCGCCGAGGATGTTGCCGACCGCGAGGCCGCCGCCGAACACCAGGAGGATCGGCGACACGGCCGATTCCGAGAGCCCGGTGATCTGCGTCAGCAGCGGCTGGATGTACGTGTACACCACGAACACGCCGGCAAAGCCGAGCACCGTCATCGCGAGACCCAGCAGCACCTGCGGGCGGGCCAGCACGGCCAGCTCTTCGCGCAGCGGTGCGGGCTTGGCTTCACCCTTCATGCGGGGCACGAAAGCCGCAAGGACCACGAAGGCCAGCACGCCGATCAGCGTCACCGCCCAGAAGGTCGAGCGCCAGCCCAGTTGCAGGCCCAGCCATGCGCCGGCCGGTACGCCCAGCAGCGTGGCGGCGGTGAGGCCGGTGAACATGATCGCGATGGCCGAGGCACGGCGCTCTGGCGCCACGAGGCCGGTGGCCACCACCGAGCCGACGCCGAAGAAGGTGCCGTGCGCAAGCGAGGTGACGACGCGCGCGGCCATCAGCATTTCGTAGTTGGGCGCGAGCGCACAGGCCAGGTTGCCGAGCGTGAAGATCGCCATCAGCGCGAGCAGCACGGTCTTGCGCGGCAGCTTGCGGGTGGCGATGGTGAGCACGGGCGCGCCGACCGCGACGCCGAGCGCGTAGCCCGAAATCAGCAGGCCGGCCATCGTGATGGAGACATGAAGGTCCGTCGACACCTGCATCAGCAGGCCCATGATGACGAACTCTGTGGTGCCGATCCCGAAGGCACCGGCGGTGAGGGCAAGTAGAGCGATTGGCATGATGCCCTGTACTGTGCGGACATTCGGGGCCTGTGACTAGAATGCCGCTGGTACATGCACTTGTGATTTGAAGTCACAGAAGAGGAAGGCCCATGCCGCGCATCGACGTCAACCGCTCCGGTGAAATGGAAGCCTTCGTGCAGGTGGTCGAGTCCGGCGGTTTTTCCTCGGCGGCGCGCTTGCTGGACATGACGCCCTCGGCCATCAGCAAGCTGGTGGCACGGCTCGAACTGCGGCTGGGCATCCAGCTCGTGCACCGCTCCACCCGCAAGCTGCAACTCACGCCCGAAGGGCTGCATTTCTACGAGCGCAGCACGCGCGTGCTGGCCGACATGGACGAGGCGGAGCGCTGCGCCGCCGCGGGTGCGGCACCGCGCGGGCGGGTGAGCATCAACGCGAGCGTGTCGTTCGGGCATCACATGCTGGTTCCGCTGGTGCCGCGCCTGCTCGAGATGCATCCGCAGATCACGCTCGACATCGCACTCACCGACCGCATCGTCGACCTGATGGACGAGCGCGCGGACATCGCGATCCGCTGGGGTCAATTGCCGGCGTCCGACCTGGTGGCGCGGCGCCTGGGCGAAACGCACCAGGCCATCGTGGCCTCGCCCGGTTACCTTGCGAAGTACGGCACGCCGCGCACGCCGCAGGAGCTGGAAGCGCACAGCCGGCTCGGCTGGACCTACCGCCGCAACGCGCCCGACTGGCCGCTGCGCGTCGACGGCAAGACGATCACGATTCCCGTCGCGGGCCCGGTGCGTGCGGGCGATGGGGAGACGCTGCGGCACCTCGCGATTGCAGGCGCCGGTGCGGCGCGGCTGTCGCTCTATCACGTGCAGCACGACATCGATGCGGGGCGGCTGGTGCCGCTGCTGGAGGAATTCAATCCGGGCGAGGCCGAGCCGATCCACGCGGTGTACATCGGCAAGGCCGGCACGCTGCCCGCGCGGGTGCGCGCGGTGCTCGATTTCCTGGTGGCCTGCTCGGGTGTGGGAGACGGGCGCTACACGCGCAAGCGAACCGCGCCGATGCCGGCGAATTCGGCCGTCACCTGATCGCCGCGGCGGCAGGGCAGTACGCCGACCCAGGAGCCGGTCGTCACGACCGTGCCGGCGCGTGCGGTCTGGCCATGCCGCGTGATGTGGCGCAGCCAGATCGGCAGCAGCCACGCCGGATCCGCAAGCGGATGGGTACCTTCGCGCACGACGACTTCTCCATCGCCGATGCGCGTTTCGCAGCGCTGCGACGCCCAGTCGATGGCGGCGTAAGGTTGCCATTCGCCGAGCACGAGGGCGCCGTGGACTTGGGAGTCGGCCAGGCGCAGCAGGGCGGGTGTGGAGGCGAGGTCTTGCCAGCGCGAATCGACGATCTCGATGGAGACGGCCATCGCGTCGATGAGCGAGGCCGCGTTGTCGTGATCGATCTTCGCGGCTCGTTCGGGTGTCACGTCCTGGCCAAGGCGCAACGCGATTTCGGACTCGATGCCGGGCGTGTGGAACACGAGGTCGTCGAAATTGGCCGGGCTCTGGCGCACGCCGGACGGCGGCAGCGGCGCATGCGTGAGCGTCACGCTGCGCGAACCGCCGCCGGATTTCCAGTGGCCCGGGACGGCGCCGTCGTCGCCGAACCAGTCGAGCGCGGCGGCCACGGCGTCCTGCACTTCATAGGCTTGGGCGGCGTCTTGCAACGCATCGGTCCAGGGGGCGGCGTCGAGGGTGCGGTTGCTGCGGCGTGCGGCGATCAGGGCGTCGGCGAGGGCGGTCATGGATGGATTCATCCGGCGATTCTGTCAGTTGCGAGGCGGCACATCAGCTTTCCACGTGCACATTGCCGTCCTTCACCACCTTCGCCCACTTGGCAATTTCAGTGCTGATGAACTGCTTGAACTTGTCCTGCGTACCACCGCCGTCTTCGGCACCGTAGGTGTCCATGCGCTCCTGCACATCGGGCATCGCAAGCACCGTGTTCACATCGCGATTCACCTTCTGCGCAATCGCAGGCGGCAGCTTGCCCGGGCCGACCAGCCCGTACCACGTGGTGGCCTCGAAGCCTGCGAAGCCTTGCTCCTGCATCGTCGGCACGTTCGGGTGGCCCTTGGCGCGCTTGGTGCGTGTCTGGGCAACAGCGATCACGCGGCCGTTCTTCACATGCGGCGTGGCGGCCGTCATGGTCTCGAAGCTGTACTGGATCTGGCCGCCCATCAGGTCGGCCAGCAGCGGGCCGCTGCCCTTGTACGGCACGTGCAGCGCATCGACGCCGCCTTGCAGCTTGAACATCTCCAGCGCCAGGTGCTGCGCGGAACCCGCGCCTGCCGAGCCGAAGCTCACCGTGCCGGGCGCGGCCTTGCAGGCGGCGACGATGTCCTTCACGCTCAACGCCTTCTGTCCCGGGTTCGCGATCAGCAGGTTGGGCGTGACGCCCACGAGCACGATCGGCACGAAGTCGCGCTCCACGTTGTAGCGCAGCTTGGGCTGCAGGCTGGGTGCGAGCGCGTGGCTGTTGATGTGCGCCATCAGCAGCGTGCTGCCGTCGCTGGGCTGCTGGGCCACGTAGTCGGCCGCGAGCACGCCCGCGACGCCGCCCTTGTTCTCGACGATGACCTGCTGGCCCCACATGACAGTGAGCTTCTGCGCGACCACGCGCGCGAGCGCATCGGTGCCGCCGCCGGGTGGAAAGCCCACCACGATGCGCACAGGCCCCGAGGGCCACTCCTGCGCGAAGAGCCGGGGCACGCCCAGCGTGGCGGCTGCTGCGCCCGCGGCTTGAATGAGGGAACGTCTTTGCATCATCTTTGTCTCCGTGGTGTTGGGGGTCCGATGCGTGCCGGCCTGTTGACAGTTCCGGCAAGGTGGAGGCCGCCGCATCGTTCGAGCGATGCGTTGCGGCCGGTGTGTCGCAGGCCTATGCGGCTTTCTGCAAGCCGACGGGCGCTGCCGCGTGGTTCGCGAAGTGGTCCATCGTCGCCTGCACGCCGCTGCCAGCGAGCTTGATGCCCGAGAGCTTCATGCCCATCTCGACGCCCGCGACCATGGCCACGAGCGTCAGATCGTTGCTGTCGCCCAGGTGCCCCATGCGGAACATGCGGCCCTTGAGTTTGCCGAGGCCCGTGCCGAGCGAGAGGTCGAAGCGCTGGTGGATCAGGCGGCGCAGCGCGTCGGCATCGACGCCTTCGGGCGTGATCACGCCGGTGAGCACGGGCGAGTACACGGCCGGGTCCGCGCACTGGATCGGCAGGCCCCAGGCGTTGACCGCGGCGCGCACGCCCGCGCCCCAGCGCTGGTGGCGTGCGAACACGTTGTCCAGCCCTTCGCCCAGGATCATGTCGAGCGATTCCGACAGGCCATAGAGGAGGTTGGTGTTGGGCGTGTAGGGCCAGTAGCCGTCCTTGTTCATCTCGACGATTTCGTCCCAGGCCCAGAAGGCGCGGGGGAGCTTCGCGGTCTTCGCGGCTTCGAGTGCGCGCGGCGAGAGCGCGTTGAAGCTGATGCCGGGCGGCAGCATCAAGCCCTTCTGCGAGCCGCTGATGGTCACGTCCACGCCCCATTCGTCGTGCCGGAAATCGGCACTCGCCAGGCCCGAGATGCTGTCGACCATCAAAAGAGCAGGGTGGCCGGCCGCATCGATGGCCTTGCGCACCGCCGCGATGTCGGAGGTGACGCCGGTGGAGGTCTCGTTGTGCACCACGCACACGGCCTTGATCTTCTTCTCGGTGTCCTTGCGCAGGCGCGCCTCGATGAGCTCGGCCTGCACGCCGCGGCGCCAGCTGGGCGCATTCGGCAGGTATTCGTCTGTGCCCGAGAGCGCGAGGAACTCGGTCGAGAGGCCCAGGCGCGTGGCCATCTTCTGCCAGAGCGAGGCGAAATGGCCGGTCTCGTACATCAGCACGTGGTCGCCCGGGCTCAGCGTGTTGGCGAGCGCGGCCTCCCAGGCGCCGGTGCCCGAGGCGGGGTAGATGGCGACCGGGTGCTTCGTCTTGAAGATCTGCTTGATGCCGCCGAGCACCTTCAAACCCAGCGTGCCGAACTCAGGCCCGCGGTGGTCGATGGTGGGCAGGCTCATGGCCCGCAGGATGCGGTCGGGCACAGGGCTCGGACCGGGAATCTGGAGGAAGTGGCGACCGGTGGGATGGATGTCAAGTTGCAGCATGGACTGTCCTTTCGCTTTCAGTTTTGCATTCAAAATGCTTTTTTGATTGATGGTTTACCCTTAATTTATGGGGTTGTGGGCCCTATTTTTTGCATTCAAAATGCATTCAAAGGGAAAACCCATGACTGCTGAAATCATCGAGATCTCCAGGCTCGCGCTGCATGACCAGGTGGCCGCGCGCCTTCGCACCATGCTGGTCGAAGGGCACATCGCACCGGGCGCCAAGCTCAACGAGCGCGAGCTGTGCCTGCAATTGCGCGTGTCGCGCACGCCGCTGCGGGAGGCCATCAAGCTGCTCGCGGCCGAGGGGCTGGTCGACCTCTTGCCCAACCGCGGCGCGGTCGCGGTGAAGCTCACCGAGGCCGACGTGCTCGACACCTTCGAGGTGCTCGCGATGCTCGAGGGCATGTCCGGCGAACTTGCCGCCAAGCGCATCACCGACGAAGAGCTCGCCGAGGTGCGCGCGCTGCACTACGAGATGCTGGCCTGCTTTTCGCGGCGCGATCTCTCGGGCTACTACCGCCTGAACGCGCGCATCCACACGGCCATCAACGAGGCCGCGGGCAACCCGGTACTCGCGGGCACCTACCGCTCGATCAACGCGCGCGTGCAGTCGCTGCGCTTTCGCACCAACCAGAACGAGACCAAGTGGAAGCACGCGGTCGACGAGCACGAACAGATGATCCAGGCGCTGGCCGCGCGCGACGCGCAGGCCATGCGCAAGGTGCTCATCGCGCACGTGCTGCGCAAGCGCGACACGGTGCTGGAGCTGCTGCGCGCCGGCGAGATCTATCCCCAGGCCAACAAGGCCAACTGACCCCTACCCACCATCACCATGCGCATCGATCCCGCCAGCCACATGCAGCCAGCCGGAACCGTTCTTCCGCCCAACGACACCTGCGAGCTGCTCTCGCGCCGGCTGCGCGCCGAGACGCAAGGGGAGGTGCTGTTCGACGACGGTTCGCGCGGGCGCTATGCCACCGATGCGTCGATCTACCAGATCACGCCGGTCGGCGCCTTCGTGCCGACGAACGACAAGGACATCGCGACCGCCATCGACATCGCACGCGACCTGAAGGTGCCCGTGTTGGCACGCGGCGGCGGCACCAGCCAGTGCGGGCAGACCACCGGTGCGGCGCTGGTCATCGACAACAGCAAGCACTTTCGCCGCGTGCTCGAGGTGAATGCGGAGGAGGGCACGGCCACCGTCGAACCCGGCCTCGTGCTCGATCACCTGAACGCGAAGCTCAAGCCGCTCGGGCTCTGGTATCCGGTCGATGTATCGACCAGCGCACAGGCCACGCTGGGCGGCATGGCGGGCAACAACTCCTGCGGCTCACGCTCCATCGCTTACGGGAACATGGTGCACAACGTGCTGGGCGCGAGCGCGTGGTTGTCGAGTGGCGAGCTGGTCGAGTTCGGCCCGGTCGGCACGCTCGGCGTGCGCGCGGCCGGCATCGCGCAGTTCGTGCGCGGCCTCGCGCGCCAGCAGCGCGACGAGATGGCGGCGCACTGGCCCAAGGTGATGCGGCGCGTGGCCGGCTACAACCTCGACATCTTCGACAACCAGAGCGAGAAGCCGTACACGGCCGATGGCAGCGTGAACCTTGCGCACCTCTTGATCGGCGCCGAAGGCACGCTCGCGTACACCAAGAGCCTGAAGCTCAAGCTCGCGCCGCTGCCGCGCGCGAAGGTGCTGGGCATCGTGAACTTTCCGACCTTTCATGCGGCCATGGATGCGGCGCAGCACATCGTGAAGCTCGGGCCGACGGCGGTGGAGCTGGTCGATCGCACGATGATCGAGCTGAGCCTGGCGAACCCCGCGTTCAAGCCAATGGTGGAGACCGCGCTGATCGGCAAGCCCGCGGCGATCCTGCTGGTCGAGTTCTCCGGCGCCGACAAGGCCGCGCTGCTGCCGCAACTCAAGCAACTCGTCGAACTGATGGGCGACCTGGGCCTCCCGGGCAGCGTGGTCGAGATGCCCGATGACGCGCGCCAGAAGAACCTGTGGGAAGTGCGCAAGGCCGGCCTCAACATCATGATGAGCCTGAAGGGCGACGGCAAGCCGGTGAGCTTCATCGAGGACTGCGCGGTGCCGCTCGAACACCTGGCCGAATACACCGACGCGCTGACCGAGGTGTTCGCCAAATACGGCAGCCGCGGCACCTGGTACGCGCACGCCTCGGTCGGCACGCTGCATGTGCGGCCGATCCTCGACATGCGGGCAGACGGCGCCACCAAGATGCGCGCCATCGCCGAAGAAGCCAGCGCGCTGGTTCGCAAGTACAAGGGCGCGTTCAGCGGCGAGCACGGCGACGGCCTGTGCCGCGGCGAGTGGATCGAATGGCAGTTCGGCCCGGCCATCAACGAAGCCTTTCGCGCGATCAAGAAGAAGCTCGATCCGATCGACCTGTTCAACCCCGGCAAGATCATCGATCCGCCGCGCATGGATGACGGCTCGCTGTTCCGCTTCGCGCCGCCGACCGCACCCAAGCCTTACCGCCGCATCGAACTCAAGCCGGTGCTCGACTGGTCGGCCTGGAACGTCAATGCCGATCCGGTGACCGAGCTGACGACCGCACCCGGCACCGGCGGCGACAGCACCGGCGGCCTCGCCAAGGCCGTGGAGATGTGCAACAACAACGGCCACTGCCGCAAGTTCGACGCCGGCACCATGTGCCCGAGCTACCGCGTGACGCGCGACGAACAGCATCTCACGCGTGGCCGCGCCAACACGCTGCGTCTCGCCCTCTCGGGCCAGCTCGGCGCCGACGCCTTCACCAGCGAAGCCATGCACGAGACCATGGACCTGTGCGTCGGCTGCAAGGGCTGCAAGCGCGACTGCCCCACAGGCGTGGACATGGCGAAGATGAAGATCGAGTTTCTCGATCACTACAAGAAGCGCCACGGCCATACGCTGAAAGACAAGCTCGTGGCCTACATGCCCGACTACGCGCATCGGGCGAGCCGCATGCCGTGGCTGCTGAACCTGCGCAACAGCGTGCCGGGCGCGGCATGGCTCGGCGAGAAGCTGCTGGGTTTTTCGGCGAAGCGTTCGTTGCCCGAATGGCGCAGCGACACTTTCTGGCGCGCGAAGGGCAACGAGCCCGGGTTGTTCGCCGACCAGGCCTCGGTGCTGTCGGTGGCGGCGCGGGGCGGCAAGGCGGCGGTGCTTTTCGTCGATACCTTCAACGGCACCTTCGAGAGCGAGAACGCCTTTGCGGCGGCGCGCGTGCTCGAAGCCGCGGGCTATGTGTTGCATACGGTCGAGAAGAGCGGCGGGCACCATTGCTGCGGCCGGACGTTCCTCGCGAGCGGCATGGTGGACGAGGCGAAGGTGCGCGCCGAAGCATTGATCGACGCGTTGCTGCCGCTCGCGCAAGCCGGCATTCCCATCGTCGGCCTGGAGCCCTCGTGCCTGCTCACGCTGCGCGACGAGACGCTGGTGATGGGCTTCGGCGACAAGGCGCAGACTGTGGCGAAGCAGGCGCTTCTGTTCGAGGAATTCATCGCGCGCGAAATCAAGGCCGGCCGCTTCGAGCTGGCGCTGAAGCCGTCCACGACGCCGATCCTCCTGCACGGCCACTGCCACCAGAAGGCCTTCGGCGCGGTGAGCCCGATCATCGATGTGCTCAAGCTCATTCCCGGCGCCCAGCCCGAGCTGATCGAGAGCTCCTGCTGCGGCATGGCCGGCAGCTTCGGCTACGAGGCGAGCCACTTCGATGTCTCGATGCAGATGGCCGAGGCGAGCCTGCTGCCGGCCATTCGCGCGAAGCCCGATGCGGTGGTGGTGGCCGATGGCACCAGCTGCCGCCACCAGATCGGCGACGGAGCGCAGCGCGAGGCGGTGCACGTGGCGGTGCTGCTGGCGCGCCACCTGCTGAAGCCGGATCCGGTGAGACGGTAAACCGGCTGGCTCGCGGGCAGGATCGCGCGGGCTGCCGCAGAATGGGCGCGCCACCCCGATCCGATGACGACCACGTTCACTTCCTCCACCGCGCCCGCGCGGCCCACGCTGCGTCTTGCATTCGCGCTGTCGATGGGTGCGGCCGTGTCGCTCGGCATCACGCGATTCGCCTACGCCTTGCTGCTGCCGCCGATGCGCGACGACCTCGGCTGGAGCTATGCGCTGGCCGGCGGCATGAACACCGCCAATGCGGTCGGCTACCTCGCCGGCGCGCTGGTCACGCCGGCGCTGATGCGGCGCTTCGGCGTGATGCGGCTCCTGATCGTCGGCGCCGTGCTGGCCAGCGTGTTCATGGCGGGCAGCGGCTTCGTGACCGATGCGCCGGCCTTGCTGCTGCAGCGCTTGCTGGCCGGCGTGGCCAGCGCGTGGGTGTTCGTGGCGGGCGGGTTGCTGGCCGCGCGGCTCGGCGAGGCGGACGCGCGCGGCGGGCTGCTGCTGGGCATCTACTACGGCGGCACCGGCTTCGGCATCCTGTTGTCGGCGTTGCTCGTGCCGCAGGTGCTGCGTTGGGCGTCGGACGTGCCGCACGGCTGGACCTGGGCGTGGTGGGCATTGGCGCTTGCGAGTGCCGCTGCGACCGGCCTGCTGGCCTGGGCCGCACGCGCAATGCCCGATCCGCCGGCCGCGGCAACATCATCCGCCGCCAGTGCGATGCAGCCCGCAGCCGAGCCCGCGGCAGTGCGCCAATTTGGCTGGGCGCTCGCGGGCTACGCGCTGTTCGGCATGGGCTACATCGGCTACATGACCTTCGTGATCGCGCTGCTGCGGGAGCAGGGCGCCAGCGCCGGCTTCGTCACCTTGTTCTATGCCTTGCTGGGCATCGCCTGCGTGGCCTCGTCGCGCCTGTGGGCCGGGCTGCTCGACCGCTACCGCGGCGGCCAGCCGCAGGCGCTGCTGAACGGGCTGCTCGGCGTGGCCACGCTGCTGCCGGTGCTGAGCCCCTCGGCGCCGGTGGCGTTGGCCTCGGGCGTGCTGTTCGGCGGCGTGTTCCTGTCGGTGGTGGCCTCGACCACCGCGCTGGTGCGCCACAACCTGCCGCCGGCACGCTGGGCGCAGGGCATCAGCCTGTTCACCATCGTCTTCGCGCTCGGGCAGATCGTCGGGCCGACGGTAACCGGCTGGATTTCAGACGGTCCCGGTGGCCTTGCACGCGGGCTGGTGGCCTCGGCGATCGCGCTGTGGCTCGGTGCGGTGCTGGCATCGCGCCAGCATGCGCTGAAGGAGATCTGATGACGGAACGAGACGACACCACCGGCTTCGCGCTGTTCGAAACCACCATCGGCATGTGCGCACTGGCCTGGGGTCCGCAAGGGCTGGTCGGCGTGCAACTGCCCGCCGACGAGGGCGAGCCGGCCACGCGGGCGCGCATGCGGCATCGCTTTCCGGACCTGCACGAAGGGCCGCCGAACGACATGGCGCAACACGCCATCGCCGCCATCCAGGGCCTGCTGCAGGGCGTGCACGACGACCTGAGCCACATCGTGCTCGACATGCGCGGTGTGTCGGAGTTTCACCAGCGCATCTACGCCATCGCGCGAAACATTCCGCCGGGGCAGACGCGCACCTACGGCGAGATCGCGGAAGAGCTTGGCGACAAGGGCCTGTCGCGCGCCGTGGGGCAAGCGATGGGCCACAACCCCTTCGCACCCGTGGTGCCGTGCCATCGCGTGCTTGCGGCGGGCAACAAGCCGGGCGGTTTCTCGGCCGGCGGCGGCGCACTGACCAAGCTGCGCATGCTCGGCATCGAGGACGCGCGGCCGAACGGGATGGCGTCGCTGTTCTGACGCCGCTCAGGCCGCCGGCACCGGCAGCCGCTGCAGCGCCCTGACGCGCGATGCAAAGATGATCATCGCCTGCAGCACGAACCCGGCGAGCGCAAGCAACAGGCAGGCCGGCTCGCCCCATGCTGCGCCCACCACACCGCCCAGCGCCGCGCCGATGGGGCGGGCACCCGAGTTGATCGTGAGGAACACCGCCGACACGCGGCCCAGCATCGTCGAAGGCACGACGCTTTGCCGCAGCGTGGTCGAGGTGATCACCCAGACCATCGGCCCCGCGCCGAAGAGAAAGAACGAGAGCGCAGCCAGCGCTGCCAGGGGAAAGATGAGCGTGGCCGCCATCACGCCAGCCGCGATCACCGCCACCGCGGGGCCGATCTGGATGGCGCGCCCGAACGGCAGGCGTGCCACGACGCGCGACGTCAGCAGCGCACCCACCACCATCCCCGCGCCATACATCGCCAGCGTGAAGCCCACCGCCTGCGCACTGAGCCCGAGCACCCGCACCGCATAGGGCACATAGCCGGCCTGCAGCACGAACCACGAGATGTTGAAGACCGCGCCGGTGATCGCCATCGGTCGCAGCAGTTCGTGTTGCCAGACGAAACGGGCGCCGTCCCTCACTTCGAGCAGCGGATGGCGCGGCGCGGCAGGTGAGCGTGGCGCTTCGGTCAGCCGCAGCAGCAGCGCCACGGCCGCGACGGACAGCACGGCCGCCAGCACGAAGGCGGCCGAAGCACCTGCCCATGCAACCAGCGCACCGGCGAGCGCGGGCCCGGCGGTGAACGCCGCGCTGCGCGCGAGCTCGAGCCTTCCATTGGCCAATGCCAGTGCGTCGCGGGGCACGAGCGCGGGCACCAGGGCCGGCGCCGCCACGCTGAAACCCACGGTGCCCACGGCCCCGAGAAACCCGAGCACTGCCAGCCACGCGACGCTGAGCTTCGACGCGAACACCATCGCAAGGAGCATCAGCAGCGACACCGCGCGCAGGCCCCCGCCCACACCATCAGCCGCTGGCGCGACATGCGATCGGCCAGCAGCCCGAGCGGCATCGAGACCAGCAGAAAAGGCAGCGTCTGGACCGCCGCGAGAAAACCGATCTCGCCCGGCCCCGCGCCGAGCATCAGCACTGCGACCAACGGCACGGCCGCGAGGCTCAGTTGCTCGGCCGATTGGGCCGCGAGGTTGGACCAGGCGAGATTGCGGAAAGAACGGGGAAGGGCGGAAGACATGCGGCAAGGCTCGGAAGAAAAGCCCGATCCTGCGCGTGCGTGCCATCCGGCGCTGGCCGTTTGCGGACCTGCGAGCAGCGTGTCAGCGTGAGGCTTTTGGCTTCGCTTCAGGGGCGATCGCCGCCATCACGAAATCGATGAATGCCCGCACCTTCGCCGCCGGCAGGTGCCGCGACGGGTACAGCGCATAGAGCGGAAAGCGTTCGTCGGGCCAGTCGGGAAACAGGTCGATGAACTCGCCGCTGTCCAGCTGCTGCTGGATGCCCACCGCCTTGATCTGCGCGATGCCGACGCCCGCGAGCGCGGTGGCGAGGATGGTGCCCGCATCGGTCAGCAGCAGTCGGCCGGTGGTGGGCACCTTGATGAGCTTGCGGCCGCGCTGGAACTCCCATGTGTAGGGCTGCCCCGTGACCGGGTTGCGCACCTGCAGGCACGCGTGGTTCACGAGGTCCGCCGGCTTGGCCGGGCGGCCGTGCCGCTTCAGATAGCCCGGCGTGGCCACGGTGACGATGCGCGTGTCCATGAGCTTGCGCGCGACCAGCGACGACGACGGCGGCTCGCCGAAACGCACCGCGATGTCGAAGCCTTCGGCTACCAGGTCGCCGAGCTGGTCGCGCGCGACGAGGTCGAGCGACAGCTCGGGGTACTGGTCGAGAAAGCGCGGGAGGTGCGGCGCGAGCAGAAGGCGCGATGTGAAAGCGTCGGTGTTGACGCGCAGCCGCCCGCGCACCGCACCGGACGAGCCCGCGGCGATGGTCACCGCGTCCTCGATGCCCAGCACCAGCGGATTGACGTTGGCATAGAGCAGCCGGCCTTCGTCCGTGAGGTGGAGCGAGCGCGTCGTGCGGTCGAAGAGCCGCACGCCGATGCGCGCCTCCAGCCGCGCGATGGCACGGCTGACGCCCGAAGGCGTGAGGCCGAGTGCATTGGCTGCGCTCGCGAAGCTACCGCCTTCGACGACAGCGGCGAGCACGCCCACGTTGGAGAGGAGTCGTCCGTCGAGTGCCATTTTTCAATTCGTGATCGGGTGTCATGAATGATATGCCTCTGGGTCGCTTTACTCAAAGACGACGGATTCCTACATTCCTTCCATCGCAATCGCTTCAATGGAAGAAAGAAGGAAAGTCTCATGTACGCAATCACCGGTATCACAGGCAACGTCGGCGGCGCCGTCGCGCGCAACTTGCTGGCACAGGGCCGGCCCGTTAGGGCGGTCGTTCGCGACGCGACCAAGGGCAAGGCCTGGTCGGACCTGGGCTGCGAAGTCGCCATCGCCGACATGAACGATGCACAGGCGCTGGCACGCGCATTCGCGGGTGCTCGGGGCGTGTTCATCCTGCCGCCGCCGAACTTCGATCCCACGCCGGGGTTTCCGGAGGCAAAGGCGGTCATCACCGCCGTGCGCCAGGCGCTCGCCCAGGCGCAGCCGGGCCGCGTGATCTGCCTCTCGACCGTCGGCGCGCAGGCCGCGCAGCCGAACCTGTTGAGCCAGCGCAGCCTGATGGAAGAAGCGCTGGCCACGCTGCCGTTGCCGGTCAGCTTTCTGCGGCCCGCATGGTTTCTCGAGAACCTGGCCTGGGACATCGCCCCGGCGCGTGAGCAGGGCGTTCTCTCCAGCTTCCTGCAGCCGCTCGACAGGGCGGTGCCGATGGTCGCCACGGCCGACGTGGGCCGGGTGGCGGCGGAGCTGCTGGTGCAGAACGGCGCCGTCGAACGCATCGTCGAACTCGAAGGCCCCGAACGTGTGAGCCAGCTCGCGATTGCCGCGGCGCTGGCCGAGGTGCTGGGCCGCCCGGTTCAGGCCGAAGCGGTGCCGCGCGAAACCTGGGGTTCGCTTTTCCGTGCGCAGGGAATGAAGGACCCGGTGCCGCGGATCCAGATGCTCGATGGCTTCAACGAGGGTTGGATCACCTTCGAGGGCGCCGATGCAAGCGTGCGCAAGGGCAAGGTCGGTCTCGTCGAGGTCATCCGTTCGCTGGCGAGTTGAGCGGCGCCAGCATCTCTTCGAACCACGCCGCCACATGCCGGGCTTCCGGCGCGGCGTCCGGTGCGAGGCCGTAGTAGTAGCGGTCCAGCGTCATGCGCAGCGCCGGCAGCGGCGATTGCAGGCGACCCGAAGCCAGGTCGTGCGCGACGAGCGAGGTCGGCGCGAGGGCGATGCCCAGCCCGTCGACCGCGGCCTGCAGCACGAAGTGCAGGTGATCGAACTGCAGGCGGCCCGCCGGCCGGGCACGCGGTGCGTTGACCTGCTTCCTCCAGGCGTCCCAGTCGTCCTTGCGCGTCTTGGCCGAGAGCTGCACATGCGACGCCAGCGCGCGCAGGTCGGCCAGCGGGTGCGTCTTGAACAAAGCGGGTGCGCCGACCACCAGCACTTCGTCTTCGAGAAAGGGATGCACGTCGATGGAAGAGGGCCAGCCCTCGAGCCCGCGGCGCACCGCGATGTCGAAGCTGTCGGTTGCCTGCTCCGGCATCACCGTGCTGGTGACGACCTGCGGTTCGATGTCGGGATGGCGTTCGACGAACGATGGCAGCCGCGGAATCAGCCAGCGCACCGCAAACGACGGCCGCACGTTGATCCGCACCGCGCGGGTCGGGCCTTGCGCCTGGAGGGCTTGGGCGGCCGCGTTGATCTGCGCCAGCGCCGGCCCGGCTTCCGCGAAGAACTGCTGGCCTTCCGCGGTGAGCGCAACCTGCCGGATGCGGCGCTCGAACAGCGCGACGCCCAGGCATTCCTCGAGGCTCTTGATCTGCCGGCTCACCGCGCTGTGCGTGACATGCAGCTCCTGCGCCGCGCGCGTGAAACTCAGGTGGCGGGCCGCCGCGACAAAGGCGCGCACGGCATTGAGGGGCGGTTCTCGAAGCGGCATGCGTGCGATTTTCTCACGCATGAGGGGCGTTAATCTCGTTTGTCAGCCCGCGTTGCCGCGGCGCACCATGCGGTCTCGATGTCTTCCACGCCCCTCACACCTGCTCCCACCTCCACGGCCAGCGCCACCGACCTGAATTCCCGCTACGCAGCCATCGCGCTCGGGCTTTCGCTGCCGGCCGACGTCGTTCTCTACCTCTTGCTGCCGATGTACGCCGACCAGTTCGGCGTGACGCTGGCCGAAGCCGGCATGCTGCTCGCGGCCAACCGGCTGGTGCGCATCGCCGGCTACCGCTGGGTCGCGCGCTTCTATGCGCGCAATGGCGACCGGCCGACCTGCACCATCGCCGTCGTGGCCGCCGCCGTTTGCGGCGTGGGCTACGCCACGCTCTCGGGCTTCTGGGCACTGCTGCCGCTGCGGCTGATGTGGGGGCTGTGCTTCGCGGCTCTCAACCTGTCTACCCAGGCGCTGGCCACGGCTGACCCCGTCGGCGCCGCCCGCCGCAATGGCCGCTCGCGCGCATTCATCGCCATGGGGCCGGTGCTGGCGCTGCCGCTGGGCGCGCTGATGGCGCATTGGGTCGGGCCGCGCGCGATCTTCGGCTTCCTCGCGGTGTTCTCGCTGCTGGCGGTGTTCGCAGCCCGGCGGCTGCCCTCGGCGCCGCATCGCACGGAGAAGCCCACGCGGCGCTTCCAGTGGCCCAACAGCCTCGACGGCTGGTCGTTCATGGAAGGGCTGGCGCTCGACGGGCTCTTCATCGTCGGCCTGTCTTACCTTGGCAAGGACCTGTTGCCCGGCGGCGCGGTGATCGTGGCCGGCCTGCTGATGGCGCTGCGCTACCTAGCGGAGATTTTCCTGAGCCCGGTCGGCGGGCACCTGGCGGACCGTTTCGGCGCGGAGCGGCTGCTGGTGAGCCTTTCGCTCGTGACGGCGATAGCGCTTGTGGGCTTCGGCCTCGGCTGGCTCTGGAGCTGCGCGGCGCTGATCGTGGTGCTGCGCGCCTTGCAACTGCCCCTGCTGTCGCCCATCGTGGCGCGCCGCACGCCGGGGCCCGAGCGCGTGCAGGCGCTGGCCGCGCGCTCGGTGTGGCGCGACATCGGCGCCGGGGCCGGTCCGCTCATCGCGGGGCTGCTGCTGCCGGTCGCATCGCCGCCGTGGCTCTATGGCATTGCCGCATTGCTGCTGGCCATCATGGCGCTGGCCTGCGGGCGAAATCCATCGCCAAAATCGACACCCCACGCCCAGGAGCGAACGTCATGACCACGTCCCACGCCATCGAAACCGTCGCGCAGCTCGAAGCCCTGTTCGGCCAGCCCGGCGAGGCCTCGCTCAAGAAGGAAGTGCCGTACCTGCACCCGAGCTATCAGGCGCTGATTGCCGCATCGCCCTTCGCAGTGCTCGCCACCACCGGGCCCGGCGGGCTGGACGCATCGCCGCGTGGCGACCCGCCGGGCTTCGTGGTGGTGCAGGACGAGAAGACGCTGCTCTTGCCCGAGCGCCGCGGCAACAACCGCATCGACAGCCTGCGCAACATCGTGATCGACCCGCGCGTGGCCTTGCTGTTCCTCATTCCCGGTGTGGGCGAAACGCTGCGCGTGAACGGACGCGCGCGCATCACCGTCGCGCCGGATGTCATGGCGCGCTTCGCCATGGAGGGCAAGCTGCCGCAATGCGTGATCGAGGTGCAGGTCGAGACGGTGTACTTCCAGTGCGCCCGCGCGATCCAGCGCTCGAAGCTCTGGGCGCCGGTGGCGGCGGATGCGAAGCGCGAAGTGCCGACGGCCGGGGCCATTCTTTCGGCGCTGACGAATGCAGCGTTCGATGGCGCGGCATACGACCGGGCGTTGCCTGCACGGCAGCAGGCCACGTTGTATTGAGCGCTGGAAGGGGCGGCACGCGGTCCGTCGATGGACGCTTTTGCGCGCTACAAGATGTCACGCAAAAGGCGCTCTGGGTAGGGCGCGACCGGCCGGTCCGGAGGGGGCGGCAGTGTAGACTGCCAGGTTTTTCCAAGTGGCGGTAATGGTGCAAGTGTCAAGGCGCACAGGCTTCACCGGCTCGGCGCTGATTCGCTTGCTCGCTCGACTGACCGACATCGAAGTCCCCGAGCCCAAACAGGCTTTTGCGGATCGATTGAGTCAATGGCTCGGCTGGACCGATGCCATCTCCCTTTCTGCAGCGTTGAACGGTGGCCTGGCGGCTGCGTCTTCGGGCGCGCGCGTGGCTGGCAACCCCGAAGCACGCGAATGCGAGCGTGTGCGGACTGCGATGGCCAACGCCATCGCGGAAGACATGCACAGCGTTTCCCGGGACAACACGACCGACTTCGCGGCCTACCGCCGGCGCTACCACGCCAGGCAGCAGGCCATGGAGACGAGCATCGGCCCCTTGCGCGGCCGCCTGCGCTCGACGCTGGCGACGCGCTCGCCCGACATGGCGCGGCTGGCGGCGGTGGACGTGGTCATGGAGCAGGTGTTGAGCGCGCAGGAGCATCGACTGCTGGCGAGCATCCCGGCGACGCTCGAGAAGCATTTCAAGCGCCTGGGCCGGGCCGATGCCAACGCCATTGCCGACGCCGATAGCGAGGCCGAGCCCGGCGTGTGGCTGGCCGTGTTCCGCAAGGACATGCACGACGTGCTGCTCGCCGAGATGGACGTCCGATTTCAACCGGTCGAAGGGCTGCTCGAAGCCCTTCGCGCGAGCTAACCAGAGTTTCATGACCCAACTTCTTCATCGCATCGTCTTCATCGTCGGCCTGGCCGCGGTCTGCTGGGTCGGCATCGGTTATATCGGCTCGAACCCGCTGGCGCTGGCGATCACCGTGCTCATCGGTGCGTTCTACATGGTCGGCGCGCTGGAGCTGCACCGCTTCGGGCAGGCGACGACCACGCTGACCAGCGCCGTTGCGGACATGACCGGGCCGCCGGCCAGCCTGGGCGAATGGCTCGACAAGCTGCATCCGTCGCTCCGCAATGCGGTGCGCCTGCGTATCGAAGGCGAGCGCGTCGGCTTGCCCGGCCCGAGCCTCACGCCGTACCTCGCGGGACTCCTGGTGCTGCTGGGCATGCTGGGCACCTTCCTCGGCATGGTGGTCACGCTGAACGGCACGGGCACGGCGCTGGAGAGCGCATCGGACCTGCAGGCCATGCGCGCCTCGCTGGCTGCACCCGTCAAGGGCCTGGGCGTGGCCTTCGGCACCTCGCTCGTGGGCATTGCTACCTCGGCGGCGCTGGGGTTGCTTTCGGCCCTGAGCCGGCGCGACAGGATGCAGACCGGGCAACTGCTCGACACGCGCATCGCCACCAGCCTGCGCGTCTTCTCGCAGGCCCATCAGCGTGAAGAGTCCTTCAAGCTTCTGCAGCGGCAAGGCGAGGCGATGCCCGCACTGGTCGACCGGCTGCAACTGATGATGGCGACGATGGAGCGCCAGAGCCAGGCCCTGAACGAGCGCCTCATCTCCAGCCAGGACAGCTTCCATGGCAAGGCCGAGGCGGTGTACGCGGGCCTGGCTTCTTCCGTCGGCCAGTCGCTGAAGGAAGGCCTCGCCGACAGCGCCCGCATCGCCGGCGCGACGATCCAGCCGGTGGTCGAAGCCACGATGGCTGGCATCGCGCGCGAGACGGCCGCGCTGCACGCCACGGTCGAGCAGGGCGTGCAGCGGCAACTGGACGGCCTTTCGACCCGCTTCGAGGCCAACACCACCACCGTGGCGGACATCTGGAAGACCGCGCTCGCCGGGCAGCAACGCACGAGCGAGGCGCAAGCCAAGGACCTGCGCGCCACGCTCGACCAGTTCACGCAGACCTTCGAGCAGCGCTCGGCCTCGCTGGTGGACGGTGTCTCCGCCCGCCTCGAAACCACGGTCGAACGTGTGTCCGACAACTGGCGCAGTGCGCTCGCGCAGCACGAACGTGCCAGCGAAACCCTGTCGGGCGACACGCACCGCGCGCTGACCGCTGCCGCAGCCACTTTCGAACAGCACTCGGCTTCGCTGCTGAATACGGTGGGCCAGGCGCACGCCGACCTGCAGGCCGAGATGGCATCGCGCGACCAGCAGCGGCTCGCCGCATGGACCCAGGCGCTCGAAGCGATGGCCGTGTCGCTGCAGCAGGAATGGCAGCAGGCCGGCGCGCGCAGCGAAACCCAGCAGCAGGAAATCTGCAATACGCTGGCACAGACCGCCAACGACATTTCCGCCCAGAGCGAAGCCCACGCGAAGAGCACCATCGCCGAGATCGGCCAGCTCATGCAGGCCGCCTCCGAGGCGCCCCGCGCCGCGGCCGAGGTGATCGCCGAGCTGCGCCAGAAGCTCTCGGACAGCATGGCGCGCGATAACGCGATGCTCGACGAGCGCAGCCGCATTCTCGGCACGCTGGAGACGCTGCTCGATGCGGTGAACCACGCCTCCACCGAGCAGCGCAGCGCCATCGATGCGCTCGTGACCACATCGGCGGACCTGCTGGACCGCGTCGGCACGCGTTTCACCGACAAGGTCGACACGGAAACCGGAAAGATGGCCGACGTGGCCGCGCAGATCACCGGCAGCGCCGTGGAGGTGGCGAGCCTGGGCGAGGCCTTCGGCTTCGCGGTGAAGCTCTTCACCGAATCGAACGACAAGATGAGCGCGCACCTGCAGCGCATCGAAGGCGCGCTCGGCAAGTCCATCGCGCGCAGCGACGAGCAACTGGCGTATTACGTGGCGCAGGCCCGCGAGGTCATCGACCTGAGCATCATGTCGCAGAAGCAGATCGTCGAAGACCTGCAGCAACTCGCGGTTCAGCGAGCCACAGCGGGCAGCGAAGCGTGATGACCGAGGACCTCGACGCCGGCACCGAGGCATCGGTCCCGGTATGGGCCGTCTTCGGCGACCTGATGTCGGGCCTGCTGGGCGCCTTCGTGCTGATCCTGGTCTGCGTGATCGGTATGCAGCTCGAACTCGCGACCAAGCTCGAAGCCGAGGTCAAGCAGCGCAAGGTCGAGGCCGAGCGGCTGCAGACGCTCGAACAGGCGCTGGCCGGGCCGCTCGCTGCGGGCCGCGTGACGCTGAACAACGGGCGCATCGGTATCAGCGGCAGCGTGCTGTTCGCGCTGAACTCCGCCGAGCTGCAGCCCGAAGGCCGGCAACTGCTCAAGAGCCTGGCCCTGCCGCTCACGGCCTACCTCCAGGCCCGCGACGAGATCCTGATGGTGAGCGGCTTCACCGACGACCGGCAGGTGCGCGGCGGCAACCGCCAGTTCGCGGACAACTGGGAGCTTTCGGCGCAGCGCGCGTTGACGGTGACCCGCACGCTGATCGAGGAGGGTATTCCGTCGTCCGCGATCTTTGCTGCGGCGTTCGGCGCCGAGCAGGCGGTGGCGTCGAATGCCGATGCCGATGGGCGCTCCAGGAACCGGCGCGTGGAGATGGCGCCCACGCCGAAGCGTTCGGACGTGAAGACAAAGCCTCGTGAGTAGCGACGAACCCAACGGAATCGATGCAACGCTCGACGCATGGCGCGAGCGCGGGGCGCATCGCCTCGATCCGGTCCGCTTTCACTTCATCGAGACGCTGGCACAGCGTGCGGCAGATCACAGCGGAGAGGCGCGTCGCATCCTGGACGAGAAAGTCATCGCGCTGCTCGCGGTCTATGGCGACGATCTCGAAAAGATGCCGGATGCGGAAGGCGCCGCAGTCAAGCCACCGGCGCATGGGCTGCTCGCGGAACTGACCGAGCACCTCGCACGGCAGGCATCGTCCGAGCGGATGGACCCGGCGACCAACGAGCTGAAGGTGCTCCCGTTTTTCCGGAGCACATGGTCGAAGCTCAGCGCCGAACGGCGTCTCACGCAATCGCTTGCGAAGTTGCCGCAGAACGCAGGCCCGCTCAACTCGCACAACCTCGTGCATCAATCGCTCACGCTGATGCGCGAGCTGTCGCCGGAGTACCTCAACCGGTTCGTGTCGTATGTCGACGCGTTGCTGTGGGTCGATCAGGCGAACGCGCCTGCCAGCAACGACGCGCCGCGCGCCGAGGGCGGCAAGAAGGCTGCGCGCGGCAAGTCCAGCTGAGTCGCGGCGCAGGAAGCGCTACTTTTTTCGCGCGACCGGCACATTCACGCTCCATCTTTGCGGCGAGCCTACAGTGCGCTTGCAGGTAACCATCACGTTGCGTCCTGTCAGCCCGTAGCTCTTGGGTGTCCATTGGGTTTCGAGCGGAACGCTGCACCTTGGGACCAGGATCTTCATGTTCGGATCGAGCGCCACCCATCCGCCACGATTGCCTGCGTTCTCCCTCGCGACGAAATCCCGTGCCTCCTGCCGTATCTCGAACAGGCCATGTATCTCGGCGGTGGAGCGATCGGTTTCGATGCTCCATGCAGCGAAGCAGCGAGCCGATGCAAGAGCCAGCAGGAGGAGCAGGAAGGGACGGCCGTTGTTCATGGCATCCGGGATGGTGCGTTCAGGCTCGACCCGCGGCCTGCTCCGCGCGCGCGTCATGCCCGATGACCAACACCAGCACGAACGCCACCGCCGACAGCAGCGCAAGGAAGATCACCGCGTAGATGTCGTTGCCCATGCGGTCCTTGAGCGCGCCGAAGATCGTCGGGCCGATGTAGCCGCCGAGGTTGCCGATGGAGTTGATCCACGCAATGCCGGCCGCGGCCGCGGTGCCGCTCAGGATGGCGGTGGGCAATGTCCAGAACATCGGCAGCGCGCTGAAGATGCCGAACGCGGCGAGCGTCACAGCGGCCATCTTGGGCACCGGCGCGCTGGTTTCCGCCGCGGCCACCAGGCCCACGAAGATGCAGGCCAATGGGATCAGCAGGAACCACTTGCGCTCCTTCTTCGCATCGGAGGCGCGGGTCCAGAACACCATCGCGATGGCGCCGATCAGGTAGGGAAAGGCGTTGATGAAGCCGATCTCCACATTGCCCAGGCCGCCGAAGCCCTTGATGATCTGCGGCAGGAAGAAGCTCAGGCCATACAGCGGTACGGTGATGCCCATGTAAACGAAACCGAGGCCGATCACGCGCGGGTTCAGCAACGCCTGCTTCCACGAAATCGTGTGCAGCGCCTCGCGGTTGCGGCGCTCGCCGTCGAGCGTGCTTTGCAGCCAGTCGCGCTCTTCGTTGGAAAGCCACTTCGCATCCTTGGGGCCGTCGGGCAGGTAGAACAGGATGAAGAAGGTCAGGATCAGCGAGGGGATCGCCTCGAGGATGAAGAGCCACTGCCAGCCGTGCATGCCGCCCACGCCATCCATGTTGAGGATGTAGCCCGAAATGGGCGAGCCGATCACCGTGGAGATCGGGATCGCGAACATGAACCAGCCCACGATGCGCGCGCGGTACGCCGCCGGGAACCACAGCGTGATGTAGAAGATCACGCCCGGAAAGAAACCGGCCTCTGCAATGCCGAGCAGAAATCGCACGACGTTGAAGCTGGTCGATCCGCTCACCCAGGCCTGGGCCGCGGAAAGAATGCCCCAGCTGAACATGATGCGGGCGATCCAGCGGCGCGCGCCGAAGCGCTCCAGCGCCATGTTGCTCGGTACCTCGAAGAGGAAGTACGCAAGGAAGAAGATGCCGGCCGCACTGCCGAACACAGCCGCGGTGAAGCCCAGGTCCTTCGACATCGCAGCCCCGGCAAAGCCGAGGTTCACGCGGTCCAGGTAGGCGATGAAGTAGCTGATCATCAACAGCGGCAAGAGCCGCCAGCTGATCTTCGAGATGGTTCTTTGTTCGACGGGGTTCACTGTATGTCTCCTGTTATGTGAAGGTTTTTGTGGAGCCTGTCCGCTGACAGGTGAGGATGCTCAGGACGCCTGATCTTCTTCTTTTTGCTGTGCCCTCATGATCTGGTGGCGTTGCCAGTAGTGGCCGACGGCGCCCCTGAAGTTGTCTTTCTGCTTGCCCAGGCCCGCCACCTTGACCTTGGTGGTGCGCGCGCCCAGCATGCCCTTGTCATGGTGCGTGACGATCAGCGTGTCGCCGAAGCTGCCGTCCTTGTAGGTGAGGCCTTTCACCTCGTCCCACGCGATCGTGGAGCCACCGTCCGCGCTCGGATGCAGGCCGGTGTAGTCGACCACGATGCGCTCGCCGCCCTTCAGGGCGAACTCGAGCGGCGGAAAGTGGCGCAGCACCACGATGCGCTCTTCTTCATTGGCGGGTTCGTATCGGTAGGCGAGGCTCAATTCGTGGTTCTGGACGAAGCGCTGCTCGTACTCGCTCCACAGGCGCTGCTCGATCGCGGGCGCCGTCTCGATCTCGTCGGCCCAGGTCGCCTGCGGCGCGGTCGCGACGATGGCGCCGTACACGCTCTCGGGCACATGGTGGTCGACGTTGCGCATGCGTTCGAGCAGCGGCGGATGGCTGTCGTAGGGATGTGGCACGTCGGCGGTCTTCATCGTCTCGATGAACGCCTCGGAGCTGGCGTAGGGCGGCAGCCCATCGGCCACGAAGCGGGCGATGCCCAGGGCGCCGTCGTGCTGGCGGTTCTGCGCGAAGAGCTTCTGCTCGACGTCGTTGCGGTAGCTCGCGTAGGCCGAGATCTTGATCAGCGACTGCACGATGGCGCTGGGTGCCGTGAGGCTCGCCGATACGCGGTCGGCCTTGTACTCGCGCTCGCGGCTGTCGCGCGCCAGGGCGAACTCGAAGATCATGCGGTAGAGCCGCAGCAGGTAGTGCGCCACGATGGTGAGACCGCCGCTGCGCATCTTCCAGGTGTACTGGTCGAACTGCCGCAGCTTCGGGCCGAGCGCCGCGCTGCTGCGGGTGTCGCCGCCGCCCAGGTGGGCCAGCTCGTGGGCCAGCACTGCATCGGCCTCGGACTGATCGAGCACGCGCAGGAGCGGAATGCTCACGAACAGCGTGCGGCCGTTCAAGGTGCGGCCGCCGACTTCGATGGGCGCTTCGGTCACGAAGAAGTTGGTGTCGATGCCCGCGACGATCTGGTCGGGCGGCGCCGTCTTCACACGGCCCGCGAGCTGGCGGATGCGCTCCCACAAGCGCGGCGCATCGGCTTGGGCAATGAGCTCGCCGTCGATCGCGTTGACCGAAGGCAGCTTCTTGAACAGCGTGTACACCGCATAGAACACGGCCGCTGCGGCCGCGATGCCGGCAATGGCGATCAGCTTGACGTAGTAGCTGTGCCAGAAGAAGGCGGTGAGCCAGAACGAGAGCCACACCAGCATCGCGCTCTGCAGCACGACCTCGATGGCGCTCGACACCGTCATGAGCCGCCAGCCTGCGACGAAGCTCGCATAGCGCAAACCGCGGTTGGCGAAGGCCAGCGCGCCGAGCACGAGCGCCGCCGCGAGCAGCGCAGCGCCGAGCACCAGCGTCCAGATCGCGGCGCGGTCGGCCCAGTGGAACTGCCACTGCATCGAGTAGGGACTGCACACCTTGTCGTGGAAGTTCTTGTCTTCCGGTGCGGTGGCGTCGCAGGCCTTGGAGAGCGGGTGGCTGCGGTAGAACGCGGTGGCTTCCGCCTTGTCGGCGGCGTTCAGGCGTGCATCAGAGTTGATGCGCTTTTCGATCGACTGCAGGAACTCGGTGTCCTGCGAGCGCAGCGCGTATTCGGTGAAGACCAGCGTCGCCGCCGGTATGGCGAAGAGCGACACGAGGGTCAGAAGAAACACGCGAAGCAGATCGGCATGGATCGTGCGGGCGAAGGCCATGGATAACTCCTCCTGGAAAGCAATGCTGTGAGTTGTTGTGGAAGCGGTCCGGGAAGCCGATAGCGTAGCCGCCGATCGTGTCGCTGTGAAATTCGGTGGGACGTCAAGCGCGTGCGACCGCCGACCAGCCAGCAAATAAGGTTATCGCTTTTGCATCGTTCCACGCCGCGGAGCGCAGGTATAGCCTTAGGCCTCACCTATGCCTCCAGTCTCTTCACCACCCCCTGTTTCTTCCTCCGGCTCGGGCCCATCGCCTGTGGCATGGATTGCCGGTGTCGGCGCCAGCGCCGGCCTGGGCGCCGCGCTCGCACGGCGCTTCGCGGCCGAGGGATTCCTTGTCGCGCTGACCGGCCGCACCCAGGCCCAGCTTGCCGCGGTGGCCGCCGAAATCGAAGCCGCCGGCGGGCGCGCCCAGGTGTTCGCCGGCGACGTGGCCAGCGAGGCCGAGATCCACGGCATCGCGCAGCGCGTGAAGGCACTGGGGCCGCTGTCGGTGGCGATCTTCAATGCCTCGAGCGCGGTGCGCGCGCCGACGCTGGAGATCTCGGTCGACCAGTTCACGCAGGCCTGGCGCACCAGCGCGTTGGGCGGTTTCATCTTTGCGAAAGAGGCCTTGCAGGGCCTGCTGGTCAACGGCTTCGAAGCGACCGCGCCGAGGGCGCGCGGCAGCCTGTTGTTCACCGGCGCCACCGCGGCCCTGCGCGGCAAGCCGCCGTTCGCCGCCTTCGCGGCGGCCAAGGCCAGCCTGCGGTCGCTCAGCCAGAGCCTGGCGCGCGAGTTCGGCCCGCAGGGCATTCACGTGGCACACGTGGTGATCGATGGCGGCATCGACGGCGAGCGCCTGCGCAGCAATGCACCTCAACGCGTGGCGCAGGCGGGCGACGACGGCCTGCTGCAGCTCGACGCCATCGCAGAAAACTACTGGCAGCTGCATGTGCAGCACCGCAGCGCGTGGACGCAGGAACTCGACCTGCGCCCGTTCAAGGAACCCTTCTGAGGAGTCATGCCGCATGGGCACCGCATCGAATGACCACCTGGTGGCCGCCAATCTCCCTTTCGTCGAAGGCGAGGTGAACTACCTGAAGGCGGGGCAGGGCAGGCCGGTGAGCTACACCTTCGAGCCGCCGCCAGGCGTGCCCTGGGTGACCGGCGAGCTGGAACCGCGCCGTGTGGCTATCCGCGACGGCCGCCCGCTCGTGGCGTTGCGTGAACTCTCGCTCGACCGCAGCGGCTTCACGCAGATCTCGCACCGCAGCGTGGTGGCCGACTTCTCGCACGACGGGGCGATCCGCGACATCTACTACCGCGAGGCCGAGGCGCTGCTGCGCGACGTGACGGGCGCCGAGAAGATCGTCGTCTTCGATCACACGTTGCGTGACAGCGCACAGGGCTCGCGCCGCACGGCCGAGTTGCGCGAGCCGGTGCGGCGGGTGCACAACGACCAGACCTTCGTCTCCGCGCCGCGACGCGTGCGCGACCACCTCTCGCCCGAAGAAGCGGAAGAGCGCCTGAAGCACCGCTTCGCCATCATCAACCTGTGGCGCCCGCTGGCCACCGTGGAGCGCCTGCCGCTCGCGCTGTGCGATGCGCGCTCCATCGCGTTCGAGGACATGGTGCCGAGCGACCTGGTCTACCCCGACAAGGTGGGCGAGACCTACTCCTTCACCTGGAACCCGAGGCACCAGTGGTACTGGTTCCCGAGGCTGCGGCCCGACGAGGCACTGCTTCTGAAGATCTACGACTCGTGCGAGGACGGCACCGCGCGCTTCACCGCGCACACCGCGTTCGAAGACCCGACCGGTGCGCCCGAAGCGCCGCCGCGCCGCAGCATCGAATTGCGCGCGCTGGTGTTCTGGCCAGCCGAATGAGCGGCGCAAAGCAGTTGCGGCTCGGCGCCTTCATGCGCCCGGTCAGCATCCACACCGGCGCCTGGCGTTACCCGGGCGCATGGCGCGATGCCAACTTCAACTTCGCGCACCTGAAGCAACTGGCCCAGACGCTCGAGCGCGGGCGCTTCGACGCCTTTTTCATGGCCGACCACTTGGCCGTGCTCAACATGCCCATC
Organism: Variovorax trehalosi; assembly: GCF_051216415.1. Classification (NCBI taxonomy): domain Bacteria; kingdom Pseudomonadati; phylum Pseudomonadota; class Betaproteobacteria; order Burkholderiales; family Comamonadaceae; genus Variovorax; species Variovorax trehalosi. The sequence goes on from NZ_JBPJZG010000001.1 coordinate 1,392,605, forward strand.
GAGGCACTGCAGCGCAGCCACACGGTCACCTCGTTCGAGCCGTTCACGCTGCTGTCGGCGCTCGCCCAGCACACGAAGCACATCGGGCTGGTGGCCACCGCATCGACCACCTTCGACGAGCCCTTCCACATCGCGCGCCGCTTCGCCTCGCTCGACCACCTGAGCGAGGGCCGCGCCGGCTGGAACATCGTGACCACCTCCAACCCCGACGCGGCGCTGAACTTCGGCCGCGACGACCACATGGCACACGACGAGCGCTATGCCCGCGCCCGCGAGTTCTACGACGTGGTCACGGGCCTGTGGGACAGCTGGGCCGACGACGCCTTCGAGCGCGATGCCGAGAGCGGCCGCTTCTTCGATCCCGCCAAGCTGCACGTGCTCGACCACAAGGGCAAGTACCTCTCGGTGCGCGGGCCGCTGCACATCGCGCGGCCGGTGCAGGGCTGGCCGCTGATCGTGCAGGCCGGCGCATCGGAAGCGGGGCGGCAGCTCGCGGCCGAGACCGCGGAGGCGGTGTTTGCCGCGCCGGGCACGCTGGCCGCGGCGCGCAGCCTGTATGCGGACATCAAGGGCCGCATGCGCAGGATCGGGCGCGAGCCGGAGCACCTCAAGATCCTGCCCGCCGCCTTCGTGGTGGTCGGCGACACGCTCGAAGAAGCCCGCGCCATCCGCGCGAAGCTCGACAGCCTCGTGCACTACGACAGCGCCATCGCCTCGCTCTCGATCCAGCTCGGCCACGACGCCTCGAAGTTCGACCCCGATGCACCCTTGCCCGATGTGCCCGAGACCAACGCGAGCCAGAGCAGCCGCGCCCGCGTGGTCGAGCTGGCCCGCAGCGAGAACCTCACGGTGCGCCAGCTGGCCCAGCGCCTTGGCGGCTACGGCGGGCTGGCCTTCGTGGGCACGGCGCAGACCATCGCCGACGAGATGCAGGAGTGGCTCGAGACCGAGGGCTCCGACGGTTTCAACGTGATGTTCCCCTGGCTGCCGGGCGGGCTCGACGCCTTCGTCGACAAGGTGGTGCCCGAGTTGCAGCGCCGGGGCATCTTCCGGCACGAATACGAAGGTCGTACCCTGCGCGAGAACCTTGGTTTGCCGAGGCCTGCCAACCGATTCTTTTCCCCGAATTAGCACCGGACGGGGCCTGCAGGCAACCGACCCCACGCGGGCGCCGATTGCCGGGCTTGGCGACAATCGGGTCAATGCGTTCTTCCCCCTTCTTCAAGATGGCCCTCTTGCTGGGCCTGCTCTCGGCCATCGGGCCTTTCGCCATCGACATGTACCTGCCTGCGCTGCCCGCCATCGGGCAGAGCCTGCGCGCCGACATCGGCGCGGTGCAGATGAGCCTCACGGCCTTTTTCCTGTCGCTCGGTGCGGGCCAACTGCTCTATGGCCCGATCTCCGACATGGTCGGGCGCAAGCCGCCGCTGTACGCCGGGCTGGTGCTCTTCGCATTGGCCAGCGTGGGCTGCGCATTGGCCACCGACATCCAGACGCTGATCGTGCTGCGCTTCATCCAGGGCCTGGGCGCCGCGGCCGGCATGGCGATTCCGCGTGCCGTGGTGCGCGACCTGCACACCGGCACCGACGCGGCGCGGCTGATGTCGCTGCTGATGCTGGTGTTCAGCGTGTCGCCGATCCTCGCGCCGCTCGCGGGCAGCGCGGTCATCGCCGTGGCCGGCTGGCGCGGCGTGTTCTGGGCCGTGACCATCGCCGCGGTGGCGGGCCTCGCGATGATGGTCAAGCTGCTCGATGAAACCCGGCCCGCCTCGGAGCGCGTCGAAAGCAGCCTGGGCAGCGCGCTCTCGGCCTACTGGCTGCTGCTGCGCGACTGGCACTACCTCGGGCTGGTGTTCATCGGCAGCTTCGCGATGGCGGGCTTCTTCACCTACCTGGCCAATTCGTCGTTCGTGATGATCGACCACTACGGCCTCTCGCCCGCGCTCTACAGCGTGGCCTTCGGCGTGAACGCCGCCGCCTTCATCGGCGCCTCGCAGTTCACCGGCTCGCTCGGCGAGCGCTACGGGCTGGTCAATCTCGTGAAGTTCGGTGTGGTGTGCTGCGGCGCGGCGATGGTCGCGATGTTCATCTACTTCGCGATGGGCGGCGACAGCATCTGGGTGCTCATCGTCCTGTACTTCATCGCCTCGGGCTTCATGGGCCTGGTGATCCCGACCACCGGCGTGCTGGCGCTCGAAATGCACGGCGCCATCGCGGGCACCGCCTCGGCGCTGCTCGGCACGCTGCAGATGCTGACGGGCGCGCTGGCAATGGCGGTGGTCGGCTTCTTCACCGATGGCCGACCGCTGCCGATGGTGGCCGGCATGGCCGCAGGCGCGCTGATCGCGCTGGTGCTGACCTGGCTCACGCTGGGCGGCGTGCGCTCAGAACCCACACGAAGGACGCAGGAAGCGTGAGCTCGATACATCCAGGCGCCGCAATCGCGAGCGCCGAAGAAAACACCCTGAAACCCATCGACGGCCTGGCCTCGCCGGAGCGCGGCTGGGCGATGCTGGTCATCATCCTTGGGCTGATCGTGGCGGTGCTGGACGGCACCATCGTCAACCTCGCATTGCCGGGCATCGCGCGCGAGCTGCAGGCCAGCCCGTCACAGGCGATCTGGGTGGTCAACGCCTACCAGATCGCCACGCTGGTCATGCTGCTGCCGCTGGCCTCGCTCGGCGACCTTGTGGGCTACCGGCGCGTGTACCTCGTGGGCATGGCGGTGTTCGCGCTGTCGTCGCTGGCGGCCACCTTCGCCAATTCGCTCGGCACGCTGATCGCGGCGCGCGCCTTCCAGGGGCTGGGCGCAGCGGGGATCATGAGCGTCAACGCGGCGCTGGTGCGGCTGGTGTATCCGTCGTCGCAACTGGGCAAGGGGATGGCGATCAACTCGCTGGTGGTCGCCACGTCTTCCGTGGCCGGGCCTTCGGTGGCGGCGGCGATTCTCTCTGTGGCTTCGTGGCCCTGGCTCTTCGCGATCAACGTGCCGTTGGGCATCGTCACCTTCGCGCTCGGCATGAAGGCGCTGCCGTTCAACCGCGTGGCACCGGCGGCCGGGCTGCGGTTTTCACCCGTCGACGTGACGCTCAACGTGCTGATGTTCTCGCTGGTGTTCCTGGGCGTGGACCGGCTGGGCGTGCGCGAAGGCGGCGTGGAGGGCGGCGGCAGCCACTGGTCCGCCTGGGCCATCCTGCTGGCCGGGCTGGCGGTGGGCTTCGTGTACCTCCGGCGCCAGCGCACGCAGGCAGTGCCGCTTTTCCCGATCGACCTGCTGCGCATTCCGGTGTTCGCGCTGTCCATGGGCACCTCGGTGGCCGCGTTCTGCGCGCAGATGCTGGCCTACATCGCGCTGCCGTTCCTGCTGCTCGATGTGTATGGCCGCAGCCACATCGAGGCGGGCCTGCTCATCACCGCATGGCCGCTGGCCATCGTGGTGATGGCGCCCATCGCGGGGAAGCTGATCGGCAAGTATCCGGACGGGTTGCTCGGCGGCATCGGCCTCGGCCTTCTGGCCACGGGCCTCGCGCTGCTGGCCGCGCTGCCGGCGCATCCGGGCAATGCCGACATCGCCTGGCGCATGGCGTTGTGCGGCCTGGGCTTCGGGCTCTTCCAGTCGCCCAACAACCACACCATCGTCAGCTCCCCGCCTGCGCACCGAAGCGGTGCGGCCAGTGGCATGCTGGGCACGGCGCGGCTCACGGGTCAGACCTTGGGCGCGGTCGTTCTGGCAGGGGTTTTCAGCGTCTGGAGCCCGCACGGCGGCCACGGCCCGGTGGTGGCGCTGGTGCTGGCCGCAGGTTGCGCAGCAGTCGCGGCAGTTTTCAGCAGTCTGCGATTGAAGACGACAAACCCGCACCACTGAATAGGGTAGGGTACGGCCCCATGAAGGAAGTACCTGACACCGTGGTCTGCCCGGGTTGCGACGCGGTCTATGCCCGCACACCCCTGCAGCCGCGCGACGTGGCCCGCTGTCCGCGCTGCGGCACCGAGCTGGACAGGCACCCCGGCTCGCAGCAGCAGCGCATCCTGCCGCTGACGGTGGCGAGCCTGATCATGTTCGCCATCGCCAATCTGTTTCCCATCGTCGAGATCGAGCTGCGCGGCCTGCGCAGCCAGACCACGCTGGCCGGGGCGGTGGTGGTGCTGGGGGGCGAGGGCATGTCGGTGGTGGCGCTGCTGGTGCTGGCCACGACCATCCTTTTTCCGCTGCTGCAGTTGTGCATCCTGGCCTACCTGCTGATTCCGCTGCGCCGCGAGCACCGGCCGCTGGGCTTTGCGATCCTGGTGCGCATGATGCAGTCGCTGCGCCCGTGGGGAATGATCGAGGTGTTCCTGCTCGGCGTGCTGGTGGCGATCGTCAAGCTTTCCAGCATGGCGACCGTGGTGCCGGGGCCCGCGCTCTGGGCCTTCATGGCGCTGACGGTCACGTTGACGGCGGTGCTGTCGTTCAACCCGGGCGCGTTCTGGGAGATGACCTTCCGCGCCGCCGGCGACGAAGAGAAAGAGGCTTCCGCATGAAGCTGTTTCCCTTCCGCAGATCGCGCGAACCGGAACCGGCCGTTGAAGAGGTCGCGCACGACCCCGACGCACCCGTCGCCACCGCCGCCTCGCTCGGCCTCCTGGCCTGCCCGCACTGCGCGGCCGTCTGGCGTGACGCGGAGGAGGGCGACGCCTGCGGCCGCTGCGGCACGCACCTGCACACGCGCAAGCCGCAGAGCCTCACGCGCACCTGGGCCTTCCTGATCGCGGCCTGCATCATGTACATCCCGGCGAACCTGCTGCCGGTGATGATCACGCGCACGCTGTTCGGCGCGCAGTACGACACCATCCTGAGCGGGGTGATCTATTTCTGGGTGTCGGGCGCCTACGGGCTGGCCGCCATCGTCTTCATCGCGAGCTTCCTCGTGCCGCTCTTCAAGCTGGCGGTGCTTTTCTTGCTTGTGGTGATGGCGCAGCGCGCCAGCACCTGGCGCCAGCACGAGCGGGCCAAGCTGTATCACATCATCGAGATCATCGGCCGCTGGTCGATGCTCGATGTGTTCGTGGTGGCGCTGCTGACCGGGCTGGTGCAGATCCAGGGCTTCGCGGTCATCACCGCGGGCGTGGGCATCGCGGCCTTTGGCTCGGTGGTGGTGCTGACCATGCTGGCCTCGTTGAGCTTCGATCCGAAGCTCACCTGGGACAGCAAGGAAGCGCAGGCGGTGCAAGAGAGTTTCGAGAACAGGGAAGAACAAACAGCATGAGTGAAGAAGAACCGCAACCGCAGGACAAACCGGCGCCGTCCGCGCCGCCACTGCCGAAACCGCAGGTCAAGCGCCGCCGCGAGTGGCTGCCCTCGCTGATCTGGCTGATCCCCATCGTGGCCGCCCTCGTCGGTGTGACGCTGGTGGCGCGCATCCTCCTGGAGCGTGGCCCCGAGATCGTGCTCACCTTCAAGACCGCCGAAGGCCTGGAGGCCGGCAAGACCGCCGTGAAATACAAGGACGTGCAGATCGGCCTCGTGCAGAGCCTGCGCCTCGCGCGCGACCGCTCGCATGTGCGCGTGCTGGTGCAGCTCAACAAGGATGCCGAGAGCTTCACCTCCGACGATTCGCGCTTCTGGGTCGTGCGGCCGCGCCTCGACACCTCGGGCATCTCGGGCCTGAGCACCTTGCTGTCGGGTGCCTACATCGGCGCCGATGCCGGCGTGTCGAAGGAAACCGCGGGCGAATTCAAGGGCCTGGAAGCGCCACCCATCGTCACGCGCGACGACTCGGGCCAGCAGTTCCTGCTGCGCGCCACCGACATCGGCTCGCTCGACGTGGGTTCGCCCGTGTACTTCCGCCGCATCAAGGTCGGCCAGGTGGCTGCCTACGAGCTCGACGGCGACGGCCGCGGCGTCACGCTGCGGGTGTTCGTCAACGCGCCCTACGACAAGTTCGTGGGCATCAACACCCGCTTCTGGCAGGCGAGCGGCATCGACGCGCAGCTGAGCGCCAGCGGCTTCACGCTGCGCACCCAGTCGCTCGCGACCATCCTGCTCGGCGGCATCGCCTTCCAGGCGCCCGACGATGCGATGGGCCCGCTGGCCAAGGAGAACACCGCCTTCATGCTGGCGCAGGACGAGACCACCGCGATGAAGGAGCCCGACGGCCCCTCGCAGACGCTCCTGATGTACTTCAACCAGTCGCTACGCGGCCTCGTGCCCGGCGCGGCGGTCGATTTCCGCGGCGTGGTGATCGGCGAGGTCAAGTCGATCGGCGTGGAGTTCGACCGCGCCGAGCGCGAGTTCCGCATGCCGGTGCTGGTGCAGATCTACCCCGATCGCCTGCGCCGCCGCGAGACTGGGCAGCCGCAGGGCACCGAGTCGCGCGCCACGCAGCAGGAGCGCCTGCGCTTCCTGGCCGAAAAGGGCCTGCGCGCCCAGTTGCGCAACGGCAACCTGCTGACCGGCTCGGTGTACGTGGCGCTCGACTTCTTCCCGAAGGCGCCGCCCGCGAAGATCGACCTGGCGAAGAGCCCGATCGAGCTGCCCACCATTGCCAACAGCCTCGACGAGATCCAGTCGCAGGTGCAGGAAATCGCGAGCAAGCTCAACAAGGTGCCCTACGAGCAAATTGCGGCCGACCTGCGCACCACGCTGGCCACGCTCAACAAGACGCTCACCAGCGCCGAGCAGACCGTGACCCGCATCAACAACGACGTGACGCCCGAGCTGGCCGCGGCCATGAAGGACGTGCGCAAGACCGTGAACACCGCCGAGCGCACGCTGGCCGACGATTCGCCGCTGCAACAGGACATGCGCCAGACGCTGCAGGAGCTGACCCGCGCCGCGGGCTCGGTGCGCGTGCTGACCGATTACCTGGAGCGCCATCCCGAGTCGCTGCTGCGCGGCAAACCGGACGACAAGAAATGAAGAACGAGAACTTCGCATTCGGAAAAACCGCGCTGATCGTTGGCGCTGCCTTGATCGCACTCGCCGGCTGCGCGAGCAAGCCCGACAGCTACTACACGCTCGCCAGCCCGGTCACGGCCACCGATGCGGCGCCGTCGACATTGGGCAGCCCCACGCCGCTCTATATCGAGCTCGCGCCGGTGGCGGTGCCCGAGCGCTTCGCACGGCCGCAGATGGTGGTGCGGCAGCCAGGCGGCAGCGTGCAGGTCGAGGTGCTCGAGCAGCACCGCTGGGCCTCGTCCTTCGAGAACGAGCTGCGCGATGCGCTCTCCAGCAACATCTCTTCGCGGCTGGGTGCGCTCGACGTGACCAAGGGCGGACGGCAGACCTCGCAGCCGGTCTGGCGCATCGCGGTGCAGCTGCGGCAGTTCGATGCGGTCGATGGCGGACGCGTCGATGCGAGCTTCAGCTGGACGCTGCGGCGCTCCGACGAGGCGCGCACCGTGGTCTGCCAGCTGAATGTCGGCGAAGCGGTCGGCGGCGGCATGGATGCCGTGGCGCAGGGCGCCCAGCGGGTGACGGCCGCCACGGCCGCAGCCATTGCGCGCAGCGTGAGTGCGGCGCGTGCGAACCCGGCCGCCACGGCATGCGCGCTCTGACTCTTTTTCTTTCTCCCTCCCCCGCTGGGGGAGGGCAGGGGTGGGGGCACGACGGCGCTCATCGAGGCATGGCGTCCAGTTGGGAGATGCCCCCATCCCAGCCTTCCCCCAAAGGGGGAAGGAGCAAGTTCCGAATCCAGTAGCTCGGAGACCCCATGGCACAGATCGGCAAGGCGCCCAACGACCACACGCTGATCCTGCATGGCGCCAAGGCCGAAGAAAACGCCTGCCCCGAGCGCTCGAAACCCTGGGTGCTGGCCGCGGCCATCGTCGGCTCGAGCATGGCCTTCATCGACGGCACGGTGGTCAACGTGGCGCTGCCGGCGATCCAGGCCGACCTGCACGCCACGGCCTTCCAGGCGCAGTGGGTGGTCGAGTCCTACGCCTTGCTGCTGGCGGCGCTGCTGCTGGTGGGCGGCGCGCTCGGCGACCACTACGGACGCCGCCGCATCTTCGCCATCGGCGTGGGCATCTTCGCGTTGTCCTCGGTGGCCTGCGGGTTGGCCGCCGACGTGCATCAACTCATCGCCGCGCGCGCCGTGCAGGGCATCGGCGGGGCGCTGCTGGTGCCCGGCAGCCTGGCGCTCATCAGCGCGGCGTTTCCTGCCAAGGAACGCGGCAAGGCCATCGGCACCTGGTCGGGCTTCAGCGGCATCACGGCCGCCGTGGGGCCGGTGCTGGGCGGCTTCCTGGTCGATCACATCTCGTGGACCTGGGCCTTTTACATCAACGTGCCGATGGCGCTGCTGGTGCTGTGGATCACCTGGCGCCACGTGCCCGAGAGCCATGGCGCATCGGCCAGCGGCGGGCTCGATGTGTGGGGCGCGCTGCTCGCCACCGCCGGGCTGGGCGGCGTGGTCTATGCCTTCATCGAGGCGCCCACGCAGGGCTGGAATTCGCCATACGTGCTCGCGGCGCTGGGCGTCGGCATCGTGGGGAGCGCGGGCTTCATCGCGGTGGAGCGCAAGGCGCGTACGCCGATGCTGCCGCTGGGCCTGCTGCGCATCGGCAACTTCAGCGGCGCGAACCTGCTGACCCTGCTGCTCTATGCCGCGCTCGGCGGCGGGCTGTATTTCTTCCCGCTCAACATGATCCAGGTGCAGGGCTACTCGGCCACCGCGGCGGGCGCCGCGCTGCTGCCGTTCATCTTCATCATGTTCGCGCTCTCGGGCTGGGCCGGGCAACTGGTCGACCGTTTCGGGCCGCGCCTGCCGCTGGTCATCGGACCGAGCATCGCGGCGATGGGCTTCGTGCTGTTCGCGATACCGGGCGTCGGCGCGAGCTACTGGACCGGCTTCCTGCCCGCGGTCGTGGTGCTGGGTTTCGGCATGACGGTGACGGTCGCGCCGCTCACCACCACCGTCATGAACGCGGTCGGCCCCGATCTTGCGGGCGTGGCCTCGGGCGTCAACAACGCGGTGTCGCGCGCGGCGGCAGTGCTGGCGATCGCCGTGTTCGGCGCGGTCATGGCGTGGGCCTTCGATGCCGCGCTGGCCGACGGCTTGCGCGAGATGGGCGCCTCGCCGCAGGTGTCCGCATTCCTCGAAGGCGAGCGCAGCAAGCTGGCCGGTGCGGTGATGCCGCCGGGCATCGATGCGGCCACCGCGGCGTCCGTCAAACGCGCCGTGGCCGAATCCTTCGTGGCGGGCTTCCGATGGGTGATGTTGGTGAGCGCAGCGCTGGCCGTGCTGAGCGCATTGAGCGCCTGGCTGATGATCGGAGGAGGACCCGCCGCGCAGCCGGCCGACGGAAAACGATAGGTCAAGCACAAGCCGATGACAGAGCGACGTATAGGTCTACTCAATGCGACACCGAAGATTTTTGAATTGGATCGATGACAGGCGCCAGTGATTTACTCCGCCCGGAGTTGCAGAAGCCACGCGAAAAAGCGGGCAACACGGGATTCATCCAACGTTCACGCGATGAGGAGACATCACATGAAGCCATCGATCCGCGCCGGCCTGGCGTGCCTGTTCACAGCGCTGGCGGGGCATGCCGCCGCAGCGTCGCTCGACGCGTTCACGCTCTCGCCGAACGCCGCGATCTCGGGCTACAACGTCGAGAACCTGGCGCAGTCCACGCCCGAGATGTGCGCCACCGCCTGCCTGTCCGCACCGCGGGCCACCTGGTGCGTTTCGTTCGACTTCCACAAGGCCAACCAGAGCTGTGACCTGAGTGACAAGCAGGCCGGCGACGTGGGCGGCCTGAAGACCGACTATCCGGGCAACCCCTACGACCACTACAGCCTGAAGACCGATCCGCTGAAGGCATTCACACGCACGCCCGATGCGGCGATCAGCGGCCACAACACCGAGACCCTGCAGGCCGTGACGCCCGCGGACTGCGCCAACGCCTGCACCGACGCGAGCCGCGCCGCATGGTGCAAGTCCTTCGACTATCACAAGACCCCGCAGCGCTGCGACCTGAGCGACAAGCGCGCCAGTGACGTCGGCGGGCTGAAGACCGACTACCCCGGCAACCCCTACGACCACTATGCGTTGATCGCGGGCGAGGGCGTTCCCAACCCGGTGCCGGGCAACAAGCACGTGCTGCTGATCGGCATCGACGGCCTGCGCGGCGACGCGATCCAATGCCAGGGCTGCGTGCAGACGCCCGCGATGTCGGCGCTGATCGCGGGCGGCGCCTTCCACGGCAACGTGCTGGCGGGCGGCACCAAGCAGGCGACCGTCAGCGGACCCGGCTGGTCGTCGGTGTTCACCGGCTTCTGGGCCGACAAGCACGGCGTGACGTCGAACGACACCGGGCTGGTGATGAAGAAGACGCACGTGTTCGACCTCATCAAGCAGGCCTGGCCCACGGCCACGACGGCGGTGGTGGGCGACTGGTTCAACATCACCCACAACCTGCGTCCCGCGAAGGCCGATTTCGTCGTGGCCAACGCAGCCAAGAACTCGCAGCAGGCCACCGATGCGGTCAAGGGCTGGCTCGGCTGGAAGAACCCGCCGACGGCCATCTTCTATTACCTGCACAACGTCGATGTCCACGCGCCGAGCTACGACCCGCTCAACGCCTACTACCAGAGCAAGATCGCCGGTGAAGACCAGCAGATCGCCCAGGTGCTCGCGGCGCTGACGGCACGGCCGAACTACGCGAACGAAGAGTGGCTGATCGTCGTGACCTCGGACCACGGTGGCACCGGCAGCGGCCACGGCGGGCAGACCGCGGCGGAGAGGGACACCTTGCTCATCCTGAACAACAACTACGCGAACCCGCTCAAGCCCAGCTATTGCCAGGGCAACCTCAGCGCGACCGCGATGCTGCAGGTGGACGGCACCACGCCGCACATCCTCGACTTCATGGGCCTCCCCAACGCAACCGAGGGCCACAAGCATCCAAGCTGCGGGCAGTAGTCAGAGCACCGGTTGATCGCCCGATACCCGACAGCGTGCCCCAGTGCGCAGGGCATCGGGTGCTACCAGCAGCGAAATCAAGGAGGAGGGCGAAGCCCGGGGGACATTCGCGGAGGGGAGTACCCGGTGGCCTGTGCACGCGCCCCGAACAGAGCGCTCAGAACGCCGGCCACTCCAACAGAAGCGAGTCGAGTTCCGACCACAGCGGATCGCACTGCCCCTTGCGAAACGCAGCAGCCCTGAACGTGGGGTGCTCCCCTCGATAGGTGTCCCAAAGCTGCCGATGCCCATCCGCCACGCAGGCCCGCACATTGGCAAGCCGGTCCGCCGCCTTGACCACCAGTGCGAGTTCTTCATCGCCCGTCACCTGCGCCATTGCCCCATAGGTCTTGGCCTTGCGCTCCTTGCGGTTGGCGCCGGGCGCATCGGTCAATAGCGACACGCAACGGGCCACCAGGTCGCCGAAGCGCTCTTGCACGTCTGTCACCGTGGCATCGGTGTCTTCCACCACGTCGTGCAGATACCCGATGACCCGCGCCTTCTCTCCATAGGGCTGGAGCAGGGCGACCACCGCGTCCAGATGGTGAACATAGGGATGCGGGCCGTATTTCTGGTCGCCATGCATCTGGATGGCGTAGCTGCGTGCGGCTTCGGGTGTCGATGAGGTCATGAGGGCATCCGTCCGTTGGTTTTTCCATTCTGCCTATGCGGCCATCCGCTTTACCTCGTTTACGAAGGAAAACACCTATCGGAATCGCATTGCCGTCATTCTTGTGTATCGATACAGTAAATCGTTCCACCAAACGAACCAGACCGAACAACCGAATGGGCAATCGACCCACAGGAGACAACACCATGACCCCGATTTCACGCCGCCATTTCGTCCAGTCTTCCTCGGCGCTGTCGCTCGCGATGGCGACCGCAGGCCTTTCGCAGAACGCCGCCGCACAGGGCAAGACCGTGGTGCTGCGCCTGTCGTCGTCCCACGTGGCCGACCTCAATTCGTCGCACTTCGCCTGGTCGCAGCTGATGCAGGCCAACCTCAAGAAGGCGGTGGGCGAGCAGATCCGCATCGACTACTTTCCGAACAACCAGCTGGGCAAGGAAAGCGACGTGGTGCAGCAGGTGAAGGTCGGCTCGATCGACATGATGCTCACCGGCTCCTCGATCTGGGCCACGGTGACGCCGCAGCTGGGCATGCTCGACCTGGGCTATGTGTTCGACAGCTATGAGCACGCCGCGCGCGCCCTCGGCGGCGGCGTGGGCGGCAAGCTCAACGACATGCTGGTCAAGAGCACCGGCTGCCAGGTCATCACCTGGGGTGCGCACTACGGCGCGCGCAACGTGTACACCAAGCAGCCGGTGAAGTCGCTCGCCGACGTGAAGAACGTCAAGCTGCGCGTGCTGCCCACGCCGGCCTTCATCGAGACCTTCAAGATCATGGGCGCGATTCCCACGCCGATTTCCTTCGGCGAGCTCTACATGGCGGCGCAGACCGGCGTGGTCGACGGCTTCGAGCACGATGCGGCCACGGTGCTCGCGAGCAAGCTCAACGAGGTCGTCAAGTACTGCTGGATGACCGAGCACCTGTTCAGCCCGATGGTGTGCGTGGCCGGCAAGCGCGCGATGGACAAGATCCCCGCCACGCTGCGCCCCGCGTTCCTGAAGGCCGCTGCCGATTCCACGCTGCAGCAGCGCGAGATCGGCACGCAGAAGGGCCTGCAAGCCATCGAGGAACTGAAGAAGCTGGGCATCGTGTTCACCCCGATGGCCAAGAGCGAGCGCGACTTCGTGCGCAAGGAAATGGAAACGCGCCTCTGGTCCGGCTTCGCCAAGCAGTACCCCGAGACGGGGCCGCTGTTCGCCGCCATCACCGCCGCGCGCGCCTGAGCGGCCATGTCAAGTCTCTCGATTTCGCCAATGGCGATGGAACCCGCACTGGGCTTCGACGTCACCCGCGCCTCCGGCCGCTGGCTCGCCTGGCTGATGCGCATGACCGAGTACGTGGCCGGCGTGGTGCTGGCCATCGACGTGGTCGTCGTCTTCATCTCGGTGGTGTTCCGCTACTTCCTGCACGACCCGTTCGACTGGGCGGAGGAGGTGGCGCGGGCGCTGATGATCATCCAGGTGTTCTTCGGCGCGGCCACGGTGCTCGCGCGCAGCCAGCACGTGGGCGTGGACCTGTTCCGCGGCTTGCTGCCGGCGCGCTGGCAGCCCGCATTGATCCAGTTCGGCAGCTGGATCATCGTGGGCGTGTCGGCGAGCCTCTTTGCCTCGTCGTGCGAGCTCTTGATGGACTCGTACAACATGACCACGCCGATCGGCATGCCGCAGTGGATCTACGTGTACCCGGTGACCATCGGCAGCCTGTTCATGACGCTGTTCGGGCTGGCCAATGCGGTCAACGGTCCTGCACGCATGGTGTGGTCGACGCTGGGCGTGGGCGTCGCGCTGACGGCCGCGGTCGTCGGATGGAACACGCTCGTGCCCGACCACGCGATCCCGCCGTGGGCGCTGCTCACCGCGGGCTTTCTCGGCGGCATGGCGCTGGGCATGCCGATCGCCTTCGTGCTCGCGCTGTCGTCGCTGGTGTTCTTCATGGCCGACCCATCGCTGCCGATGCTCGTGTACTCGCAGCAGGTGATGGCGGGCACCGACCACTACGTGCTGCTGGCGATTCCGTTCTTCGTGCTGGCGGGGTTGCTGATGGAGGCCAACGGCATGTCGTCGCGGCTCATCGAGCTTTTGCTGCGCATGTTCGGCCGGCTGCGCGGCGGGCTCGGGCTCATCACCATCACGGCGACGGCGTTCTTCTCGGGCGTCTCGGGCTCCAAGCTGGCGGACATCGCGGCGGTGGGCGGCATCATCATGCCGGCCGTGCGCAAGACGAAGCAGGACCCGAACGAGACGGCGGGCCTCCTGGCCTGCACCGCGGTGATGGCCGAGACGATTCCGCCCTGCATCAACATGATCATCATGGGCTTCGTGGCGAACATCTCGATCGCCGGGCTCTTCATGGCGGGGCTGGTGCCCGCGGTGGTGCTGGCGCTGTCGCTCGCCGCGGTCACGATCTACGTGGGCACCAAGATCAACCCCGACGAAGCCTTCGACGTGCGCACGCCGACGTTCCGGCTGCTGGGCGGCGCGTTCGTGGCGCTCCTCATGGTCGCGATGATCGGCAAGGGCGTGACCTCGGGCATCGCGACCTCGACCGAGGTGTCATCGTTCGCGGTGATCTATGCACTGGTGGTGGGCTGGCTGGCCTTCAGGGAGCTCACGGTGAAGTCGGTGGCGCGGCTCTTCGTGCGCTCGGCGTCGATGGCCGGGGGCATTCTCTTCATCGTGGCGGCGGCGTCGAGCCTGTCGTTCGCGCTCACGATCCAGCAGATTCCGCAGTACCTGTCGGAGTTCATGATCGGCTTTGCGCATTCGTACGGCAGCACGATGTTCGTGATGCTGTCGGTGCTGATCATGATCGTGTTCGGCGCCATCCTCGAAGGCGCGCCGGCGCTCATCATCTTCGGGCCGCTGCTGACACCGATTGCCTCGCAGCTGGGCGTCAATCCGCTGCACTTCGGCACGGTGATGGTCATCGCCATGGGCTTCGGCCTGTTCGCGCCGCCCGTGGGCCTCGGCCTTTTCGCCACTTGCGCGATTACCGGCACCCAGGTGAAAGATGTGGCACGCCCGATGATGAAATACCTGGCCGTGTTGTTCGTTACCCTCGTGGTGCTGGTGCTCGTGCCGGCGTTCTCCACATGGTTGCCGGCGCGCATGGGCCTGTGACGACGATGAAAACAGGAAGGATTCCGTGAGCAGAATCACCGACGTGGCCCAAAGGGCAGGGGTGTCGACCAGCACCGTGTCGAACGTGTTGAACGGACGCAGCGACCGCATGGCCGCCGAGACGCTGGCCCGCGTGGAAGCCGCGATCCGCGATCTCAAGTACCGGCCCAACACCTCAGCGCGGCAGCTCAAGACGGGGCATACGCCCTTGCTGGGCCTCCTGGTGCCGTCGATGGCCAACCCGATGTACGGCTTCATCGCGCGCGAGGTCGAGACGCTGGCGCAGGAGCGCTACGGCTTTCGCATCATGATCGGCAACACGTATCGCGATGCCGAGAAGGAAAAGCACTTCTTCGAGGACCTGATGGCGCACGGCGTGCGCGGCGTGATCATCATCTCGTCGCTGGTCGACGAGCAGCATGTGGAGGCGGCGGCCGAGCGCGGGCTGGTGGTGGTGAGCTACGACCGCCGCGCCACGCCGGGCATGCCCTCGGTCATCGACCACGTGACGGTCGACAGCTTCGAGTCGTCGCGCATCGCGACCGCGCACCTCATCGAACAGGGGCACCGGCGCCTCGCCTTCGTCACGCCCTCGGGCCGCACCATGAGCCGGAACGAGAAGATCAACGGCTTTCTGGCCGCCGCGAAAAGCGCGGGCCTCGAAGGCAGCGCGCAGGTGGTCGAGGGCTTGCCGGTCGACGAGTACGGCGATTCGATGATGAGCGAGCTGGGCCGCATGCAGGCCAGCCTGCTCACGAAGTCACCCGAGCACCCCACGGGCGTGATCGGCGTGAACGACCTGCTGGCCTTCGGCCTCATGGCGGGGTTTCGCGATGCCGGGCTTTCGGTGCCGCAGGACGTGTCGGTCATCGGCATCGACAACGTGTTTCTCTCCACGCTGATGTACCCCGCGATGACCTCGGTGCGCGTGCCGGTGCCCGAGATGGCACAGGTGATGGTCGAGCGGGTGATGAGCCGGCTGGCCGATGCGTCGCTGCCGACGCAGGAGTTCGTCTTTGCGCCCACGCTGGTGGCGCGCGATTCGGTGGCGCCGCCGCGCGCCTAGTTCTTCTTTGCAAAGTTTTCTCTTCATTTCATGACCACGGTTTTCGTCAGCCATCCGCAAAGCAAGCTCGCCCACTATTTCGGTGACCGGGCCACCGCGGCCCTGCAGGCCATTGCGCAGGTGCGCTTCAACCCGACGGACAACGACCTGTCGTCCGCCGAGCTCGCCGAGCTGGCGCAGGGCTGCGACGCAATCATTTCGTACCGGCAGACGGTGGGCGACGAGGCGCTGTTCTCGGCGCTGCCCGACCTGAAAGCCTTCGTGCGCTGCGCCATCGACATCCGCAACATCGACCTGGCCTCGGCGAGCCGCCACGGCGTGCTGGTGACGCAGGCGAGCGCGGGGTTCATCGCGTCGGTGTCGGAGTGGATCGTGGGCGTGATGATCGACCTCGGGCGACACATCAGCGCATCGACCGCGCTGTACCACGCGGGCCAGCCGGTCGTGCCGGCGATGGGGCGCGAGCTGCGCGGCAGCACGCTGGGCGTGATCGGGTACGGGCAGATCAGCCGCTACCTGTGCGACGTGGCACTGGCGCTGGGCATGCGCATCGTGGTGCACGACCCGTACGCTTCCATTGAACGCGCCGAACTCGAACAGGTGGCGCTCGATGCGCTGCTCGCGCGGTCCGACTTCGTGGTCTGCCTCGCACCCGCCACCGAGGCCACCGAGAACCTGATGAATGCCGCGGCTTTCGCCGCGATGCAGCCGCATGCTTTCTTCATCAATGCCTCGCGCGGCAACCTCGTGGACGAAGACGCGCTCGTCGCGGCGCTCGACGCCGGCACCATCGCCGGCTGCGCGCTCGACGTGGGCCGCGCGCCCGACCAGATGCCATCGCCGCGCGTGGCCGCGCATCCGCGCGTGATCGCCACGCCGCACATCGGCGGGCTCACGCCGCCTGCGATCGAGCATCAGGCGTTGGAGACAGTGGCCCAACTCGGCGAGCTGTTCCAGGGGCGGGTGCCGAAGGGTGCCGTCAATGCGCCCGAGGCCCGGCGCTGGCAGAAGGCCTTCGGCGCACGCGGCTGATCGTTCCATTCATCACAACCACTCCAAGAGACCTTCCATGGAACCCACCCGCAACACGCGCTACGCCGGCGCCTGCGACTGCCACGTCCACATCTACGAAGACCGCTTTCCGCTGATCCCGAACGTGGCCTGGGTGCCGCCGCATTCGCCGGTGTCGGCCTACCGCGCCGAGGTGCAGACGCCGCTGGGCATCGACCGCGCGATCGTCGTGCAACCGACCGGCTACGGCTTCGACAACAGCTGCACGCTCGATGCGCTGGCGCAGTTCGGCGATTCGGCGCGTGGTATCGCGCTGGTCGCGCCCGAAGTGACCGATGCGGAAATCGCGCGCCTGCACGCCGGCGGCATGCGCGGCGTGCGCTACATGATGATCGGCGGGGTGCTGAGCTGGGCGTCGCTTGAGCCCATGGCGGCTCGGCTCGCGAATGCCGAGTGGATGGTCAACCTGCAGCTCGACGGCCGCACGATTCCGGAGCATGAGGAAGTGCTCAAGCGCCTGCCGTGCCGGCTGGTGCTGGACCACAACGGCAAGTTCCTGGAGCCGGTGGCGCCTGAGCACCCGTCGTTCCAGTCGCTCTTGCGCGTACTCGATTCGGGGCGCGTGTGGATCAAGCTCTCCGCGCCCTACGAGACGTCGAAGGTGGGGCCACCCGGTTACGACGACGTGAGCCTGCTCGCGCGCACGCTGGCCGAGAAGTTTCCCGAGCGCTGCCTCTGGGCCAGCAACTGGCCGCACCCGGGGCGCGATCCGAGGCCCCACGCGGTGCCGCTGTACGACCTGCTGTTCTCGTGGGCCACGAGCGACGACACGCGCCGCCGCATCCTCGTGGACAACCCGGGCGCGCTGTACGGGTTCTAGCCCTGCTGGAAGAAAGGTAGCCGGCGCGCTCCCCGTCCCGGCAAGCGAAAAGCTTACCCTTCGGGCTACCCGCCAGAAGGCCACGCGCCGCAGCGGCGCCGAGGTTGCGGCTTGTGCGACCGTGCATTCCGACCTGGACTTCTTCGGCGGGGCGTGATAATCGGCGCTTCCCGTTTTCTGAATCTCATCAGGTAAGCCACGCCATGTCGAAGCCAACCTGCCCCTGGACTTCGACCAACCGTTCCCGGTTGTGGTGCGCCTGTGTTCGAACGCTATTACCGCGAGCTGCTGAGCTTTCTTTCCCGAAAGGTGTCCGACCGCGCCACCGCGGCCGACCTGGCGCAGGAGAGCTACGCACGCGTGTATGAGGCGCAGCGCACCGGCAGCGTGGTGCGCGACCCGCGTGCGCTGCTGTACCGCACGGCCCGCAACCTCGTCACCGACCACCACCGCCGCACCGGCGTGCGTGCCGATTTCGACGGGGCCGCCTCTGCGGATGAGGGCGCGGTTGAGCTCGACGATTGCATCGGCCCTTCGACCTTCGAGCCCGACACCATCCTGTCGTCCGGCCAGGGGCTGGCGGCCATGGTCGCCACCATCGACAGGCTGCCGCCGCGCTGCCGCGAAGCCTTCGTGCTCTACAAGTTCGACGGGCTGTCGTATGCCGAAGTCGCCGAGCGCATGGGCATTTCCGTGCGGACGGTCGAGATGCAGTTGCGCATCGCGATGGATGCGTGCTGGGCGTGCCTGGACGAAGTGAACGGGGGCCCGCAATGAAAAGCAACCCACGAACACAAGAAGAGCGAACGCGCGAGCGACCCGGTGCATTGGGGATGCCCATTACAGGGTTCTGCACCGCTCGTGCGTCTACATCTGCAGGAGAGCTCCCCGAGCCATGACCCCATCGCTGCCACCGTCGGAAGAAACATCGCGCCTGCGCCAGGAGGTGATCGACTGGTTCGTTCATCGCCGTCGCGCGGACTGGAGTGCGCGCGACGAGCGAATTTTTCAGGACTGGATCGCCGCGGACCCGAAGCACGCCGATGCCTACCGCCAGTGGGAATCGCGCTGGCGGGCCTTCGACGCGATCGGGCCGGAGACGGTCGCGGCCTGGCGCGAGGGCTTCGCGGGGAACGGGACTGCCGCCCCTACGCGGCGCGGCTTCCTGAAGCCGGCGTTGGCGCTGGCCGCCGCGGGCGTGGTCGCCGGTGGCAGCTACCTCGGATGGCGCCATCTGCAAGCCCAGCCTGTGTTCGTGCAGGCGTTCGCCACCCAACGCGGGCAGCAGCTCGAGGTGCCGCTGACCGATGGCACCGTGCTGCGGCTGGACACCGCCACGCGGCTGGAGGTGCGCTATTTCCGCCAACGCCGCGAGGTCCGGCTGATCGATGGGCAGGCCGTCTTCGCGGTGCAGTCGGACGCGCAGCGCCCCTTCGACGTGCTGGCGGGGCCGTTGCAGGTCCGTGTGGTCGGCACCCGATTCGCGGTGCGGTACACGCCGGCCATTGCGGGCGCCGAGGGCGCGCGCGTGTCGGTGGAGAAGGGCAGGGTGCGGGTCACGCAAATGGACAGGGCCGCCGACGGCCACTGGGTCGGCCCTGCGCCGGATACCGTGCCGCAGGGCGCTGTCTTCCTCACCGCCGGCCAGCAGGTGCACAGCGATGCAGAGGGCGTGCTGGCCGCCGTGACGGCCGTTTCGGGTGACGGCATCGCCCCCTGGCGCGAACACCGGCTGAGCTTCGTCGATGCGCCATTGGCCCGCGCGCTGGCCGAGTTGGAGCGTTACGGCAGCACCGGCCTCGTGGTGCGCGACCCTTCCGTGGCCGCGCTGCGCTTGACCGGCACCTTCGACCCGCGCGACGCGCGCACGCTGCGGCGCGTGCTGCCGAGCGCCTTGCCCGTGCGGCTCAAGGGCGACGGGCCGGTGGCCGAGATCGTCGCTGCGCCCTAGCCGGCGCGCCCTGAAACCTCCAGGGCAAAAATATTTCGCCGGGAATACCGGATTTCCATGAGTTCGTGCGTCAGCCAGATAAGAACCATTTGTATTCACTACCTGGAAGACGTTTGATGAACCGCTTGATGAAGATGACGCCGGCACCGCTGGCGCTGGCCGTGGCACTCGCGCTGGCGAGCGCGCCGCTGCGCGCCCAGACCTCGGGAGGCCAGGGCACAGCGCAGCAGATCAGCATTGCCGCCCAGCCGCTGGCCGAGGCCCTGAACGACTGGGCACGGCAGACCCGCATCCAGCTGGTCGTGCAGCAAAGCCTGGTGGCCGGCAAGACGGCGCCCGCCATCTCCGGCAGCCTGACGCCCCGCGCGGCGCTCGACCGCCTGCTAGCCGGCACCGGGCTGGCGGCCACCATGGAAGGCAATGCGGCCGTGGTCAAGGCCGCGCCCGTCGCGCCTGCCGCATCGGGCACCTCGACGCTGCCGGCGGTCACGGTGATGGCCGATGGCGAGGAAAGCGCCACGGGCCGCGTGCAGGGCTACGTGGCCAGGCGCAGCGCCACCGGCACCAAGACCGACACGCCGATCATCGAGACGCCGCAGTCGATCTCGGTGATCACCGCCGACCGCATGGAGGCCATCGGCGCCACCAACCTCAAGGACGCGCTGGGCTACACGCCGGGCGTGTCGACCACCACCTACGGCGCCGACTCGCGCTATGACTGGATCTCGCTGCGCGGCTTCGACGCCTATTCGCCGGGCTTCTACCTCGACGGCCTGCCGCTGCGCAACAACGGCACCTGGGGCGTGTGGCGCACCGAGAACTACGGCGCCGAGCGCATCGAACTGCTGCGCGGGCCTTCGTCGGTGCTCTACGGCATGAGCGGGCCGGGCGGGGTAGTGAATGTGGTCAGCAAGCGGCCCACGGCCGAGCCGGTGCGCGAACTGCAGGTGCAGCTCGGGGACAACGCGCGGCGCCAGATCGCGGGCGACTTTGCGGGCCAGCTCGATGCCGACGGCAAGCTGCTCTACCGCATCACCGGCGTGCTGCGCGATGCGCAGTTGCCCGCCGGGAAGGAAGCCGACGACCACAGCTACATCGCGCCCTCGCTGACCTGGAAGCCCTCGGCCGACACCAGCCTCACGCTGCTGTCGCAGTTCACGCGCACGCGCGGCGGCGTCTACACGCGCGCACGGCCCACGGTCGGCTCGCTCGAGCCCACCGCAATCGGCAGCTACATCCCCTCGAAACTGTTCATCGGCGAGCCCGGCTTCGACCGGTTCAACCAGGACCAGCAGATGGTCGGCTACCAGTTCGAACATCGCATCAACGAGACCTTCACCGTGCGGCAGAACGCGCGCTATGCGGCGCAGAAGCTCGACTACCGCGGCGTGCAGGCCTCCGGCTTCGAGACCCTGAATCCCGACGTCGCCACCGATCCCGCCAACTTCACGCAGCTCTCGCGCAGCGTGTTCGGCAGCCGCGAGAACATCGGCGCCGTGGCGCTCGACAACCAGCTCCAGGCCGATTTCCGCACCGGCGACGTGACGCACAAGCTGCTGGTGGGGCTGGACTACCAGCGCACCCGCATCGACCAGGTCACCTTCAGCGGCGGCAGCGCTCCGGCGCTGAACATCTACGCGCCGGTCTATGGCGGCGCGTACGACATCCCGGCGCCGTACTTCGACGGCATCACCCGGCTGAACCAGACCGGCCTCTACCTGCAGGACCAGATCAAGTGGGGCGAGCGCTGGTCGCTGACCCTGGGCGGGCGCTACGACGACGCCGAGAGCACCGTCTTCAGCCGCCTCGACGGCTCGAACCAGCGGATGCGCGACCACAAGTTCACCAGCCGCGCGGGCCTGGTCTACCTGCACCCGAGCGGCTGGGCCCCGTACCTCAGCTACACCGAATCGTTCGCGCCGACGGCCACCATCGATCCGGTGTCGGGCAACCCCTTCAAGCCCGAGGGCGGCAAGCAATACGAAGCCGGTGTGCGCTACCAGCCGCCAGGCAGCAAGGCGCTCTACAGCGCCGCCATCTTCGACCTGAAGCGCAACAACTACATCAGCTACGACGCGCAGTTCGTGCCCAAGCAGACCGGTGAGATCTCTGTTCGCGGCCTGGAGCTGGAAGCCACGGCCGAACTGATGCCACGCCTGAACTTCACCGCCTCCTATGCCTACACGCCGCGCGCGATCGTCACGGCCAGCGCCAATGAAAAGGAGATCGGCAAGGCCACCGCGGTGCCGCGCCACCGCTTCTCGGTGTGGGCCGACTACCGCTTCGCGAACGGCGTGAAGCTGGGCCTGGGCGCGCGCTACACCGGCACCAACTACGGCGATGGCGAATCCACCGCGCCGAGCAAGGTGCCGGCGGTGACCGTGTTCGACGCCATGATCGGCTACGACATCGACCGCTGGAGCCTTGCGCTCAACCTGCGCAACCTGACCAACAAGACCTACTTGGCGAACTGCGGCTACGTGGCCTGCTACTACGGCTATCCGCGTACCGCGGTGGCGACCGCCACCTACCGCTGGTAGGCCTGGAGGCCCATGGAAACGTCTTTCTGACAGGGCCCACGCGGGTTGACAGCGGTCCGCTCCCGCTTTGATACTGAACTCTCAGGTTCATCGTTCAAGCAAAGGAGACTCCCATGCAGAAGATCGTTCCCTGCCTCTGGTTCGACGGCAACGGCGAGGAGGTGCTGAGTTTCTACACCGGCATCTTCCCGAACTCCCGCGTGACCGACCGGCTGAACTGGCCCGCCGACGGCCCCGGCCCCAAGGACGGCAGCCTGCTGACCGCGACCTTCGAGCTCGACGGCCAGGCGTTCATGGTGCTCAACGGCGGCCCCGACTACAAGTTCACTCCGGCGCTCTCGCTCTACGTGCCCTGCGAGACGCAGGCCGAGGTCGACCACTACTGGGACAAGCTGATCGAAGGCGGCGGCAAGCCCGTGCAATGCGGCTGGCTCACCGACCGCTATGGCGTCTCGTGGCAGGTCGCGCCCACGGCCATGATCCGCATGTTCCAGGACAAGGACCCCGAGAAGGCCGGCCGCGCGATGCGGGCCATGATGCAGATGGTCAAGCTCGACCTCGCCACCGTGCAGAAGGCCTACGAGGGTCGCTGAGCCCCGCGCCGCCGGTTACACCAGCTTGTGGATCGCCTTCTTGCGCCACACCAGTTGGTAGTACGCCGTCTGCAGCAGCAGCATCGCGCCGAAGGTCACCGGGTAGGCGATCCAGATGCCGTCCAGCCCGATGCGGTGGCTCATGAACCAGGCCACCGGCACTTCGATGCCCAGGATGCAGACGATGGAAATCAGCGTGGGCACCAGTACCGAGCCGCTCGCGCGCATGACCCCTGACGTGGCCGCGGCCATGCCGAAGATCACCAGGCTCCACAGCATGATGTGCAGCAGCGTCTGCGCGATCTCGATCACCGGCGCGCTAGTGATGAAGAAACCCATGAGCGGACGCGAGAACAGGTAGCCCAGCAGCACGAGGCTGCCGGTCAGCACGAGGTTCATCATCAGCGCCGTCTTGGTGATCGCGCCGAGCCGGTCGGCACGGCCCGCGCCGATGGCCTGCGCGCCGAGGATCGATGCGGCAATGGCGATCGAGATGGCCGGGAACTGCACGTACGCCACCACCTGGTTCACCGCGCCGTAGGCGGCCGTGGCGTTGGAGCCGTAGCTGTTGACCATCGACAGCAGCACCACTTCGGCCAGCGCCACCACGATCATCTGCACGCCCGTCGGCACGCCGATGCGCAGCACCGCCTTCAGCAGTTGCGGCTGGATGCGCAGGTAGCGAAAGAACTCCGCATCGGGCGCGAGCGGGCTCTTTTTCTGGCGCAGCCTGAAGCCCAGCCAGGTGGTCGCCACCACGAAAGACAGCACCGAAGCCCACGCGCCGCTGGCCACGCCCAACTGCGGCAAGCCGCCCCAGCCGCGGATGAGCGCGGGTGTGACCACCAGGCCGATCAGCGTCGAGATCACCAGCGTGAGCAGCGGCGTGACGGTGTCGCCCACGCCGCGCAGCATTGCGGTCGCGAGCAGGAACACGAACACGCCCGGCATCGCGATCAGCATGATGCGGGCGTAGCGCGTGGAGTCGGCCAGCACGTCGGGCGGCGTGCCCAGCGCGGCCAGCATCGGCGTGGTGAAGGCGCCGCCGAACACCGCGATCACCAGGCCCATCAGCACGCCCACGGTGAGTGTGGTGCCCGCCACGGCCTTGGCCTTGGCGGCGTCGCGCGCACCCCAGGCCTGGCCGATCAGCACCGAGGCGCCGGCGCCCAGGCCGATGATGAAGGCGATGAAGAAGAACATCACCGGAAAGAAGCTCGACACCGCCGCCAGCGCGCCCACGCCGAGCATCTGTCCCACATAGACGTTGTTCAGCGTGCCCGAGAGCGACTGCAGGATGTTGCTGAGCAACATCGGCGCGAGGAAGAAGAGAAACACCTTCCACAGCGGCCGCGCCGCGCCGACGGGCGCCACGGGCACGCCCTTGAGGCCGCTCGGGCCGGCTGCGGGGGGCGTTGGATTGGCGGGTGTCGTTGTCGAGGTCGTCGAAGTCGCGGGGGTGGCGCTCATGCAGGGGGGCTCCAGCCGGCGGCTGACAGTTTTTGGAGATGGGTGCGCAGGTCCGCGGGCCAGGCGTCGATGAGGCCCTCGAAGCGGTTGCGCTCGCCGGCGAACAGCGCGCGCGTGGCTTCCTCGAAGCCGGGCAGGGCGCCGGCGATCGCGGTCATGAAACGGTAGGTGGCTTCGCGCGACGCGCGCACGGCGTCGCGGTCGGCGTTGACGCGGCTCGCCTCCTGCACCAGGCGCCGCAGCGCCACCGAGGCGCCGCCGGGCTGGCGGTTGAGCCAGTCCCAGTGGCGCGGCAGCAGCGTGACTTCGCGCGCGACCACGCCCAGCTTCGGCCGGCCCACGCCGCGCGGCGCGTCGTCATGGGCCTCGGCGCTGGTCGCGTGCGGCACGACGCCGGCCTGGTTGTGCACGTCGAAGTCGAGCGACTCGCCGGTCTGCGCGTCGAAGATGAGGTAGGGCGTGTCGTCCTTGCGTTCGCGCAATTGGGCGAGCACTTCGGCCGTGCTTCCTTCGGCGATGCGCTTGAAGCCGGCGAAAACAATGAGGTTGATGGATGGCGTGTCGGATGGCATGTCGGATTTCTTTGTTCTTCCTTCTGGTCCGGTCGAAACGAGCGCCCCCGGGGCCGGGCTGTGCCCAGCCCGCCCCCCCGAGGGGGATCAAGTCAAGTGGCAAAGCCACAATGACTTGAGAGGTGCGTAATCTACCCGCTGAACGGCTCAGGCGTTCGGTGTGTGGTCGAGGCACAGCGCAAGGAGCGCGGCATGGATCTGCGGCAGGCTTTCGGAGTCCAGTGATTTCACCGCATCGGCGCAGATCGCCTCGACGGTCGTGACCGCAGCCTGCATCAGTTTGCGGCCGCCCGGGCGGATGGCTGCATGACGGCGGTTGTCTTCGTTTGTGCCAGCCGTGCGTTCGGCGAGTCCTGTTTTCTCGAGCAGGACCATTTTGCGAAGCAGCGCCGACATCGGCAACCCCAAGGCGCGCGAAAGCTCCGCCATCGGCATGCGTCCACCATCGGCAAGCAGCAGATGGAGCAGTCTGAAGTCTTCGTAGTCGAGCCCGTGGAAAGCGCCCAGGTTCTCCTGGAGCTTGAGGTTCAGGCTGGCATGGGCGCGGCCGATGGTGAGGCAGAGGTCCAGCGCATCGACGGTCATGGCGTGTTGTAGCCCTTGTCGCCAACGCACTGGAGTTCCTCCCGCCAGAGTTCGAGCAGCTTCTCGAGCTCGGCGGCGCGGTCGAAGGCCGGGTCGTCGCGCTCTTTCACGCGGTCGATCACCTCGAAGCTGAAGTGCTCGGCGCCGTGGGCAATCCAGTCGCGCACCAGCGCCTTGTTGCGGTGCGAGCGCAGGCCGAGCTCGAAGCGGGCCCGGTTCATCGCGCCCTCGACATCGAGACTGCCGGCCACGTAGACGCGGCCATTCAGCGTGTTGCGGATGACGAAGACGCCCGCGGGGAGCACCGTTTCCTTGTATTTCCTGACGAGGGCGCGCCGCGTCTCCTGGGGCATGTTCATGCCTCGGATATTACCCGGGTGAAATATAAAATACAATATAACCCGGGTAAAAATGAGGGCGCGCGGCAAAGCGCGGCCGGATGGCCCGGCCGCGCTTGCGATTGCTCAAGCCCTGTTACTTCCGCGCCGGCCGGAAGAACAGGTACTCGCCGCGCCCCAGCTCGGGCGTGACCTCGTAGCCGGAACACAGCTCGTTGGCGCACTGGATCACGACCACCCGCGGCCAGATGGTCGCCGACGTCGGATAGCCGGGCAGGTACTGCGGCACATGCCAGACGCCCAGATCGCCGACGGGCTCGGCGTTGTCGGCGCCGCTGGCGTTCTGCAGGCCGCTGCCGAAGGTCACCCGTTCGATGCGCAGGTTGGGAACGACGGGGCCCGCGGAGGCCGTGGCCACGCAACAAGCCGCGATCCAGAGGAAGACGGTCCTGGTCATCATGGGCTCCCGGCGGTCATTGCGAACCGACGGCCGCTTGCGGTGCCGACGCGATCTCGCCGATGGGCTCGACCGGCATGGTCACCGCGGCCTGGTGCGACTCTTCCTGCGCGGGCTGCACCGGAGCCGCCGCCGCTTGCGGCACGGGCGCCGCTTCGACGAGGGGGGCCTGCGGCAAAGGCAGCGGGGTCGGCGTGGACGTCGACGTGGGCGGCGGCACCGAAGCCACCGGCGGCGCGATGACCACCGCCTGCGGCGGCTGCATCGGCTGCACCGACACCGCAATGGGAGGCATGGGTGGCGTCATCGCGGCGACCGGCTGGCCGACCACCTTCGCGGCGGCGTTCGCCGGCGAGGCATACGGCCCGAACGCGCTCACCCTCTCCTCGGCGGTCATGGACTGCGGGCACTTCGTGCCGGTCATCTCCAGCGCGGCCATGGCGGCCGAATCCATGCAGTCCATCGCGAGCGACGCCGCCTTCATGCCCTTGTTCCAGAGCTCGCGGCTCATCTTCAGGCGCTTGCAGTGCTCGTCCGTCCAGGTGGTGCCGAAACTGATGCCGACGCCCGGGCCGTTCGCGCTGGCGCTGGTGCTGCCCATGCAGGTGTCGTTGCTGGTGGTCAGGTTGGGCCCGTTGACCGACGGCACGTTCTTGACCGTGTAGCTGCCCCGGTAGTCCACCGTGTTCGTGGTGGCACCGGTGTTGTTGATGTTCTGGTTGCTGTTCAGCGTCGAGCGGGTGGTGGTGTCCGCGGGCGCGTTGCTGTTGAAGTTCACGGCCTGGGTGTTGCCCTGCGCCGATGTGGTGGCCGAACTCGTTGACTGGTTGTTGGCACCGCCCGCCGTCTGCGCGTAAGCGCCGCCCGCGGACAAGCCCATCAAGGTCAGGACAATCAGTTTTTTCATGTTCTCACTCCTTTGAAAGCCAGGGGAGGGGGCATGCCCCTCCCCATTTCTGGTCCAACAACCGTGGCATGCCCCGTTCAGGGAGCCGATGCGGTTGCGCCGGCGCCCGCGGTGCCGCCGGTGCCGCCGCCGTTGCTGAGGCCGCCGGCATTGCCGATCGCGAAGTTGGTCACGCCGAAGGAGCCGCCGGTCGAGCCCGCCGTTGCCGAGGTGGTCGTGCCGTTGACGAAGCCGTTGATTGCGCCCGACGAGGCGCTGTAGCCCGACGTCGTGCCCGAGGTGCGCGTCACCACTGCCAGACCGCCGCCAGGACCGGCTGCAGTGGCAGCCGTGTTGTTGGTGGTGGAGGTTGCGGCGCCGCCTGCCGCGCCGCTCACTTGGTTCGGGCCGCCTGCGGAGTAGGTGGCACCGGCGGACGAGCCTGCATTGGCCGAGGCATTGGCACCGCCGATGGCTGCACCGTTGCCGGTCGTTGCCGCAACACTGGTCACGCGGCCTTGCGTGGTCGCCGAGCCGCTGGCTGTTGCACCACCGACACGCAGACCCGGGATGCTGACCGCGCCGCCTGCTGCATTCGCGGTGGCTGCCGAGCTGGAAGTGGCTGCGTTGTAGCTCAACGCGCTGCCCGTGCCGGAGCTCGCTGCCACGGACCCTGCCGAGCTGGAAGAACCGGTGCTCGTGTTGGTGACGGCCAGGGCGGTGGTGCTGGTCGCCGAGGCCACGCCTGCAAGCAGGACCACGGCAGCCGAGATGAGAGTCTTCTTCATGATGATGCTTCCTCGATAGTGTTGAAACGAACCCGATTGCCGGCGAATCCGGCCATCAGCCAACGGTCAGCGAGCCCGGATTGGATGGTTCCGCTGCGACCGAAATGCAGTTTCTGCGTCGATGAGGAAACTAAAAATGCCCTGTGGTGGGTAGTGCGAGGCTATGGCGAAAGCAATGGGAGGGTACGGTTCGAGCGCCTCGCCAGGAGGCTCGTTTCCGCATGGTGGCGCTTGTCGCATCTACTCCTTTAGTACACATTCACCCCCGACTGCAACAAGACGAAACCAAAGTAATCAAAAAAGCTCCCGGACAAAATTTGAGTAGAAATGAATTAACTTTTGCTCACGAACAAGCGGTAGTTTTTGTCACGAGGGGATAGAAATGGAAAATGAGCTTGACATTTCATTGACGGAGGTCAATGCGAGTGCTAGGAATTTCTCGAATCCTGGCCAGTTCGGCGGGCTGCTCGCACCCTCTGCCGACTCGCTCCCCTGGCCCGACTACCTGACGGGCCAGCAGACCAAGCCAGTGCGCGTTGTGCTGGTCGACGACGACCCCTTCGTGAGACGCGTCATTGCCCAGGAGCTGCTGGGCGACTTGCGCATCCAGCTCGAAGGGCAGGCCGGGAGCCTTCGCGAGGGGCGGCGCCTCCTGATGCAGCATGAATTCGACGTGCTCATGGTCGACATCCGCCTGGGCGACGGCAGCGGCTTCGAGCTGATCGAGGAGGCCAAGAAACACCGCAGCGCCGCGGAAATCATCGTCATCTCCGCCATCGAGGACGAGCCTCAGGTGCTGCACGCCTTCGAGCTCGGCGCCTCCGGCTTCCTGGTGAAGAACGCGTGGTTCCAGAGCTATGCCCAGGCCGTGCTGCAGGTGGTCAACGGGGGCGCCGCCATCACGCCCCGACTCGCGCGCCGCCTGCTCGTTCACCTGGACCACCAGCGCAGCAACCAGAGCCCGGTGCGCCCGCCCGAGACCAAGGCTGCGCTGTCCGCACGGGAGCGCGAAGTGTTGCGACTTGTAGCCACAGGGTATGTGACCGAAGAGATCGCATTGCAGCTCACCATCAGCGCGCAGACGGTCAATGCCCATGTGAAGAACATCTACCGCAAGCTCCATGCGCACACCCGCGCGCAGGCGGTGAGCTTCGCCTCCCACCGGGGGCTGCTCTGACACCGTTGCAACGAACAACGGGATGCAACGGGTCGATACGGTCATGTGGTCCTCGGTGCCCCAGCTCCCGTACTTCCTCGAAGACCAGTTCGTGTGGCTCTCGATCGCCGCATGGTCCGCGTTGCTGGCCTGGCTCTGGCCCCGCGCCTCGCGCCGCCGGATGCTGCTGTGGGCCGCGCTGGCCGGTGCGCTGCACCTCACGCCGGTGACCGGGCAGGTGCTGCGGGCCACTTCGGCGATGACGGTGGATATCAACGACATCCCGCTCGCGTTCTGGGCGCTGCAGGGCGTCAACGTGGCGGTGCTCGGGATGATCATCGGCGTCTGGTATCTCTCCCGCCGCCGCGTCATGCGCTATCGGCAGGTGCAGGCGGTGCTGGCCGAGCGGCGCCGCATCGCCAGCGACCTGCATGACGGCGTCGGCTCCCGGTTGATGGCGCTGCTCGCCAGCCAGGACCCGCGCGCGGCCGAGCCGAGCGAGCTGTCGATGGCCCTGCAGGCCTGCCTGCTGGAACTCCAGATGACCGTGGACTCCCTGGACGACGAGGCCTCGGCCACCATCGTCGAGCGGTTGGCCCACCTGCGCTACCGCCTGCAGCCGGCCTTCGACCGGCTGGGCATCGGCCTCGCATGGCACGTGCACGACGCGCCGCTCGCACGCGCGATGTCCGCCGACTCCGCGATGCAGATCTGCCGGATCGCGCAGGAAGCCTTGTCGAACGTGCTGCGCCACTCGCACGCCAGCAGCGTCGAGGTCCGCTTCGGCCCGCTGGGACGTACGCGCGGGCTGGTGCTCGAGGTGCAGGACAACGGCCGCGGCCTCGACGCGTCAGCCCCCATCCAGCTCGAGCAATTCGGCAAGGGGCTTCGCAGCATGCGTGCGCGGGCCGATGCGCTGGGCGGCGAACTGGCCGTCATGGACGCCGTGCCGCACGGGCTGTGCATCCGTCTCGTGCTTTCGGACACCGAACCGGCGCCGGACAGCGCCGGGCCGGAAACGGGGAGCAGCCTGTAACAAGCGCAGGGGCACTGCCGCCAGAGCCCGTCCTCGCCTATGGCAAACTCCCGCGCTTTGCCAGGGATGCGCTCAAGACATGCAGAAAATCATTCGCCAGCTCGCCACTGAAATCAAGGTCGGCGAGCACCAGGTGAAGTCCGCCGTCGAACTGCTCGACGAAGGCGCCACGGTTCCATTCATCGCCCGTTACCGCAAGGAAGTGACCGGCGGCCTCGACGACATCCAGCTGCGCGAACTCGAAGCGCGTCTTTCCTACCTGCGCGAACTCGAGGACCGCCGCGTGGCGGTGCTCAAAGCCATCGACGAGCAGGGCAAGCTCACCCCCCAGCTGCGCGCCGCGATCGAATTCGCGCCCACCAAGCAGGAGCTCGAAGACCTGTACCTGCCGTTCAAGCAGAAGCGCCGCACCAAGGGCCAGATCGCCCGCGAGTTCGGCATCGAGCCGCTCGCCGACAAGCTGCTGGCCGACCCCACGCTCGATCCGGCCGTCGAAGCCAAGGCCTTCCTCAAGCCCGCCACCACGCTGGACGACGGCAAGCCGGGCCCCGATTTCTCCAGCGTGCCGCTCGTGCTCGACGGCGTGCGCGACATTCTTTCCGAGCGCTGGGCCGAAGACGCCGGCCTGGTGCAGGGCCTGCGGGAATGGCTCTGGGCCGAGGGCCTGCTCAAGTCCAGCCTCATGGCCGGCAAGGACGAAAACAACGCCGACATCGCCAAGTTCCGCGATTACTTCGAGTACGACGAGCCCATCGGCCGCGTGCCCTCGCACCGCGCGCTGGCCGTGTTCCGCGGCCGCGCCCTCGACATTCTCGATGCCAAGCTGGTGCTGCCGGTGGAGCCCGAGCCGGGCAAGCCCAGCATCGCCGAAGGCAAGATCGCGCTGCACCTGGGCTGGAGCCACGCTGGCCGTCCAGCCGACGACCTGCTGCGCAAGTGCGTGGCCTGGACCTGGCGCGTGAAGCTGGCGCTGTCCACCGAACGGGACCTTTTCACGCGCCTGCGCGAAGACGCCGAGAAGGTCGCGATCAAGGTGTTCGCCGACAACCTGCGCGACCTGCTGCTGGCCGCACCCGCCGGCCCGCGCGTCGTGATGGGCCTGGACCCCGGCATCCGCACCGGCGTGAAGGTGGCCGTGGTCGATTCCACCGGCAAGCTGGTCGAGACCGCCACTGTGTTCCCGCACGAGCCGCGCAAGGACTGGGAAGGGTCGCTGCACACCTTGGGCAAGCTCTGCGCCAAGCACGGCGTGAACCTCATCGCCATCGGCAACGGCACCGCCAGCCGCGAGACCGACAAGCTTGCCGCCGACCTCATCAAGCTGCTGGCCAAGATGGCCGCGCAGGCCGGTGCACCCGAGATGACGGTCGACAAGGTCGTCGTCAGCGAGGCTGGCGCCTCCGTGTACTCCGCCAGCGAATTCGCCTCGCAAGAGATGCCCGACGTGGACGTGAGCCTGCGCGGCGCCGCCTCCATCGCGCGCCGCCTGCAGGACCCGCTGGCCGAACTCGTGAAGATCGACCCCAAGAGCATCGGCGTGGGCCAGTACCAGCACGACGTGAACCAGAGCGAACTCGCCCGCACCCTGCAGGCCGTGGTCGAAGACTGCGTGAACTCGGTGGGCGTGGACCTCAACACCGCAAGCGTGCCGCTCCTGAGCCGCGTGTCTGGCCTCTCGGGCAGCGTGGCCAAGGCCGTGGTGCGCTGGCGCGAATCGAACGGTGCGTTCTCCACCCGCAAGCAATTGCTCGACGTCACCGGCTTCGGCCCCAAGGCCTTCGAGCAAAGCGCGGGGTTCCTGCGCATCCGCGGCGGCGCCGATCCGCTCGACATCACCGGCGTGCATCCGGAAACCTATCCGCTGGTCGAGCAGATCATCGTGAAGACCGGCAAGCCGATCGCCGAACTGATGGGCCGTGCCGAAATGCTCAAGACGCTCAAGCCCGAGCTCTTCGCCAACGAAAAGTTCGGCGTCATCACGGTCAAGGACATTCTGGGCGAACTCGAGAAGCCCGGCCGCGACCCGCGCCCCGACTTCAAGGTGGCGCGCTTCAACGATGGCGTGGACGACATCAAGGACCTGGTCGAGGGCATGATCCTCGAAGGCACCGTGAGCAACGTGGCCCAGTTCGGCGCTTTCGTCGACCTGGGCGTCCACCAGGACGGCCTTGTGCACGTGAGCCAACTGAGCCACAAGTTCGTGAACGATGCACGCGAGGTCGTGAAGACCGGCGACATCGTCAAGGTCAAGGTGATGGAAGTGGACGTGGCGCGCAAGCGCATCGGGCTGTCGATGAAGCTCGATGCGGCGCCCGCACGACGCGATGGACCGCGCGACAACCGCTTCGAAGGGGCGGGACGAGGCCAGCAACAGCAGCCGCGCCGCGACAACGCGCCGCAGCCGGGCGGGCAGATGGCGAACGCGTTTGCCAAGCTGCAGGGATTGCGCAAGTAATCCGCGCCGCACGGTTCTTGCTGACGCATCCGGCATGAAGGCGCTACGCATCTACGCCGGCCCTGCGGCCCGCAAGCACATCGAGCAGAACGGCCTGCGCCCGCAGGACGTGCGCACCGTGCCCGGCGCGGCGGGCGGGCCGAAGGGTCTGATCCTCGGGCCGCTCGACCGTTTCATCTTCGGCCGCTGGCTGGCCCAGTCCACGCAGACGGTGCATCTGGTCGGCGCCTCGATCGGCGCATGGCGCCTGTCGACCGCCTGCCTGGCCGATTCCGAAGCCGCCTTCACGCGCTTCGAGCATGACTATGTGCATCAGCAGTTCGAAGTGCCGCCCGGCCAGAAGCGGCTGAGCCCGCGCCAACTCAGCGAGCGCTTTGCCCAGAGCCTCGTCGACTTCTACGGCGGGCGCATCGGCGAAGTGCTGAACCATCCGCGCTACCGGCTGCACGTGGTGACCTCGCGCGGCCGCCACATCCTCGGGCGCGAGGGCAGGGCGCGCACGCCGTTCGGCTACCTGGGCGCCTTTGCCTCGAACAGCGTCTACCGCAAGAGCCTGGGCGCGTGGCTCGAGCGCTGCGTGTTCTCCACGCCGGGCGCGGCGCTGCCTTTCGGCACGCAGGACTTCCGCACCCGCCAGCACGCGCTGAGCGAAGCCAACTTCAACATGGTGCTGCAGGCTTCGTGCTCGATTCCGTTCCTGCTCGCCGCGGTGCACGACATCCCCGGCGCGCCGCGTGGTGCGTACTGGGACGGCGGCATCACCGACTACCACCTGCACCTGGACTACCAGCCGGTCGACGAAGGCATCGTGCTGTACCCGCATTTCCAGCGCGCTGTGGTGCCGGGCTGGCTCGACAAGGGGCTGCGCTGGCGCCACAAGTCCACCGGTTTTCTGGACCGCATGGTGGTGCTCGCGCCCGACCCCGAATGGGTGAAGTCGCTGCCCAACGGCAAGCTGCCGGACCGCAAGGATTTCATCCATTTCCAGAACGATGCACAGGCGCGCATCTCGGCCTGGGGCAAGGCGACGCGCGAGGTGCAGCGGTTGTCGGATGAGTTCGAGGGGTGGCTCGAAAACGGGCGCGCGCCCGACGTTCTGCCTCTCTGAGCGGGCGAGGGCGCTTGCCGCCGGGGCAAACCCTGACGGGCGTCGCGGGTGGTGCTTCGAGAATGGACCGATCCATTCAGAAGCAACAAAGAAAGAGACAAGCCCTCATGCCGCATTCCACGCTGACACGCCGCCGATTCACGCTCGCCGCCGCAGCATCCAGCCTCGCCATTCCATCTTTCGCGCAGACCGCGTGGCCGAGCAAGCCGATCCGCATCGTCGTGCCGTACACGCCCGGCGGCTTCACCGACCAGATGGCGCGGCTCGTGCAGATCGGCCTGCAGACGCGGCTTGGCCAGCCGGTGCTCATCGACAACAAGCCCGGCGCCAACAGCCTGATCGGGGTCGACGCCATCGCCAAGGCGCCGGCCGACGGCACCACCTTCGGCGTGGTCATCGCCGCGTATGCGGCCAACACCACGCTGTACCCGAAGCTCCCCTACGACCCGCAGAAGGACCTGACCGGCGTGTCGCTGATGGGCATCTCGCCGCTTCTGGCCGCTGTGAACGTCAACGCGCCGTTCAAGACCGCGCGCGAGCTCATCGACTACGCGCGCGCCAACCCCGGCAAGGTGAGCTTCGGCTCCTCGGGCAACGGCTCGGCCGCGCACCTGACGACCGAGCTGTGGAAGTCGCTCACGCAGACCTACATGATCCATATCCCGTACCGCGGCGCGGTGCCCGCGCTGACCGATCTGATGGGCGGGCAGATCCAGCTGTTCTTCGATGCACCCACCGGCCTCATCAGCCAGGCCAAGGCCGGCAAGGTACGGCTGATCGGCGTGGCGGGCGACAAGCGCCTGGCGGCCGCGCCCGATGTGCCGACCTTCATCGAACAGGGCTTCGCGGGTTTCACCGGCAGCACCTGGGCCGGCATGCTGGCGCCGGCGGGCACGCCGCGCGATGTGGTCAAGCGCATGTCGGAAGAGGTGGCGCGCATCATCAGGGGCGACGAGACACGCGCCAAGCTCGACGCGATGGGCACCATTCCCGCCGGCAGCACGCCGGAGGAATTCGATGCGTTCATCACGGCGGAGACGGCCAAGTGGGGGAAGGTCATCCGCACGGCGGGGGTGAAGGCGGAATAAAGCGCCTGCGTCGCATGCACTGAAGGTCATTCGAATGGCGCCGCAGGGATAGTGCGGGCCATTGCCAGGCGATTGAGAATTTCCACGGCCTCGAAAGAAGGCTCGGCCTCATCCAGAAATTGGGCGGCGCCAGTGAATATTCAATCAATCCAATGGAGACAAATCTTGACCAAGACGGAAAACAACGGGTCTTCGGGGCAATGGCGGTCGCCGCGGTTGCGCAGATCATTTTTCGCGGCCATGGCCTGTGGCGGGTTTTTTTCAATGGCCCATGCGGCCAGCGATATTTCCAGCACCCTCATCTGGACATGTTCCAACCAGCTCAATGGCACGGCATATGCCGATGGTGTACTGAATGAATTTCGCAGCACCAGGTTTCCTTCGCCAAAAACCGGGGGATTCAAGATCACATCGGTGGAGCAGGTCTGGCTTGCACTTCCCTCCTATTGCCTGATCAAGGGAACGATCCAGCCCACATCTCCCGGAGGCATAGACCCCGCCGTCAAAGCGCCCGATTACCGGGTTCCCGATATCAATTACCAGGTCTATATCCCGTCGCAATGGAATGGCAAATTCGTCCAGCTCGGTGGTGGCGGATTTGCCTGGAGCGCCGATGTCGTGGCGGCGGGCCTGCAAGCCAACCAGCAATTCTCGCCCTCGCTCCAGGGACCGGCATTGTCCAATTACGCGGTCGTTCTCAGCGACGCGGGTGCCGGCGATTCGTCGAAGGCATTCGATCCGCAATTCGTGCGGCCCGGCAAAAAACTCAGCGATGTTCCCAAGCAGGAGGCCGTGAAGAATTTCGGGCAGGACGCCATCAAGAAATCGCTCGATGTTGGGCTGTATCTAGTTAAGAAATTGACGGGAACGACGCCCGCCGATACCTATTTCGTAGGGATTTCCACCGGTGGCAGGCAGGCATTGAAAGCCATCGCGAACTGGCCCGATGCCTATGACGGCGTCATTGCGGGCGCTCCTCCCGTCGACGAAACCAATCTGCTCAAGACGCTGGAGGTACCGGCGGTGGTCAATGATTGGGTGGTCAATTGGAGCAGCAGCGCCGCCATGCTCACCAGCTTGTTCGGCAAGGACGTGTCGGACCAGACATTGAGCGATGCGCTGGGTGCAACGTCCCGGCATCTGGCGGATGTGGCCATCGAATCAGGCGCAAATTACGACGGCTACAGCAGGCTGCTGGATGCGCTGGCGCCTGTGTGGAATGTCAAGCCGGGTGATCTTGCCAATTTCTTCGATATTGCTGCGAGTCAGAAAAAGGCAGGCAAAAAAGGCAAGAAGATCATCATTTACCAGGGGGCGTCCGATTTCCTGGTGCCTTGCTCCCAGGCCGGCGAATTCGTCAGCCGGCTGACCAAAAAAGAAACGGCGAGCGAAATAAGCAATTCCGTGCGCGCGTACTTTGTAGAAGATTACAGCCACGGGTTCTACAACACCAATTCATTGCTCAAGAGAATTGGATTGAGCGCCATGCAATTGAAGTGGAACGCGGTTTCCGACCTCGACAGATGGGTGCACGATGAGAACGCCGCGGGCGGCGCGCCATCGCTTGCCAAAAATGCCTCGGGCGGAATTCCAGGAGATCAGGCATTGAGCGCATGGAAGTGCTTGGCGCCCCACTGACGCCAAACCCCACGACCTCTACATCGACGCTTCGAGCATCGCCTTGTAGTCGTCGCGCGTAGCCAGCCGCGGATTGGTCTTGTGGCAGTGGTCGGCCATCGCGCCGTCGATGATCTTCTCGAACAGCGCGGGCGTAACGCCTACTTCGGCCAAGCCTTTGGGCAGGCCGAGGCGCGCATTCATGTCGCGGATCGCATCGCCCAGATCGCCGGCCGAATCGAGGTGCATGGCCTGCGCCATGCGCTGCAGACGCTGTTCCTTCTGCACCGACTCGGCACCCGCGTTGAAGTGGATCACCGCCGGCAGGAAGAGGGCGTTGAGCGTGCCGTGGTGCAGGCGCGGATCGACGCCGCCCAGGCTGTGGCTGAGCGAATGCACGCAGCCCAGGCCCTTCTGGAAGGCCATCGCGCCTTGCATCGAGGCGCTCATGAGGTTGAGGCGCGCCTCGCGGTCGCCGCCGTCCTTGGTGGCGCGCTCGATGTGCAGCCAGGCGCGCTCCAGGCCGTCCAGGCCGATGCCGTCGGCTGGCGGATTGAACGCGGCCGACATGAAGGTTTCCATGCAGTGCGCAATGGCGTCCATGCCGGTGGCGGCCGTCAGCTTGGGCGGCAGGCCCAGCGTGAGCTCGGGGTCGCAGATCGCGGCCTTGGGCATCAGGAACCAGCTGTGAAAGCCGAGCTTGCGGTGGTCGTCGACGATGACGATCGCGCCGCGCGCCACTTCGCTGCCGGTGCCGCTGGTGGTGGGCACCGCGATGAGCGGCACCGCGCGGTCGGTGATCTTCGGCGAGCCGCCTTCGATGGTGGCGTAGGTCTTGAGCGGGCCTTCGTGCGTGGCGGCAATCGCCACGCCCTTGGCGCAGTCGATGGCGGAGCCGCCGCCCACGGCGATGAGGCCGTCGCAGCGGCCGCTGCGATAGAGCTCGACGGCCGCGCGTACCGCGGCTTCGGTGGGGTTGGAGGGGGTCTGGTCGAACACCGAGACCTCCAGGTCGGCGATGGCGTCGAGCGCCTTCTGCAGCACGCCGGCCGCGCGCACGCCGGCGTCGGTCACGATCAGCGGGCGGTTGATGCCGATGCGCGCGCATTCGCTGGACAGCAGCTTGATCGCGCCGAATTCGAACTGGATCTGGGTGAGGTACTGGATGAGTGCCATGGGAGCGTGGGGACGTAAGGACGTGGGAGGAGGTGCCTGGACGCGTGGGCAAGTACGATTGCCGACCATCCGAATCTAACAACAGGGGACAGCCTTGCACATGAACAAAACCCTTGCCGCTGTCGCGCTCGGCACACTGTGGGCCGCAGCGTCCGCGGGAGCGCACGCCGCCTGCCTGAGCGATGCGCAGGTGGCCGACTTCTTTGCCGCGCGCGAAGCCCGCACGCCCGCCGCCGATATCGAGAACCTGGACGAAGCCGATGCCGCTTGCACGCGCGCCAAGCTCAACGCGCTGCTGGCGCGCAAGCACGGAGCGGTCATCGGCTACAAGGCCGGGCTCACGAACCCGGCGGTGCAGAAGCGCTTCAGCTACGACAAGCCGGTGTGGGGCGTGCTCTACCAGGGCATGGTGCTGGACACCGGCGCGGTGGTCGATCCAGCCTTCGGCGCGCGGCCGCTCTACGAAGCCGACATGCTGGTGCGCGTGAAGAGTGCCGATATCAACAGCGCGAAGACGCCGGCCGATGTGCTGGCGAACATCGACCAGGTCATTCCGTTCATCGAACTGCCCGACCTCGCGGTGCAGGCGCCGCCCAGGCTCAACGGGCCGGGCCTCGCGGGCATCAACGTGGCGGCGCGCCTTGGCGTGAAGGGCCTGCCGGTCGAGGTGCCCACCACGGCCGGCGGACAGGCCTGGCTGCTGGAGAGCCTGCGCGACATGACGGTGGTGATGAAGGACGGGCTAGGCGCCGAGTTGGCGCGCGGCAAGGGTTCAGACATCCTCGAGCACCCGCTCAACGCGGTCGTGTGGCTGGCCGGCGCGCTCGCGAAAGAGGGACTGGCGCTGAAGCCCGGCGACCTTGTCAGCCTAGGTTCGTTCTCTCCGCTGCTGCCGCCCAAGGCGGGGCAGACCGTCCTGGTGACCTATGAAGGCCTCTCGCGCACGCAGCCGGTGGTCGTGACATTCAAATAAACAAGCAAGCAGACAAGCGAGCATGACAGGCAACCCTCCCACGACATTCCCCCAGCACCCTCTGACCGCGAAGATGGCCAGCGTGGTCGAGCGCATGGCGCGCGCCGGCCACCCAACGCTCGACCAGCTCTCGCCCGACGAGGCCAAGGCCTCCTACGAAAAGGGCGCAGGCGTGCTCGAAGTGCCCAAGCCCGAACTGGCGCGCATCGAAGATTTCAGCATCGCCGCGCGTGATGGCTTTGCGATA
Organism: Variovorax trehalosi; assembly: GCF_051216415.1. Lineage (NCBI taxonomy): Bacteria > Pseudomonadati > Pseudomonadota > Betaproteobacteria > Burkholderiales > Comamonadaceae > Variovorax > Variovorax trehalosi. The sequence goes on from NZ_JBPJZG010000001.1 coordinate 1,431,291, forward strand.
CCCGCGCGGCTCTATGCGCCCTCATCGGACGTGTTGCCGGTGCTGGTGTACTTCCATGGCGGTGGCTTCACGGTCGGCAACATCCGCACGCACGACACGCTGTGCCGCGTGCTGAGCGGCAAGAGCGGCTGCGCGGTGGTGTCGGTGGACTACCGGCTCGCGCCCGCGCACAAGTTTCCGACCGCATCGGACGACGCGTGGGACGCCTTCCAGTTCGTCGCCACGCAGGGTGCGAGCCTCGGGCTCGACGGCAGCCGCCTCGCGGTCGGTGGCGACAGCGCCGGCGGCACGCTGGCCGCGGTCTGCGCGATCATGGCGCGCGACGCGGGCGTGCCGGTCGCGCTGCAATTGCTGATCTACCCCGGCATGACCGCGCACCAGGACACGGCCTCGCACCAACGCTTCGAGCACGGCCCGCTGCTCACGAAGGCGATGATCGATTTCTTCTTCGCGCAGTACGTCCGCACGCCGGCCGACCGCGACGACTGGCGCTTTGCGCCGCTGCTGGCCGACGACGTCGACGGCGTGGCGCCCGCATGGATCGGCCTTGCCGAATGCGACCCGGTGGTGGATGAAGGCATCGCCTACGCCGACAAGCTGCGTGCCACGGGTGTGGCGGTCGACCTGGAGATCTACCGCGGCGTGATCCACGAATTCATCAAGATGGGCCGCGCATTGCCCGAAGCGCTGCAGGCGCAGGGCGATGCGGCCCGGGCACTCAAGGAAGCATTGACACCATGACAGAGACAACCGCGAACCGACGCGAGGACTTCCGCTTTTTCCACCGCCTGCGCGTGCGCTGGGCCGAAGTGGACATGCAGAAGATCGTCTTCAACGCGCACTACCTGATGTATTTCGACACCGCCATCGCCGACTACTGGCGCGCGATGGCGCTGCCGTACGAAGAGGCGATGCATTCGCTGGGCGGCGACCTGTACGTGCGCAAGGCGACGATCGATTTCCGCGCCTCGGCGCGCATGGACGACGTGATCGACGTGGGCATGAAGTGCGCGCGCATCGGCAATTCGTCGATCGTGTTCGAGGGGGCGCTGTTCCGGCAGGACCAGTACCTGGTCGGCTGCGAGCTGGTCTATGTGTTTGCCGACCCGGCCACGCAGACCTCGAAACCCGTGCCCGCGGCGCTGCGCGAAGTGCTCATGGGGTTCGAGGCCGGTGAAGCGATGCGCACCGTGGAGACGGGCGGCTGGGACGCACTCGGCGAAGGCGCGAGCGCCCTGCGGCGCGCGGTCTTCATCGAGGAGCAGAACATTCCGAAAGAGCTGGAGTGGGATGAACACGACGCCGTCGTGCTGCACGCGGTGGCCCGCAATCGCATCGGGCAGGTCATTGCCACCGGCCGCCTGCTGCATGCCGAGGATGGTGTCTCTCACATCGGCCGCATGGCGGTGCATCGCACGCTGCGCAGCGGCGGGCATGGCGCGGCCGTGATGCAGGCGCTGGAAGAAGCGGCCCGGGCGCGCGGCGACCGCGAAGTGGCGCTCAATGCACAGCGCAGCGCCGAGCGGTTCTATGCACGGCTCGGCTACGCAGTGCACGGCGCGCCGTTCGAAGAGGCCGGCATCCCGCACGTCGAGATGCGCCGGTCGCTGCGCTGAACCCTTTCACTCAATAGCGCGCGGGCGGGTCCGGCACGTAGCCGGGGTCCGAGCCCGGAAACGGCGACGGGCCGGCCGGACGCGGCCAGCGCGGCGTCGGCGGCACCGGGATCACGCCCGCGGCGATGAGGTTCTCGCGGCTGTCGTAGCGGATGCGGACCACTTCGTCGGGCGTCGCCTGAGCGCGCTCGAAGTTCGTCTTGCCGACGTAGGAGGTCTCGCGGCGGCCATGGGCCGTGCCCAGGCTCGGGGCCGGCGCCTGGCGGCGCGCCATGTCGCCGGCGGGTGCCTGGGCCGAAGCTGCGGCCTCGGCAGGCGCCGACTTGGCTCGAGCATCGCCCAAGGCAGACGATTCGCTGCGCATTTCGCGGTCGCGGGAGCTGTACTCGTCGCGGCTCGGGTAGGGCGCGATCGGCGGCGGGGGCGGCACCGGCACGTTCTCGCGGAACAGCGCGACACCGATCACGCCGACGTCGTCGGGCCGGCCGGTGCGGCTTGCATAGGAGCTATCGGCGGAGGCGAACTGGAAGGCCGCGATCTGCGAATCGCTCTTGCGCCAGCCGGTGATGTCGCTGAATTCGCGGGCGCCGAATACATAACCGGTCTGCCCGATGCCCGCGGTTTCGCCGGTGACGACGTTGACGCCGTCCACCGACATCACCGCCATGATGCGTTCGCCCATCGCGTTGCGCGCCCGGATGGCGTAGCGCGCACCGGGGCGGCCGGCCACCCAGTATTCGCCGCGGTGGCGGTAGATCGGGAGTTCGGCACCAGTCGTGCGGTCGACGATGGCGACCTGCATCAGCGAGCCGATGCGGCTCGAGGTGGAAGGCGGCGCGAACGGGCGGGCCGGGCTTTCGGCGCAGGCCGCCAATGCGGTCAGGGCCAGGACGGTGGAAAAAAGTCTGCGCTTCATGGTGCTCTTCCTTGCCAGGAGTGGATCGATGCAGGCTTCTACGGCGCAGCCTCGACGGCGGGGTTAAGCAACGCGCAAAAAAATGGCGCCATCTTTTGCGATGGCGCCAAACGCCCCTTGGGATCGGGGCGTTGGGGGAAGAAAGATCAGATGTCTTCGAGCAAGGGGTAGGGGAGCGGCTCGACCGACAGGGCCGGACCGCTGGCCGCGCCGGCATGCAGGCCGCCGGCTTCGAGTGCCGATATCTGCATCGAGACCAGCGCCGACCATCCGCCGCCGGGTGCCGCCGCTGCCTGGGCCACGGTGCCGACGGGCTGCTCGCCATCGCCGGCCGCGAACACTTCCTGTCCCACCACCACGGGCGCATCGGCCTGCATGAGGTAGGTGCGCCGCTTGAGCGTGCCGCGGAACTGGCTGCGCGCCACGATCTCCTGGCCCGGGTAGCAGCCTTTCTTGAAGTTCACGCCGCCCACCGATTCGTAATTGATCATCTGCGGCACGAAGGCTTCGATGATGGGCGTGGTCACGGTCACGATGCCGCTGCGGATTTCGCTCCATTGCCAGAGGTCGGCATCGAGCTTCGGGCCGGCCGGCGCGGCATGGTCGACGGGGGCGATCCAGAGCGCGCGCGGCACGCCGTCGGCCGGATACAGCGAGACGGCGCTGATGCCATCGCCGACTGCCGTGCGCAGGCCGGGCGGCGTAGCCGCATCGAGGCCGTTGGCGGTGAGCGCGGTGCCGGCCAGGCCGTAGAGCGCGAACTGGTCGGTGGCGTCGGTCAGCTTGACCTTGGCGCGCAACACGTACATCGACAGGCGCTTGAGTGTCGCGGCGAGGATGTCGCGGCTGCACACCAGAAGGATCAGCTCGGGCTGCGGCCGGATGCCGATGAAGCTTGCGATCACGCGGCCCTTGGCGGTACAGAGCGCGGCCAGGCGGGCCTCGGTAGCGCCGAGCAGGGAGAAATCCTGGGTCAGCTGTCCGTGAAGGAAGCTGGCGGCATCGGGGCCTTCGGCGCGGATCACGCCGAGGTGCGAAAGGGTGGCTACCCCGTTGAGAGCGACTGTGGTCATCGCTGAATTATCATGGCCGTGCCTGTTCCTTCCGGGCGTCAGGGACTCCCTCCCTTTTCCCATCTACCCACCGCTCCCCATCGGATTCGTGCGCAGCTTCTTTCTTACGCTCTTCCTGCTGGCCGCCCTGATCGCGCTCGCGCTCGGCGCCGGCGGACTCTGGTGGGTGCACCAGCCGCTCAAGATGTCGGCGCCCAGCGCCGATCTTTCCATCGAGCCCGGTACCACGCCGCGCGGCATTGCCCAGGCCGTGGCCAATGCCGGCGTCGATGTGCAGCCGCAATTGCTCTACCTGTGGTTCCGCGTCTCGGGGCAAGACCGCCAGATGCGCGCCGGCAGCTACGAGCTGGAACGTGGTGTCACGCCCAAGCTGCTGCTCAATATCCTGGTGCGCGGCGAAGAGGCCACGCGCAGCCTGGTGCTGGTCGAGGGCTGGAACATGCGGCAGGTGCGCGCCGCGCTCGGCAAGGCCGAACAGCTCAAGCCCGAGAGCGTGGGCCTGACCGACGATGCGCTGATGGCCAAGCTGGGCAAGCCCGGCCTGCACCCCGAAGGCCGCTTCTTCCCGGACACCTACACCTACTCGAAGGGCTCGACCGACGTCGCCCTGCTGCAGCGCGCCATGCGGGCCATGGACAAGAAGCTCGAAGCCGCCTGGGCGGCGCGGGCGGCCGATTTACCCCTCAAATCGGCTGATGAGGCGTTGATTCTGGCCAGCATTGTCGAAAAGGAGACAGGAAAGGCCAATGACCGCGCCGAGATCGCCGCCGTCTTCACCAACCGCCTGCGCATCGGCATGCCGCTGCAGACCGATCCGACGGTGATCTACGGCCTGGGCGCCACCTTCGACGGCAACCTGCGCAAGAAGGACCTGCAGACCGACACGCCCTGGAACACTTACACCCGCGGCGGCCTGCCGCCCACGCCGATCGCGATGCCGGGCAAGGCGGCGTTGCTGGCGGCGGTGCAGCCGGCGCAGAGCAAATCGCTGTACTTCGTTTCGCGCGGCGACGGCACCAGCCAGTTCAGCAGTTCGCTCGATGACCACAATCGCGCGGTCAACCGCTACCAACGTGGCGGCGGCGAATCCAAACCGAAGGCGACGCAATGAGCAAGGGTCTCTTTCTGACGCTGGAAGGCATCGATGGCGCGGGCAAGTCGAGCCACCTCGATGCAATGGAAGCGCTCTTCAAGGCGCAAGGCCGAAACGTGGTGCGCACGCGCGAGCCCGGCGGCACGCCGCTGGCGGAAACGCTGCGCGGGCTGATCCTGGAGCAGCCGATGGACCCGCTGACCGAATCGCTGCTGGTGTTCGCAGCGCGGCGCGATCACATCGTGCAGGTCATCGAACCGGCGCTCGCGCGCGGCGACCTCGTCCTGTGCGACCGTTTCACCGATGCCACCTTCGCTTATCAGGGCGCAGGACGCGGTTTCGATGCGGCGGTGCTGTCGACACTGGAACAGTGGGCGCAAGGGGGCAGAGCAGAAGGGCTGCTGCAGCCGCACGTCACGCTGTGGTTCGACCTGGCGCCCGAGATCGCGGCGCAGCGGCTGGCCGGTGCGCGCGTACCCGACAAGTTCGAGGCGCAGCCGGTCGAGTTCTTCCGCCGCGTCGCACAGGGTTACGCAGACCGCGCCGCCGCCGACGCGCAGCGCTTCGTTCGCATCGACGCCAGCCAGGCGCGCGACCAGGTCTGGCAGCAGATCGAAACGGCGCTGGTGGCGCGCGGCGTGCTGGCGCCTCAAAGCGGAGTTGCGCGATGAGCGTGCCAGCTCTCACGCCCTGGCTGCGCCAGCCGCTGGCCGAACTGCTGCGCCAGCGCGGCCATGCCTGGCTGCTGCAAGGGCCGTCGGGCATCGGCCAATATGAACTCGCGTTGGCGCTCGCCGCCGCCTGGCTGTGCGAGCAGCCGGCGGAAGAGGGCGGTGCTGCCTGCGGCCACTGCGCCAGTTGCCACGCCATCGAGGTCCGCACCCACGCCGACCTGTGCGTGCTGATGCCCGAAGTCGCCATGCAGGAACTCGGCTGGCCGCTCGACGAAAAGGCGCAGGCCGACATCGACGACAAGAAGCGCAAGGCGAGCCGTGAGATCCGCGTCGAGGCGATGCGCGATGCGGTCGGCTTTGCCCAGCGCACCAGTGCGCGCGGGCGCGGCAAGGTGGTGCTGGTGTATCCGGCTGAGCGCATGAACACCATCACCGCGAACGCGCTGCTCAAGACGCTCGAGGAGCCGGTCGGCGATGTGCGCTTCGTGCTCGCCAGCGAAGCGGCGTGGCAATTGCTGCCGACGATTCGCAGCCGCTGCCTGGGCTTCACGCTGCCGTGGCCCGAAACGGCCGAGGCCGAAGCCTGGCTTGTGGCGCAGGACGTGCCGGCCGCCGATGCTGCCGCCCTGTTGCGCGCTGCCGGCGGACGGCCCAGCGATGCCTTGCGGCTCGCGCGGTCCGGCCAATCGCCCAAGGCGTGGTCGTTGTTTCCCAAGGCCATTTCGCGCGGTGACGTGGGTGCGCTGTCAGACCACGCACCGGCTCAAGCCGTCAGCGCGCTGCAGAAGCTCTGCCACGACCTGATGGCTGTCGGCAACGGCGCCGAGCCACGCTTCTTCGAGGCCGCCGACCTGCCGGCGGCGCCGTCGCGGCTGGCCTTGGCGCGCTGGTCGAAGTCGCTCGCGAATGCCGCGAAGACCGCCGAGCATCCGTTCAATGCCGGTCTCATGCTCGAAGCGCTTGTGAGCGAAGCGCGAAGCACCCTAAACTCAGCCGCTCGCCGACCATGAACCAACCTGTCGCCCCCGCCACCACCGCTTCCACGCCCGCCAGGCCGAGCGTCATCCAGCTCGCCATCAAGGAGAAGGGCGCGCTGTATGCGGCGTACATCCCGCTCTTTGCCGAGGGCGGCATCTTCATTCCGACCACGCGCGAATACCGGCTGGGCGACGATGTCTACGTGCTGCTGACGCTGCCTGAAGACCCACAGCGTTATCCGGTGGCCGGCAAGGTCGCGTGGATCACCCCGGCACGCGCCGCGGGCAACCGGGCGCCTGGCGTGGGCATCCGTTTTCCTTCGGACGAGAAATCGCGGCAACTGAAGGCGCGCATCGAGGCAGCCCTTGGCGGCTCGATGGCCTCCGACCGCCCCACCCAAACCATTTGAGTTTTCCGCCGTCCTCGTGACGCGGAAATCCGTGTACGGCGCCCCCTCACACAGGTGACAGGTGCGCCGACTTCACCATCATTTCCGATGTTCACAGACTCCCATTGCCACCTGACCTTCCCTGAGTTCGCGGACCAGATGCCGCAGATCCGCGCCGCCATGGCCGCGGCCAAGGTCGACCGGGCCCTCTGCATCTGCACCAAGCTCGAGGAGTTCGACGACGTGCAGGCGCTCGCCGCCAGCTACGACAACTTCTGGGCCAGTGTCGGCGTGCATCCCGACAACGAGGACATCGCCGAGCCCAGCGTTGAAGACCTGGTGCGGCTTTCGGCCCGCCCCCGCGTGGTGGCCATCGGCGAAACCGGCCTCGACTACTACCAGATGGAAGAACGCAAGGGCGGCCGCAGCATCGCCGACATGGAGTGGCAGCGCGATCGCTTCCGCGTGCACATCCGCGCCGCACAGCAGACCCGCAAGCCGCTCATCATCCACACCCGCGAGGCCTCGGCCGACACGATTGCGATCCTCAAGGAGGAGGGCGAAGACGGCTCTGCCGGTGCGGCAGGCGGCGTGTTCCATTGCTTCACCGAGACCGCCGAGGTCGCGCGTGCGGCGCTCGACCTGGGGTTCTACATCTCGTTCTCGGGCATCCTGACCTTCAAGAAGGCGCAGGACCTGCGCGACGTGGCCGCCTTCGTGCCGCTCGACCGCATGCTGATCGAGACCGACAGCCCCTATCTAGCGCCTGTGCCGTACCGCGGCAAGACCAACAATCCGTCGTACGTGCCCTATGTGGCGCAACAGATCGCCGAGTTGCGAAACCTGCCCGTAGAGGCCATCGCCAAGGCGACGAGCGACAATTTTGAAACGCTGTTCAGGGACGTCAAATCATGAAAAACTACTTCAAGAAGTCACTTTATCTCCTTGTCATTGCTGCATCTTTTGCAGCACATGCAGGCTCGTTCGAAGACTTTTTCCGCGCCGTTCGCGGCGACAACGCCAGTGGTGTGCGCAGCCTGCTCAAGCGCGGTTTCGATCCGAATACGCGTGACGAAAACGGCCAGACCGGCTTGCTCATCGCGTTGCGTGAACCGTCGCCGAAGGTCATCCAGGCGCTGCTCGAATCGCCGCAGCTCAACGTGGACATCGCCAACCCCAAGGACGAAACGCCGCTGATGCTGGCCGCCATCAAGGGCCAGCAGGACCTGGTCAACCAGCTGCTCAAGCGCGATGCCGCCGTCAACAAGACCGGCTGGACGCCGCTGCACTACGCGGCCACCAGCGGCCAATTGACGATCATGAAGGTGCTGCTCGACAACTACGCCTTCATCGATGCGCAATCGCCCAACGGCACCACGCCGCTGATGATGGCCGCCATGTACGGCTCGGGCGAAGCCGTGAAGCTGCTGCTGACCGAAGGTGCTGACACAGCGATGAAAAATCAGTTGGGTATGACTGCGGTCGACTTTGCAAACAAGGCGAACCGTACCGAAGCAGCGCAGCTGATCACGGCGGCAATGAATGCCAAGGCGGGCCCGAAGCCGCTACCGAAGGACGGCAAATGGTGAGGTGGGGCGGCGTTGCATTCGCACTCGGCTTGACGACCGTCGCGTTCGATGCAGCGGCCCAGAACTCGATCTACAAATGCATGCAGGGCGGCAAGATCACGTACTCGAATGAGCCCTGTCCCGACGCGAAGAAGATCGAGATCAAGCAGACCAAGGGAGTGAACTACGAAGGCAGAGGATCTGGAAATTCGCCCAAGCGTTGAGGGCTGAATCCATCACCTTGCAGGCCCGGCAAAACGTCAAAAAAAGGGCGCCTGCGCACTCGTGCGAGACTTGATAAAGAAGGAGAAGCAGAGATGAATACGTTCCTATTCATGGTCGTTTTGCTGGTTGTCGGCGTGCTGGTGTTTCTGGTGGTGGCCAAGAAAAGGTCCGAGCAAAGCACCAGCAACTTCGTCGACAAGCCCAAGGCCCGGGCGCCACTCACTGCGCGCGAGCAGGCGATGTACAACCGCCTCGTGCAAACGCTGCCGGATCTCGTGGTGCTTCCGCAGGTCAGTTTCGGCGCCTTGCTCACGGCCCGCACACGCGCGGCGCGCAGCACGTTCAGTCGCAGGATCGCCGACTTCGTCGTCTGCGATCGCTCGTTCAAGGTCGTGGCCGTGGTCGAGCTCGGTGACAAAAACCAGAAAGACAAGGCGCGGCGCGATCCGGACCGGGATGCGATGTTGATCGAAGCCGGGTATCGCGTGCTGCGGTATCAGCGCGTGCCGGACATTGGACGCGTGGAAGCGGATTTCGATCCTTCGCTGGCGTCTGTCAGCCCGATGGGGTCTTGAGCGCATTTTCTTGCGCGGTTCCCAGAATGGACGGGTTCACTAAAAGAATACAATGTGCATTATGTTAAATAACGTTACTCCCAAGGTGCGTGTAGCGGCAAACCTTTGCGTGAAGGTTCATTAGTGTCGTTCTGCGCGTTCCGCGCCGAGGCGCCCTTCAGGCATGCCACGGCGGCCATTGGCAGAGGTTCGCGCAGCACCCTCTCGCCGACAGCGCGCCGTCGCTGCATCAGACCGTCCACGTCCACAGTCCGTTGATCGAGCGGTTTCTGGCTTGTGCGCGGGCATCCCTGCAAGAACCGATATAGACGGCAAGGCGGAAACATCGGGTCCCCCTCGGCAAGAGCAGGCGATCCGCCCTGCTTCAGACCTTTACTTGCTGTCCCCGGACTCAGGAAGCCTCAGGGCCTTTTTCGCTCCAAGCGGATGACGCCTTTGTGCTCCAGGCGCCGCATGATCGCAGCGAGCGAGCAATAATTCCCTGGCGCACAAGCGTGGTCGCCACAGCCGTGGGCGTGCGGATTTCCTGAGGCAGTGCTGAAACAGCGCTCAGCACGGTCAGTTTCCGTTTGCGCAGTGTTGGCCGCAGATGAACAAAGTGATTCTCCGGTCCCGGACCTCTACGGGAAGGGAGCTTGCAATCGTTTGTCACCTGGGTGATCCAAGCGCTGCTGACCGCAGCATTTCGGATTGCACGCGAGGCACTCCCTCTGTGTTCGCCTCAGCCCGGCAGTTCTTCGGCAACCTCAGACCGATCGATAGCGCCTGACGCCGCCCTCGCAAACGTATTGCCGCCGAGGGCCCGCGCAGTGACGATATGGGAGGCTCCAGCTTGCCCATTCACATCGAGCAGGAACTCCGAGGTGACGACGCGCGCACCGCAGAAATCGAAGATCCCATGGTCGATCTGCGTGCGCATTGCCTTGTCGTAGCCATGCCGCGCATAGGTGCCCCCGTCTGCACCGCCGATGCCGATGAGGTGCACGTCAAGCCGGCCGAGCCGCTTCCCGAGCGTGCCGTCCGGCGCCTCGTCATAGGCCCATCCATTGGAGAACACGCGGTCGATCCAGCCCTTGAGTTGGCCGGGAAACGACCACCAGTACACGGGATAGACCAGCACGAGTGCGTCGGCCCGGTCGATGCGCGCCTGCTCGCGCAGAATGTCCGACGGCAAGGGCTTCTGGAGAAAATAGGCGGAGCGGTCGGCCTGGTTGAACGCCGCCTGGAAGCCTTCTGCAGAGATGTCGGCTATCTCGGTGGTGTGCTTGCCGGATTCGGCAACGCCCTCGGCAAACGAGCGCGCGACAGCGTGCGTGAGGGACTGGGAATCGGGATGGCTGACAACAATGAGGGCATGCATGGAGGTTCCTTTGGGGTTGGGTGTAAACTACTTTTCGTAGGTTACCTTTGGTAGATTAATGATGTCAAGCAAGCAGACAGAACCGGTTGTGCAAGTCGCGGCCAAGAAACGCCTTCCCAAGGACGAGCGCGGCCGCCAGCTCCTGGATGTGGCGTGGGCCATCGTGCGCAGCGAAGGAACCGATGCGCTCACGCTGGGCTACCTGGCGGAGCGCGCGGGGGTGACGAAGCCCGTCGTGTATGACCATTTCGGCACACGCACCGGCCTGCTCGGCGTTCTCTACGGGGAATACGACAGCCGGCAGCACGCACTCATGGACGAGGCCCTGCGGGCGTCGGGAAAGTCGCTCCCGGCCGTGGCGAGGGTGATTGCTGCGGCCTATGTCAACTGCGTCATGGAGATGGGGCGCGAGATGCCCGGTGTCAGCGCTGCGCTGGCTGGCTCGCCTGAGCTCGACGCCTTGAAGAAGGAACTCGAGGCCGAGTTCCTGGTGAAGTGCCGGGGCGCGCTACAGCCGTTTGCGAAACAACCCATCACGCCGGCAGCGATGCGCGCGATGCTGGGCGCGGCGGAGGCCGTGTCGTTTGCGGCCGCCGCGGGCGAATTCGATCCCGTCGATGCTGAGAACGAGATCTACGACGCCATTGTGCGAATCGCGCAAAGGGTGTGAATTGCCCGGGACCCCGTTCATCGCCCTGTTCAAGCTACATGCGGCAGGCATGAAGAACATACGCAGTGCCGTCGCCGCTACGCGCTGCGGCGTTTCGCTCTGCGCACGGTTCCGCGCTTCAAAGCCGCACGAAGCTCCTTGAGCAACAGGTCGACATACGGATTCGGGTCCGCCTGCCGGTGCGCCAGGTAAAGACTGGACACGGCCTCCTTGTCGAGCACCGTCTGGTAGACGACGCCGTCCAGCTGGATGCAGCGCGTGTCGCCCGGCACCAGCGCGATGCCCACGCCGGCAGCGACCAACCCCGCGATGGTCGATGCCTCGCGCGCCTCCTGCACCATGCGCGGCCGGAAGCCCGCCTTGGCGCACAGGTCCTGCACCTTCCAGTAGAGCCCGATGCCGGCATTGCGCGGATACATCACCAGCGGTTCGTCGCGCAGGTCGGCGATTCGCAGTGGTTTGCCGCTGAGCCGGTGATCGCGCGGCACGACGGCCGTGAGCGGCGACTGGTACCACTCCTCGACGGTGATGCCGGTCGGTATCTCGACGTTCGGGCGGCGCAGCACGGCGATGTCGAGGCTCCGCCCGTGCACCGCATCGAGCTGCTCCAGCGAGGTCATTTCCTTCAGCGTCAGCACCACCCGCGCGTGCAATTGCCGGAAGCGAAGAATGGCGCCGGGCATGGCCGGCGACAGCATCGAGGACGCCGTGTAACCCAGCGCGATGCTCCCCACTTCGCCCGACGCCGCGCTTTGCGCCTCGCCCTTGGCCGTTTCCACGTCGCGCAGGATGCCGCGCGCCCGCTCGAGGAAATGGCGCCCCGCCTGCGTGAGGAACACGCGCCGCTTGTCGCGCTCGAGCAGCCGGACCTTCAGCTCCTCTTCGAGCGCCTGGATCTGCACGCTCAGCGGCGGCTGCGCAATGTGCAGGCGCTGCGCGGCGCGCGTGAAGTTGAGCTCCTCGGCAACCGCCACGAAGTAGCGGAGATGGCGCAATTCCATGATATCTCTCAGGTATTGAAAACCGACAACAAACGGTATTTCCAAATATAAGACAGCTTGCCTACGATGCCTGCATGACAAGCAGAGACAAGCCGCAGGAGCACCCTGCATCCAAGCCCTTCCAGGGCCACCCGCTGATCCAGGGGCTGGTTCGCGGCGAGCCCTTGACGGCCTTCGGCATCCGCATGGCGCGCACGCCCGACGTCGCCCGGCTGGCCAAGGCCAGCGGCCACCACGCGATCTGGGTCGACCTGGAACACAGCACCATCCCGCTCGATGCGGCCGGCGCGATCTGCGCCGCGGCGCACGACCTCGGCCTCATGGCGCTGGTGCGTGTGCCCGAGCGCGAGTACGGCGCCATCGGCAGGTTGCTCGACGCGGGCGCATCGGGCCTCATCTTTCCGCGCGTCGAGACCGCCGCGCAGGCCGCCGACCTGGCGGCAGCCTGCCGCTTTCCGCCGCACGGCCACCGCTCGGCCATCGCCGCCCTGCCGCAGTTCGGCTACCGCCGGCTTCCGGCAGCCGAGACCTACCGCCTGGCCAACGATGCCGTGGTCGTCAACGTGCTGATCGAGAGCCCGCTGGGCATCGAGAACGCCGAGGCGATCGCGCGGGTGCCCGGCGTGGACCTGGTGAGCATCGGCTGCAACGACCTGAGCGCGGAGCTCGGCGTGCCGGGCGACTATCGCCATCCGCTGGTGCAGCAGGCACTGAACACCGCACTCGCGGCCTGCGCGCGTGCCGGCACGCCGCTGTCGATCGGCGGCATCGCCGACGCGGCCCTGAACGCCGAGCTGCTCGCGCGCGGCGCGGCGCCCTTCCTCATGACGGGGATCGACACCGACGTACTGCTCACCGCGATGCACGAGCGGGTGCGCGGCGCGCTGGCCAGCCATGCGTCCCCTGCCGCGGAGACACCGCATGCGCGCGGGGCCTGAATTGCGGGCCCTGCTTCTTGCGGCGGGCCTCGTCCTCGGCGCGGCCTGTGCCACCGCCGCGTCGCAGGTCTCCACGATCATCGTGCCCGCGCCGCCCGGCGGCTCCATCGACCGTGTCGCGCGGCTCGTCGCCCCCGAGCTGTCGGCCGCGCTCGGCCACCCCGTGGTGGTCGACAACCGCCTGGGCGCGGCGGGCAAGATCGGCGTGCAGGCCGCCTTGCGCGCACCGCGCGACGGCCACACGCTGATCGCGGTGTCGCCGTCCATCGCCTCGGTCAATCCGGTGGTCGACAAGGCGCCCGGCTACGACCCGCTGACCGATTTCGATGCCCTGGGCATCGCCGCGACCAACGCCGGCGTGGTGGCAGTGCGCGCCGGCCTGCCGGTGGCCGACATGGCAGAGCTGGTGAGGTACGCAAAGGCTCATCCGGGTGAGCTCACCTACGGCTCCTTCGGCATCGGCACCAGCCTGCACCTGCAGAGCGAGGAGCTGCTGCACACGCTCGGCATCGACGTCCGCCACATCCCGTACAAGGGCGAGGCCCAGGTGATGAGCGCGCTGGCGAGCGGCGAAGTGGACCTGATGCTCTACGCCACCGCGCCCATCGTCCCGCTGGTGCAGAGCGGCAGGGTGCGCGCCCTGGCAGCCACGTCGTCTCAACGCTGGTCGATGCTGCCGCAGGTTCCGAGCTATGCCGAGACCGGCCTGCCCGCCTTGCGCACCTACCAGTACCGCTCCTGGGTCGGCTTCGTGCTGCCCGCCGGCACGCCGCCCGCCAGGAGGCAGGAGGTCCTGCGCGCCTGGCAAAGCACGCTGGCCAGCCCGAAGCTTCGCGAGGCCCTGGCGGTGCAGGGCTTCGAGCCCGCATCGGGCGACCCCGCGGAAATGCAGCGCACCGTCGCCGGCGAGATCGAGCGCCTGCGTGCACTGCTCGCAAGCGGTCGCATCAAGCTCGACTGAATTCCTTTCTCTTTCGTCTTCACTTTTTCTCCCGCCACCGCTCGACCATGACCCACGAGATCCTGACTTCCAAGCCCAAGCCCATGCGCGATGCGCAGACCCTCACCCGCGCGGCCTTCGAGGTGCCCGCCGGTGCCTGCGATTCGCACGTGCATGTCTTCGGCCCCACCGAGCCGTACCCGCATGTCGAGCATCCGCACTACACGCTGCCGGACGGCAACCTCGCGCAGCTGCGGCGCGCGCTGGGCGTGCTCGACATCGAACGCTTCGTGATCGTGCAGCCCAGCTTCTACGGCACCGACAACCGCTGCATGCTCGATGCGCTGGACGCCGTCGGCGACCGTGCGCGCGGCGTCGCGATGGTGACGGACGAGGTGTCCGAGGAAGCGCTTCGCGCGATGCACACGCGCCGCGTGCGTGCGCTGCGGCTCGACCTGTTCCTGCGTGCGCAGTTGCCCACGGCCGAGCTGCACGCCTACATCGAGCGCAGCATCCGGCGCATCGCGGCGCTGGGCTGGCACGTCCAGTTCTACACGCCGGGCTGGGTGGTGCGCGACCTGATTCCGGTGCTGCCCGACCTCGAATCGGACTTCGTGATCGACCACATGGGCTACATGCTGGAGAGCGACGGCCTCACCCGCGCCGACTTCGATCGCCTGCTGCGCGCCGTGGCCGACGGGCGCGGCTGGTTCAAGCTGTCGGGTCCGTACCGTCTCGCGAAGGACGGCAACTACGCGCGCCTCCGGCCGCTCGCGCAGGCCATCGTGGAGGCCGTGCCCGACCGGGTCATCTGGGGCAGCGACTGGCCGCACATTCCCGAGGGCGGGCGCGACACCGGCGAGCTGCTGAACCTGCTGGCCGACTGGATTCCCGATGCGACCGCGCGCCGCAAGGTACTGGCCGACAACCCCGCACGCCTGTTCGGCTTCTGAACCATGGCTGCTTCCCTCATGTATTGCATCCAGGAACTCGACACCTCGGGCGCGCGCGCCGCCGAGGTCTTCGAGCACGACGGCTCCCGCTACCTCGTGGTGCCGCAACTCGCGCAGGACATTGCCGGCCAGCCCGCTCAGATGACGCTGGGCAACAGCGACGTGGACGCGCTGGTCTACCGCTGGGAAGGCGAGCAGTTCGTCGAACACGCGCGCCTTCCGGTGCCGGGCGGCGAAGACGCGGAGTTCTTTCGCATCGGCACGCGCGCCTTCCTTGCCACCGCCAGCCTGCGCACCGGCTCGGGCCCGTATGCCCTGGACACGCATTCGACGATCTTCGAGCTGGTGGACGGCCGCTTCGAGATCTTCCAGCGCATCCCGACCTCGGCCGCCAAGCAGTGGGTCCATTTCGAGATCGGGCGGCGGCATTTCCTCGCGCTCGCGCAGGGCGTCACCCACGGCGACACGCCGCTCGCGCCCGGCGCCGAATCGTGCATCTTCGAATGGGACGGCGAGCGCTTCGCCAAGCGCCAGACGGTGCGTTCGGGCTGGGGCTACAACTGGGCCTTCTTCGAGGTCGACGGCCAGAAGCTGCTGGCCTATGCCGACCATGCAGTGCCTTCGCAGCTGCTGCGCTGGAACGGCGATGCCTTCGAACCCTTCCAGGAACTGGACGGCAAGAGCGGGCGCGCCTTCTGCTGCTTCGAGACGCAGGGCGTCACCTGGCTGGCATTCGCCTGCCTGCATGAAGAAACCGTGCTCTTTCGCTGGACCGACGGCCGCTTCGTGCCGCACCAGGTGCTCAGCGGCCCCGGAGGCCGCGAGTTCGACTGGATTCCAACGCCGGACGGCGGCCGGCTGGTGCAGATCAACTTCCTGCACGGCACGCGCGAGGCGCCGATTCCGCGGCTGCAGTCGACCATCTCCCGCATGCAGGACGGGCGCATGGTGCCCATCGGCGAATTCCCGACATCCGGCGGCACCGACGCGACCTGCTTCGAGGCGGAAGACCGGCGCTACCTCGTGGTCACGAACAGCCTGAGCGGCGAGGTGCGGTTTCGCACGCCGAGCCGCGTGTACCGCCTCGACCTCGGCGCAGGCAAGGAGAAATCCGCATGAACCAGCCCCCTTCATCGCCCCAGAGTCACCAGAGCCCCGAGTTGCTGCGGCTCTTCGAAACCTACACGGGAGGCCCGCAGGGCATCGGCGCGAACCTCGCCGCGCTGACCGGCGCCGCCACCGCGGGCGATCCGCTCATCGTGGCCACCAGCGCGGACGTGGTGCTGTTCCCCGGCAACGGCCGCGACCCCGAGGTGCAAGGCTTTCGCCTCTCCACGCGCGGCTTCAAGGAGCTGGCCGGCATCTCGCACCACGGTCCGGCGGTGGCATCGATCCTCAAGATGCGGCTGGTCGATCCCGAAGGACCGTTGTGGCGCAAGGAGGCCGAGCGGCTGCTGGTGGCCACACGCATCGCCCGCGAAGCCAACTCGGTGGCGCTGTGGCGCGACACGATCGCGGTGCCGGCCTACCGGGGGCGCGAGCAGAAGATCGCCGAACTGGTGCACTACTCCTGCGTGCTGACCGAGCGCTACCTGGAACGCGTGCTGGAACAGCCCACGCTCTTCACGCCCGAGGACATGCGCACGCACTACCTCGAGGGTTCGGGCTCCGCCGTCGGCGCCACGGTGCCGATGAACGCCGTGATGATCGCGACCTTCTTCCTGGTCGGCATGGACATCAGCCACCGGGTGATCGGCTGGCTCGACCGCCATGCCATCGACTGGTCGCGGGCCATGGCGCTGGTCATCGGGCGCCAGGGCCGGCCGACCGCCGGCGTGACCTGGACCACCAACTCGGTGGCCGCCATGATCCTCGGCGCCTCGCGCCACACGCTCTCGCTCGACCGGCTCTTCATCGCGCCGCACGCGGGCGAGTTCGCACCTGGCGCTGCCACCGACATCGCAGCGCTCCGCGCGTTCGAGACGCCGATGCGCCAGCTCTGGGCCCACACGCGCGCGGTGAGCGAACTCGGCGCGCTGATGTACGACGGCTACCCACGCTACGAGCCCACGTCGACCGTGCGCCCGGTGCTCGATGCGGACACGCGCGCGGTCGGCGAGATGCCGGCCATCGCCGGGCCGGACGACTGGCGCGCGCTGAACACGCGGCTGCGCGTCGTGCTCGAAGACCCGCGCCAGTTGCTCTCGGGCTGCGTGACCGACTACGCCGTCGAGCAGCTGCAGGCGAACGGCAACGACCCCGGGCGGGTGACGGTGCCGGGCCTGGACGGCACGGACTACCCGCCGCTGCCCAGCGACGTCGCCTGAGCATCGCCCCCGAATACAAGAAAGACCGGAGACAAACCATGAAGAAAAAACTCATCCACTCGCTGCTTGCCACAGTCGCCGTGCTGGCCGCATCGAGCACCTTCGCACCCGCGTGGGGCCAGGGCGCACCCTGGCCATCGCGGCCGATCCGGATCATCACGCCCACGCCCGTGGGGGTCGGCTCCGACATCTTCGCGCGCGCCTATGCCGACCGGCTCGGCCGCGCGCTGCAGACGCCGGTGGTGGTCGAGAACCGGCCCGGCGCGCTGGCCTCCATCGGCACCGACGCGGTGGCCAAGGCGGCGCCCGACGGCTACACGATCCTGTTCTCGACGAGCAACCCGTTCACGATGACACCGTTCCTGCTCTCGAAGATGCCCTACGACGCCAAGCACGACCTCGTACCCGTCACGCAGGCGCTCAAGGGCGGCTCGTTCATCGTGGCCAACAGCGCGGTGCCGGCGAAGAACATCCCCGAACTGGTCGCGCTGGCCAAGCGGGAGCCGGGCAAGATCTCCTTTGCCTCGTACGGCTCCGGCACCACCTCGCACCTGGGCTTCGAGCTGTTCCAGGAGGCCGCCGGTATCGAACTGCTGCACGTGCCCTACAAGCAGAGCGCCGCACCCGACCTGCTCGGCGGCCAGGTGCAGCTGGGCTTCGAGCCGCCGGTCTCGGCGCTGGCCAACATCAAGTCGGGGCGGCTCAAGGCGCTGGCCTACACGGGCAGCAAGCGCAGCCCGGCGGCGCCCGACGTGCCCACGCTGTCCGAAACCTATCCGGGCGTCGAGGTGTTCACCTGGCTGGGCTTCTGGGTGCCCGCCAAGACGCCCCCGGCCGTCGTGGAGCGCCTGCACAAGGAGATCGTCGCCATCACGCATTCGCCCGA
Source organism: Variovorax trehalosi (assembly GCF_051216415.1). Classification (NCBI taxonomy): domain Bacteria; kingdom Pseudomonadati; phylum Pseudomonadota; class Betaproteobacteria; order Burkholderiales; family Comamonadaceae; genus Variovorax; species Variovorax trehalosi. Next base: position 1,449,472 of record NZ_JBPJZG010000001.1, read on the forward strand.
GATGGTGAAGCTCATCAACGAAGCGGGCCTCGATCCCATCGGCAGCACGCCCGGAGAAGCGGCAGCCGCCGTCGAGCGCGAGGCGCAAGCGATGGGCCGGCTGATCAAGGCCAAGAACATCCGCATCGACTGACGGTGCCCCGGCGCGGCTAAACGCGGCGCCCCCTCTTTTTCCCGAAGTTCCCACGCCGCGGTGCCTGCAATGCAGGCGCCGTGTGCCGACGCACGCCATTTCTTATTTCTACAACGAGGAGACACGCATGAGGATCACCACCCTTCCCTTTCGCATTCGCCGCCGGCTGCCGCACGCCGTCACCGGCGCGATCTGCATCGCCGCCGGCGCGAGCGCTACGGCGCAATCGAGCGTGCAGATATTCGGCACGCTGGACATGAACATCACCTACACGAAGAGCGACGGCCGCTCCGTCAAGTCGATGGACCAGGGCGGCAACATCTTCCCCAGCCGCCTGGGCTTTCGCGGCACGGAAGACTTGGGCGGTGGCCTCGCCGCGAGCTTCTGGCTCGAGATGGCGCTGCTGCCCGACACCGGCGAAATCCAGGGCACGGGCTTACACCGGCGCTCCACGCTGAGCCTGTCGCACAACAGCTTCGGCGAACTTCGGCTGGGACGCGACTACACGCCCACCTTCTGGAACATCTCGCAGTTCTCGCCCTTCGGCACCGTGGGCGTCGGCGGCTCGGCCAACATCGTCGAAGGCTGGCCCTTCGGCCTCGACGGCGCGCGCACGCTGGCGCGGGCCAACAACTCCGTGGGCTACTTCCTTCCCAAGGGCCTGGGCGGCTTCTACGGCCAGGCGATGTACGCCCTGCCCGAAGGCGAGGACGGCGCACGCTACCGGGGCGGGCGCGTGGGCTGGACGAACAGCACGATCGATGTCGCGGCGGCCTACGGCGTGACGCCGGTCGGCGCCAACGACTACACCGTGGCGACGCTGGGCGGCACCTACGACTTCGGACTTGCGAAGCTCTATGCGAACTACTACCGCCAGAAGACCGAGGGCGACAAGCAGGTCAACGCGATGCTGGGCGTGAGCGTGCCGGTCGGCCCGGGCGTGATCAAGGTGTCGGTCGCGCGCTCCAACCGCTCGGGGCCGGGCCTGGACAACGACGACGCGACGCAGTACGCCGTCGGCTATGTGCACTACCTGAGCAAGCGCACCGCGCTCTACGGCACCTATTCGCTTGTGCGCAACCGGGGCAATGCGGCCTACGTGGTGGCCGATTCGTCACCGGCCAGCACGCCGGGCCGTGCGGCGCGCGGGCTGCAGTTCGGCATCTCGCACAACTTCTGATTGTCAGAACCCATAGGCGACCGATGCGAGCCACTGGTTCTTCTGGCGCACGCCGAAGCGGTTGTCGCCGCCGACGATCCATTGCGCCGAAGCCGTGAGCGGCGTGCCCGGAATCGGCGCCGACAGCGCCAGGGTCAGGTGCCGCAAGGCGCTGCCCACGGGCGTGTTGCCCGCATAGCAGCCGTTGACGACGAAGGCGGCCCCGGGCCCGCAGGCCGCGCCGTTGAACGTGTCCGTGGTGCCCAGGTACTTGCCCTCCTTCTTGTAGGTGTACGCGCCCAGCGTGGCGGTGAAGGTGATGTCGTGCGGCAGCGGCGCGGTGTAGACCAGCGTCCAGTAGGTATCGCCCTTGTTGCCCCAGACCACGTCGTCGAGCAAGGTCTGCGCGTTGAAGCTCACGGGGCCGTAGCTCAGGCCGAGCTTGGTTTCCAGCGCGTTGGCATTCTTGCCGTTGACGTAGTAGTAGCCGGTCAGCCCCACGGTGTAGCCGAGGTCGCCGACGATCTTGCCGCTGTAGGCGCCGTAGAAGTCGTTCTCGATCGACTTGCCTCTCTGGAAGGCCGTGATGCTGCGGTCGCCGTACGAACGGCCGAGTTGGCGGTAGGAGTAGTTGACCGTCGACGCCCAGTAGCCGAGGCTCCAGCCGCTCTCGTGCACCCAGTCCACGCCCCACTGCACCGCGCCCTTGGAGGATTCGGGCGCATCGGCACCCGCATTGCCCAACGGTGTGCTGTTGCCGTAGGTGGAGGTGGCGCCGCGCAGCACGTAGCGCGAGACCAGGTCGATGTGCGCCGTCAGCGTGTAGGGCGGACTCGGCTTGTCGGCGGGCGGGGCTTCTTGCGCGCCGGCCTGCGCGGCAGAGGCGAGCGCTAGGCAGGCAGTCAACAGGTGGAACGAACGAACGCGGAATGCGGGGTTGGACATGAGCAGGCCTCGTGAGCAGTGGAAAAGGAGGAAAGGAAGAAACGAAAGCGGAATGGATGGATGCATCAGGTCTCGTGCTTCATGCCCCTCCCCTGTCCACCACGACGGCCACCTCCTGCCCCGCGCCGACCGCCGCGCCTTCACGGCAGGCAATGCGCCAGACGCGTCCGGCGCACGGGGCCGTCACTGCGAATTCCATCTTCATGGACTCGACCACCACGAGCGTGTCGCCCTCGGCCACCGCATCGCCCTCCTCGACCAGCACCCGCCACACGCTGCCGGGCACCTGGGTGCGAACGACAGAGGCGCCGCCAGGCAGGTCTTCGGCGTCCGACGTTGCGGATGTCGAGAGCGGCGACTCGTCCACATGCTCGGCTTGGCCGAGCGCGCGCCAGCGCTCGCGCTCGCCGGCAAAGGCGCTGCGCTGGCACTCCCGAAAGGCGGCAATCTCCGTTGCATGCGCATCGAGAAAGCCGCGGTACTCGCGCATGCCGAAAGTGCCCTCTTCGATGCGCAGCGGATAGCGCCCGGCCGGCGCGTCGCGGCGGATCTGCAGCAGCTCGCTCTCGCTCACCGGATAGAAGCGGATGCGGTCGAAGAAGCGCAGCAGCCAGGGCTTGCCGGCCTCGAAATCGGCCGCGCCGCTCTGCGCGTCGCGCCAGCGGTTCCACATCTGCAGCGTGCGGCCGACGAACTGGTAGCCGCCGGGCCCCTCCATGCCGTAGACGCACATGTAGGCACCGCCGATGCCCACCGCGTTCTCGGGCGTCCAGGTGCGCGCGGGGTTGTACTTGGTCGTGACCAGCCGGTGCCGTGGATCGAGCGGCGTGGCCACCGGTGCACCCAGGTACACGTCGCCCAGCCCGAGCACCAGGTAGCTCGCATCGAAGACGATGCGCTGCACCTCCTCGATGCTGTCGAGCCCGTTGATGCGGCGGATGAACTCGATGTTGCTCGGACACCAGGGCGCATCCGGGCGCACCGACTGCATGTATTTCTCGATGGCCAGCCGCGTGGCGCTGTCGTCCCACGAGAGCGGCAGATGCACGGTGCGCGACGGCACGACGAGGTCGTCGGTGTCGCCGAGCGCGTCGTCCGCCTCAACGATCGCATCGAGCAGCGCGGTGCGCGCGAGCCGGCGCGGATCGAAGTGCACCTGCAGCGAACGGATGCCGGGCGTGAGGTCGATCACGCCATCGAGCGCGCGGGCCTGCAGCGCGGCATGCAGCGCATGGATGCGCATGCGCAGCGCGATGTCCAGTTGCAGTTCGCCCAGTTCCACCAGCACATAGCGGTCGCCGGCCTGGCGCATGACCAGCGCGGGACGGCCGGGCCCGGCGGCGCGTTCGCGCAGGATCGGCGAGCCCAGGTCGCGCGCTGTCGGCCGCGGCCCGATCGTGATGTGCTGCGCCGGCTCCGGCCCCGAGAGCGCCTGCACCCAGCGGTCCTGCTGCGCCTGCAGCCGGGCCGCCTCGTCCTGCGTGACGCAGCGAAACCGCACCGCATCGCCGGCACGCAGTTGGCCCAGCTTCCAACGCTCCGCCGCGACCACCACCGCCGGACAGACGAAGCCGCCGAGGCTGGGGCCGTCCGGCCCGAGGATCACCGGCATGTCGCCGGTGAAGTCGATGGCGCCGACGGCGTAGGCGTTGTCATGGATGTTGGAGGGATGCAGGCCCGCCTCGCCGCCGTCGCGGCGCGCCCACACGGGCTTCGGACCGATCAGGCGCACGCCGGTGCGGCTGGAGTTGTAGTGAACCTCCCAGTCGGTGGCGAAGAAGGTGTCGATGTCGCCATCGGTGAAAAAATCCGGGGCGCCGTGCGGGCCGTAGAGCACCGCGATGTCCCAGGCGCGAGGGCCGCCGGCATGGACCGGAATGGCTTGCGGCGACAGCGCGGCCACCGGTTCGTCAACCGCCTCGTCGCCCACATGCAGCATGTCCGACGCGCGCAGCGTGCGGCCCGCGTGGCCGCCGAACTGGCCCAGCGTGAAAGTGGCGCGGCTGCCCAAATAGCGCGGCACGTCGATGCCGCCGCGCACCGCCAGGTAGGCGCGGCTGCCGCCGCCTTCGGCGGGCGAAACCGCGATCGCGCCCAGCCGCAGCACGCTGCCGGCCTTGACGCGGTGCGAGGCCCAGGGCGCCAGTGCCATGCCATCGAGCACGGCCGGCATCCGCGCACCGCACAGCGCGATGACTGCATCGCTGTGAAAACGCAGCGCGGGTCCGCCCAGCGTGCATTCGAGCGCGGCGGCGCCTTCGGGATTGCCGACGAGCCGGTTGGCAAGCCGGAGCGCCAGGTCGTCCATCGGGCCCGAGGGCGGCACGCCGACGTCCCAGTAGCCGGTGCGGCCGGGCCAGTCCTGCACGGAGGTCTGCACGCCGGGCTCCAGCACCTCCATGGCGTTCGGGCGATGGTCGAAATCCGCCAGCGAGCGGGTCACGATGCGGCCCTGCACGAAGTCGTCCGTCGCCACCACTGCGCGCAAGTACCGCAGGTTGGTCTCGATGCCGGCAAGGCGCGTGCCCCGCAGGGCGGCCTGCAGCTTCGCCACGGCATCCGCGCGGTCCGTGCCGGTGACGATCAGCTTGGCGATCATCGGGTCGTAGTGCGACGGCACCTCGCTGCCCGCGCCGACCCAGGTCTCGACGCGCACATCGGGCGGAAAACGCACCTCGGTCAAAAGGCCGGCGCTGGGCTGAAAGTTGCGCGCCGGGTCCTCGGCATAGAGCCGCACCTGGATCGACGCGCCGCGCGGCACCGGCGCCGCGAGTTCGAAGTCGTCGCCGCGCGCCAGCCGCACCATCCATGCGACGAGGTCGATGCCCGTGACCTGCTCGGTCACGCCGTGCTCCACCTGCAGGCGGGTGTTGACCTCGAGAAAGTAGAAGGCGCCGCTGTCGGCATCGAGCACGAACTCCACCGTGCCGGCCGAGCGATAGCCGACGGCGCGGCCGAGCCGGCTGGCGGTTTCGAGCAGTTGCGTGCGCGTGGCCGCATCGAGCCCGGGCGCCGGTGTTTCCTCGATGACCTTCTGGTTGCGGCGCTGGGCCGAGCAGTCGCGCTCGCCGAGTGCGACCACATCGCCGCGGCCGTTGCCGAAGAGCTGCACCTCCACATGGCGTGCGCGCTCGACGAACTTCTCGAGGAACAGGCCGGCATCCTTGAAGTTCGCACGCGCGAGGCGCGCCACCGCTTCGAATGCGGACGCCAGCTCGACCTCGCTGCGGACCAGCCGCATGCCGATGCCGCCACCACCCGCCGTGCTCTTGAGCATGACCGGATAGCCGATGCGCGCGGCCTCCGCACGCGCGGCTTCCAGGTCGCCCAGCAGGCCGCTGCCCGGCAGCAGCGGCACGCCGTGCGCTTCGGCCAATGCGCGGGCCGTGTGCTTCAGGCCGAAGGCGCGCATCTGTTCGGGTGTCGGGCCGATGAAGGCGATGCCTGCGTCCTCGCAGGCCTGCGCGAAACCGGCGTTCTCGGACAGGAAACCGTAGCCGGGATGGATAGCGCCGGCGCCGGTTTCCTTCGCGACGACCAGGATGCGCTCCGCATCGAGATAGCTCTCTGCCGCCGGCGCCGGGCCGATGCAGACGGCCAGGTCGGCCTGCGCCACGTGGGCCGAATCGGCATCGGCCTCCGAGTACACGGCCACCGAGCGCAGGCCCAGCGCTCGCAGGGTGCGGATGATGCGGCAGGCGATGGCGCCGCGGTTGGCCACCAGGACGGTGTCGAAACGGGCCACGGCAGCGGCTGCGCCCGGGATGGAAACGGATGGCGAAGGCATGGGACGGATTCCGTCGTGGCAGGTCGTCCTGCCGCGGAAAACGGGCACTGCGGGTCGTCCCGCAGCGGCGCCTGGCGGCGCGGTGAAGAGGGTCGATCAGTCGGCGGTATCAGCCCGGTCCCACACGATGAATTCCACCGGCGTCGGGTTGTAGGCGTTGCACGGGTTGTTGAGCTGCGGGCAGTTGGACACCAGCATCCAGACGTCCATCTCGGCGCGCAGCTCCACGTACTTTCCGGGGCCGGAAATGCCGTCGTCGAAGCGCAGGCCGCCTTCGGGCGTGACCGGCACGTTCATGAAGAAGTTGATGTTCGGCACGAGGTCGCGCTTCCCGAGGCCGATGTCGGCTTGGATCAACGCGGTCAGGAAGTTGTCGCGGCAGGAGTGCATGAACTTCTTCTGCAGCGCATAGCGCACCGTGTTGCTCTCGGCCGCGCAGGCGCCGCCCAGCGTGTCGTGCCGGCCGCAGGTGTCGGCCACGACGGTCAGCATCGGCCGGCCTTCGCTGGACACCAGCACCGAGCCGGTGGTGAGGTAGATGCCGCCCTGGCGCAGCAGCGTGTCGCTGGCGCTGTAGTGCTCGGCGACGTCGTGGCGGTTGTAGAACAGCACGTCGGCGGCCTGGTTGCCTTCGAGGTCGACGATGCGCACGGTCTGGCCGGCGCGGATTTCTCCGAGCCAGGGTTCCCCGGCAGGCTGGCGATGGCGCAGCACGGCGCGGGCCGGATCGAGCGCGCTTTCCTGCAGGCGCTGGGCGGATGAAGGGATGGAAGCGGTGGTGGTCATGGGGCTGCAAGGGCTGAAGGTTCAGGAGATCGCGAAGACATCCGCGTTGTGCAGCGCACGCGCGCACTCGGGACGAAAGTCGCGGCAGAAGTCGTCGGCCGGTGCGGCACCGGAGCGCCAGGCGGCGATGCCCACCTTGCCCGGCGCGTAGCCCAGGCGCGGATCGAGCGGATGCGGCGCGGTAGACACGGCAACGATCACATCCATCTCGCAGCGCAGCTCGACCGCATGGCCCTCGACACGCTGGCCGGCGTTGAAGCCGAAGTGGCCCTCGGCATCGACCGCGACCTGGCTGAACAGGTTGACGGGCGTGATGAGGTCGCGCGCGGACATGCCGTGCTTGCCGATCTCGATCAAGAGGCCGTCGCGGCCCGCGCGGTACATCGCGTTGCGGTGCGTCTCGTAGCGCTGCTCGCCGTGCTTCTCGCGCAGCCGCGCGGCATCGAGCAGGCCGCCGAAGGGGTCGTGCCAACCCAGGGTGTCGTGCGTGATCGAAGCCATGGCACGGCCCATGTCGCTCATCAGCACATGGCCGCGCGTGAAGTGCGCGGTGTGCAGCGCCTTGCAGGTGTCGGGCATGCTGTAGCGCTCGAGCTTGTCGTGCGCTGCATAGAGCAGCACCGAACAGTTGGCGCGCTCACCCATCGCCACGAAGCGCAGCGCGGTGCCGCGCGAGACGCGCCAGCTCCAGTGGCTGCCGCCGGGCAGCACTTCGCTCCACAGCACACGGTCGGCAGGCAGCTTGGCGGCGAAGCTGCGCCAGTGGGGCACGGCGTCGACGGGGGCGTGCGCCGTCGGATCGGGCGCGGCAGTGTTGTCGATATCGGTCATCGGGGTCTCCGTTTCATTCATGAAGAAAGGCCGCCCGGCTCGGGCGCGAGGTCGGTGGAGGCGGCATGCGAGAGCTTTTCGAGCAACTCGAAATCGGTCTGCATGCCCGAGGTCGCGCGGATGCGCGTGAGCACCTCGCGCTTGAGGGCCAGGAACTCAGGCGCGAGCTTCATGTCCTGCGTGCGCGCGTCGGGCAGCGGCACCGGGTAGACGGTGTCGATGCGCCCCGGCCGCGGCGCCATCAGCACCACGCGCTGGCCGAGGTAGATCGCCTCCTCCACGTCGTGCGTGACGAAGACGATGGTGCTGCGCTCCAGCCGGTGCACATGCAGGATCAGGTCGTGCATCACCTCGCGGGTCTGCGCGTCGAGGGCGCCGAAGGGCTCGTCCATCAGCAGGATCTGCGGCCGGCCCATCAGCGCCCGCGCGATGGCCACGCGCTGCTGCATGCCGCCCGAGAGCTGGCCGGGGTAGGCGTTCTCGACGTGGCACAGGCCCATGAGACGCAGCAGCGCATCGGCGCGGCCGGAGGCGGCTTCCACGTCGGCGCTGGTGCGCTCGCGGGTATGCACCTGCAGCCGGCGGCAGAACTTGATGTTCTCGATCACCGTGAGCCAGGGGTAGAGGCTGTAGTGCTGGAACACCATGGCGCGTTGCGGACCGGGGCCTTCGATCGGCGCGCCGTCGCACAGCATCTCGCCGGCGCTGTGCGGCTCCAGCCCGGCCAGGGCGCGCAGCAGCGTGGACTTGCCGCAGCCCGAGGCGCCCACGAGCGTGACGAACTCGTTGTCGGCGATGTCCAGGTGCGCGTTCTGCAGCGCGGCGGGGCCGGTGGTGTCGGTGCCGAAGAACTTCCATGCGCCGCGAACGCGCAGCTTGGGCAACTTGGGTGTGACTTGCATGTCCATGGCTCAGCGCCTCGCGTGCAGGTAGGGAAAGGCGCGCCGGTGCGCCCAGCGCATCGACTGGTCGATCGCGAGGCCGATGAGCCCGATCAGCAGGATGCCGGCGAAGATCTTGTCGGTCTGCAGGAAGCGCTGGGCCTTCAGGATCGAGAAGCCCAGCCCCGAACTCGCAGCCACCAGCTCGGCCACCACGAGGTAGGTCCAGGCCCAGCCCATGGTGACGCGCAAGGTGTCGAGCAGCGCGGGCTTGGCGGCGGGAACGATGACGAGCGCGATCACTTCCGCGCGGCTCGCGCCCATGGTCTGCGCGGCCTCGATCTGCGCCATGGGCACGCGCCGCACGTCCTCGGCCACCATCAGCACCATCTGGAAGAAGGTGCCGATGAAGATGATCGCGATCTTGGCGCCTTCGTCGATGCCCACCCACACCATCACCAGCGGAATGAAGGCCACCGCCGGCATGTAGCGGATGAAATCGGTCAGCGGCTCCAGCAGCGCCTGCATGCTGCGGAAGCTGCCGATCGCCAGGCCCAGCGGCAGCGCAAGCAGCGCCGACAGCGCCCAGCCCGCCACCACGCGCAGGGTGCTGATGCCGATGTCGCCCAGGAGGGCATCATCGACGTACCAGCCGTGCAGTCGTTGAAGCACCTGCCAGGGGCCAGGCATGAAGACGGGCTCGACCCAGCCGCTGGCCGCGAGCAGGCCCCAGGCCAGCAGCGGCAACAAGAGGCCCAGGCCCACCAGCACGGCGGTGCGGCGCATCGGGATGGCGCTGCGCACGCCCCACCAGGGCTGGCGCAACGCGCGCAGGGTCGGCGGCAACGGTGGTGCCTCCGGCAAGGGGCCGGGGTTCTGGCTCATCTCGACCGCCTTACTTGAGCGCGTCGGCCAGCAGGCTGGCGTCCACGCCGCGCGCCGCATCGGGCTTGCCGTCGATCAGCTTGTGTTCGAGCAGGAAGGCCGCGATGGTGGGCGTCACCGCCTGCAGCGAAGCGCCCTGCCCTGCATCGAGTGCGAGCTTGTTGGTGGCGGCGTCGAAGAAGCGGGTGCCCGGCAGGAAGACCTTGTAGTCGGCCGGCTTCATGCTGACCACCTTGGCCATGATCGCGGCCGCTTCTTCCGGGTGCTCGCGGATGAATCGCTCGGTGTCGAACCAGGCGCGGATCATGCCGACCAAGTCCTTGCGCTTGCCCTGGATGGCCTTGTCCTGTGCCACCAGCAGGTCGGGCACCAGGCCCGGCATGTCCTTCGAGGTGAACAGCGCACGACCTTTGCCGCTGCGCGTGATCTGGTCGATCCACGGGTTCCACACGACGGCCGCATCGACGCGGCCGGTCATGAAGGCGGCCGCCGCGTCACCCGCGGACAGGTTGGTGATCTTGACGTCGGAGGCCTTCAAGCCATTCTTCGCCAGCGCCGTGACCAGCACGAAATGCGAGACGCTGTACTGCTCCAGCGCCACGGTCTTGCCCTTGAGGTCGGCGAAGGACTTGATCTTCGCGCTCACCACCAGCGCATCGTTGCCGGCCGAGTTGTCGTTGACCAGCACGGCCTTCAGCGGCAGTCCCTTGGCCAGCGGCCCGAGCGTGTCAGACCAGGTCTGCGAATTGGCGTCGAGCTGGCCCGAAGAGAGCGCGGCGATGGAGTCGGTGTAGTTGGCAAACCAGACGAGCTTGACGTCCGCGCCCTGCTTCTTGAAGAAGCCTTTCTGCTCGGCCACGTACCAGGCCACCCAGCCCGGCCAGTCGGACACGCCGACCTTGACCTCGGCCATTGCAGGCCGCGATGCGCCCAGGCCACCCGCGAGCAGCAAGGCCCCCAGGAAGCCCGCGCAAGCGCGCCGATACCAACGCCGTGAAAGGCGTGCAAAAGAGATTCCAGACATGTTTCGGCTCCAAAAAGCGAATAGCAAAAGGCTGGGAAGCCACCTCGCAACGAAGTGAACCTCCCGGGCTTTTGTCCCGCCGTGGAGCCTGGACGCGGTCGTGCGCGCCTGAGGCCGGTTGCTCTCGGACCAGACATTGCACCGCGCGTGCAACCGGAACCCTAGCGACCCTTCGGTGAGCGACTGAACGTCGCTTCCCTGCCCTCTTCCACGCAAACGCCGTGCCAGGCATTTGCGCTGTTTTCACGTGTCGGCGCACTGTGGAACGCAAGGCATCGGTGCGCCTGCCGATTCACCGCACCCATCCAGTGCAACCTTTGGCAACTTTCTGGTGCTGCCCCGGCAAGGCTCGACGGCATGCGGCTTGCAAGCAAGCCGCATGTTCGATGTTCGGAATGCGTTGTGCCTGCCTTGAAGGAAAAACTTATGCCTGAATTCACCTTGCTGCGTCCGCTCTGGCGCGCATTCGCCGCTGCGCTCAGGGATGGGTTGCTGGCTCGCGCCGATGCGCGTGCGTGCTGGCACGCGCAGTCCACGGGCCGGTCCGGCAGGAAGACCTAGCGTGCCCTGCGGCCGCGGTTCCTCAGGATGACTTGCCCGGCCGCTTGCCCCGCGCCGTTTTCTTCGGCGCGACTTCCAGCCCCGAGATCCCGTTCACGAACAGCTGCGTCGCGATCGGCACCATCTCCTCGTAGGTGAACCGTCCGCCGGGCTTGAACCAGGTGAACATCCAGTTGAGCATGCCGAAGAGGAACATCGTCAGCAGCTTGTGAAGCTGCGCGTCATGCAGGTCGGGGCGCGTCGCGGCGATGGCATCCGCAAACACCCGCACCACCGTGCGTTCCTTGTCGAGCACGCGGGCCTGCGCTTCCGGGGCGAGGAATCGCACGTCTTCGGTGAGCACGCGATGCTCGCTCTGCGCCCCCGCGTACTCGAGCATGAACGCCTCGATCAGCTCGGGCAGCCTTTGCTCCGGCGCGAGGTCCAGCGCTTCCACCCCCGTCACGATGTCGACCAGCCGCGAGACATGGCCGTCCGCGATGTGCAGCAGCACCTCGGCCTTGTCCTTGAAGTGGTGGTAGAGGCCGGGCTTGGACAGGTGGCTGGCTTCGGCGATCTCGTTCATCGACGTCGCCGCGTAGCCCCTGCGGGCGAACAACTCTGCGGCGCTCTTGGCGATCAGGCTGCGCTGGTCGCCCGCGCGAGGAGAAAGGGATTCAGCGGTCATGGGTCGGGATGATGGGGCCTGCACGAAGCGGCGGGTCCGGCGATCTTAGGGGTTAGTCCCGAGCCGCAGCCGCTTGCCCGTGTTCGCATCCCTGCGTTACGCTCGCTCCGCCCACAAGCCGACCGACCGGTCGGTTCAAAACTCAAATACTGGAGACAACCATGCGTGACGAAAAGTGTGTGCCCCGTGCCCTGCTGCCCAAGGGCTTGCTGCTGGCGCTGGGCCTGGCCCTGCAAGCCTGCGGAGGTGGTGGCGGCGGTGGCGGCAGCTTCTTGCCGATCGTTCCCGCGCCCGCCCCTGCGCCGGCGCCCCCCGCACCTCCGCCCGCGGGACCCACCGCCGAGCAACTCAAGGCCACCTGCAACACGCTCAAGGGACAGGTCATCGAAGGCGTGACCGTCACCGGCACCGCGCGCTTCGAGGCCAAGGCGCCGATCTACCCGTCGGGCTTCTGCCAGGTGCTCGGCACGCGCGCCCCCTTCCTCGACATCGAGATCGACGTGCCCGACAACTGGACCGGCCGCTACTGGCAGCAAGGCGGCGGCGGCTTCGACGGTCGCATCGCCTCCGCGGTGACCAAGGACGTGGGCGGTGCGGTAACGGCCGTCGACCCCACGCTCGCGCTCAAGGGCGCGGTGTACGCGGCATCGAACGGCGGCAACCGCGCGAGCGTTCCCGCGGAGGCCGCCCCCGCCGTGTGGGCGAGCGGCACGCCCGAGGGCCAGCAGTCGGCGACCGACTACGCGTATGCCGCGGTGGGCACCACGGTGCGCTTCGGCAAGGCCGTCGCGAAGACCTTCTTCGGCAAGGCGCCGGGCCACAGCTATTTCAACGGATGCTCCAACGGCGGGCGCAACGCCTACATCGCCGCGCAGCGCTGGCCCCAGGAGTTCGACGGCATCGTCGCGGGCTGCGAGACCATGGACATGGCCGGCCAGACCGGCGCCTGGCTGCGCGCGGCATCGCTGACCGGCACGCCCGCGGCACTGAGTCCGGCCCAGACCGGCGCAGCCTATGCCGCCGCGCTGTCGGCATGCGATGCGCTCGACGGCGCCACCGACAACCTGATCGGCAATCCGCAGGCCTGCACCTTCGATCCGGCGGTCCTGCAGTGCGGAATGCCCGGTGCGAGTTCCGACCCCGCGATCTGCCTGAGCGCGGCGCAAGCGGGCACGCTGAAATCCTTCCTCTCGGAGTTGAAGCTCACGAACGGCAGCACCGTGCTCTCCGGCTACTCATGGGGCAACGGCCTGGGCCTCGGTTGGGGCGGTCTCGGCGGCGGCTTTGCGCTGCTCGCGAGCGGCGACCCGGCCTGGCTCACGCCCGCCAAGCAGGCGGGCTTCCAGTTGGACACCGACTACTACATGCTCGGCGCGGGCCTTGCGCGCATCGGCGCCGACCATGACAAGGCCGCCATTGCCAGCTTCGTGGCCTCGGGCCGCAAGCTCATCTCGTGGCACGCCGGCAGCGATGCGCTGCTCTCCCCGAACGACCACTACCGCAACTGGACGACGATGACCGGCATCGCAAGGTCGATGGGCCTTGCCGACCCGAACAGCGCCACGCGATTCTTCATCGTCCCCGGCGGCGGACACGGCGCCGGCGGCAGCTTGAAGGAAGTGGATTGGGCGTCCGCCATCATGGGCTGGGTGGAAAACGGCGAGGCCCCCACGCAGATGACCTACAACTTCACCAGCGCCGGGACGGCCCGCAGCATGCCGGCCTGCCAGTACCCCAAGTACCCGAAGTACAACGGGTCCGGCGATGTGAATGCGGCCTCGAGCTACAGCTGCAATACGTGACGGTTTCGCCGCCGCGCCTGCAGCCCGCTACGCGACCTTGCGGCCCTTGACCGAGAACTGATTGACCGGCCGCTCCAGCCCGAGGTTTTCGCGCAAGGTCCGGCCTTCGTACGCCGTGCGAAACAGCCCGCGGCGCTGGAGCTCGGGGATCACCAGGTCGACGAATTCGTCGAGCGATTCCGGCAGCACCGGCGGCATGACATTGAAGCCGTCGGCCGCGCCGTTCTCGAACCATTCCTGCATCCGGTCCGCGATGGTTTGCGGCGTGCCGACCACCACCCAGTGGCCGCGCGCGCCGGCCAGGTATTCATAGAGCTGCCGCACGGTGAGCTTGTCGCGCCGGGCCAGTTCCAGCACCACGTGCGCGCGGCTGTTGCGTCCCGGTGGCGGTTCCGGAATGTAGGGCGGCGGCGCGTCCAGGTCCCAGGTCGACAGGTCTTCGCCGGGCCAGAACGTGTGCAGCGTGTTGAGCCCGACGGACGGGTGGATCAGCTGCTGCAGCCTAGTCCACTTGGCATCGGCCTCTTCCTGCGTCCGGCCGATCACCGGCGAGATGCCGGGCAGCACCAGCAGTTGCTCGGGACGGCGGCCGTATCTGGCAAGCCGCCCTTTCACGTCGCGGTAGAACGCCTGCGCTTCGGCCAGGCTGGTCCATGCGGTGAAGATCGCCTCGGCCGACGCGGCCGCGAGTTCGCGCCCGGGCTCCGACGATCCCGCCTGCACGATCACCGGGTAGCCCTGCGGCGGTCGCTCCAGGTTGAGCGGACCCGAGACCTTGAAGTACTTGCCCGAATGGTTCAGGGCATGCAGCTTGGCCGGGTCGAAGTACTTGCCCGAGACGGGGTCGCGATGGAATGCGTCGTCCTCGAAGCTGTCCCACAGGCCCTTGGCCACGTCGATGAACTCGTGCGCCTGCTCGTAGCGGGAGACCGGATCGGGGTGTTTGTCGAGGCCGAAGTTGCCGTGGACGTTGTCCGCGCTGGTGGTCACCACGTTCCAGGCCGCGCGGCCCTTGCTCAGGTGGTCCAGCGACGCGAACTTGCGGGCCAGGAGAAAAGGATCTTCGTAGGTGGTGGACGCCGTCGCCACGAAGCCGATGTGCCGCGTCACCGCGGACAGGGCCGACCACAACGTGACCGGCTCGAAGTAGGACACCCTGCCCTGCCGGCTGAAGGCCTCGTCGTCGCCGTGGAAGGCGATGCCGGGGCTGTCGGCCACGAACACCTGGTAGAACAGGCCGCGCTCGGCGGTTTTCGCGACTTCGATGTAGTGGTCGATGTTGACGCCCGAGTCGACCTGGGAACCCGGGTGGCGCCATGCGGCCACGTGGTGGCCGGTGGCCATGATGAAGGCGCCGAGGCGCAGCTTGCGTTGACTCATGAGATCCGTTGCTGGCGAAGACGCTGGACCTTAGATCGCCATGGCAACGGCGCCAAAGAAGAAATTCGCGCTTCGTTATTTGGCGCGATTTGCTGCGCAGCGCGCATCGGTGCGGTGTCTCCCGCAGTTCTGCGCTGCGGCGTCGGCCGAACTCGGCCGCGAGGCCGACCATCCGAGCGAGCTCTTGCACCCGAACGTGCCGCTTGCGAGAGGCATTGAAATTGCTCTGGCATTCTGGCGAGAACGATTCTCATCCTCACGCCCTGCGATAAACTCCATCTGAATACTCTTTGAGTACTGCGCGCTTCACGCAACGCTGACTTCCCTCCTCCATGCACAAGCTTCTTCTGGCAACGCCACTCGCGTTCGCGGGCGCCTTTTCCCACGTCTCGTACGCACAAACGACCGACGCCACCACCTCCGAATCGCGCGGTCAGCTCGATACGGTCACCGTGGAGGGCGGCGCGACCAGCGGCTTCGTCGCGAACACCGTGGAGGCCGGCACATTCCGCGGCGCCAACATCCTGGAGGTCCCCGCAACCGTCAACACGGTCACGCGCGACGTGTTCGAGCTCCAGGGCGCAACAGGCATCTACGACGTGTTGCGCAACACGGCCGGCGTGACGCGCCAGCAGAACGGCGGCGACACCTTCGACCAGCTCGTGATCCGCGGCATCGCCGTGGAGAACCGGACGAACTACCGGCTCAATGGCTCGCTCGCCATTCCCAACGTCTCCGAGATCCCCATGGAGAACAAGGAGCGCGTCGAGGTGCTGAAGGGCGCATCGGCGCTCTACTACGGCTTCACCACGCCGGCCGGCATCATCAACCTGGTGACCAAGCGCGCCGGCAGCACGCCGGTGAGTTCGGTCGGGCTCACGGTCGACGACAAGGGTTCGCTGCAGGCCTCCACCGACATCGGACGGCAGTTCGGCGACCAGAACCAGTTCGGACTGCGCATCAACGCAGCCGGCGGCCGCGTCGGTTCCAACATCGACGACGTCGATGGCAACCGCAGGTTCGTGTCCGCGGCGTTCGACTGGCGCGTCAACAGCCGCCTCACCCTCAAGGCCGACGTCGAGAACTACCGCAAGCGCATCACCGAGCAGGCCGGCATCACGCGGCCCGCGGCCGTCAGGGGCGTGATCACCCTGCCCGCCCTGCCCGATCCGGACAAGCTGCTGGGCCCCGCCTGGGCCGTCTTCGACGCCGAGGTCACCAACACCCAGCTGCGCGCCGACTATTCGCTCAGCAACAACTGGGCGCTGACGGTGGAAGCCGGCCACTCCGAGGCCGAGCGCGATCGGCGGCTCGCCAGCTTCGGCAACTACAACGTGCAGACCGGCCTGGGCCGCATCACCGGCAACGACCAGAGCCTGAAGCAGACCTCCGACCTCTTCCGCACGGAGCTGTTCGGCACCTTCTCGACCGGCAGCGTGCAGCACGAGCTCACCCTCGGCGCCGCGCAGAGCAAGAAGACACAGGATCCGATCTTCCAGCGCAACTACGGCGGCGCGAGCACCGCGCAGAACCTGTACAACCCGGTCGTCATCGGCTACCTGCCGCTGACCGCGCTTCCGACCCGCCCCACCACCGGGGCGCAGGACAGCAAGGAACTGGGCCTCTACGCGCTGGACCGGATCACTTTCTCGCCGCAGTGGCAACTGGTGGTCGGCGTGCGCCGCACACACTTCGAGAGCACGCAGGGCGCCAGCGCGACGATCCCGCTGATCGCCTTCGACGTGCGCAAGACCACGCCGCTCGCGGCACTGAGCTACAAGTTCACGCCGGACCTCGTGGGTTACGTGTCGTATGCGCAAGGCGTCGAGGAAGGCGAGATCGCGCCTGCGGGCACCGCCAATCAGAACGCCCACATGCCGCCCGGCATCAGCAAGCAGAAGGAAATCGGCCTGCGCTGGCTCACCGGCGGCGGCATGCTGCTGTCCGGCGCGCTTTTCGACATCGAGCGCCCGGGCGCCTACACCAACAGCGCCAACACCTTCGTGGCCGACGGGCGGCAGCGCTACCGCGGCCTCGAGCTCTCGGCACAGGGCCGCCTGACCCGCGCCCTCGCCTGGCAACTCTCGGCCCAGTCGCTCGATGCCGAATTCCGCGACATCAATGCGCAGTACAACGGGAAGCTGCCCGAGAACACCGCCAAGCAGACGGCCAGCGCCTTCCTCTCGTACGACATCGCGGCCGTGCCCGGCCTGTCGGTCAACGGCGGGGCCTACTACACGGGGCGGCGCCCGGTGGACGACCTGAACCAGGCGTTCATCGGCGGCAACACCCTCTTCGGCCTGGGCGCGCGCTACGTCACGCAGCTGTTCGGCAAGCGCACGCTGTGGCAGATCAACATCGACAACGTCGGCGACAAGCGCTACTGGGCCGCGGCCGGCACGCGGCTGGCCGTCGGCACGCCGCGCTCGGTCAAGGCAACGCTGAAGATCGATCTCTGACATGGCACTCCTGCGGCGCATCTGGTTCCAGATCCACTGGTTCATCGGCATCACGGCCGGGTCCGTGCTCGTGGTGATCGGGCTGACCGGCGCCACGCTGTCCTTCCGCGCCGAAATCGTCGACGCGATCAATCCCGAGCTGCGCCACGTGGCCAATCCGCAGGGCGCGGCGGCGCTGCTTCCCGTGGCGCTGGCAGAGCGCATACAGGCGGCGCATCCGGCGGAGCGGATCGTCGCGCTCACCGTGTATGCCGAACCCGGCCGGCCGGCGCGCGTCAATTTCGCGCCGCCCGAAGGCCAGCGCCAGGGCGAGGCGCGGCTGGTCGATCCCTGGACCGCCGAACTGCTGCCCGAACCGAAGGGCGACGCCTTCTTCGAGTTCGTCGAGCGCCTGCACCGGTGGCTGCTGCTGCCCCGGGATACCGGCAAGCCCGTCACCGGCACACTGGCCACGGGCCTGCTGATCCTGGCGCTGTCGGGCCTCTACCTGCGCTGGCCGCGGCGGCCGCTCGCCTGGCGGGCCTGGCTGAAGCTGGACTTCGCGCTCACCGGCCGCGCCTTCCTCTGGAACCTGCACGCGGTTGTCGGCACCGTGGCGCTGCTGGCGTACCTGGCCTCCAGCCTGACGGGCCTCTACTGGGGTTTCGATGCGCTGCGAACGGTGATCGACAACGCCGCGGGCGAAGGACGTGCGGTTCGCGCACAACGCATGCAAACCGGCGCTGCGCCCGTCAAGAAGGCCGCGGCGCCCAGGCCCGACCTGCAGCGCGTGTGGCAATCCTTCCTGCAGGAAACCCATGGCGACTGGAGTCTGGTCACGTTCCGCATGCCGGGGCGCAATGCAACGCAGATCGAGGCGACCTACCTGCGCACCAACCCCGAGCACGAGCGCGCACGCAACCGCCTCTATCTCGATGCCGCCACCGGTGAAGCCTCGCGGCACGAGCGCTACGCCGACAAGCCGTTGGCGGGCCGCCTGCTCAACAGCGTCTACCCGCTGCACATGGGAACCTACTGGGGCCTGCCGGGCCGCATCGTGATGACGCTCAGCAGCCTGGGGTTGTCGCTGTTCGCCATCACCGGATGGATGCTCTACCTCGGTCGCCGCCGCACCAAGCGGGCCGTGCGCGACGAACGCGCCCGGCTGAGCCCCGCCCTGCCACCGGCCGGCGGCGGCACCGAACCCGTGCTGCTGACCTTCGCGACCCAAACCGGCCACGCCGAGCGCATTGCGCTGCAGACGGCGGCGGTGCTGCAATCGGCCGGCGTGGCGGTGGTGCTGCAGCCGCTGGTGCGCCTGAGCGTCGATGCGCTGCAGCGCTACCGCAAGGTGCTGCTGGTGGCCAGCACCTTCGGCGACGGCGATCCGCCGGACAGCCTGCGCGCCTTTGCGCGCCAGTTCGCGCGGCAGACCGGTTCCGGCCTGCAGGACGTGCGCTACGGCCTGCTCGCCCTGGGCGACCGGCACTACGCCAACTTCTGCGGCTTCGGCCGCACGCTCGACCACGACCTGCGCGGCCATGGCGCGCAGGCGCTGTTCCCGATGATCGAGGTGAGCAACGGCGATGTTGGCGCCCTCGCCCGCTGGCGACAGTCGCTGGCCGAAACCTTCGACGTGCAGGCCGACACCTGGCGGACGCACGAGACGAAAGAAGAATCCTTCGAGCCGTGGCGCCTCGTGCGCCGCACCTTGCTCAACGACGGCAGCCAGGGCGATCCGCTGTTCGAGATCGAACTGGCCCGCTCCGATGCAGCCGCCTGGGCGCCCGGCGCACTCGTCGAACTGCTGCCGCGCCAGGCCGCGTCTTCCGTCGAGCGGTTCCTGCGCGACAGCGGGCTCGACGGGCGAGCGCCGGTGCGTTTCGACGGCCATGAGCGCACGCTCGAAGAGGCGCTGGCCCGCAGCACGCTGCCGCCCGTGGCCCCGGCCAGCACCGCGCAAGCGCTGGCGGACACGCTGCGGCCCCTGGCGCCGCGCAGCTATTCGGTGGCATCGATCACGCCCGACGGGTGCGTGCAACTGCTGGTGCGCCAGGCTCGCCACGACGACGGGCTGGGCGTGGCCTCGGGCTGGCTGACCGCCTCGGCGCCGGCTGACGCCGCCATCGAATTGCGCCTGCTGCCCAACCCCGGTTTCGCGCTGGTCGACGACCAGGCGCCGTGCATCTTCATCGGCAACGGCTCCGGCTTTGCGGGCCTTCGCGCGCATCTGCGCGAGCGCGTGCGGCGCGGGCACGGGCGCAACTGGCTGGTGTACGGCGAGCGGAACGCCGCGCACGATGCCTTCTGCGCCGCCGACATCGCGCAATGGCGAGTGGCGGGCATGCTGGAGCGCGCCGACCTGGTGTTCTCCCGCGACCAGCCGCAGCGCTGCTACGTGCAGGACCGGTTGCGCGAGTCTGCCGACACGCTGCGGCAATGGGTGGCCGAAGGAGCCGTGGTCTATGTCTGCGGCAGCCTCGAAGGCATGGCCCCGGGTGTCGATTCGGCGCTGCGCGACGCGCTGGGTGCGGCTGTCTTCGACGACCTGGTCGCGCAGGGCCGTTATCGCCGCGACGTCTATTGAACGGTGGCAAGCGGCGCCCGAACCGGCGCCGCACCCCCGAACAGCGCGTCGTGCTGCCCGCGCCTGCGGCTTTGTCCGACACATGGGCGCAACAAAAAGCAATAACGTCTCGCACCACGCCGGCTGCTTGCCGCGCACGGCTTTCCAGAACGAGATCGACAACACATGGCAGATGGCCGCGCACCAGTCACGAACGAGGAATCTGCCCCCGATCTCAGCGCGCCCCTGAATCTCGGGCTGGTCACCAACGTCGACTACCGCCTGATGGTCGATTCCATCGCGGACTACGCGATCATCTTCCTGGACCCCGGCGGCATCGTGCTCAGCTGGAACAAGGGCGCAAGGCACCTGAAGGGCTACGAACCCCGGGAGGCGATCGGGCGTCACTTCTCGATCTTCTCTCCGCCCGAGCTGCTGGAGAAGAACTGGCCGCAGCACGAACTCGAGGTGGCCGCCCGGACCGGGCAGTTCCAGGAAGAGGGTTGGCGGCTTCGCAAGGATGGAAGCCGCTTCTGGGCCAGCGTGGTGATCACCCGCCTGCTGGGCCCCCACGGCGAGCTGCGCGGCTTCTCCAAGATCACCCGCGACCTGTCCGACCGCCGCAAACAGGACGAGCTGCTGCGCGCCAGTGAAGAACGCTTCCGGCTGATGGTGGACGGCGTGAAGGACTATGCGATCTTCATGCTCGACCCCGGCGGCTTCATCGTGAGCTGGAATACCGGCGCGAAAGCCAACAAGGGCTACGAGGCGCACGAGATCATCGGCAAGCACTTCTCGGTGTTCTACCCGGCCGAAGTGGCGGCCACTGGCTTTCCCGACCAGGAGCTGAAGACGGCGCGCGAAGTCGGCCGCTTCGAGGACGAAGGCTGGCGCGTGCGCAAGGACGGCAGCCGTTTCTGGGCAAGCGTGATCATCACCGCGCTCTTCGACGAGACCGGCCGCCACCGCGGCTTCGCCAAGGTCACGCGCGACCTGACCGACCGCCGGCGCATCTCCACGCTCGAAGACGAGGGGCGCCGCATCACCACCTTCCTGGCCATGCTCGGCCACGAACTGCGCAACCCGCTCACGCCGATCTCCAACGCGGTGGCCATCATGGAGCGCCTGGGCCCGGCCGCCGATGCGGCGACGATGGCCCGCATGAGCAACATCATCGGCCGCCAGCTCAAGCAGATCACCCGGCTCGTCGACGACCTGCTCGACGTCGGGCGCATCACGAGCGGCAAGATCCACCTCGAATCGAAGCCGGTGAAGCTCACCGGCGTGATCGAGGAATCGCTGGAGATGATGCGGCCCGCCGCCGACGCCAAGCGCCACGCGCTGGTCTTCCCCGGTCCGTCCGGCGAACCGTGGATCACCGGCGACCGCGCCCGCATGATCCAGGTGGTCTGCAACCTGCTGAACAACGCCATCAAGTTCACGCCCGAGGGCGGCCGCGTCGAGGTGCGGTTGCGCGAGGTCGGCGACAACGCGGAGATCAGCGTCAGCGACAACGGCCCCGGCATCCCGCCGCCATCGTTGCCGCAGATCTTCGAGCTGTTCGCGCAGGGCGAGCAGGAGATCTCCCGGCCGCAGGGCGGCCTGGGCCTGGGCCTCACGCTGGTGCAACAGCTGGTGACGCTGCACGGCGGCGACGTCAGCGCCTTCAGCAGGGGCACGCCCGGCGACGGCGCCGAATTCGTCATCCGCCTGCCGCGCGCGGCCGCGCCGCTGGAAAGGAAAAAGAGCAACGGCGCGGATGCCGGGAAGATCGTGCTCGTGGTCGACGACAACCGCGATGCAGCGGAAACGATGTGCCTGCTGGTGGAGAGCCTGGGCTATGCAACGCGCACGGCCGCCGACGGCCCCTCGGCGCTCGAGGCGATCAAGGTCGAGCAGCCGGACCTGGTCCTGCTGGACATCGGCCTGCCGGGCTTCAGCGGCGTGGAGGTGGCGCAGCGGGTGCGCCGCGAGGTCGCCCATCCACCCGCCCTGGTCGCCGTCACCGGCTATGGCCAGGCCTCGGACCGGGATGCGAGCATGGCCGCGGGCTTCTACGCGCACCTGACCAAGCCGGTCGATGCGCAGCACCTCGAGGGCCTGCTCGAACGCCTGCTCGGCAAGCCCTGAAAAGAAAAAAGAGAGACAAGGCGCGCTCAAGGCGCACCGGCGGCGCAGAACGCCAGGAACTCGTTGATCTCCGCCGCCTTGTCGAACACCGCGTCGGCACCCAGGCGGATGCACTCGGCGCGGTTGTCCGCGGAGGCCGCGTTCGTCAGCGCCACCACGATGCCGCCCGTTCGGCCGAGCGCGGACAGCGCATGCAGCACGCCCAGCCCGGTGCCCTTCTTGAGCAACAGGTCCACCACCAGCAATTGCCAGCCCTGCGGATTCGCGGTGAGCCAGGCCACCGCTTCGGCCTCGGAGGGCGCGGTGCCGACCACCTGCGCGCGCAGATAGCCTTCGAGCACGACCCGCAGGCTTTCCTCCACCGCCGGCTCGTCTTCCACGATGAATACAGCGATTGTCATGAGCCGCACGGTCGCTCGTGCGAGCGGCTGCGGGTGTAGGCATACAGCGCATCCGCATGGTGGCGCAACGGGAACTTGTCCGACCCGCTGGATTGCGGGTGCAACCGTTGCTACTGCAGGCCCGGGAATGTGAAGCGGGCCTGCATCGGCGCGGTCTCGGGCAGCACGTAGACCACGCCCTTGCGCAGCCCCAGCACCGGACGGATGTGGGTGTCGTAGAAACCCGCCGGGACATTGATGCACCCGTACGAGATGCGGTTGTCGTCCACGCCCGGCGTGGCGAGCCTCTGCAGGCGGCGCTCGGCCTTGTTGGTCGCGCGCACGCGGTGCATGGAGACTGCGGCGTCGTAGTCGATCCACACGATGTCCTCGCCCTGCAGGTTGCGGCCCGGCTCGCTCGCGAAGCGGCCCGCTGGCGTGGTGCGTTCGTCGGGGCGGATCTCGGACATCTTCCGTTCACCGATGCCCGGCACCGAATCGTCGCCGCGGGCCAGGCCCAGCAGCACCGGCGAGTCGCCCCTGAGCCGGCCTTCCGCATCGAAGACGAAGACGCGCGCCCTCTTCTTGTCGACCACGGCGAAAGCTTCGCCCCGGTTGTCGGCCGCGGCCACGACCGCTTTCGCGAGCCTGATCGCATCGGCCTCTGCGGCCATGCTCGTCGTCCAGACCACGGCAAGAACGCAGGGCGCGAGCGTGCGGAGCCAACGGCCCGCAGCGCCCGCCCGTGCTGTCGCGATGCTCATCGTCGAATCAGCGTTCATGTCGGCCTGCCAGGTGCCATCAGTTGCGGTCGGCGCGGGCCTGGCGCATCGGCGGCTCGCTCGCCATGGTCGAGTTGCTGCTCGTGCCCGCCGAACTCTGCGCCATCGGTGCAGCGGGGGCCTGCGCGGTGTTCTGCGGGGTGGTGCCGGTGGTGCCCATCGGGCCGCCCACAGGGTTTTGCTGGCCCGCGGCGGTCGCGGGGTTCGGGGGTGTGGTGGTGGGCGGGTTGCCCTGTGCGAAGGCGATGCCGGCGGTGCCGAGCGTCAGCGCTGCGATCAAGCTGGAAGTGCGGTTCATGGGGATGTCTCCTGAGGGTTTCGCCGGGCGGATGTCCGGCGCAGTTCCACACTGGGGGCGCGCGCGCCGCGACAGGTCGGTTGACGGCGCGGCCGACTGTAGGAGACAGCAACGGCGCGAAGGTCCCGGGCGAGTCAGTCCAGCGTCGCGAGATAGGCCGCAATGTCCTGCGCGTCCTGTTCCGTCACGCCCATTTCTGGCATGGCGGTGAGCGGATCGACGGTGCGCGTGTGGCGCAGCCACTGGACCATGTTGTCGGGCGTGTTGGCGAGCTTGCCGCCGATCATCGCGCGCCTGGCCATGCCGGCCAGCGGCGGCCCGACATGGGGAAACGAGCCCGTGGTGCCGGGTATGGCGTGGCACGCGTTGCAGGCGTATTGCGCGAGGGCGCGTTGACCGCGCCGCACGCTGTCCTGCGCACCATCGGCCGCGCGCGGCCCCGGTCCGCACGCCGGCCCGGCCGGTCCGCCCTTCCCCGACGGCATCATCGGTGCGCTCGCCTCTGCGTACTGCTGCGGCGTCATGTCGGGCAGCCGCTCGAGAAACGCGACCAGGGCCCACAGGTCCTGATCGGAGAGGCGGTACTCCCACGCCGGCATGCCGCTCATCTTGATGCCGTTCTTCGTCACCCAATAGAGCTCGCGCGCATTCCAGCGCTGGCGCGCATCGACGAGCGGGCCGGGCAGCGGCTGCATGCTCTTGCCGATGTCGCCCTGTGCCACGCCCGGTGCGCCGTGGCACTGCACGCACTTCTCGCGGTAGCAGGCGGCGCCGTGCATCACCTGCGCTTCTGCGCCGAGCGCCGGCGGCTCGATGCCGCGGGCCCGCAGGCGCACCGACTGCCGCATCGCGGTTTCCAGGAGCGAATACACCGGTTGCGTGTGCTGCGCGGTCGCGGAGACGTTGTAGAGACCGCCCCACACCATCCACGCCGCGCCGGCCGCCGCGGCCAGGCCGAGCGCCGCGACGGTGAGAAGGATGGTCTTGGGTGTCCCCATTTGGCGGCATTGTCTGACGCGCACCAGGGCAGCCGTGTCGGCGCAAGCCGCGTCCGCGCTCGCAGAATCCGCAGATGGCTATTTCCGCCGTCGCTGCCACCGTTCCTCGTGCCGCGCTCATGCATCGGGTGTTCCCCGTTTCTGCCGTGCTGCTGGTCGCGGCGTTCACGAGCGGCTGCGAACTCGGCGAGCGCGATCTGCCGTATGGCGGCGCGCCATCGGCCCAACGCCTCGCTGGCCAGCGCCTTCTCGCGCAGTACCAGTGCGGCAGCTGCCATGCCATTCCCGGCGTGCCGATCGCACAGGGCGCGGCCGCCCCGCCGCTCGGCGCCTTCGGCCGGCGCAGCTACATTGCCGGCCGCGTGCCGAACCGCCCGGACACGCTGGCCAACTGGATCGTCGCTCCCGCATCGCTGGTGCCCGGCACCGTGATGCCGGCCATGGGCGTGTCTCCCACCGACGCGCGCGACATGGCTGCCTACCTGCTCGCGCTCGAATGAGCAACGCGCCTTCGCAATCCGCACTGCAGGCCGCCGGGCCGGTCGCCGACACGCTGCTCGGCGTCACCGGCCTGCTGGTCGTGGGCGCGACGGTGATCTTCCTGGGCGTGATGGCGCTGCTCGCGCTTGCTGCGCGCAGGCACGCCGGCACGCTGAACGCGCGCCTGTGGGTCATCGGTGGCGGGGTCGCCTTTCCGGCGGTGGTGCTGGTCGCGCTGTTTGCGTACAGCGAGTGGCACCGGCCGACATGGCGGGCCGTGCCGCCCAAGGATGCGCTCATCGTCGGCATCACCGGCCACATGTGGTGGTGGGAGGTGCGCTACCGCGACCCGGCCACCGGCGCGGAGATCACCACCGCCAACGAAATCCGCATCCCCGTCGGCCGGCCCGTGTACTTCGGCCTCGGCAGCGCGGACGTGATCCACAGCTTCTGGGTGCCCGCGCTGGGCGGCAAGATGGACATGCTGCCCGGCCGCGTGCAGCACCTGCTGCTGCAGGCCGGCAGCCCCGGCACCTACCGCGGGCAGTGCGCCGAGTACTGCGGCGAGCAGCATGCGCGCATGGCACTGCATGTGGTGGCCGAAGCGCCCGCAGCCTTCGATGCCTGGCTCTCCGCGCAGGCGAAGCCCGCCACCCATGCGGCGTCCCCCGACATCGAACGCGGCCGCGAGGCCTTTCTCGCGAACCGCTGCAATGCCTGCCACACGGTGCGCGGCGTGAGCGAAGAAAGCCGCCTCGGCCCCGACCTCACCCACGTCGGAAGCCGCCTGTATCTGGGCGCGGGCGCGGTGCCCAATACCCCCGAACAGCTCACCGACTGGGTCGCCCACACGCAGCAGCTCAAGCCCGGCGCACGCATGCCTTCCTCGGGCGAGCGCATCGACGCGGCGACCCTGCAGTCCATCGCCGCATGGCTCGGCCAACTGAAATGACCCACCCCGCCGAACGCCCCGAAGGCGAACGCGAAGCGCTCGAGCGCGCATGGCGCGCGCCGCGCGGCTGGCGCCTGCTCTCGGCGGTCAACAACACGCACATCGGCGTCTTCTACATCGCGACCGCGATGCTTTTCTTCGTGCTGGCCGGCATCCTGGCGTTGATGATGCGTGCGCAGCTCGCGGTGCCGGGCAACGACCTCATCGGCGCGCAAACGTACAACCAGCTCTTCACGATGCACGGCACCGTGATGATGTTTCTCTTCGCGGTGCCGATCGTCGAGGCCATCGCGGTCTACCTGCTGCCGGGCATGCTGGGCGCGCGCGACCTGCCGTTTCCGCGGCTCTCGGCCTATGCGTTCTGGGCCTATGCGATCGGCGGCCTGGCGTTCTTCTGCACCATCTTCTTCGGCGAATCGCCCGACGGCGGCTGGTTCATGTACCCGCCGCTCACGAGCCGCGAGTTCTCGCCGGGCCGGGGCGCGGACTGGTGGCTGCTGGGCATCGGCTTCATCGAGATCTCGGCCATCGCGGGGGCCATCGAGCTGATCATCGGCATCCTCTTCACCCGCGCGCCGGGCATGACGCTCATGCGCATGCCGGTGTTCGCATGGGCCATGCTGGTGAGCGCGCTGATGATCGTGTTCGCGTTTCCCGCAGTGATCGCGGCGACCACGTTGCTGGAGATGGAGCGCGCCTTCGACTGGCCCTTCTTCATTCCCGCGCGCGGCGGCGACCCGGTGCTGTGGCAGCACCTGTTCTGGTTCTTCGGGCACCCGGAGGTCTACATCATCTTCCTGCCCGCGGCCGGCATGGTCTCGGTGATGGTGGCCACGCTCGCGCGCACGCCGCTGGTGGGCCACCGCGCGGTGGTGATGGCGCTCGTCGGCGTGGGCGCGGTGAGCTTCCTGCTGTGGGCGCACCACATGTTCACCACGGGGCTGGGCAACGTCTCGATGCTGGTGGTCTCGGCGGCCAGTTTCATGGTGGCCATTCCGAGCGGCATGCAGGTGTTCGCTTGGATCGCCACCTTCTGGCGCGGCCGCGTCACCTTCGATGCGCCCACGCTGTTCCTGCTGGGCTTTCACTTCATCTTCGTGCTGGGCGGCCTCACCGGCGTGATGGTGGCGGTGCTGCCCTTCGACTGGCAGGCACACGACAGCTACTTCATCGTGGCCCACCTGCACTACGTGCTGATCGGCGGCATGGTGTTCCCGGTGTTCGCGGGCTTCTATTACTGGGCGCCAGTGTTCAACGGGCACCG
The DNA here is from genome assembly GCF_051216415.1 of Variovorax trehalosi. Lineage (NCBI taxonomy): Bacteria > Pseudomonadati > Pseudomonadota > Betaproteobacteria > Burkholderiales > Comamonadaceae > Variovorax > Variovorax trehalosi. The sequence goes on from NZ_JBPJZG010000001.1 coordinate 1,476,601, forward strand.
GCTCTCGGAGCGATGGGGCCGCTGGGTGTTCGGGCTGATGTTCGGCGGCTTCAATCTCGCGTTCTTTCCGATGCACATCGCGGGACTCATGGGCATGCCGCGCCGCATCTACACCTACCCGGGCGACCTCGGCTGGAACGGGCTGAACATGGCCTCGACCGTGGGCGCCTTCGTGCTCGCGGCCGGCGTGCTGCTGTTCTTGATCGACGCGGTGCGCACCCTGCGCCGTCCCGACAAGGACCATGGCAACCCCTGGGGCGCGGGCACGCTCGAATGGCTGCCCGCGCGCGACTACGGCGTGCGCAGCATTCCCGAGGTCGATTCGCTCTATCCGCTGTGGCGCGAGCCCGATCTGCCGCAACAGGTCGAGGCCGGCCGGTACTGGCTGCCGGGCACCGTCTTCGGCGGGCGCGAGACGCTGGTCACCAGCATGCGCGATGCGCGGCCGATGCACCTGCTGAGGCTGCCGACCGACGGCTGGTGGCCGCTGGTGGCGGCCGTGGGCACCGCCGGGTTCTTCCTGCTCCTGACCGCATCGCAGACGGTGCTCGCCTTCGCCTTCGGCCTGCTCGCGATCGTCGCCATCCTGCGCTGGCTCTGGGATTCCGACCAGCCACCGCCGACGGCCACCGCTGCGGTAGGCCACGGCGTGCGGCTGCCGGTCGGCGCCACGGGGCGGGCCTCGCATTCGTGGTGGGCGGTGATCGTGCTGATCGCGGTGGACATGACGATCTTCGTGTCCTTCCTGTTCGCGCACATCCACCTGTCGATGGCGGCCGAGATCTGCCCACCGCCCGGCGCGGCGCTTCCGCCGCTGCGCTGGCCGCTCGCGTCGATGTTGTTGTTGCTGCTGGGCTCCGCCGGCATGGCGGTGGCGATGCGGATGCTGAAAAAGCCTCCTAAAGAAGGCCAGGGCGCCGTGCGGCTGCTGACGGCCTTCGCCATGCTTTGCGCGGCCTGCGCGCTCGGCCTCGAAATCACGGGCCACTGGAAGGCGGGCCTCGATCCGCGAGACCAGGCCTGGAGCGCGACCGTCGGCATGCTGCTCGGCTACCAGGCATTCCACGTCGCCGTGCTGATGCTCATGGGCGGCTACGTGCTGGCGCGTTCCTGGACCGGCAGGCTGCAACCCGCGGCGCGGGCCACGCTCGACAACACCGCGCTGATGTGGCACTGCGTCACCGCGCAGGGCCTGATCGGCGCGCTCACGGTGCAACTGGTGCCGGTCGTCCTTGGCTGATCACGGCGCAGTGCTGATGACCAGCGCCGCCCACGGCATGTGGCGGAAGGCGTCGGACAGGCGCACGATGCCGGCAGCGGCCGGAACCGTTTCGCCGGTCAGCAGGTTGTCGAGCCCGCTCGTGCCGAGCCCTGAAGACAGGCGCACTGTCGTGCCATTCCACTTCGCCGCGTCCGGCAGCACCGGTGTGGCGTCATCATCCGCACCGTGGCTCGAGAGCCCGACGAACAACCGTCCCGCGAGGATCAGCAGCACCTGGCCTTCATGTCGGCGCGCAAACGCCACGACGTGCTTTTCAAGCGGCCCCTCGACCGTCAACGGCTCGTAGCCGCCTTCGCGGAACAGCAGCGGTTGCGCCCGCCGCAACGACAGCAACCGCCAGATGAACCAGAGCTTCGCCTGGCCATCGTGCGGCGCCCCGGCCATCGCCCCCACGCGCGCGGCCAGGCCGTCCTGGTCGGCCATCGCATGGAGCGCATCGAGCCGTTGCTGCCGCAGCGCGTAGTCCACCGGCCGCCGGTTGTCCGGATCGACCAGGCTCAGCTCGATGAGTTCGCTGCCTTGATAAAGATCGGGCACGCCCGGCGAGCCGTATTTCAGCAGCGTGAGCGTGAGACTGTTCCATGCGCCGAACCACGCCAGCCGATCCGCCAGCCGCTGAATACCCGGCAGGCAGGTGCCCTCCTCCGCGCCCTCGGCGGGGGTGAGGATCTCGCGCACGAAGTGCTCCAGCGCGGCTTCGTAGCCCGCGTCCGGCTGCGTCCAGCGCGTGCGCAGCTTGGACTCGCGCGCGGCCTTCTGCATGTACTGCCAGATGCGGTCGGCATACCCGGGTGCCGTTTCCGCATCGAGACCGCCCAGCGGCAAGGTGCCCAGCAGGGTCTGGTAGAGCAGGTATTCGTCGATGCGCGACGGCGCCTCGCCCTCGCCTTTGCCGCCTTCGAACCTCTTGCGCGTGCCCCGGCACAGGCCGTGCCAGCGCGTCAGCGCCAGCATCCACTCGTTGGGCATCTCGGAGAGCACATCGATGCGGTTGCGCACGTCCTCCGAGCGTTTGTTGTCGTGCGTCGAAGTGGCCAGCATCGTGTGCGGCCAGCGCAGTGCGCGGTCGGCACTCAGCGCATGGAATGCCTCCACCTCGATGCCGAACAGATCGGGCTCGCCGCCCACCTCGTTGAGCGCGCTCAGCGGAAAGTAGCGGTAGAACGCCGTGTCTTCCACGCCCTTGGCCGCCACCGGCGCGCTGAACTGCTGGAAGCGCAATGCGAAGCGGCGCACCCGTTCGCCCAGCGCCGGCGGCGCGGAGGCAACGGCCTCGCCGCGCAGCGCGCAGCGCACGAAATCGAAGATCGACCGGTCGGCATCGCCGCTCTGCCGCGCGGCCTCGTTCACGGCCTCGTCGATGAATCGCGTGTCCTGTTCCGAAGGCCCGTCGACGATGTAGGTGCGATAGACCGGCATGCATGCGCCGACATCGGCCAGCGCGCGGCGCAGCGCATTGAGCGTGTAGTCGCGCGTGCTGCGGTGGCCCCTCGCGATGCGCAGCAGTTCGCTGGAGAGCACGTTCAGCTCCGACGAGAGCGCATTGCGCATCACCTCGCGCCGGCCCGCGCGGCAGATCGCGGCGAAGTCGTCCATCTCGCCGGTGAAGCGCTGCCACGCATGCAGCACGGCCGCTTCGGCGGTGGTGTCGACCAGCACGCCATTGGCCACGTTCGCGAAGCGATAGCCGGTGGTGCCGTGCACATGCCAGCTGTCGGGCACTTCCTCGTGCGCGCCGGCGATCTTCTCGGCGACCACGTACAGCGGGCGCGCGGGCCGACCGTCGGCATCGTGCGTGGGCAGCACGAGGCCGGCGCGGCGTGCATAGCCCTCCTGGAGCTGGCGGAAGTAAGCCGCCGGGTCGTAGAGCCCATCGGGGTGGTCGATGCGCAGGCCGTCCACCACGCCGGCCGCGGCAAGGTCGAGCGCGAACGACTGCGTCGCTTCGAACACCTCGTCGCGCTCCATGCGCACCGCCGCGAGGTCGTTGATGTCGAAGAAGCGGCGGTAGTTGATTTCGTCCGCCGCCACCCGCCAGTGCGCGAGGCGATAGGCCTGCGCTTCGACCAGCCGGTGCAGCGCGTCGCGGGCCTCGGGCTGGGCGAGGTTCAGCTCGGCCACCGAGGCCGCCAGCGCCTGTGCGACCGAGGGATGCTGCTGCGCCAGGCGTGCGAGCCGGGCCTTGAGCAGTTCCTTGTCACGCACGCGCTCGGCGAGCTCGTCGGGCGACGGCGCATCACGCCCCGGCAGATGGGCGAACGCGGTGGACAGACTCGCCAGGCGGTCCGAAGCATCGCCTCCCTCGCCATTCCCCAGGCGCGCCAGCGCCCGCTCCAGCACCACCGGGTAGCTCTCCGGCGCCAGCGGAAACCGGTGGTCGAAATAGCGGATCGCGAAGCTCCCGCCCTCGCGCTCGAAATGCAGCACGAGCTCGCCGTTCTCCAGTGCCTCGCCGTAGTGCACGCCCAGGATGGGCAGCAGCACCTTGCCGGTGAGCTCGACATTGAGCGGCTGCCAGTCGATGTCGAAATGCTGCGCGTAGCGCGACGCGGGGCCGTTTTCCAGCACGTCCATCCACCAGGCGTTGTCGGCGCCGAACACGCCCATGTGGTTGGGCACCATGTCCAGCAACTGGCCCAGGCCGTTGGCCTTGAGCGCCGCGACGAAGCGTGCAAAGCCCTCCTCGCCGCCGAGCTCGGGATTGACCTCGGCATGCGCGACCACGTCGTAGCCGTGCATGCTGCCCGCGCGGGCGCGCTGGATCGGCGAGCAGTACACGTGGCTCACGCCGAGCTTCGCCAGGTACGGCAGCACGCGGATCGCGTCGTCGAAGCCGAAGTCCTTGTGGAACTGCAGCCGGTAGGTGGCACGCGGCACGCGGGTTTGCAGGCCAGCGGGCGCGCTCCCCTCGGCAGCGGAGACCGGGCGTGGCCGCGCCGTGCGCAAGGCCTCGCCGATGCCGCGCATGCGCGCGCCCCCGGCCAGTGCCGCTGTCGCCTCGGGCAACTTCCGTCGCCAGTTGGGATGCTGGTCGACCGTGCCCGGCATGTTGGCCTGCGCCACCACGCCGGCCACATCTTCGAGCTGCACCATCATCAGCGCCGAAGGCGCGGCGGCCAGGAAGGCATGCGCCGCTTCGACGATGCGGGCCGATGGCAGCGCAAGGCCTGCCGCCTCGGCCACCTCCTCGCGCGACAACAGGCCGGCCTGTTGAAGGGCCTGCATCAGCTCGATGCGCTCTTGCATCCGGTCCGCCAACTGCTTGTCGAAGATGGCCGGGTCGGGAAACAGGTCGAGCGCGAGCCGCTCGCGCAGGTCGTTCGCCGTCCACCAGCCCGCGAAGGTCGCGAGGTCGTGCGTGCTGATCGCCACCAGCGCGGCTGGCGGATAGGCCTCGGGCGGCTTGAAGCCGCCGTCTCGCAGCTTCTCGAAATACAGGAGGCGATACGACAGCACATCGGCCTTCGCGAGTGCGTCGCGCACCGCATCCTCGACCGTGCCGAGGTCTTCGCCAACCACCATGCAGCGGTGCCGGTGGCTCTCGATCGCCACGATGGCGAGCATCTCGTCGAGCGGGTAGTAAACGTAGGCGCCCACGGTCGCGTCGCGGCCCGGCGGAATCCAGAACAGGCGCATGAGGCCCATCACATGGTCGATGCGCAACGCGCCCGCGCCGCGCATGCCGGCGCGCAGCGTCTCGGTGAAGAAGCGGTAGCCGTCCGCGCGCAGGCGGTCGGGGCGCAGCGGGGGCAGGCCCCAGCGCTGGCCGGCGGGGTTGAACTCGTCCGGCGGCGCACCGACGCTGGCGCCCTCTGCAAAGACCTGCCGGGCGCCCCATGCGTCGGAGCCTGCGCGTTCGACCGACACGGCCAGGTCCACATAGAGGCCCACGCCCATGCCCAGGGCATGGCAGCGCGCAGCGGCCCGCGCCAACTGGCGGCTGGCCAGCCACTGGAGGTACTGGTGGTACTGCACGCGCTCGGCGTTGGCGATCGCGAAAGCCGCCACCTCTGCGGAATCGGGGTCGCGGTAGGCATCGGGCCAGGCGTGCCAGTCCCATGCACCGCCGTCGGTGGCGAGAAAGTGGGCCTGCAGGGTTTCGAAAATCGCGTGCTGGCGCAGCGCCTCGCCGCGCTCGGCCACGAAGGCCTGGAACTCGCGCCCTGTGTCATCGGGTGCCGATTCCGGCGGCAGGTGCCGTGCGCGGAAATCGTCGAACAGCATCTCCAGCACCTCGAACTTGGCCGCGGCCACACCGGCATAGTCCACCAGCGCCGTCGCGCGCAAGCCTGCGAGCCGCGCCTGGAAATCGGGCGAGCGCACCCGCTCGAGGGCCGGCGTGCAGCCCGCGAAGCCGTCCACCGCTTCCACGTCGATGTAGAGCACGTTGAGCTGCTGCCGCGACGACGGGCTGTACGGACTGGTGTGCAGCGGCGTGCTCGCGAACAACGCATGCAGCGGATTGAGGCCGATGAGGTCGGCGCCCTGCGCGGCCATCTGTACGGCCAGCTCTTCCAGGTCGCTGAAGTCGCCGATGCCCCAGTTGCGCGGCGAGCGCAGGCTGTACAGCTGCACCGCGGTGCCCCAGACGCGCCCGCCGTCGCGCACCGCAGGCGGCCGGTAGCAACGCCCCGGCGTGGCGAGCACGAGCGTCTCGCCGCGCAGGCCTTCGATGCGCAGCCGGTGGTAGCCCGCTTCGAGCGATGCCGACATCGGCAAGGTGCGCTCGCTCAGTGCGCGCCCATCGTCTTCTGCACGGCCGGTCTCGGGCAATGCATCGACATCGACCTCGCCTGCCTGCTCGCGCCCTTGTTCATCGCTCAGTTGCCAGCGCACGTGCCGCATTGAACGCGGCAGCCGCAGCGGCACCGACCACGCCGGGCTTGCGGCCCGCACCACCAGCACCGGTGGCAGCGCCTCGGCGCGTTGCGCACGGCGCGCCGCATCGAGCGCACGGCCCGCATCGGCCACGCTGTCGAGGCGCACGTCGAACTCCGCCAGCAGCGCGATCAGGCTTTGCGCCGAGGCTTCCTGTCGTGCGCCGAACGCATCGAAGTAGCCGGTCGCGATGCCGTAGTGCTCGCAGAGTCGTTCCAGGTCGCCAGTGACATGGCTTGCCTCATTCACCATGCACGGCCTCCAGCGTCACATGCACCGCGCCGTGCGCCAGTTGCTGCGCGCCTTCGTGCGCCTGCACGCCATCGCTGTAGATCGCCTCGCCGGGCGGCATTTCGACACCCGTTGCCGGCTCCGAACCGAAGTGGGCCAGCATGTGGAGCCGAATCGGCGGCGCGCCCTCGGCCTCGGGCTCCAGATCCCACTGCACCCGGAGCATGTCGTTCTCGCAGCGGTAGATGCCCGCACCCGTCATCCCCGCGAGCCGCGGAACGATGTAGCGGTGGCGCAAGGCCAGCAGCTGCTGCACCTCGCTGAGCCGCGAGAAATGCGCACGCGTCCCACGCTCGCGCCAGCGCAGCTTCGACGCGAGAAAGGTCGCCTCGGCATTCGGGTCCGGAATGCGCGCGCGGGCGGCTTCGTCCTTGAAGGCAGCGAACCCGCCGAACTCCGAACGCCGCCCTTCGGACACCGCGGCCGCGAGGTCCGGTCCGAAGTCGCAGAAGTACTGGAACGGCGTGGAGGCCGCGAACTCATCGCCCATGAAGAGCATCGGCACATGCGGCGACAGCAGCAGGCAGGCCATGGCCGCGCGTACCAGCACCGGATCGCCCAGCGCATGGATGCGCTCGCCGAACGCGCGGTTGCCGACCTGGTCGTGCGTCTGCAGGAACGACACGAAGGCCTGCGGCGGCAACCGCGTGCTCGGCTCGCCGCGCCGCTCGCCGTGGCGGAAGGCCGACGGCTGCCCTTGGTAGATGAAGCCCTCGGCCAGTGCCAGCGCAAAGCGGGCGACGGGGTCGTCGGCATAGTCGGCGTAGTAGCCGTCGCGCTCGCCGGTGGCGAACACATGCACCGCGTGGTGCAGGTCGTCGTTCCATTGCGCGGTGCCGGCCACCGGCAGGCCACGATCGTTGCGCGTCAGCATCGAGGCCTGGTTGGTCTCGTTCTCCAGCACCAGGTGCACGTGGCGCTCGCGCGCCGGGCCGGCGTCGATCGCCTCGCGGATCTCGCGCACGATGTGCGGCCGCGTCTCGTCGTGGATGGCGTGGATCGCGTCCATGCGCAGGCCGTCGAAGCGGAACTCCTCGATCCAGTAGAGCGTGTTGTGGATGAAGAAATCGCGCACCGTGCGAGAGCCCGGCCCGTCGAAGTTGATCGCGGAACCCCACGGCGTGCGGTGCCCCGCGTTGAAGAACTCGGGGCAATAGGCATGCAGGTAGTTGCCCTCGGGCCCGAAGTGGTTGTAGACCACGTCGAGCAGCACCATCAACCCGAGCGAATGGGCGGTATCGACCAGCGCCTTCAGTTCGTCGGGCGTGCCGTACGAGGCATCGGGCGCGAACTGCAGCACGCCGTCGTAGCCCCAGTTGCGGCGGCCCGGAAAATCCGCGAGCGGCATGAGTTCGATGGCGGTGATGCCGAGTTCGGCGAGCGCGCCCAGCCGTTCGCGCGCGGCGTTGAAGCTGCCTTCCTCGGTGAAGGTGCCGATGTGCAGCTCGTAGACCACCGCCTCTTCCCACGGCCGGCCGCGCCATGCGTCGTCGGTCCATGCGAAGTGTTCCGGGTCCGTCACCACGCTCGGGCCGTGCACATCGTCGGGGTTGTAGCGCGAGGCGGGGTCGGGCACGCGCGTGCCGTCCGCGAGCCGGTAGCTGTAGCTGTCGCCGGGCTTGGCACCCGGCACCGTCAGGCGATGCCAGCCACCTTCGCGCGTCATCGGCTTCGAGGCAGATGGGTGCTCGAGCACGATGGTTTCCGCGGATGGCGCCCAGAGCGCGAAGTCCACGCCGTCGTTTTGCACCGTGGCGCCAAACGGCATCCGATGAACCCGCGCGCTCATGGCCGCACGTCCGGCCGGCTCATCACCACGAGCGAGCGGCATTGCAGCGGATAGGCCGCCTCACCCCACGCCGGCGCAAGCGACGCTGCGTCCTCGGTGGTGGGTGGTGGCGAATTGCTCGCGGTGTCCACCAGCAGCCGCCATGCGCCGTGCGGCATCGGCGGCAGCGTGAAGGCGATCTCGTCGTGGTGGGCGTTCATCAGCACCAGGAAGTCGTCGTCGTGCTGAACCTCGCCGCGCGGCCCGCGGTCGGCGATGCCGCCGCCGGGGATGTACATCGCGATGCAGCGGGCGTTGGTGTCGTTCCAATCGTCGGGCTGCATCTCGGCGCCGTCGGGCTTGAGCCAGTGCACGTCGGTGACCGTCTCGCCTTCGGCCGGCTTGCCCGCGAAGAAGGTGCGGCGCCGGAACGAAGGGTGCGCGCGGCGCAGCGCGACCACGCGCTCGACGAAGGTCGCGAGCGCAAGGCGCTCGGGCGTGGGTGTCCAGTCGAGCCAGCCAAGTTCGTTGTCCTGGCAGTAGACGTTGTTGTTGCCCTGCTGCGTGTGGCCGCGTTCGTCGCCCGCGAGCAGCATCGGCACGCCCTGCGAGAGCAACAGCGTGGCCAGCAGGTTGCGCTTCTGGCGCTCGCGCAGCGTCACCACCTCGGGGTCGTCGGACGGCCCCTCGACGCCGCAGTTCCACGACACGTTGTGGCTGTTGCCGTCGCGGTTGTCCTCGCCGTTGGCTTCGTTGTGCTTGTCGTTGTACGAGACCAGGTCGTGCAGCGTGAAGCCGTCGTGTGCGGTGATGAAGTTGATGCTGGCGCTGGGCCGCTTGCCCGACCAGCCGTACAGGTCTTCGGAGCCCGTCACGCGCTTGGCCACCTCTCCGATGAGACCGCCGTCGCCCTTCCAGAAGCCGCGCAGGCCGTCGCGGTACTGGTCGTTCCACTCGGCCCAGCCGAGCGGGAAGTTGCCCACCTGATAGCCGCCATGGCCCAGGTCCCACGGCTCGGCGATGAGCTTCACGCGGTTGAGCGTGGGGTCTTGCCGGATCGCATCGAAGAAGCCGCCCAGGTTCTCGACCTTGCCCGATTCGCGCGCGAGCGCCGAGGCCAGGTCAAAGCGGAAGCCGTCCACGTGCATCTCCTCGGCCCAGTAGCGCAGCGAATCCATTACCAGTTGCAGCGCATGCGGATGCTCCAGGTTCACCGTGTTGCCGCAGCCGGTGAAGTCGTCGTAGTAGCGCCGGTTGTCGGCGTTGACGATGTAGTACGAGGCGTTGTCCACCCCGCGCATCGACAACGTCGGCCCGAGCTGGTTGCCCTCGCAGGTGTGGTTGTAGACCACGTCCAGGATCACCTCGATGCCCGCGGAGTGCAGCGTCTTGACCATGGTCTTGAACTCCTTCACCTTGCCCGAGGCGCTGTAGCGCATTTCAGGGGCGAAGTAGCCGAAGGTGTTGTAGCCCCAGTAGTTCTGCAGGCCCTTCTCGGCCAGGTGGCGGTCGTTGAGGAAGCTGTGCACGGGCAGGAGCTCGACCGTGGTCACGCCCAGGCGCTTGAGGTAGTCGACCACCGGCGCGCAGCCGAGTGCGGCGTAGGTGCCGCGCAGCTCGGGCGGCACGTCGGGGTGCGTCATGGTGAAGCCGCGCACGTGCATCTCGTAGATCACCATGTCCTGCCACGGCACCGAGGGGCGGCGGTCGTCGCCCCAGGTGAAGGCGGTCTCGAGCACTCGGCCCTTCGGCATGAGCGGCGCGCTGTCACGGCGGTCGAAGGACAGGTCTTCGCGCTTGCTGCCGACCGTGTAGCCGTAGAGCGCGTCGCCCCATCGCAGGTCGCCCACCAGATCCTTGGCATACGGGTCGAGCAGCAGCTTGTGGGCGTTGAAGCGGTGGCCCTCTTCGGGCTTGTAGGGACCGTGCACGCGGTAGCCGTAGGCTTGGCCCGGGCGCGCCTCGGGCAGGTAGCAGTGCCACACGCCATCGGTGCGCTCGCGCATCGGAATGCGCTGCAGCTCATGGCGGCCGCGTTCGTCGAACAGGCACAGCTCCACCTTGTCGGAATGCTGGGAGAACAGCGCGAAGTTGACGCCTGCCCCGTCCCAGGTGGCGCCGCGCGGGTAAGGCCGGCCGGGCCAGACGGCCGTGATCGTTGGATTGGTTTTTCGTGTCATTCAGGTGGCGGGGTTCAAGACAGAGAGAGAAGAGAGATCAATGTGCGTTTCAGCGAGGTGGGCGGTCGTTGTCGAATCGCGGGGGCGTGCCTACGGGGGTGACGCCGGGCGTGGGCGTCTTGCTGTCCTTGATCTGCTTCGGCCACCAGCGCTCGATCTGCGACTTCGCCCAGTCCTTGCCCGCCAGCCCGAATGCCAGGGCCAACGCAAAAACCACGCCCGCCAGGATCACCAGGAAGCTCTCGCGCACGATGTCGCCGCCCACCTTGATCTGGTCGAGCGCGATCAGGATCACGAAGGCCATTACGGCGTACTGCGCGACCTTGCCGAACAGCGCCGCGTCCTGCACCTTCACGCCGCGGAAATAGCTGCCCACAGCCTCGCCCACGAAGCGCGCGAAGTACGACCCGAAGGCCAGCACCAGCAGCGCCACGAACACGTTCGGCACAAACCAGACGATGCGGCCCAAGAGGTCCGCGATGTAGCTCAGGCCCATGCCGTTGAAGGCAATGAGCAGCGAGGCCAGGATCACCAGCCAGTAGGTGAGGATGCCGAACAGGCTGCTCGTGTCGCCTGCCAGGCCCCCTTGACGCAGGAAGTTGTCCAGGCCCGCGCGCTCGGTGAGCACGTTGAAGTTGATGGCGCGTAGCGCCTTGGTCACCGCAAAGCGCGCCGCCTTGGCGACGAGCCAGCCGACGATGACGACCACCACCCCGATCAGCAGGCGCGGGATGAATGCGCCGATCTGGTAGAGGATGGCGCGCAGCGGCTCCAGGTGAATGCCGAAATTTTCCATGGTGTGTGAGTTCCGTTGAAGGTTGCGTCGGAGGACTTCAGGCGTATCAGGCGCGGGCCGGCTGGATCAGCGCGAGCACGCCGTGCAGCGGGACCTGCGCCCAGTCGGTGCGGTTGTTGAGCTCGTAGCGCAGCTCGTAGAGCGCCTTCTCCAGCTCGAACAGCGCGAGCAGCTCGGTGTCGACGGCTTCGCCATAGCCGGCCAGGAAGGCGTCGCGCGTGGCCTGCTCCCAGGCGATGGCCGTGGCGGCCAGCCGCTCGGCTTCTTCCGTGCTCTGCGCCACCCGGCGCAGCGCCGACCAGCGAGCGTAGTTGAACGAACGCAACATGCCCGCCACGTCGCGCAGCGGCGAGCTCTTGGTGCGGCGCTCGTCGAAGGTGCGCGCGGGCTCGCCCTCGAAGTCGATGATGACGAAGTCGTTGTCCTTCACCAGCACCTGGCCCAGGTGGTAGTCGCCGTGGTAGCGGGTCTTGATGCCGACACCCTCCACCGGACGGCGCACCGCGATGCCTGCCTGCAGCGCATCGGCCGCGGCCAGCAGCGTGCGCGCATCGGCCTGTGCGACACCGGGCAACAGGTCGATGCGTTCGCGCAGCAGCGCGAGCGTGGCGGTGGCGTCGCTGGCCGCGTGCGTCCTGAAGCTTTCGAAGTCCGCGGCCGCCAGCGGCTCGGGGTCGAAGGCCGTGGCACCGGTGCGCGTGGCGAGCGCGCGGTGCAGCTCGGCGGTGCGCCGGCCCAGCGTGGCCATGAGCGCGAGGAAGCCGCCGTGCACCGCGGCCACTTCGGCCGCGTCGGACGTCGTGGTGCCGTCGGTGGTGACCGCGTCGCGCAGGAAGCGTTCCAGGTAGCCGAGCGTGTAGTCCCAGCCGTCGCCCTGGTTGGCCATGTAGCTCTGCACCATCGCGAGCGTCATCGTGCGGCCGTCGTTGGTCATGTACTCCAGCGCGCCGAGCACCGGCACGCAGTGCGGGTAGCGCGCCACCTCGGTGAGGAAGCGGCCCATCTCCAGCTCGGGGTTGATGCCCTCGCGCACATGGCGGTAGCCCTTGAGGAACAGGGTTTCGTTCAGCGTGACCACCGTGTTGCTGCTCACGCCGCTCGGACGGCCGACCAGCAGCGCATCGATGTCGACGGACACCTCGGCAAAGGCGGCCGTCGGCTTGAAGACCAGCTTGCCGTTGGCCGTGGGCATTTCGGCGCCGTTTTCGATGGTGCGCACCAGCTCGCGGCAGAAGGCCTCGTCGTAGAAGGCATCGCCCATGAGGCCCACCTGGGCCTGCTGGCGGATGCGGGCGATGGCGGCCTGCGCCACGCCGGCCATGCGCTCCTCGTCGCGCTCTTCCCACGCGAGTGCGAGCGGCATGAAGTAAGTGGCGCCGCCGGGCGGGCCGTCCAGGTCGAGCAGCGGCAACAGCCAGCTCTGCCCGTTGGCCTCCCACACGGCGTGGTCGACCACCCGCGCGCGCCGGATGGCCGTGCCCTTGGAGGCATACCAGCGCTGGATCTCGATGTGGCGCGGCAGCGTCTCCGTCTCGAACTGGGTGCGCATGCGCTCGGACATGCCGATGCGCCACGGCATCACGCGCTCGCGGAAGAAGCTGGTCCAGCCATCGAACAGCACCAGCGTGGGCCACTCCTGCAGCGCCACGCCCTGCTCGTGCCAGCTGGGCGCATCGGCCTCGGCCGTGAGCTTGAACCAGTAGAAGCCGTAGGAAGCCAGCGTGAGCAGGTACGGCAGCTCGCCGATGGGCGGGAACGGCGCGCGGCCCAGCATCTCGATCGGCACGAAGCCCTTGAACTCCGAGAGGTCGAGCTCCACCGGCTGCGCGGCGCGCGAGAGGTTGAACACCGAGAGGATCACGTCGCCGTCGTACTCGCTCAGGTACGCGAGGATCTTGCGGTTGCCCGGCTTCAGGAAGCGCCGCTTGCCGCGCCCGAAGGCATGGCTGGTCTTGCGCACCGCGAGCATGCGCTTGGTCCAGTTCAAGAGCGAGCTGCTGTCGCGCGCCTGCGTCTCCACGTTGAGCGCCTCGTAGCCGAACATCGGGTCCATGATCGGCTGCAGGTACAGGCGCTGCGGATCGGCGCGCGAGAAGCCGGCGTTGCGGTCGGGGCTCCATTGCATGGGCGTGCGCACGCCGTTGCGGTCGCCCACGAACACGTTGTCGCCCATGCCGATCTCGTCGCCGTAATAGATGATGGGCGAGCCCGGCATCGACAGCAGCATGCCGTTCATGAGCTTGACGCGGTCCAGGTCGTTTTCCATCAGCGGCGCCAGGCGCCGGCGAATGCCCAGGTTGATGCGCGCGCGGGTGTCGGCGGCGTACATGGTGTACATGTAATCGCGCTCCTTGCTGGTCACCATCTCCAGCGTCAACTCGTCGTGGTTGCGCAGGAAGATGGCCCACTGGCAGCCCTCGGGAATGTCGGGCGTCTGCGCCATGATCTCCACGATCGGGTGCCGGTCTTCCTGCGCGATGGCCATGTACATGCGCGGCATCAGCGGGAAGTGGTACGCCATGTGGCACTCGTCGCCATCGCCGAAATACTCGCGCACGTCTTCGGGCCACATGTTGGCTTCGGCCAGCAGGAACCGGTTCTTGTACTGCGCGTCGATTTCCGCGCGCAGCCGCTTGATCACCGCATGCGTCTCGGGCAGGTTCTCGTTGCTGGTGCCGTCGCGCTCCACCAGGTAGGGAATGGCGTCGAGCCGGAAGCCGTCCACGCCCATGTCGAGCCAGAACTTCATCGTCTTCAGGATGGCGTCCATCACCGCCGGGTTGTCGAAGTTCAGGTCGGGCTGGTGGCTGAAGAAGCGGTGCCAGAAGTACTGCTTGGCCACCGGGTCCCAAGTCCAGTTCGAGGTTTCGGTGTCGGTGAAGATGATCCGCGTGCCCTGGTAGATCTGGTCGGTGTCGCTCCACACATAAAAGTCGCGCTCGGGCGACCCGGGCGGCGCCAGGCGCGCGGCCTTGAACCACGGATGCTCGTTCGAGGTGTGGTTGATGACCAGCTCGGTGATGACCCGCAGGCCCCGCTTGTGCGCCTCGGCCAGCATCTCGCGGAAATCGTCCAGCGTGCCGTACTGCGGATGCACGTCCTCGTAGCCCGAGATGTCGTAGCCGTCGTCTCGCAGCGGCGACGGATAGAACGGCATCAGCCAGATGGTGTTGACGCCCAGCTCCTTCACATAGTCGAGCTTGGCGGTGACGCCCCGGAAGTCGCCCATGCCGTCGTTGTTGGAGTCGAAGAAGGCCTTGACGTTGAGCTGGTAGATCACCGCGTCGCGGTACCACAGCGGATCGTCGCTGTTGTCGATCTCGACGGTTTCAAGCGCGATGTGGGAAACGGGTGCATTCATGGGCAGATGACCTTCTCAAAGGAAGTAGTCGAAGTCGCGCTCGTCGCCATGGCGGCGACGGACCACGAAGATGTGCGCGGGCACGCTGTGGGGATCGAGCCGCACGTAGTGCCAGTCGCCTTGCCACACGAAGCGCTGGTCGCTCAGGAGGTCGTGCATCTGGAACGCACGCCCGTCCTTCACGCCCACGCTCGCGGGCTCCAGCCCGACCCAGCCCGATTGCGGCGTGTGGGGGTCGAGGTTGACCACGGTGACGATCACGTTCTCGCCGTCGGGCGATTCCTTGGCATAGGCCAGCAGCTGGTCGTTGTCCACGTGGAGGAAGCGCAGGCCCTGGTTCCACTGCAGCGCGGGGTTCTCGCGGCGGATGCGGTTCACCCGCGCGATGAAGGGCGCGAGACTCGCGGGGTCGTCGTGGTTCCAGTGGCGCAGCTGGTACTTCTCGGAGTCGAGGTATTCCTCGCTCGACGGCCCACGCGGCAGGTGCTCGCGCAGCTCGTAGGCCGGGCCGTAGATGCCGTAGTTGGCCGCGAGCGTGGCGGCCAGCACCAGCCGCGACATGTAGATCGCGGGCTCGCCGGTCTGCAGCTGCTCGTGCAGGATGTCGGGCGTGTTGGGCCAGGCGTTGGGGCGGAAGTAGTCCGCGCCCGGTCCGCTCGAAAGCTCGGTGAAGTATTCCTCCAGCTCTTCCTTCGTGTTGCGCCAGGTGAAGTAGGTGTACGACTGCGAGAAGCCCAGCTTCGCGAGCCGGTGCATCACCTTCGGCCGGGTGAACGCCTCGGCCAGGAAGATGGTGTCGGGGTGCTCGCGCTTGATCTCGCCGATGACCCACTCCCAGAACGGGAAAGCCTTGGTGTGCGGGTTGTCGACCCGGAAGATGCGCACGCCCTCCCCGATCCAGTGGTCGAACACGCTCTTGAGTTCTTCCCAGAGACCGCGCCAGTCCTCGCACTCGAAGTTGAAGGGGTAGATGTCCTGGTACTTCTTGGGCGGGTTCTCGGCGTATTGCACGGTGCCGTCGGGACGCCAGCGGAACCAGTCCGGATGCTCCTTCACATAGGGATGGTCGGGCGCGCACTGGAAGGCGATGTCCAGCGCGATCTCCAGCCCGTGTTCCGAGGCCCGTGCGAGCAGATGGCGGAAATCTTCCGCCGTGCCGAGCGCCGGAAGAATCGACTTGTGCCCGCCCTCCGCCGCGCCGATGGCCCACGGGCTGCCCACGTCGTCGGGGCCGGCCGCGAGCGCGTTGTTCGGGCCCTTGCGCTGCATGCGGCCCACCGGATGGATCGGCGGAAAGTACAGCACGTCGAAACCCATGGCCGCGATGGCCGGCAGGCGCGCCTCCACGTCTTTGAAAGTGCCGTGCACGCCGGGCTCAGTGCCGGCCGAGCGTGGGAAGAGTTCGTACCAGGTGCTGAAGCGCGCGCGCTCGCGGTCGGCCACCAGCGGCAGCTCGACCGGATGGCGCACCGCATGCCGGCGGTCGGGATGACGGCGCGCCAGCTCGGCGTATTCGTCGTCCAGCGCCAGCGCCTTCAGCGAGGTGATGTCGGCGCCGGGGTTGGCGCCGCTCGCATCGAGCTCGGTGGCCCAGCGCTGCAGCGCGGCGCGATCGCGGCCTTCGGCGCGTGCGGCCGCGGCGGCGATCTCCAGCGCACCGACCTGCGCGGCGATGCGCACGTCCTCGGGATCGACGCGCCGTGCCAGTTCATGCCGCCACGACTCGAACGGATCGACCCAGGCCACGACGGTGTAGACGTAGCGGCCCAGCGCGGGCGGGGAGAACGCGGCCTCCCACACATCGTTGGGCAGTGCCTTCATCGGCACTTCGCGGAACTCTTTCTGGTCCTGCGCGCGCCAGCACAGCTGCACGCGCAGCACGTCGTGGCCGTCGGTGAAGCAATGGGCGCGCACCGTCACCCGCTCGCCGGCCACGCACTTGACGGCGAAGCGGCCGTTGTCCACGCACGGCAGCACCGCGTCGATGACCGCGCGAGTGGCGCCGTCGGCCTGCGGGATGTCGGCGCCCGTGGCGGTGCCGGTTGCCGCAGCTGAGGTGTCAGATGCGGTCTTCGTCGAGAAAATGTTCTTCATCAGGGCCGGTGCTCCAGGATCAGCGTGGACAAGGGGGGCAAGGTGATGCACACCGATTGCCTGTGTCCGTGGGAACGCACGGGCGCCGCCTCGACGCCCCCGAAATTGCCCCAGCCCGAGCCGCCGAACTCCGCGGCGTCGGTATTGATCACCTCCTGCCAATGGCCACCGAGCGGCACGCCCAGCAGGTAGTTGGTGCGTGGCACCGGGGTCATGTTGCTCACGACCAGCAGCGGCGGACTGCCGTCGCTCGCCTTGCGCAGGAACGCGAACACGCTCATGGCCTCGTCGTCGGCCGTGACCCACTCGAAGCCCGCGGACGAGAAGTCCAGCTGGTGGAGCGCCGGCGCACCGCGGTACACGCGGTTCAGTTGCGCCACCAGGCGCTGCAGGCCTCCGTGCCCCTCTTGCTCGCACACCCACCATTCAAGTTCGCCGTCGTGCGTCCACTCGCGGCGCTGGCCGAACTCGCCGCCCATGAAGAGCAGCTTCTTGCCCGGGTGCGCCCACATGAAGCCGTACAACGCCCGCAGGTTGGCGAACTGCTGCCAGGGGTCGCCGGGCATCTTGTTGATGAGCGAGCCCTTGCCGTGCACCACCTCGTCGTGCGAGAGCGGCAGCACGAAGTTCTCGTGGAAGGCATACACCAGCGAGAAGGTCAGCTTGTGGTGGTGGTACTTGCGGTTGACCGGGTCCTCTTTCATGTAGGCCAGCGTGTCGTGCATCCAGCCCATGTTCCATTTCTCGCCGAAGCCCAGGCCGTCCATGTCGGTGGGCCGCGAGACGCGCGGCCAGGCGGTCGATTCCTCGGCCACGGTGACGGTGTCGGGGTGCTCGCGGTAGACGGCGCGGTTCAGCGTCTGAAGGAAGTCGATCGCTTCCAGGTTCTCGCGGCCGCCGTGGCGGTTGGGAATCCATTCGCCGTGCTTGCGCGCGTAGTCGAGATACAGCATCGAGGCGACCGCATCCACCCGCAGACCATCGAGGTGGTACAGGTTGAGCCAGAAAAGCCCCGACGACACGAGGAAGCTGCGCACCTCCGCGCGGCCGTAGTTGAAGATGCTCGAGCTCCACTCGGGGTGAAATCCCTGGCGCGGATCGGCATGCTCGTAGAGGTGCGTGCCGTCGAAGTAACCCAGGCCGTGCTCGTCGGTCGGAAAGTGCGAAGGCACCCAGTCCAGCAGCACGCCGATGCCCTCTTGGTGCAGGTGGTCGACCAGGTACATGAAGTCCTGCGGCGATCCGAAGCGCGAGGTGGGCGCGAAGTAGCCCGTCGTCTGGTAACCCCACGAGCCGTAGAACGGATGTTCGGTGACCGGCATGAGCTCCACGTGCGTGAAGCCCATCTTCGTCACGTAGTCGGCCAGCTGGTGCGCCATTTCGCGGTAGCCGAGGAACTGGCCGTCCTTGCGGCGCCAGGAGCCCAGGTGCACCTCGTAGACCGACTGCGGCGCATCGAGCGCGTTGCGCGGTCCGCGGTTCGCCATCCAGTCCGCATCGCCCCATTCGTACGAGAGCTCGCAGATGCGCGAAGCGGTGGCGGGCGGCGGCTCGGCGGCGAAGGCGACCGGGTCGGCCTTGTCCACCGTGTAGCCGCCATGGCGCGAACGGATGCGGTACTTGTAGGCCTGGCCGATGGCGGCATGCGGCACATGCCCGCGCCAGATGCCCGTGCCGTCGGGGCTGGCCTGCAGCGGGTCGGCGTCGCCGGCCCAGTAGTTCCAGTCCCCCACCACCGAAACCGATTCGGCGTTGGGCGCCCACACAGCGAAGTGCGCGCCGCCGCCTTCTCCGGCGTTGGCGGGGTGGCACCCCAGCACGTCGTACAGGCGGGAATGCGTTCCTTCACGGAACAGGTAAGCGTCTCGATCGTCCAGCGATGAATGGTTCAGCGGCACCGGCGTTCCTTGGATTGTTTGGGCCCGCGGAACGGTTGTTCAAGGAACGACGCTGGCCTCCGCATGGCTGCCACCAATCTGCAAGACCGCCGGGCCTAGCGGCTACGGTCTGTGGCTCCTCGCCTTGTCGGAGAGCTGCCCGTATCGTGCTGCGCATGGGCGCGGACGGAACAGCCTCCCGAAAAATCTCAGGCGGCGACCGCGCCGTTCTGGTGCGTTGCCGCCGGTGCGCTCTTGTGCGCGGCCAGGTCGTCGAGCGTGAGCGTGATGACGGACTGCCGTGCATTTGTCCGGTAGTGCGCGATGACGGCAGGCTCGATCGCATGGAAGTTGTTCCTGCAGACATCGAGCAGGCGGTGTCCGACCTCGCGAGTTCCGAATCCGTCGTGCAGCGTGTCTTCCGAAATCTGCGCCACGATCCGTGCGCCCTGCGGCCCGTCGGGATAGACGGCAAAGCGCACCGACGCAATATCGAAACAGTAGATTCCTTCGAAGTTCATGGCCGTGTCTCCTGTGCTGTGCTGGGCGGTACGCCGCGGCAATGATTGGAGGTGCGCACCACCATGGTGTGCGATGGAATTCGGCGCATGTCCGTGCAGGAATCGTCCTACTTCGGCCGCTGTTCAGCCCTCTCCCTCGATGCGGTGCCGTCCCACGCCGGGGCACGCCGGCGGGCATGAGCATCCGCGTCATGCCTTCCACTCCCACACAAATCAACGCCCGCATTGCCTCCCACGTCGAATTCCGCGCGGGCGATGGTCCGCTGCTGGAAATTCCCGAAGGCAATTGCCAGGTCATCATCGACGGCGACAGCGCGGTCCTGACCTGGACAGAGGATGGCCAGCCGCTCACGGCCGCCATTCCGAGGATCGAATTCGATCGCTTCGTCGAATCGGGCGCCATCGTCCTGGGCGCCAGCTGACCATCGGCGGGAGAGATGCCCGTGGGCATGGAGGACACGTGTGGGTTCTCGTGCAGGACAAGAGCGCGTCCCGCATCGGCGGTCTTGAAACGCTCCTTGTATGTGGCATTGTTTTGACCTTGCCGCCAAGTGCGGTCACCGTTCAACACACTGGAGCAGCCTCATGATCAAGATCGGCATCGTCGACGACCACGCGGTCGTTCGCTCAGGCCTCAAGGCTTTCTTCTCCACCTTCGTGGATTTCCGGGTCGTCGGCGAAGCCGCCACCGGCCGCGAAGCGATCGACATGGTCCGCACCACGGAAATGGACGTGCTGGTGATGGACCTTTCCATGCCGGGACAGAGCGGCATCGATGCGCTCGCCATGGTCCGCGCCAAGGCGCCGCAACTGGGCGTGCTCATCCTGAGCGGCTACCCGGAGGAGCACTACGCGGTCAACCTGATCCGCCAGGGTGCATCGGGCTACCTCAACAAGGAATGCGAGCCGGAAGAAATCGCCAACGCCATCCGTACCGTCGCGCTCGGCCGCCGCTACATCTCGGCCTCGGTGGCCGAGCTGCTTGCGGGCCAGCTGGAGCGCAAGGACAGCGAGCCGCCGCACAAGCATTTGTCGGAGCGCGAGTTCCAGGTGTTCCTGAAGCTGGCCAAGGGCGAATCGGTGGGCAGCATCGGCGAGGCGCTGTCGCTTTCGGTGAAGACCATCAGCACCTACCGCACGCGGCTCATGGAGAAGATGAACCTCTCCACGAACAGCGACCTCACCTACTACGCGATCAAGACGCAGTTGATCGATTGAGCATGCCGCACGTTCTTCCAGCGTGAGGCACCGCAAGACTTTCAAGGCGATCCTCTGGACTTTCGTCCTGACGGTCGCCGCGACGCTGCTGGTGGTCAACCTCGGTGGCAGCGAAAAGAAGATCGACGAGCAGATCCGCCGCGAGTACGCGCTGCACGATGCGCAATACCAGCGCGCCCTGGGCGTGCTGCTCGGCCCGCCCATCACGGGCGGCAACCGCTTCGAGGCGCTGTACAACGGCGACCGCATCTTCCCGCCGATGCTCGAGGCCATTCGCGGCGCAAAGCAGAGCATCACCTTCGAGACCTACATCTACTGGTCGGGCGACATCGGCCGCGCCTTTGCCGATGCGCTGTCCGAGCGCGCACGGGCCGGGGTGCCGGTGCATGTGCTGCTCGACTGGGTGGGCAGCGCCAAGGTGGACGACGATTTCATCAAGGAGATGGAATCGGCCGGCGTGCAGATCCGTCGCTTCCACAAGCCGACCTGGTACGACATCGCCCGCATGAACAACCGCACCCACCGCAAGCTCCTGGTGGTGGACGGGCGCGTCGGGTTCACCGGCGGCGTGGGCATCGCGCCCGAATGGACCGGCAACGGGCAGGACCCGCAGCACTGGCGCGACTCGCACTACAAGGTCGAGGGCCCCGTGGTCGCGCAGATGCAGGCGGTGTTCATGGACAACTGGGTCAAGGTGTCGGGCGACGTACTGCACGGCGAACGCTACTTTCCGCCGCTGCCCGCCGCAGGCGACGGCCGCGCCCAGGTGTTCAGCAGCTCGCCTTCGGGCGGCAGCGAGAGCATGCACCTGATGTACCTGCTGTCGATTGCCGCGGCCTCGAAGACCATCGACCTCTCGAGTGCCTACTTCGTGCCCGACGACCTGACCGTCGGCGCGCTGGTCGCGGCCATGCAGCGCGGCGTGCGCCTGCGGATCATCACGCCGGGACCGATCATCGATTCGCAGACCGTGCGGCGTGCCTCGCGCGCCGGCTGGGGCCCGCTGCTGGAAGCCGGTGCCGAGATCAGCGAGTACCAGCCGACGATGTTCCATTGCAAGGTCTTCATGGTGGACGGGCTGCTGGTGTCGGTGGGCTCAACCAACTTCGACAACCGCTCGTTCCGCCTGAACGACGAGGCCAACCTCAACATCTACGACGCAGCCTTCGCTGCCGGGGAGACCGTGCAGTTCGAGGCGGACCTGAAGCAGTCCAAGCGGGTCACGCTCGAAGCCTGGAAGAACCGCCCTCTTCGGGAGAAGGCGATGGAGCACCTGGCGTCGGTGCTGTCGGCTCAGCTCTAGAACGAAAAAAAACCGCAGCCCTAAGGCCGCGGTTTCGCGAGGCACGTTGCTTGCAGGTCAGCTGCGTGCCTTGGCTTCGCGTGCGGCATTGCGCAGGTCGCGGATCTGATCGTGGTTGCGCTGCGCGCCTTGCGCCTGCGTCTGCAGGATCTGGCGCACGGCCGCAGGCAACTGCTGCTTCAGGGCCTTGCGATAGCGCGCCACGGCCGCGTCTTCACCGCGTTCGCACTCTTCGAGGATGGACAACTCGCTGTTCGCACCCAGGGCACCCTTCACATGGACCCAGCCGCGATGCATCGCGCCGGTGGCGGTGCCGCCTTCCGCAGGCTTGCCGCCGTAGGTGAGGACGAGTTCCACCAACTGGCTCGCGGCCGCCTGGCATTGCGCCGCGCGCGACGCGAAAACTTCCTTCAGGCGGCTGGTCTCCACCTCTTCGGCGCAGGTGCGGAAACCGTACTCGCCGTCGCGGGTGTTCTCGAGCAGGTCGTTCAGCACATCGACCACGTCGTCGTTCGACAGCGGTTCGCCCTCGGGGAATGCCGTGTCTTCCTCGCGGAAATAGAGGCGATCGGCGCGCTCCCATGCGGCGTGCGAGGCCGGGCGGGCACGCTCCCAGTCGAGCGACGAGGTGCCGCGGCGCGCCTCCCACTCGCGTGCGAGCGAAGGCTCGACGGCGGCGAATTCATCGACCGCCGCAGCGCGGCTTGACCAGCCCAGTTCGTAGGCGGGGCCGTAGTCGTCGTAGCTGCGGCCGGTCTCGTAGTAAGGCTCGCGGTCATAGGCGTTTTCCCAATGCGCGCGCTCGGCAGTCGGGTTCACGCGCTCGGCCACGGCCTTGCCGCCGAGCCCGCCGACCACGGCACCGGCCACGAGGCCGGCTGCCGCGCCCACGGGGCCGCCGACGGCGCCGATGGCCGCACCTGCCACCGCGCCACCCGTGGCGCCCACGCCGGTACCTACGGGATGGGCGCCGGGTGCGCCCGAGATGGGATCGCGGTTGAGATCGTCAGGATGAAGGGGGTTCTGTTCTCTTGCCATTGGGGGCTCCTTGAAGAAGGTTGAAGGTGAAATGAACAGACTTCATCCTGGGGGCCCGGGAACGCACCGCCGTGGGGCTTCGGCGCGGGTGCTTGTAGGTGCAGTCGGGCCTCGCGCCGACGACTTCCGACAGAAGCCAGTCAACCGCCGGGCGATGTCCAGCGCGCCAGGTACGGCGCGGTCCTGCTCCCCGCGGCCTTGGCCACGTCATGCGGCGTCCCGCTCGCCACGATGCGCCCGCCCTCCTCGCCCGCGCCCGGCCCCATGTCGATCACCCAGTCGCAGGCCGAGACCAGCCGCATCTCGTGCTCGACCACGATGACGGTGTTGCCGGCATCGACCAGCCCGCCCAGCTGCGTCATCAGCTTGTCCACATCGGACGGATGCAGGCCGGTGGTCGGCTCGTCCAGCACATACAGCGCATCGCCGCGCTGCGAGCGCTGCAGTTCCGTCGCCAGCTTGATGCGCTGCGCCTCCCCGCCCGACAGCTCGGTGGCCGGCTGTCCCAGCCGCAGGTAACCGAGGCCAATGGCCGCAAGCAGCCGCAGCGGCCGTTCGATGGCGCCGTCGTCCGCGAAAAAGGCATGCGCCTCTTCCACCGTCATGGCCAGCACGTCGGCGATGGTGCGGTCGCGCAGCGTGACCTTCAGCGTCTGTTCGTTGAAGCGCGATCCATGGCAGGTGGGGCACGGCGCATACACGCTGGGCATGAACAGCAGCTCGACGCTCACGAAGCCCTCGCCCTCGCAGGTCGGGCACCGGCCCTTCGCCACGTTGAACGAGAACCGGCCGGCATCGAATCGGCGCGCGCGGGCGGCCTTGGTGTCGGCGAAGCGCTTGCGCACATGGTCGAAAAGGCCCGTGTAGGTGGCCAGGTTGGAGCGCGGTGTGCGGCCGATGGGCTTCTGGTCCACGCGCACCAGCCGGCGGATGCGCTCCATGCCGCCGGCGATGTGCCCGCCGGTGCGGCCCGCGAGGCTGGGCTCGGCATCCGGCTCGTCGTCCGGCGGCGGCGCCTCGTGGCCCAGGTGGGCGGCCACCAGTTCGACCAGCGCCTGGCTCACCAGGCTGGACTTGCCCGAACCCGAGACGCCGGTCACCGCGGTCATCGCGCCGAGCGGAAACGCGACCGACAGGCCCTGCAGGTTGTTCCGCGTGACGTCTTCCAGCTTCAGCCAGGCGGCCGGCACCCGCACTGGCCTCGAAGATGCCGTGTGCGGCGCGAACAGATAGCGCGCGGTGTGCGACGCCTTCACATGGCGCAGTCCCTCGGGCGGGCCGCTATAGAGAACAAGGCCGCCCTTCTCGCCCGCATCGGGCCCCACGTCCACCAGCCAGTCGGCGCGCCGCATCAGGTCCAGGTCATGCTCGACCACGAACAGCGAATTGCCCGAGCGCTTGAGCGTGTCGAGCGCCACGACCAGTGCCTCGCCGTCCGCCGGATGCAGCCCCGCCGAGGGCTCGTCGAGCACATAGACCACGCCGAAGAGGTTCGAGCGGATCTGGGTCGCGAGCCGCAGGCGCTGCAATTCGCCCGGCGACAGCGTGGGCGTGCTGCGATCCAGCGAGAGATAGCCCAGGCCCAGGTCGTTCAGCACCGTGACGCGCTCCAGCAGGTCGTGGGCAATGCGCTGCGCGGCGATGCGCTTCTCGGCCGACTGGTTGGGCGTGCGGCGCACGTCGGGCGCCGCGGCATGAGCGCCGCCTTTCTCGCGCAAGGCGCTCCGCGAGCTGCCGCTTGCTGACGATGCCGGCGCATCGCCCGCTGCCACCGGCCGCAGCACCTGCGCGAACTGCGTGAGCGGCATGCGCGAGATCTCGCCGATGTCGTGCCCCGCAAAGCGCACCGACAGGGCCTCGGGCTTGAGCCGCTTGCCCTTGCAGGCCGGGCAGTCGCCGCCCACCATGAAGCGCGCGACGCGGTTCTTCATCAGCGCGCTCTGCGTCGTCGCGAAGGTGTGCAGCACGTACTTGCGCGCGCCCATGAAGGTGCCCTGGTAGCTCGGCTCCATCTTGCTGCGCAGGGCTGCACGCGTCTCGGCTGGCGTGAAGCCGGCGTACACGGGCACCGTGGGCTGTTCTTCGGTGAAGAGGATCCAGTCGCGCGTTTTCTTCGGCAGGTCGCGCCAGGGCTTGTCGACGTCGATGCCCATCGTGACGAGGATGTCGCGCAGGTTCTGGCCGTGCCAGGCGGGCGGCCAGGAGGCGATGGCGCGCTCACGGATGCTGAGCGTGTCGTCCGGCACCATCGAACGCTCCGTCACTTCGAAGATGCGGCCGAGGCCATGGCATGTCGGGCATGCGCCTTGAGGCGTGTTGGGCGAGAAGTCTTCCGCATAGAGCATCGGCTGGCGCGGCGGATAGTCGCCGGCGCGCGAATAGAGCATGCGTAGCAGGCTCGACAGCGTGGTGACGCTGCCCACCGACGAGCGCGTGCTCGGCGTGCCGCGCTGCTGCTGCAGGGCGACGGCGGGCGGCAGGCCGTCGATGGCGTCGACCGCGGGCACGCCCACCTGGTCGATGAGCCGGCGCGCATACGGCGCGACCGATTCGAAATAGCGCCGCTGCGCCTCGGCATACAGCGTGCCGAAGGCCAGCGACGACTTGCCCGAGCCGGAGATGCCGCTGAACACCACCAGCGCGTCGCGCGGGATGTCGACATCGACGTTGCGAAGGTTGTGTTCGCGTGCGCCGCGCACGCGCACGAAGTGGTCGGTGTCGCGAGCGGCGGTGCGGGTGGATTTGCTCGCCATGGTTGTTCTTTCTGTCTTCTGCGCGTCTTCTGGCTCGAGGACGCTGGGAGCTTGGAGGGTAAGGCCAGTTCGCCCTGTGAGAACCGGACGACCCCGGACGTCGGACTCGCGCGCGCGGCATCTCATACGATCCATCCCATGACGACGATGCCCGACACCGATTCGCTCGCGCTGACCGACGCCTGCTCGCAGGCCTCGCTCGCGCTCCTGGAAAGCAACCTGACACCGCACGGCATCCTGGCCGCCAGCCGCACCGAGGCGGCCGTGGCGCGGCGCTACACGCGCATCTTCGGGCGCGATGCCGCGATCTGCGTGATGGCCATGTGCGGCAGCGGCGTGCCCGCGTTGGAGCAAGGCGCGGTCGCAAGCCTCGATGCGCTCGCGGCGCAGCAGGCGGCCAACGGGCAGATTCCCAAGTACGTCGACCCCGAGGGCCAGGATGCGGACTTCTGGTACCTGGGCTGCATCGACGCCACGCTGTGGTGGCTGATCGCGGTGGACCATGTGCGGCGCCACGGCCAGGTCGGACCCTCCCACTGGGAAGACGGCGTGGCCCGCGCGATCGGCTGGCTGCTCGCACAGGAGCACCAGCACTTCCGGCTGCTGCAGCAGAACGAGGCGAGCGACTGGGCCGACATCATGCCGCGCTCGGGCTATGTGCTGTACAGCAACGCGCTCTGGTACGACGTCAAGCGCCGCTTCGCGCTGGACCACACCGAGGAGACGCGGCACCACTTCAACCACATGTTCAATCCGTTCCAGCGCGACCTGCCCGAGTACCACCGGGCGCGTCTGCTGCGGCACTACGCGCGGCGCGGGCGGCGCGATCCGGCGCTGTACCTGAGCTTCGTCAACTTCGCGTTCGTCGGCAACGAGGGCGACGTGTTCGGCAACGCGCTGGCGATACAGGCCGGCCTGAGCGAGCCCGAGATGGCCGGCCGCATCGTCGACACCATCGCGAACGCGCGCGCGGCTGATCCGTACCCGGTGCGGGTCGTGCTGCATCCGCTGTCGCGCCAGCACGAGCTGTGGCGGCCCTACATGGGGCGCCACCAGCAGAACGACGTGCATCAGTACCACAACGGCGGCATCTGGCCCTTCGTCGGCGGCTTCTGGGTGATGGCGCTTGCGAAGCTCGGGCAGGACGCCCTCGCCTGGGCCGAACTTGCCCGGCTTGCGAAGGTGAATGCGCTCGACGACTGGCGTTTCACCGAGTGGTTCCACGGCAAGACGCTGGTGCCGATGGGCATGGCCGGGCAGAGCTGGAACGCGGCGACCTTTTTGCTCGCCCGCCGCGCGCTGGAGGGCCGCGCGGACGCGTGGTGACTCAGCCCGTCGCTTTTTCAGTCTCGCGCGCCAGCACCCGCCCTGGCCGCGCACCCGTCGGACCGCCGCCTTGCCACACGACCGCGCCATTGACGATCACCGCCTCGATGCCGCGTGCAGGCGCCATCGGCGATTCGTAGGTGGCCGCTTCGTCCACCGTGTCGGCATCGAACAGGGCCAAGTCGGCATACGCGCCTTCCTTCAACACACCGCGGTCCTTCAGGCCGAAGTTCTTCGCGGTGAGGCCCGTCATCTTGTAGATGGCCGTCTCCAGCGGGAACAGCCCGAGCAGCCGGCCATAGTGGCCCAGCACGCGCGGAAAGCTGCCCCACAGCCGTGGATGCGGCGACGCATCGTGCGGCAGGCCGTCGGAGCCGATCATGGTCTGGTCGAACTTCAGGATGCGCTGCACGTCGGCCTCGTCCAGTCGGAAGTAGATGCCGCCCGCGGGGCTGAGCTGGCGGATCGCCTCGTCCTGGCTCACGCCCAGCTTCTTCACGATCACGTCCAGGTCCTGGCCCGCGTATTCGGGCATCGGTTTCGACCAGCTCACGATCACGCGCGACGAGCTTGCGGCGCGGTCGGATGAGAGGATCGTCGAGCCGGCCGTGTAGGGATAGCAGTCCAGGCAGATGGGCTGCGTGGCCATGTTCTTCTCGATGAACGAGAGCGCCTCCTGCGAACGGCCGTGGTTCTCGGGCCCGACCACCTTCATGTGCGAGATCACCACCTGAACGCCGACTTCGCGGCCGACGCGGAAAGTCTCTTCGAGCGAGTCGATCACCCGGTCGGCCTCGTTGCGCATGTGGGTGCAGTAGACGCCGTTGAAGTCCTTCAGCGGGCGGCAGGTCTCGATGACTTCCTCGGTCGGCGCGGCGACCGCGGGCTCGTAGTAGAGGCCGGTGGAAACGCCGATGGCACCGGCTTCGAGCGCTTCCTGCACCAGCGCGCGCATGCGGACGATCTGTTCCTCGGTGGCCGGCAGCCCCAGGTCGTCCAGCGTCGCGACGCGCAGCGTGGTGTGCCCCACGAGCAGCGCGCAATTGGTGGCCGCGGGCTTGGCGCGCAGCTCGGCAATGTACGACGCGAAGGTCGGAAAGGAGAACCAGCCGCCCTCCTCGTCCAGCAGGTTCAGCGGCGGCGTGACCGGCTGCGTGATGCCGCCCGGCATCGGCGCGAGCGAGATGCCGCAGTTGCCCGCGATCACCGTGGTGATGCCCTGGCTGACCTTGGGCGCCATGTCGGGGTTCGACAGCATGAGGCGGTCGTCGTGCGTGTGTGCGTCGATGAAGCCGGGCGCGGCGATGCGCCCTGCCCGGTCGATTTCCACCTTGCCGTGCAAGGCGGACAGATCGCCGATGCGGGCGATGCGGTCGCCGTTGATGCCGATGTCGCCCGTATAGCGAGGCGCACCGGTGCCATCGACGATGCTGGCGTTGCGGATGAGAAGGTCGAATTTTTCCTGCATCGAATGAGTACCTTGAATGCCTTGGGTTGAAGGGAGTTAAAGCAGCGCGCCACGCGCGGCGATGGGCCACAGGGCCTCCACCCGCCCGCCGCGCACGCAGACCAGTTCGTCGTAGAGGTTGACGGTCGGGTCGCAATGGCCGGGCACCAGCATCAGCTGGTCGCCCAGGGACAGCGCGGCGGCATCGGGCGTGGCCAGCACGCCGTGCTCGTCGGCGGCCTTCACGTAGCGCAGCTCGGGGCGCTGCCAGACGGTGGGCATGCCCGAATCGACGCTGGAAGCCTTGAGGCCCGCATCCACCACGGCGCGCTCGGCCGTCGCGCGGCTCAGGACGGTGGTGCGCACGAAGAGCGCGTGCTCGAACGCGACGTCGCCCTCGCCGCGCCGGTTGTCACCGTAGTCGCGGTCCATGAAGACATAGGAGCCGGCCTGGATCTCGTTGAAGACGCCCGAGTCACGCTCATGCTGGAAGCTGCCGGTGCCCGCGCCCGTCACGCGCTCGACGGCGATGCCGCAGGCCTCGATGGCGTCGCGGGTCGTGCGCGCGGCGTCCACCGCGCCGGCGATGGCCGCGGCGCGATCCTCGGGGGCGCGCAGGTGCTGGGCTGGCCCGTGGTAGCAGTGCAGGCCCATGAAGCGCAACTGCGGCGCGCCGTCCGCAACCTGCTGCGCGAGCCGCACCGCCTCTTCACCGGGTGCCACGCCGCAGCGGTTGGCGCCGACGTTGACTTCGACGTACACATCCAGCGTGACACCCTCCGCCTGCGCGACAGCGCTCAACGCTTCGACTTGCTGCGGATGATCGACCAGCACGCCCATGCGCGCCTTGCGGGCCAGCGCGGCGAGGTGGCGCAGCTTGGTCTCGCCGATCACCTGGTTGGTGACCAGCACATCTTCGATGCCGGCTTCCACGAACACCGCTGCCTCGCTGACCTTCTGGCAGCAGATGCCGGCTGCGCCCAAGGCGATCTGGCGCCAGGCGATTTCCGGCGTCTTGTGGCACTTGGCATGCGCGCGCAGCCGCACGCCGCTGCCGCGCAGCGCCCCGGCCATGCGAGTGAGGTTTCGCTCGAACGCGTCGAGATCGAGCACGAGCGCGGGGGTGTCGATGGCGCCGACGGGGTCGCCGGGCCTTGCGGCTTTCCAGGGGGTCATGGTGTGCTGGCCTTCAGTCGACTCAATCGATCTTGGCGCCGGAGTCCTTGATGATCTTGGCCCACTTGACCGTCTCGCGCCGCGAGAGTTCGAGGAACTGATCGGCCGTGCCGAAATCGGTCTCCGCGCCCAGCAGGCGGAAGCGCTCGCGCACCGCCGGGGTGGCCAGCGCGGTGCGGATCTCGGCATTGAGCTTCGCCACCACGTCCTTCGGCATGCGCGCCGGCCCGATGATCCCGCCCCAGGCCTCCACCTCGAAGCCCGGCACACCGGCCTCGGCGATGGTGGGAACGTCTGGATAAGTGGACGAGCGCTGGCGCGACGAGATGCCCAGCGCCCTCACCTTGCCCGACTGCGCGAGCGGACCGGACACGGGCGTGTTGACCATCATGAGCTGCACGCCGCCGCCGATGAGGTCGGTGACCGCCGCCGTCGCCGCCTTGTAGGGCACGTGCAGCATGTTCGTGCCGGTCATCGACTTGAAGAGCTCCACGCCCAGGTGCGCGGTGGTGCCGTTGCCATCGGATGCGAAAGCCAGCTTGCCCGGGTTCTTCTTCGCGTAGGCGATCAGCTCGGTCACGCTCTTCACCGGCAGGTCGTTGTTGACGATCATCAGGTTCGACAGGCGCAGCGTGTTGGCCACCAGCGTCAGGTCTTTCTCGACGTCGTACGGCACGTTGGGCAAGAGCGACCGGTTGGTGGCCAGCGAGACGATGTTGCCGTAGGCCAGCGTGTAGC
The DNA here is from genome assembly GCF_051216415.1 of Variovorax trehalosi. NCBI lineage: Bacteria > Pseudomonadati > Pseudomonadota > Betaproteobacteria > Burkholderiales > Comamonadaceae > Variovorax > Variovorax trehalosi. The sequence goes on from NZ_JBPJZG010000001.1 coordinate 1,506,648, forward strand.
CGTCGGGCGCGGCATGCACCAGGTCCATGGTGCCGATCGTGTAGGAGCCGCCGGGCTTGTTGTCGATCACGATGGGCACGCCCATCTGCTGCGACAGCTGCGCGCCCAGCGCACGCATCAGCGAATCGGGTGCGCCGCCCGGCGCCGAGGGCACGATCAGGCGGATCGCCTTGTCGGGATAGGCCGCGAGGGCCGGCAGCGAGACCACCGCCATCGCGGCGACGAAGAGAGCACACAGCAAGGCACGTGGACGCATGGCAGAGAACTCCGGCTGATGAAGGATCGGTGGCCCGATGATCAGTTCGTGTGCCGCATTGGACAAGCCACGTTTTCTGGGATTAGCATGAGCTTTCCTCATGCACGGTGGCGGTGCTTCCAGGGTTACCCCCAGAGAGCGCATACACCAGACTTGTTCTTTTCTCATGAACCAGCACGTTCGCGCTCCTTCGACGATGTCCTTGATGTGCCTGGAGGCCAGCGCGCGGCTGCGCTCCTTCACCGCCGCCGCGCAGGAGCTGCGCCTCACCCAGGGCGCGGTGAGCCGGCAGGTGAAGACGCTGGAAGACCGGCTCGGCGTGAAGCTCTTCACGCGACGGCGCGAGGCCCTGGCGCTGACGGACGCGGGCCGCTATTACCTCGGCGAAGTCGCACCGCTCCTGCAGCGACTGGAACGCGCTACCGCCAACGTGATGGCGCTCAAGGGACGCGGCGGCGAGTTGACGCTGTCGTGCGGCGCCTCGGTCGGCAGCTACTGGCTGATTCCGCGCCTGCCGGGGTTCACGCGCGACCACGGCGAGATCACGCTGAACCTCGGAACGCGCGTGGGGCCCGTGGATTTCAGTGCGACGCCGGTCGATGCGTCGCTCGAATTCGGTGATGGCAAGCGACCGGGCCTGCACAGCGAGTTCGTGCTGCCGCTGGACCTGTCGCCCTACGCGGCGCCCGCGTGGATCGCCGCGCACGGCAAGACGGTCGATGCGAACACGCCGCGCTCGGCGCTGATCCATCACCAGACGCTGCCCGGCGCGTGGGACGAGTGGTTCGCGCGCGAAGGCATCGTGGGCGAAGCGGGCCGCGAGGGGCCGCGCTACGACATCATGTCGATGGCGCTCAACGCTTCGTTGGCAGGCATGGGCGTGGCGCTGCTGCCGCCCTACATGAGCGACGAGTCGGTGGCCTCGGGGCGGCTGCGTCGGCTGTCGCGCCGCAAGTGGCGCTATGCCAAGGGCTATTACCTCGTGTACCCGGAAGAGTCGGCGCAGATGCAGTCGCTGCAGGTGTTCAGGCAATGGCTGCTGGCGCAGGCGAACGACGCATGACCGCGCGATGCGGCCAAGTGCCGGGTGCGGCCTTTCGGACGAGAGCGTGACAACGGTCTTGCTGCTCGTGGCCACCTGTGATGGATTTCCCGGTTTTCCTGCGCGATGCGTCGACGGCGAGTCGAGCCTGACAACGGATGCGCTGACCCGTCCGTTCAGAACAGGCCAAGCGCTTTTGCAGCCTTGCTTCCTGAAACCAAAAGTAATACATTGTTTCAAATCTATGAACTACGCACACATCAGAGCCAGGTACAACGTGCCCGCCAAGCGAGGTGCGCGGGTCGAGTTCAGGGGGCAGTTGGGAACGGTGACCTCGTCCAGTTCGGCGGCCGTCAGGGTCCGGATGGACGGAATGTCGCGCTCCCAGCCGTTCGGGCCGGACGAGCTTCGCTGGCTGGAAATGGATGCAGTGCTGCCACTCCAGCAGGGCGGCGCCAGGCCACTGCCGGCCTGAATTCGCTCAGAGCATGCGGACCATGTCCGCGATTCTGGCCAGCACACCGGCACCGGGCCAGCACCACGCCGCAGTCGATATCGCCGCAATCGCAACATAGACCGCCTGTTCCGCGGTCCCCAACGCCGACACGAAGCGGATGCGCACCAAGGGCTCCTGCGCAGAGCCTTCCGGCAGCGCCGAGCGGGTACCCAGATCGGCGGCGGAAAACCGGGGCAAGCTCCCGAGACGGGACCCGATCAGCGTCAGCAGCAGCATCGGCCACCAGAGCAGCGCGATCAGCAGCAACGCGGCCGAAGACAGCGCCTTTCCCTGCGCGGATCTTTCACCCCACGGCCGATAGTTCGTCATCTGTGTCCACAGGTTGTCGCTGAACTCCCGCAGCAGAGGCCTTCTGGCGCCTTCCAGGCATTCCACCTCCGGCAATGCGCGCCAGTCACCCGCCATGTACCGGCACAGAAACTCGTAATGCGCGAGGCAATCGGCGGGACTGTTGTTTGCGTTGCTGACGACGATCGTCTTCCCGGCGCCGCCTTCCGCCGGACCGGCCAGGCAAAGGTGACAGAACTGTGCACCGTCCGACATGGCGACTTCCACCTGCGGAACCAGCTGCGACCAATCGGCCTCGATCCGCTCCCCGCCCCTGAGCTGAACGACCTTGCCCGTCACCCGGTTGAAGAGCGTGGGAAATGCATAGGGCGCGGTCACCGCCTGCACCAGCGCGGCAACGGCAATCAGCGCGAACACGAAGACCGATACCGACATGATGAGCACGAAGGCCGTGTCGGCGCTGCCCTGCAGAAATGCCTCGGCGAGCTGCCAGCAGAACCACGCCGCAATCCCCAGCGACATCAGCCCCAGAAAAAGAACGATGCTCTTGAGCGCCGAAGACATGTTGCCGTGCGGCAGCGTCTGCAGCCGTGCCGCATCCATCGACAGGACGAGCCTGTCGCCGGAGGGGGCCGGCAGCGTCTGGACGGCACTCCCGGCCTTTGACTCCGGTTGCGATCCTCGGCTTTCTCCTGCATCCGGAGACTGCGGCATTGGTGGCCCTTTCATTGGCGATCACGCGTCGCCCGACCTCTGGGGCGACGGTGAAGCTAGCCCCTTTTCCGCCAGGCACACAGTGCCTAAAGTCATTCCTCCGTTTTCCCGAAGTCAGTTCGCGAGTTCTTCCACGCGAAGCGTCGTCACCGCGCCATTCACCGTCGGATGCGCCCGCAGCGCATGCATTGCCAGGTCGATCGCGGCTTGCGTTGCCGGTCCCGTCAACACCAGAACCTGGGGCCCCATCTCTGGCTGTTCCGCCGCCAGCACCACCTGCTGTACCGGCACTTGGTGTCCTGCCAGCAAGGCCGCGACCGCTTCGATCTGGCTCGCCGCATGCAAAGGCACTCGCAGGTAGTGCGAGGTGCGCACGGCAGCACGCGGCAACGCCTGCAGTTCGCTCATGGCATGCGCATGAAAGCCCAGGTGCGGCACGCGCTGCGCGGCATGGGTGCCATCGAGCCGGGCCACATCGACCAGGTCGGCGATCACGGCCGACGCCGTCTGCTCCGAGCCGGCACCTGCACCGTAGTACATCGTCACGCCCGATGCATCGCCCTTGACCATGACCGCGTTCATCGAGCCGTTCACATGCGCCATCAGATGCGCGGCGGGCACGAGCGCGGGCTGCACGCGCAGCTCGACGCCGTCCTCCTGCCGCCGAGCGATGCCCAGCAGCTTGATGCGGTAGCCCAGCTGTTCGGCGCAGGTCACGTCCACACCTTGCAGCGCGGTGATGCCCTCCACCTGCACATCGGCAAAGCGCACCGGCGTGCCGAACGCATTGGCAGCGAGCAGCGTCAGCTTGTGCGCGGCATCGATGCCCTCGATATCGAAGGCCGGGTCGGCCTCGGCATAGCCCAGGGCCTGTGCCTCGGCGAGCGCGGCGGCGAAGTCCAGGCCCTCGTCGCGCATCTTGCTCAGGATGAAATTGGTGGTGCCGTTGATGATGCCCGCCACCCATTCGATGCGGTTGGCCGTCAGCCCCTCGCGCAGCGCCTTGATGATGGGGATGCTGACCGCCACTGCGCCTTCGTAGGCCACCGCCACGCCGTGTTGCCGGGCGGCAGCGAAGATCTCGGCGCCGTGCTCCGCCAGCAGCGCCTTGTTGGCCGTGACCACATGTTTGCCATGCGCGATGGCCGCCAGCACCCAGTCGCGTGCCGGGCCGGTGCCGCCGGCCACTTCGACCAGGACGTCGATGTCGGGGTGCGTGGCGAGGTGCATCGGGTCATCGGTCAGCGGGACGCCATCGCCCACGATGCCGGCAGCCCGCGGCAGGTTGCGCGCGGCCACCATCACCACCTCGATGTCCCGCCCTGCCCGGCCGGCAATCTCGGCCTGGTTGCGGGCCAGCACACGGAAGGTGCCCGAGCCCACGGTGCCGATGCCGATCATGCCCACGCGCAGCGGGCGCATGGCTACGGGAACACCGTGAAGCGGCTGAAGGGACTGGACTGGATCGCGGTACATGGGACTTCTCCGAACGAAAGAACAAACAAAAAACCCAGCTGCCAGAGCTGGGTTTCATTCCTTCGGGGGAGAAGAGCGATTCACCAGGTGGCTGCCGGAACGGCCACCTACGCGTGCTCAGGTGGCCGCGGTGGTAATGGAGGTAATCATTCGTGCACCCATTGCCTGCGGGAGTGCAGGCGGCATCATCCGGCCCATGCGGGCGGCGGCGGATGCGGTGTGGAGTGGGAGGCACGACATGGAGGCCGGAGTGTACAGGACCCGTATGGGCACTGACGACAGGCCCCGCCTATAGGTGCAAACTTGGCGCATGGACAAGCACTTCCTGACCCCGCTCTTCGCACCCGCCTCCGCCGTGGCCTTCGTGGGCAACGCCAGCGACTCCGGCGGCCAGACCGCATCGGGCCGCGTGCTGCGCGAGGCCTTCCGCGCCGACCGCTTCGACGGCACGCTGCGCTTTCTCGACGTGCGCACCAAGGGCACGCTCGAGGAACTTTCGCAGACGCATGCCGACCTCGCCCTGATCGCGCTCGCGCCGCAGGACGTGGCGGCTGCCCTGGAGATCGCCGGACGCATCGGTTGCAAGGCAGCGGTGGTCATCTCCAACGGCATCGCGTCGGAGCAAGCGGCCCAGTGGCGCAAGATCGCGCGCCGCGAAGGCGTGCACCTGCTCGGGCCGAATTCGCTGGGCTTCCAGCGCCCACTGCTGCATCTGAACGCCAGCGTCGCGGGGCCGCTGGCCAAGGCCGGGCCGCTTGCACTGGTGTCGCAATCGGGCGCGCTCACCGCCTCGATGCTCGATTGGGCGCGGCAGAACGGCGTGGGGTTTTCCAGCGTGGTGTCGCTGGGCCCGCACACCTCGGTGGATATTCCGCAGGTGCTCGACTTCCTTGCCAACGACCAGGCCACGCACAGCATCATCGTGTACCTCGAAGGCATCTCGGACGCGCGCCGCTTCATGAGTGCCCTGCGTTCGGCTTCGCATGCCAAGCCGGTGGTGGTGCTCAAGGCCGGACGCAAGCCTGCTGGCAACGCGGCGGCGCAGACGCACAGCGCGGCCATCGTGGGCAGCGACGACGTGTTCGATGCCGCGCTGCGCCGCGCAGGCGCCGTGCGGGTGCGCTCCTTTGTCGAACTGTTCTCGGCCGCCAAGTGCCTCGCCTCCCGTTACCGCCCCGTGGGCAAACGACTCGCCGTGGTGACCAACGGCGGTGGCCCCGGCGTGCTGGCGGCCGACTGGATCAACGAGATTGGCCTCGACCTCGGCAAGCTCTCCGCGCCCGCGCAGAAGCTGTTGCAGCCCGCGCTGCCGCCGCTCGCAACGCTCACGGACCTGATCGACCTTTCCGAAGACGCCACGCCCGCGCATTACCGCGCCGCCATCGACACCGCCTCGGCCGACAGCCAGGTCGATGGCGTGCTGGCCATCTTTTCCCCCAAGGCCGGCGCCGATGCAGCCGCCACCGCCCGCGCCCTCGCCGACATCCCCCGTCCGATGAACAAGCCGCTGCTGGCCTGCTGGATGGGCGACTCGTCCGTCGGCAATGCGCGCGCGGTGCTCGCCGAAGCCACCATCCCGAGCTTCCGCACGCCGGAGGCAGCCGTGGGCGCGTTCGGCAACATCGCGGCCTTCTATCAGAACCAGCAGTTGCTGCAGCAGACGCCGCCGCCCCTCTCGGCCCTGGCCAAGCCCGACATCGAAGGCGCCCGCCTGCTGATCGAGAGCGTGCTGGCAGAGCGCCGCAAGGTACTGACGGAGATGGAGTCGAAGTCGCTGCTGTCGTGCTTCCATATCCCGATCACCCGAACGCTGCTCGCGCGCAGCGCCAACGAAGCCATGATGATCGCCACGCAGCTGGGCTTTCCGGTGGCGCTGAAGATCGATTCGCCCGACATCAGCCACAAGTCCGATGTGGAAGGCGTGGCGCTCAACGTGCTCAACGGCACCAGCGCGCGCGACACCTACGTCGAGATGATGGAGCGCGTCGCCCGCCTCGCCCCCGAGGCGCGCATCAACGGCGTGACGGTGCAGAAGATGGTGAAGGCGCGGCGCGGCCGCGAGATCTACGTCGGCCTCGTGACCGACGAGCCCTTCGGCCCGGTCATCGTCTTCGGCGCGGGCGGCACCATGATCGAGCTCATGAACGACCGCGCGATGGAGTTGCCGCCGCTCAACCAGTTTCTCGCGCACCGCCTCATCGAACGCTCGCGCGTGGCCGAGACACTGGGCGAATGGCGCGGCGCGAACCCGGTGAACATGGAGGCGCTCGAAGACGTGCTGCTGCGCGTCTCGGAAATGGTGTGCGAGCTGCCCGAGCTGCGCGAGATGGACATCAACCCCATCATCGTGGACGAGCATGGCGCGGTGTCGGTTGATGCGCGCATCGTGGTCGACAGCAGCCCGCAGGCAGTGGCGGGCCACGTGGGCAGCGGCTACCAGCACCTGGCCATCATGCCGTACCCCGCGCGCTACCGGCGCGAATGGCCGCTGCCCGGCACGGGCGGCGACATCTACACCGTGCGGCCTGTGCATCCGAACGACGCGCAGATGCTGCAGGCGCTGGTGCAGGGCCTCTCGCCCGAGAGCCGGTGGTTTCGCTTCGTCTCGCGCTTCCACGAGCTGCCGCCGTCGATGCTCTCGCGCTTCACGCTGATCGACTACGACCGCGAGATGGCGCTGGTGGCGGTGGTGATGGAGCGCAGCAACGCGCCCGACGGCACCATCCTCGACAGCGAGCGCATCGTGGGCGTGTCGCGCTATGTCACCAACCCCGACCAGACCAGCTGCGAGTTCTCGCTGGTGGTGGCCGACGAGTTCAGCGGCAAGGGCATCGGCTCGCGGCTGCTCGAAAGCATCATCGACGTGGCGCGCGACCGGGGCCTGGCGGAAGTCGACGGCCTCGTGCTCGCGAACAACCCCGACATGCTGAAGCTGGTGCGCCGGCTGGGCTTCAGCGTGAAGTCGTTCCCCGAAGACCCCGATTTCAAGCTCGTGACCTACATGCTGTAGCTGGGTGCGTCGGTTCGCTCAGTTCGAATCGACCATGTAGAACCAGATCGGCTCCAGCCGCGAGGTAGCCGTGGGCCGGTGCAGGTAGATGTCGTAGACCAGCGTGCGGTCTTGCCTGAACTTCTGGTACGGCACGCGCAGCACGCCTTCGCCGAGGTTGGGTGCATCGGTCCGCTTCAGGCGAACCAGCTTGTTGCCCGACAGCGTCTCGACGGCGTAGTTCTCCAGCGGCGCCAGCGTCATGCCACCTCCATTCACCGAGTTCACCCACTGGTCGAACCGGCGCCGCGCTTCATCGGGCGTCATGTAGTTGACCTCGTAGGCCATGAACTCGGCCTTGGCCAGTGCCCCCATGAAGGCCACGCCGTTCCTCTTGCGGAAGTCGTCCATCAGCCGTTCGTAGGCCGCGACCACCTCGGTCTTCAGTTGCGCATCGCCCGCATCCAGCGGCACGCTGTTGCGCCAACCAGCGAGCGCATAGGGCACCGACGCATCGAAGGTGAGCGACTTCGAGGCCTCGTTCCCCTGCTTGAATTCGGGCTGCTTGCCATCGACCAGCTTGGGCAATTCGTAGTTGGCCAGCGTCTTCGCCGGCTCGCGCCCGCCTCCCTTCATCCAGCCGCTCGCGATCACCTCGAGCTTGAACGCGTCGGTGTCGGGCAGCCGCTCCTGACCGGGGCCGGGTGCGAAGCGCACTGTCACCGTCTGCGGCCCGCTTTGCAGGATCGCCTGATTGACGAAGAATTTGAAGGTGCCGGCCCGCTTGAGCGGACTCTTGTAGAGCGGCAGTTCATTGACGAACACCTGGAAGGCCAGCGTGCCGTCGCCGGTAACCGCCACCTCGTAGGTTGGCTTGCGGTCGTACTGCACGAGGTTCTTGAACGCCTGCGCGGAGGGTGGACGCGGCGCGGGGGCCATGGGTTGCGCGAACGCTGCGAGTGCCTGCAGCAGCAACAGCGAAACGACGACACGAACGATCCTCTTCATCCCATGGCCCTTTTTTCTTGAACGACGATGCAGCCGCTGCGCGCTCAGTCCGCGTGGTTCATGTCCGCGCAGTTGTGCGGATCGGCACGGCACAGCTTCTCATAAGCGACCACCGCTTTCCTTCGCTCGTGCAAGGCGGCCGGCGTGCGGAACGGCGCGAGGATCTCGCCGAGCGACATGCTCACCCCGTTCTTCACCACGTACTCGACGGCGGCCGCGGCCTTCAGGTCCTGCAGCGGATTGCCGCGCACGATCACCAGGTCGGCCAGCTTGCCGACCTCCACCGTGCCCAGGTCCTGCTCGACGCGGCTCATCCGCGCGGCGTTGATGGTCACATCCTGCAGTGCCTGGTGGTTGGTCGCGGCCATGCCCGCCGCGCGCAGGTTGGTCTGCAGCGCGATGCCGGGCGCGACCAGCGGCGTATCGGTGCCGATGGCCAGCAGGCCGCCCGCGCGCTGCACCTTGGCCGATTGCTCGGCGTCCTTGCGGGCGAGCTGCAGCACGGCCGGGGTCGGCGCCTTGGTGTCGCGCAGGCCCGTGAGGAAGTTCGGCGGGATCAGCAGCTTGAAGCGGTCGTCGCTGGTCATCAACGGGTCTTCCCCCACCAGTGCAAGCGAGGAGAACAGCGTGTCGACCAGGCGGAAATCGGCCTTCGCATGCAGGTCGTACGCGTCCTGGTAGGTGAAGCCGCCGACCGACTTCGACCATCCATAGCCCATGCGCTGCGTCGCCGACAGGTGCGTGGTGCCGCCGATGCCGGCCGCCGCGCCCGGCGCCAGCATGTGCGTGCCGGTGGGCACGCCCATGTCGAGCCCGGCCTGCGCGATCTTCGCCATGATCGGGATCGGCGCGCGCACGTACGACTTCAGGTAGTCAGCCCCCATGGCCTTGGCCTTCGCGATCTCCAGGTCGGCCACCTCGGGCGTGCGCAGGGTCCGCGCAAAGCTGTAGAAGAGCCGGTTGCCCTCCCACAGCGGCGGCGAGACGAACAGGCGCGGGCCCACGAGGTTGCCCGCGTCCAGCGCCTCGCGCATCTCGATGCTCTGGTGCAGCGGCCCCGCGACCGATTGCGTCGAGGTGATGCCATAGGCCAGCATCGACGCGGCCACCTGCCCGTACTGCCCGCCCTGGTACAGGGTGAGCGGATGGAAGTGCGGGTCCCACAGCCCCGGCATCACAGTGAGCGCCGATGCGTCGATGTACTTGCGGGCACGCCGCGCAGCCGCCGGATCGTGCGGGCGAATCGCCGTGATGCGGTTGCCGTTGATGACGATGTCGACGTCGGTGCGCAAGGTGTCGCTGTTGCCGTCCCACAGGCGGCCCGCGCGCACGATCGTGGTTCCGTTCGACACGGCCTGCGTCCACGAGAGATCGAGCGGAATCTCCCTGGCGCCCGAGCCGTCGGCCGCGATGGTCTTGAGCTTGTCGGTCGCCTTGTAGAGGATGGTGCGCGAGTCGCCCGCCCACGAAGGCAGGTCTGCCGCCTCCCCGGCGAGCTTGACCGGCGCGCCGAAGGGCGAGCCGTCGGGGTTGAGCTGCATCACGTGCAACACCGAATCCATGATGAAGGCCACCTTGGTGCCGTCCGGCGACACGACCGCGGCGCCCTCCTCGCGGTCGGAGATCTGCATCGGCTCCTTGGCCACGGAATGGAAGGTGCCGGTCCGGGCCGCGATGTCGATCACGCGCAGCTTGTTGTAGCCCTCGCGAAAGCGGTTGTTCATGCGCTCGTTGTCCACCAGCACCACCCGCTTGCCGTCCGGCAGCCACGAGGGCGTGCTGACCTGCGAGCTCACCTGCGCGATCACCACCTGCGGCGTGCGCGAGGCGATGTCCCACACCTCGAGCTGGCCGGAGCCAGTGGTGTAGGCGATGCGGTCCCCAGTCGGCGACATCTTCGGCGTGACCATCGACTTCGCCTGGATCGCCGCAAGGCGCGTGCGCCGCTTCGAGCCGATCTCGACCTGGTCGATGGCCAGTGCGCCGCCGTTGCCCTTCTCGGTCGAGAAGTACACGGCACGCCCGTCGGGCGTGAACTGTGGGCTGCCATCGCGCGCCTTGTCGTTGGTCAGGCGCACCGGCGTCTGGCCGATCTTCATCACCCACACGTCGTTGAGCGCGACGAAGGCCACGCTCTGGCCGTCGGGCGAGATCACCGGTCCGCTGATGCCGCGCACCGGCTGCGGGCCCATGGCGTTGAAGCCGCGGTCTTTCTGCTTGTCGATGGCGGGCCGGCGCACGGTCAGCGTCGCGCTGAAGGGCACGTTGGCGGGCGCTTCGCCGGCCGCATTGCGGATCTTGATCTGGCCGTCCGCCGTGTACATGAAGCGACCATCCGCAAGGTGGCGCACCGGGAACGGGAAGAAGTCTTCGTTCTGCGCCACGTCCTTGCCGCGCACGCTCAAGGTCTTGCGGTCGGTCTGGAACACCAGGCCCGAGCCGTCGGGCGCCCATGCGGGCATGGTGCCGGGGCCGACGAGCTTCGGGGCCTCGGTGCTGCCGACCGTCCGCGTGAAGACGCGGGCCGTGTCCACGAAGGCAAGCTGCCTGCCGTCGGGCGAGAGGGCCGGATTGCTTTCCGCACCGGCGCCCGAGGTCAGGGCCGTGTAGCGCGCATCGTCGAGCGACACGCGCCAGATCTTGTATTGGCCGTCGTTGCTGCGGTCCGATGCGAAGACCAGGCCCCTGCCGTCCGGCGTCCACGCGGGCTCGCGGTCGTCGTAGGGGCCGGTGGTGATGCGCCGAAGGCCTGCGCCATCGGGCTGCACGACCCAGAGGTGATAGTTGCCTTCCGCGTCGTAGTTCTGGAATGCTACGAGGCGACCATCAGGCGACCACACCGGTGCGGTCGGCTCCATGTCCCAGCTCGTGATGCGCGTGGCGATGCCGCCGCGCAGCGGAAGCATCCAGAGCGCGCCCATCGCGGTGAATGCGATGCGCTTGCCGTCGGGCGACGGCGCGGCGGCCATGTTGGTGCCTTCGTGGAATTCGACCGACACGTCCTTGGTCGAGCCCTGCAGCGTGTTCACGCTCGTGATCGGCACGGCGGGCTTCGTGACGCCCGTGGAATCGGTACGGGCAACGAGGCCGCTGCTGCTGCCGATGCCGATGCCGCATCCGGCGATCAATACCGAAACGGCCGCGGCAACAGCCAAGGCCGGCGCGTGTTTGCGCATCTTCTTCATGAGGGAGGTCTCCTGTTGGTCTTCTTGTTCCGCACATTCGCCTGCGGACGGACGGCACACGGGGGCGTACCGGTTCACTCTGTGTGCGCTTTCTGACAGCGCGCTTACCCGCTAGCGGTGGAGACCACAAACCGCCGGCGCGCCGTAATAAGCTTGGGCGTTGCGCGCCCTGCGTAATGAATTCGTTGCAAATCACCGGTTTCCCTTCCCCTTCCATGATTCGAACCTTCCTGCGTTTCTCCGGCCGCCTCGTGGCCTCGCTCGCCGTGCTGCTCACGGCCGCATGGGCCTGTGCGGCCCTGTGGTACCAGCTGCCGGCAACACCCGCCATCAAGATCGCAGCCGGCGTGCTCTGGGCCGGCTTCGGCCTCGTGGCGATCGCGCTGCTGTGGCGCGGCAAGGCCGCACGCGCCCTGCTCTCGTATGCCGTGGGGTTCGCCATGGTGCTCGCGTGGTGGGGCACCGTCCTGCCTTCGCAGGATCGCGTCTGGGCCGACGACGTGGCGCGGCAGCTCGTCGCGCGCGTCGAGGGGAACGTGGTCACGATGGAGAACGTGCGCAACTTCGACTGGCGCAGCGACACCGACTACACCCCGCGGTGGGAAACCCGCCGCTACGACCTCGACCGCCTTCGCTCGGTCGACGTGTCGCTCTCCTACTGGACCGGCCCAGCCATCGCCCACACGCTCGTGTCCTTCGGCTTCGACGACGGCCAGTTCGTCACCTTCTCCATCGAGATCCGCAAGGAACGCGGCGAGAGCTTCTCGTCCGTCGGCGGTTTCTTCAAGGAGTTCGAAATGAGCCTCGTCGCGGCCGACGAGCACGACATCCTGCGGGTGCGCACCAACGTGCGCGGCGAAGACGTCTACATGTACCGCGTGCGCCTGCCCCAGGCCGAGATGCGCTCGCTGTTCCTCGGCTATCTGAATGAAGGCGCGGCGCTGGTGCGCGCGCCGAGCTTCTACAACACGCTCACCGCCAACTGCACGACCATCGTCTACGCGCTTGCCAGGCATGTGGTGCCGGGGCTGCCGATGGACTGGCGGCTGCTGGCGTCGGGTTACCTGCCGGAGTACCTCCACGACGTCGGTGCCCTGACGCCGGGCCTTGGCATGGAAGCGTTGCGCGCGGCCGGGCGCATCACCGAACGTGCACGCGCGTTCGACAAGAATCCCGGCGCGGACAACTTCTCGCAGGCCATCCGGGACGAATTGCCGGGCGTCGAAATGGCAGTCGATGCCGGAGCCAAGCCATGACGGCTTCGCGTTTCCTGGCACTGCCGGCCCTGCTCTGCGCCGCCCTGCTGCTGACCGGCTGCGCAGGCGTCACGGTCGGCTCGATCTCTCCCTCCGAATACCTTGCGCAGCGCCGCGGCGACGTGCTCATCACCGGCAAGCTGAGCACCTCGGCGCAGGAGGTGCTGCGCGTGATCGGATCGGACACCGACCAGTGCACCGCGAACGGACAGGCCTGCCGCCAGGCCCTGGCCGACTCCACCGGCCTCACCGATGAGCAACGGCTCTCCGCCCTCTCGGAAGTCTGGCTCCAGGTGGCACTCACGACCGGCAAGGCCGGTGGCACGAATGCCGGCCCCTCTGCGCCCGAGACCATCGAGGCCTACCTGGAGACCGCGCGCCATGCCTACGCCTACCTGTTCTTCACCGCGCGCAAGCCGCGCGACCGGGCCTTCGAAGACCGCCAGACGCAGGTGCGCGACTACTACAACTACGCGGTGCAACAGGCCATCACCGGCCTCTTCAGCCGCTACCGCCAGAGCGGCCTCGCAGGCGACGATGCGCTGCCGCGCGTGCCGCAGGTGGGTGCCTGGCGCATCGACACCGACCTGTCCGCGCTCGAACTGCGTCCCGACGATCCGGTGCCGCAGGCGCTGATTCCCGCCGCCTCGCTCACCTTCTCAGGCCTGCGCAATACCTACCGGCGCGACGGATTCGGCGCCGAGCTGGTGGTGGAGACCAACCAGCCGGCGCCCTCGCCACGCCCCGCGGACAACAAGACCGAGGACGACACGCCGCCCTACAGCGAGATGCCCTTCCCCGGTCTGACCGCGCTCCTGCGCTTCGAAGGCGCGGACCTGCGCGCGGTGCTCGCCACGCACACCGCGCGCATCGTGGTGTTCGACCCCTATCGCACCTCGACCACGCGACTCGCGGAGCAGGACATTCCGCTTGCCGCCAACTTCACCTCCGGCTACGGCCTCTGGCTCGCCCGCTCCGACTTCGCACGCCAAGCGCTGCGCAGCCTGTTCGGCAGCGCCGACGGGCTCACCCGGCCGCGCATCTACCTGATGCAGCCCTACGACCCGAACCGGCGCACGGTCATCATGCTGCACGGCCTCGCGAGCAGCCCCGAGGCGTGGATCAACGTGGCCAACGAGGTGCTGGGCGACGAAACGCTGCGCCGCAGCTACCAGATCTGGCAGGTCTACTACCCGACGAATGCGCCGCTGCCGATCAACAACTTCGCGATCCGCCAGGCCATCACCGAGACGCTGGCGCACTTCGACCCGGGCGGCAAAGCCGAGGCCTCCCGCAACATCACGCTGATCGGGCACAGCATGGGCGGCGTGCTCTCGCGCCTCTTGGTGTCTTCGTCGGGCGACAAGCTGTGGGACGCGCTCATCACGAGCTACCCCATGCAGGGCGCACAGCAGCAGCGCATCGAGCAGCGGCTCGCGCCCTACCTGCGCTTCGAGCCGCTGCCGCAGGTGAGCGATGCGATCTTCATCGCCTCGCCGCACCGCGGCACGCCGTTCGCCAACAACCGCGTCGCGCGCTGGGTGGCCAACCTCATCACGCTGCCGGTGGCGATGCTGGGGCAGCTGAACGACATCTCCCGCGATCTGATGCGCATCGCGCCCGGCAAGCAGGACATCGGGCCGCTGCGCATTCCCAACAGCATCGACAACCTGAGCGACCGCGATGCCTTCGTGCAGATGTCCTCGGGCCTGCCGATGAACCCGCGCGTGCGCTTCCACTCGATCATCGGCAACGACACGCCGGGCGTCGCCCAGGCGCTCTCGAGCGACGGCATCGTGCCCTACGAGAGCGCGCACCTGGACGGCGCGGCGTCCGAGCTGGTGCTTCGGTCGGCGCACAGCGTGCAGGAGAACCCGCTGGCCATTCTGGAAATTCGGCGAATACTCCGGGAACAATTGCGGCCCGCCCGGTAGTCAGAGCAGGCGCCCCCCACATCATCCCCACTCGCCCATGGACAACTTGCAAGCATTGCAGTCGCTCGGCATCACCCTGCCGAGCCCGGCCTACATCTTCGGTGCCGTCCTGTTCGGCCTCGCGGGCATCGCGGCGTACAGGTACGGCAAGCGCTCCGGCCGCAAGCGAAGCAAATGGATCGGCGTGGCGCTGATGTTCTATCCCTACGCGGTCCCATGGACCTGGTTGCTCTACGTCGTCGGCATCGCGCTGTGCGCGGGCGTCTTCATCGACCGCGATTGAGTACGCGCAGCCCCGCCCACACCGCAAACAGCACGCTCGCACCGAACACCCAGCCCGACAGCGCACCAGCCATGGTGCCCGAGAGCAGGTTGCCGACCGTGCAGCCGAGCCCGGTCATCGCGCCCCATCCGAGCAGCACGCCGCCGCCGAGACCGCGCGCGATCTGACCGGGCTTCGGCCATGCAGGCTTGAACTGCCCGCTTGCGAGCGCCGCGGCCAGCGCGCCAGCCACGATCCCGCCGATCAGCAATGCATTGGGCGTTTGCCAGAGGCTCTCGACCACGGCTGTGACGCAACCGCCGAAGCCATCGAGCCCGTCGAGCCGCTGCGGCAGAAGGTCCTGTGCGTTCCCGAGGTCGCGCGCCGCGCTGCCCAGCGCGGCCGTCACGCCCAGCGGGCGCAACCGCAGCACCACGATCACAGCGATCGCGCCGACCGCGATGCCGCCCCAGCCATAGGCCCAACGCCCTTGCAGCAAGCCGCGCAACGCAGCCGCAAAGCTGCGGGGCGTTGTCGCCGGTGCTTCGGGCGTTGGCAACCGTCGCCAGAGCACGGCGCTCAGCACACCGAGCAACGCGAGCTGCAACGCGGCCGATCCCGCATAGCCCAGGTGATGCGGCAGCCACACCACCGGCGCAGTGGCGATGGTGGCGCTGTAGAGCCAGTTCCAACTGTTGAAGCCCAGCAGGAACCCACCTGCAGCCCCCAGCAGCGCGAAAGGCGCGGTCGGCGAGCCTTCGCCCAGCCGGTACCAATGGGCGCTGATGCACGAGCCGGACACCACCATGCCCGCGCCGAAGGCTAGGCCCGCGAGCACCAGCGCCCAGCTGACCGGCCCGATGTGCGCATCGGGCGGAAGCCGGCCGGGCTGCGGCACCGGCAGCCAGCCCGTCATGACGACATGCATGCCCACCGTGCCGACCGCGAGCGCCGCCACGATGGCGAGCAGCCCGCGCGCATCGCCACCCTCGAAGTAGTCGCGCGCATGGCAGTAGAAGCAGAAGCGCGAACGCTGCAGCACCACGCCGAGCACGGCGCCCAGCCCGAGTGCGAACGCGAGCGCCCGGCCGCCGCTGCGTTCGCCGAGCAGGTGCACGCCGGCGGCGATCAGCAGCACCGTCGCCGTTGCTGCGACGAGGCCGGTGCGGGAAAGTGAAGGCAATGAAGTGGCCATGTCCGTTCCGGGTCATCCATAAAAAAAGCGAGCCCGAAGGCCCGCTCAAAAGTCGTCCATCAAGTTGGCTGTGAAGACAACCCGACTCCGACTCACCTCGAACTCATTCGTCAACCTGGCTGGAAGCCTGTTTGGAGAGCTGTCACTTGGAAGCCCAGACCGTGCCGCTCGGGTTGTTGACCGGCACGCCGACCGCGTTGCCGTATTCGGTCCACGAGCCGTCGTAGTTGCGCACGTTCTTGTAGCCAAGGATCCTGTTGAGCGCGAACCAGGTGTGGCTCGAACGCTCGCCGATGCGGCAGTAGGTGATGGCCGGCTTGCTGCCGTCGATGCCCACGCCCGCATAGAGCGCCTTCAGTTCGGCGGCCGACTTGAAGGTGCCGTCTTCATTGACCGCACGGCCCCATGGCACGTTGGCCGCGCCGGGGATGTGGCCTGCACGCACCGCCAGCTCGGCGGCGCCGGCGGGCGCAAAGATCTTGCCGCTGTACTCGTCGGCCGAGCGGATGTCGACCAGCTTCGTGTCGCTCTTGCCCTCGGCCACGGCCAGCACGTCGGCCAGCCGCGCGCGAATCTGCGGATTGGGTTGCGTCACCTTGAAGCGGGTGGCGGCGTACTCGGGCGCGCGGTTGTCCAGGCCCCGGTTCTCGGCCTCCCATTTCTTGCGGCCGCCATCGAGCAGCTTCACGTTCGACAGGCCGTACTGGTCGAAGACCCAGGCGCCCCATG
This sequence comes from Variovorax trehalosi, assembly GCF_051216415.1. Lineage (NCBI taxonomy): Bacteria > Pseudomonadati > Pseudomonadota > Betaproteobacteria > Burkholderiales > Comamonadaceae > Variovorax > Variovorax trehalosi. Next base: position 1,523,499 of record NZ_JBPJZG010000001.1, read on the forward strand.
CCGCGAACCAGTTGTTGTTGTCGCCGTACAGGACGATGGTGGTGTCCTTGTCGACGCCGGCCGCGGACAGCAGCTTCTCGAAATCGGCCTGGCTCACGATGTCGCGCCGCACGCGGTCGTTGAGGTCGTTGTGCCACGAGAAGTTGACGGCGCCGGGAATGTGGCCGCGCTCGTAGAGGCCGGGGTTCACGCTGACCTCGATCACGCGCAGCTTCGGGTTCTTGAGGTTCTTCTCGAGCCACTCGGTCGACACGAGCGGGCCGCTGCCGTCGGCCGATGCCTGGGCGAACGCGACGGGCGAGGTGGCCAGGAAGGTCAGCGTGGCGAAGGACGCGGCTCGCCACCATCTGCTGAGAATCGACATGCGGAACTCCTTGTGAATGATCATGAAAAAGACAGGCTGGACTCTAGGCAAGCGCGCGCCGATCACCAACGAAGCGTTTGCGATAAGTCCATAACCAATTCAGCAAATACACCCAGCTCGACTAAGGGCAGCCGCATCAATCGGCAAGGAGCGCGGCTTCGCGCACGGGCTTGGGCTCGGCGGGCGCATGCCATCCCAGCTCGGGCGCGATGCGACGTGCGAGGTCGTCCAGGATCTGCTCGTACTCCTCGCTCGCGAAGTTGTAGGGCAGCTCCACGCGCAGTTCGCGCACCTGCGGCAGCACCGGGTCCTTGCGAAGCCGCTCCAGGATTTCGTCGGACGAGCCCACGAGGTCCGTCGCGAAGAGCGTGCGCCGCTCGCCCTGCGGCGTGAGCGTGCGTTCGACGCGGCCCGCCGCGAACTCGCGGTAGCGCCTTCGCATGGCCGCATCGGCACCATCCAGCGGCACGATCACGCGGCCCAATGCCACCCGGCCAGTGCGCAGCCCGGCCTCGCTCGCGCGGTAGCGCTCGATGAGGGCCGACTGAGCCTGCAGGAAATCGTCCGTGTGCTCGCCCGAGAGCACGTTGCCCAGCAACAGGTTGAATCCGTTGCGCCCCGCCCATTCGGCCGAGCGCAGCGATCCGCCGCCGTACCAGAGCCGGTCGATGAGCCCCGGCGCATAGGGCTGCACGCGCGGACGCACGCGCCCGCCCGCCGATTCGACGAAGGTGTCTTCGTCGCCGAGCAGCACGTCTTCCAGGTTGGCTCTGAGGCGCGCCACGCGCTTGTGCGTGAAGTCGATGGTGTTCGGCGCCGCGTCGTAGAAGCGGCTGCCCAGCAGCGCGCCATGCGGCGGCACGCCCGCGCTCAGGCCGACCTGCAGCCGGCCGCGCGAGAGCACGTCGACGGTGGCCAGGTCTTCGGCGAGGCGGAACGGGTTCTCGTAGCCCATCTGGATCACCGCGGCGCCCAGCTCGATGCAGCGCGTGCGCTGTGTCGCGGCCGCGAGGATGGTCGTGGCCGACGACACGCCGCGCTCCAGGTGCCGCTGCCGCACCCAGGCGCTGTCGAAGCCGCGCCGCTCGCCGAACTCGAAGAGCTTCAGTGCCGCCTCGAGGCCGGCCAGCGGGTTGGCCTCGGCGTAATTGCCGGGCGTGAGAAAACCGATGTGATGGATGGCCACGGTACCGCCCTCCTTCTTCTTCAGAACTTGGGCAAGCCCGGGGGATTGATCTCGGACTTGGGCAGCGCCTCTTCCGCGAGGCTCCAGCGCGCGAGCGCCTTGCCGTAGGTGCCGCTGCGGATCAGGTTGTTGGCTGCCACGCTCAGCGCCGCAGCAAGGCCGCTGCCCTTGCGCGTGGCGATCGCCACGTCGGACTTCAGCGGCCAGCCCGCATTCACCGTGCCGACCAGCCGCAACTGCCCGTTCTTCGCCGCCTCGTAGGCCTGCGGCGCGTTGGGGTTGAAGTTGGCATCGACGCGCTTCGTGGTCACCGCCAGCCAGCGTGTCACATCGTCGTCGAAGTACTGGATCGCGACCGGCTTCAGGCCCGCGGCCACGTTCTGCCGGTCCCATTCGAGCAGGATGCGTTCCTGGTTCGTGCCGGCGCCGGTCGTGAGCTTCAGGCCCGCCACGTCCTTCGGTTCCTTGATCGATTTGATGGCGCTGTCCGTGCGCACGTAGAAGCCGTGAAGGCCGAGCCGGTAGGTGGAGAAATCGAACTTCTCCTTGCGCTGCTCGGTCACGCCCACGTTGGAAATCACCGCGTCGTACTTGCCCGAGGCCAGGCCCAGCGGCCAATCAGCCCAGGCGACGGGCTGCAGCTCGAGCTTCAGGCCCAGCGACTCGGCAATGAGGAGCGCGAAGTCGGGGTCGAAGCCAACGACGGTCTTCGCATCGGTGGCGTAGGTGGAGATGGGCGGCGCGAACGGCGAGATCGCGATGGTCAGCACGCCCTCCTTCACGAACTTGAAGCCCGGTGGAATGGCGTTGACCGCTTCGGCGTCCTTGGCCGTATGCAGGCGGCCTTTCTGTTCGGGGCTGAAGTCGAACTTGTCGGCGGCGTGTGCCGTCGTTGCGGCCATCAGGCCGAAGGCGACCAGCGCGACCACTTGGGTCTTGAAAGACATGGTGACTTCGGCCTCAGTTCTTCGGCAGGCCCGGCGGATTGGTGCGCGCCACCTCGATGGCCTCGGAGCTCAGGTTCCAGCGCGACAGGGCCTTGGCGTAGTTGCCGTTCTTGATCTGCGCGTTCAGCGCCACCGTGATGGCCTCGGCAATGCCCGAGCCCTTGCGGGAGGTCACCGCGATCTCGGCATTCAGCGGCCAGCCGCCGGAGACCAGGCCGGCGAGCCGCGTCTTGCCGTCGCGTGCCTCGTACGCAGCCAGGGCGTTGGGGCCGACGTAGGCATCGGCGCGGCCCGACTGGAGCGCGAGGCGCTGCACCACATCGTCGTCGTAGTACTGGATCTCCACGGGCTTCAGCCCGGCCGCGATGTTCTGCTTGTTCCAGCGCAGCAGGATCTGCTCCTGGTTCGTGCTGGCCGACACGATGAGCTTGAGCCCTGCGATGTCCTTCGGCTCCTTGATCGCACCGAGCTTGCTGTCGGACTTCACGTAGATGCCCAACTGGTCATTGCGGTAGGTGGAGAAATCGAACTTCTCCTTGCGCTCCTCGGTGACGGTCACGTTGGACACCACCACATCGAACTTGCCCGACTGCAGGCCCAGCGGCCAGTCGGCCCAGACGGTGGAGACCAGCTCGAGCTTGCGGCCCAGGCTGTCGGCCACGAGCTGTGCGATGTCGGGTGCATTGCCCACGGGCGTCTTCGTGTCGGTGGCGTACGCCGCCAGCGGCAGCCGTCCCGTGGTGGTACCCACCACCAGCACGCCCTCCTTCAGGAACTTGAAATCCTTGGCGAGCCTGACGGCCTCTTCCACCTTCTGCGAACGCGGGCGGCTGGCCTGTTCCGGGCTCAGGTCGTCGGCGGCAGCAGCTCGCTGAGCCGATGCGGCCAGGGGCACCAGCATGGCAGCGCCCAGGAGCGCGGAGAGGATGTTCTTGCGATGGATCATGGGAAGGATTTCAGTCAGAGAGGGGAAAAAAGCAGTCAGAGAACCTTGGCCAGGAACTCGGACGTGCGCGGATGCGAAGGCGCGTTGAACACCTTGTCGGGCGTGCCGGTTTCGAGAATGCGGCCCTGCTCCATGAAGACGATGGTGTCGGCCACCTCGCGGGCAAAGCCGATTTCGTGCGTCACGATGACCAGCGTGGTGCCCGAGCGCGCGAGTTCCTTGATGACGGCCAGCACCTCGCCCACCAGCTCGGGGTCGAGCGCCGAGGTGGGCTCGTCGAACAGCAGCACCTTGGGCTTGAGCGCGAGCGCGCGGGCAATGGCCACGCGCTGCTGCTGGCCGCCCGAGAGCTGGCGCGGATAGGCATGTGTCTTGTTGCCGAGGCCCACGCGCACCAACAGCTCCGAAGCCAGCGCCTCGGCCTCGTCGCGTGCCAGGCCGCGCACCGACACGGGCGCCTCGACGATGTTCTCGAGCACCGTGAGGTGTGGGAACAGGTTGAAGTTCTGGAACACCATGCCGACGTCGACACGACGCTTGAGGATGTCCTTCTCGTGCAGCTCGTACAGCGTGTCCTCGTCGCGCCGGTAGCCGATGAGTTCGCCGTCGATCGCGATGAAGCCGTCGTCCACGCGCTCCAGGTGATTGATCGCGCGCAGCAGCGTCGACTTGCCCGAGCCCGACTGCCCGAGGATCACCGTCACGCTGCCCTGCGGCACGGTGAGCGTCACGTCGTCGAGCACCTTGAGTGCGCCGAAGCTCTTCGAGACACCATGGATCGTGACCTCGCCGCCCAGCGTGAGCGGATCGGTCCAGCGCGGCACCAGCACCGGTGCGGGCGGCGCGGACACCAGCGGCTCCGCCGCCACCGGCGCCTTCGACCGCCACAGCCCGCGCGCCACGCCGGCCAGCCGCGAGCGCGGCGGGTTGCGCAGCGCACCGCGCGAGAAATGCCGCTCGATGTAGTGCTGCGCCACCGACAGCACCGTGAGGATCACCAGGTACCAGACGGTCGCCACCATCAGCAGCGGAATCACTTCCAGGTTGCGCCGGTAGATGATCTGGATCGTGTAGAACAGCTCGGGCAGCGCGAGGATGTAGAGGTTCGACGTGCCCTTGGCGAGGCCGATGATGTCGTTGAACGCCGTCGGCAAGATGGTCCGCATCGCCTGCGGCAGCACGATGCGAAAGGCCTGGCGCTTGCGAGAAAGGCCCAGCGCCGCCGCCGCCTCGAGCTGCCCCTGCTCCACCGACAGGATGCCGCCGCGCACGATCTCCGAGGCAAAGGCCGCCTGGTTCAGCGTGAGGCCCAGCAGCGCCGCGATGAACGGGCTGATCAGCTGCGTGGTCGGGTACGAGAAGAAGGTGATGTCGGTGCCCGGGATGCCCAGCGCCACCGTCTCGTAGAGGTAGCCGAGGTTGTTGATGATCAACAGCAGCACGATGATCGGCACCGAGCGGAAGAGCCAGGTGAACACCCACGACAGCCGCGCCAGCAGCGGCGAGCGCGAGACGCGTGCCAGCGCCAGCCCGGTGCCGAGCACGAAGCCGAACACCGCACCCAGCGCCGTCAGGAGCAAGGTGCGGCCGAGCCCTGCGAGCACTGGCTCGGAGAAGAACCATTCGGCAAAAACGCCCCATCCCCAGCGCGGATTGGTCAACACCGAATGCAGCACGATGCCGATGAGCAGCACGGCGAATACCGTGCCGACCGTGCGTGCCGGGTACTTCGCGGGCACCACGCGGAAGTGCGAGTAGTCGCCTTTCGCGGGCGCGGCTTGCTGGGGCGTCGAAGGCTCGGGCCGGACGACGGGACGAACCGGTGCCGGGTTGCGCGGCTCTGGGCCAACGTCCAGGATGGTGGTCGTGTTCATCGCTGCACCGCCTCGCTCAACGCTTCGGTGGCTCGGGCCTGATGGCGCTGCGTCACCAGGTATTTCTCGAACGGCAGCTTGCGCGGCACTTCGGGGTCCGCCGCTTCTTCGAACAATGCGGTATAGCCATGGCCGCGATACAGGCCCACGGCCTCGGGCTGACGAAATCCCGTCGTGAGGTAGATGCGCTCGTAGCCCTGGCGCCGCACCTGCGCCTCCAGCTCCAGCAGTACCTTGCTTGCGAGGCCCTGCCGGCGCAGGTCGGTGCGCGTCCATACGCGCTTGAGTTCGGCGGTGCGCTCGTCATGCCGCATGAAGGCGCCGCCGCCGATGGCGATGCCGTCGCGCAGCAACAGCACGAAGTTGCCGTGCGGCGGCGCGAACACCTCGGGCGGATAGCGGTCCATCTCGCGCGGTGCACCGGGCTCGCGCAGCACGTCGCCGTAGCGGCTGTCGTACTCGAAGGTCAGGCCCTCGACCAATGGCTGGGCGCGCGGATCGAGAGGCGTGGTGTAGACGAACTGTTCGCTCATCACGCGGCCTTTCGGGAGGTGGCGTCGCTTGTCGCCGCATAGCGGCTCGCCTTGCGCGGCAGCCCGAGGTGATCGCGCAAGGTCTGCCCGGGCAGCTCGCGCTGGTAGCGCCCGCGCGCCTCCAGCACGGGAATCACGAACTCGATGAAATCGTCCAGTCCCTGCCCCAGCACCGGAAAGCCGAGGATGAAACCATCGGCCGCGCCCTCGTCCACCCAGCGGATGATCTCGTCGGCAATGCGCTCGCCGGTGCCCACGAACTGCGTGCGCGGCGTCGCGACTTCGAGCGCCACCTCGCGCAAGGTCTGGCCGCCGGCCTTCGCCTTGGCCTTGATGCGGTCGGTGGTCGAACGGAAGCTGTTGCGGCCGATCTCGCCCAGCTCGGGAAAAGCTTCGTCGAGCGGGTACTGGCTGAAATCGTGGTGGTCGAAGAAGCGGCCGAGGTAGGCCAGTGCTTCCTCGATGGTCAGCAGTTCGCGGATGGCGCGGTACTTGGCCTCGGCCTCTTCCTCGGTGGCCGCGACGACGGGGCCGATGCCGGGAAAGATCTTCACGTCGTCGGCCTGCCGGCCCTGCGCCACCGCGCTGGCCTTCACCTGCTTCAGGAAAGCACGCGTTTCCTCGATCGACGGGGAATGGGTGAACACCGCATCCGCGTACTTGCCAGCAAGGCCCACGCCCGCATCCGACGAGCCGGCCTGGAAGATCACCGGCTGCCCCTGCGGTGAGCGCTGGATGTTGAGTGGCCCCGCCACCTGGAAGAAGCGCCCCTTGTGGTCCAGCGTGTGCAACTTCTCGCGGTCGAAGAACTGGCCGGTCTCGCGGCTGCGCATGAAGGCGTCTTCATCCCAGCTGTCCCACAGGCCCTGCGTCACGGCCAGGTACTCATCGGCGATCTCGTAGCGCAGCGCGTGCTCGGGGTGGTTCCGGCTGTAGTTCTTCGCGCTGCCTTCCAGCGGCGTGGTCACCACGTTCCAGCCCGCACGCCCGCCGCTGATCAGGTCGAGCGAGGCGAACTGGCGCGCCACCGTGAACGGATCGCTGTACGAGCTGGAGACGGTGCCCGCGAGACCGATCTTCGAGGTGACGGTCGCGAGCGCCGACAGGATCGAGATCGGCTCGAAGCGGTTGAGGAAATGCGGGATCGACTTCTCGTTGATGTAGAGCCCGTCCGCCACGAAGGCGAAGGCGATGCCGTTGTCTTCTGCCTTCTTCGCGGTGCGCACGAAGAAGTCGAGGTTGACGCTGGCATCGGCCGGACCGCCCGGATGCTTCCACGAATTCATGTGGCTGCCGGCACCTTGCAGCATGACGCCGAACTTGATGTTGCTCATCGCGACTCGTTCTTGTAGAGGTGGAAAAGGGAAACGGTGAAGGCGTTCAGGCCAGCGCGGGTTCTCGCGCCTGCGCCAGCAGCTCCACGGCCGTGGCGCGCTCGGCGAAACCGGCCACGGGGATGTCGATGACGAACTCCTCGATGCCGTAGCGCTCACTCAGCGCATCGAGTTCGTCGCGCACCTCGTCGGCCGTGCCCGCGATCACATGCGGGCGCCGCTCCTCGGTGCGGTAGTCGGTCGCGCCGGCCTGCCGCGCGAACTCGGCGGCGGCCTCGAGGCTCCCGAGGTTCACGCTCTGGCCGCTGGGCAGGTGCACCTTGAAGCTGCGCAGCGCGCCGACGAGTTCGGCGGCCTTCTCATGCGTCTCGGCCGCGAAGGCGAAGAGCGCGAGCAAGGGCGCGCGGCCGGTGGCCGAGCGATAGGCCTCGATGGATTGCCCGATGTTCACCGGGTCGCCGTTGAAGTGCCCGGCGTAGACGAACTCCCAGCCGAGGCGCGCCGCGAGCACTGCGCTCTCGGGCGTGCCACCGAGCAGCACGCGCTGCGGCAACTGCGGCGGGTTCGGAGTGGCGACCGCGCCAGCCAGCGCATGGTCCGCGGCAACACCGTCATGCAGGAACGCATCGAGCTCGGCGAGGCGGACCGCGAAGTCCTCCTTCTTCTTCACCGGATCGTGCAGCCACTGCAGCGCCTTGCTGGTCAGCGGCAGGCCACCGGGCGCCTTGCCGACGCCCAGGTCCACGCGACCCGGCGCCAGCGAAGCCAGCACGCGGAAAGTCTCCGCGACCTTGAACGGGCTGTAGTGCTGAAGCATGACGCCGCCCGTACCGACGCGGATGCGCGAGGTCTTCGCGAGCAGGTGCGAAGCCAGCACCTCGGGCGCCGAGCCGGCATAGCCGCGATTGCCGTGATGCTCCGCGAGCCAGTAGCGGCGGTAGCCCAGGCGCTCGGCGCTTTGAGCGAGCGCGATCGTGTGCTGGAACGCTTGGGCGGCATCGGCGCCCTCGGGGATCAGGCTCTTGTCGAGCAGAGACAGCGAATAGGACACGGTGTGCAGCAATGACGCCTTTGAAAGAATTGCTGCGAATTCTCTTGGGCATCGCGCGCACCGCTTGCGCCGATTTCCTCTATCGATATCTGCATATTGTTCAGAGGCGGGCTGCTGCGGCGATCCGCTGCGCCGCGTCGACGGCGCTGACGGTGGCCGTGTCGATGACCAGGCGTTCCGTCGTCCACGGCGCATAGTCGTGCCGCAGTACAGAAGCCCAGTCGGGCAGCACGTGATCCGGAATGTCGGGCTCGCGATGCTCTATGCGCCGACGATGCTCCGCGGCATCCGAGCAGATGACCTCGACCTCCAGCACGCGCGACGATGTGCTCGCCGCGACCGCGCGCCACGCTTCGCGCGTGACCGGCAGCGGGTTGACGCAATCGGCCACCACCGTGAGGCCGAGCGCAAGGTTGGAGCGCGCGAGCGCATAGGCAACGTCGTAGCCCGCGGGCCCGACCTCCCCGGCCAGCGCCTTCGCCGACACCAGCGCCTGCTCGATGGCATCGATGCGCAGATAGACAGCCGAAAGCCGCGCCACGAGCTCGCGCGCGACCGTGGTCTTGCCCGAGCCGGGCAAGCCTGAAAGAACGATCAGCATCTCACCATGAGTGCGGCAGCAAGGCCAGGGCCGCAGCTGCATGGAAGCGCCGCATGGCGCGAATCGGCACATAGCCGTGCGGTGCACGGCGCGCCACTTCGTGCGGCGAAGACGGCGCGATGCGCCACGCTGCCGTGGTCAGCGCGAGAACGTGGCGGGCCTGGGCCGCCGGAGAAACATAAGGACTGCGCTGTGGCATGAGGGACTTCCGGTGAACGCTGCGGCGATTCTGCGCAGCCGGCCTGCTTTCTCAAAGAAGGATTGCGAGTTACCTGATGCAGAAAATTCCACCCGCCGCGGCGCGCCGTGACTACGATGGCCCCACACACCCATTCACAAGGAGCAGAGACATGTCGAACCACGTCTACAAGTCCCTCGAGCTGACCGGCTCGTCGCCCATCGGCATCGAGGATGCGGTGCAGACCGCCATTGCCAAGGCCCACGAAACGGTGCGCAACATCCAGTGGTTCACCGTCACCGAGACGCGCGGCCATGTGGTGGACGGCAAGGTCGCGCACTGGCAGGTGACGGTGAAGATCGGGTTCACGCTGGAGTAGCAGCCGCGGCAGCGAAGGCCGTCGTCACGCGAAGTCGGTCGACGGCTTTTCCCACAGATTCACGCCGCCTTCCACCGCGTACTTGTCGATCTCCGCGAGCTCCTCGGCACTCAGCGGCGCATGGCGCAGCGCCGCGACGTTGTCGACGATCTGCTCGGGCCGGCTCGCACCAATCAGCGCGGAGCTCACGCGCGGATCGCGCAGCGTCCACGTCAGCGCAAGCTGCGCGAGGCTCTGGCCACGGCGCTTGGCGATCTCGTTGAGCGCGCGTGCGCGTTCAACGTTCTCATCCGACAGGTGCTCCTGCTTGAGCGAGCCGCCGCCGGGCCGGTTGATGCGCGCATCGGCCGGAATGCCCTTGAGGTACTTGTCGGTGAGCAACCCCTGCGCGAGTGGCGTGAAGGCGATCACGCCCGTGCCGAGTTCATCCGTCGCATCGAGCAGGTCTTTCTCGATCCAGCGGTTGAACAGGTTGTAGGCCGGTTGATGGATGAGCAGCGGCACCTTCCATTCGCGCAGCAGCGCTGCGATCTCGCGCGTCTTGCCGGCGGAATAGGACGAGATGCCGATATACAGCGCCTTGCCCTGTTGCACGGCCTGCGCCAATGCGGACGCGGTTTCTTCCAGGGGCGTGTGCGGATCGAAACGATGCGAATAGAAGATGTCGACGTAGTCAAGGCCCAGGCGCTGCAGGCTCTGGTCGAGGCTCGCGAGCACGTATTTGCGGGAGCCTCCGCCCTGGCCGTACGGGCCGGGCCACATGTCCCAGCCGGCCTTGCTGGAAATGATGAGCTCGTCGCGATAGACCTTGAAGTCTTCGCGCAGCAGGCGCCCGAAATTGGTCTCGGCGCTGCCGTACGGCGGACCGTAGTTGTTGGCCAGGTCGAAGTGGTTGATGCCCAGGTCGAAGGCCGTGCGCAGCAGCTTGCGTTGCACGTCGATGGGCGTGCTGTCGCCGAAGTTGTGCCACAGGCCGAGCGAGATGGCGGGCAGCACGAGCCCGCTGCGCCCGACGCGGCGGTAGGGAATGGCGTCGTAGCGCTCGGGGGCGGCAAGGTAGGTCATGGGATGCGGAGGAAAAGTGGGAAGGGAGCGACATGATGCCCGCGTGTTTGCGCATATGCATGCGCGGTTTTCTTCGTTGGTGACGCGGGCAGGGCTTTCTACGATCGTCGCTTCCCAACCAGCCCCACCGCTCCCGTGCCGGAGCGCGCCGTCATGCCCACCGAGACGCCCTCTTCCATTCCTTCGCGCCGCATGGCGCTCAAGACCCTCGCCTCGTTGGCGGCCATCGGCGGCCTGGCGCTCGCGGGCTGCTCGCGGGAAGACGGCAACAAGGCCGCAGCGGCCGGCGGTCCGGCCGTGGTGAAGAAGACCGGCGAGAAGGTCGCCTTCAAGTACCCCAACAACCCGTCGTTCGACCTCATCTACCTGGCCGACGAGCTCGGTTACTTCGAGGGCACCAACACCCGCCCCGAGTACGTCGGCAAGATCGCCGCGCCGCAGATCATTCCGCTCGTGGGCACGGGCGAGATCGATTTCGGCAGCCGCATGGTGCCGCTGGTGATCTCGGCCATTGCCTCGGGCGCCGACCTCAAGGTGGTGGCGGCGGGGGGCAAGACGCTGCAGGAAGCGCCGCACATGAAGTACTTCGTTCGCAAGGACTCGGGCATCCGCAACCCGAAGGACCTGGAAGGCAAGACCATCGGCTTCAACAGCTTCGGCGCCTGCGCCGAGTTCGTGACCAAGAAGTACCTGCGCCAGCACGACGTGGACGTGAACAAGATCAACTTCGTCGTCATTCCCGACGAGCAGGCCGAACAGACGCTGGTCACGGGCAACACCGATCTCGCGATCATCCACGCGCCTTTTTCCGGCCGCGCCGACAACGCCGAATCGCTGGTGCGCCTGTGGAGCGACTTCGACCTGGACGGCGGCCTCGGCGGCATGGCGCCCTACAGCGCGCACGGCCAGTTCATCCGCCAGCACCCCGAGGCGGTGCGGGACGTGGTGGTGGCGCTCGCCAAGGCCGGCAACTGGGTCAACGCCAACACCGAAGAGGCGCGCAAGCTCGTGGCCAAGCGCATCAACATGGACCTGAAGAACGTCGACCGCTACGCCTATGTCGACGACCTGGTGGTGACCGAGCCGCCGATCCAGTACTACATCGACATCCTGCAGTCCGAGGGCAAGCTCGCCGCCGGCAAGGTGGCGGTGAAGGACGTGTACACCAACGAATTCAACCCCTTCGCGCAGCAGGCCGCGAAGTCCTGACCCGTGCGCGCCATGAGCCTCAAGATCTCGGCCCGCGACGTGCGGATGGACTACGCGGCGCGCGGCGCAAGCGAGCGCGTGCGCGTGCTCGAAGGCTTCGACCTCGACGTGCGCGACGGAGAATTCCTCTCGGTGCTCGGCCCTTCCGGCTGCGGAAAATCAACCTTCCTCGGCATACTGGCCGGGCTCACCGAGCGCACAGGCGGCCGCATCGCCATCAACGGCCAGCCGCTCGCAGGCGTCAACCGCAACCAGGGCGTGGTGTTCCAGGGCTATGCGCTCTTTCCTTGGCTCTCGGTGCTCGACAACATCGCGGTGGGCCTCGAGATCCGAGGCATCGGCAAGACCGAGCGCCGCCGCACCGCGCACGAATACCTCGAGCTCGTCGGCCTGCACGGCTTTGCCGACCGCTATCCGCACGAGATCTCGGGCGGGATGAAGCAGCGCGTAGCCATCGCCCGCTCGCTCGCCTACAAGCCCGACGTGCTGCTGATGGACGAGCCCTTCGCCGCGCTCGACGCGCAGACGCGCGAGATCCTGCAGGGCGAGCTGCTGCGCATCTGGGAGCAGTACCGCAAGACCATCGTCTTCATCACGCACAGCCTCGAGGAGGCGGTGTACCTGTCGGACCGCGTGGCGGTGATGACGCAGCGGCCCGGACGCATCAAGGACATCGTCGACATCCCACTCGCGCGTCCGCGTTCTGCGGAGATTCGTCACTCGACCGAGTTCGCCGCGCTGCGACAGCGCGCGTGGGAGGTGCTGAAGGACGAAGTGCAGGTCGGGCTGAAGCCGCGATCGCTGGAAGGAGTGGTGTCATGAGTGCCGTGCTCGATGCACCGGCAGTGCGCCCACCCCATCGCTTCTTCAAGTTCGCGCGCGGCTTCGCCCGGGTGGCCGAACGCGGCATCGGCATCGTGATCTTCCTGGCGTTGTGGGAGGCGCTGCCGCGCCTGGGCATCGTAAGCGATGCCTACCTGAGCCCGCCCTCCGCCGTGGTCGCGAGCATCGCCCAGCTCGTGGACACCGGCCAGCTCTGGAAGCACCTGGCCGCGAGCCTGCAGCGCTCGCTGTGGGGCCTGCTGCTCGCGAGCTTCTTCGGCGTGGTGCTGGGTTTGCTGATCGGCAGTTCGAAGCGCCTCGCGGCCATCGTCGATCCGGTGCTGCAGCTCTTTCGCCAGACCTCGGCCTTCGCGCTGTTCCCGGTGTTCATCCTGTTCCTGGGCATCGGCGAACTCTCGAAGGTGGCGATCATCTTCTGGGCCTCGTTCTGGCCGGTGCTGCTCAGCACGGTGAGCGGCGTGAAGCAGGTCGACCGCCTGCTCGTCAATTCGGCGCTGTCGATGGGCGCGTCGCGGCGCTTCATCTTCTTCAAGGTGGTGCTGCCGGCCTCGCTGCCGTCGATCTTCACGGGCGTGCGGCTGGCGGGGGCGTACAGCATCACCGCGCTCGTGGCGGCCGAGATGATCGGTGCGCATTCGGGGCTGGGCTTTCTCACGCTCAATTCGCAGGAGACTTTTCAGATCCCGACGATGTACGCCGGCATCCTGCTGCTGGCCGTGCTCGGGTTGCTGCTCAACTACCTGCTCGCCTTGCTGGAGCGGCGGCTGCTGCGCTGGCGCAAGGGACTGAGCCTCGATGACTGAGCGCAAGCTGGTTCTTGCGGGCGCGGCGCTCGCTGCAGCCGTGGCGCTCGCCGGCATCGGCGGCGCATGGGCCTTTGCGACACCTTCGCTGTCGAGCCTGCCGAAGGGGCCGGTGCTGGCGCAAGCCATCGAGCGCGGAAAGCTCGTCGTCGGTGTGCGGCGCTATCCGCGCCCTGCCCCGCCCGAGGCACCGACACCGCCCGAGCCCGATGGCTTCGACGCGACGTTGGCGCGACAGGTGGCGGCATCACTCGGCGTTCCACTGGAACTGGTCGGCCTCGATGCGGCCGCGCAAGAAGCCGCGCTGCGCGAAGGTCGCATCGACCTGCTGGTCGCCGGCGTGCCTGCTTCTTCAACCGCACAGGACATCGCCGCTGCACCCGGCAGCTACGACACCGGCCGCGGCCTAGTGGTCGCACTGCGCCGCGGCAAGGTGCAGGACGAAGCCGCGCTGCGCGGCGCCTCGGTCTGCGTCGGCGAAGGCTCAGGCTATGCGGGTGCGGTGTCGCAGCGCTACGGTGCGCAGCCGCGCAGCTACCCGTCGTCGGTGCATGCGGCATCGGCCTTCATGGCTGGCGAATGCGCAGCGCTGGCCGAGGATGGCGAGGTGCTCGCGCGGCTCATGCAGAACGAAGAGTGGCGCTTCTACAAGCCGCTGGCGAGCGATGTGCGCCTGCCATCCGATGCTGCGATTCGACTGGCCGATGGCGATGCGGCCTCGCGCGACTATCTGGCGGCGGCCCTGCGCCAATGGCGCTCGGACGGCACGTTGGCCAAGGCGAGGGATGCGCGTGCGGGCAACTTGCAGTTCGAGATCACGCTGCTCAAGGACGGGTTCGTCTGCCACTCCTAGCGCGCGCATCCTGTCTTGGTGGACCGCGGGTGTCGCAAAATCGCGTCCCGCATCGAAAAGCCGACCGTCCCAAGAACCTCGCTGCATTCCCGGCCGCCCCCCCGATGAACACCATCCACATCGTTCCTCCCACCGACGAAGAACTCCGTTCCGGCGAACTCGGCCGCAAGCTTCGGCATTTCAACTACGGCGTCGTCGGCGAGTACCCCGAGCAAAAATACATCCGCCTGAACGCCAAGGACGACAGCGGCCGCCTGCTCGGCGGACTTCGCGGCTTCGTCTTTCTCTACTGGTTCAACGTGGAAGTGCTCTTCGTCGAGGAAGACGCACGCGGCGCGGGCCTCGGCCGTCGCCTGCTCGCGGAAGGCGAGCGCCAGGCCATGGCCCTGGGAGCGAAACACGCGAAGCTGGACACCTTCGAATGGCAGGCCAGGCCCTTCTACCTGAAGCAGGGCTACGAGGAGTACGGCCGCATCGACGATTACGCAGCCGGCTTCTACCTCGTGCACATGAAGAAAGCGTTGACGGGCTGAGCCCACCCACCGCGAACGGCCAGGCTACTTCTGCACAACCTTGTTGTCCTTGACCGCCTGCGTCCCCAACCCTTCCTTGGGCAGCCACAACGCCAGCGCCACCACGCCAAGGCTCACGACCAGCATCATCAAAAACGTGAGATGCAGCGAGCTTCCCAACGCCAGCCGGATGCCCGCATCCCCCGCGACGGAACCGTGCACGCCCTGCAGCAGCAGACGCAGCTCGTCGTCGGTGAACATCATGCTGCCGTCCCCACGCGTCAGCCCGAAGTTGAAGACGGCACCGAAGAACGCCGCGCCCAACGCGCTCCCCAGGTTGCGCGAGAACACGTTCGAAGCCGTCGCGATGCCGCGCTGCGAGAGCTCCACGCCCTCCTGGATCAGGATCAGCGAAGCCAGGCTCATCACGCCCATGCCCAGGCCGATGATGAACGAGCCGATGGCCGGCAGCACCGGCGAGCTGCCGGCCCCGAGCAATGCGAAGGTCGACGTGCCCACCGGAATCAGCGCGGCGCCGACGACCACCATGCGCCAGAGCCCGATGCGGTGAAAGGTGCGCGAGGTCAGCGTCGCGCCGATGGGCCAGCCGAGCATCACCATCGTGAGCGTGAGGCCGGCCGTGACCGACGAGCGCTCCAGCACCACCTGAACGTACATCGGCAGGAAGGTCGTGATGCCGATCAGCACCATGCCCGCCAGCATTGCCGCACCGTTGACGGTCGCGATCATCCGCGCGCCCCAGAGCTTGAGCGACACCATCGGGTCGGCCGCGCGGCGCTCCTGTGCGATGAACAGCGCGAGCGTGACCACGAAGAGCCCCGCCCATGCGAGCGCGACGCCCGAGTTGCCGACGCCGAACTCGGTCAGCGCGATCATCAGCGACGCGATGCCGACGGTGAACAGCACCGCGCCCACCATGTCGATGGACGAACGGCGCACCGTCGGCGCCTCGTGCAGGAAGAACCAGAAGCCCGCCGCCGCGGCCAGGCCGATGGGCACGTTGACCCAGAAGATCCAGGCCCACGACAGCTTCTGGACGATCAGCGCGCCGATCATCGGCCCCACGACGGCCGACACGGCCCACACGCTCGCGAGATAGCCCTGCACCTTGCCGCGTTCGCGCACCGGATAGAGATCGCCCACGATGGTGAGCGACACGGGCTGGATCGCACCCGCGCCGATGCCCTGGATGAGCCGGAAGCAGATCATGGCCGGCATCGACCACGAGAAGCCCGCCAGCACCGAGCCGATGACGAAGATCGCGATGCCCACGAACATGATGGGCTTGCGCCCGTACAGGTCGGAGAGCTTGCCGAACACCACGGTCATCGCGGTCTGCGCCAGCAGGAACGAGGCAAAGACCCAGCTGTAGAGATGCAACCCGCCGAGTTCGGAGGCAATCTGCGGCATGACGGTCGAGACGATCGTGGCTTCGATGGCGACCATGGCCATCGAAGCCATGATCGCCGCGATGACCAAGGGGCGGTTTGTTGTTTTGGTGCTGGACGTCATGAGGGGGTGGATGCTATCGGGAGTGCTAAGCCTTGTCCGTCGCTCAAGCTCTCGCGCCCGGGCGCAGAATGCGGCCCGGTTCGAGAGGGCTGAAACCTGGAGGCAAATGGCATGGATGAAATGGACGGCGTCGTCGACGACCTGATCGCGCTCGTGCTCGTGGTGGAGGCCGGCGGCTTCAATGCGGCCAGCGTGCGCCACGGCATTCCCGTCTCACGGCTGAGCCGCCGCATCGCGGCCCTCGAGAAACGACTGGGCGTGGGCCTCTTGATGCGCAGCTCGCGTCGCTTCAAGGTGACCGAAGTCGGTGAGCGCCTCTACCAGCACGGCCTGGCGATCCGCGCCGAGACGCGCAATGCGCTGGCCGTGGCGCAGGACACGCTGAACGAACCCGCGGGGCACCTGCGCGTGTCGTGCCCCGTGGCGCTGGCGACCAGCCTGGTCGGCCGCTTGTGCGTCGAGTTCGTCAAGCGGCATCCGAAAGTCACGCTCACGCTGGACTCCACCGATGGCCGCCCCACCGCTTCCGGCGAGGCGGCCGACCTGCTGATCCGCCCAAGCATCGACACCCTGCCCGATTCGAGCATGGTGTCGCGCAAGCTCGGCGACTTTCCCTACGTTCTCGCGGCCACGCCTGACCTGTACGAATCGCTTGGCCGCCCGGCCACGCCGGCCGCGCTCGCCGGCTGCCCCGCCATCGGCTGGACCTTCGGCGTGCACCCATCGCGCTGGCCGCTGCACGGGCCGGACGGTGCCGAAGCCGAACTGCACGTGCAGACGCGCTTCACCAGTGACAGCCTGCTGCAGATCCGCCAGGCGACGCTGGCGGGCATCGGCATCGCGCGCCTGCCGCTGACGATGTGCAGCGCCGACCTGGCGCAAGGCGGCCTCTGTCTCGTCGCTCCGGGCTGGACGCCGCCGACCATTTCAGTCCACGCGCTGTATCCGTCGCGGCGCGACCTCACCCGGGCGGGACGCGAGTTCCTGGCGCTGCTGGTCGAGTCGATGGAGCCCTATTCGAAAGAGATTCGCCGGTAGGCACGCAGGCGCCTGGACCTTCATTTTCAGAAAGCTGCGTTGCACTCGCGCGGGTGTCATCGCGCGGTCATCACTCCTAGCATCGGCCCGGCAAGCCAGACCTGCTGTGGGTCGGCGATCAGCCAAGAGAGACGACGATGACGCAACGAGGCGATTCTTTTTCGACCCGGCCGGACTCCCGCCGGCGGTTCATCCAGGCAGCCGGCGCGCTGATCGCGGTGCCGTTGGCTGGCTGTGGCGGCGGTGGCGGTGGCGGCTTCTCGATGCCCTTCGCAGGCGCCGGCACGGCATCTGCCTCGCGTGTCGCCGAAACGACGTCGGGGAGCTTCAAGGGACAGGTCAGCGGCGACGTCGTCTCCTACCTGGGCATTCCATATGCGCAGCCGCCCGTCGGCGCATTGCGCTTCCAGTCGCCCAAGCCGTACAAGCCCGCGGCGGAAGTCGTCAATGCCGATCGCTTTGGCGCCGCGAGCGTGCAGACGCTGCCGCCCTACGTCACCTGGATCTACCCCGTCCCGGCACTGCAGGGCGAGGACTGCCTGACCGTCAACGTATGGGCGCCCGCGAACGCAAACGGCGCTCCCGTCATCGTGTGGCTGCACGGCGGCGCCTGGCGCACGGGGGCCACGAGCATGCCGCTGATGAACGGCCAGGCGCTCGCCGCGCTCGGCGTCGTGGTGGTTACCGTCAACTTCCGGCTGGCCGCAATGGGCGGGCTCTCGCACCCGGACTTGGCCGACAACGACAACGGCAGCACCGCCAACTGGCAGCTGCAGGACCAGATGGCCGCGCTGCAATGGGTGCACCAAAACGCCGCGGCCTTCGGTGGCAACGCCGGCAACATCTGCCTCATGGGGCAGTCCGCCGGCGGCACCAGCGCAGCGGTGATCGCGCAGAACCCCGCGTCGCGAAAATTCCTTCGCAAGGTCGTGCTGCTGAGCCCGGGAAGCAATGCCGCGCCCGGCGGCTTCAACCTCAAGGATGCGGCCGCGTACACCGAGTTGCTGGCCGCGCGCCTGAGCACCACGCCCCGGGGCCTGCGCGACGTGCCCGCGGCCACACTGCACGCCGCCGAGATCGCCCTCAACGCCCTGCCGCTTCCCGCGGGCATTGCGACGGGCCGCGGCTCGAGGTTCATTCCCGTCATCGACGGGCAGTTCTGCCTGGCGGACTGGACGCGCACGCCATGGCCGGCCGACCTGCCCGTGATCATCACGACCACCGCCACGGAAGGCACCTTCTTCGTCGATCTCATCGACCCCGCCGGCAAGGTGCTGACCGCGCCCCTGCCGCAGAACGATGCACAACTGTTGGCGGCCGTGATGGCATTGACCCGCTCCGAGGCTGCAAGCAACCAGGTCATCGCCGCCTACCGGCAGGCGGCCACGCAGGAGTCGCGTGCCGGCGGCGCGGGCGACCTGTGGGTCGAAATCTACGGCGACTTCACGATACGGAATCACTCTGTCCGCTACGCGGGCCAGCTCGCTCGCGAAGGCATCGACGTGCGCCTGGGCACCTACGCCCACACGCTGAAGGCACCCGCGCATGGCGCGCCGCATTGCGCCGATCTTCCGCTGCTGTTCGGCACCTACGGTCTCGACTACTACAAGGAAAAGGTCGGTGCCGGTGCCGCGGAGGCCCGGTTGTCCACAGCCATGATGGCCGCGCTGGTGTCGTTCGCCGGGGAGTCGCAGACCGTCGCCTTCGGTGCCGATGTCTCGTGGCCACGCTATGCCCCGCAGGCCGCGACATCGGTCCGTATGGGCGAAGGCGCCCGCAGCGACGTCGTGGTGGGCACGGTCCCGAAGCTCGCGCAGTTGGCCGTCTGGGACACCGTGCTTGGCTATTGAAGCCGGCAGCGCGAAGTTCAGCCCGCGTTCAACGCCGAGGTGCCGTCGTAGATATAGCGGCGCGACCACGGCAGCGTCTTCGCCGCCCTGCCCGCCTTGCGCCCCACGATCTGGTAGATCGCCACGTCGTCGTTCTCGAAGGCATACGCGCAGCCCGCGAGGTACACGCGC
The DNA here is from genome assembly GCF_051216415.1 of Variovorax trehalosi. Classification (NCBI taxonomy): domain Bacteria; kingdom Pseudomonadati; phylum Pseudomonadota; class Betaproteobacteria; order Burkholderiales; family Comamonadaceae; genus Variovorax; species Variovorax trehalosi. The sequence goes on from NZ_JBPJZG010000001.1 coordinate 1,542,769, forward strand.
CAGATGCGGAATTTCTCCTCGTCGACCATCGCGTGCAGCTTCTCGCTGTTGGCCTCGTAGCTGTCGCTCCAGTAGCGCAGCGTCTGCGCATAGTGACGGCGCAGGTTCTCGATGTCGAAGGCCTCGAGCCCGCCCTGCTGCATGGCCTGCAGCGCGAGGCTGATGTGCGGCAGCTCGCCGTTGGGGAACACGTAGCGGTCGATGAAGTCGCCGCCGCCGTACGAGACGCCACCGCCCTCGGGGTCGGACGAGGTGATGCCGTGGTTCATCACCACGCCGTCGTCGGCCAGCAATTCGCGCACACGCTTGAAATACGCCGGCAGGTTCTTGCGGCCCACGTGCTCGAACATGCCCACGCTGGTGATGCGGTCGAACTGGCCTGTCACGTCGCGGTAATCCTGCAGGCGGATCTCGATGCGGTCTTGCAGGCCCGCGGCCTTCACGCGCTCGGTGGCCAGGTCGAACTGGTTCTGCGAGAGCGTGACGCCCACGCAGCGTGCGCCGAACTTCTGCGCGGCGCGGATCACCAGCGCGCCCCAGCCGCAGCCGATGTCCAGCAGCGTCTGGCCCGGCCGCAAGTCGATCTTGGTGAGGATATGGTCGATCTTCTTCAACTGCGCGGTGGCGAGGTCTTCATCGCCGTTCTCGAAGTAGGCGCACGAATAGACCATGTTCGGGTCCAGCCACTGCTGGTAGAACTCGTTGGAAACGTCGTAGTGGTACTGGATCGATTTCTTGTCCGACGACTTGGTGTGCGTGAAATAGCGCGCCATGTTCTGCAGCGCGCCGCCCTGCTTGTCGATCGACGTCTTCGCCAGGCCGTAGGCGATGTCGATCACGTCGCTGAGCTTGCCCTCGATGTCGATTTTGCTCTTGACGTAGGCCTCGCCCAGGTTGTCGAGCGTGGGCTGCAGCATGAGCGACAGCGCAGCGGGCGACTTGACGTGCAGCGTGACCGAAGGTCCGCTGAAATTGCCGAAATCGTAGGACTGGCCGTCCCACAGCGTCAGCCGCGCGGGCAGGTTCGCGCGGTCACGAACGGCGGCGCTCCACTGCGCCAGCTTTTTTTCCCAAAGCATGCATCTCTCCGTGTTGTTTGGTTCTCCCGGCGCCTGTGCGCCAGGGTGCTGCAGCGAGCAAAACAATAACGAAAAAATTTGAAACCTGCATGGTCGTGACGACGCAAGAAATTGCAGTAAGTGCTACAAGGCGCCGCCGTCCTTTGCCGGTGCCGCGTCGGCCTGCGGCGCATCGGTCGCCTCGATGAAGATGCGCTTGATCGTCGGGAAACGCGCACGCACCTGTTGCTCGATGGCCGCGATGGCTTCGCCCGCCTCGCCGGTGGAGATGTCGTCCTTGAAGTTCACGTCGACGATCACCAGCGCCTCGTCGGCCCCGATGTACATCGACAGCACATGGCCCACGTCCTGGACGCTGGGCTGCTCCATTGCGATGGCGCGGATGGCGCGCGCGGTCTCGGGCCGGATGCCTTCGCCGATCAGGAGGCCCCGAGCCTGCGCGATGAGCAGCACGGCCACGCCCGCGAGCAGCACGCCGATGACCACCGAGGCCACGCCGTCGAGCACCGGCATGTCCAGCGTGTGGCTGAAGTAGATGCCGAGCGCGGCCACCAGCAGGCCCACGAGGGCTGCGGAGTCCTCGGCCAGCACGGTGTAGGTGGTCGGGTCCTTGCTGCGGTCCAGCGCCTGCCAGAACGGCGTTCCCCCGGCCTGCGCACGAAACTGCTTCAAGGCAATGAGGAAGCTCGCACCCTCGAACACGAAGGCCGCCGCGAGCACGACGTAGTTCCATGTCGGATCGCGCATCGGCTCCGGCGCGCGGATGTGCTGGATGCCTTCGTAGAACGACACGCCGCCGCCCAGCCCGAAGATCAGCACCCCCACGATCAGGCTCCAGAAATAGAGCTCCTTGCCATGGCCGAACGGATGCTCGGGCGTCGCAGGCCGCTTGCTGAGCTTCAGGCCCACGAGCAGCAGCACGCCGTTGAAGGTGTCGACCGCCGAGTGGATGCCCTCCGACAGCATCGCCGAGCTGCCGGTGATGCCCGCCACGACGAACTTGGTGATGGCGATCGCGACATTGGCGCCGATGGCGCCATAGATCGCGACCTTGGATTCGGCCATGCGGCTCAGTCAGCCGGGCCGCTCAGGCCGCTTCCATCGACGCCGCCGCCATCGCATCGTTGCCGGCCTCGGAGAGCCAGCGCTGCTTGTCGCGCAGCGGCGGTGCACCGAACATGCGGCCGTACTCGCGCGCGAACTGCGACGGGCTTTCGTAGCCCACGCTGTGCGCCGCGCTCGCCACGTCGATTCCGGTCACCAGCATCTGGCGACGCGCCTCCTGCAGGCGAAGCTGCTTCTGGTACTGCAGCGGGCTCATCGCGGTCACCGCCTTGAAGTGATGGTGGAACGACGACACGCTCATGTGCACCGCGCGCGCCATGTCTTCCACCCGCAGCGACTGCGCATAGTTCACGCGCAGCGCGCTGATGGCCTTGGCGATGCGCTGGGTGTGGCTGTCCTGCAGCGCGATCTGGCGCAGGCGCGCGCCCTCGCCGTTCACCAGCAGGCGATACATGATCTCGCGCTTGATGAGCGGCGCCATGATCGGCACGTCCTCCGGCGTCTCGACGAGTCGCAGCAACCGCAGCACCGGCTCCAGCACCGGCATCGCGATGCGGTTGACGTACATGCCGCGGGAAGCCGGCGCGTTGGCCTTGGCGGGCAACTTCTCGTCGCCGATGAGTTCGCCGATCTCGTCGAGCGCAAGCTCCAGCCGCAGGCCCAGGTAGGGCTCGTTGTCGCTCGTCAGGCGCACCTGGCCGCACACCGGCAGGTCGACCGAGGTGACGAGGTAGTGCATCGGGTCGTACACATAGATGTCGTCGCCCATGATGATCCGCTTGGAGCCCTGCGCGATCAGCCCGAGCGCCGGGGTGGCGAAGGCGTGCTTGGGGCGGTCGGGCTTGCTGATGCAATACACCTGCAGGCCGGCCACCGGCGTTTCCACCGTGCCGTCGCGCCCGCCGGTGATGCGGTTGATCAGCGCCACCAGTTCCTTCCTGGCTTCGTCGAGTTCGGGCTCCAGCGGCATCGGCTGGGCAATGGCTACAGCGATTTCGGGTGTTTCGTCGGACATGTAGAGGGCCTTGTCGCGGTTGAGGACACGGTGGCGCGCACCGTGGAGGATCGGGTGGTTTGCAGCTTAGCGCCGCTCCCATGAAACTGCACGCCCGCGGAACAAGGTCTGGAGAAATAGGCAAAGACTTTGCAGGAACGCGCTCGCCGCCCCGGGGGTCGCAGGCGGATACTTTTTGCCAACACCTCCCCGAACACCTCTCCCAACACAAAGGACCTTTCCATGCAGTACCGCAAATTCGGCCGCACCGGCCTCCTGGTTTCCGAACTCTGCCTCGGCACGATGACCTTCGGCGGCGGCTCGGGCATCTGGAGCCAGATCGGCGACCTCCAGCAGAGCGAGGCCGAAGGCCTTGTCGGCCGGGCCGTCGACGCCGGCATCAACTTCATCGACACCGCCGACGTGTACTCCGAAGGTCAGTCGGAAGTCATCACCGGCCAGGCGCTGAAGAACCTCAAAATCCCGCGCGACAGCGTGGTGGTCGCCACCAAGGTGCTCGGCGAAACCGGCAGCAAGGGCCCGAACGCGGGCGGCGCCTCGCGTTATCACATCATGGACGGCGTCAAGGCGAGCCTGAAGCGCCTGCAGCTCGACCACATCGACCTGTACCAGATCCACGGCTTCGACCCGCTCACGCCGATCGAGGAAACCGTGCATGCGCTGGACAACCTCGTGCAACAAGGCCACGTGCGCTATGTCGGCGTGTCGAACTGGGCCGCCTGGCAGATCGCCAAGGCGCTGGGCATCGCCGAGCGCGACCGGCTCGCGCGCTTCGAGTCGCTGCAGGCCTACTACACCATCGCCGGGCGCGACCTGGAGCGCGAGCTGGTGCCGATGCTGCGCAGCGAGAACGTCGGCCTCATGGTCTGGAGCCCGCTGGCCGGCGGCCTCCTGAGCGGCAAGGTCGACCGCCACACTGAAACCGAAAAGGGCACCCGCCGCGCCACCTTCGACTTCCCGCCGGTGAACCGGGACCGAGCCTACGACTGCATCGATGCGATGCGCGTGCTGGCCGAGGCCCGCAAGGTGTCCGTCGCGCAGATCGCGCTGGCGTGGCTGCTGCACCAGCCTGTGGTGACCAGCGTGATCATCGGCGCCAAGCGCGTCGACCAGCTGGACGACAACATCGCCGCCACCGCCATCGAGCTCTCCGCCGACGAGCTCGCCACCCTCGACAAGGCGAGCGCGCTGCCGGCCGAGTACCCGGGCTGGATGCTGGAGCGCCAGCGCGCGAACCGCGACAAGCACCTGGCCTGATCGAACGGTTCAGGCCAATGCAAGCGCGGCCGAGCGCCGCGCGGCGTGGGCCGCGGTCGCGCGCAGTGCGCGCAGGTCGAGGTGCCGCGCGGCGCTGGCCGCACCGGGCTCGGCCAGATGCGGCACCACGCCGAGCAACGGCGCACCGAGCCGGTCGCGCAGGGTCTGCAGGTTGGCCTCGGGCGACAGCATCTGCGGCTCGATGACGCTCGCGACCCAGCCCGCCAGCACGAGGCCACGCGCGCGAATGGCCTCGGCGGTCAGCAGCGCATGGCTCAGACAGCCGAGCCGGAGCCCGACCACGAGGATCACCGGCAGGTCGAGCGCCACCGCAAGGTCGGCGCTGTCGAGGTCGTCGCCGAACGGCACGCAGAACCCGCCCACGCCTTCGACCACCACCGCATCGGCGCGCTGCGACAGCGCCGCGAAGGCCGACAGCAGCGGCGGCAGCTCGATGCGCACGCCCTCTTCCCGCGCCGCGAGATGCGGTGACATCGGTGCGCGCAGCAGGTAGGGGCAGCGCAAGGCCAGCGGCGCATCGACATTGCCGGCCGCGCGCAGTTGCTCGACGTCTTCGTTCTGCCATGCCCCGTCAACACGCTCCAGGCCCGCGGCCACCGGCTTCATGCCGACCGCGCGCAGGCCCGACGCGGCCAGCAGGCTCAGCATCGCGCTGCTGACCAGCGTCTTTCCTACCCCCGTATCGGTGCCCGTGACGAACCAGCGGCGCTGTGTCATGCGGCCTCCTTCCACGGCTGCGCCAGTGCCTCGCCCAGCACATCGACCAGACGGGCGACGTCGGCCTCACTGTGACTGGCTGAGAGCGCGATTCGCAGGCGCGCGGTGCCGGCAGGCACGGTCGGCGGGCGGATCGCACCGACACGAAGGCCGCGCGCATCGAGCTGCGCCATCGTCCGCATCGCGCGCGCGTTGTCGCAGAGGATCAGCGGCTGGATCGCGGTAGGTGAATCAGGCAGCCAGGCGCTGCCATCCGCCGGCAGGATTGCTCGCACGCCCCGGCGCAGCTGTGCAATGCGCGCCTTCAATTGCGCACGACGCTCGTCACCCTCCTCGCCCTCGATCAGCGCGAGGCTCGCGAGCAGCGCATGCGCAATGGCCGGCGGCGCGGCCGTGGTGAAGATGTACGGGCGCGCCCGCTGCACGAGGTAGTCGATGACGGTGCGATGCGCCGCTACGAACGCACCCGACACCCCCGCCGCCTTGCCCAGCGTGCCGATGAGCACCAGCCGCTCCGAGCGCAGCGCCACCGCCTGCAGCGCACCCCGGCCCGTGGCGCCCAGCACGCCGAAGCCATGCGCGTCGTCCAGCACCAGCCACGCGTCGTGGCGCTCCGCAAGCGCGAGCAGTTCGGCCACGGGCGCGATGTTGCCGTCCATGCTGAAAACCGCATCGCTCACGATGAGCTTGACCGGCGCGTCGCAGGCCGCGAGCTGCGCGTCGAGCGCCGCCACGTCGCAATGCGGATAGCGCTCGACCCGCGCCTTGGCCAGCCGCGCGCCGTCGATCAGCGAGGCGTGATTGAGCGACTCCGAAAATATCACCGCCTCCGCGCCACCCAGCGCCGACAGCACAGCGAGGTTGGCCATGTAGCCCGTGCAGAAAAAGAGGCTGCGCGCCTCGGGGATGAATGGCGCCATCCAGTCGGCCAGCCGTTCTTCGAGCGCGGCATGCGCGCGCGAGTGGCCGAGGATCAGGTGCGACCCGCCGCTGCCCGTGCCGTAGCGCGCCGCGCCTTCGGCCAGAGCGGCCGACAGCGCCGGATGCGCGGCAAGGCCGAGGTAGTCGTTGCTGCTGAAGCCGAGCATGGTGCGCGGCGCGGTCGCACCGCCCAGCGTCAGCGACTGCTCGGGCGCGCAGGCCGTCTCGGCGACTTGACGGCGGCGGCGCAGCGATTGCGCATCGAGCGCCGTGATCTCATCCTGCAGGCGTTCAAGCAAGCGCAGCATCGCGGACTCCTGCTTCTGCATGGCCGGGAATGGACACCGCCTGCAGCGTGGCCAGCGTGCCATCGACCAGCAGGTCGATCTCGTCGTCGTTGATAGCGTAGGGAGGCATGAGGTAGACGGTCGGACCGATGGGCCGCATCAGCAGTCCGTTCGCACGCGCGGCGAGATGAAAGCGCTCGGCAAAACGGCCCCCGGGCTCGCGCACGTCGAAGGCCGTGATCATTCCGCGCTGGCGCAGGTGGTCGACGGGCATGCCACGGAGCCCTTCGCGCAACCGGCCGATCAAGCGTTCGACACGGCCGCGGTTGCGCCGCAATGCATCCTCGCGCTCGAACAGGTCGAGCGTCGCGAGCGCCGCTCGGCAGGCCAGCGCGTTGCCGGTGTAGGAATGCGAATGCAGGAAGCTGCGCGCCACGTCGTCGTCCACGAAGCCTTCGTAGATCGCATCGCGCGTCATCACCAACGCGAGCGGCAGGTAGCCGCCGCTGATGCCTTTGGAAAGGCACAGGAAATCGGGCCAGATGCCGGCCTGCTCACATGCGAAGAAAGTGCCGGAACGGCCGCAGCCCACCGCGATCTCGTCCGCGATGAGGTGCACTTCGTAGCGATCGCACAGGGCGCGCACAAGGCGCAGGTATTCGGGGTCGTGCATCGCCATGCCGGTGGCGCACTGCACGAGCGGCTCGACGATCACGGCGGCGATGGATGCGTGCCGCTCGGCCAGCAGCGCTTCGAGTTCTGCGGCAGCACGCCGCGCCACGGCGAGCGCATCCTCGCCCGGCAGCGCGGTTCGCGCGTCGGGCGACGCGACAAGGTGCGCGTTCGCCAGCAGCGGCGCATAGGCATCGCGGAACACCGGCACGTCGGTCACATGCAATGCGCCCAGCGTTTCGCCGTGGTAGCCATGTCGCAGCGCGACGAAGTTCTGCTTGCCGCTGCGACCTGCGTTGCGCCATGCGTGGAAGCTCATCTTCAGCGCGATCTCCACGGCCGAGGCGCCATCGGAGGCATAGAAGCAATGGCCCAGCGCGTGTCCGGTCAATGCGGACAAGCGCTCGGCCAGTTCGACGGCCGGCGCGTGCGTGCAGCCGGCGAGCATCACGTGCGAGAGCGTGTCGAGCTGGTCCTTCAGCGCTGCGTTGATGGCCGGATGCGCATGGCCGAAGAGATTGACCCACCACGAGCTCGTTGCGTCGAGATAGCGGCGGCCGTCATGGTCGTAGAGCCAGACGCCCTCGCCCCGCGCGATCGGCAGCGGCGGCACCGCTTCGAGCCGGATGCTCTGCGTGCATGGATGCCAGACATGGCGTCGGCTGCGCTGCTGCCAGCCGGTGTTTTTCGACGGCGCAGGCATTGTGGGAGAAGCAATCGTTGGAGGCATCCGCGCATTCCTTTGAGGGGCAAGGCGCGGGATCGTATCGATGCGAATCCGCTGCGGCAAACGACTGGCGCGGGTGTTGAATGGCTCGCACTTGAGCGACGTTGGCAGGCATAGGCCGCTCGTTCCGGGCAGCCTCGCGCAACACGACGGCTTCACGTGTGGTGGCCGCCGCAAGGGACACATGCAAGTTGTCTTGCAGGCACCAAAGATAGTGGTGGAATGTCTGATTTCCGCCGATAGAAGGCTGTTTTTTCGTCTATCGGACAGCCCAATGGCCGATCCAGACTAAAGAGCCTGGATTGCCCTTCATTTCAGTTGCCGGGCAACCTGACCTCGCTGTGGCGCATGTGATCGAGGTTGCCTTGCGACTCCAGTTGTCCCGCTTCGACCAATACTTTCACCCTCTGCACGAAGTACCCATATGGGATGTCCGCGAACTGATTGGCCCCGCGCGTCGACGCCATGCCGACCACGCTCGCAACCTTTTTCCACGACGGCGCGCAAGCCGCAAGAAGGAACTCATCGATCTCGCGCGTCTGTGCTGCAGTCAGCCGACTCACTGCGTCCTGCTCATCCGGTTCCAGCAATGTGCTGGGGACCCCATTCGGAGTGCCCGTGTCGAGTTCGGGAAACTGAAGAACCAATGGGGCACGCAGCCTGGAAAGCATGTCCACGGTGACGTCACTGTGCGCATGCAGCAGCTTGTCGCGTGCAGGCCCCTCGGGTATGTTCCAGAGCAATGCTTCAGCCTCGTCCAGCGCGCCGAGGGCACGTTCGTAGGCTTGGTACAACGCCTCAGCGTCTTGTTGACTGATCATGGTTGGAGCGTATGTGACGATGCGCCACGCATCAAGAGTCCGCCGACAGAGATCGGCATCCAGCATCTTTCGCATGACTGCGCCCAACAACCATTCCTCGGTTCTCATTGCCTACGGCAGCCGTGCACCGGGCGGTGCCAACCACCACATCTACGCATCCTTGCCCGGAAAGTGGCGCAAGGGATTCATCAACCAGATCTGCCACGAGGCACCCGACGACATTGGCCCGGGAGAGGGACACCTGATCGAGGCATGGCTCCTCGAACTGCCGGGCAAGAACGTCGAGATGTACACGCCGGAATACGAGGCTCGGAAGAGAACGCTGCACGACATCTGGACCGGCCTCGATGCAGCCATCGGCCCCGAATGGGGGCGCACCGACATGAGGTGGTGGCCCGAGGGTTCCGAGCCGCTCGCCAGCGCCGGCGGGATGCTCGTTGCCAACATCCACGTGCCGCTCCATCGCTTCGCCTACCTCGCCGACCCGGACGATGTACCGCACCCGGACGATGCGGACGACATCGTGAAGTTATGGCAACAGGTCAAGCGAGGCGAGAAGGAATACGACTGGTCTCATTTCCCCGCGCTCATCAAGGACGCGGACCCCGCCGAGTTCGACGACCTGTTCGGCGAACTGCCGAATTCCCACAAGTTCCTGTCTCGGCTCAAGCAACTGTTTGCCGACCATCTGTTGAGCAAAACCTCGGTGCTCACGGATGGTGAAGAAAAGTTCTACTGGTATGTCTACCCGTTGCAACGCAACGCCTTGCCCATGTCCGCGCTGATGGAACTTGCCAAGCAGGACATCGCTCAGCGGGTGGCGTTCCTGCGCCGACGTGACCTCGACGCTGAAGCCGATGTCTTGGCACGTCTTCATTTCGAGCCGGGCAGTCCCGACGATCCGGTCTATGAACCCGCCGCAGCGGCGATGGCCAGGTTCGACGACGAACTGCGCTATACCGGCCAGGATCATCCACGTTGGATGTACTGCCTCAAGGAGGCCTGCTATGGCATCGCGGCCAGCTTCGTGCTTCGGGATTGGCTGATGCTGGCCCTGAATGTCGAATTCCTGCGGCCGGCCCGGGCGTCGCATGGAATGCTCAAGACGCTGGGTCTGCGCAAGGGCGAGCCAGCGTTCGATCTGGAGCCTGCTTATCGGCTTTGGAAGGCCGGAGGCGAGTACGTGCTGGACGGCGAAACCTGCTTTGTCCGTGAGGTCGACCGACGCCAAGCGTGATCTTCCGGCCCGTCATGGCCCAAAGAAAGTCCGATGTTCGAGATGCAGCGCTACGGCAAGCTGACCGACCGTTTCGGCGGACACTGGATGCTGAACCGCACAGGCCCTGCGCGCTAGCCCAGCCCTACTTCCCCACCACCTCGAAAGCCAGCACCTGCGTGATCTGGCTCGCGGCATTGAAGTTGTTGTCCGACACCAGCACCAGCGTGTCATGCCCGTTGGCGAGCTTCGGGCCCCAGGTCATTCCTTCGATGTTATCGAGCTTCTTCAGGCCCAGTGTGTTGAGGTTGAGCACCAGGCGCTTCTGCACGGGTTGTAGTCGGCGCCGGCCAGGCTCGCGATGGCGCGGACGTCGGTGGCACCGGCGATGTCGATCTGGTAGAGGCGGATGTAGTTGACGTAGACGCCGTCGGCACCCTGCACGCCCGAGCGTTCGATCACGAGGAACTGGTGGTCGTTGATCGCCAGCATCTCCTAGACGCCGTTGTCCGCCGACTTGCCGGCCCGGCCCACTCAGCCTGTGTTCTTCCTGACCAGCGCCGTGATGTATTCGTCCAGCGAAGTCGCCCCGCGCTCCGGCTTCCCTGGCTCTTCCTTGCTCTCCAGCGTCATGCGGGTCATGGCCACATACGACTTCGCTGCAGCCTCTGAAAATCCCTGCGACCGGAACGCCTGCTCCCACTGCTCGGGCGGCGTCACCGCCACCTCCACAGATCGCCCCAGCGCCTGAGAAAACGCCCGCGCAACATCGCCCGGCGAATAGCGCTTCGGCCCTTCGACGTAGTGCGGCCCCGAGGCCTCGGCCGCGCCCAGCATCAGCCGTGCGGCGAACTCCCCGAGGTCATGCGGCGCGACCATCGGCAGCCTGAAGTCGGGCGGGTACATGCTGTGGACCTTGCCTTCCTTCTGCGCGGTTTCCAGCGAGGCGTCCCAGTTGCTCATGTAGTAGGCCGCACGGATGGCGCTGACCGGTGCTGCGCCGGCTGCCCGCAGCGCTTGCTCCATGTCGTACAGCACGCCGAGGTCGCCGATGCCGTCGCCGGGTTGCGCGCCGTAGGTCGATTCGCAAACGATCTTCTCGAGCTTGCAGCCCTCGAGCGCGGCCACGATGGCGTGCAGGCTCCTGCGCTCTTCGGCGACCGTGTCGGTCGATGGCGGCGCCGGTGGGTTGAGCGCGAAGAGCCGCTGCCCACTCGCGATCACGCGGTGCAACGCGGCCGTGTCGAACACGTCGACCTCGGCCACATGGGCGCCCTTCGTCTTCAGCGACTCTGCGTGGCGCGCATCGCGCGTAACCACGGTAACCGGCTCGTTGCGCGCCAGCAGGGCTTGCGCGAGCGACGAGCCGACGTGGCCCGTAGCGCCCAGGATGATGTGCATCGCCATCTCCTTACGACCGCTTCTCGGCGGCATTGCGCTTACGCGTGGCGGCGCCCTTCTTCGCGGACGCCGAGCGCTCCGCGGCAGTGCGGGATGCTGCAGCCGCCCCGCCCTTGTGGCCGCCCTTGCGCGACGGCGCATGGTTCTCGGCCTTGCCGCGGCCCGATCCGCTCTTCTTGCCGCCGCCGGTCTCGGCATTCACCGTGGCCCAGGCGCGCCTTTCGGCTTCGCCCTTGCCGACACCGCGGTGCTCATAGCCTTCCTCGATGTGCTCGGCCTTGCGTTTCTGCTTGTCCGTGTAGGACGATTTGTCGCCTCTTGGCATGGTCATCGCTCCTTCAGGTTGAGAAGCTTCACATGCTGGGCGTGCGAATCGCGACGCGGGTAAGAAGACGGACGCGATGCGCGTCAGCGTTGTCCGTCGCGATGCAGGCTCAACGTGAGCCGCTCAGGCTGCGGTTTGCCCGAATGGGCTGAGTCCTGGTTCGGGCGGCTTCGCGAGCGACGCGACCATGGCAAGGATGGTGTCGCCGAAGCCGCCGCGGGCGCGCGCATCGGTTCTTGCGCTGGTCGTCACGCGCGGCCCCGCGCTCCATGCGATGCGCGCCCCGGCCGCCTGCAGCGCCTCGACCAGTGCCACGTCTTCGCTGCACGCCAGCGGCGGGAACCCGCCCACGCGGCAATAGGCCTCGGTCGACACGCCCAGGTTGGCGCCGTGGATGTGCCGATGGCCGTCGGCATCGACATAGTGAGTCGCGAAATGCGCCTGCACCGCGCTGCCTTCGAGGCCATACACGCCCCAGTCTTCCACCCCGATCGAGCCGCAGACGACATCGGCGTTCTCGGCCAGTTGCTTGACCAGCCAATCCGGCGAGACAAGCGTGTCGGCGTCGGTGAAGGCGAGCCAGCGCGCGCCGCCGCCGACGAACAACTCCGCGCCGCGGGCCCGTGCGATGCCGACATTGCGGGCATCGAGCGCAATGCCGGTGACGGGGTATTGCGCGACCACCGCGCCCGTCGAATCGCTGCAGCTGTCGAGCACCACCGCCACGCCGACCGTTTCACCGAAGAGCGCCGGGTGTGCCGCCGCATGCAGCACCGCCTCGAGCGCCGCGCCGATGCGCTCGCCCTCGTTGTGCGCGGGAATGACGACGCCGATCACCGGATGCCCTCGCGCTCGGCCACCGAGCGGCTGTCGCGGGTCCAGACCTGCATCACGAAATCGTCTTCTTCATGGAGCGCCAGCCGGGCGAGCCCGAGCGCGGCGAGCGCGCCGTGCACATCCTTCGTGGACAGGCTGCGCTGCGCGAAATCGGGGCGCCAGTCGCAGGCGACGAGGGTGCCGTCGGCTTCCAGCGTTTCTTCGCAGCAACTGGCCAGGCGCTGCATGTCGTTGCGGTCGAGAAAGTAGCCCAGCTCGCTCAGCACGATGAGGTCGAAGCGGCCGTCCTCGCGCGGCCAGTCGGCAGGCAGCACGTGCTGCGCGATGCGCACGTTGGCGCGGCCCTCGGTGCGCTTTCGTGCAAGCGCCACCGCATGCGCCGAGAAATCGCTCGCCAGCAGATGGTCGCAGCGGTGCGACAGCGCCAGCGTGAGCTCGCCGATGCCGCAGCCCGGCTCGTAGACCCGCCGGTAGCGCGCCTGCGGCAAGGCCGCCAGCAGCAGCGCCCGCTTGCGCGCTTCGTACCAGCGCTGGCGCAGCGCATAGGGGTCTTCGCTGGCCGAATAGAGCGCGTCGAAATAAGGCCGCTGGTCATTGTTGCCGGCGCTCACAGGAAGATCACCTCGAAGGGGCGCGCCGCGCGCTGGACGGTGGTGGCGCGCAGCACCGGGCCGGAGCCGGTGGACGCATCGCGCCGCAGTTGGCTGGTGAACGCATTGACGGCCGCGCGCTTGCGCCGCACCGCCTCTTCGCTGAGCGGGAGCCGGAAGGCGTGCTGCCAGGGCATGCGCACGTCGCCGGGGCGCGACCAGTGCCAGCCCCACACGGGCACTTCCGCGAGCCGCGCGCCGGTGCTGGCGGCGGCCAGCGCGCAGGCCTCGCCGGTCGCTTCATGGTCGGGGTGGCCGTCGCGGCGCCAAGTGGTGAACACCACGTCGCCGGGCCGCAGCAATGACACGAGCCGCGCCGCGAGCACGGCGCGCACCCCCTTCAGGCCGCCATCGGGCAGGCCCAGGCGGATGGGTTCGATGGCGAGGCCGAGGCACTGGAGCGCCTTCAGGCTCTCGCGCGGCCGGGTGCGTGCAAGCCGCTCGACGGACCATTCGGTCGAGCCCCGGTGGCTGGCGGTGCCGTCGGTGACCGCGATCACCTCGACAGGTCGGCCGCACGCGGCCAGTTGCGCGAGCAGGCCGCCGACCGAGAGCACCTCGTCGTCGGGATGCGGCGCGACGACCACCGCGCGGGCGCTCTTCGGAACCAGGTCCTGCGGGGTGATCGCGGGCAGGCGTGCCAGGCCGGGCCAGCGGCTCCACTCGGCCTCGGTCGTGCCCTCCCCCCGGATGGCGCGTCGTTGCGCTACAGCGTCCATGACGATGGCTCCTCTTGCTCGTTCACAGCGAATTGACCGAGGGCGGCGAGATCGCGCTCGGCATGGCTCTGGCGCAGGAACACCGGCAGGTCCGCCATCGCGCGGGCGAAGCGCGGGTCGCGGCAGAGCGGGCCCGCGCCGACCGCGCGGCCGGCGTGGTGCATCACCTCGTTGGCGGCCTGTTCCACGGCGAGGCGGGCGCGCAAGGCGATGCGCTGCGCGTTGTCCTGCGGATGGCGGTCGATCCAGGCGGCGGCTTCACGCAGTTGCGCGGCCGCTGCGGTCAGTGCGACGTCGATGGCGCCGAGATGTGCGAGGCGGTGAGCGTCCGGCTTGGGCCCCTTGCGCTGCTGGACCATGCGCGCAATGCCGAGCACGCCGCCGAACCAGCAGGCCGCGATGCCCGCGCCGCCCTGCCAGAAGCCGGCGCGGCTCACATAGTCGCCGGGCCGGCCGATCTGCGTGGCCACCGCGCGGTTGAACCGAACATCGACGCTGGCGCTTGCAGCCATGCCAACGGCATGCCAGCCGTTCTCGGTCACCCAGACGGTGGGCTGGTCCATGGCGACGGCCGCCAGGCACGGCTCGCCGGCCGCATTCCAGCAGCTGACGACAGCGTGCGACACGGTTGCTGCGCCCGAGCACCAAGCCTTGGTGCCGCTCAGGCGAACGCGGCCGTTCTGTTGCGCATCGAGCGTGACGCGTGCATCGGGCGGCTCCGCGCACCACGTTCCCCAAGATGCGCCTGCCGGCGTGTCCGGGGTGCCGCCGAGTTCGGCCAGGATGGCGAGCGCGTCGGTGTGCCCCTCGAACAGCTTCACCAAGGAGAGGTCATGCGCCGCCACTTCGGCCAGCACGCGCCAGCGCGCGAGGGTCTGGCCGGCGCCGGGCCGTGGAAGCGCGTCGATGCGCGCATCGACCAGATGCTTCAGCGCCAGGTCGCCGCCGTGGCGAAGCTGCAATTGCAGGAGGGCATCGTCGGGAGCAGGTTGAAGCATGACGGTGGGCCACATGAATCGAAAGAAAAAGAAACTTCGACCCAAGGTAGGCAAGCCATGCAACGCGAATCGTCGGTGGGCAGCCTTCGCCCGTGTAGGAGGAACCGAATAACGCGGCCATTGCCCATGGAAGCCGCACTCAGGCCACGCGCAGCCACCCGCGCGGCATGGCCGACGCCCGGGGTCGGCCTCTTCCCACATGACACGGCCAGCCACGGGAAGAGAAAGGTGCTTTCACCCGCACATTCATTCATCCATCCATGCAAGGAGCCCCGATGACGAAACCCAGCACCATCGATACCCGCGAAGACACGAACGAACGCGACGACAGCGACACCACGCAGCCCTCGGCGCACAACAAGGCGGGCCACCAGCAACCCACCTCCCGCAACGAGCCGCGCCGCACGCCCGAGAGCCGCCACGACCGCGAAAGCCATGTGGGCGGCAGCAATCAGATTCAATCCCGCCGAGGAGGCGGCTCGCGATGAAGCATCGGGCGCGATGACCCGGTGCATGGCCACGGTCTGACGACAGCGGCCTGGGGGCAGCATCTGCCCCCGTTCAGCTCCCGCCGCCGCCCTCGCGCAGGCGCCCGAGGCCCAGCTTCTCCATCGCCTCGTGCGCCTCCACCACCATCAACGCCACTTCCGCCACCGTAACCCGCAGCGTGGTGGCACGCGTTCGCATGTGCTCGTAGGCCTTGGCTTCGGTCAATGACTGCGTTTCGGCCAGCATGCGAACGGCCTTCTCGATCTGCCGGCGCGACCTGATCGTCTCTTCGAGCTTGCTGACCTTGCTCTGCAGCCGCTCCTGGTAGCCGCGCGACGAACGCGCCAGCACCAGCGTGCTCAGCACGCCCGACGAACGGAACGGCCGGGTCAGCACGCCGTGCGCGCTGGTGTCGAGCAGCAGCTTCAGCGTGGTCGGGCTTTCGTAGTCGGACAGCGCGATCAGCGTCGCCTCCACCGCGCTGGCGCACCAGCTGGTGCTGTCCTGCAGTTCCTGCGAGACCTGAAAGAAGATCACATCGCACCCGGTGGGCGGCGCGGAGGGAAAGGGCCAGATGATCTTGAGCCGGCAGCCGATGCGCTTGAGCTGGTCGAGAAGGATGTCGCGATCCTCGCCCGGTGGGTACACCACCGCGACGCAGATGCTGCGCAGGTCATCGTAGAGGCGACGCAAGCTGCTCATTGGGTCAGCTCAGCCAGAACTCGGAAAAACCGAAGGTCGACAGATAAGGGTCCGGCTTGACCGGCCCCGCCCCTTCCCACAACAGGTCGAACTGTCCGTCGCTGCGGCACACGCCGATGCGAGGGGTCAGGAACGTGTGATTGTTCTCGGCATCAATGGACAGCGGCCCCTCGGGCGACTCGAAACGCACCGAGCGCACGGCGTTGACGAGCTTGCGCGTGTCCAGGCTGCCGCTGCGCTCCAGCGCCCGCGCGAACAGGTGGACCTGGCTGTAGGCCGCCTCGGACCACATGCTGGTGGGCCGGTCGCCATAGCGCTTGCGCCACAGCGCGCTGAAGCGGTCGTTGCATTCGTTCTTCAGCGAACTGAAGTACGTGGCCGAGGTGATGTGCCCCGCGCAGGCGTCGGCGCCGGTCATGCGAACCTCTTCCTCCACCATCGACAGGCTGGCGATGGGCATGCGCTGCGGATCGAGCCCGTGCTCGCGGTAGATCTGGTAGAGGCGCCGGGCCGACTGGCCGACGATGGTGCAGAAGATGACGTCGGGCTGCGCATCGGCGATGTCGCGCATGACGTCCTGCAGTTGAGTCTCGGAAGCCTCCAGCGGCACGTAGACCTCGTCGAGGATCTCGCCGCCGTGCTGCTCGACCATCTCGCGCATCACGCGGTTCGACTCGCGCGGAAAGATGTAGTCGGCGCCGATCAGGAAGAAGCGCCGGCCCCGGTTCTTCAGCAGGTAGGCCGCGAGTTGCACGCTGTTCTGGTTGGGCACCGCGCCGGTGTAGATGACGTTGGACGAGTATTCGAAGCCCTCGTAGAACGAGCAATACCAAAGGAGCGCGTTGTTGCGCTCGATCACCGGCAACACCGCCTTGCGGCTGGACGAGCGCGAGCAGCCGAAGATCACGTTGACCTCGTCCTCCAGTAAGAGCCGGGTGGCGAGCCGCCGGTATTCGTCGGCATCGCCCTTGGGGTCGTAGGCCACCGGCAGCAGCGGGCGGTCTAGTACGCCGCCGAGGCCGTTGATTTCCTCGATGGCCAGCGCGGTTCCGAAGAAGTGCTCCGACTCGGTCACGCCGGTCGCGCCCGAGCGCGAATGCAGCACGCCGATGCGCCAGCCGTCTTCGGCGGGGGCGGGTTTGTCAGTGGTCATCGGCTTTCTCCATCGTCATTCAAGAAGGCACCAGCAGAATCCGTGCCTCCGCGTCCGAAGTCAGACACGCAGGTGATCGAAAACGGACGCTGCGGCACCTGGGGCCTTCGCATTTCCCTCGTCCACCAGCTCGCCCTGCTTGAGCACCACATAGCGGTCGGCGACCTGGAGCGCGAACGGCACGTTCTGCTCCACGATCAGCATCGCGGTGCCGCGCCGGGCGCGTTCGTCCATCAGCGCGCGGGCCAGCCGGTCGATGACCGAGGGTTGCAGCCCTTCGGTGATCTCGTCCAGCAGGATCATCGTGGGCCGCATCATCAGGGCACGGGCGAGCAGCAGCATTTTCTGCTCACCGCCCGAGAGCGTGCCCGCGTCCTGCTTCAGCCGGGTCTTGAAGACCGGGAACAGCGGCTCGATGTCCGCAAAGCGCTCGTCGAACACGGACTCTTTCGCGAGTCCCAGCCGCAGGTTGTCACGGATGCTCAGGTCGGCGAACAGCGCCTGCTCCTGCGCCGCATAGGCGATGCCCTGCCGCGCGATGCGGTGCGGCGGTTGCCGCGTGATGTCCTGCCCGTTCAGGTGGACGTGGCCGCCCTTCTTGGGCAGGTAGCCCATCACGGTCTTGAGCAGCGTGCTCTTGCCCATGCCGTTCTTGCCCAGGAGCGCCACGGCCTCGCCGGCTACGACGTCCAGCGACAGCCCGCGCAGTACCACGGAAGCCCCGTAGCCGCTGCTCAGTTGCTCCAGCCGCAATGCCTTCGTCTGGTCTTCGCTCATGCGGCCTCCTGCGGTGCGTGCGCGCTGCCGGCGTAGATGGTCTTCACCAGCGGCGAATTCACCACCTCCTCGAAGCTGCCCTGCATCACGATGGTTCCCTGGTGCAGCACCACGATGCGGGTGGCGATCTGCTCGACGAAATCGAGATCGTGTTCCACCAGCAGGCAGCACAGGCCATGGCGGTGCGCGAGCGACGAGAGCACCTCGCCGATCTGCGAACGTTCGGTCTTGGTGAGCCCTGCGGTCGGCTCGTCGAGCAGCACGATGCGCGGCTCCAGCGCCAGCACCATCGCGAGTTCGAGCGCCTGCTGCTCGCCGTGCGAGAGATCGCGCGCGACGGTGGCCAGCTTGGCGTCGAGCCCGGTAGTGCGCACCACGTCGAGCGCATAGGCCGGCAGGCGCAGCGCGGCCTCCTGGCGCACCAGCGAGGGCTTCTCGAGCAGGGTGCCCGCGATGCGAAGGCACTGCGCCACCGTGAGCGACTCGAAGATGTTGGCGTTCTGGAACTTGCGCCCGAGGCCGAAGCGCACGCAGGCCTCGGGCGGCAGGTCTCGGATGTCGTGGCCGCACAGCCTCACGGTGCCGGCGCTGCGCTCGGCCCCGTCGCTCATGCAGCGCATCAGCGTGGTCTTGCCCGCGCCGTTCGGCCCGATCAGCCCGACCAACTCGCCGGCGCGCGCTTCCAGGTCGATGCCCTGCAGCACCTTGAGCGCACCGTAGTGCTTCGCCACCTGCTGCATGTGCAGGGCCGGCTCGGTTGCCTCTGCCGCCACGCTCCTGCCCTGTCGTGCTTCGAGCACCGGAACGCGCGCGGCGATGCGGCCCAGCCCGAAGGGCTTGAGCAGCAGCGGCACCAGCCCCTGCGGCAGCAGCACGATGACCAACACGAAGGCCACGCCGACGATCAGTTGCCACGCGAACGGCATGCTGCCGCTGAGATAAGCCGTGGCCACGTTGATCAGCACCGCGCCGATCAGCGGCCCCCAGAGCGTGCCCCGCCCGCCCAGCGCGACCCAGATGATCAGCTCGGTGCCCAGCGCGAAGCCGGTGAGCTCGGGTGCCACCACGCCGCTGAACGCGCCGTAGCCGAAGCCGGCGATGCCCGCGACCATCGCCATGACGGTCAGCAGCGCGATCTTGACCGCCGCGGTCGGAATGCCGAGGTAGGTGCAGCGCGATTCGTTGTCGCGAATGGCGGCGAGCACGCGTCCGGCGTCGCTGCGCACCAGCAGCCAGCCCAGGAGGCCGAACAGCACGAGCATGCCCCCGGCCACCCAGTACCAGGCCTCGATCGAAAAGTCGAAGCTCTCGTAGCCGGTCAGGCCCGAGCTGGAGCCCGTCCACTGGCCGCCCGACAGCAGCAGTTGCGTCAGCACGATAGGCAGCACCAGCGAGATGACCGTCGCGAAGAACGGCGAGGCGCCCCGGTAGAACGACAGCCACCCCACCAGCGCCCCGACTGCCGCGCTGACGGCGATGGCGGCGCCCAGCGCCAGCAGCGCCGTCGACATGCTGAAACCGCTGTGCGTGAACACCAGCCCCGCCGCATAGGCGCCGATGCCGAAGAGGGCCGACTGGCCGAAGCTCAGGTAGCCCGTGTAGCCCCACAGCACATCGACCGTGATCGCGGCGATAGCGAAGAAGAAGGCCTTGACGAGGATGTTGAGCAGGTAGGTGTCGAACACCCAGGGCCCGGCCACGATCAGCAGCAGGCCGATGCCGCCCAGCACCGAGAGCCCGCGGCCCGAACGCAGCGTGGCGCGCAGCGAAGCAGGCGCCGTGGAGGCGATTGCCATGTTCTCAGCCACGGGCAAACCCCTTCGGACGGATGCGCAGCGTGACCGCCGCGAGCACCGCGATGGTCAGTCCGCCGAGCACCGGATTGGCATAGGTGCTCACCAGCACCTGGCAGGCCCCGAACACCACGCAGGTCAGCAAGAGGCTCGGCATCGAATGGCCCGACACCATGACCAGCATGAAGGCGCTCACCAGCCAGGGCAGCCCCATGTTCGGATCGACGCTGGACAGCGGCGTGATCATCGTGCCCGCCAGCGTGCCCAGCCCCGCACCCAGGCTGAAGGTGATGAAGCGCACGCGTCCCGCGTGGATGCCCAGGCCGCTGGCCAGCTCCTCGTTCATGATCACCGCGCGTGTGCGGATGCCGAAGCGCGTGCCGTTCAGCAGCGCGGTGAGCAGCAGGCACAGCGCGATGGCGATGGGCACCAGCAGCAGGCGATAGGCCGAGTAGTCCACGCCGCCGATCGACCAGGTGCCCGCGAGCGGCGCGTCGACGAACTGCACCTCGCGCCCGAACGCCATCACGATCGACTGCCCGATGACGATGCCCAGCCCCCAGGTCGCGAGGATGGCGTCGAGCGGACGCTTGTAGAGCGGTTTCACGATCAGCCATTCCACCGCCATGCCCGCCACCACGCCGACCACCAGCGCCAGCGGCCAGCTCAGCCACGGGTCGAGCTTGAGCTGGGTCACCACGTAGCTCGCATAGCCGCCCAGCGTGAGCAGCGCGCCGTGGGCGAAATTGACGATCTTCATGACCCCGAAGATCATCATCAGCCCGGCGGTGACGATGAAGAGCATCGCGGCGGTCGTGAGCAAATCCAGCAACAGCACCATGTAGAGGCCTTTGTCTGCGACGTTGTTTCTGCGACGTTATTTCAGGTTCGGGCACTGGGCACCGGGATCGACGCTCGCGAAGGTCTCGAGGATCTTGATCGATCCATCCGCCTGCACCTGACCCAGGCGCATCGACAGTGGCGTGTGGCGGCTCTTGTTCATCGACACCGCACCGCGCGGGCCGGTGAACGACACCTCGCCGAGCGCCTTGACCACCTTGGCCGCATCGGTCGAGCCGGCCTTTTCAACGGCGGCCTTGTAGAGGAAGAAGGCCTCGTACTGCGGCTCCGACAACTCGTTGGGCGTTTTCAGGTCGGCGCCGAACTTCTTCTTCATCGCATCGAGAAACTTCTTGTTCTCGGGAATGTCGATGCCCGTCAGGTACGAAGCCGACATGTACATGCCGCTGGCCACGTCGCCCATGGTCTTTGCCGTGCCCTCGTCGATCGCGAGGTTGCCGTAGGGCAGCGTGAGGCCCGCGCCCTTGAGCTGCTTGGCCAGCGAGACGTTGGGCGCGCCGCCCGCGGTGGCGCTGATGAGCGCATCGGGCTTGGCGGCGCGCAGCTTGGAGATCACCGAGGTCCAGTCGCTGCCGTCGATCGGCAGGTATTCCTCGCCCACCACCTTGCCGCCCTTCTGCTCGATGTACTTGCGGGTGAAGTCGAGCATGCCGCGGCCGAAGGCGTAGTCGTTGCCGACAAGGAAGAAGGTCTTGGCGTTCTTGCTCTTGAGGAAGTAGTCGACCACCGGTGCGACCTGCTGCTCGGGGACCCAGCCGTTCACGTACATCCAGTTGTTGCACGAGCGCCCCTCGTAGAACGAGGTGTAGATGTAGGGCACCTTGCCCTTGCTCACCACCGGCAGCGCCGCATTGCGCGCCGCGCTGTTCTCCATCGCGATGATGGCTGCCACCTTCTTCTGGAACACCAGCGTGTCGAAGGCCTTCTGCGCGCCGACGGCGCCGGAGGCGTCGTCCACGATCTCCAGCTCGACCTTGCGGCCGAGGATGCCGCCGGCGGCGTTGATCTCGTCGACGGCCAGCTGCGACGACTGCACCGCGGCCGGCGCCACGACGCTGTTGGCGCCCGACAGGCCGACCGCCACGCCGATGCGTAAGGGGTCGGCGGCCTGGGCGTGGGCAGCCAGCAAGGTGGCGGCCGTCATGGCGCCGAGGCGCAGGAGGGAAGCGATCTTCATGTTCAGAGTCCTCTTGGGGGTCGATGGAAAAGTTGAGTGGGTGACAGCGGAAAAAGAAACCGTGGGTTCAGTGCCGCGGCAGCGGCCAGCCCGTGCCCAGCATCGGGTCGTAGATGTCGTCGCGGCGGTCGCGCAGCACATCGTTGAACGCGTTCAGGTGGCGCGCCTGGCGCGATGCCTTGAGGTTGATGCGGGCGAAAAGAATCTCCTCGCCATCGTGCGAGGCGGGCCCCGCCAGCGGCCAGCCCTGCGCGCCCACGATCACGCTCTGCCCGACGAAGGGCTGGCCCCGCTCGGTGCCCGTGCGGTTGGCGCAGACGATGTTCATGCCGTTGCTGTGCGCGCTGGCCATCGCCAGCGTGGTGGCCATGGCCGGGCGGTCCGCGGGTTGCCGCGGCATGGGCACCCAGTTGGTCGGCATGCAGACGATGTCGACGCCCTGCATCGCGAGCAGGCGATAGGCCTCGGGGAACCAGCCGTCGTAGCAGATCATCACGCCCAGCCGGCCGAGCTCGGTGTGGAACACCGGCAGCCCCTTGTTGCCCGGTTCGAAGAACAGGTGTTCGTCGCCCCAGAGGTGCAGCTTGCGGTAGGTGCCGAGCCAGCCGCGCGGGCCGAGCACCGCGGCCGCGTTGTAGAGGCGGTCGTCCTCGCGCTCGGCGATGCCCGCGACCACGTGCACGTTGCAGCGCCGGGCCGCATCGGCCCAGGCCTGCGTGCTCGGCCCGTCGGGCACGGGCTCGGCCAGCGCGAAGGCCTCGGCACGGCTGGCGAACACGTAGCCGCTGTTGGCCAGTTCCGGCAGCACCACGATCGATGCGCCCTGTGCGGCCGCCTCTTCGATCAGTTGCACCGACCGTGCGACGTTGGCCGCTGTGTGGCCCACGTGCGGCTCCATCTGCACGCTCGCCACGACGAGGTCCGGAAAACCCAAGCCTTCTTCTTCCTGCACTGTCATTCAAGCTCCAAAAAGCAAAAAGCCCTCGACCCCGCTTGCGCGTTGTTCGAGGGCTTTCATAGCCGGTATGTGAAGCAGCGATGTTGCTGCCCGACGTGCACTCAAGGGCGAGTGCTGTCGTGGGGTCGGAGATTAGAAGAAGGTATTCGCGGTGTCAATTGGAATTTTCTGCGGCGCGCGGACGACGTGTGGACGAGGTGCGCAGCGTGATCGAGTAGCGCAAGGCTTCGGTCGGCGCAATCGCGTGCTGCCAGGCCCATCGCGCCGGACCGCGCAAGAGATAGATCGAGCGCGGCTCGATCAGGAACTGCACGTTGCCCGCATCGGAGGTCGATGCCCCGCCCGGCCGATAGGGCCTGAACTGCATCACCGCATCGCCGAGGAGCGAGACGCCTACGATCTCTTCGAAGTCCGGCACGTCGCGGTGCCAGCCGAGCGGCGTGCCGGGCTGGTACTCGGCGATCAGCATGTGGGTGAGCTCCTCGGGCGCAATGCCGAGCCATGCCGCCGCTCTCGCCCGCAATGGATGCAGCGTCTCGGGCAGCGGCGCACCGGGCTTGAGGCGGTTGGTGTCGAAGTCGTAGCTGCCGCCGAAGCTGGTGCCGCGGCGGCGCGCCGTGTATTCCTTGTAGCGCATCTCCTTGAGCGGCAAGGCCTGCACGATGCGCAGCAGCCCGGCCTCTTCATCCCTCGACAGGAACTCGCGCTCGTAGCGCAGCCCTTCGATGACGGCCGCGGGCGTTCCGCCGAACAGGTCGTCTTGCCCTGCGTGTTCGAGGCGTCTAACGGCGCGCATCGCCGGCCCTTCCCACCTCCACATGCCACCAGCGCGGCAGCAGTTCGCGGATCTCCGTTCGTGCAAAACGGTCGTCGAGCAGATGCAGCACGCCCTGGTCTTCCTCCGTGCGAATCACGCGCCCGGCCGCCTGCACCACCTTCTGCAGGCCCGGATAGAGATACGTGTATTCATAGCCCTTGCCGAAGCGCGACTGCATGCGCTCGCGCGTGATCTCGTTGAGCGCGTTGTACTGCGGCAGCCCCAGGCTCGCGACGAAGGCGCCGACGAGGCGGCTACCCGGCAGGTCGATGCCCTCGCCGAACGCGCCGCCGAGCACGGCGAAGCCGATGCCTCGGCCGCCCTCCTCGAAGCGCGCGATGAAACCGTGGCGGTCGGCCTCGAGCATGCCGCGCGTCTGCGTCCACACGGGCACGCCGGGGTGCCGCGCCGAGAAGGCGGCGCGAGCGCTCTCCAGGTAGTCGAAGCTGCTGAAGAAGGCCAGGTAGTTGCCGGGCATGCGCTCGAACTGGGCGCCGATGATGCCCGCCACGTTGCCCAGCGATCCGGCGCGATCGCGAAAGCGCGTGGAGACGTCCATCGCCACTTCGACGCGCAGTTGCCGGCTGTTGAACGGCGAGGCCACGTCGAGCAGCGCGGTGTCCGGCGGCAGGCCGAGCGCGTCGCGGTAGAACTCGAAGGGCGAGAGCGTGCCCGAGAAGCAGGTGACCGACACCGCATCCGCGAACCGTCCTTCGAGGAACGGCGCAGGCACGAGGTTGCGGATGGCCAGGGTGCGGTCTTGTTGCGTGATGCCGAGCGTGCGCTCGAACACGGAGTGGTCGTCGAACACCTCGGCGAGCCGGGCGAAGTGCAGCGCATCGAAGAAGAAGCGTTGCAGCGGCCCCTGCGCGGCCTCGGGCTTGGCGGCGAAGTACTCAGCCATGGCCGTGTTGGCGGCCTGCAGCGCGCGCACGAAACGCTCGGGGATCTCGTCGGCGGTTTCGTAGTTCTCGTTCTGCGACTGCTGCACGGTGTCCCACTCGCGAAAGAGCCGTGCGAGCGGGCCGCGCACCGGTGCGGGCGCGATGCGGTGCGCCTCTTCGAGCGCCCCGCCTTCGAGCTGCGCGGTGTACATGCCGCGCGCCCGCTCCAGCAGGTTGTGCGCTTCGTCCACGAGCACCGCCACGCGCCAGCCGGCGTCCTTCATCGTGGCGAAGAGGAAGGCACTGCCGTCGAAGTAATAGTTGTAGTCGCCCACGATCAGGTCGCTCCAGTGGGCCATTTCCTGCGCCAGGAAATAGGGGCACACCGTGTGCTGCAGCGCGACCTGCCGCAGCGCCTGCCGGTCGAGCCAGCCGGTCTGTGCGGCTTCGATGCGGGCGGCGGGCAAGCGGTCGTAGAAGCCCTTGGCGAGCGGGCACGAGTCGCCGTTGCAGGCGCGGTCGGGGTACTCGCAGACCTTTTCGCGCGCCGCGAGTTCGAGCACGCGCGGTTGCGCGCCATCCGCTGCACAGCCTTTGCCGAGCACTCGCAGCGCATCGAGCGCCACCGGCCGGCCGGAGGTCTTGGCGGTGAGGAAGAAAACCTTGTCGAGCTTCCCAGCCGCGCGAGCCTTGAGCAGCGGAAAGAGGGTGGCCAGCGTCTTGCCGATGCCGGTCGGCGCCTGCGCCATGAGGCAGCGCCCGCCGGCGGCGGCGCGGTAGACGGCTTCGGCCAGTTCGCGCTGGCCGGTGCGAAAGGACTGGTGCGGGAATGCGAGCTGCGCCAGCGTTCGGTCGAGCGCGCCGTGGTGGTCGGCTTCCTGCTGCGCCCACGCGGCGTAGCAGTCGCACAACGATTCGAAGTGCACGCGCAGCGCATCCCAGGTGTGGCGTTCCTCGAGCACGGTTTCCTCGCCGGTGGCGAGATCGAGGTAGACGAGCGCGACCGTCATCTGCGCGTGGCCATGCTGCTCGCACAGCATCCAGCCGTAGGTGCGGGCCTGTGCCCAGTGCAGCGCGCGGTGGTTGCCGCGGAGGGCGTCGAAGTCGCCGCGGAAGGTCTTGATCTCTTCCACGCGGGGTTCGTCGGGCGCATAGCCGTCGGCACGGCCGCGAACGCGCAGCGCGCCATGCCGGGCTTCGAGCGACACCTCGCTCTGATAGTTACCGCCCCGCCGCCCCTGCACCAGCGCATGGCCGGCCATGCCTTCGAGCGCGCTGGGCGCGGGCACGAAGCGCAGGTCGAGGTCGCCCGCCTTCGCGCCGAAGGCGCAGAGCGCCTTGACGGAAACGACGTAGGCGGCCGAAGCCGGATCTGGCGAGGTGGAGGAAGCCGGGGCCATCTCTCGAATGACTGTATGAAATCACAGTATAGCGAGAGACACAGTGTTAACGTTCATGGTCAATGTGTCCTGTCTCGGGGTCTTCTCCGACAGGATGACCCTCCCTTTTCGGCAAAACTCGACAAGTTTTGCTTACAAATGTGCCGATGAAAACTCCTGCCGCCATCGATCCCCACGACTTCGACCGTCTGCTGAGTCGCAATCTCAAGCTCCCGATGCTCGGGGGACTGTTCGGCGCCGTGGTGTTCGTCGGGCTCATCCTGTTCCTGCTCTCGACCATCAGCTGGGTCGAGCACACCGACCGCGTCACCCGTTCGGCCAGCGAACTACAGCGCCGCAGCATCGACATGGAAACGGGCCTGCGCGGCTTCCTGCTCACCGGCGAAGAGAGTTTCCTGGAGCCCTACCAGAGCGCCCTGCCGCGTCTGAAACCCGACACCGATGCGCTGCGCAAGCAAGTGTCGGACAACCAGCAACAGGTCGAGCGGGTCGATCGCATCGCCGGCCTGCAGGAAGCCTGGAACGAATTCGCCCGCGACATGATCACGGCCCGCCGCGCCGGCGGCGACATCCAGGCCATCGTGCGCCTGGGCCGCGGCAAGCGGCTGACCGACGACATGCGCGCCGAATACACCGCGTTCATGGACACCGAGCAGACCCTGCGCTTCCAGCGCAACAACGACGCCAACCGCACCAGCTGGTGGGTGGTCGGGCTCTTCCTGTTCTTCACGCTGACGCTGACCGCGCTGATCGCCTACTTCGGCCGCCGCCAGCTGGTGCGGCTGTCGGACAGCTACGACGTCGTGCTCAAGGAGCAGACGGCGCATTCCCAGCGGCTGTCGGAGGAAGCGTGGCTGCGCGGCGCCCAGACCGAGCTGGTGGGCGAACTGGTCGGCGAGCTGACCGCGCCGGACATGGGCCGCAAGATCCTCGCCTTCTTCTCGCGCCACCTGGGCAGCAGCGTCGGCGCGATGTATGTGCGGGAGCGCCACGGTCCGCTGCGCCGGGCTGCAAGCTATGGGTTCTCGGCCGATGCGGAGGCCTCGCCGCAGGTCTTCTCGCCCACCGAGAGCCTGGTGGGCCAGGCCGCCGCCGAGCGGCGCCGCATGCTGATCGACCCGATCGACGCCAGCTACCTCAAGGTCAACTCGGGCCTCGGTGAGATGGCGCCCAACACCGTGCTGCTGATGCCGGTGATGAGCGACGGCATCGTCAACGGCGTGGTCGAGCTCGGCCTGCCCGGCGCTCCCGACGAGCGCGCGAGCCAGCTGCTGGAGGTGGTGTGCGACGACATCGGCACCTCGCTCGCGGCGGCCCGCTACCGCGAGCAGTTGCAGGAAGTGCTGGCGGAGACCCAGCAACTCAACGAGGAACTGCAGGTGCAGCAGGAAGAACTGCGCACCGCCAACGAAGAGCTCGAAGAGCAGTCGCGCGCCCTGCGCGCCTCCCAGGCCATGCTGGAGAACCAGCAGGCCGAGCTGGAGCAGACCAACAGCCAGCTCTCCGAGCGCACCGAGGCGCTCGACCAGCGCAACACCGCCCTGCGCCGGGTGCAGCGCGACCTGGAAGACCGTGCCGACGAGCTGCAGCGCGCGAGCCGCTACAAGTCGGAGTTCCTCGCGAACATGTCGCACGAGCTTCGCACGCCGCTCAACAGCGCGCTGATCCTGGCCAAGCTGCTGGGCGACAACCCCCAGGGCAACCTCACGCTGGAGCAGGTGAAGTTCGCCGAGTCGATCTATTCGTCGGGCAACGACCTCCTGGTGCTGATCAACGACATCCTGGACATCGCCAAGGTCGAGGCGGGCAAGCTCGAGGTGGTGCCCGAAGACGTGTCGCTCGCACGGCTGGGGCAGAGCCTGGAGAGCACCTTCAGCCCGCTCGCGATGCAGAAGAGCCTGAGCTTCCGGCTCGAAGTGCAGCCCGGCGCGCCGGCCTCGCTGGTCACCGACCGGCAGCGGGTCGAGCAGATCCTGAAGAACCTGCTGTCCAACGCCCTCAAGTTCACCGACAAGGGCGAGGTGGCGCTGGTGGTCTCTGCCACGGCGGACGGCGGCGCGGCCTTCGCGGTGTCGGACTCGGGCATCGGCATCGACCCGCAGCAGCACGAGCTGATCTTCGAGGCCTTCCGCCAGGCCGACGGCACCACCAGCCGGCGCTACGGCGGCACGGGGCTGGGCCTGTCGATCTCGCGCGACCTCACGCACCTCCTGGGCGGCACGCTCACCGTGCAGAGCGAAGCCGGCAAGGGCAGCACCTTCATCCTGCAACTGCCGGCCCTCGCGCCGCAGGCTTCGGCGCAACAGGCCACCGCCCCCCGGAGCGTGCCGACCTATGCGCCCGGCAACCGCAGCCCCGCTGCCGCGCCCGTCGCGGTCGCACCGCAGGCGCCCTCGCCGCGGGCCGTGGTGCCGGCACCGCAGTTCGACGATGACCGCGCGATCCCGCGCGACCAGGTGCGGCGCGTGCTGGTGATCGAGGACGAGCCGCAGTTCGCGCACATCCTCTACGACCTGGCGCACGAGCTGGGCTACCGGTGCCTGGTGGCGCACGGCGCGGCCGACGGCTTCGAGCTGGCCACGCAGTTCGTGCCCGATGCGATCCTGCTGGACATGCGTCTGCCCGACAGCACCGGCCTCGATGTGCTGCAGAAACTCAAGGATTCGCCGCACACGCGCCACATCCCGATCCACGTGGTCTCGGCCGCCGACAACGCGCAGGCCGCCGCGCTGCACATGGGCGCCATCGGCTTCGCGCTGAAGCCGGCCACCCGCGACGAGCTGATGAAGGTGTTCGGCCGGCTCGAGGAAAAGCTCACGCAGAAGGTCAAGGTCGTGCTTCTGGTGGAAGACGACGAGCTGCAGCGCGAAGCCGTGATCAAGCTGATCGGCGACGACGACATCGAGATCGTCGCCGTCGGCTCCGGCGAAGAAGCGCTGGAGCTGCTGCGCACGCGCGTCTTCGACTGCATGGTCACCGACCTGCGGCTGCCCGACATGCAGGGCAGCGAGCTGCTCAAGGCCATGGCGGCGGAAGAGATCGTGTCGTTCCCGCCGGTCATCGTCTACACCGGTCGCAACCTCACGCGCGACGAGGAGACGGAGCTTCAGCGCTACTCGCGCTCGATCATCATCAAGGGTGCCCGCTCGCCGGAGCGCTTGCTCGACGAGGTGACGCTCTTCCTGCACAAGGTGGAGGCCTCGCTCTCCACCGAGCGTCAGGGCATGCTGAAGACCGCGCGCGGGCGCGACCGCATCTTCGAGGGCCGCACCATCCTGCTGGTGGACGACGACGTGCGCAACATCTTTGCCCTGACGAGTGCGCTGGAGCAGCGCGGCGCGGCGGTGGAGATCGGCCGCAACGGCCGCGAGGCGCTCGAGAAACTCGACCAGGTGCGCGAGATCGATCTGGTGCTGATGGACGTGATGATGCCGGAGATGGATGGCCTGGAAGCCACGCGGCGCCTGCGTGCCGACCCGCGCTTCGAGAAGATGCCGGTGATCGCCATCACCGCCAAGGCCATGAAGGACGACCGCGAGCAGTGCCTCGCAGCCGGCGCCAATGATTACCTCGCCAAGCCCGTCGACCTGGAGCGCCTGTTCTCGCTCCTGCGCGTATGGATGCCGAAGATGGAGCGCCTGTGACCGACAAGCCGCCCTCACCTCCGCCGTCTTCCCCACCCTCGCCGCTTCAGCCGCTGAGCGACACCGAGATCGAGCTGCGCCTCCTGATGGAGGCCATCTACCTCAAATACAGCTACGACTTCCGCAACTACACCACCGCCTCACAGAAGCGCCGCGTGCTGTATGCGCTCGACCAGCTCGGGCTGCCGAGCATCTCGGCGCTGCAGGAGAAAGTGCTGCGCGACGCGGGACTGTTCGGGCGACTGCTGCAGTTCCTGACGATTCCGGTGAGCGAGATGTTCCGCGACCCGTCGTACTTTCTAGCGCTGCGCGAGCACGTGGTGCCGATCCTGCACACCTACCCATCGGTGAAGGTGTGGGTGGCGGGCTGCAGCACGGGCGAGGAGGTGTTCTCGCTCGCCATCCTGCTGCGGGAAGAAGGCCTGCTCGAGCGCACCCAGATCTATGCGACCGACATCAACCCGGCCTCGCTCGAGAAGGCGCGCCAGGGGATCTTTCCGTTGGAAGCCATTCGCGGCTACACCACCAACTACCAGCGCGCGGGCGGGCGCAGTTCGTTTTCCGATTACTACACCGCCGCCTACGATGCGGCGCGCTTCGACCCGTCGCTCTGCGCCGACGTGATCTTTGCGGACCACAGCCTGGCGACCGACAGCGTGTTCGCAGAGACGCAGCTGGTGTCGTGCCGCAACGTGCTCATCTACTTCAACCGGCTGCTGCAGGACCGCGCCCTCGGGCTGTTCCACGAGTCGCTGTCGCACCGCGGCTTCCTGGGCCTCGGGTCCAAGGAAAGCATCGACTTCTCCGGCTATGCGGACCGCTTCGCGCCGCACGCCCGCGCCGAGCGCATCTACCGCAAGGCGACATGACGACGCTGCCTCGCCCCTATACCCGCAAGCGTGTGGACAAAGTCGTGCTCGGCGCTTCGGCCGGCGGCATCGATGCGCTCATGGTGCTGCTCGACGGACTGCCCGCGGGCTGGCGACTGCCGATGACGGTGGTGCTCCACCTGCCCGAGAACCACGACAGCCATCTCGCCGAGATCTTTGCGCTGCGCCTGCCCATTCCCGTGCACGAGGCGGCCGACAAGATGCCGGTCGCGGCCGGCTGCCTTTATTTCGCGCCGCCGGGCTATCACCTGTCGATCGAGCGCGAGCGCTGCTTCTCGCTCAGTTGCGAGGCGCCCGTGTTGTTCTCACGGCCATCCATCGACGTGCTGATGGCCTCGGCCGCCGATGCCTACGGCCCCGCGCTGGCCGGTTTTCTCCTGACCGGCGCCAACGACGACGGCGCCGAAGGTCTGCATTGCATTCACCTGGCCGGCGGACTCACCGCCGTGCAGGACCCCAAAGAAGCCCTGATTTCCATCATGCCCAACGCCGCCCTTGCGCGACACGCCCCCGACCACGTACTGCCGCTGCGCGAGCTTCGCGCCCTGCTCCTGCAACTGGAGGCCGCCCATGCCCATTGACGTCCAAAGCAAGCTGCTGATCGTCGATGACCTGCCGGAGAACCTGCTGGCGCTGGAGGCGCTGATCCGCTCGCCCGACCGCGTCGTGTACCGCGCCGGCTCGGCCGAGGCGGCGCTCTCGCTGCTCCTGGAACATGAATTCGCGCTCGCCATCGTCGATGTGCAGATGCCCGGCATGAACGGCTTCGAGCTGGCCGAAATGATGCGCGGCACCGAGCGCACGCGGCACATCCCGATCATCTTCGTGAGCGCCGCGGGGCGCGAACTGAACTACGCCTTCCAGGGCTACGAGAGCGGCGCGGTCGACTTCCTGCACAAGCCGCTCGATCCGCATGCGGTGGTCAGCAAGGTGAACGTGTTCGTCGACCTGTACCAGCACCGGAAGGCGTTGCGCCATGAGATGGAATCGCTCGCGGTCGCGCACCGCAAGCAGGAAGAGCTGGTGCAGCAGCTGCAGCACACCCAGCAAGAGCTGGAGCGCGCGGTGCGCATGCGCGACGACTTCATGTCGATGGTCTCGCACGAACTGCGCACGCCGCTCAACACGCTGTACCTAGAGGCGCAGCTGCGCCAGCTTCACCTTTCGAAGGGCAACCTCGCCAACTTCGCGGCGGACCGGCTGCCCGCGATGATCGAGCGCGACCAGCGGCAGATCCGCAACATGGTCCGCCTCATCGACGACATGCTCGATGTGACGCGCATGCGGCGCGATGCGCTGTCGATCCAGACCAAGCCGGTCGACCTGGCGGTGCTTGCCCGCGCCGTGGTCGAGAACCTGCGCCAGCAGGCCGAGGCCGCGGGCTCGGTGATCTCGCTCGAAGCGCCGGCCGAGCTGCGCGGC
The DNA here is from genome assembly GCF_051216415.1 of Variovorax trehalosi. Taxonomy (NCBI): domain Bacteria; kingdom Pseudomonadati; phylum Pseudomonadota; class Betaproteobacteria; order Burkholderiales; family Comamonadaceae; genus Variovorax; species Variovorax trehalosi. The sequence goes on from NZ_JBPJZG010000001.1 coordinate 1,574,464, forward strand.
GTGTGGGACGAGTTCCGCATCGAACAGGTGCTGACCAACCTCTTGACCAACGCGCTGCGCTACGGCGGCGGCAAGCCGGTCGAGATGATGGTCGAGCGGGCCGGCGACGTGGCGCGCGTGAGCGTGCGCGACCACGGCATCGGCATCGCGCCCGAGGACCAGGCGCGCATCTTCGAGCAGTTCGAGCGCACCGAGCACAGCCGCCAGCATGCGGCCGGGCTGGGCCTCGGGCTCTACATCACGCGCAAGATCGTGGACCTGCACGCCGGGCAGATCGGCGTGGAGAGCGCGGCCGGCCAGGGCGCGCGCTTCACCGTCGAGTTACCGCTGCAGGCCGACGCCGCAGGCCCCGTGCCCCACGCGTAGGAACACCCCTACGGCACTCAGGACACATTCCGTTGATACTGCTGCTTTCGACTTAACAAAGAGACAAACCACCGTGAACGTGCTGATCGTCGATGACAACGAAGCCGCTGCCGACCTCTTGCAGGAACTGCTCACGCTGCAGGACCACACGGCCCGCTGCACCTACACGGCGCAGCAGGCGATGGACGCGGCGGCCGTGGAGCACTTCGATGCCGCGCTGATCGACCTCACCCTGCCCGACTTTCCGGGCACCGAGGTGGCGCGGCGGCTGCGCGCGAGCACTGCCGAAGGCACGCCGCGGTTGCTGGTTGCGATCTCGGGCTTCTCGGCGCAGGACGCGGCGGGCGAATCGGCCAAGGGGTTGTTCGACCATCACCTGCAGAAGCCGATCGACATTGCGCAGCTCGATCGCATCCTGGCGCAACCTTCGCTCTAGGCAAACCGGAGGCCTGTGCCGATGCGCTGCCTCTTCTTTCTTCCTGTCGTTCTCTCGCTTCTCATGCCGCTTGCATCGACGGCGGGATGGACCGACGGTGCCGGCAAGCCGATTCCGGATTCCGAATCCATGCGAAGCGATGGCGAGTTTCTTGTCCAATTGCTCATCACCCCGGACGAGGCTGAGCTCCGCAAGGCCTGGAGCACCTCCAGCCGCGCGCCGACGGTGCGGATCACCGACAGCGTGAAGCGCGGCATCAGTTCCAGCGCGATGCTGTTCCTGCGCGGCTGCGCGCCGAATGGCATGGGCCGGTGCGATGTGGTGGTCGAGTTCTTCCTGATCACTCCCAGCGGACAGCGCGTGCCGGCCGGAGGCGGTCCGCTCTGGACTTCGGAGCCGCCCCCGGCAACTTTGGTGCTCGGTTCGGCCAGCATGAACTTCAGCTTCGGCCCGGCCAATGAGACCGGGCTCTACAGCGTGCAGGCCAAGGTGGTCGACCGCATCGGCAAACACACGCTCGAACTGTGGGGCCGCATCCGGCTGGACTGACGCGCGCGGTCGTGGATGTCGGTCAGGGCGTTCCGAGCACCATCGTCCAGTAGTACGGATAGGCATTGCCCGCGCCACCGCGCACGCAGGCCAGCGCGACGTGCTTGTAGTTCGCGCCCATCAGGTTGCGGCAATGGCCTTCGCTCAGTTGCCACGAGTTCATGGCCGATGCAACGCTGGTCTGCCCGGCCGCGATGTTCTCGCCGACGCCCGACCACTTGTAGCCCGCGTCGGTGGCGCGGGTGCCCACGGTGCTGCCGTCCGAACCGGTGTGATCGAAGAAATTCTTCGCGACCATGTCGCGCGAATGGCGTGCCGCGGCCGCGTCGAGCTGGCTGTTCCAGGCGATGGGCGCGGCGGCCGGGTACTGCGTGGCGCCGCAGGTGCGCGCCTCGCTGCGGAACTGGTTGACGCGGGTGATGGTGTCCTGAACGAAGTCCGGCAGGCCGCAGCTTTCCAGCGCGGTGGGGCCGGGTGCGGGTGCAGGCGCGGGTGCAGCGGCGGGGTCCGGTGCCGGCGCAGGTGCGGGAGCGGCTGCAGGTGGAACGCCCAGCCCGAGCGGCAACGCACCGCCACCGCCGCCACCGCCTCCTCCCCCTCCGCACGATGCAAGCAACAGGGTCGCGAGGGTGCCGATGGCGGCGGTCTGGAATTTCGAACGCATGGTTTCTGGGGGCCTTGTGAAAGAGAAAAGAAAAAAAGAAAGGCAAGGGGTTCAAGCCCGGCGCATCGCCTTGAAGCGATAGCGCCGGAACCCGTTCTTCTGCATGAAGCTGATGGGCTCCCAGCCGCGCGCCAGCGCACGGTCGGTGATCTGCGCCATCTGCACGCCGAGGTAGTCCTGCAGGTTGTCGGACACCGAGAGCTCGAACTCCCGCAGCCCGCGGTCCAGCGCGTCGATGGCCGCGATGGCTCCCTCGACGCTGGAGTAGGGATGCATCGGCGTCAGGTCCGCACCGCGAACGGGGGAGGACGTCTTCCGCGACGGAAAGGACACGCGCGTGCCGCCGTCCTCCCCGATCAAGCCCTTCATCCCCTTCATGCCGCTCGTGTCGTTCATCCCATGAACCCCACGTTGCGCGGGTACGCGATGCCGCTCGGCGCCGTCATGCCGAAGTTCTTGAGGTTGGGCAGGATGCCGTCGAGCTGGTCGTCGGGCACACCGAACCAGCGCGCCAGCGTGCCCGCGTACTGGTCGACCGAGGTGGTGGGCAAGAGGCGGCCCTGTCCCACGTGCCACTGGTCGATGTCGCTCGCGGTGTTGGTGATGCTCACCGGCGGCGCCGTGCCGTAGATCGCCTTGCCCTTTACCGCACCGCCGACCACGAGGTGGTGGCCGCCCCAGCCGTGGTCGGAGCCATTGCTGTTGCTCGAGAGCGTGCGGCCGAAGTCGGAGGCGGTAAACGCCGTGACCTTGTCGGCCACGCCGAGCGCGATCGTCTGGTTGTGGAACGCGACCAGTGCCTCGGACAGCCCCTTCATCAATCCGGGCTGGCGCGCGATCAGGTCGTCGTGCAGGTCGAATCCGCCCATCGAGACGAAGAACACTTGGCGCTTGACGCCGAGCGCCTCGCGCCCGCGGATCAGGCGCGCCACCATCTTGAGCTGGTCGGCCAGGTAGTTCTGCGACGGGAAGGTGCCGGAGGGAAAGTCCGACTGGATCGCCTCGGTGATCTTTCCCTCGGCAGAGACCGCGCGCCGGATGACCTTGGTGTATTCGTTCTCCAGCGTATGGCCGCTCTCGCGTTGCACGATCTGCTGCATGGCCGCCTTCACCGTCGCCGAGCCGAAGAGGTTGCCGCCGGCGCCGCTCACCGCGCCGATGCGCACCGCGCCGCCCGTTCCCACCTGGTACTGCAGCGCCTGGTCGCCCGAGAGAAACACCGCATTGCCCGAGACCGACATGCAGGTGAAGAGCGATCCCATGTTCGGCCCAAGCGCCAGGTCGCCCAGGTTGCCGCCCCAGCCGACGGTCGAGCCTTCGGGCGAAGACGACTGCCAGACCGACTGCTGGTCGTTGTGCGAGAAAAGCTTGGGTGGAATCGGGAAGTCGCGGCGGTTGCTGCTGTTGTATTGCGCGCGCGTCAGCGGCTTGATCAACGGGCCGACGTTCAGCTGCACCGCCACCTTGCCCTGGTTGTTGAAGAGGTCGGCCAGCCCCGTCATCGACGGATGCAGCGCGTACGCGCGCCCGCCCGGGAGCGCCTGCATCGGCTTGAGCTCGGTCGCGGCCAGCGCGGCGCGCGCGATGGCGATGCCGCCGCCCGCCTCGCCGTTGCCGCCACGGATCAGGCTGTACTTGCCGTAGCTGTCGGCGTCGTAGGTGACAACGGTGTTTGCATAGTCGTTGCCACCGAAGAGAAACACGCACACCAGCGCGCGGTAATCGTCGCCGGGCGCGGCCTGGGCGGCGGCCTCGCCCATGGCGGCGAGGTTGAGCGCGAACGGCAGCGCGGTGCCGGCCATCGCGAGTTGGCCCGTGCGGCGGAGGAACGCGCGGCGGGTGTGACGGGCGGGATCGATCAGGTACATGAAAGACGCTCTCGCTTTATTTCTGGACAAGGTATTCGGGCGAACCCATCACCAGGAGGACGGCGGCGCAGATGCGATTGAGCTTTGCGCCGTCGCTGCTCGCCGCCGTGAGGTTGGGCGTGGCGAGCGCGGTGGTGATGAGGGCGACGGTCGAGGCGGCCAGCTGGTTGCCGGTCAGCACCAGGTTGAGCCGACGCACCAGCGCGGCCGGATCGAGCACCAGCGCCTTCTCGGCGGCATAGCTCGCCAGCACGTCCTTGCCGTTGAAGCCGCTGGGCAGCACGCTCTGCATGAAGTTGAGGTACCCGCCCACGCTGCTTTCATTGACCAGCTGGAACTCGGGCGCCACCAGCTTGCTGCTCGCGATGGCGGTCGATGGCGGCACATAGCCGGGCCGGAAGAAGTTGAAGACCGAGGGCGAGCGCAGCGGGCTCTGGCCGAGGCCGAAGCTCGCGTCCGAGAGGATGCCGATCTTCCACGCGTCGGTGGCCGAGGCGATGCCGCAGGTACGGCCCCACTGCACGAAGCGCAGCATCGGCTCGCGCAGGCGCCCGAAGTTCGGGTCCGAGAGACCGCCCGGGCCGCGCGCCTCGTCGTCCAGCAGGATGGCCGCGAACACGCTCTTCATGTCGCCACGCACGCCCGCGCCGTTGTTGGCAAAGACACCGGCCACCCGCTTGACGTAGGCCGGGCTCGGGTTGCTGGTCACCAGCCGCTGGATCAGTTGCTTGCCGATGAAGGGGCCGACGTTGGGGTGGTTGAAGAGCGCATCGAGTGCGATCTTCAGCGCCGCCGGGCCGGGCGTGCCGCCGGGCACGGTGGTGCCGAGGAACTTCGCCTCCAGCATGGAGTGGTTCGCGGCCAGGTAGGCCATGGGGCGCGTGGTCCAGTCCTTGGTGTCGAAGGCGCCGCCACCGTTGGGCGGCCTGAAGCCCTCGCGCTCCCCGGCGCGGATATCGAGCACATAGCCGGTGAAGACGCGCGCAAGGTTCGTCACGTCGTCCTGCGTGTAGGTGTCCAGCGGCTGGCCGTCGGGGCCGGTCTTCACCGTGCCGTCGGCGTTGAGCTGCGACAGGCCGATGGTCATGAGCTGCATGACTTCGCGCGCGTAGTTCTCGTCAGGCTGCCGGCCGCGGCCGTCTTCCTTGCGGTTGTCGCGGGTGTTGAGATAGAAGCCCATCGCAGGGTTGAGCGTGATGTCTTCCAGCAGCGTGCGGAAGTTGCCGGTGACGCCCGCGACCAGGGTGTCGAAGTACTGGGCCATCATGGCGTGGGGCCAGTTCGAGCCGATCTCGTTGGCCGAGACCACGAAGATCTCGCTGAGCGCGAGCGCCATGCGCTTGCGCACCGGATCGGCCGACACCATCAGCTGGCGCCAGATGGCGGCGTCGATCGCGGCGGAGTCCCAGGGCTTGCTGTCGATCCACTCCCACGCCGACTGCGCGCGCGGTGCGCTGAACTGCTCGCTGAGCCAGGGCAGGTAGCCCTTGTTGCGCACGTCTGCAATCTCGGCGTCCGAGGCCGAGAACTGGGCCTGCAGCAGGAAGCGCGCGGCTTCGTCGTCGGTCTTGGCCTGTGTGTAGCGGTAGGGGCCCGCGTCCGGTCCCGCGCCGGGGCCCGGAGCAGGCAGGCCGCCGAGGCCGCCGCCGAATCCGCCCCCGCCGCTTCCCCCGCCACCGCCACCACCGCAGGCCGCGAGCGCAGCCGCGATGGAGAACGTCGCCAGGGCCTTCAAGGGCCTGGACGACGTTTCGGTCTCGCTTGTATCTGTTGCCGGCGCATCGACGTACGCCAAATCGTCGGCCACGCTTGCGCAGCCGGCTTCTATCGGTTCCACCATGTTTCCTCGCTCCTGCGGCGTTCTTGCGCCGGGAGCGATCAAGGCAAGTGCCGTGCCCTGCGGATTTCGGTGGTGAGAACCTTTGACGACGGGGTCGTCAATCCAATAATTGTGACTTTATGTGACTTTTTCGTCACTTGTGAAACAAAATTGGCAGCTCCAGAGACCTGCGCGAGCAAGTCTTAAGCTAGTGCGCGCCTGTGTGAGGACTTCAGTCCTGCTCGTCGTCCCATTCGTAGCCGTTCGGCGGGCGGTACGGATAGCCGGGACCGTAGTAGATGCGTCCGGGCGGCGGGCTGTAGATGGGGGCCGGGCGGTAGTACACCGGCGGCGGCGGCCGGTAGTAGACGGGCGGTGCGGGCTGGTAGTAGATCGGTGCCGGGTAATAAACCGGCGGCGGCACGTAGTACGGCGCCGGATAGCCGCCGCCCACATAACCGGGCGTGCCGATCTGCACCGACCAGTGGCCGCGCGCATTCGCGGCGCCAGCGGCGAGCAACGCGCCGGCCGCGATCGCGCCGAGGGTTGCCCATTTGAAAACAGAAGAATGTTGTTTGAAGTTCACAGTGGCTCCAGGCCAAGGGCGAACAGCGCCCGGTTCACAAGCAACGCCCGACGCGTTGCGCCGGTGCACCTTCTCAAGGGCTCACCTCGCGGCGCGACAGCATCACCTCGCCGCCAGTCGTGCTGAAGGCGATGGTCGGGGCGCTGAAGTCACTCAGCGGCGCGCCCAGGCCAATTTCGCCGCGGCCGTGCAGCACGCATTCCTCGCGGCGCAGGGCGATCTCGGTGCTCGGCCCGCCGTTGCCATGAAAGCGCACCCAGGTGCCATAGGTGCTGATGTCGATCAGCACACAGCTGCCCTGCCGCATCTCGATGCGCGCATGCAGCCGCGAGACCCGCGGGTCGCTGACCACGAACTGCGCGTCGTCGACACGGCCCAGGTGGATCGGCAACTGCTCGCTGCTGAACATGGAGCGCACGTCGAGCCAGGACAGCTCGATCTGGCCGAACGACGAGTCCGGCATCCGCATCGGCGCCAGCGCGGCCGGCACGGTGAGGAAGGTGGTCACGTCCTCCTGCCAGTCGATGCGGTGCACCACCGACATCTCGCTGCGGCCGCGGATGTTGATGAGCCCGAGGTCGCGATGCTGGACGCTGCCTTCGCGCAGCTGCGAGATGACCGCATCGGTCACCCAGATCTGGCCGGGACCGGCCAGGTCGCTCAGCCGCGAGGCGAGGTTGACGGCATCGCCGAAGCAGTCGCCCTCCAGCTCGACCACCTCGCCGCTGGCCACGCCGATCTGCAGCGCCATGCGCAGCGGCGCCGGCCAGACCTGCAAACGCTTCTGGTGGTAGCGCTGGAGTTCGATCACCGCATGCGTGGCGGCCGCGCCGCTTGAGAAGATGGCGAACACGCCGTCTCCCAGCGACTTCACCACGCGGCCGCCGTGCGCCTGGCAGACACCGCCGATCCACTGGGTCAGGCGCGTCACCGTCTCGGTGGCCCGTGCATTCCCCATGGCTTCGAAGACCCGGGTGCTCCCCGTCAGGTCCGCGAAAACGACTGTGGCATTGACACCCATACTGTCCTGTACTCGGTAGCGATCGCTGGTTGATTATGGTCAGGAAGCCTTGCGGCCCCCTTCCCGTGTTTTGGTTGACATATGCCCAACCCTGGCCCCGCCGGAGGATGTAGTACTTTTGATATCAAATTTCAATGAGCGCTGAAAGTGATACGTAAAGCTTGTTGTTTGCAGACAAGAAACACTGTTTAACATCTTGTGTAATGCCGAACTCAAGCTTAAGGTAGCGGCCGTCTCGGCTTCCGGCAATACGCTATTCGTCACATGGTGCTCTTCCGCCGCATTTTTCGTCTGCTGAATGTGCCCAGTTTCGGTTCCCGCCAGGCGACTGAAAGCCAGTTGGGGCGGATTCGCACGGCCATGCTGTCGGTGCTCCAGGCCCATGGCGGCCATTCGATCCAGCGCGTCAGCCAGCGCGTGCGCTTCGCGGTCGACGTCGAAGCCCTCTGGTACCTGCGGCAGGACGTGATGACCGCCCTGAGCGCCATCGACGGCGAATCCGCCGCCCGCCGCCAGATGAAATCCATCAACAGCATGTTCAAGGGCGGCTTGCCCGGCTCGATGGGTCCGCGCGCCCATCAGCGTTTCACCAACAACGGCTGAAGGCGGAGGGGCTTTCGACAGCCGCTGCCCGCCAGCCGGGCGACATCAGTGTGCGTGCGCGTGGTCATGGTCGTGCGAATGGGCATGGCGATGCCCCCACACGAGGAAGACGTCGCACCCTTCGGCCGCCATCGCCACCTTCGCTCCCACCGGCAGCAGCACCTTCGTCGGCACGTGGCCGAACGGCAGGCCCGTGAGCACCGGCACCTTTTTCAATGACGCGCGCAACCGGTCGACCACGGTATCGAGCCCGAACCCGCGGTCGTAGCCGGGCACCTTGCGAATGCCGGTGAACTGGCCGAACACGATCGCCTTCTGCTTCGCAAGCACGCCAGCCATCTTCAGCTGGTCGAGCATGCGTTCGATGCGATAGGGATGCTCGTTGGTGTCCTCGATGAAGAGGATGCCCTTGTCGACCGCCGGAAAGTACGGCGTGCCGAGCAGGCTGGTCAGCACGCAGAGGTTGCCGCCCCAGAGCACCGCGTCTTCCACGGGCTTGAACTTCAGGTCGGCATCGCGCGCCGGCATGCGCCAGCCGGTGCCTTCGCCCTGCCCGCTCAACAGATCGTCGAAACAGGCTTCCATGATGTCGTCGGCACCAGCTTCGGCGCCGAAGTCTTCGCCGACCGCGGGGCCCGACCAGGTGACCGCGCCGGTCTTGACGAGCAGCGCGTTCTGCAGCGCGGTGAAGTCGCTGCAGCCGACGAACTCGGTGCCGCGGTGGATCGCCTTGGCCACGACCTTGTACGGGATCTGGTCGAGGATGCGCGTGAGGCCGTAGCCGCCACGTGCGATGAGCGCGATGTTCGCGCCGCTCGCAGCGGCTCGCGAAATGGCGGCCAGCCGCGTGGCATCGTCGCCCGCAAAACGCTGGTGCACGGAGAGTGCATCGGCGTCGATCTCGACTTCGTGGCCCAGGGCCTGGAGTCTCTTCACGCCGCGCCGGAAGGCGGCCTTGTCGCGGATCGCGCTGGAGGGAGAGTAGATGTAGATGTGTTTGGTCACGAGGTCGAGTATCCCATTGCGTTGCGCGCCAGCCGGGCGAGCGCCGCGGCCTGCGCGGCCGTCGGGCCCGAGGACGAAGCGATCGGTCCGAGCGCGCGCAGCGCGGCTTCGTAGCCGCGGTCGGGGTACGGCGCGCGCCATGCGTCCTTGATGCGCTCGCCGCCATCGGGAGCAACGATGGCAGCCACGAAACGATCGGCGGCGGTGGCTTGCAACAACGATGCAAGTTCGCTGGCCGCAGCACTGTGCACCAGCACCACGGGCTGCGGCTGCACGCGGTCCAGCCATTCGAGCAGCACATCGCGGTGCCATGCGAGCTTGTGCGCGGCTTCGCGCTTGGGCTTGTCGCTCTTGCCGAAGCCGATGAGGTCGGGCACCAGGGTGCGCAGCCCCTGTGTACCGACGAGATGGCGGAAGAAGTAGCCCCATTCGCCGGGGCCATGCAGGCAGAGGCAGCAGGCCAGTTGGCCGTCTTCGCCCTGCTCGTCCACATAGTGCATGCGCCAGCCTTGCAGGCTCGGCAAGTCCTGCACGTGGTGCGGCGCAAAGGCGTAGTCGCTCAGCGAAGCGAAGCGTTCGGGAGGCGTGCGCAGCGCGTCGTCGCGCAAGGGCTCAGCCTGCTCGCGCGCCACGCTGCGCCGCTGCTGGAAGAAGCCCTGCAGCACCGCGCTGCATGCCTCCGCGAGCACGCCGCCCTGCACTTGCGTGCGGTGGTTCAGCCGCGGCTCGGCAAAGAGATCGAGCACCGATCCCGCTGCCCCGGTCTTGGGATCGGCCGCGCCGAACACCACCCGCGCGAGCCGCGAATGCAGCATTGCGCCCGCACACATCGCGCAGGGCTCGAGCGTGACGAACAGCTCGCAGCCGTCGAGCCGGTAGTTGCCCAGCGCGGCGGCACCAGCGCGCAGTGCGTTGATTTCCGCATGGGCGCTCGGGTCGCGCTGCGCCACGGGCGTGTTGCGGCCGGTCGCGATGACCTGGCCGTCCTTGACCAGCACCGCGCCCACCGGCACCTCGCCCGCCTCGGCCGCGAGACGCGCCTCGGCCAGCGCGAGCGCCATCCAGTGCGCGTCGTTTGTCTGCGAGGGCAACTCAGTTGTCATCCGGCATCTTGCGCGGCTGCGTCGCGGCGTCGAGCGCGTCCTTCACCTGCTGCTGCACCTGCTGGCTCTGCGTGCGCACATCGACGGGCGCCTCGCCGGGGACGGGGGCCGCGGCACCAGGCACGGACGGCAACGCGGGCGCCACGGCCGTCGTCAGTTGCTTCTTGGCGATCAGCCCGACGATCACAAGCGCCAGCACCAGGCCAAGCAATCCGAACATGCGCATCTCAGTTTCCTTCTGCAACCTGCGCCTCGGCATTCATGCCGAGCCGGTCCATCCACGCGGCCAGTGCCTGCTCGTCCGGCGTGCCGGCGCCGTACATGGCGCGCATGGCCGCATGCGATTCCTTGCGGTGCTGGTTGATCTTGACCTTGCACTGCAGCGCGGTCACCTTCAGCTCGAAGCCGACGATGCCGTTGAGCATCTTGAGCTGGAACTCCTCGCCCAGGTCGCGCCACTGCTGCGCGTAGGCGGGTTCGTGGTCGCCGATGAGCTTCTTGAGCAGCACGTCCTTCTCGGCCGGCTCCTCGATCAAACGGGCCTCGACCGTGCAATGCACCGCGAGGTAATTCCACGTCGGCACACGCGCCAGGTCGGGATAGACCTGGGGCGACAGGTACGAATGCGGACCGAGGAAGGTGGCAACCGCCTGCGGCCGCGCCTGCAGGTAGCGCCAATGCGGGTTGGGCTTGGCGCAGTGCCCCCACAACACCAGCTGGTCACCCTCGCCCTGCTCCGCCACCAGCGGCAGGTGCGTGACGAACGGCAGGCCGTCGTTGTCGTTCGAGATCAGGCTCGCGAACGGGTGCGAGCGCATCAACTCCAGCGCGATGGCCGGGTCCTTGGCATTGAACTGCGGGGGCATGTACATGGGGCGTTTTCCTCGTGGCGAACCCCGATTGTCCCCGAGCCGGCCTATCTTGCGCGCGGTGCTTCCAGGAGCTTGACCATCGCGGTGTAGCCGCGCGCCCTGGCCAGTTGCAGCGGCGTGTTGCCCTGGCGGTCGGTCAGCTTCACGCTCGCGCCCGCGTCAACCAATGCGGCCAGCGTGCGCTGGTGGCGCGGCCCGCCGTCGCCGAGCACGATCGATTCGATCACCGCCGTCCAGTGCAGGTTGTTCACGTGATCGAGCGGCGCGCCGGCCGCAATCAGGCGGCGCACCACCTCGTCGTGGCCCAGGTGCGCGGCGGCGATGAGTGCGGTGCCGTCGTAGCGGCTCGTCGTCTGCCCGGCCTTGGCGCCGAGCGAGAGCAGCAGCGTGAGCGTGGTCACGTCATCCGCGACTGAGGCGATGGTCACCGCGTCATAGCGGTCGTCTTCGAGCCGGTCGAGGTTCGCGCCCGCTTTGGCGAGCAGCCTGATCGACTCGCGTTGCCGCGCATAGGTGGCAACGTGCAGCGGCGTGCGGCCCTTCGCATCGCGCGCATCGAGGTTCGCGCCCGAGGCGACCAGCGCCTTGAGCTTCGGCAGGTCGCCATGCCAGGCCGCCTTGTGCAGCCCTTCATAGGCCAGCACCTCGGCCGCAAGCGGCGGCACCTGGGCCGACACGCCGGCCGATGCGCCCAAGCCGAGCGCGCCTGCCAGGATGAAAGACCCGACACCGCGCTTCATCATCAGCCCAGCAGGCCCTTGACCTTCTCGATCGCCGCGTTCGCGCACTGGTCGTCCAGGTGACCGCCCGGCGCGCCGCCCACGCCCACGGCGCCGATCACTTCATTGCCCGACTTCACCGGCACTCCACCGCCCAGCAGCAGGAAGCCCGGCAGGTACACGAGGTTCGCGGCGCCGGGGTTCTTCTGCGCGCCTTCCATCATGGCCTGCGTCGCGTTCTTGGCCGACGCCGAGGTCCAGGCCTTGCGCTCGCTCGAGGCCAGCGTGTGCGGGCCGGCGTTGTCGGCGCGCTGCACCGCACGCACGGTGCCGGCACGGTCGACCACGGTGGCCGCCACGTTGTAGCCGTTGGCGGCGCAGGCGGCCACGGCTTCGGCCGCGATCTGGTTGGCCAGCGCGAGCGAGATGTTCTTTTCGGTACGCACGGCGGGCGCCGGCGTCTGGGCTTGAACGGCCGATGCGGCGAGCAGAGCGGCAAGGCAAAGGGTGGAACGCATTTCTTGTTTCTCCAGTGGATGCAGGGTGACTGCGCCGGCCTGTTGCCGACGGCTGCGCCACTGTAGAAAAGGCCGTGCGCCGCGACCATTCGTACGGCTACGCCCGGCACTCCGTAGAACTACGGAGCGCGCCCCTCACTCGTCCGAAGTCACCAGCACGGCATACCGCCGGATCAACTGCGCGAGCGAATCGCAGTCCAGCTTCGCGAACAGGTTGGCCCGGTGCGTCTCGACCGTGCGCGGCGACAGCGCCAGCGTGCGCGCGATCTCCTTGTTGGTGAGCCCCTGCACGATGAAGGCCAGCACCTCGCGCTCGCGCTCCGACAGCTGCGCGACCCGCTCGCGCGCGGCGTTGTCGGCCTGCGAGCGTTCGCGCGTGCGCACATGCTGGCGCACCGCCTGCTGCAGCGCCTCGAGCAATTGCTCGTCGTCCACCGGCTTCTCCAGGAACTCGGCTGCGCCGGCCTTAAAGGCGCGGCGGCACATCTCGACCGTGCCGTGGCCGGTCAGCATGATCACCGGCTGGTCGACGCCCTGCGCCATCAGCCGGTCGAGCACAGTGAGCCCGCTGATGCCGGGCATGCGCACGTCCAGCACGATGGCTCCCACGCTCGCACGGTCGAAGCCGTCGATGAAGGCCTGCGGATCGGCCCAGCCCTGCACACGCAGCCCGACCGTGCCGATCAGCAGCGAGAGGCTGTCGCGCACAGCCTGGTCGTCGTCGATCAGGTGGATCAACGGCGACTGCGGTTGATGGGTGGCGGAGAAATTCATGCCGATGGCGCCACCAGCGGCAGCAGCAAGGTGAAGCGCGCGCCGCGCGGCGCTGCGTTGGCGGCCGTCAGGCTGCCGCCCATGCCGCTCGCCAGCGTCTCGCTGAGGCTCAGGCCCAACCCGAGGCCGCCCTCCCGCGTGCTGAAGAAAGGCTCGAAGAGCCGCGGCATCGCCTCGGGCGAGATGCCGCGTCCGTTGTCGGTCACGGTCAGCACGCCCTCCTGCCCATTGCGGCCGACCGACACCACGAGCCGGCGCTCGGCGGCGGGCACGAGGTCGAGTGCCTGCAGCGCGTTCATCAGCAGGTTGTGCACGATCTGCTCCAGCGCCACCGCCTCGGCCTGCACGCGCACCGGCGCCTGCGCGCCCGCATCGAACTGGGCCGCGACGCCGCGCTGCGCGAACTCGGGCGCGAGCAGGTGCATCGCGCTGCGCACCACCTCCTGCAGCACCAGCGGCTTCACGTCGCCGCCGGCCTCGGGCCGTTCGATCACGCGGCGCAAGCGGCCGACCACGCCGGCCGCGCGGCGGGCCTGCTCCACGGCCTGCCCCATCGCGTCTCGCGCGGTGGCGAGGTCGGGCGGATCGTCGTCGAGCAGACGGCGCGCGGCCTGCGCGTTGGCGAGCACGGCGGTGAGCGGCTGGTTGAGTTCGTGCGCCAGGCCTGCCGACAACTCGCCCAATGCGTTGAGCCGCGCGACCTGCCCGAGCCGCAGCAGTTCTTCAGCCCGACGACGTGCAATGCGCTGGCGCTGCGCCATCCAGAGGCCGGCCAACAGCACCGCCATCGCCACGGCCCAGCCAGCGATGCTGCGCCACGGCAGTTCACCCCAACCGACCTGGCGCTCTGCCACCAGATCGAACGGCTGGCTCGGCGAAGCGAGCGCCTTGGTGAGGCCGAAGCGCCAACCGCCCTCGCCCAGCCGACCGGGCTGCAGCACCAGTTGCTGCCCATCGCGCTGCAGGCTCACGCGCACCGGGCTGCGCTGCGGATTCATCGGCCAGTCGCGCCAGGGCACGGAGCCGGCCAGGTCGATTTCGAGCGCGTAGCTGAAGGGCGTGGCACCGATCACGAGCTGATAGCGGCCCTGCGCGAGATTGAGCGATGCGAGCTCGGCGCGCTGCTGGCTGCGCGAACGTGCCTCGGCGGCGACCAATGCGCCGGCCGGTTTTTCGTCGGGCCACGGTTCGTCGCGCGCACGGCGCTGCACCTTCAGGATCGATGAATACACGGATGGCAAGCGCTGCTCCGGCTGCCCCGCATCCGCGCCGGGTTCCAGAAGCGCGAGCGTGGCCAGCACCGCGTCGTACTGCACCACCTGCTGGCTCATGAGCCGGTGCGCGATGCGCGCGTCGGTCTCGAAGTCCTGTTGCAGTTGCGCGAGCTCCGCGCGCGCCAGCCACACCGCGCCCGCGGCCGTGAGGACCAGCCATGCCAGCCACCAACCACCCTGCGAGCGCAACCACTGTTTCATGGCGCGGATTGTGCCCGCCGCTGCGAGGCGGCCCGGTGTTGGCCGAGAATGCGTCCCCAGCATGAGCGAAGTACAGGACTCTCTTTTCCCCGACCTGCCGCGCCCGCAAGAGGCGCCCGCGGCCCCGCCGCCGAACGAGGCCGAAGCGCCCGCGAAGAAGAAATCGCGCGGCGCCACCGTCGCTCCCGCACCCACGGACCCGGCACTCGTCGAGCTGGCTTCGGCGCTCTCGCCCAACCTGCGCCTGGGCACCTCGTCATGGAGCTACCCGGGCTGGGCCAACCTCGTGTGGGACGGTGAATACGCCGAGACCGTGCTCTCGAAGAACGGTCTCTCCGCCCTGGCGCAGCACCCGCTGTTCCGCACCGTGAGCCTGGACCGCAACTTCTACCGCGCCCTGACGGCGAGCCAGTACGCGCGCTACGCGGCCATGGTGCCCGCGGACTTCCGCTTCGTGGTGAAGGCGCCCAGCCTCGTGACCGATGCCACCGTGCGCGACGAAAGCGGCCGCGGCACGCAGGTCAACCCCGTGTTCCTCAACAGCGAGATCGCGATCCAGGAGTTCGTGCAGCCCGCGCTCGACGGCCTGGGCGACCGCATCGGCGCGCTGGTGTTCCAGCTGAGCCCGATCCCGTCGCAACTGCTGGCCGACCGGCCCGCGCTGCTCGCACGAATCGGCGAAATGCTCGAGGCGCTGCCCGGCCTGAAGCAGGTGGCGCCCGACGCCGTCATCGCCGTCGAGGTGCGCGACCCGCAACTGCTGTGCCCCGCCTTCGCCGACATGCTGCGCAGCGTGGGCGCGACCTTCTGCATGGGCCTGCATGCCAAGATGCCGCCGATCGAAGACCAGTTGCCGATGCTGCGCGCCCTGTGGCCCGGGCCGCTGGTGTGCCGCTGGAACCTGCATCGCCGGCACGGCCGCTTCGGCTATGAGGATGCAGAGAAGCTCTACGGCCCGTTCGACAAGATCGTCGATCCCGACCCCGAGACACGCGCGGCCTTGGCCAAGGTGATCGCCGGCACCACGCGCGCGGGCCAGAACGCCTTCGTGACTGTCAGCAACAACGCCGAGGGCTGTGCGCCGCTGACCATCGCCTCGCTCGCGCGGGACATCGTCGATCTGGAGCTGCGCAAGGGGTAGACAGGAAATCCTATTCACGTAGCATGGCCCGCGCCTCCCCCACAGGAACACCCGGTCATGAGCTCTCTCTCATTGCTTCGCACCCTCTTCGGCTACCGCGCCTGGGCCAACGACGAACTGCTCGAGAAGATGAAAGGCTTCGATCCGGAGCGACACCAGGACGCGCGGCACGACGCCATCCGCCTCATGAACCACTGCCACGTGGTGGACCAGATCTTCGCGGCGCACCTCACCGGCAAAGCGCACGGTTTTGCCGCCGACAACACGCCCGATACGCCTTCGCTGCACGACCTTCGCGCCGCCGTTGCCGCACTCGACCGCTGGTACCTCGACTACGTCGAAACCGCGACGTCCGAGCAGCTGGCCGAATCGGTGCCGTTCAGCTTCACCGATGGTGACAAGGGCTTCATGACGCGCGAGGAAATGCTGGCCCATGTGGTTACCCACGGTGGCTATCACCGCGGCGAGGTCGGGCGGCTCATGCGGCAGCATTCGGTGGGCCTGCCGTGGGACACCTTCGCGGTGTACTTGCACAGCACAGACCCGTCGCGCCGGCTGCAGGGCCAGAGCCAATTGCAGGCCGCGTAGGCCTCAGGCCTTGTCGCCCTTGGCCGCGACCGTCATCTCCAGCTCGACGCTCGCATTCTTCGGCAACTGATACACGCCGACCGCCGTGCGCACATGCACGCCGGCATCGCCGAAAACGCGGTGCAGCAGATCGGACGCCGCATCCGCCACTTCGCTTTGCTGCGTGAACTCGGCCGTGCACTGGATGAACACGCCCACTCGCAGCACTTTCTCGACGCCATCGAGCGAACCGAGTTCGCGGCGCAGCAGCGTGAGACAGCGCAGTGCGCAGACCTGTGCGCCTTCGCGTGCTTTCTCGAGCGACACCGTATCGCCCACGCGGCCGGTGACGACCACCGTCGTACCCACGCGCGGCACCTGCCCGCTGGTATAGACGGTACGGCCGTCGCGCACGATGGGCACGTAGTGCCCGCCCGCAAGCATCTCCCCGGCGAAGCTGTGGCCCAGCTCGGCGGCAATCTGATCGGCAATCTGGTCTCGGCTTTGCGCTGTCGTCATATGTGTTCCATGAAACGGCGTGCCATTGTCGCCAACCGCTTGCGGGGAAAACAGATACAGATCGCGTGGACCGGAGGCGGAACAGATGCCCGCTACGCCTCGAACGCCAGGAACACCCGCCCGCCCTCGATCTTCACCGGATAGCTGCGCAGGTCTTCCGTGAGCGGCGCGCACATCGCCTTGCCGGTGCGGACATCGAAGCGCCCCTGATGCAGCGGGCATTCGATCTCGTGGCCTTCGAGAAAACCGTCGCACAGCCGTGCATGGCCGTGCGTGCAGATGTTGTCGGTCGCGTGGATGCCGTCTTCGGTGCCGTAGAGGGCGATGTCGCGGCCCTGCACCTCGAGGCCCAGCACGTCGTCGGCGGGAACGTCGTCGACCGCCGCGGCGTCGACCCATGTCATCGTGCTCATGTCTTTTTTCCTTCGCTTGTTCAGTTGTCGGGCTTGAGGCCGGCGCGCTGGATCACCGGCTTCCAGCGAACCAGCTCTTCGCCCATGAACTTCGCCAGCGCCTCGGGCGTGCTGCCCACGGGGTCGAAGTACGCGGTCTGCAGGCGCTTCACCGTCTCGGGGTCTTTCAGCACCGCGGCGATCTCGCGGCTCATGCGCTGTACCACCTCGGGCGGCGTGCCCTTGGGCGCCATGTAGGCGAACCACGGCACGGCCTGGATGTCGGGCAGGCCCGATTCGCGCAGCGTGGGCAGCTCGGGCAACAGGGCCGAGCGCTCGGCCGACGTCACGGCCAGCGCCTTCAGGCGCCCGGCCTTGGCCTGCGGCATCACGGTGACGGGTGGCAGGCACGCGTACTGCACATCGCCCTGGATGATCGCTGTGACCGCTTGCCCCGAAGAGGCATACGGAATGTGCACCGCGAACGAATTGGTTTTGAGCTTGATGAGTTCGACGCCCAGGTGCGAGATCGAGCCGTTCCCCGTCGATGCGAAATTGAACTTGCCGGGGTTCTGCTTCATCGCGGCAAGCCAGCCCTTCACCGAATCGACATTCATCGAATTGGAGACCGCGCACACGTTCGGCGTGGTCGCAGCGAGCGACACCGGCACGAGGTCCTTGAACGGGTCGTACGGCAGGTTCTTGTAGAGCACCGTGTTGTAGACCAGCGGCGCATTCACCGAGAGCAGGAAGGTGTAGCCATCGGGCTGCGACTTGCTCGCCTGGTCGGTGCCCGTGTTGCCACCCGCGCCGGGCTTGTTGTCGACGATCAGCGGCTGGCCGATGCGCGCTGCGAGCTTGTCGTTGACGATGCGCGCGAGGATGTCGGGCGACGAGCCGGCCGCGAACGGCACGACGATGCGCACGGGGCGCTGCGGCCAGTCCTGCGCATGTGCGCCGGCCGCCACTGCCACGATGGCGAAAACGATGGCGCGCCTCATGGCTTCGCCTCCACATCGACCATGCCCTGATGGTCCCGCTGCTCGCGTGCGATGAAGCCCGCGATGAGCGCACGGTACGCCGCCTCGACCACCTCGGGACAAGCGCCCTCCTTCTCGGCCAGCGCCCTCACCTTGTCGATCACCTCCTGCTGGCGCTGCGGCGCCGACACCTGGAAGGCATCGCGCTTGAAGCGCGCCGCGTCCTTCACATAGCGGCCGCGCTCGGCCAGCAGCGCGACGATCTGGCGGTCGAGCCGGTCGATGTTCTCGCGCACCTCGGCGAGGTTGTCGCACAGCGGCTGGTAGGCCGGATCGGTGAAGCGGCGCAGCGGTGCGCCGTGTGTCTCGGGTTCTTTTTCTTGCATGACTCAGATGGGGTAGATGATGGAGTTCGGGATCATTTCGCTGTCGAACACGCAGAGGCGCGAGGCGAACTTCAAGCCTTCGGGGGTGGACACGACCTTGTCGATGTAGCGGCCGACGTTGAACACGGTCGAGGGGCCGTCGAGCTTCGTGCGGAACACTGCATAGTTCGCTTCGCTGTGGATCGCGCCGTCGTCATCGATCTTGTGCACCACAGGAAGACCGACCACATGCCGCTGGTAGTACGGGTCATGGAACAGCGTCTCCTGGATGCCGTACACGCGGTCTTCCAGCATGCCCCGGCTTTCGAACGACAGCGTGGCCAGCGGCAGGTTGCGCTCGTGGTTCTCGCGCGGCTGCAGCCGGTAGCTGCATGCCTCGATGAAGAACGCGGGCCACAAATCCCACTTGCCCGAATCGACCGCATGCGCATAGGCCGCATAGAGGCCTGCCAGTTCGAGATAGGCGTTGGCGTCGAGCTTCTTCGTCATGCCGCCTCCATCACTTCGCGCCAGTAGCGGTACATGCCGCGGATCAGCGTCTCGGTCACCATGTGGTCGGTGTTCTCGACCTCGCGCCCGCCCAGCTCGGCGAGCGTGCGGTGGTACGGCTTCTGCTCGAAGCCTTCCTGAGAAAACTCGATGACCTCGCCGTCGTCGGCCGAGACGAAGCCTGCCGGGCCGAACAGGTTGGCCTGCCGCAAGCGCCGCTGCGTCATCTCTTCGGTGTCGTCCTCGAAACCGAAATGCGTCCACACGAAATCGAAGGCGTCGTGCCCCACCGGCTGGATGTGCCGCGTCGACACGCTGTTGACCTGCTGCTGCAGGATCAGGCTCGGGAACAACGTCATCATCACGGCCGTCGGTCCGCCCCACCAGGGCTCGGGCACGATGTCCAGGAAGCGCGGGTCCTTCAGCTGCATGCTTTCCTTGAAGCTGGAGACCTGCGTCACCTGTGCGGCCTTGCCCGCATTGCCGCGCGTGGAAATCATTGCGGCGTGGCGGCTGCGCGCGTCCATCTTCAGCTCCGACTTGTTGTCCGCGCGCCAGAGCCCGAAGGTCACGAACCAGGTGTGCAGGAGGCCGGGGTGGTACGGGTCCTTGATGTTCTCCTGCATCAGCTTCCAGTTGCCCGGAATGCGCTGGCGGCTGTAGCCGAGGATGGTGAGCTTGCGGCCGTCGAAGAGACGGTCGAAGTAGTGAAGGATGTCGGAGCCGAGGAAGTCTTCGAACGATTCCACCTCATGGTCGAACGACGCGAACACCACGCCGCCGCGCGACGCCACCTTGAGCTTGTTCAGACCATGCTCCTCGGTCTTGAAGTCCGCAGGCATGCCACCGTGGACCTTGCCGTCCTGCTTCACGCCGCGGCGGAACGGCACGCCCTGCAGGTCGCCCTTGAGCGTGTAGTTCCACTGGTGATAAGGGCAGACGAATTCCTTCTTGTTGCCATGGCGCTCGCGGCAGAACTGCATGCCGCGGTGCGCGCAGACGTTCTCGAACACATGGATCGCGCCCTCTTCGTCGCGCGACATGACGACCGAGCGCTCGCCGATGGCCGTGCGCTTGAAGTCGCCCGGGTTCGGAATCTCGGCTTCCAGGCCGACGTAGCACCAGTGCTTTTCGTAGAAGAAGCGCTGCAGTTCCTTCTTGTGCAGCGCCTCGTCGGTATAGGCCATGAAGGGAATGCGGCTGGTTTTCTCGCTCTCCCAGTGCAGCTCGATGGGGAACACGGGTTGCGTGGTCATCGCGGGTCTCCTTGTCTTTTGGATTCTTCAGGTGCCTTGCAGGTAGAAGGCATCGGCATGGGTCTGCTCGGGCGCGAGGCCGCGGGCGCGTACGAGTTGCGTCACGGCCTCGACCATCGGGGGCGAGCCGCAGAGGTAGGCGCGCCAGCCGTCGAGGCTGCCGGGCCAGTCGACGCGGATGGCGTCGGTGATGAGGCCCAGGCGCTGGCCTTCGCGCGCGGGGCCGGTGACGACGACCACGTGCACCTTCAGGCCCGGGTGCTGCGCCTGCAGTTCGCGCAATTCGGCGAGGCCATACACGTCCGCATCGGAACGCACGCCCAGGTAGAGATGAGTCGGCTGCATCAACCCGCCCGCGATGGCGCCGCGCACGATGGAAAGGATCGGCGCGAGCCCGGTCCCGCCCGCCGCGCAGAGCATCGGCCCACGATGCTTCGTGCGCAGGTAGGCGGTGCCGAGCGGCCCGCTCACGCGCACCGAATCGCCGACGCGCAACTGCTCGAAGATGTGCGCCGTGACCCGCCCGCCCGGCACCTTGCGCACATGGAATTCGAGTTCCGTATCGCGGCTCAGTCCGGCCATCGAATACGGCCGCGCCAGATCGGGCGCGAACTGCAGCTGCGCGTACTGCCCGGGAGAAAACTCCAACGGCTTGTTCGGCCTGAGCCGCAGGCGCCGGATGTCGTGCGTGAGCACGTCGATGCCCGTCACCGTCGCCTTGAGGATGCGCGCCGGATGCACCACCACCTCGTCGGGCTCGGGGATCTCGATGGCGCAGCTTTCGGTCAGCGTGCTCTGGCAGGCCAGCACGTAGCGCTCGCCCTGACCGTCGGGGCGGATGGCGTCCTGCCCGCCGTCGAGCACCTGGCCCGACACCACCTTGCAGCGGCAGGTGCCGCAGCGCCCCGATAGGCAGCTGTAAGACACCGGCACATGGTGCTCGCGCAGCACCTCGAGCAGGTTCGCGCCGGGGCGGACCTCGAGGGTGCGGGCAAGGGGGTGAATGTGCAGGTCCATCGTGGGGCTCTCGCTTTTCTTTGACGCCGACGTCGGGGTCGGCTTGTCTCTTGAGGACGGATGATGCGCGGCCCCTGCAGATTGACCAATAGAATCTGGTGAATCGATCCCATCACGGATATGAATAAAGGTCCGGCATGCAACTCAAGGACATCGACCTCAACCTGCTCCTGATGTTCGACCGCATGCTGGCCGAGAAGCGCGTCTCGGCGGTGGCCGAATCGCTTGGGCTCTCGCAGCCCGCCATCAGCAATGCGCTGGCCCGGTTGCGCAAGCTCCTTGGCGACGAGCTGTTCCTGCGCACCGCGCGCGGCATGGAGCCCACGCCCTTCGCGCTGCAGCTGGCCGAACCGGTCGCCTACGCGATGGGCGCGCTGCACACCGCGCTCAACCAGCAGGTGGTGTTCGACCCCGCCACCAGCACGCGCAGCTTCACGCTCGCGATGACCGACATCGGCGAGATCTACTTCACGCCCCGGTTGATGGAGGCGCTGTCGGTCGCGGCGCCGGGCGTGACGATCAGCACGCTGCGCAACAACACGGCAACGAACCTGCGCGACGAGCTCGAGGCCGGCCATGTGGACATCGCCATCGGCCTCCTGCCGCAGCTGAAGGCGGGCGTGTTCCAGCGCCGGCTGTTTCTGCAGCGCTATGTGTGCCTCTTCTCAGGCACGCATCCGCTCGCGCGCAAGCGCAGCGTGTCACTCAAGGACTTCAGCGCCGCCGACCACGTGCTGGTGCAGGCCGCCGGCACGGGCCACGGCAAGGCCGACGACGTGATGGCTGCGCAGGGCATCCACCGGCGCATCCGCCTGAAGGTGCCGCACTTCGTGGCGATCGGGCACATCCTGCGTTCGAGCGGAATGATCGCCACCGTGCCCGAGCGGCTCGCAGAGAGCATCGCCGAGCCCTTCGGCCTCGTGTGGCGCCCTCACCCGGTGGCGCTGCCGCAGATCGCGATCAACCTCTTCTGGCACGCGAAGGTGCACCGCGATCCGGGGAACCAGTGGCTGCGCGGGTTGCTGTTCGACAGCTTTGCGGACAAGGACTGAACGGCCACGCGGCCCCGCAAGCCGCGTCAGACCGTGTTGATCTGCGCGTTGCGGAACTCGAGCTGCTCGAAGTGGCTGCCCGTGAAATCGACCATTTCGCCGCGGAGGCCATCGGCACTGATCTGGTTGCCGTTGCAGTTCAGGACATCGACGCGCGTCCAGCGGCCGTTGTCGAAACCCAGGTTGTTCCAGGTGCAGCGGTTGAAGGTGCAGCCGCGCAGTTGCGCAGTGCTGAATTGCGAGTTGCTGAAGGTGCAGCCGGTGAACGTGCAGCCCGTGATGGCGATGCCCTGGAAGTCGCACGCGGTGAAGGTGCAGGCGTTGAACTGGCAGCCGGTCCAGCCCGCGTTCTGGAAGGTCGTGGCGGTGAAGCTGGTGCCGGTGAAGGCGCTGGAGGCGAACTGCGCGAGGTTGAGGTCGAGGCCCGCGTAGGCGAAGGTGTCTGCCTGCCCGATGAGGCCGGCGGGGGCGCCGCCTGCGCCTTTGCGCCAGAGGTTGTGGTTGAGGATGATGAGTTGGGAGGTCATGGGGTCACTTGATCGGAAATTCCTGGGAACTGGAATAAACCACGGTTCGACCTTCGAGGAAAATCATGGCTTCTTGAAGCCGCCCCTCTTTTTTACTAGAGAATTGCGAGAATTTCCTTGGGATCATAGGAAAATGAATTCACATCCGGCCATTTCGCGACGTCCAGATCGACAAAATCCACGCCTTTGACGCCTATTTTCCTTGCTGCGACCACGAACCTTTCAGAGCAAATTATTGTATTGTGCTTTGGTTCGAGGTTTTGAATTCCAAAAACGTCCGCCTCCACATCTTTATTGATTTTCAACTTCTTCAACGCCAGAAAGTCAAACTCATCCCTCTCCAGATCAGAGGTTGACAAATCGATTACGGAAGATTCACTCAAATAAAATTCCCGGGCAAATATCGATGCAAAGTATTTTGCCTCCGTGATTTCATTTTTATGAGCATTTGAGACAACAATAATTTCCTTGCAATCCTTTATGCTCACTCCGAAATTCTGCAAGAGATGTAAAAAATCTTCTCTCAGGTACTGATGCGATGCATCTGACCTGATCGAAAAGTCAATCAGCTTCTCCTTCACCACCAAACACATTCCGGACGGAAACGATTTCAGATTTTTCTTGTCCGCATACCACGGGTAGACCATGCCATGCTGAATGGACTCGGGGTGCTCCGGGCAGTGATCGTAGAGAACTGCATTCAAATAACCGATCGGGCAGCCTCGTTCTTTTTTTTGCGTTATGGCGTAATACTTCATTTATTCACATCAGCCTTCCCGTTTTCGGATTTCGAGGCACCGCCCCAAGAAGAATTTCGGCTCTCAAACTGGTTTGCAGCGCCGCAATTCTGGATTTTGCCTGACCCGCATCGATCTTCTCGGCATCGTATAGTTTTTCAATTTTCGTGATTCTTGCACCAACTTCTGCCGAATAAAGTGCATGAGAGCCGCAGTGATAGACTTTCCTCTTCATCTGCTTCATTTTTTTCTGGTTGCTCGGCATCAGCAGGCCATTTTCCGAATTGTCTTTTTGCCCGCTCAATCCTATTTTCCCCAGGAAGGCGGCATTCTTGCCCCAGATCTCTTCCGGAATAAGGTGATGCGCCTGCATCTGGTCGCCTGTGGCGCCGCCCAGATTCCTGTCCAAGGTGGTGCTGCACAAGCCACCGGGATCAATCCAGCCCGTCGGATTCGGGGCATAGGCCTGCAAATTTATTCCGCCGAACAATCCAATCGGGTCCTTGCTCACAAACCGCCCGCTGTGCGGATCGTAATACCGGTGCCGGTTGTAATGCAGCCCCGTCTCCTCGTCGAAATACTGCCCCTGGAACCGGATCGGATTCCTGATTCCCGCACTCTGCGCGGCCTGCGCGATCGCTTCCCGCGCCTCGCCCCACGCCCGGTACTGCGCCGACCACGCGATGCGTCCTTCGTCGTCGGTCAGTTCCTGCGGCGTGCCGAGGTGGTCGCACTGGTAGTAGCAGATCTCCTCCATCGCGAAGGGCTGCGCGACCGGCTCGCTCGTCCACAGCGGATCGCGCGCCACGTCGTAGTCGCCCTCCTCGGCCACCATCGCTACGTAGTCCGGCGTGGCATGCAGCGTGATGGCCTGCTGTTTCCTCGCCTGCAGCAGCGGCCTGAAGCTGCCGGGTTCGTAGAGGTAATGAACGGTTCGGGCCTGTTCCTTGGCGGTCTTGCTGCCGACCACACTCTCGAAGGCGAGCACGTCGCCGTCCCAGCCGTACACGGTGTGACCCTTCGGGCTGTGCTTGGCCACGCGGCGGCCCAGCGCGTCGTAGGCGAAGGTGGTGGTGCCCTGGTGGCTCTTGGCCGCGACCATGCGGCCGAAGCCGTCCCACTCGAAGCTCGTGCGCTCGCCGTTGCGGATTCGCTCGACCAGGTTGCCCTGGGCGTCGTAGCGGTAAGAGGTGCCCGCGTAATCCTTGAGCAGGTTGTCGAGCAGCTTGTGCGCGGCCACGGGGCTGATGCGCGATTCGAAGGGCTCGCCCCGAATGGCTTGCGGGCGCGGCGTCAGTGTCGACGTGGATTGCCCCGGCGCATCGAGTGCCCCCGGCGTGGCGATGTTCCCTGCGGGATCGAAGGCGAAGACCTCCCTGCCCAGGGCGCTGTTGGCCTGGACCAGCCGGCCCACCGGGTCGTAGCGATAGTCGAGCCGGCCGCGCCGGGTGTCGCCGATGCCGACCAGTTGCCCGACCTTGTCGTAGGCATAGGTGCGCCGCACCAGCGCGCTGCCGGCGGGGCCCGCTTGCCCCGTCGATGAAACCCTCTGCTCCAGCAGCCGCCCCATGACGTCGTAGTCCAGGCTCTGGCTCAACCCGTTGCCCTGTTCGCGCCCGACTTCCCGGTGCAGGTCGTCGCGCTCGAAGGAGAGGATGTCCTGCCCGTCCAGCATCAGCCCGTGCACATGGCCCGAACCGTAGGTGAGCAGGCGAACCTCGTGGCCATCCGGCCGCGTGCTCACGATGCGGTTGCCCAGCTCGTCGTACTGGTGGCGCCAGACGGCGGTCATCGGCTTTTCCAGCGCGCGCGCCTCGTAGTGCTGGTGTTCGCGCACCGTGTTGCCCACAGGGTCGTAGAACCACTGCAGCCGCGCATCGCGGTTGTTCGCCAGCACCAAGCGCCCCGAGGCGTCGTAGCCGAAGGTCTCGCTGGCCTCGCCGGCGGTGCGTTCCAGGAGGCGCCCCATCGCGTCGAAGCGCATGTCGATGGACTGCAGCGGCTGCTCGATCTTCTCCAGCACGCCGTTGAATTCGGCGTACGCGTAGCCGGTCTTCTGGCCGTCGAAGCCCACCTCCGCGAGCAGGCGGCCCACGGGGTCGTAGCTGAAGGTGTAGCTGCTGCGGTTTTCGTTGTCGAGCTGCACGAGGCGCCCGAGCTTGTCCCACCGGTACGCGAGCTGCTGGCCCGCGGCATCGGTGCGCCTCGCGATCAGGCCGGCCTCGCTGTAGCCGTAGCGGGTCGTGTGGCCGAGCACATCGGTGTGCGCGAGCAGGCGGCCCTCGGCGTCGTGGCTGAAGCGCTCGGTGCTCTGGTCGGGGTTGACGATGCTCTCGAGCTGCCCGCGTGCGTAGCGGTACTGCGTGGCCTGGCCTGCTGCATCGGTGCTTTGAACCAACCGGCCGCGCGCGTCGTAGGCCCAGGTCGTGGTCTTGCCCGAGCAGTCGGTGCGCGACAGCAATTGGCCCACGGAGTTGTAGACCATGCGGGTGATGCCGCCCTTCGCATCGGTCACGCGCACGGGCAGCCCGGCCTTGTCGTATTCGTACTTGGTCTTGTGGCCGAGCGGATCGGTCTCTTCGACGAGGTTGCCTTGCACGTCGTATGCACGAAGCCACACCTGGCCCTCGGGGTCGAGGATCTTCACGAGGTTGCCGCTGTCGTCCCAGTCCATGTGGATCTCGGTGCCGTCGGCGCGCGTCTGGCTGATGAGTTGTCCCTGCGCGTCGTAGCTGAAGTGCTCGACGCCGCCGTTGGGCTGGATGTGGCGCACGATGTTGCGGGCCTCGTCGCGGAAGAACCATTCATCGCGCAGGTCGGGGTGCGTCATGCGATACGTGTAGCCCAGCTCGTCGTAGTAGTAGCGGGTCTCGTGGCCCAGCGCATCGGTCACGGTCGTGAGGCGGATGTGCTCGGTCCAGCGCACGCGGGTGTCAAAGCTGCCGTCGTCCATCCACTCGCGCACGGCGCGGGCGTTGACGCCGGTACCGTCGTAGGCGAGGTTCACGCCGCGGCCGGTGCGGTCTTCGTAGCGGGTCAGCAGATGGTGGCTGTACTGGTAATGCCATGCGGTGGAGACGCGCTGCGTTTCGTCGACCAGCGCGCCCGCCGCCATGGGGCCGTTTTCGTCCTGCGCCTCGATGAGGTCGCCGTTCGCGTCGTAGGCATAGGCGGCAAGCTGGCGAATGACCTGGCCTTCCTTGATTTCCCACAGCCCGGCCAGCCGCCCCTGCGCGTCGATGCGCGTCCCTGCATGGGCGATGGTCGTGTCGCCCTGCTTGACCATGATGTCGCTGAGCACCGTGTGGTCCGCGCGCAGCGGATGCACATGGTCGTAGCGCAAGGCCACGCTCGCGCCGGCGCGCATCTGCATGAGTGCGAGCCGGAAGAACGCGCGCTCGCCGCCGAGCGCCGGAATGCGCTCGTAGGTCTGCATCCAGTCGCGGCCCTGGTTGATGGTGAGCAGGTCGGGCGAGAGGCGCACGAGCGTCAAGTCCTCGATGACGTCGCGGTGCGTCTGTCCCACGGCGAGCGCGGGGTAGCGCTTCGTGCGGCCGTCTTCAGCGTGATAGAGAAAAGCGCCTTCGCTGCCGTCGTCGAGCAGCTCGATGTCCAGCTGCGTCGTGTAGGGCGTGATCCAGCGCGCGCCCAGCACGCCCTGGTCATACGCCGCGAGGTCCGAGCGATAGGTGCGGCTCCAGGTGATCGGCAAGGCGCCGGGCAATTCGAAATCGGTGTGCGTGAGCGTTTCGGCGCCCAGGCTCAGGGAGATGGAGCGCGCCGTCGCAGAACCGGGGCACTTGCAGGGGCGGCCGTCGGCGGTGCTGCGCTTCTGGCGCCTGCGCGGCTCCAGCGTGCCGGGGCCGCGCTTGTCCTTGACGTTGTTGACCCTGCGCGGATGCACCGTGCCGCCGCGCTTGCGCTTGAGCTTGGGCGCGACCTCCAGGATCTTCATCAGCAGCCAGCCGATGCTGAACATCGTGCCGGGGTCGACCAGCTCGAGCATCTTCCTGGCGGCCAGTTTGCCGAGCGCACGCATGGCCTTGGCGAGGGACTGGATGTGCGTCCTGAATTCGGGCGAGATGTAGGTGGCCACGCTGGAGGCACCGCCCAGCGCCATATTGGCGACCTCCTTGTTGCTGGCCACGAACATGTTCTTGGCCGCGCGCAGCAGGTGCTCCGACTTTTCGAGCGGGTCCCACCACGAGGTGCGGTCCGCGGCCTTGAGTGCGACGCTGGCCGAGCGCACGCTAGTGTTGGAGTTGAACAGGTGCCCGTCCAGCGCCGACAACAGCGCATCGGCCAGTGCGTTGGCCAGCTTCTCCGCGAACTTGCCGCACTCCTCCAGCATGTCTCGCAGCTGTTTCTGCGCGGTCTTGATGAACTCCTCGAGTTCGCCCTTGATGGCGTTCGCCAGGTGTCCCGCGATGGCGATGAGGAAGTCTTCCGCGAGGTTCTTGGCACCCTGCTTGAGCTTCTGCTTGGCGAGCTGCAGCGGTGCGCGCAACGCCACGCGCGCCGGCCCGGTGCCGGGCATCGGGATCACGCCGATGGCGTCGACGCCCAGGTTGACCCACGAGATGAACGACACCTCCTTGCCGGCCTGTTTCAGGTCGTTGATCTCGATGATGTCGTAGACCACATCGGAAAACGCGATGAGGTTCGAGACGCCCGGAATCGCGTTGCCCACGGTCTTGAGGCGGTCGAGCGTGACGATGCCGTCGGTGTTCTCGCGCAGCCACTTGTCGAAGGGGCTGAAGCCCTCGGCCACCTCGGAGGCGTTGATCCGCTCGAGCGGTTCGATCGCGTATTCGCCAGCGTCGGCAGATTCGGCCATGAAGTGGGGTCCCTGGAAGTCGGTTGTTCGTTGTCGGTTGCTCGCGACCCGCTCAGCCCACGAAGCCGGGGATCTTCAGACCCGCGATCTCGGGCAGTGCCGTTGCCGCTGCTGTCGGGGTTGCGCGCGGCAGCAGGTTGGCCGCGGCGTCGGCCAGCTTGGGAGGCATCAGGGAGCCTGCAACCTGCGTTGCCGCGCCCGTGAGCGAACCCGCCGGGTTGCCCAGCAAGCTCGCGGCCCCGCCCGCGATGCCCGCCAGATCGCCCTTGCCCACCGCTTGCAAGGTGCGCGCGGCCTGGAGGCCCGATTGCACGGTCTGCGCGAGACTGGCAAGCCCGCCCGCATCGGCCGCGACGCCGCTCTTTCCGAGCACGCCGGCGACCTGCCCCATCGCGGCCTGCGCTGCGCCGCCCAGACCTCCGGCGCCGGCCGCATCCGCGCCGCCGGCCGCATCGTTCCTGGGCTTGCCGAAGTAGCTGCCCTCCTCCCACGTCCGGCTCGGGTCGTCGCCGAAGGTGACGCTCGCAGGCCCCGGGAACAGCCCCGCGACGCTGGCGAAGCCGTTCGCATCGAGCTTGCCGGTCTTGACGGTGCCGAGCGCATCGACGACCTCGTAGTCGCCCCCCTTCACGCCGCGCTGGTCGGCCACGTACTTGTTGAAGAGCTCGAGCGTGCCGTTGCCCGGCGCGGGCGGCGCAGGGAACGAGGCGGGCTGCGTGTCGGGCCCGATCAGCGAATGCGAGGCCGCATGCGCGACCCACGCGCCGCTGGTGCCGCTGCGGATGCCTTCGGCGCTCCAGTGCGTGTAGCTGCCCGCGCCGACGATGGTGACCTTCTGCTTGGCGGTGATCACGATCTCGTCGGCGGTCTGCGTGATCTTGAGTTTCGCGAGCAGGTTGAGGTTGTCCTTCAGCGCCTGGATGTCGATGTCGCCGTTGGCCGCGACCAGCTTCATGCCGAGCTTGTAGGCAAACACCCGCACCGACTCGATGGCGCTCGCGAGCAGCCGCTTGCCCACCGAAAAACTCATGTGCTGCGCGCTGGTCAACGCCACGTGTTCCTCGCTGTGCAGGTGCGTCGACTTGACCGAGGTCGCGGCGATGCCGGCCGGGCTCGCGAGCACCATGTGCGGCTCCTTCAGCTCCGGGAACTCGCCCTGCTGCGGGTTGCCGCCCGAACCCTTGACCGCATCGCTCTGGGCCTTCAGGGCCTTGCCGACTTCGTCCTGGTCGCCGCCCTTGTCCTGCGCCTGGTGCTGCTGCGCGAGGTCGGCCAGGCTCTCCTGCTGGTCGCCGGCGTTCGCGAGCCGCGCCACGGTCTCCCCCATGTCGGTGATGTGCGCCTGCGCGTTGGGGCGCGGCTCGGTGCTGATGAGCAAACCCGCCATCGCACGGATTGCGCCGTGGCCGTCGGTGCGCAACTCGAAGCCCTGGCCGCGCTCGTCCTTGCGGCCCGCGTTGTCCTCGATGCGCGCGATGTGGCCCAGGCTCAGCTGGCTTGCGTCGTGGTCGCTGCGCAGTTGCGCCTGGATCTTGCCCGGCGTGTCGTCCAGAAGCAGGTGATTGCTCTTGCCGCCGGGCTCGTTGCCCGAGCCTTCGGCGAGCTCGCGGCTGCGCAGGCCCATGAGCGCCTTCTGCCCCGGCAGCGCCCACGGCGGCATGCGCCGCGCGTTGTAGACCACGCCCATCACCACCGGATGGTCGGGGTTGCCATCGAGGCACTGCACCACCACTTCGGAGCCCACACGGGGGAACGACACCATGCCGGTTTCGCCGCCGGCCCAGTTGCTCAGCACCCGCACCCAGGCCGAGCTCTTTTCGTCGTTCTGGCCTTCGCGGTCCCAATGGAATTGCACCCGGATGCGGCCGTACTCGTCGGTGTGGATGCTGCCCTCGCTGGCCGGGCCCACCACCGTGGCGGTCTGCGGCGCGAGCACGCGCTGCTCGACGCTGTGAAAGCCGCGGCCCGGCATCCACGGCACGAAGCGGCGGCTTGAGGTTAAGCTGTTCCTGTACTCGGCGCGCGACCCCTTCGGCCTGCCTTCTGTCGTGCCAGGCTCCTGCAGGTAGTTGTTGCTGGCGCGGTGCTCGACCGAGAGGATGAGGAATTCGCTTTCGGAGCCATCGCCCTGCGTGCGCCCGAAATGGTCGATGAGGCGGAACCAGCGGCCGGGCAGCACGAAGCGGTTGTTGCCCTCGGCCTCGAAGCGCTTGGCCTTCGCCTCGATCTCGCCGATGCGTCGCCGCGCCACGCCCTCGCCTTCGAGCGAGGTCTTGAAATGGCGCGCGCCACCGTACTCGTGCACTTCCAGCTGGGGTACGTCGCCCTGCTGGTTGTTGCTGGGCATCTCGGCATGTTGCGGGCGCGGGCTCTTGAAGTCGAAGGCGCTCACGGCGGCCTGCGCCGTGACCAGTTCGCGCACGGCAGTCCACTGGCTGATGGCGTCTTCCTCCTGTGCGCCGCCTTCATCCTGGAAGCGGATGCCAGAGGACGAGCCGTCCACGGCCTTGGCCAGCGTGCTGTCGTCGCACACGTGCAGGGTGTGGCCTTCAGCCGAATGCTCATACCAGTAGCTGTAGCCCGCCGCCTCCCAGCGCCGGTGCAGGTAGTTGTGGTCTGTCTCTCCACCAGCGCCGCCGCCCTGCACAGCCATCGTGTGGGGCGGGTCTTCGCCGCGAACGAACCACTCCCACTTGGGCAGCACGCCGTAGTCGTTGAAGATGGACTCGGTCTGCGCGCGCAGCGTCTGCCGATGGAAAAGCCGGTTGTTTGCGCGCAGCCGCAGGTACTGGAGCCACGGGCCGAGCCGGGCTTCGTAGAAAGCAAGGTTGCCATCGGTGCGCACGAGGCGGAATCCGAAGACGATGCCGGTGAAATGGCGCAGCGTGCCGTCGGGCCGCACGAGTTCCACGCAGAGCATCTTGCCCTGCAGGTCCTTCAGGGACAGCCCCGCGTTGCTGCTGAGCAGCCCGGCGGTAAATTCGAAATCGCGCGAGAGGCCTTCGGATGCATGCAGCGTGTTGACCACGAGGTCGCTGCCCGCCGGCGCCCCGCCCTGGGGGAACGACAGCCGCAGCAATCGGTCGTGCTGCCGGTCGGCGACAAGTTCCGCGAGATGACGGCCCGGCGGGCCGCTCATCGGATGCGCCCTTGCAGGATCGATCTCGCCACGATGTGGTTCACGCTGACTCTCCCTCCGGCTGCTTGAGAAATGCTGGCCAGAGGAGCTTCGGCGCTAAATATGTCGTCTGCTTGACAGCAACCCGAGGGCCGCAGCCCACATGCAGAAGGAAGTTGTACGCGCGATAGAAATTTTTCTAGTCGCTCGTCCCGATGCGGTCCGGCATGGCCGACTGGCGCGCAAGCTGGTCGACCGCACGCAACAAGGTCGGCACGCGGTACTCGCCATGCATGCGCTTCACCTCGGCGGCCGCAGCGGCGAGGTCGATG
Source organism: Variovorax trehalosi (assembly GCF_051216415.1). NCBI lineage: Bacteria > Pseudomonadati > Pseudomonadota > Betaproteobacteria > Burkholderiales > Comamonadaceae > Variovorax > Variovorax trehalosi. The sequence continues at coordinate 1,606,192 of NZ_JBPJZG010000001.1, forward strand.
CCGATGGCCGTCACGAACAGCGGCGAGGTGCTCTGGCCGCGCAGTACCTCAATCACATCACTCGCGCTGCGGTAGGCGGTTTTCGCAACGCCGACCACGGGTACCTTGCAATCGAGCGCCTCGTGCAGATGCGCGCCCAGACCCGGATGCCCCAGCTCCAGCGACACATAGCCATCGACGATGACGATGTCCGCCAGCGGCCCTTCGCGCAGCACGCCCAGCAGGCACGGCAGCTCGCGGCGATAGAACTCGCCGGGTTGGTACTCGGCCACTTCGCGAAAGCCCGCGACAGCCTGCGTCTCTTCGCGTTCGGCCATCCACCCGCGAAACCAGAGGCCCGCGGCCACCGCCGTGTCGGCGCGGTAGTCGACGTCGAGGCAGACGATGAGCGGCTCGCTCATGCAGGCCACCGTCCGAGCACTTCGTGCACGCCCTCCCCGACGTGGCTGTCGATGAGTGCGAAGGAGCCCGCCGTCCAGCGCACCGGATCGATCGCATGCTTCTCGATCTTGCGCCGCGTGTACGCAACGGTCATGTGCGGCGTGAAGCTGCGATCGGGCCTGAGCCCTGCATCGGCCAGCGCTTCGCCCAGGCGCTGCCTGAAGTCCGCGAGCGCGGTGGTGCCCTCTTCGCCGCACAGCACGAACGCCTTGCTGTTCGCATAGGTCATGGCCTGGTCGAAGACGACGTCGAACGCAGGCGGCGCCACGGCAGCGGCCGCTTCGAGCGCCGCCTGCACCTTCTTGCGCGGTACCGTGTCGTAGCCGCCGAGATCGTGCAGCGTGACATGCAGCCGATGCGCCTCGCTCAACGTTCCTTTCAGCGAATGCCGGTCGTCGAGTTGCGCGCCGAGCGCGGCGATGGATGAGGCATCTTCGGCACTCGGAAAGATCGCGAGGAAGAGCGTGTGCGCCAGCGGCTCCTTGCGACGTGCCTTGGTTCGGGGTCGCGGCAGGGGCCGCGGCGGGGGATCGATTCCGGGAAGAAGAAGCTGTTCTGACATGCGTCGATCATCGCGCACGGCCGCCCTCTTCACGAGGCCTTCAGCAACGACAAAGGCCAGCGAACTGATCGTCGAGAGCGATCAGTCTTCATCCAGCGCCTGGAATCGCTCCGCCAGAAAGTCCACCAGCGCCCGCACCGCCGGCAGCAGCCCGCGGCGCGAGGCGAACACCACGTGGATGATTTCGCGCTGCGGCGCCCAGCCCGGGATCACGCGGACCAGTTCGCCGCGCTCGATCTGCTCGCGCACCATCATCGTGGGCAACTGCACCACGCCCACGCCGGCAACCGCAGCAGCGCGCAGGGCCAGCATGCCGCGCGTGACGAGGCGCGGCTGGTGGCGGATGGCGGCCTGCGTGCCGTCCGGGCCGATCAGGCTCCACACGTGCTCGTGCGCCGGCAGGCCCAGGTCCATGCTCGGCAGGCCCGCCAGGTCGGCAGGCACCTGGGGGATGCCGTTCGCCAACAAACGCGGGCAGGCCACCAGGCACTGCCCTCGCTCGGCGAGCACGCGCATCACCAGGTCGCTGTCCTCGATCGGCGGCGGACGCACGCGGACGGCCACGTCGATGCCCTCGCCCACCACGTCCACGCGGCGGTTGGTTTCTTCCAGGTGGATCTCCACGCGCGGATGCGCAACCATGAACGCCGCCAGCATGTCGGCGATGCGCGCATCGAGCAGCGCCACCGGGCAGGTCATGCGCACGATGCCGCACGGCTCGGCATGGGTCAGCGCGATGGCTTCGTCGGCGGCGTCGGCCTCCACCAGCATCGCCTTGCAGTGGCCGTAGTAGGTCTGGCCGGTCTCGGTGACCGCAAAGCGCCGCGTGGACCGCTGGATCAGGCGCGTGCCCAGACGCTCTTCCAGCAGCGCAATGCGCCGGCTCAACTTGGATTTGGGCATGCCCAGCGCGCGCCCGGCCGGTGCGAAGCCGCGGTGGTCCACCACCTCCACGAAGTAGTAGAGGTCGTTCAGGTCTTTCATGGCAAACCGCCTTCATCGTTCCTTGAATAGGACTCTGATGGCAAATAGCGACCGCTACCGCCTTCATCGTTCAGCCCATATCTCTATCCATCGGCCAGGAGCTTCCTCCTGGCGACACAAGGAGATGAAGATGAAGAAAGTCCTCGGTGTCTACAGCGCCCCTCGTCCGCACTGGGTGGGCGACGGTTTTCCGGTGCGTTCGCTGTTCGGCTACGAAGGCCTGGGCAAGCACCTGAGCCCGTTCCTGCTGCTGGACCACGCGGCACCGACGCCCTTCGAGCCGGCGGTGCGCCCGCGCGGCGTCGGCCAGCATCCGCACCGCGGTTTCGAGACCGTGACCATCGTCTACCAGGGCGAGCTGGAACATAAGGATTCCACCGGCGCGGGCGGGTTGATCGGCCCCGGCGACGTGCAATGGATGACCGCCGGCGGCGGCATCCTGCACGAGGAGTTCCACTCGCGCGCCTTCACCGAACGCGGCGGCACCATCGAGATGGTGCAGCTCTGGGTCAACCTGCCCGCGAAGGACAAGACGGCCGAGCCGGGCTACCAGACCCTGCTGGATGCGCAGATCCCGTCGGTGGACCTGCCCGGCGGCGCTGGCCGGGTGCGGGTGATCGCCGGGGAATTCGACGGGCATCGCGGCCCGGCGCGGACCTTCACGCCGATGGACGTGTGGGACCTGCGCATCGGCCAGGGCGGCATCGGCCGGTTCGACGCGAAGGAAGGCCATACGCTGGCGCTGGTCGTCCTGCACGGCACGGTGCTGGTCAACGGCGCGACCGTTGCGCGCGAGGGGCAACTGGTGCATCTGGACCGCGCCGGCAGCGGCGTGGAGATCGAGGCCAACAGCGATGCGACCGTGCTGTGGCTGTCGGGCGAGCCGATCGACGAGCCTGTGGTGGGCTACGGCCCGTTCGTGATGAACAGCGAGGACGAGATCCGCCAGGCCATGGCCGACTTCAACAGCGGCCGCTTCGGACGCATGCCGGCCTGAGCGATCGAGCCCCCGCGTCGAAAGAAGACGCGGGGGCTTTGTTCATGGGCCGTCGCCGGCTCGCAGATCAGACTCCCGCGTCACCGTCTTGGCCAGCAGCCGCAAGGTGCTCGCACACGCAGCGACCGCCTCGGACAGGACGCCGCTGCGCCGGTAGGCCAGCCCCAGGTCCATCGACGGCACCGCGCCCGCCATCGCCGTGCGGCGAATGCGTCCGCCGTCGTGCGACCACGGGCGAAACACCAGGTCCGACAGGATCGTCACGCCGACGTTCTGCGCGACCAGGCTGCGCACGGCCTCGATCGACTTGGTCCGGAACACGACCTTGGGCTCGAGCTTCGCCGCGCCCCAGTAGCGGCCCACGGTCTCCACGTGCTCGTCCATGTCGAGCAGCACGAAGGGAAGCTGTGCGATCTCCCGCAACGACACCGACTGCCCGGTGGCCAATGGATGGTCGAGGGAGGTCCACAGGCGACGCTGCGACTTCAGCAGGTTCTCGCGCCGGATGTCGGGCGCCTGCGAGAGGTTCGAGACGAGCACCACGGCCAGGTCGAACTCGCCGCGGCGCAGCCCTGCCTCGATCTCCTCGCGGTTGCGTTCGACCGGCTCGAACTCGATCAGCGGCAACTGCCGGCGCATGGCGCCGATGATCTTCGGCAGCATGTATTCGGACACCGTGTCCGTGATGGCGATCCGCACGCGCCCCTCGACGGAAGACGCCGAGCCGTGGGTCTCCTCCATCGCCACTTCCAGCGTGCGCAGGATGTGCTGCGCGTGGCGCAGAAAGCCTTCGCCGTGCACCGTGAGCCGCAGCCCGTCGGAGTGCCGCGTGAACAGTTGGACCTTCAGCGCGGTCTCGAGATTGCGCAGCGAGGTCGTCAACGAGGGCTGGCTCACATAGCAACGCTGCGCCGCGCGCGAGACCTGCCCGGTGTGGGCCGTGGCGACGAAGTGCTGCAGCTGCTTGATCGTGATCGACATAGATCAATCCTATATCACTCTATTGATATTCAATATTTGAATTGATGATGCTGTTCGCCCATAGTCGCCCCGCACGACATCCCGGGCGCGAAAGACGCCCCAGGCCCAGCCACTGGAGACACCATGCCCTCGACATCAAGAACAGCCCCCGGGCAAGACGCCCTGCTCCCTTCCGCCGCGCACCTCAGCCCTGCGGGTGCCGGCCTCCTGAGCCGCCTGGGCCTGCGCTTCACCGCCTGGGCCGAGCGCTGGTTCCCCGATGCCTACATGTTCGCGGCCATCGCCGCGGCGCTGGTGGCGGTCGCGGCACTGGTCAATGGATCGAGCCCGCTGGTCGTGGCCAAGTCCTTCGGCGACGGCTTCTGGAGCCTGATCGTCTTCACGATGCAGATGGCGCTGGTCGCGATCGGCGGCTACGTGGTGGCGACCTCGCCGCCGGCCGCGCGCTTCATCGGCCGCCTGGCGGCAGTGCCCGTGTCGGGACGCCAGGCCATCGCCTATGTGGCGGCGATCAGCATGATCCTGTCGCTCTTCAACTGGGGCATCTCGCTGATCTTCAGCGCGCTCTACGTGCGCGCCCTGGCGCGCCGGACCGAACTGCGCATGGACTACCGCGCCGCCGGTGCGGCCGCCTATCTCGGGCTGGGAGCGACCTGGGCGCTCGGCATGAGCTCCTCGGCGGCGCAACTGCAGGCGAACGCCGCCAGCCTGCCCAAGAGCATCCTCGACATCACCGGCGTGATTCCATTCAGCCAGACCATCTTCCTGTGGCAGTCGATGGTCATGGCGCTAGTGCTGATCACCGTCTCGGTCGCGATCGCGCTCTGGTCCGCGCCCACGGCCGAAAACGCGGTCACGGCGCAGGACCTCGGCATCGACCTGGCCGAAGCCAAGGCGGCTTCCGACGCAACCGCCGCGCGGCGCCCCGGCGAATGGCTCGAGCGCAGCCCGCTGCTTACCCTGCTGCTGTGCGCCCTCGGCTTCGGTTGGCTCGCGCAGGAGTTCATGGCCAAGAGCCCGCTGATCGCGATCGCGGGGCTCAACACCTACAACCTGCTGTTCCTGATGATCGGCATGCTGCTGCACTGGCGCCCGCGCAGCTTTCTCGACGCCGTGTCGCGCTCGGTGCCCTCGACCGCGGGCGTGATCATCCAGTTCCCGCTCTACGGCGCCATCGCGGCCATGCTGACCGCCGCCAAGGGCGATGGCGGCCACACGCTGTCGGACCGCATCGCGCACCTGTTCGTGAGCATCTCCAGCGTCGACAGCTTCGCGGTGGTGATGGGCGCGTACTCCGCCATCCTGGGCTTCTTCATTCCCTCGGGCGGCGGCAAGTGGATCATCGAGGCGCCCTACGTCATGCAGGCGGCCAATGAACTGAAGGTCCACCTCGGATGGGCGGTGCAGGTCTACAACGCGGCCGAGGCGCTGCCCAACCTGATCAACCCGTTCTGGATGCTTCCACTGCTGGGGGTGCTCTCGCTGAAGGCGCGCGACATCGTCGGCTTCACCTTCCTGCAGTTGCTGGTCCACGCGCCGCTGGTGCTCTTCATGCTGTGGTTCCTGGGCCGCACGCTGAGCTACGTTGCGCCCGTGATGCCGTGAGCGGGCCGGACGCTTCGATGGACGCGGCCACGACGGAAATCAAGCGCGGCTACTGCACGCTCTGCCGCTCGCGCTGCGGCACGCTCAACGAGGTGCGCAGTGACATGCTGGTGTCGGTGCGCCCCGACACGGCGCATCCGACCGGCCAGGCGATGTGCATGAAGGGCAAGGCCGCGCCCGAGCTGGTGCACAGCCCGCACCGCGTGCTGCATCCCATGCGCCGCACGCGGCCCAAGGGCGATCCGGATCCGGGCTGGGTGCGCATCGGCTGGGAAGAGGCGCTGGCCGAGGCCGCGCAGCGCCTGGGCGCCATCAGGGCCGAGAGCGGCGCCGAATCGGTGGTGTTCGCGGTCACCACGCCGAGCGGTACGCCGCTGTCCGACAGCATCGACTGGATCGAGCGCTTCGTGCGCCTCTTCGGCAGCCCCAACATCTGCTATGCGACCGAGGTCTGCAACTGGCACAAGGACTTCGCCCATGCCTTCACCTTCGGCTGCGGCATGCCGCCGGCCGACTATGCCCAGGCCGAGCTGATCGTGCTGTGGGGCCACAACCCCACGAACACCTGGCTGGCCCAGGCCAACGCCATCGCGAAGGGCCGCGCGAAAGGCGCGCGGCTGATCGTGGTCGATCCGCGTCCCACGGCGCTGGCGCGCCAGGCCGATGTGTGGCTGCCGGTGCGGCCCGGCACCGATGCGGCGCTCGCGCTCGGGCTGATCCGCCTGCTGATCGAGGACGACCGCTTCGATGCGGCCTTCGTGCGCGACTGGACCAACGCGCCGCTGCTGGTGCGCGACGACGACGGGCATCTGCTGCGCGAGCGTGACCTGCGGCCCGATGCCGAGGGCGACCGCTTCATGGTCTGGAGCGATGCGGACCAGGGGGCAGTGCCTTACGACACCGCTCGGGCCGCACAAGCTCAAGGCTCGGCCCACTTCCGCCTGCGCGGTGCTGTCACGCTGACGGCGAAGAACGGCCAGCGCCTCGCCTGCCGCCCGGCCTTCGATCTGCTGGCCCAGGCCTGCGCCGCCTGGAAGCCACAGGAGGTGGAACGCATCACCGGCGTGCCCGAAGCCCCGCTGCGCGCCGCGGCCGAACTGTTCGGCGGCGGGCACCGCACGGCCTATCACGCCTGGACCGGCATCGGCCAGCACACCAACGCGACCCAGTCGGAACGCGCGGTCGCCACCCTGTACGCGCTGTGCGGCAGCTTCGATCGCATCGGCGGCAACCGCGTGCGCACCGGTCCGCGCGTCGACACGGTCAATGCGCTCTCGCTGCTGCCCGCTGCGCAGCGCGCGAAGGCGCTCGGCCTGAAGGAACGGCCGATCGGGCCGCCTGCCCATGGCTGGGTGACCGCGCGCGACACCTATCGCGCGATCGTCGAGGGCGAGCCGTACAAGGTGCGCGCGATGATGGCCTTCGGCACCAACCTGCCGGTTTCGCAGGCCGACACCGCGCTCGCGCAGCAGGCGCTGTCGCAGCTCGAGTTCCACGTGCACTGCGACCTGTTCGAAACACCGGCCGCGCGCTACGCCGACATCCTGCTGCCGATCAACACGCCCTGGGAGCGCGAGGGCCTGCGCGTCGGCTTCGAGATCGACGACCGCGCGGCCGGCTGGGTGCAACTGCGCCAGCGCATGGTGGCGCCGCGCGGGGAATCGCGCTCCGACAACGAGGTGCTGTTCGATCTCGCGCGCCGGCTCGGCATGGGCGACGAATTCTTCGGCGGCAGCCTGGAGGCCGGGTGGAACCACGTCCTCGAGCCGCTGGGGCTCACAGTGGCGCAGTTGCGCGAGCGGCCCGAAGGCGTGGCTTGCGACATCGACGCGGGCGAGCGGAAATACGCGCGCGACACCCCGACTGGCGTGCGAGGCTTCGACACGCCCACGCGCCGCGTCGAGCTCTATTCCGAAACCCTGCTGCGCCACGGCCAGCCGCCCGTGGCGACCTTCGTCGAGCCCGCCGACACGCCGCGCGACGCCAGCGCGACCGGACACGGCCGCTTCCCCTATGTGCTGAGCTCGGCCAAGAACGGCCTCTACTGCCACAGCCAGCATCGCAGCCTGCCCTCGCTGCGCAGGCGTGCCCCCGAGCCGGTGGCCGAACTGAGCCCCGCGCTCGCGAAGGCCAAGGACATCGTCGAGGGCGACTGGCTGCGCATCCGCACGCGCGTGGGCGATGCCCGCTTCGTCGCGCGCATCACGCCCGGCCTGGCGGACGATCTCGTCGTGGCCGAGTTCGGCTGGTGGCAGGGCTGCTCCGAACTGGACCGCGACGGCCTGCCGCTGGACGGTGCGCTGGGCAGCAATTTCAACGCGCTGATCTCGGCCGACCATTGCGACCCGATCAGCGGCTCGGTGCCGCACCGCTCCTTTCTCTGCGACATCGAACGCGATGCCGCCACGGCGCTGCGACAGCGCTCATGGACGGGCACGCGCCGCTTTCGAATCGACGAACTGCGGCCCGAGGCCGAGGGCGTGCTGGGCATTCGCTTCGCGCCGATCGACGACGCGCCCCTGCCCGACTACCGGCCCGGCCAGCATGTCGAACTGAAGCTCGATCTCGGCGACGGTACCCCAGTCTCGCGTGCCTATTCGCTCACCGGTGCGGCCGAGCAAGAGGATCGGCGCGGCTACAGCATCGCGGTGCGGCACCAGCGCGGCCGTGCGGCCGACGGCACGCCGTACCAGGGGCGCATGTCGGGCCATCTGCACCGCGACCTGAAGCTCGGCGACACAGTCGAACTGCGGGCGCCGTCCGGCGGCTTCGTGATTCCCCGCCGTTCGCCCCAGCCGCTGGTCCTGTTCGCGGGCGGCATCGGCATCACCCCGTTCATCAGCCTGCTCGAGTCGCTGCCCGATGGCGCGGACGGCCCCGCCATCCGGCTCTACTACGCCAACCAGAACAGCGCGACGCACGCCTTTCGCGAACGCATCGCGCAGCACCGCGCACGCCTGCCCCGGCTGCAGGTGATCGACCACTACAACGCGCCGCTGCCCGAGGACCGCCTCGGCATCGAGTACCAGTCGGATCAGTACATCGATGCCGGCGTGGTCGACGACGCGCTGATCGCGCAACGGGCCCGCTTCTACCTCTGCGGCCCGCCCGCCATGATGGACAGCGTCATCACAGGACTGGTGGCGCGCGGCGTTCCGCGCTTCGACATCTTCAGCGAGGTGTTCCGCTCTCCCGCCGCGCCGCCGGTGGACGGTCCTCAGCAGTTCGACGTCCGCTTCGCGCGCTCGGGCCGCGGGCCGGTCTCACGTGGACGCCCAGGCAGGGCACGCTGCTGAGCTTTGGCGAATCGCTCGGCCTGCAGATGCCCAGCGGCTGCCGCGTGGGGCAATGCGAAAGCTGCGCCGTGCGCCTGATCGCCGGCAAGGTGTCTCACCTGCACGGCCGTGAACCCGAAGACCCGACCGTGTGCCTGACATGCCAGGCCGTGCCGCTCGAACACCTCGTGCTCGATGCATGAGCCCCGCCCTCCGTTTTCACTTCAAGCCCCATGAAAATCATCGATACCGAAAGCACCCGCCACGCCCTGCGCTTCGAGCGCCTCATTCCCGCGCTGCGCGACATGTTCGTCGCCGGCTGCGAAGTGCCGTTGCGGCATGTGCACACGCTCCAGAACCAGGCCGCGCAACCGGGCGGGACCGTGCTGATCATGCCGGCGTGGCAAGAGGACCGCTACCTGGGCATCAAGACGGTCAACATCTTCCCCGGCAACGCCGAACGCGGCCTGCCCGGACTGTTCTCGACCTACATGCTCTACGACGCGCGCACCGGCGAGCCGCTGGCACAGATCGATGGCAACGAGATCACCTCGCGCCGTACCGCTGCCGCGTCGGCCCTTGCCGCGTCCTACCTCGCGCCCGCGCAGGCGCGCAGCCTGCTCGTCGTGGGCTGCGGCCGCGTCGGCGGCCTGGTGCCAGAGGCCTGTCGCACCGTGCGCCCCATCGAACGCGTGACGGTCTGGGATCGCAACGAAGTCGCGGCGAAGGCGCTCGCCGCACGCCTCCATGCGCAAGGTTTCGATGCGTTCGTCGCCGCCGACCTCGGCCAGGCCGCGGGCGAAGCCGACATCGTGAGCTGCGCCACGCTCGCGACGCAGCCGGTGATCGAAGGCGCATGGTTGGGAACGCGCAGCCACCTCGACCTGATCGGCAGCTTCACGCCGCAGATGCGCGAGGCCGACGATGCTTCGTTCGTCGGCGCGAAGCTCTTCATCGACACGCGGGAGGCACTGCAGAAGAGCGGCGAACTGCTCGGGCCGATGTCGCGCGGCGTGTTCACGGCCGCGGACGTGGCGGGAGACCTGGCCGACCTCGCCAGCGGCCGGGTCCAGGGACGAACCGAGTCCGACGGACGGACCGTCTTCAAGGCCGTGGGCACGGCGCTCGAGGACCTCGCGGCGGCGATCCTCGTCTATGAGAGCGCCGACGCGGCGTGAGACGTTGATCTCGACTCATTGGACCAAGTTGACAAAATAGATCAATACTGTAAAGTTCGACGCCTGTCCTAGCGGATTGGCGGCACGAGCTACGTGGTGCGCCGACCGGCGGGGCCTTGAACATCCACCCTCATCGCCGAACTCGCCCTATGCCTTCGCTGTCCCCCATTTCCGTCGGCCTCGCTCTTGCGATGCCCGTTGCGCGCCGCGCTGGAGCGCCCCGCTGATGGCCGCCGCTCCCGACAGGCGCATTGCGATCATGGAAGCCGCGCTCGGCGTCTTCCTGCGCTACGGCTACCGCAAGACGTCGATGGACGACCTCGCGCGCGCCGCCGGCATTTCCCGCCAGGGCCTCTACCTGCACTTCACGTCGAAGGACGAGCTCTTCAAGGAAGCCGTCACCTGGTTCGCGCAGCAGGGCCTCGCGGCCATGCGGGCCGCACTGGCGCGGGAGGACCTGCCGATCGAGGAACGACTGATCGGTGCCTTCGCGGCGCTGCATGCGCAGAACGACGGCTCTCAGATGTCGCTGGAACACATGGGCGAGATCGTTGCGACCGCGCGCGAACTCGTCGGTCCGGTGCTGGAAGAGTTCGATCAGGTCGTGCCCAAGGAGCTCGCGCGGGCGATCCAGTCGGCCGGGACCGCCGTGCCCTGGCGCGCCGCGGGCCTCACGGCCAAGTCGCTCGCACAGCACCTGTACGCGGCCTCGCACGGCCTCAAGCACTACGCCCGGACGCCGGCCGAGTACCAGGCCGGCATCCGCATCGCCGTGCGCCTGGTGTGCGGCGGACCGGCGCCGGCTGCGCCTCGATCGTGAGCTTCTTCGAATGAAGCGCAAGCCCTCTCACCTTCGCCAACTTTTCTTGATCGGAGTCATCGCCATGTCCACCTCTTCGCTCTGCGCCTGCGGTCCGCGCCTCGCAGCCAACCCAAAGTCACCGCAGCAGCGCGACGGCATCTACCGCAACGTCGTGCCGCGCGCGCCGATGGGTTTCCTGAAGACCGTCGCGATCGGCTGGCAGTTCCTGACCGGCAAGAGCGACACGACCGTGCCGAGCACGCCGATTCCGGTGCGCCCGCTGACGACGGCCGCACTCCTCGAGGCGCCGGACGGCAGCCTGTACCGCCTCGGCCATTCGACCTTGCTGCTCAAGCTGGACGGCGAGTTCTGGCTCACCGACCCGGTCTTCTCCGAGCGCGCGTCGCCGGTGCAGTGGGCCGGCCCGAAGCGATTCCATGCGACGCCGATCGACATCGACGCCCTGCCGCCGATCAAGGGCGTGATCCTCTCGCACGACCACTTCGACCACCTGGACCGTGCGGCCATCGCGCGGCTCGCGCCGAAGGTCGAAGTGTTCATCACGCCGCTCGGCGTGGGCGAGCGCCTGATCGCGTGGGGCGTCGATCCGGCTCGGGTCCGGCAGCTCGACTGGTGGGAGGAAACGAAGGTCGGCGGCGTCCGGCTGGCAGCGGTGCCGGCGCAGCACTTCTCGGGCCGCACCCTGCTCGACGAAGACCGCACGCTCTGGGCGTCGTGGGTGATCATGGCCGGCGATCTGCGGATTTTCTTCAGCGGCGACACCGGCTACCACGCCGACTTCAAGACCATCGGCGACCGCTACGGCCCCTTCGACATGACGATGATCGAGACTGGCGCGTACGACAAGCAGTGGGCCGACGTTCACATGCAGCCGGAAGAGACGCTGCAGGCGCATCTGGACCTGCGGGGGCGTTGGCTGCTGCCGGTGCACAACGGGACGTTCGACCTGGCGCTGCATCCCTGGGACGAGCCGTTCGAGCGGATTCAAGCGCTGGCGAAGGCGCGTGATGTGAAGCTGGCTACGCCGATGATGGGCGAGCGCGTGGCACTCGAGGCGCCGCAGGCGGGCGGTGCGTGGTGGGTGCGCGCCAAGGACTGAGCCTCTGAGCGTGCACCCGGCGGATCACTCCCACTCGATCGTCGCCGGCGGCTTGCTCGACACGTCGTAGGTCACGCGGTTGATGCCGCGCACCTCATTGATGATGCGGCCCGATACCTTCTTGAGCAGCGCATACGGCAGCTCCGCCCAGTCGGCCGTCATGAAGTCGCTGGTCTGCACGGCGCGCAGTGCGACGACGTAGTCGTAGGTGCGGCCGTCGCCCATCACCCCCACGCTCTTGACGGGCAGGAACACGGTGAAGGCCTGGCTCGTGAGGTCGTACCAGGTCTTGCCGCTCTCGTCCTTGAAGTTGCGCAGCTCCTCGATGAAGATCGCGTCGGCGCGGCGCAGCAGGTCGGCGTATTCTTTCTTCACTTCGCCCAGGATGCGCACGCCCAGGCCCGGGCCGGGGAACGGATGACGGTAGACCATCTCCGGCGGCAGGCCGAGCGCCACGCCGAGTTCGCGCACTTCGTCCTTGAACAAATCGCGCAGCGGTTCGAGCAGCTTCAGGCCCAGTTGCTCGGGCAGGCCACCCACGTTGTGGTGGCTCTTGATGGTGACGGCCTTCTTGCTCTTCGCGCCCCCCGATTCGATGACGTCAGGGTAGATCGTGCCCTGTGCGAGGAAGGTCGCGCCCTTGTGGCCGCCATCGCCGGCCTTGAGTTTCGCGGCTTCCTGCTTGAACACGGTGACGAACTCGCCGCCGATGATCTTGCGCTTGGCTTCAGGGTCGCTCACGCCCGCGAGCTTGCCGAGGAACAGGTCGCTGGCGTCCACGCGAATCACCTTCGCGTGCAGCTTGCCTTCGAACATTTCCATGACCATGTCGCCTTCGTTCAGGCGCAGAAGGCCATGGTCGACGAAAACGCAGGTCAGCTGGTCGCCGATGGCGCGGTGGATGAGCGCGGCGGCCACGCTCGAATCCACACCGCCCGAGAGGCCGAGGATGACTTCTTCATCGCCCACCTGCTCGCGGATCTTCTGCACGGCTTCGGCGATGTGATCGCGCATCACCCAGTCGGGCTTGGCTTCGCAGATGCCGAGCACGAAGCGCTCGATGATCGCCTTGCCCTGCACCGTGTGCGTGACTTCGGGGTGGAACTGCAGCGCGTAGTAGCGGCGCGCCTCGTCGGCCATGCCGGCGATGGGGCAGCTGTCGGTGCTCGCCATGAGCTTGAATCCCGGGGGCAGCTCGGTGACCTTGTCGCCATGGCTCATCCACACGTTGAGCATGCCGTGGCCTTCGGGCGTGGTGAAGTCGGTGATGTCCTTCAGCAGCGCGGTGTGGCCATGCGCACGCACGGCGGCGAAGCCGAACTCGCGCTTGTGACCGCCTTCGACCTTGCCGCCCAACTGGTGCGCCATGGTCTGCATGCCGTAGCAGATGCCGAGCACCGGAATGCCGAGGTCGAACACCGCTTGCGGGCACTTGTCCGTGGTTTCCTCGTACACGCTGGCGTGGCTGCCCGAAAGGATCACGCCCTTCAAGTGGCCGTCGGCGGCGTATTCGCGCACCCATCCGTCGGTGACGTCGCAGGGATGCACTTCGCTCAGCACATGCGCCTCGCGCACGCGGCGTGCAATGAGCTGCGTGACTTGCGAGCCGAAGTCGAGGATAAGGATCTTGTCGTGTTGCATGGCGAGAGGACTCAGAGCGTTGAAATGTCGAACAGCTTCACGCCCGCCTTGGGCGCTGCCTGGATGAGGTGCTCGTCGAAGGTGGCGAGCGGGAGATTGAGCGATTTGGCGAGCCAGAGGTAGCCCGCGTCGTAGGTCGAGATTCCGGCGTCGATGGCCACTGCGAGCACGGCCTTGTGCTGGGCGGGCGCGAGTTCGTGCAGTTCGACGCGATGGCGGATGGCGTCGAGCACGCTCCACAGCCCCTCGACAGCAGACGTCGGAATGCGGCCGCTGCGCACGCCGTTCGCAAGGATGTTGGCGCACTCCCATTGCCAGGCGTTGGGCGCCTGCGGCTCGACCTCGTCGCGGCGGATGGCGGCGTAGAGCTTGCGGGTGTGTTCGCTGGCCTGGTCGGGCAAGAGCCAGGCGGCGGTGACGGAAGCGTCCATGACGAAGGCTGTCACGATTGGCGCCCTTCGTCGAGCAGTGCGCGAATGGAAAGGCCCGGCTGGATGGTGGCGTGCAGCGCGTCGATCTGGCCGAGTTCGCGCTCGATCTGCTCGTCGGTGATGACGGGCTTGCGGCGCACCGGCAGCATGCGCACCACTTCTTTGCCGTGGCGGGTGATGCGAACCTCCTCGCCCTTTTCGACCGAGTCGATCAGGGCCGAGAAGTTGTTCTTGGCTTCAGCGATGCCGATGGATTGCATTTGGGCCAGAAAATTTGAATCTGGCCCAAATTTTAAACCGAATCTGGCCTGACTTTCAAGGTCTGGCCAGATTGGGCTTATTCAGCCCGGTAGTTCGGGGCTTCCTTGGTGATCTGCACGTCGTGCACGTGGCTCTCACGGATGCCGGCGGTCGTGATCTCGACGAACTCGGCCTTGTTCTGCATGTCCGCGATGGTGGCGCAGCCGCAGTAGCCCATGCTGGCGCGCACGCCGCCGGCCATCTGGTAGACGATGGAGACGATCGAGCCCTTGTAGGGCACGCGGCCTTCGATGCCCTCGGGCACGAGCTTGTCGGTGTTGGGGTTGCCGGTGGTCGATTCCTGGAAGTAGCGGTCGGCACTGCCCTGCTGCATCGCGCCGATGGAGCCCATGCCGCGGTAGCTCTTGTAGCTGCGGCCCTGGTACAGCACGATTTCGCCGGGGGCCTCTTCGGTGCCGGCGAACATGCTGCCCATCATCACGGTGCTCGCACCGGCGGCGATGGCCTTGGCGATGTCGCCCGAGTAGCGCACGCCGCCGTCGGAGATCAGCGGAACGCCCGTGCCCTGCAGCGCGGTGGCCACGCTGTCGACCGCCATGATCTGCGGCACGCCCACGCCCGCCACGATGCGGGTGGTGCAGATGGAGCCCGGGCCGATGCCGACCTTGACCGCGTCGGCGCCGACATCGGCCAGCGCACGCGCTGCGTCGCCGGTGGCGATGTTGCCGCCGATCACGTCGACCTGCGGATAGTTGCGCTTGACCCAGCGCACACGCTCGATCACGCCGGCGCTGTGGCCGTGGGCGGTATCGACCACGATGGCATCGACCCCGGCCTTCACCAGCGCTTCGACGCGCTCCTCGGTGCCGTCGCCCACGCCGACTGCCGCGCCTACGCGCAGGCGCCCGCTCGGGTCACGTGCGGCATTGGGGAAGCTGGTCTGCTTGGTGATGTCCTTGACGGTGATGAGGCCCTTGAGCTCCCAGTCGCTGTTGATGACCAGAAGGCGCTCGAGCTTGTACTTGTTGAGCAGCGCCTTGGCATCGGCGAGCGTGGTGCCATCGGGCACGGTGATGAGCTTGTCGCGCTGCGTCATGATTTCGCTGACGGGCACGTCGTAGCGGGTTTCGAAGCGCAGGTCGCGCCCCGTCACGATGCCGACCACCTTGCCGCCGTCGATCACCGGAAACCCGGAGATGCCGAGCTGGTCGGACAGCGCCATCACCTGGCGCACCGAGTGCGTCGGCGTGATCACCACCGGGTCGCGCAGCACGCCCGATTCATAGCGCTTCACGCGGGCCACTTCGGCGGCCTGCTGTTGCGCGGTGAGGTTCTTGTGCACGATTCCCATGCCGCCCTCCTGCGCGATGGCGATCGCGAGGCGGGCTTCTGTCACGGTGTCCATGGCCGCCGAGACGAGCGGCAGGTTCAGCGTGATGTTGCGGGAGAGTTTGGTGGCGAGGGAGGTGTCCTTGGGCAGGACCTGGGAGAACGCTGGCACCAACAACACGTCGTCGAAGGTGAGCGCTTTGCCGAGAAGGCGCATGAGTGAAGCTCCAAAAGACGGATTGTAACGAGGCTCCCGAGTCGTTCGCCGGCCCGGGCTTTTTCGGACCGTTGCAAAAGCACCCATCAAGGATGTTGCAAGAAGTAAGGCGAGGCTAAACTTCGGGGATGAAATTCATGCACTGGCTGCTGGTGGGATGTGTCGTGGCGCTGCCGCTCTCTGCGAGCGCGCAATGGCAATGGATCGACAAGAACGGCAAGAAGGTCTTCAGCGACCAGGCGCCGCCGCCCGACGTTCCCGAGAAGAACATCCTGCGCCGTTCGGGTACGCCGCCACCGCGGCCGGCCACTGGCATTGACGCCCCGGCGACCGAGGGCACCGAGGCGGCAGCGCCCAAGGCGCGCGAAAGCGCCGCGGCGCCCAAGCCGAGCGGCGTCGACAAGGAGCTCGAGGAAAAGACCAAGAAGGCCGAGGCTGAAGAGAAGGCCAAGCGCGCTGCCGAAGAGGCGAAGGTCGCCAAGGCCAAGGCCGACAACTGCGCTCGTGCCCGCGAAGGCAAATCCACGCTCGACAGCGGCATGCGCATTGCGAAGGTGAACGCCAAGGGCGAGCGCGAGATCATGGACGACAGCGCGCGCGTGGCCGAGCAGAAGCGGATTCAGTCGGTCATCGACAGCGACTGCAAATAAAAGACCGGCGGAACCGGCTGCCTCAGTAGCCGGTCTTGCCGCCCTTGCGCTGGCTCGCGAAGAGGCCGGTGCCCCGCGCGCCCTGGCGCTTGAAGCGCTCGCGGCGCGCCACCTTCGGATCGACCGTGAGCGGCCGGCACAGTTCGACGCGATCGCCGTCTTTCAGCACCTGGCTCCACTCGACCGTCCGGCCCCAGACACCCGGTGTCATGGCATGCCGCCAATCGAGATCGGGGAAGCGCTGAGACAATCCGCTCGCCTGCACCGCGTCGCTCAGGACGATGCCTTCTTCGAGCTGCAGGACCTGCTCGAACACCTCGCGTGCCGCGGGCGAGCAAGTCAGCGTGACCTCGATCATTCAGGGAGTGCCGTAGACCTGCTCGGCACGCTTGACAAAAGCCTCGACCAGGCTCGATGCGATGGTGTCGAACACCGGCCCCACGAGCGCCTGCAGGGCGAAGTTGCTGAAGCCGTAGCTCATGTGCAGCTCGACGCGGCAGGCGCGTTCGCCCGCTTCGCCCACGGGCACGAACTTCCAGTTGCCGTCGAGGTTGGAGAACGGCCCGTCGACCAGCTTGAGCTGCACCTCGCGTCCCGGCACATGCGTGTTGCGGGTGGTGAAGCTCTGGTGAAAGCCGCCGAAGGAGAGGCCGACTTCGGCGGTCATGCCGGCTTCGTCCTCTTCGATGATCCGGGCCTTGTCGCACCACGGAAGGAACTGCGGATACTTCGCCACATCGGTGACGAGCGCGTACATCTCTTCGGCGCTGTACCAGATGAGGACGGACTTGTTGACTGTTTTCATAGAATCGGTGCAGCGTGCGCGACGGATTGTATTGAAGCCATGCGCCCCCACCTTTCCGAGCCATGGCCACAAAGAAACAAGATACCTCCTCCCGCATTGCCGACAACAAGAAGGCCGCGTACAACTATTTCTTCGAAGAACGCTTCGAGGCCGGCATGGTGCTCGAAGGCTGGGAAGTCAAGTCGCTGCGCGAAGGCAAGGTGCAGCTCACCGACGGCTACGTGGTGATCCGCGACGGCGAGTTGTACGTCGTGGGCCTGCAGATCAACCCGCTCAAGAGCGCTTCGACGCACGTCAACCCCGACTCCATCCGCACCAAGAAGCTGCTGCTGCACAAGGAAGAAATCCGCCGGCTGGTCGGCAAGGTCGAGCAAAAGGGCTACACGCTGGTGCCGCTCAACCTGCACTGGAAGGCGGGCAAGGTCAAATGCGACATCGCACTGGCCAAGGGCAAGGCCGAGCACGACAAGCGCGACACCATCAAGGACCGCGAAGGCAAGCGCGAGGTCGAGCGCGCGATGAAGAGCCGCAGCCGCTGATCGTTCTTTTTTTGCGCGGCATGGAATAAAACGCGCTCTGCAGGCGTTTGTGCGGTGTCATCGGATTGCCGATGCCATCCAACCCAGGAGTCTTTCCATGTCGCCATTCCGCGCTTCTCGCATTTCCTCCGTCAGCATCGCCGCTGCCTTGCTCGGCAGCCTGCTCGCCCTCCCCGCATTCGCCCAACCCAAACCCGCCGATGGCGCGCTGGTCGGCGCGAACGGCATGACGCTCTACACCTTCGAGAAAGACACCGCCGGCAACGGCAAGTCCGTCTGCAATGGCGGCTGCGCCACCAACTGGCCGCCCTTCATGGCCGCCGACAGCGACAAGCCAAGCGGCGACTTCACCATCGTCACGCGCGACGATGGCAAGAAGCAGTGGGCTGCCAAGGGCTGGCCGCTCTACTACTGGGTGAAGGACACCAAGCCGGGCGACAAGACCGGCGACGGGGTGGGCGGCAACTGGAAGACCGCCAAGCCCTGATCCGCCCCCGCTCCCGGCCCACCCATGGACGCCCGCCTGCTGGTCGACCACATCCCGAGCCTGCGCCGCTATGCGCGCGCGCTCACGGGCAACACGTGGGCGGCCGACGACCTGGTGCAGGACACCCTCGAGCGGGCCTGCAGCAAGTGGCGGCTCTGGGTGGTGGGGAGCGACCTGCGCGCATGGCTCTTCACGGTCATGCACAACATCTTCGCGAGCCAGGTGCGGCGCACGCCGCCGCCGCACAGCGTGGTGCCGCTGGACGATGCCACGCACGAGTTGCATGGTGGCATCGATCCGGGCCGCGACCAGGGCGCGAGCCTCGACCTGCAGCGCTGCCTGCTGCAATTGCCCGAGGAACAGCGCGCCGTGCTTCTGCTGGTGACGCTCGAAGACATGTCCTATGCCGAGGTGGCGAAGGTGCTGGGCATTCCCGCCGGTACCGTGATGTCGCGCCTCTCGCGCGCCCGCGTGCGGCTGCAAGAACTGCTCGACGGTGCCGCCGCCCCGCATCGTCCGGGCCTCCGCCGCCTCAAGTGAAACCCGCCGCCGCACCATGAACCGCCCCGCCCCGCCCCCCATCGATGTCACCGACGACGAATTGCATGCGCTGGTCGACGGCCAGCTCGGCCCGGATCGCCGGCTCGCGGTCGAGGAGGCTCTGGCGCGCGACCCGGCCATGGCAGCGAAGGTCGCGGCCTGGCACACGCAACGCGATGCCCTGCGCCGCTTGCATGGCGAACTGCTGGACGCCCCCATTCCGGCGCCGCTGATGAGCGCACTCGACCGCAACCTGCCCCGGCAGGCCCGGCGCAGCAGCTGGATGCGCTGGGGCGGCATGGCGGCCGGTGTGCTCGTCGCGTTTGCCGCGGGCTGGCTCGGCAACGCGCAATGGTCGGCATCGCGCAACCCGTCGGCCGTGCTGGCCAAGGCGCCCGCGATGCGCGAGTTCGTGCACGACGCGTCGATCGCCCATGTCGTCTACGCGCCCGAGAAAAGACACCCGGTCGAAGTGGCCGCTTCCGAGCAGCAGCACCTCGTGCAATGGCTCTCGAAGCGCCTCGACAGGCCGCTCAAGGTGCCCGACCTGAGCACCCTGGGATACACGCTCGTCGGCGGCCGTCTGCTGCCTGGGGAAACCGGCGCACGCGCCCAGTTCATGTTCGAAGACGCGGCGGGCGAGCGCATCACGCTCTACATCGGGACCCTCGACGCGCAGGCCGCGGGATCGTCGTCGGCCGCGCTGAAGGAAACCGCCTTCCGCTTCGCCTCCGAAGGCCCGGTGCCGAGTTTCTACTGGGTCGACCAGGGCTTCGGGTATGCCGTTGCCGGCAAGCTACCGCGTGATGTTTTGCTGAAACTCGCGACCCTCGCCTACCGCGATTTGTCGTGAGGCCGGCATAAACTGCCGGCTCGCGCAACAACCCGCTTGCCTTGTTTGTTTTCGCGATTTTTCAACCGAAGGAGAAACTGCATGAAATTGCTCAGCGCCTCGATCCTCGCGGCGGCCCTGCTCGCCGGCTGCGGCGGCATGTCCAACAAGACCGCCAGCGCCCCCGATACGCCCACCCGCACCGCCGACGGCGTGCTGGTCGGACCGAACGGCATGACGCTCTACACCTTCACCAAGGACACGGCCGGCAGCGGCACCTCCGTCTGCAACGCCCAGTGCGCAGCCAACTGGCCGCCGCTCCCCGTGGCCGACACCGCCAAGCCCATCGGCGGCTACACCATCATCATTCGCGAAGACGCCAAGCGCCAATGGGCCTACAAGGGCTGGCCGCTGTACTACTGGGCCAAGGATGCCAAGCCGGGCGACAAGACCGGCGACGGCGTGGGCGGCAACTGGAAGATCGCCCGCCCCTGACCGGCACGGCAGTCACCTGATCGCAAAGGCTCCGGCTCACGCCGGGGCCTTTTTTATTGGCGCCTGCGCCACGGCAGAATCGCCGCATGAATCCTGCAGCTGCGAATCCGGATGCGTTCCTCGCCCTTCTCTCCTACGGCCTGATCACCGACGCGCAGCACGACGCCGTGCTCGCCCATCCCGAGACCGCCACACTCCCGCCGATTCCCGGCCCTACGCACGCGCTGGCCTGGATGTGCGTGAAGGGCCTTGTCACCCAGGAAGAAATCGACGCTGCCGTCGAACGGCTCGAGGAGGCTTCGCCGCCCGTCGCCACCGCCGACGATGCGGCCGAGGTCGCCTATGACGCCGAGGAATTCGTGGAGCTCGGCGACCGCGGCATCACGCACGAAGCGGTGAACGCGCTCTTCAATGACGGCCTCGTCGATGCCGAGACACGGGACATGGCCCTCGAAGAAACGCCGCTGGTCGGCAGCGTGGCCGCCGCACCGGCCGCCACGCTGGCCTGGATGGTGATCGACGGGCCACTCGAGAAGGAGCTTTTCGAGGTCACATGCGCCGAGGTCGCGGCCGAGCCGGCCTTTGCCATGGCAGCGGACCGGGCCCGCATCGTGGCCGAGGCGCAAGAAGAGATCGCGGCCGACGAAAAGGCAGTCGGCGCGTGGCGGTCCGCCGCGCAAGGCAAGCGGCGCCGGGGTGCCTGGCTCTCCCGACTGGTCACGCTGGCGGTCGTGGGCGGCCTCGGCTGGTACTTCTTCGCGCCGGAAGGCGTGCCGGCCTGCAACGCCGACACCACGCACAAGACGCTGGAGAGCCTGATGCTCCGCGTATCGATCGACGCGCGCACCCAGGGCCTGCGCGAAGTCGGCATCCCGACCCTGAGCGGACTGCGCGAAATCGGCTACCGCAAGGACGAGCGCATCCGAGGTTGCATGGCGACGATGGCCCGGGGCGACGAGACCAAGTCGATCGCGTACACGATCGGCCCGACCTCTGCCGACGACGACAAGATGATGGTGCGCGGTGCCGACCCGGTCATCGTGGAGGCTCGCTTCGGCAATCTGGATGCCAAAGGCAAGCCGCTCTACAACGCCGAGCCTATCGGGCGCGTGGCAGCGGAGAAGGCCTTCCGTGACGGCGTGACCGCCGTGCAGTCGAGTTCGCCCGCCGCGGCGATGCTTCAGCGCCAGCTCGAACGCCAGCGCGCCCGCCAGCGTTCCACCACCGGCCTCGTGGTCACCGACGCCGACCGCGAACGCGAAATCGCCGATTTCGAACCTACCGGCCCCTGCCGCGTGCATGAAGACGGCGTGAGCCGAGTCTGTCCGTTGGTCGTCGAATACAACGACAGCCTGCTGGCCACCATCGGTCGTGCGCAGTCGCTGCCGCTGATCGGCGAGTTCACCTTCGTGCAGGACAACGGCAACTGGCGCATGAGCGACGATTTTGCGAAGCGCTTTACCCGGGCAGTGACGGAGGCCCGACTTATCGGCCTGGGCGTGACGGACGCCGTTGCGATGCCCGAGTAGGTCTTCGGGCGCCTAGTGCGCGCCCGGCACTGCGGTGTCGGCCACCGTCGTGCGGCGCCCACGCAGCGCCAGCAGTTCGTTGAACACCAGCGCGCCGATGACGAGCGCACCGCCGGTCAACACGCTCGCCGCCGGCGCCTCGTCCGCGCCGATCCAGGCCAGCGCGATGCCGAAGATCACTTCGAGCAGCGCCAGCAAGGCCACTTCAGGCGCCTTCAGCACTTGCGCGCAGAGCACCGACAGCACGCAGGGAATGGCCAGCTGGAACACGCCCAGGAAGGCCAGCAGGCCGAGGTCGTGCGCACTCGCCTGGAACGGCAAGGCAAAGGGCAAGGTGAACAAGGCGGTGAGCACCGCGCCGATCAGCACGGCGGGCACCAGGTCGATGTCATGTCCCTTGGCCTGCGCATGTTGAACCACCGTCCAGTTGGTGGCGCCGGCCAACGGCACGCACAGCGCGACCAGGGTGCCGAGCAGCGAACTACCGCCCGCCCCACCCTGCATCAGCTGCGTGCCGTACATCCAGCCAATGCCCAGCCCGGCCACCACGATGGCCGCCCAGGTGCGGGCAGGAAGGCGGTGGCCGATGAAGATGCGCGCCGCGAGCGCGGTGAGCAGCGGCCCGAGCGACATCGTGACCAGCACGCTCGCCGTCGAAGCCATCGTGAGCGCCACCATGAAGGCCGTGAACATCACGGCCCAGCAGACGCCCGAGATCCAGAGTTCGCGCCCGCCGCTGCGCAACTGCGTGAACGCGGCGCGCCCCCGCCAAAGCGGCAAGATCACCAGCAGCGCCAGCGTCGTGAAGAGGCTGCGCCAGAAGGTGATCTCGAAACTGTGCGCCTCTGCGAGGTGCCGTGTGACGACGCCCGCCGTGCCCCACATCAGGGTCACGACGACCATCAGCCACACAGCCCCGCCGTGCGTCAGGCGCATGCAACCCGCAGACGGTCAGCCCATCGACGTGTCGCGGCCGGCGCGCTTGCGCTCGTGTTCCTTCAGGAAGCGCTTGCGAAGACGCACGCTCTTGGGCGTGATTTCGACCAGCTCGTCGTCCTCGATGAATTCCACGCCGTATTCGAGCGTGAGGTCGATCGGGGGCGTGATCTTGATCGCGTCTTCCTTGCCCGAGACGCGGAAGTTCGTCAGCTGCTTGGTGCGCGTGGCGTTCACCACCAGGTCGTTGTCGCGGCTGTGGATGCCCACGATCATGCCTTCGTACACCGGGTCGTTGGCGCGCACGAACATGCGGCCGCGGTCGTCCAGCTTGCCCAGGGCGTAGGTGAAGATTTCACCGTCGTCCATCGAGATCAGCACGCCGTTCTTGCGGCTGCCGATGTCGCCCTTGTGCGGCTCGTAGCTGTCGAAGATGTTGCTGATGAGGCCCGAGCCACGCGTCAGGTTCAGGAATTCGTTGGTGAAGCCGATCAGGCCACGCGCCGGAATGCGGTACTCCAGGCGCACACGGCCGCGGCCGTCCGGTTCCATGTTGACCAGCTCGCCCTTGCGCTCGCCCAGGGCCTGCATCACGCCGCCCTGGTGCTGGTCCTCGATGTCTGCGGTCACCAGTTCGATGGGTTCGTGCTTTTCGCCGTTGACGGTGCGGAACACCACGCGCGGCTTCGACACGGCCATTTCATAGCCTTCGCGGCGCATGTTTTCCAGCAGGATGGTCAGGTGCAGTTCGCCGCGGCCCATCACTTCGAAGATGCCTTCTTCGTCGGTCTCGTTCACGCGCAGCGCGACGTTGTGCTGCAGTTCCTTCTGCAGGCGGTCCCAGATCTGGCGGCTGGTGACGAACTTGCCTTCGCGGCCGGCCAGCGGGCTGGTGTTCACGCAGAAGTTCATGGTCAGGGTCGGTTCGTCGACCTTGAGCATCGGCAGCGGCGCCGGATTGGTGGGGTCGGTCACGGTCACGCCGATGCCGATGTCAGTGATGCCGTTGATCAGCACGATCTCGCCCGGGCCGGCTTCGGTGGTCTGCACACGGTCCAGGCCCTGGAAGGTCAGCACCTGGTTGACGCGGCCCTTGACGGCCTTGCCGTCCGGACCTTCCATGACCACCACGTCCATCATCGGACGCAGCGTGCCCTGGCTGATGCGGCCCACGCCGATGCGGCCGACGAAGGTCGAGAAGTCGAGCGCGGAGATCTGCAGTTGCAGCGGCGCTGCAGGGTCGCCCTTCTGTGCCGGCACGTGCTTCAGGATGGTGTTGAACAGGGCCGACATGTCAGGGCCCCACTGCTCGCCGGGAGCGCCTTCTTCGAGCGACGACCAACCGTTGATGCCCGAGGCGTACACCACGGGGAAGTCGAGCTGTTCGTCGGTCGCGCCGAGCTTGTCGAACAGGTCAAAGGCGGCGTTGACCACCTTGTCGGGGTTGGCGCCGGGCTTGTCGACCTTGTTCACGACCAGGATGGGCTTCAGGCCCAGGGCCAGCGCCTTCTTGGTCACGAAGCGCGTCTGCGGCATCGGGCCTTCCTGCGCGTCGATCAGCAGCACCACGCCGTCGACCATCGACAGCGCGCGTTCCACTTCACCGCCGAAGTCCGCGTGGCCCGGGGTGTCGACGATGTTGATGTGCGTGCCTTCCCAGGTCACGGCGCAGTTCTTGGCCAGGATCGTGATGCCACGTTCCTTTTCGATGGCGTTGTTGTCCATCACCGTGTCGACGACCTTCTCGTGATCGGCGAAGGTGCCCGACTGGCGCAGCAACTGGTCGACCATGGTGGTCTTGCCATGGTCCACGTGGGCAATGATGGCGATATTGCGGATTTGCTTGGTACTCATGGTGTCGCTTCTGTCTGTTGTGCGTTCAAAAGAATTTGCTGAATTTCGATGGGGTTCAGCAAGCGCCCCGGGATCAGTTCGTTGGCGGCGATGTGCGCCGTACCGAGGAAGGCAGGCGGCGTGTCGCCGAACACCGCCACATGGTCGGCGTCAGACCAGGAGCCACGGCGGCGCAGGCCGGACAAAAAGCGCCCCGCATCTTCGCTGCCGAGCATGACGATCGTGTGGCCCTCGACCAGGGATTCGGCAGGCAACAACCGGGCCAGCCGCTCTTCCTCGTCCATGGCTTCGAGCGCTTCGAGCGTGATGCACTGCGCCACGCCGAAACCGCCGGTGGCCGTGCGGCGCAGCGACGTGAGGTGCGCGCCACAGCCCAGCGCCTCGCCGATGTCTTCGCCCAGTGTGCGGATGTAGGTGCCCTTGCTCACCGAGGCCACGATGCGGATCGCGTTGCCAGCCGATTCGGAAGCGGCCTGGGTGATCTTCAAGGCGTGGATCACCACGTCGCGCGGTGCGCGTTCGATCTCGATGCCTTCACGGGCATATTCGTAGAGCGCCTTGCCGTCCTTCTTGAGGGCGCTGTGCATCGGCGGAACCTGGCGGATCGGACCGGTGAACTGCGCCTCGGCGCGGGCCAGGTCTTCCGCAGTGACATGCACCGGACGCTCGGCAATCACCTCGCCCTCGGCGTCGCCGGTCGAGGTCTTGATGCCCAGGCGTGCCGTGGCTTCGTAGGTCTTGTCCGCATCCAGGTGCAGCTGGCTGAACTTGGTGGCTGCGCCAAAGCACAGCGGCAGGACGCCGGTGGCCAGCGGATCGAGCGTGCCGGTATGGCCCGCCTTTTCGGCGCGCAGCAACCACTTGGCCTTCTGCAAGGCCTGGTTGCTGGAGAGTCCCAGCGGTTTGTCGAGCAACAACACCCCATGCACAGGGCGCCGCTGCACCCTTGTGCGTGGCGCATTCATCGCTATTCGTCTTTCGAACGGGAAGCGACAGCCTGCGCGATGAGCGCATTCATGTCGGCCGCACGCTCGGTGGTGCGGTCGAACAGGAAGTGCAGCGTCGGCACGGTGTGGATATGGAGGCGCTTGAACAGGCCGTTGCGGAGGAACCCCGCGGCCTGGTTGAGCGCTGCGGTGGTCTCGTCAACGTCGCCCGTGAGCATGCTGAAGTAGATCTTCGCGTGCGCATAGTCGGGCGTGACCTCGACCGCCTGGATCGTGACCATGCCCACGCGCGGGTCCTTCAACTCGCGCGCGATCAACTCCGTCAGATCCCGCTGGATCTGGTCGGCGACCTTGAAGGCGCGGTTTGGGGCTGCTGCTTTTCTTTTGGGCATTGACTCGGTCGCATCGAACGCTTACAGCGTCCGGGCGATTTCCTTGATTTCAAAGAATTCGAGTTGATCGCCCTCTTTGATGTCGTTGTAGTTCTTGAGCTTGATACCGCACTCAAAACCTTCGCGGACTTCGCGGACATCGTCCTTCATGCGCTTGATCGAGTCGACTTCGCCGGTGTAGATCACCACGTTGTCGCGCAGCAGGCGGAAATGCGCACTGCGGTTGACCGAGCCCGAGGTGATGTACGAACCTGCGACCGTACCGATCTTCGAAGCCACGAACACCGTGCGGATCTCGGCCGAGCCGATGATCTCTTCGCGGCGCTCCGGAGCCAGCATGCCCGACATCGCAACCTTGATCTCGTCCACAGCGTCGTAAATGATGCTGTAGTAGTTCAGTTGCACGCCGTTGCTCTCGGCCAGCTTGCGCGCACCGGAATCGGCACGCACGTTGAAGCCGATCACGATCGCCTTGGAGGCGATGGCGAGGTTGATGTCGCTTTCGCTGATGCCGCCGACGCCGGCGTACACCATCTGAACCTTGACTTCCTCGTTCGCCAGCTTGAGCAGCGACTGGGCCAGCGCTTCCTGCGAGCCCTGCACGTCGGCCTTGATGATGATCCGCAGCGTCTGCACTTCGCCCGCCGACAGGTCGGTGAACATGTTCTGCAGGTTCGCGGCCTGGGCCTTTGCCAGCTTCGTGTTGCGGAACTTGCCGGCACGGTAAGTGGCGATTTCGCGCGCACGGCGCTCGTCGGCCATCACCATGAACTCGTCGCCCGCTTGCGGCACTTCGGTCAGGCCCTGGATCTCGACCGGAATCGACGGACCCGCGGTCTTGATGGTCTTGCCGTCTTCGTCCAGCATGGCGCGCACGCGGCCATAGGTCGAGCCGGCCAGCACCACGTCGCCGGTCTTGAGCGTGCCGGACTGCACCAGCACGGTCGCGACCGGACCGCGGCCCTTGTCGAGCTGCGCTTCGATGACCAGGCCCTTGGCGGCGGCATCCACCGGCGCCTTGAGTTCCAGCACTTCGGCCTGCAGCAGCACCTGTTCGAGCAGGTCGTCGATGCCCTGGCCGGTCTTGGCCGACACCGGCACGAACGGCACGTCGCCGCCGTACTCTTCAGGCACGACCTCTTCGGCCACCAGTTCCTGCTTGACGCGGTCCAGGTTGGCGTCGGGCTTGTCCACCTTGTTGATCGCAACCACGATCGGCACACCAGCAGCCTTCGCGTGCTTGATGGCTTCCTTGGTCTGGGGCATGACGCCGTCGTCGGCCGCCACCACCAGGATCACGATGTCGGTGGCCTGCGCACCGCGGGCACGCATGGCGGTGAACGCCTCGTGACCCGGGGTGTCGAGGAACGACACCATGCCGCGTTCGGTTTCGACGTGGTACGCACCGATGTGCTGCGTGATGCCGCCGGCTTCGCCCGCAGCGACCTTGGCGCGGCGGATGTAGTCGAGCAGCGAGGTCTTGCCGTGGTCGACGTGACCCATGACGGTCACGACCGGTGCGCGCGGCAGGGCTTCCGCCGTTTGCGCCGACACGTCCTCGTCGGTGAAGGCTTCCGGATCGTCCAGCGCGGCAACCACCGCGTTGTGACCCATTTCCTCCACCAGGATCATGGCCGTGTCCTGGTCGAGCGACTGGTTGATGGTCGCCATCTGGCCCAGCTTCATCAATTGCTTGATGACTTCGCCGGCCTTCACGGCCATCTTGTGCGCGAGCTCGGCCACCGTGATGGTTTCCGGCACGTGCACTTCCAGGATGCGCGCCTCGACCGGTGCGGCCGGTGCGTGTTCCTCGTGACCACCGCGATCGTTGCCGCGACGGCCGCGCGGGCCTCCGCGCCAGTTGCCGCGGCCGACACCACCGCTGGCATCGCCGCGGGTCTTGATTTCCTTCTTCTTGGCAGGATCACCAGCCCAGCTCGACGAAAGCTTGGCCGACTTGACTTCCTTGCCGGCACCGGCTGCTGCGCCAGGGGCTGCAGCAGCACCCGGTGCGGCTGGCGCACCAGGACGCGCGGCGGGGGTAGCTGGCTTGTGCAGCGTGCCCTTGACCGCGGCCTTTTCGGGCTGCGGCTTCTCGGGCGCCTTGTGCGGCACCAGCACGCGGGCCGGTGCGTTCATCATGGCCCGGATGGCTTCGGCCTCGGCGAGGGCCTTGCGGCGACGCTCGTCCAGGTCCTTGGCGCGGGCGGCTTCCTCGTCGGCACGGGCCTTCGATTCGGCGGCGGCCTTGGCCTTCGCGTCTTCCTTGGCTTGCGTGGCGGCGGTCTGTGCGGCCAGTTTGGTATCGGCGGCTTGCTGTTCGGCGGCGGCCGCAGCGGCTGCGGCAGGCGCTGCAACCGGCTTGGCTGCTTCCTTGGCAGGCGCAACGGCAGCGGCTTCGGCAGCAGCCTTCTTTTCGGCGGCGATGCGTGCGGCTTCCTGCTCCTGCTCGGCGCGCTCGGCCTTTTCGGCCTGCTCGCGTTCGCGGGCTTCGGCTTCTTCGCGGAGGCGGCGCTTCTCGACCAGTTCTTCTTCCTGGCGGCGGATCAGCTCGGCTTGGCGGCGTGCCTCTTCCTCGCGGCGGGCCAGTTCGGCCTCGTCCACGCGCGGTTCGGCCGGCGCGGCGGCGGGCGCCTCGGCGGCTTGCTGCACCGGCTCGGCCGGGTGGCCTTCATCGCGCTGGATGAAAGTGCGCTTCTTGCGCACTTCGACCTGGATGGTGCGGGCGCGGCCGGTGGCGTCGGCCTGCTTGATCTCGCTGGTCGACTTCTTGGTCAGCGTGATCTTCTTGCGCTCGGGCTCGGCGGTGCCGTGGCTGGCTTTGAGAAAGCCGAGCAGGCGCTGCTTGTCAGCCTCGGTGAGTGCATCGGTGGGTGCCGCTTTGGGCACGCCTGCGCTCTTGAGCTGGTCAAGCAAGGTTTCGGGAGTCTTCTTGAGCTCGTTCGCGAACTCGGCGACAGTGGTACTGGACATATTGGTTTCGTGCCTCCATGGCCATCACTCTTGGCCGGCGAACCAATGTTCGCGGGCTTTCAAGATGAGGGCTTTGGCGTCATCGGCGCTGTGGCCGGTGATCTCGGTGAGTTCATCGACCGCGAGGTCGGCGAGGTCGTCACGGGTGTTCACACCCGCTTCGGCCAACTTGGGAATCAGCTCGGGGTCCAGGCCTTCGAGGTCGCGCAGGTTCTGCGATACCGGCGACTGGGTCTCGACGCCCTCTTCCTTGGCGATTTCCATGGTCAGCAGCGCATCCTTGGCACGCGAGCGCAGCTCATTGATGGTGTCTTCGTCGAACGCTTCGATCTCGAGCATTTCGGAAATCGGCACATAGGCGACTTCTTCCAGGCTGTTGAAGCCCTCGGCGATCAGGATGTCGGCGATTTCTTCATCGACATCGAGCTTTTCCATGAAGAGCTTGCGGCTGGCATCCGTTTCGGTCGCCTGCTTCTGGGCCGACTCGTTGGCGTCCATGATGTTGATCTTCCAACCGGTGAGGTCGGAAGCCAGGCGCACGTTCTGGCCGCCGCGGCCGATGGCGATGGCGAGGTTTTCCTCGTCGACCACCACGTCCATGGCGTGCTTTTCCTCGTCCACCACGATGGACGACACGTTCGCCGGCGCCAGGGCGCCGATCACGAATTGGGCCGGGTCTTCGCTCCACAGCACGATGTCGACGCGCTCGCCGGCGAGTTCGTTCGTGACCGCATTCACGCGGGTGCCGCGCACGCCGACGCAGGTGCCGATCGGATCGACCCGCTTGTCGTGCGAGAGCACGGCGATCTTGGCGCGCGAACCCGGGTCACGGGCGCAGCTCTTGATTTCGAGCAGGCCCTGTTCGATTTCGGGCACTTCCTGGCGGAACAGCTCGATCATGAACTCGGGGGCCGAGCGCGACAGGATGATCGGCGCGCCGCGCAGCGTCAGGTCGACTTCCATGATCATGGCCCGCACGCGGTCGCCATTGCGCAGGTTTTCCTTGGCAATCATCTCGCTGCGGCGCAGGCGCCCTTCGACGCGGCCGGCCTCCACGATGATGTCGCCCTTGTCGAGGCGCTTGACGGTGCCCACGAAGATCTTGTCGCCGCGCGACATGAAGTCGTTGAGCAGCATCTCGCGCTCGGCGTCGCGGATCTTCTGCAGGATCACCTGCTTGGCGGCCATGGCGCCGATGCGGCCGATCGGCACCGAGTCCACCGCTTCTTCGATGTACTCGCCGACCTCGATGTCCGACATTTCTTCCTTGGCTTCGAACAGGAGGATTTCCTGGTCGGGCAGCTGCAGGCCGGCTTCGTCGGGAACGACGTGCCAGCGGCGGAAGGTTTCGTAGTCGCCGCTGTCGCGATCGACGGCGACGCGGATGTCCACATCACCCTGATGGAGCTTCTTGGTGGCTTGCGCCAGTGCGGATTCGACCGCGCCGAAGACGACGTCGCGTTCGACGTTCTTCTCGCGCGAGATCGCATCCACCAACATCAACATTTCGCGATTCATGCCACCACTCCTCTTGTCAGTCAGGAACGTTCGTTCCGTCGTCAATATCCGAAAAACCCGGTTGGGTTTTGGCCCTGCGGCCCTTGAAATCCACAATCGGCGCGAGCCGCGCATCGCGCAGTTCGTCCAATACGAAGCCCAGCGCATGCAACGGTGCAGGCGCGCGCTTCTTGCTCACTTTTTGACCCGGCTTGGGCTCGGGCGCATCGCTCCAGACGATTTGCCAGCCCGGGGCTGCGTCAGCCCCTTCTGCCTTTTCAGCACGCTCCAGCGTGCCGCGAAATTTCTTGCGGGTGGCAGACACCTGGCCCGCCGCCGCCACGCCCATGGGCGCCTTGAGCGTGATGTCGATCACCGCGCCCACGAAACGCTCGAAATCCTGCTCGTTGCGCAGCGGCCTGTCGATACCGGGCGAGGACACCTCGAGCCGCTTGTAATCGACACCATCGACCTCGAGCGCGAACTGCAGTTGCCGCGTCACCTTCTCGCAGTCTTCGACCGTCACGAAGGGTTCCGGCACACCCGCAGCCACAGCTTCGGAGGTGGGGGCCGCCCAGGGCAAATCAATCGTCACGCGCAGCAATCCCCCGGCCGAGCGTTCGATCTCGACCAGGTCGTAGCCAAGACCGGCCACGGTTTGTTCTACTATTTGCTGCAATGCCACGTGTTCGAAAGTGCCTTTTAAATACTCAATTCGCCGAATTCGCGATATCCGCCACCGCGAATACCTGAACCTCGGCGAACGCAACGAATGATCAAGAATGCATAGACCAAAAAAAACGGGCGGTTGGTACCCGCCCGTTTGGTCGTGAGCCTCGAATTATATGCTATTCGTGTGATAAATGAAGGGGCATTGCAGCTCAGACAGTCACCGGACGACGAGATTTCGACCAGACCACCGCAAACAGCACCGCGCCGAGCGCCAATGCCGCCGCCGCAACCAGCAGTGGCTGCTCGAACGAGCCAGTGCGCTGCGCCAGGGGCGCCGCGAACAGCGGGCCGATGATCTGCCCCACCCCGTAGGACGCCGTGGCATAGCCGATCAGCCCCGCCGCAGCATTGCCGCGCAGCCGACGTGCTTCCCGCATCGCGAAAAGAGTGATTGCAGTGAACGGCATCCCCAGTAGCAGGCTGCCCAGCGCAAACCCAATGATCGTGGGCCATGCCACGGAAAGCACCACGCCCAGCGCCTGCAATGCATAGGCGGCCGCCAGCAGGAGCCGGTTGTCCCAATGGGTAGGCGCGCGGGCGCCGATCAGTGCGCCCGGAATGATGGCCGCGCCGAACAGCGGCCAGAAAAAATCGGGCCAGGACGATCCCGGCAGCGCCTGGCGCGCGATCACCGGCAGGAAAGTGGCCGTGATGATGTAGCCGAAGCCCGCCAGCCCATAGAGCGCGACCAGCCAGATCGCATCGCTGCGATCCGCGCCGGATGCGATTGCGCTGCTTGCGGTCACAGGGGCTTTGGCGCTGCCGCCCTGCGCGACTTCACCGTCATCGAACACCCGCCAGATGATCGCGATGAGCACCACGGCCAGCAGGCCCAGGCCGATCCATCCCACCTCGGAACCCCAGCGGCCCAACGCCCCGCCGAGCAACCCGGTCATGGCGATCCCGATGCCCGGCCCGGTGTAGATCACCCCAGCCAGCGTCGGCGAATTCGTTTCGGCCAGCCGCCGCAGGCCCCAACCCGAGGCAAAGACGAAGACCCAGGCGCTCATCACACCGGCTGTCGCGCGCAGGATACCCCAGCCCGCGAAGCTGTGGAGCAGGCCCATGCCGATCAGCAATGCCGCCGTCGCGGCCAGCCCGCCCCGGACCATGCTCGACGCCTTGATCCCGATGGCCGCGCAGCTCACCGCCCCGAGAAAATAGCCTAGGTAATTGAGCGACGCCAGCACGCCGCCCCCGGCCAGCTCCAGTTTTCCCTCGCCCAGCATGATGGGAAGCATGGGCGTGAAGGCGAAGCGCCCGAGGCCCATGGCCACCGCCAGCGTGACCATGCAGGCCAGCGCCGCGCGCCAGGCGCCGCGGCGGTCCTGTCCGTTTACCGACATTTCTTCGTCTCTTTTCGTTCTATTCCAGCAGCGCCGCGGCCACCAGCTTCTGCGTATAGGGATGTGCCGGCGCATCGAGCACGCGCTCGACCGACCCGGTTTCGAGGATGGCCCCGTCCTTCATCACGATGACCTGGTGCGCCATGGCGCGGATCACCTCGACGTCGTGGGTAATCAAGAGGTAGCTCAGCCCCCGCTCGCGCTGCAGGCGTTGCAGCAAGCCCAGCACCTGCTTCTGGATCGTCACGTCGAGCGCACTGGTCGGCTCGTCGAGCACCAGCAATTGCGGATCGACGATCAATGCACGCGCGATCGCGAGCCGCTGCCGCTGGCCGCCCGAGAACTCGTGCGGATAGCGGTCGAGCAGCGCAGGAAACTGCGCCTCGGTCAGCCCCACGTCCGCCAGCGCCGCGAGCGAACGGGCCCTGCGCGCCTTCGTGTCGAGTTCCGGCGCATGGACGCGCAGCCCCTCCCCCACGATCTGCTCGACCGTCATGCGCGGCGAGAGCGAGGAAAACGGGTCCTGGAACACCACCTGCATCGTGCGGCGAAGGGCCAGATCCGAGGCGCGATCGACCGCCCAGCCCTTGCCGTCCACCTTCAGTTCGCCTCGGTATTTCAAGAGTCCGAGCGCCGCAAGCGCGAGCGTCGACTTGCCCGAGCCCGACTCGCCGACCACGCCCAGCGTCTCGCCCGGCACGATGCGGAAATCGGCCCCCTGCACTGCAATGAACTCGCCCTTGCGGAACCACCCGGCAAAACCAGGCCTCGCCACCGGATAGCTCACGCGCAGCGCCTTGGCTTCGAGTACAGGGGCGGCGTCGGCACGCGCTGCCACCGCCGCCACGTCGCGCTCCGGATGGCTGTCGATCAGCTTGCGGGTGTAGGCGTGCTGCGGGGCGTCGAAGACAGTGGCCACGGCGCCGTGCTCGACGATGTGGCCGTTCTCCATTACCGCGACGCGGTCAGCGAAGCGGCGCACGAGGTTCAGGTCGTGGGTGATCAGCAGCACGGCCATGCCGTACTTGCGCTGCAGGTCGGCCAGCAGCTCGAGGATCTGCGCGCGCACCGTGACGTCCAGCGCGGTGGTCGGTTCGTCGGCCAGCAAGAGGCGCGGCTTGCAAGCGAGCGCCATGGCGATCATGGCTCGCTGGCGCTGGCCGCCCGAGAGCTGGTGCGGGAACGACCGCGCCCGCCGCGCCGGCTCGGGAATGCCGGTGTCGGCCAACAGTTGGACGGCAGCCGCCTGCGCCGCGCGGGCAGACAGCCCCTCGTGCAGCTCGAGCACCTCGGCGATCTGGTCTCCCACGCTGTAGAGCGCGTTGAGCGCGGTCATCGGCTCCTGAAAGATCATTGCGATCTCCTTGCCGCGGATGCCACGCAACTCGCGCTCGGGAATCGCCAGCAGGTCGCGCGCGCCCTGCGAGGATTCGGGGCCGAAGAGCCTTGCGACACCTGCGAGGTCGGCGTTCTGTACCAGACGCAGCAGCGATAGCGCCGTGACGGTCTTGCCCGAGCCCGACTCGCCCACCAGCGCGAGCTTTTCGCCCGCGCCGACCTGGAAGTCGACGCCGTGCACGACTTCCTTGCCGCTGAAGGAGACGCACAGGCCCTTCACGTCGATCAAGGGCTTCTTGGGTGGATGCATGTCGCTCACTTGTCGGCCTTCCGCGGATCGAGCGCATCGCGCAGCGCGTCGCCCATGAAGGTCAGAAGCATCAGCGTGACGACCAGCACGCAAAAGGTGGAGAGAGAAATCCACCAGGCATCGATGTTGGCCTTGCCCTGGCTCAGCAGTTCGCCAAGCGACGGCGTCCCTGGCGGCACGCCCAGGCCCAGGAAATCGAGCGAGGTCAGCGCCAGGATGGCCGCGCTCATGCGGAACGGCAGGAAAGTCACGACCGGCACCATGCTGTTGGGCAGGATGTGGCGCCACATGATCTGCAGGTTGCTCACCCCCAGGGCGCGCGCGGCGCGCACGTAGTCCATCTGGCGGTTGCGGAGGAACTCGGCGCGGACGTAGTCCGAGAGCGCCATCCAGCCGAACATGCTCAGCAAGATGAGCAGCAGCGAGACGCTGGGCGTGAAGATGGCACTGAAGATGATCAGCAGGTAGAGCTCCGGCATGGAACTCCAGATTTCGATGAAGCGCTGGAACAGCAGGTCGGTCTTGCCGCCGAAGAACCCCTGTATCGCGCCCGTGATGATCCCGAGCACCACCCCGATTGCGGTGAGCGCAAGCGCGAACAGCACGCTCACGCGGAACCCATAGATCAACTGCGCCAGCAAGTCGCGCCCTCTGTCGTCAGAGCCGAGAAAGTTCTCCCTCGACGGCGCGGCAGGATTGGGTTGGGTTGCGAAGTAATTGAGGGTGCGCGGACCATAGCGGTTGGGCGCGTAGATCGCCCAGTTCGTGCCCGCGGTGATGCGCTCCCGGATGAAGGGATCCAGGTAGTCCGCCGACGTTTCGAAATCACCGCCGAAGGTTTTCTCCGAGTAGTCCCGCAGCACCGGGAAATAGGTTTGTCCTTCGTAGCGCACGACAAGCGGCTTGTCGGTGGAAATCAACTCCGCGAAGAGACTCAGCACCACGAGAGTCGAGAAGACGACAAGGCTCCAGAAACCCAGCGGATTGCGGCGGAAGCGACGCCAGGCGCGAAGGCGCGGGCTGACCGACTCGGCGGACGCGCTAGTCAAACTTCACCCTCGGATCGACCCAGACATAGCAAAGATCGGAAATCAGCTTGGTCACCAGACCGATCAGCGTGAACAGGTAGAGCGTGCCCAGCACCACCGGATAGTCGCGCCGGATCACGCTTTCGTAGCTCAGAAGACCCAGACCGTCGAGCGTGAACAACGTCTCTATCAGCAGCGCACCGGTAAAGAAGGCACCAATGAACGCAGCCGGAAAGCCCGTGATGATAGGGATCAGCGCGTTGCGAAAGACATGCTTCCATAGCACTTGGCGCTCGGCGAGCCCTTTGGCCCGGGCCGTCAGTACGTACTGCTTGCGGATCTCCTCGAGAAAGGAGTTCTTGGTCAGCATGGCCGTGACGGCAAAACTGCCGAGCACCATGGCCGAGACCGGCAAGGCGATGTGCCAGAGGTAGTCGACGATGCGTGCGCCCCAAGTCAGGGTCTCCCAGTTTGGCGAGGTCAGTCCTCGAAGTGGAAACCACTGCAACTTTCCGCCGAAGATCACCAGCAGCGCCACGCCAAGTACGAAGCCCGGAATGGCATAGCCGATGAGCACGATGAGCGTGGTGACGAAGTCAAAGCGCGAGCCGGCCCGCACAGCCTTCGCCACGCCCAGTGGAACGGCGATGAGGTAGCTGATGAAAAAGGTCCAGAGTCCCAGGCTGATGGAGACCGGCAGCTTCTCCTTCACCAAGTCCCACACAGCCTTGCGCTGATAGAAGCTCGTGCCAAGATCAAGCCGCGCAAACGACTTCAGCATGACCCAGAAGCGCTCGTGGGCTGGCTTGTCGAAACCGTAGAGCACCTTGATTTCCTCGATGCGCTGCGGGTCCAGCCCCTGGCGGCCGCGATACCCGGCGCCGCTGGCCGCCGCGCCCTCGCCGCCCGAGTCCCTGCCTTGAAGCTGGGAAACCAGTTGCTCCACCGGTCCGCCCGGCACGAACTGGATGACGGCGAAGGTGACGACCAGCACGCCGAGCAGCGTGGGGATCATCAACAGCAGACGCTTGAGGATGTAGCTTGCCATGGATATTCGTGCCTGACTCTACTTGTTGGAAGACGACGCCCACCAGGTCGAGAGCGCCCAGTCGTCGGCCTGGTAGTAAGGCGGAATCGTCGGTGGCAGCACGAAGCTGCGCGGACGGTATCCGATCAGGAATGAATTGCTGTAGTACATCGGGATCGAGTAATACCCGTTCGACAGCACGCGATCGAGCGTGCGCATCGCTGTGGCCAGTTCTACGCGCGTGGTCGCCGTAGCCACCTTGCCCAGAATCGCGTCGACAGCCGGGTCGGCAATGCCCCACGAGTTGGCCGAACCCGGGGTGTCCGCAGCCTTCAGTCCGAAAAGTTCGAAGAGTTCGCCGCCCGGCGCCATGCTCCCGAGCAGGCGCCTCGACGTCATTTCGAAGTCGAAGTTGTCCATGCGCTGCTGCGCTAGCGAGAAGTCGACCGTCCGGAAAGTCATCTCGATCCCCAACTTGCGCAGCGCGGACTGGAACGGCGTCGCCACTCGGATCAACGTAGGCTGGTCGTTGAGGAACTCGATGGTGAAGGCCTCACCCTTCGCATTTCGCAGCGCGCCATCCTTGTAGTTCCAACCGGCCTCGGCCAGCAATGCACGTGCCTGGCGCAGGTTCTCGCGCAGGCTGTGGGGCGGCACGGTGCTCGATGGGAGCGGAGCCGGGCCAAAGACCTCCGGCCGCAGTTTGGACCGAAGCGGCTCCAGGAGCGCCAGTTCGTCTGGCTTGGGCAAGCCTTCGGCATGGAACTCGCTGTTCGGAAAGTAGCCCTGCACGCGCGTGTAGATGCCGTAGAAGAGTTGGCGGTTGAGCCACTCGAAGTCCATTGCCAGCCCGATGGCCTGGCGCACGCGAACGTCCTTGAACTTCTCCTTGCGTGCATTGAAGACGTAGCCCTGGAAATCCCCAGGGTTGTTGTTGGTGAACTCGCGCTTGAGGATCTCGCCGCTATCGAACTGCTTGCCCTTGTACTGCCGCGCCCAATTGCGCGAGGTGAATTCGCGCATGAAGTCGAACTCGCCGGCCTTGAGCCCTTCGAAGCGCGAGGTTTCGTCGAGGTAGACCTTGTAGGTGACACGATCGAAGTTGAACTGGCCCTTGCGCACTGCGAGTTCGGCGCCCCAATAGTCCGCGTTGCGTACATAGGTGATGTCGCGACCCAGTCGGTCGCTGGCCGGCCGGTACGGTCCGGAGGCGATCGGCACCTCCGTCGTGATCTGGTCGAAGGGCTTGCCCGCACCCCATTTACGGCTGAACACCGCCATGCCACCGACCACCAGGGGCAATTCGCGATTCGGGTTGGCGAAATCGAAGCGAACGGTGCGCTCATTCAATGCGCTCGCACCCTTCACTTCAGCGTAGACGGTGCGGTACACCGGCGAAGCGAGCTTGCCCGTCAGCGTCTTGAACGAATGCACGACGTCCGCGGCGAGCACGGGCGATCCGTCGTTGAAGCGTGCCTTCGGGTTGATGCGGAAGGTGGCAGAAAGCCGATCCGGCGCGACCTCCACGTCCTCGGCCAGCAGGCCGTAGACAGTGGTCGGCTCCTCCATGTTGCCGATGAGCAAGCTCTCGAACATCAGTGGACCAAGTCCGGATGGCGCCGTGCCCTTGAGAGTGAAGGGATTGAACTTGTCGAAGTTGGTGGGGCGGGTCGGCGGCACCATGCGGATCTCGCCGCCTTTCGGTGCCTGCGGGTTCACATAGCCGAAGTGCGTGAACCCGGCCGGATACTTGATGTCCCCGAACTGCGCATAGGCATGGGCAGCCCACGAAGGAGCCGCCGAGAGCGCCAACATCATCCAAAGCAGCCAACCTCGCATGCGAGAATTCTGCCCAAGATTTTCACAAGGCAACTTCATGGGCTTTCTTTCCGGCAAAAAACTGTTGATCACCGGTGTGTTGAGCAATCGCTCGATCGCTTACGGCATCGCCAAGGCGTGCCACGAACAAGGCGCGGAGCTCGCCTTCAGTTATGTCGGCGAACGATTCAAGGACCGTATCACCGAATATGCCGCAGACTTCGGCTCGAGCCTGATTTTTGATTGCGACGTGAGCGACGACGCGCAGATCGACAAGCTCTTCGCCGACCTCGCCCAGGCCTGGCCCAAGTTCGACGGCTTCGTCCACAGCATCGGCTTCGCCCCGCGCGAAGCCATTGCCGGCGACTTCCTCGACGGCCTCTCGCGCGAAGGCTTCAGGATCGCGCACGACATCAGTGCCTACAGCTTCCCGGCCATGGCCAAGGCGGCCCTGCCC
Organism: Variovorax trehalosi; assembly: GCF_051216415.1. Lineage (NCBI taxonomy): Bacteria > Pseudomonadati > Pseudomonadota > Betaproteobacteria > Burkholderiales > Comamonadaceae > Variovorax > Variovorax trehalosi. Next base: position 1,644,548 of record NZ_JBPJZG010000001.1, read on the forward strand.
TACCTCAACGACAAGTCGGCCCTGCTCACGCTCACCTACCTGGGCGCCGAGCGCGCGCTGCCCAACTACAACACCATGGGCCTGGCCAAGGCCTCGCTCGAAGCCTCGGTGCGCTACACCGCCTCGTCGCTGGGCCCGAAGGGCATGCGCGTGAACGGCATCAGCGCCGGTCCCATCAAGACGCTGGCCGCGAGCGGCATCAAGGGCTTCGGCAAGATGCTGGCGGCCGTGGCCGACGCCTCGCCGATCCGCCGCAACGTGACGATCGAGGAAGTGGGCAACGTCGCCGCCTTCCTGCTGAGCGACCTGGCCAGCGGCGTGACGGCCGAGATTACCTACGTGGACGGCGGCTTCAGCAACGTCGTCGGGGGCATGGCGGAGTAAGCCTGCCCTCTTCCCGACGGCTTGCAGCGATCGTCGAACGGTCGCTACTCATTTCATAGCATCGTGCTCAATCGACGTTCCCTCCTGCTCGCAGTCTTGGCCGCGGCCCTGGTCTCCCCGGCGCAGGCGCGCAATACCGCGCCTGCGCTGATGCTGGCCGACGTGTACCGCCCCGGCATGTCGCTGGCCGACTACTGGGTCAGCGAGAAGTACGACGGCGTGCGCGGCTACTGGGACGGCAAGCAGCTCTGGACACGCGGCGGCGAGCCCGTCGCGGCGCCCGCATGGTTCATCGCGTCGCTGCCGAAGCAGCCGCTCGATGGCGAGCTGTGGGCCGGCCGCGGCCGCTTTTCGCACGCGGTCTCCACCGCACGCAGCCAGACGCCGAACGAGGTCGCCTGGCGCGAGATGCGCTTCATGGTCTTCGACATGCCGGCCCAGCCCGGCGACTTCACTGCCCGCCTGGCGGCCCTGCGCAAGCTGCTGCCGATCACCGATGCACCGTGGGTCGTCCTCGTGCCGCAGGAACGCGCCACCACGCACGCCGAACTGCAGGCCCTGCTCGACAAGACGGTGAAGATGGGCGGCGAAGGCCTGATGCTGCACCGCGGCGGCTCGCTCTACCGCAGCGAGCGCAACAACGACCTGCTCAAGGTCAAGCCTTACGACGATGCCGAAGCCCGCGTAGTCGGTCATGTGACTGGCAAGGGCCGCAACAGCCATCGGCTTGGCGCACTCGTCGTCGAGACACCTGAAGGCAAGCGCTTCAAGCTTGGCACCGGCTTGACCGATGCCGAGCGAGAGAACCCGCCCGCCATCGGCGCCTGGGTCACCTATCGATTCAATGGCACGAATGCCAGCGGCCTGCCGCGGTTTGCTCGCTTCATGCGGGTGCGCGAAGACGCCCCGCACTCCTGAACCAGATCAGCCCACCTTGCGCACGCAGTCGGCGTAGTAGCGCTTCTTGCCCGTCTCGTCGACACGCGCCACGAGGCCGTGGATGTCGGTCTCGAAGCCCGGGCACTGCAGGTTGAATTCGCGCGAGAACTTCAGGTAGTCGACGATCTTCTTGTTGAACACTTCGCCCGGAATCAGGAGCGGAATGCCCGGCGGATACGGCGTGATCAGGCTGGTCGTGATGCGGCCTTCGAGCTCGTCGATTTCCACGCGCTCGGTCTTGCGGTGCGCGATGTGGGCGAAGGCGTCGCTGGGCTTCATGGCCGGCGTGAGATCGCTCAGGTACATCTCGGTCGTCAGGCGCGCCACGTCGTAGCGGGCGTAGAGCTGGTGGATGTGCTGGCACAGATCGCGCAGCCCCAGGCGCTCGTAGCCGGGGTGCTGCTGGCAGAACTCGGGAAGGATGCGCCACATCGGCTGGTTGCGCGCGTAGTCGTCCTTGAACTGCTGCAGCGCCGTGAGCAGCGTGTTCCAGCGGCCCTTGGTGATGCCGATGGTGAACATGATGAAGAAGCTGTAGAGGCCGGTCTTTTCCACGATCACGCCGTGCTCGGCAAGGAACTTGGTCACCACGCTCGCGGGAATGCCGGTCTCGGCGAAGTTGCCTTCCAGGTCGAGGCCGGGCGTCACGATGGTCGACTTGATCGGGTCGAGCATGTTGAAGCCATCGGCCAGATCGCCGAAGCCGTGCCAGTTGCGCGGGCTCTTCTTGTTCTTGGGCTTTCCGTCCTTCTCGCCCTTCATGATCCAGTCGTCGGCACGGCCGATGCCTTCGTCGACGAGCTTCTCGGGGCCCCAGACCTTGAACCACCACTCGTCCTTGCCGAACTCTTCCTCGACCTTGCGCATGGCGCGGCGGAAGTCGAGCGCCTCGAGGATGCTTTCTTCCACCAGCGCGGTGCCGCCGGGCGGCTCCATCATGGCAGCGGCCACGTCGCAGCTCGCGATGATCGCGTACTGGGGGCTGGTGGACGAGTGCATCAGGTAGGCCTCGTTGAAGAGGTCGCGGTCGAGCGCGCGATTCTGCGAGTCCTGCACGAGCACGTGGCTGGCCTGGCTGATGCCGGCCAGCAGCTTGTGCGTGGACTGCGTGGCGAACACCAGCGATTCCTTCGGGCGCACGCGGCGCTTGCCCATCGCGTGGTAGGCGCCATAGAACGGGTGGAAGGCGGCGTGCGGCAGCCAGGCCTCGTCGAAATGCAGCGTGTCGACGTAGCCGTCGAGCATGTTCTTGATGGTCTCGGTGTTGTAGATCACGCCGTCGTAGGTCGACTGGGTGAGCGTCATCACGCGCGGCTTGACCTTCTCGTGGTCCGCGTCGGCCAGGAGCGGGTTGGCCTTGATCTTGGCCTTGATGGCGCTCTGCTCGAACTCGCTCTTGGGAATCGGGCCGATGATGCCGAAGTGGTTGCGCGTGGGCTTCATGAACACCGGAATCGCGCCGGTCATGATGATCGCGTGCAGGATCGACTTGTGGCAGTTGCGGTCGACCACCACCACGTCGTCGGGCGCCACCGTGTGATGCCACACCATCTTGTTGCTGGTGCTGGTGCCGTTGGTCACGAAGAAGCAATGGTCGGCGTTGAAGATGCGCGCGGCATTGCGCTCGCTGGCCGCCACCGGGCCGGTGTGGTCGAGCAGCTGGCCCAGTTCTTCCACCGCGTTGCACACGTCGGCGCGCAGCATGTTCTCGCCGAAGAACTGGTGGAACATGCGGCCCACCGGGCTCTTGAGAAACGCCACGCCGCCCGAGTGGCCCGGGCAATGCCAGGAGTACGAGCCGTCTTCCGCATAGTCGATCAGCGCCCTGAAGAACGGCGGCTGCACGCCTTCCAGATAACTCTTGGCCTCGCGGATGATGTGGCGCGCCACGAACTCCGGCGTGTCCTCGAACATGTGGATGAAGCCATGGAGCTCGCGCAGGATGTCGTTGGGGATGTGGCGCGCGGTCTTGGTTTCGCCGTAGATGTAGATCGGCACGTCCGCGTTCTTGCGCCGCACCTCGCCGATGAAGGTGCGCAGGTTCAGCACGGCCGGGTCGAGGTCGGGGCCGACCGTGAATTCCTCGTCATCGATCGACAAGATAAAGGCGCTGGCGCGGCTTTGCTGCTGAGCGAACTGGCTCAGGTCGCCGTAGCTCGTGACGCCCAGCACCTCGAAGCCCTCGCTTTCGAAGGCCTGCGCGAGCGCGCGAATGCCGAGGCCCGAGGTGTTTTCGGAGCGGAAGTCCTCGTCGATGATGACGATGGGGAAGCGGAATTTCATGAGCAGGGCTCCGGACAGGCAATAAGGCGAGGCAATGAGGCGAGGCGCGAAGTGTACGGAATTCAGATGAAGAATCTGGTCAGCCTGGTGCAAGACATTCGAGCAATGGCGGTACAGGGCACTCCCCTGGGGCCAGTACCCCTACGCGGGGCAAGCGCTTGGCGCCCTATGCCTCAGAATGGCGCGCATCGAACAAGCAAAAAAGAGGAGTTGTCATGGCGAATTCCACCATCTGGTGGCTGATCGCAGGAGCCGCCATCGTGGTCGAGTTGCTCTCGGGCACGGTCTACCTGCTCCTGCTGGCGGCCGGCTTCGCGGCAGCAGCCATCGCGGCGCACCTGGGCTTCGGCACTATCACCCAATTGATCGTGGCGGCGGTGATCGGCGTGGGTGCCGTGCTGGTCTGGTACTCGATTCAGCGCAAACGCCCGCGAGCAGCAGCCGCCGGCACCAACCGCGACGTGAATCTCGACATTGGCGAGAGCGTGCATGTCGATGCATGGAACCCCGATGGCACCGCCACCGTACGCTACCGCGGCGCCCAATGGACCGTCGTGCAGCGCGCGGGCCATGCGCCTTCGACGGGCGAATACCGCGTGGTCGAGGTGGTCGGCAGCCGCCTCGTCGTCGACAAAATCTAGTCAGTCAGAACTCAAGAACTCGGAACAAGGAAGAGCACCATGGAATTCTCGGTCCCCCTCATCATCCTGGTCATCGCGATCATCTTCATCAGCCAGTCGGTCAAGTTCGTGCCGCAGCAGAACGCCTGGGTGCGCGAGCGCCTGGGCAAGTACCACGGCACCATGACGCCCGGCCCCAATTTCCTGATCCCGTTCATCGACCGGGTGGCCTACAAGCACAGCCTGAAGGAAATCCCGCTCGACGTGCCGAGCCAGATCTGCATCACGCGCGACAACACGCAGCTGCAGGTTGACGGCATCCTCTACTTCCAGGTGACCGACCCGATGCGCGCGAGCTACGGCTCGTCGAACTACATCGTGGCCGTGACGCAGCTCGCGCAAACGTCGCTGCGCAGCGTGATCGGCAAGCTCGAACTCGACAAGACCTTCGAGGAACGCGACGTCATCAACGCCCAGGTGGTGGCCGCGATCGACGAGGCCGCGCTCAATTGGGGCGTGAAGGTGCTGCGCTACGAAATCAAGGACCTGACGCCGCCGAAGGAAATCCTCTTGGCCATGCAGGCGCAGATCACCGCCGAGCGCGGCAAGCGCGCGCTGATCGCGGCGTCGGAAGGCCGCCGCCAGGAGCAGATCAACATCGCCACCGGCGAGCGCGAGGCCTTCATCGCCCGCTCCGAAGGTGAAAAGCAGGCCCAGATCAACAACGCCCAGGGCGAGGCAGCCGCCATCACCGCGGTGGCCACGGCGACGGCGGATGCCATCGAACGCGTGGCGGCCGCCATCCAGCAGCCCGGCGGCGAACAGGCCGTGCAACTCAAGGTGGCCGAACGCGCGGTCGACGCCTACGGCAAGGTTGCAGCCGATTCCAAGACCACGCTGATCGTGCCGAGCAACATGAGCGAGACCGCGGCGCTCATTGCCTCGGCGATGCGCATGGTCCAGGCCGGCAAGCCGTCGAATCCGAGTTGAGCGACTGCTATAATCGTGGGCTCAGGAGCGGTGGATGAGCGGTTTAAGTCGCACGCCTGGAAAGCGTGTGAGGGTTAATAGCCCTCCGCGGGTTCGAATCCCGCCTGCTCCGCCAGAGATTGATTGTTCGTAACCGTTCACGAACATGCAGACAGAGACAGCAGGAAGCCCAAGTCGCCACAAGCACTTGGGCTTTTTGTCTTCCAGAGTGTCATATGACACGTTGCTTCCCAACAACCGGGATCAAGGCGCCAATGGGCTCATCCGGCGGTACGATCCAAAGGTTTTACTTTCAAGCGCTAGAAATTCGCAAGGAGCCTCGATGGCTGGACAGACCGCAACAACGTCGCGTGACAAGACCACTCTGGACAAGACGCTTCAAAAAAGCGAAGAAGTCGCTGCTGACGTGCAACGGGCGTCGGACAACCTGGCCGTGGTGAGCACGGTGCTCGAGCAGGAGCTGCCCGACGAGATCCAGGTCGGCGAAGTGGCGCAAGCCATCGAACACACGAGCCAGCTCGAGGAAAAGCTGGCCAAGTCGGCGGAAAAACTGGCCGAGGTGAATGCCGCGCTGAGCGAAGAGATCGAAAAGCGCCTCGAAGTGACTGCCGAGCGCGACGAGAGCCAGGCGCTGGCCGAAAAGCTCAAGGCAAAGATCCGCGGCGCCGACGGCTCGAATTGAACCGGCCCGAGAACAACGTTCCCTCGGTCCGTCTCCCTTCTCCTACGCTGCGGCCACGCTCGGCACGCTACGCTATTGGTTCTCAAAGCGAAACCAAGGCATGGCCCTCATCACGTTCCTCGTCGAGGACAACAAGACCATCAGAGACAATCTGGTCCCGGCACTGGAGGATCTGGTCAACGGCCGGGTGGTCGGCTTTGCCGAGACCGAGTCGGACGCGCTGGCATGGCTCGCGGCTCACCCCGACGACTGGCAACTCCTGATCGTCGACCTGTTCCTGAAAGAAGGCTCCGGCCTGGGTGTGCTGGCCGGTTGCAAGACCCGCTCGGCGGATCAGCGGGTCGTGGTGCTGAGCAACTACGTGACCGTGGACATCCGGGCCCGCTGCGAAGCGCTGGGGGCCGACGCAGTGTTCGACAAGTCGCGCGATCTCGACGCCTTCATCGAGTATTGCAACACCGACCGCCCCTCGGGCCTCGCCGCGCTCTGACGACGCTGCGCTTGCTCACTTGCAGCGCACCATGAGAAAAGGGCCCGAAGGCCCTTTTCTCTTTAGCAGGCGAACCGCGCGAATGCGCGGTTGCCAATGTGCTTCAGCGCACCACGGCGATCTGCGTACGCACGCCACCCTTGTACGTGAACAAGGTCAGCGCGCCGTTCTTGATGTCGCCCTTTTCGTCGAAGGCGATCGGGCCGGTCACGCCCTTGTATTGCAGCTTGCCGATTTCGGGCAGGTACTTTTCCGGTTCCGACGAACCGGCCTTGACCATGGCCTCGGCCAGCACGTTGACCGCGTCATAGACGTACGGTGCATAGATCTGCACTTCGACGCCGTTCTTGGTCTTGAACTTGGCCTTGAAGTCTTCCAGCGGCTGCTTGAAGTCACCGTCGACACCGCCGGCTTCAGCGCAGACCACCATGTCTTCGCCGATGGCATCGCCAGCCAGCTTCGGCAGTTCGCCGGTGCACAGGCCGTCGCCGCCCATGAACTTGACGTTCAGGCCGAGTTGCTTGACTTGCTTGAGCATCGGGCCGCCGACGGCGTCCATGCCGCCGAAGAACAGAACGTCGGGCTTGGCAGCCTTCAGCTTGGTCAGGATGGCGTTGAAGTCGGTCGACTTGTCGGTGGTGAACTCGTGGCCCACGATGGTGCCGCCGGCTGCCTTGGCGGCCTTCTCGAATTCTTCGGCAACGCCTTGGCCATAAGCCGTGCGGTCGTCGATCACGGCAATGTTCTTGCCCTTGAGCGTGTCGACGGCGTACTTGCCGAGCGTGCCGCCCAGTTGCGTGTCGTCAGCCACCACGCGGAACGTGGTCTTGAAGCCCTGGCGCGTGTACTTGGGGTTGGTTGCCGACGGCGAGACCTGCGGGATGCCAGCGTCGCTGTAGAGCTTGGAAGCAGGAATGGTGGTGCCCGAATTCAGGTGACCGACCACGCCGTTGACCTTTTCGTCGACCAGCTTCTGGGCAACGGCCGTGCCTTGCTTCGGATCGCCAGCGTCGTCTTCCGGCACCAGCACGAACTTGGCAACCTTGTCGCCGATCTTGAGGCCCTTTGCATTCAGGTCTTCGATGGCCATCTTGGCGCCGAACTCGTTGTCCTTGCCAAGGTGGGCAATGGGACCGCTGGTCGGGCCGACGTGACCGATCTTGACGACCAGTGCGTCGGCAGGAGGTGCTGCGGGCGCGGGGGCAGCCGCCGTGGGCGCCGGCGTTGCAGCGGGTGCAGCAGCTTCTTCTTTCTTGCCGCAAGCCACCAGCGTGAGTGCAGCCAGTGCGACCGCAGTCCATTTCAATTGCATGGGAAACCTCCAGAACTTGGATGAAAACAATAAAAAACCGGTCGTGTGATCCGGGCGCGCAGACCTCGCAAGTTTCGCGCCGCAGACCAGCGGCACCCTCACGCCATTCCGACCTGCGGCGCAGTTTAGCCGAGGATTTATGCGCCGGAAGCTGGCGTAGACCCTGTGTTTTCGGAGAGTTCGGCGGCCATCGATTCGATCACCAGCGCGCGCAAAACGGCTTCGATTTCACCGCGCAGGCGCGGCACCATGTCATCGAGTTGTTGCTGGACTGCGGCGGACACCGCATCGCTCAATCGCTCTTCGAGAGAGAGGTCGACGCGTTGCAGCACGCGATGCAAAAGCTGCTCTTCGAGGCTGACGATTTCAGCCTGCGTGAGCTGCGCCACGGGCGGCAATGCGACCGCGCTGGCTGGGTCTGGCTGTGGCGCCGGCGCATCGGCCGGCTCGGGACTCGCGGGCTCCGCCGGGATATCGAGCACCGTGGTCAGCGTGGGAACGAACCGGGGCGGCGTGCGCAGCGTGCTGGCCATGTCAGGAAGCGCTCCTTGCGAAGTCGTGCGGCTGGATGGTGTAGCCGCGGTCGGCGTAATGGCGCCAGCGCGAGCGGCCGATCTGCCGGTCGTTGGCTTCGTCGCTCACGATGTCGATCAGGCGCTCGAAGCGCTCGAACCCGGCCGGCACTTCGAGACCCAGGTTCACCAGCATCTCGCGGTGCGGCAGCGATGCCGCATCGGCGCCCTCCGAAGAAAGGATCACAGGCGAACGGGCCACCACGTGGGCTTGCGCATCGCCGCGGCAGTGCGCGACGAAGTCGACGGGCGACAGTTGCCAGAGCGCGGCATCGACCGCATCGAGCGCCTGTGCATCGCCGACCACCACCACCCGCAGACCGCGGGCATTCACCGCCTTGCGAACGAGCCGGCAAGCGTAGTTCAGCTTGTCGGGCGCATTGAAGTGAAAGCCGATTTCCGTCACTTCGGGGACCGGGCCTTGCGTGCCGAGGCCTTCGGCTCTGTCTTGGCTTTGACCTTGGGCGTGGCGGAGGCAGCCTTGTCGGCCACGCGAGTCGTCAAGTAGGACACCAGCAGCCCCACGGGCCGGCCCGTCGAGCCCTTGGCCGCCCCGCTCTTCCATGCGGTGCCCGCGATGTCCAGGTGCGCCCAGGGGAAGTCGCCGACAAAGCGCTGCAGGAACTTGGCCGCGACGACCGCACCGCCGGCACGGCCGCCGATGTTGGCCACGTCGGCGAAGTTGCTCTTGAGGCCTTCGGCGTACTCGTCGTCCAGCGGCAGGCGCCAGCAACGGTCTTGCGATGCCTCGCCGGCCGCCTGCAGCGCTGCTGCCAGCGTCTCGTCGCTCGCGAACATGCCGCTACGCACGCCGCCGAGCGCGATCACGCAGGCCCCGGTGAGCGTGGCGATGTCGATCACCGCCGCCGGTTCGAAGCGCTTGGCATAGGTCAGCGCATCGCACAGGATGAGCCGGCCTTCGGCGTCGGTGTTGAGCACCTCGATGGTCTGCCCGCTCATGCTGGTGACCACGTCGCCGGGCTTGACGGCCTTGCCGTCGTTCATGTTCTCGCACGAAGGAATGAGACCGACCACATTGATCGCCGGCTGGATCTCGCCGAGCGCGCGGAAGGTGCCCAGCACGCTCGCGGCGCCGCACATGTCGAACTTCATCTCGTCCATCTCGGCCGCGGGCTTGAGCGAGACGCCGCCGGTGTCGAAGGTGATGCCCTTGCCGATCAGCACCACCGGCGCCTGATCCTTGGGCGCGCCCTGGTAGCGCAGCACGATGAAGCGCAGCGGCTCGGCCGAACCCTGCGCCACTGCGGCGAAGGAGCCCATGCCCAGCTTCTCGACCTCCTTGGGCCCGAGCACTTCGCACTTGATATTGTCGAGCTTGGCCAGTCCCTTGGCGGCTTCGGCCAGCAGCGTGGGCGTGGCGTGGTTGGCGGGGCGGTTGCCCCACTCCTTGGCCAGCTCGATACCCAGCACGGTGGCGCGGGCCTCGTCGAAGGCTTTGCCTGCACCGGCTGTGTCGGCCACGCCGACGGTGAGGTGACGGATGCTGCGCGCCTCGGCTTTCGACTTGGTGGTCGTGTAGACATAGCTGGCATCGGCCGCAGCCGAGACGGCGCTGGCCACGGCGGCACCGTCCGCCGGCTGGGCAAAGACGACGACGGCCCGCTTGGGCCGATGGGCCTTGGCCGCATTGACTGCCGCGATCACGCCGCTGCGCACCGACGCGGGCTTGCCGTCGCCGATGGCCGCGAGCACCACGCGGGAGGCCACGACGTCGTCGGGGCGGTAGAGTGACAGGAGCTTGCCGGCCTTGTCGGGCAGATCGCCGGCCTTGCGGGCACTGGCGGCCAGCACGGAAAGAGCGTCTTTGGAGGTGATGGCCGCGCTGCCGACGAGCACGATGAGGACGTCGGATTTTTCGGCTGCGGCCTGGGCGATGGTGAGGGGCTTGAGTTGAAAGTCCATAATCCTTTTTTTCCTCTAACGATGTTATTCCATTCTTCCCTACGCAAGGAGCTGTCGCGCAGCTTCGGAGCGACCCTCGTGGTTCTGGTCACCATCGTGATGACCATGATGCTCATCCGTACCCTCGGGCTCGCGTCCAAGGGCAGTGTGAACCCGCAAGAGGTGTTCCTGGTGATGACCTACACGGTGCTCGGCTACATGCCGACCATCCTGAGTCTGAGCCTGTTCATCGCCATCGTCGGGACCCTCTCGCGCATGTACCGCGACAGCGAAATGGTGATCTGGTTCTCCAGCGGCCGGGGCCTCGCCGACTTCGTGGAGCCGCTGTTCCGCTTCGCCTGGCCGGTGCTGCTCCTGATCGCCGTGATGGCGATGGTGGGCTGGCCCTGGGCCAATTCGCAGACCATGGGCATGCGCCAACAGTACGAGCAGCGCAGCGACATCGAACGCGTCACGCCCGGCGAGTTCCGTGAATCGTCGGGCCGCATGCGCGTCTTCTTCATCGACAAGGACACGCCGGACGGCGCCACCGCCACCAACGTCTTCATCTGGGCGATCGAGCGCGGCCTGCAGATCACCACCTCGGCGCGCAGCGGCCGCATCGAGGACGTGGGACCCAACCGCTTCCTGATGCTGAGCAACGGCCAGCGCCTGGAGCGCCCGCTGCTGCCGACTTCGGGCCTCAAGATCAGCGAGTTCAAGACCTACGGCACCCGCGCCGGCGGCAGTTCCGATGCCACGGCCAACACCACGCCACCGCGCGCCCGCACCACCCTGTCGCTGCTGCGCGACCGCAGCAACGCGAGTCTGGGCGAGCTGGGCTGGCGCATCGGCATGCTGCTGGCAGCCATCAACTTCGTGCTGCTGGCGCTGACCGTCTCCAGCGTCAATCCGCGCGTGGGGCGCAGCGGCAACCTGCTGTTCGCGCTGTTTGCCTTCGTTATTTACTACAACCTGCTGAACCTGGGGCAGAGCTGGATCAGCTCCGGCCGCTACGGCATGGGCACGTTCATGCTCCTCTTGCACGGCGGCGTCTTCCTCATCGGCGTGGCGTGGCTGGGCCTGCGCAACAACAACTGGGGTCGCCGCACCACCCCCGGGCGCGTGATCGCCGGCGGCCTGGCGACCCCGCAGTCTTCCAAGATCGACCCGACCACGTGAAAACAATCCGACGCCTGATCTACGTCGAGGCACTGAAGGCGGTGGCCTTCGTGACGCTCGGCTTCCTGTGCCTGTTCTTCTTCTTCGACTTCGTCGACGAGCTGCAATCCGTCGGCAAGCCCGAAAGCCTCGCCTATGGACCGATGCAGGCGCTGATCTACGTGGCGCTGCTGGTTCCCAGCCACCTCTACGAGCTGCTGCCGATCACCGTGCTGATCGGCTGCATCTTCGTGATGGCGCGCCTCGCGCAGAGCTCCGAATACACCATCCTGCGCACCAGCGGGCTGGGCCCATGGCGCGCGTTGCGCACCCTCCTCTTACTCGGCGTGGGCTTCGTCATCCTGACCTTCGCCATCGGCGACTACATAGCGCCGCTGTCCGAGCGCACCGGCCAACTGCTCAAGTCGCGCTACCAGGGCACGTACTCGCTGGTGGGCAACACCGGCGCCTGGCTCAAGGAGAAGCGCGACAACGTGTCGTATGCCGTGAACGTGCTGTCGATCTCGCGCGACGGCTCGCTCAAGAACGCGCGCATCTTCGAATTCGATGCCAACGGCTATGTGAGCAAGCAGCTGGTCGTCAAGTCTGCCCGCATCCTTGACGGGCACTGGGCGCTGGCGGACATCGAGAAGCAGGACTACGACACCCGCAGTGCCGCCGACAAGGCCCGCATCGTCACCACCGAAATCCCGCAGATGGACTGGCCGACTTCGCTGACGGCCGAAATGGTGTCGGTGGCGCTGCTGCGGCCGGACCGCATGAGCACGATCGACCTGTTCGACTACATCCGCCACCTGGACGCCAACGGCCAGACGGCGCAGCGCTACGAGATCGAGTTCTGGCGCAAGGTGTTCTATCCGCTGTCGTGCCTGGTGATGGTGGTGCTCGCCCTGCCCTTCGCCTACCTGCACTTCCGCCAGGCCGGCATCACGACCTATGTGTTCGGCGGCGTGATGATCGGCATCAGCTTCTTCCTGCTGAACAACGTGTTCGGCTACCTTGGCAATCTCAGCAATTGGTCGCCATGGCTCACGGCGGCGGCGCCGGGGCTCATCTACTCGGTGATGTCGTTGACGGCCTTCAGCTGGCTGGTTTTACGAAGATGACCATCGGCGCTGCCACGCGAGGCATCGTGCTGCTGGCGCATGGTTCGCGCGACGAGCGCTGGCGCGAGCCCATCGAGGCGGTGGCCGCGCGGGTCCTCCAGGACGACCCCGCGGCCCGCGTCGTGTGCGCATACATGGAGCTCGCCACACCGGACCTTCATTCGGCCGTGGCAGGCCTGATTGCCGGCGGCGCCACCGCCATCCGCATCGTTCCGCTGTTCCTCGGCATGGGCAAACATGCCCGCGAAGACATGCCGCTGCAGCTCGACACCCTCCGCAAGACCTGGCCGCAGGTCGATTTCTCGCTCGCCCGCATCGTCGGCGAGGAGCCCGAACTGGTCGAATTGCTGGCCAGAATTGCGGTCAAATCCTGAGACCCGGAAATTTCGATAGATTGCGAAGGCATAATGAATTCCGCAATAAGACGGAATTTGATATGAATCTGCACCAATTCAAGTTTGTTCAGGAAGCCGTGCGGCGCAACCTGAACCTTACCGAGGCCGCCAAGGCGCTCCACACCTCGCAGCCCGGCGTCTCCAAGGCGATCATCGAACTCGAAGAAGAGTTGGGCGTCGAGATCTTTGCGCGCCACGGCAAGCGCCTCAAGCGCGTGACGGAGCCGGGCCAGCATGTCATTGCCAGCATCGAACTGATCATGCGCGAGGTGGGCAACCTCAAGCGCATCGGCGAACAGTTCAGCGCACAGGACAGCGGCACCCTCTCCATCGCCACCACCCACACGCAGGCGCGCTACGTGCTGCCGGTGCCCGTGGCCAACCTGCGAGAGGCCTATCCGAAGGTCAACGTGAGCCTGCACCAAGGCTCGCCCGACCAGGTGGCGCGCATGGTGATCGACGAAATCGCCGAGATCGGCATCGCCACCGAATCGCTCGACGGCTACGCCGAACTCGTGACCCTGCCCTGCTACGAGTGGCAGCATGTGCTGGTGCTGCCCAAGGACCATCCGCTGGCCGGCAAGGAGCGCATCTCGCTCGAAGACCTGGCGCTCGAGCCGATCATCACCTACCACCCGTCGTTCACCGGCCGCACGCGCATCGACCACGCCTTCGCGCAGAAGAAGCTCACGCCGCGCATCGCGCTCGAGGCCATCGACTCCGACGTGATCAAGACCTACGTGCGCCTGGGCCTGGGCGTCGGCATCGTGGCCGAGATGGCGGTGCGCGACGAATCGAACGCCGACCTCGTGGTGCGCCCGATGGGCCATGTGTTCGGCCAGAATATTGCCCGTGTCGCGTTCAAGCGCAGCGCGTACCTGCGCAACTTCGTCTTCAAGTTCGCCGAGCTGCTGTCCGACCGGCTCGACCGCAACCTGATCGCAAAAGCCCTGAGCGGCCATCAACAAAACTACGAACTATGAGTACTGTGCTTTCCCCACGCACGCCCGAGATCACCACCAAGCTGCCGGCAGTCGGCACCACCATCTTCACCGTCATGTCGGCGCTGGCCGCCGAGAAGAACGCGGTCAACCTCGGGCAGGGCTTTCCGGATTTCCATTGCGATCCGAAGCTGCTCGAAGACGTGACGGCCGCCATGGCCGCGGGCCACAACCAGTACCCGCCGATGCCGGGCATTCCGGCGCTGCGCGATGCGATCGCCGCCAAGATTTCCGCGCTCTACGGCCACAGCTACAGCGCCGCCACCGAGATCACGGTCACCGCGGGCGCAACGCAGGCCATCATCACCGCCATCCTCGCCATCGTGCGGCCTGGCGACGAGGTGATCGTGCTGGAGCCCTGCTACGACAGCTACGTGCCCAACATCGAGTTGGCCGGCGGCAGCGTGGTGCGCGTGCCGCTCGTGCCCGGGACCTTCCGCCCCGACTTCGACAAGATCGCCGCGGCGATGGGCCCGCGCACGCGCGCGATCATCATCAATACGCCGCACAACCCGAGCGCCACGGTCTGGACCGAGGCCGAGATGCGCAAGCTCGAGGAACTGCTCGCCCCGACCGACGTGTTCGTGATCGCCGACGAGGTCTACGAGCACATGGTGTTCGATGCCGCCCGCCACGAAAGCGTGGCCCGCTTTCCGGGCCTGGCGGCGCGCAGCTTCATCGTCAGCAGCTTCGGCAAGACCTACCACGTGACCGGCTGGAAGGTCGGCTACGTGGCCGCGCCCGCGCCGCTGATGGCCGAGTTCCGCAAGGTGCACCAGTTCAACGTGTTCACCGTCAACACGCCGATGCAGCACGCACTCGCTCAGTACATGGCCGAACCGAAGCCGTATCTCGAACTGCCGGCCTTCTACCAGCGCAAGCGCGACCTGTTCGCCGCAGGCCTCGCCGAAAAGACGCGCTTCAAGCTGCTGCGCAGCGAAGGCAGCTACTTCCAGTGCGTGGACATCTCGGCCGTGAGCGATCTCTCCGAGGCCGACTTCTGCCTATGGCTCACCGGCGAAATCGGCGTGGCAGCGATTCCGCTGTCGGCGTTCTACGGCGACGGCTTCGACCAGCGCGTGGTGCGCTTCTGCTTCGCAAAGAAGGACGAGACGCTGCTCGCCGCGCTGGACCGGCTCGCGAAGCTCTGACGCTGGCGGCGAGGACCCGGGTGCCGCGATGACGATGAACCGGCCGCGCTGGATCCTGCTGGTGCTGGGCGTTTCCTTCCTCGCAGTGGGCGTTGCCGACGCCTTCGTGCCCCCGCTTCGTGGCAAGGACTACAGCGCGCTCGACGTGGCGCATGCGTTCCTGATCTCGGCGCTCTGCTACACGTGGTGCCGGGCCGAGGGCCTGACGCGTGGCGTGATCCCGCCCGGCCGCTCGGCGCTGCTCGCGGGCGTCTTTCCGCTGCTGGGCATTCCGGTCTATTTCTTTCGCACGCGGCCTTGGCGACGGGCACTGGTTTCCACGTTGGGGGCCGCAGGCTTCCTGGTCGCGGGCCTGCTGCTCGCGGCCGCCGGCACCCTGTTGACCGAGTCGGTGCGGGCCTGAGAGGATCGCCCGCATGAACTCCGTCCGCATCGTCAAGATCGTCTTCGGCCTCGTCGGCGCATCGATGCTTGTCGGCGCATGGTTGCTCCACCGGAACACCTCGGCATTCATCGCCTCGGCCAGCAAGGCACAGGGCGAGGTGATCGAGTTGCAGTCCGTGGGAAGTTCGCGCCGCAACAGCTCGCCGACATGGCGCCCGCTGGTGCGCTTCAAGGCGCCTTCGGGCGCGATCATCGAGTTCGCGCCGTCGAGCAGCAGCAACCCGCCCGCGTATAGCGAGGGCGAGGTCGTGGGGGTGTTCTTCAACCCCGCCAACCCGCAAGACGCCCGGCTCGACGGCTTCTTCGACCTCTGGGGCGGTGCGACCATCGTCGGCGGGCTGGGCGCCGTCTTCCTGGCCTTTGCCGTGGCCATGCACTTCCTGCTTGCAGGCGCACCGGCAAAGCGCCGACGCCCACGGTAGGACAGCCCTGACCGCCGAAGGGGTGGCTCTCCGGCCCTTCGCGCACCCCGGGACGGCCAGCATCAAGGCTCGTTACAACAAACGTCCCAGGAGAAAACCATGTCCCTCTCGTTCATTCTGCTGATCGTCCTGATCCTGATACTGATCGGCGCGCTGCCGAGCTGGGGCTACAGCCGGTCCTGGGGCTACGGACCCAGCGGCGGCGTCGGCCTCATCGTGCTGATCGTCGTCATCCTGGTGCTCATGGGCCGCATATAGCAGCGCCCACACCGCAATGAAGAAAGCCCCACCGGAAACGGCGGGGCTTTTTTTCAAGCCTGCAGCTGGGCCCAGGCCTTGTCCAGCCGCTTCACGCTCACCGGTTGCGGCGTGCGCAGCTCCTGGGCAAAGAAGCTCACGCGAAGCTCCTCGAGCAGCCAGCGGAATTCGAGCATGCGGTCGTCCACCACGCCCTTGCGTTCGGCAACCAGCCGCCAGTAACGCTGCTCCTGCGGGCGCAGCTCGGCCAGCTTGGCGGTGTCGCGCGCGGGATCGGCGCGCAGCTTGTCCAGGCGCAGCACGATGGCCTTCAGGTAGCGCGCGAAGTGCTGCAGCTGCGTCCATGGCGAGTCGGCGATGAAGCGCTTGCCGACGAGCTTCTGCAACTGCTGCGCGGCATCCTGCACGGCCTCGGGCTGGATCTTGGTGTCCTTGATCTTGCGCGCGGCAGCGGCGTACTCGACGAGGATGGTGGACGCAAGCCGCGCCACCTCGTTCGCGATCAACGTGAGCCGCCCGCGCCCCTCTTCCAGCCGGCGCTTGAAGGCGAACTCGTCGGTCGGCAGCGGCTCCTGCAGGAAGGCCCGGTCGATGGCCACGTCGATGATCTGCGCGCGCAACTCCTCGGAGGGGCCGAGCGGCATGTAGGCCACGGCCATCTTCTGCAGGTCGGGGATGTTCTTCTCGAGGTACTTGAGCGCGTCCTTCAGCTGCAGCGCGAACAGGCGGCGCAGGCCCGCACGGTGCTTCGCGGCGGCCACGGTGGGTTCGTCGAACACCTCGATCGTCACCGCATCGCCTTCGTCGCGCAGCGCGGGAAAGCCGATGAGCGACTGCGAACCGCGGCGCACTTCCATCAGCTCTGGCAGCTCACCGAAGGTCCAGGCCGTGTAGCGCTGGCCTGCGGGCAGCGCGGGCGCCGCCTTTTCGGGCGCGGCACTTTTCGCAGGCGCCTTGCCTTCATCGGCGGCTGAGGCCTTCGGCGCGGGCGACGCTTTCACGTTGAGCCCAGCCAATGCCTGGAAGGCGCCGCGTGCCTGCACGCCCAGCTCGGCCTTCAGTGCACCCAGATTGCGCCCCATACCCAACTGGCGACCGTGCTCGTCGACGATGCGCAGGTTCATGAACAGGTGCGGCGGCAGCATGTCGAGCTTGAAGTCGGCGCGCTTCACGTCGATGCTGGTCATGTCGCGCACGCGCTTGAGCAGCACGTCGGTGAGCGATCCGGTACCGAACAGCTCGGGCTCCGACAGCGCCTCGGCCAGCTTCGTCGCCGACTCGGGCAGCGGCACCAGCCGCGAGCGCGGGCGCTGCGGCAGGCTCTTGAGCAGCGCCTGGATTTTGTCCTTGAGCATGCCCGTCACCAGCCACTCGCAGCGCTCCTCGCTCACCTGGTTGAGCACGAAGAGCGGCACGCTGACGGTGAGGCCGTCCTTCGCGTCGCCGGGTTCGTGGAGGTAGGCCGCGGCGCAGTCGACGCCGCCGAGCCGCAGCGTGGCCGGGAACGATTGCGTCGTGATGCCGGCTGCCTGGTGGCGCATCAATTCGTCGCGCGTCAGGTACAGGAGGCGCGGCTGTTCTCTCGAGGCATGGCGATACCAGTTCTCGAAGCTGATGCCGCTCGCCACGTCGGCGGGCAGTTGCGCGTCGTAGAACGCGAAGATCAGCTCCTCATCGACCAGCACATCCTGCCGACGCGCCTTGTGCTCCAGGCCTTCGACCTCGCGCACCAGCTTGCGGTTGGCCGTGAGGAACGGGGATTTGCTTTCCCACTGGCCGCCGACCAGCGCTTCGCGGATGAAGATCTCGCGCGCCGCGACCGGATCGACCTTGGTGAAGTCGACGCGGCGCCCGCTGTACACCACGAGGCCGTACAACGTCGCACGCTCCAACGCCGAGACCTGCGCGCCCTTCTTCTCCCAATGCGGATCGAGCAGTTGCTTCTTCAGCAGATGCCCCGCCACCTGTTCGAGCCACTGCGGCTCGATGTTGGCGATGCCGCGGCCGAAAAGCCGCGTGGTTTCGACCAACTCGGCCGCGACGATCCAGCGGCCGGGCTTCTTCTTCAGGTGCGCGCCGGGGTGCTTGTAGAACTTGATGCCGCGCGCGCCGAGGTACGCCTCGTCGTCCTCGAGCTTCCAGCCGACGTTGCCCAGCAGGCCGGCGAGCATCGACAGGTGCAGCGGCTCGTAGCCGGCCGGCTCCGCGTTGATGCGCCACTTGTGCTCGGTGACCACCGTGAGCAACTGCGAGTGGATGTCGCGCCATTCGCGCACGCGGCGGATGTTGATGAAGTTCTGGCGCAGCAACTGTTCGTACTGGCGGTTGCTGAGCTTGTGCGTGTCACCGTGGCCGCCACGTGCGTCGGCAATCCATTTCCACAGGCGCAGGTAGCCGCTGAATTCGCTCTTCTCGTCGTCGAACTTCGAATGCGCCTGGTCGGCCTGCTGCTGCGCTTCCATGGGCCGGTCGCGCACGTCCTGCACGCTGAGGGCGGAGGCGATGACCAGCACCTCTTCGAGCGCGCCGCGCGTGCGGGCTTCGAGAATCATCCGGCCGACGCGCGGGTCGAGCGGCAGCTTGGCAAGCTCGGCGCCGGTGGCGGTGAGCTCGTTCGCGTCGTCGACCGCGCCGAGTTCGTTGAGCAGCTGGTAGCCGTCGGCGATCGCTCGCGGCGACGGCGCTTCGAGAAACGGAAACTGCGCCACGTCGCCCAGCCGCAGCGACTTCATCCGCAGGATCACGCCCGCGAGCGAGGAGCGCAGGATTTCCGGATCGGTGAAGCGCGGGCGGCCTTGGAAATCCTTCTCGTCGTACAGCCGGATGCAGATGCCGTTCGCCACGCGGCCGCAACGGCCCGCGCGCTGATTGGCCGCGGCCTGGCTGATCGGCTCGACCAGCAACTGCTCGACCTTGCTGCGGAAGCTGTAGCGCTTGACGCGCGCCGTACCGGTGTCGATCACGTAGCGGGTGCCCGGCACCGTCAGCGAGGTTTCGGCCACGTTGGTGGCGAGCACGATGCGCCGGCCGGTGTGGCTGTCGAAGATGCGGTCCTGCTCGGGACCCGAGAGCCGTGCGAACAGCGGCAGCACCTCGGCGTTGCGGAAGAGCGGCTGGTGACTCAGGTGGCGACGCAGGTGGTCGGCGGCTTCACGGATCTCACGCTCGCCGGGCAGGAAGACGAGGATGTCGCCCGCGTTGTGCGGATCGCGCCAGAGTTCGTCGACGCCGTCGGCGATCGCGTCGTTCAGGTCGTGTTCGCGCGATTCTTCGAAGGGACGGTAGCGCTGCTCGACCGGGAAGGTGCGGCCCGACACATAGATGATCGGCGCCGGGCCCTTCGAGGATGCGAAGTGCTGCGCGAAGCGGTCGGCGTCGATGGTCGCCGAGGTCACGATCACCTTCAGGTCGGGACGACGCGGAAGGATCTCGCGCAGATAGCCGAGCAGGAAGTCGATGTTCAGAGAACGCTCGTGGGCCTCGTCGATGATGAGCGTGTCGTAGGCCTTGAGCAGCGGATCGGTCTGCGTTTCGGCGAGCAGGATGCCGTCGGTCATGAGCTTGACCGAGGCGTCGCGGCTCAGGCGGTCCTGGAAGCGCACCTTGAAGCCGACCACGTCGCCCAGCGGCGTCTTCAGTTCTTCGGCGATGCGCTTGGCCACCGAGCTTGCGGCAATGCGCCGCGGCTGCGTGTGGCCGATGAGCCGGCCCTTGCCCGGCTCGGCGTTGATCTTGCCGCGGCCGAGCGCCAGCGCGATCTTGGGCAACTGCGTGGTCTTGCCCGAGCCGGTTTCGCCGCAGACGATCACGACCTGGTTCGCCTGGATGGCGGCCATGATTTCGTCGCGCCGGCCGGAGACGGGAAGCGATTCGGGAAACTCGATGCGCAAGGGGGCGGAGGGTGTCGTGGTCGTCAAGGGAGAGCAGTCGTCGTCGGCACGCGGCGGGCAAACCGTCGATTATCGGCGCGCACCGCGGCTGTTGCACAGCTTCCACAGTGCGGTGTGCCTGTGCAACGGGTGGCGTAAATAGTCTTTACTCTACCGCAACCCCTCGCTAGGATCGCGTCCATGTCCTTCCTTGCCCTCACCCCGTTGCGCAGCCGCTGCGCACGCCATGCGCTCCCAACGCATGGCCGGGTCAGGTTGCTCCGCCCGGCCTGAGGCCCGCGCCACTTTCTCGAGTCGCGCGCTTCAGGCACAGAAGCGCAGCAACCGTCCCTTCACAGCGTCTGCCTGCCGCTCCCTCCTTGCGAGGGGGTGGCCGCTTTTTCGTACCTGTTTTATTCAAAAAAATCATTCCATGTCCACCGACATCCATTCCGAACTGCATGCCGAGCTCGCCGAGCGAACGAAGCACCTGCAGACCGTCGCCCGATCGCTGAAGGAAGAACTCTTCGGCATCGACGACATCATCGATCGCGTGATCGAATCGCTGCGCGCCTGGTATGTGCTGCCGCAACTCATCAGCCGCCCCGTCATCGTCTGTCTCTGGGGCCTGACCGGCACCGGCAAGACGCAGCTGGTGCGCAAGCTCGCCCAGCACCTGGGCTTCTACGACCGCTTCATCGAAGTGCAGATGGACGGCTTCAGCCACGGCTCGGGCCACCACAGCCGCGGCTCCATCTCGGCCATGCTGGCCGAGTCGGGCATCGTCGAGGGCACGCCGGGCATCCTGGTGCTCGACGAGTTCCAGCGCTTTCGCACCGTGGACGGCAACGGCCACGATGCCAAGGTCGAGCGCTACCAGGACGTGTGGGCACTGCTGTCCGACGGTCGCCTGCCGCCGGCGCTCTCGATGCTCGGCGAGATCGAGTCCTCGCTCGCCTACGCCGAGTACGAGCAGGACCGTGACGGCCCTGCCGACAAGAAGAAGCTCAAGAAGCGCAAGCTGCACCTCTCGCCCTGGGAGGCGCGCGAAGTCAAGCGCTGCCTGAAGCTGCCCGAGACCCTGCTGCAGATCATGGCGTGGAAGCCTGCCGAGGTGCATGCGCGCCTGCGCGCCTTCCGCGACACGCAGAAGAACTGGGAAACCGACTACAGCAAGCTTCTGGTGTTCGTCTCGGGCAACCTGGACGAGATGTACGCCGAGACCGCCCAGCGCGTCGAGGACTGCGACACCGATGCCGACATCTTCCACGCGCTGACCAAGAAGCTCTCGGTCATCGACGTGAAGAAGGCGCTCGCCAATCGTTTCCGTCCCGAGCAGATCGCGCGCCTGGGCAACAACCACGTCATCTACCCGTCGTTCAACCGCGCGACCTACGTGCAACTGATCCTGTCGATCTGCGACCGCTACGTGAGCGAGATCCAGGAAAGCTCCGGCGTGCGCTTCGTGCTCGACGCGGGCGTGTACGAGCAGATCTATGCCAACGCCGTGTTCCCGGCGCAGGGCACGCGCCCGCTGTTCTCGTCGATCCACTCGATCCTGAGCGCGACGCTGGTCAACGCGGCGCTGTGGGCGCTGGAGCACGGCGCGGACGGCGGCGAGCCGGTGTGGCTCTCGCTGGACGCGAGCGTGCCCTGCATCGTGGCGAAGTACCGCAAGGCGCGCCGCCAGTTCCCGGTGGTGCTGGAGCTCAACCGCCTCAAGCAACGTTCGAGCGAGGACTTCCGCGCCCTGCTCGCGGTGCACGAGGCCGGCCACGGCGTGATCTACGGCGTGCTCTTCGGCCGCGCGCCGCAGGAGATCAAGATCAACGTGGCCTCGTTCGAGGGCGGCTACAACAGCTACGAGCAGCGCAAGACCTGGTCGAAGGAGAACCTGCGCGACCGCATCTGCGTGAGCCTGGCGGGCCGCGCCGCCGAGCAGATGGTGTTCGGCGGCGAGGCCTGCACCTCGGGCGCCTCGCAGGACTTCATGCAGGCCACGGCCAACGCGGCGCAGTACGTGCGCCACTACGCCTTCGGCTCGCGTCTGAGCCGCACCGACGTCGCGAACGACGCCGACGACAACCTGAACACCGACCTCGAGGCGACGAACCCGGAGATCGAGGCGCTGCTCGTGCAGGAGCACGCTCGCGCGCTCGCACTGCTCGAAACGCACACGGCCGCGCTGATGGCGGTGGTCGATGCTCTGATGCGCGAAGGCTCCATCGCCCCGGCCGAACTGGCCGCCGTGCTCGACCTGCCGGCCACCCCGGCGGGCGAGTCGACCGACGCCTACGCGGCGCTGCTCGCGACCTTCCGCGCCCGCAAGGGCGGCCTGCCGCTCCCGGCACCGGAGCCCGACCTGAGCGCAGGCCTCCCGGCGGTCGCGGCCCGCGTGCTGCGCGCATTGGCCTGAACCGTACGAAACCCTTCCCAAGAATGCACAATCACGCCCCATGTCCACCGTCTTCAATTTCACCTTCGTGCCCTGGTTCCGCTCGGTCGCGCCCTACATCCACACGCACCGCGGTAAGACTTTCGTGGTCGGGCTCGCGGGCGAGGCGATCGCGGCGGGCAAGCTGCAGAACATCGCGCAAGACCTGGCGCTGATCCAGAGCATGGGCGTGAAGATCGTGCTGGTGCACGGCTTCCGTCCGCAGGTCAACGAACAGCTGGCCGCCAAGGGCCACGAGGCGCAGTACTCGCATGGCATCCGCATCACCGATGCGGTGGCGCTCGACTCGGCCCAGGAAGCCGCCGGCCAACTGCGCTACGAGATCGAGGCGGCCTTCAGCCAGGGCCTGCCGAACACGCCGATGGCCGGCTCGACGGTGCGGGTGATCTCGGGCAACTTCATCACCGCGCGCCCCGTGGGCGTGGTCGACGGGGTCGACTTCAAGCATTCGGGCCTGGTGCGCAAGGTGGATGCCTCGGGCATCCGCCGCACGCTGGACTTCGGCGCCATGGTGCTCATGTCGCCCTTCGGCTTCTCGCCGACCGGCGAAGCCTTCAACCTCACGATGGAAGAAGTCGCCACCAGCGTGGCCATCTCGATCCAGGCCGACAAGCTGATCTTCCTGACCGAGATTCCCGGCATCCGCATGGACAGCGAGCTGCCCGAGAGCGAAGACAACCCGATCGACACCGAACTGCCGCTGGACGCCGCCGAGAAACTGCTCGCGTCCCTGCCTCCGGCGCAAAAACCCACCGACACCGCCTTCTACCTGCAGCACTGCGTGAAGGCCTGCAAGGGCGGCGTGGAGCGCAACCACATCCTGCCCTTCGCGCTCGACGGTTCGCTGCTGCTGGAGGTGTACGTGCACGATGGCGTCGGCACCATGGTGATCGACGAAAAACTCGAAAGCCTGCGCGAAGCGACGGTGGACGACATCGGCGGCATCCTGCAACTGATCGAGCCCTTCGAGCGCGACGGCACGCTGGTCAAGCGCGACCGCACCGAGATCGAGCGCGACGTGGGCCATTACACGGTGATCGAGCACGACGGCGTGATCTTTGGCTGCGCGGCACTCTACCCGTATCCCGAGGCGAAGACCGCCGAGATGGCGGCGCTGACCGTCTCTCCGCTGTCGCAGTCGCAGGGCGACGGCGAACGCATCTTGAAGCGCATCGAGCACCGCGCCAAGTCGATGGGCCTCGATAGCATCTTCGTGCTCACCACGCGCACGATGCACTGGTTCCTCAAGCGCGGGTTCCAGCAGGTCAACCCCGACTGGCTGCCCGAAGCCCGCAAGCGCAAGTACAACTGGGACCGCAAGAGCATGGTCCTGGTCAAGAAGATCTAAGACACATCCCGAGGAGACACCAAGATGACGTTCGCCACCGCCCTGCTGTTCGCCATCGTGGCCTTCGCCGCCATCGCCACGCCCGGCCCCACGGTGCTGCTGGCGCTGAGCAACGGCTCGCGCCATGGCGTGCGCCGGGCACTGCCGGGCATGCTGGGCGCGGTGCTGTCGGACTTCGTGCTGGTCGGCGCCGTGGCGCTCGGCCTCGGCGCGCTGCTGGCGGCGTCGGAGTTCTGGTTCTCGATGCTCAAATGGGTCGGCGCGGTCTACCTGGCCTGGCTCGGCCTGCGCATGCTGCGCTCCAAGGGCGGCTTCCAGCTGCCGGATGCCGACGCCGCAGCAACGGTCACGGCGGGCGAAAGCCGGCGCATCTTCTTCAAGTCCTTCCTTGTGGCGGTGACCAACCCCAAGGGCTACATCTTCTGTTCGGCGCTGCTGCCGCAGTTCATCGACCCGACGGCCGCGCAGGTGCCGCAGTACCTGATCATCGCGCTGATCTTCGCGGGCCTCGACACGCTGGTGATGCTGGCCTACGCCTTCGTCGGTGCCCGTGCGATCCGACTCCTGACGATTTCGGCCACGCGCTGGATCGACCGCGCCTGCGGCGGCATGCTGCTGGCGCTGGCGGGCTCGCTCGCCTTCTACCGGCGCAGCGCCGCCTGACCCTTCGACCGCTGTCCTCAGGCAGCGGCGCCCCTCCCCCACGATGTCTCGCGCGAGCCGTGCCACGGCTCGCCTTTGCTGTTTTCTTAACGGAGGAAAAGAAAGAATGAAGTACCAGACCCTTTTTGGAGCCACCCTCGTCGCCATTTCGGCGCTCCTCGCAGGTTGCGGCGACAAGGCGGACAAGACCTCGCAGCCCCAGGTCGCCGCCAAACAGTCCAGCAACGAGCAGCAACTCATCGAGAAATACAACATCTACGTCGACGTTTCCAACAGCCTGAGCACCTCGTTCCAGGAAGCGCGCGAGAACTACACCGAAAACCAGGTGCCGCTGCTGCAGGCCAAGGCGCCACTGACCAGCCTGCGCATCCAGAACGACATCCTGGTCGACCGCTCGGCCAAGAAGCTGGATGCGGCTGTCGCCATCGCCGCACCACTGCCCGAGATCGACGAATCGGCCAAGGCGTTCTCGGCCGCGCTCAAGGTGCTGTCGCCCCTGAGCCGCGAGCTGAACGACTACGCCAACTCCAAGGGCTACCTCGCCGACAACGGTGACAAGGCACGCCAGATGAACAAGGACTACCTGGCCGCGCTCACCACCGTTGCCGAGGCCGAAGCGGCCTTCGACAAGGGCCTGAGCGCCCGCGACCAGGCGCTGACCAAGGAAGCCTTCGAGAAGGCGCCCAAGGACACGGCCGCTTACTACCGCGCCGGCCTGATCTATCACGGCAAGTTGAACCACGCCGATGCCATGACGCTGTTCGCGGCGCCCAACGATCCGAAGGCGCTCGCCGCCTTCGAAGCCTCGCTGGCGCTGGTGGCCGACTCGGCTGCAGGCTGGAGCAAGAAGATGGCCGAGCAGTCGACCCAGAGCGGCAAGAGCTGCAGCGGCGGCATGCTGCAGATCAACGAGTTCATCGGCCAGTCGCGCTCGATGGTCAAGGACATCAAGGACGGCGTGTTCGCCCGCAAGGAAACCGGCGCGATGGCCCGGATGCCCGCGCACATGCGCAGCTCCAGCATCGTCAGCTCGGCCAACCGCTACAACCAGAACTTCGCCAACATGATCGGACAGTTCAACCATCCGCTCTGCTGAGGCAGCCCCCAGCCCCGGGTGAGGCCCTGTCGCCGATAATCCCGGGCATGAATCCCTTGCTTTCCAGGTTGCAGCCGTACCCCTTCGAGCGGCTGAAGCAACTGTTCGCGGGCGTCACGCCCGTTCCCGAATACGCACCCATCAGCCTCGGCATCGGCGAACCCAAGCACGCCACGCCGGACTTCATCAAGGAAGCCCTCCGCGCCAGCCTCGGCGCGCTGGCTGCCTACCCCGCCACCGCCGGCGACCTGAAACTGCGCACCGCCTTCACCGACTGGCTCCAGACCCGCTACAGCCTCGCGCTCGATCCGGCCACGCAGGTGCTCCCCGTCAACGGCTCGCGCGAGGCCTTGTTCTCGCTGGCGCAAACGGTGATCGACGCCACCGTCTCGCCGCAGCCAGTGGTGCTGTCGCCCAATCCGTTCTATCAAATCTACGAGGGTGCCGCGCTGCTCTCGGGCGCCGAGCCGTATTACGTGCCGAGCGTGCCGTCGCGCAATTTCGCGGTCGACTGGGACAGCGTGCCGGAAGAAATCTGGGCCCGCACCCAGCTCGTATTCGTCTGCTCGCCGGGCAATCCGACGGGCGCGGTGATGCCGCTGGACGAATGGCAGAAGCTCTTTGCCCTGTCGGACCGCCACGGCTTCGTGATCGCGGCCGACGAGTGCTACAGCGAGATCTACTTCCGCGACGAGCCCCCGTTGAGCGGCCTCGAAGCCTCGGTGAAACTGGGCCGGCCCGATTTCAGGAACCTGATCGCCCTCACGTCGCTGTCCAAGCGCAGCAACGTGCCGGGCCTGCGCAGCGGCTTCGTGGCGGGTGACGCGGCCATCATCAAGAAATTCCTGCTCTACCGCACCTACCACGGCAGCGCCATGAGCGGCACCGTGGCCGCCGCCAGCATCGCGGCCTGGGGCGACGAGGCGCATGTGGTCGAGAACCGCGCCAAGTACCGCGCCAAGTTCGCCGCCGTCACCCCACTGCTCGAACCCGTGCTCGACGTGCGCCTGCCCGACGCCAGTTTCTACCTCTGGGCCGGCGTGCCCGAAGTGTGGGCTGGCGACGACGAAGCCTTCGCCCGCGCGCTCTACGCTCAATACAATGTCACGGTTCTGCCGGGGAGCTATCTGGCGCGAAACACGACGCACAGCGCCAACCCTGGCCGGGGCCGCATTCGCATGGCCCTGGTGGCCGAAACGGCCGAGTGCGTGGAAGCCGCCGGGCGCATCGTCCGCTTCGTCCAGGACGGCCGGCACTGACGCACCGCTTCCCAAGGCTCCTGGCCCCGATTTTTCACCCGAGACTCTCTCCATGACCCAGCAACTGCAACAAATCATCGACGCCGCGTGGGAAGACCGCGCCAACATCTCGTCCTCCGCCGCCTCCGCCGAAGTGCGCGACGCCGTCGAGCACGTGATCACCGAGCTCAACAACGGCAAGCTGCGCGTTGCCACCCGCGAAAGCGTCGGCAAGTGGACTGTGCACCAGTGGATCAAGAAGGCCGTGCTGCTGTCGTTCCGCCTGAAGGACAACGAACAGATGCAGGCCGGCTCGCTCGGCTTCTTCGACAAGGTGCCGACCAAGTTCTCGCACCTGTCGGCCGCCGAACTCAAGGAATCGGGCGTGCGCATCGTGCCGCCGGCCGTGGCCCGCCGCGGCAGCTACATCGCCAAGGGCGCGATCCTGATGCCCTCGTACGTGAACATCGGCGCCTACGTGGGCGAAGGCACCATGGTCGACACCTGGGCCACCGTGGGTTCGTGCGCACAGATCGGCGCCAACGTGCACCTGTCGGGCGGCGTCGGCATCGGCGGCGTGCTCGAGCCGCTGCAGGCCGGCCCGACCATCATCGAGGACAACTGCTTCATCGGCGCGCGCTCCGAAGTGGTCGAAGGCGTGGTCATCGAAGAAAACTCGGTGCTCGGCATGGGCGTGTACATCGGCCAGAGCACCCCGATCTTCAACCGCGACACCGGCGAGACCTCCTTCGGCCGCGTGCCCTCCGGCAGCGTCGTCATCAGCGGCAACCTGCCCAAGAAGACCAAGTCGGGCCAGGACTACAGCACCTACGCCGCGATCATCGTGAAGACAGTCGATGCGCAAACGCGCTCCAAGACCAGCCTGAACGACCTGCTGCGCGACTGAACCCCTGCCTTTGTCCCGTTAGAAAACAACAGACCCGAGGAGAGAGACCGATGAACATGATGGAGCGAATTCTTCGTTTGATGGCCGAGCGCAAGGCCTCCGACATCTACCTCTCGGCTCACTCCCCGGTGATGATCCGCATCAACGGCATCTGCGTGCCGATCAATGCGCAGGTCCTGCCCGCGACGGCGCCGCTCGCGCTGCTGTC
The DNA here is from genome assembly GCF_051216415.1 of Variovorax trehalosi. Classification (NCBI taxonomy): domain Bacteria; kingdom Pseudomonadati; phylum Pseudomonadota; class Betaproteobacteria; order Burkholderiales; family Comamonadaceae; genus Variovorax; species Variovorax trehalosi. Next base: position 1,672,465 of record NZ_JBPJZG010000001.1, read on the forward strand.
CGAGGTGGTGCCCGAAGCCCGGATCCAGGAGCTGGAGAACACGGGCGAACTGAACATGGCCGTCGCCCTGGAAGGCGCCGGCAACTACCGCATCAGTGCCATGCGCCAGCGCGGCACCTATGCGGTGGTGGTGCGGCACATCGCCTCGGTCATCCCGAGCTTTGCCGACCTGAACCTGCCCGACATCCTGAAGACGCTGATCATGGACAAGCGCGGGCTGATCCTGATGGTCGGCGCGACCGGCGCGGGCAAGACCACCACCCTGGCCTCGATGCTCGATTACCGCAACGAGAACGCCAGCGGCCACATCCTCACGGTGGAAGAGCCGATCGAGTTCACCTACACCAACAAGAAATCGCTGGTGAACCAGCGCGACGTGGGCAGCGACACCACCTCGCTGCACATCGCGCTCAAGAACGCGCTGCGCCAGGCGCCCGACGTGATCCAGATCGGCGAAATCCGCGACCGCGAAACCATGACGGCCGCCATCGCCTATGCGCAGTCGGGGCACCTCTGCGTGGCCACGCTGCACGCCAACAACAGCTACCGGGCGCTGAACCGCATCCTGAGCTTCTTCCCGGTGGAAGTGCGCCCCACGCTGCTGGGCGACCTGGGCGGCGCGCTGCGCGCCATCGTGTCGCAGCGCCTCCTGCGCACGCCGGCCGGCGCGCGCGTGCCGGCGCTCGAGGTCATGCTGAACACCGCGCTCGTCGCCGACCTGATCGAAAAGGGCGACTTCTCCGCAGTGAAGGAGGCCATGCAGCAGTCGATGGCCGAAGGCTCGCAGACCTTCGAGGAAGACATCGCCCGCCTCATCATCGAGGAGCGGGTGACGCGCGAAGAGGGCCTGGCCCACTCCGACTCGCCCACCAACCTGCTGTGGCGCCTGCAGAACCGCGCGGCGCCCAAGCAGCAGGCCGACGACCGCCACTTGACCGACCAGGTCGACGAACCGACCTTTACCGACATCACGCTCGACGTGAAGTTCTGAACGAACCTTTTTCCCGATGTCCCGCACGCTCCAGCTCGCCGAACAACTCATCTCGCGCCCCTCGGTCACCCCTGACGACGCGGGCTGCCAACAGATCCTCGGCGAACGGCTGGCGCAACTGGGCTTCGCGCTCGAAACCATCGAGAGCGGGCCTGCCGACTTCCGCGTGACCAACCTCTGGGCGGTGCGCCGCTCGGCCAACGCCGCAGGCAGCAAGACGCTGGTGTTCGCCGGTCACACCGACGTGGTGCCCACTGGCCCCGTCGAACAGTGGACCAGCCACCCGTTCACGCCCACGCACCGCGACGGCAAGCTGTACGGCCGCGGCGCCTGCGACATGAAGACCTCGGTGGCTGCGTTCGTCGTGTCCATCGAAGAATTCCTGCAGGCCACGCCCGACCCGAAGCTCACGCTGGCCCTGCTGCTCACGAGCGACGAAGAAGGCCCGGGCGTCGACGGCACCGTGGTCGTCTGCAACGCGCTGGCCGGGCGCGGCGAGGTCATCGACTACTGCATCGTCGGCGAGCCCACGGCCGTGGAGCGCTGCGGCGACATGATCAAGAACGGCCGCCGCGGCACCATGAGCGGCAAGCTCACGGTCAAGGGCGTGCAGGGCCACATCGCCTACCCGCACCTGGCAAAGAACCCCGTGCATGCGGTGGCGCCCGCGCTGGCTGATCTGGTGGCCATCAACACGGCCGGCGGCTGGGACGCGGGCAACGACTATTTCCAGCCGACCAGCTGGCAGATCAGCAATTTCCATTCGGGCACGGGCGCGAGCAACGTGATTCCGGGCAATGCGGTGATCGACTTCAACTTCCGCTTTTCGACCGAATCGACGCCCGAATCGCTGCAGCAGCGCGTGCATGCCGTGCTCGATGCGCACGGCGTGGACTACACGCTCGCCTGGACGGTCGGCGGCCTGCCCTTCCTGACCACGCCCGGCGAACTCGTCAGCTCGGTGCAGGCGGCGATTGCCGACGAGACCGGCATCGCGACCGAACTCTCGACCAGCGGCGGCACGAGCGACGCACGCTTCATCGCGAAGATCTGCAAGCAGGTGGTCGAGCTGGGCCCGGTCAACGCCAGCATCCACAAGATCGACGAGCACATCGACGTGGCCGAGATCGAGACGCTGAAGAACATCTACAGGCGCACGCTGGACCGGCTCGAAGCCTCGCTCAGCCAATGAGCACAGTCATCGAACTCATTGAAGCCGGCGCGAAGCGGCTGGAAGAGGCCGGCGTCGCCTTCGGTCACGGAACAGCCAACGCCTTCGACGAGGCCGCGTGGCTGGTGCTGTGGCGCCTGAAGCTGCCGTTGGACGACATCGACGCGGTGGCTGACACGGCGGTCTCGCCGGCCGATGCCGGCAAGGTCGCGGCACTGCTCGACGAACGCATCGCCACGCGCAAACCCGCGGCCTACCTCACCAAGGAAGCCTGGCTGCAAGGCGTGCCCTTCTACGTGGACGAGCGCGCCATCGTGCCGCGCAGCTTCATCGCCGAACTGATCGCCGATGGCAGCATCGACTACTGGCTCGGCCCGCACACGCAGCGCGTGCTCGACCTGTGCACCGGCAACGGCAGCCTGGCCGTGCTCGCGGCGCTGACGTACCCGGACGTGACGGTGGACGCCGCCGACCTCTCGGTCGAGGCGCTCGAGGTCGCGGCAATCAATGTCACCCGGCACGAACTCGATGCGCGCGTGAAGCTGGTCGAATCCGATGGCCTGGCGAACCTGCCTGGCCCGTACGACCTGGTGCTCTGCAATCCGCCCTATGTGAACAGCGCCAGCATGGCCGCCCTGCCCGCCGAGTACCAAGCCGAGCCCGAGCTGGCGTTGGCCGGCGGCACTGACGGCATGGACTTCATCCGCACGCTGTTCGCCGACGCGCCTTCCCGCATGAGCGAACAGGCGGTGCTGGTGCTGGAAATCGGCAACGAGCGCGACTACTTCGAGGCGGCATTCCCGCAGCTCGAGGTGGTGTGGCTCGAAACCTCGGCGGGCGAGGACCAGGTCCTACTCGTGACCCGGACCGCCCTCCTGGCCGGTGCCGGCGCGCGTTAGCTGCGCCCGCCCAAGCCCCTTTTCGCCGATCTGTCGCAGCGTTGGCTGCGGTCCCCCTTCATCGGGTGATGTCCCCCTTTGCCCCTTCGCGCCAGGACGCCCCGGGCCGGACGGGATAATCGCCCCTACGGTTCCTATTTCATGATTACTCTCAAAAACGTCATTCTTCGCCGCAGCGCCAAGAAACTGCTCGACGGCGCCACCGTCACCATCAACCCCGGTGAAAAGGTCGGCCTCGTCGGGCGCAACGGCGCGGGCAAGTCGACGCTGTTCGCGCTGTTCAACGGCTCGCTGCACGAAGACGGCGGCGATTTCTATGTGCCCAAGCAGTGGCGCATGGCCCAGGTGGCGCAGGACATGCCCGAGACCGAGGAGTCGGCCACCGACTTCGTGGTGGGCGGCGACACCCGCCTGGCCGAGTTGCGCGCCACGCTCGCGGCCATCGAGGCCGCCTACGCCGAGAACCCCGACGACGCCGACATCGGCATGGAACTGGCCCACGCCTACACCGACCTGGCCGACGCCGGCGAGCACGACGCGGTGCCGCGCGCGCAGGCGCTCATCCTGGGCCTGGGTTTCAAATCGCACGAGCTCGACGGGCCCGTCAACAGCTTCTCGGGCGGCTGGCGCATGCGCCTGCAGCTCGCCCGCGCGCTGATGTGCCCGAGCGACCTGCTGCTGCTGGACGAACCCACCAACCACTTGGACCTGGACGCGCTCGTCTGGCTCGAAGCCTGGCTGCAGAAGTACGCCGGCACCATGATCGTCATCAGCCACGACCGCGAGTTTCTCGATGCCGTGACCGACGTCACCCTGCACATCGCCAACGCCCAGCTCACGCGCTACGGCGGCAACTACAGCAAGTTCGAGGACATGCGCGCGCTGCAGATGGAGCAGCAGCAGGTCGCGTTCTCCAAGCAGCAGGACAAGATCGCCCACCTGCAGAAATTCATCGACCGCTTCAAGGCCAAGGCCAGCAAGGCCAAGCAGGCGCAAAGCCGCGTGAAGGCGCTCGAGCGGATGGAAAAGGTGGCGCCGCTGCTGGCCGAAGCCGACTTCACCTTCGAGTTCAAGGAGCCGGGAAACATTCCTAACCCGATGCTCTCGATCAGCAATGCGAGCTTCGGCTACGAGATCGAGGACGAAGCGCCCAAGACCATCCTGCGCGGCGTGAGCCGCTCGGTGCTGGCGGGCCAGCGCATCGGCATCCTGGGCGCCAACGGCCAGGGCAAGTCGACACTGGTGAAGACCATCGCGCGCGAAATGGGCGCGCTGGCCGGCGAAGTCACCGAGGGCAAGGGCCTGAACATCGGCTACTTCGCGCAGCAGGAACTGGACGTGCTGCGCCCACAGGACAACCCGCTCGAACACATGGTGCGCATGGCCCGCGAACTGGGCAGCGCCGCGAAGGAAAGCACCGGCGAGCAGGCGCTGCGCGGGTTCCTGGGCAGCTTCAATTTCAGCGGCGACATGGTCAAGCAGCCCGTGGGCACCATGAGCGGCGGCGAAAAGGCCCGCCTCGTGCTCGCGATGATGGTCTGGCAGCGCCCCAACCTCCTGCTGCTGGACGAGCCCACCAACCACCTGGACCTGGCCACCCGCGAGGCCCTGGCCGTGGCGCTCAACGAGTTCGAAGGCACGCTGATGCTGGTGAGCCACGACCGCGCGCTCCTGCGCTCGGTGTGCGATGAGTTCTGGCTCGTGGGCCGCGGCGTCGTCACCGACTTCGACGGCGACCTGGACGACTACCAGCGCTACCTGCTGGACGAAGCCAAGCGCCTGCGCGAAGAGGCCAAGATCGCGGTGCGCGAGGCGGAAAGCGCAGTGGCCGCGGCTGCGGCGGCAGCCACTGCCGCCAAGCCCAACGCGCAGGAGCGCCAGCAACGCAGCGACCAGGCCAAGCCGATCAAGCGCGAAATTGCCCAGATCGATGAACGCCTGGCCGCCGCCGGCGTCGAACGGACTGCGCTGGAGGCCCGCCTGGGCGAGCCCCTCGCGCCGGCCGAGATCGCCGACGCAGGCAAGCGGCTGAAGGCCCTGAACGACGAAATCGCCAAGCTCGAGGAGCGCTGGCTGGCCCTCTCGGACCAGCTGGAGGCCCTGGCAGCCTGAACTCACCGGTCCCACCAAGGAGACACGCCACATGCCGTCCGCGATCGAACTGGCCCATGGTGACGAAAAGCTCATCGCGGCCATCCACCGCAGCCGGAAGCTGATCGGCCGCAAGGCCCTGATGGCGGCGGCCGCCAGCGCGATTCCGCTGCCCGGCATCGACTGGGCGGCCGATGCGGCCCTGCTCTCGCGGCTGGTGCCGCAGATCAGCGCCGAATTCGGGCTCTCGGTCACCCAGGTCGAAAAGCTTGCGCCGCACCAACGCGAGCGCATCCAGAAAGCCGCCACCACCGTCGGAGCGCTGCTGGTCGGCCGGCTCGTCACGCGCGACTTGCTGATCAAGCTCGCCAAGCACGCCGGCGTGCGCCTGACGGCCAAGCAGGCCACCAAGTACGTACCGATCGCAGGGCAGATCGTGTCGGCGGCGCTCGGCTATGCGGCCTTGCGCGCCCTGGGCGAGCAGCACATCAAGGACTGCGTGCGCGTCAGCGCCACACTCGGTCTAGCGCCTCCCGCACAGCACGTGCCCGTTGGCGCCTAGCGTCGTCCAGCAGCACGCTCGCCACCCAGGCCGCCCCGGACAGGCCGAACGCCGCCATGCCGGTCACCGCTGGGGCGCCTGTCAGGACCCCGTAGAACAACGCAGCCATGGACAGCAGCGCCAGCAACGCGCACAGTGCGCAGTCGAGCCCGAGGCCCGGCGACACAGGACAGCGCACCGCTCAGTCGTTGACGCGGGGCCAGTGGAACGAAGTCGGCGCCGGAGCCAGCTCGGTGGCTTGCAGCTTCACCTGATGTTCGTAGGCGGTCAGCAACGCGACGTAGTGGCGCGACATGACATCGCGCACCCGTCCGAGGCCGATCTTGCTGACCGTGGGTTGCGGAATCCCGGTGCGTTCCTGGATCTGCTTTTGTGTGAGGCCCATGGCCCGCAACGCCTGCACCAACTCGCGTGGCTTCATTGAAAACTCCCATTTTTATATTCTGCATTCTATTTATAATATTCATCCAAGCTTAAATCTCCGCCCATGGAGACTATTGCCAAACGTGCAAAGGCAGCACGCGAATATGCCAAACTGACTCAGAAGCAAGCCGAAGCAGCCTCGGGCGTGAAACAGGCGAGCATCTCGAAGATCGAGCGCGGGGACACCATCCGCAGCACGAGCCTCCTGGCCCTGGCGCGCATCTACCGCGCCGATCCCAACTGGCTGGACACCGGCGACGGCCCGGCGCCGTGGGACCCCGTCCAGATCCGCAAGGCGCAGCACCAGGCCAACGAGCCCGCGGCCATCTACAGGGTCGTGCGCGTGCCGCCGGAGCTGCCGTACTTCGCGCCCGGAACGCCCGACACGGTGCCGCTCATTTCCTGGTCGCAGGCCGCCAACTGGGACATTGCGGGCAAACATACGGCCGACCGCTGGATTCCCTGCATCGCGCACCACAGCCCGGAGAAGACCTACGCGTTGCGCGTGGAAGGCGACAGCATGGCCGCGGCGAGCGGCGCTTCGAAGAGCTATCCCGAGGGCTCGATCATCTTCGTCGACACCAACCTCAAGATTCCCGCGGATGGCGAGCGCGTCATCGCCCTGGTCACGGAGAGCAACAAGCTCACCTTCAAGGAATTCAAGGAGCAGGACGGCCCGCGCTGGCTGTTGCCGCTCAACCCGAAGCACGAGCCGATCCGCACCGCCTTCGTCGTGCTCGGCACCGTCATCGGCAAGTGGGAAGACGAAGACTGAGCCAGAACCGATCAGCGCAGGCGCGGCGGCGGCACGTGGGGCTCGAGCGCCCAGTTCGCCATGGCCTTCTCCGCATCGCGAGCGCGACGCAGGTTGATCTTCTTCGCGGCAAGCTGGGCCGACACCTCGAGTTTCTTCAGATCGCGCTGCGCCAACTGCTCGTTGGGCGCAAAGCTGAAGCAGCAGAGCGTGCCGTAGATGCGGCCATCGTCGAGCACGATGGGTGTGCTCAGGTGGGCGCCAATCGAAAAATCGGTAGGTGGCAACTCATCGAAAATCGGCAGCGTGGCCACGTTCTGCACGAGCCTCGGCAGCCGGCCATCGATCACGCGCTGGCAGAACGACTCCTCGAGCGGTGACGATTGCTCCGGCTCGATCACCCGCGCCTCGGGCTTCGTCTCGACGCGGCGGAACACGCGGCGGCCATCGCAGAACTCCGAGACGAAGACCACATCCATCCGCAGGTGATCGAGCACCATGCGCAGAACCTCCGTCACCGAAGCGTCGATGAGATCGTCGGTGCCATCGGGCGTGGCCACCAGCAGCTCGGACACACGGACTTCGAACGCGTCCGGCGCGTAATCGGGATCGTAGAAAACCATGCGGCGAATTTTATTTTTCTGCCGCGACGGCGCAAGCGCTGCGACAAGGTCAGGTTGCTTTCAGTTTCGCCGCGCATAGTTGGGTCTCTCCCGTGGCCTGCATCCTCTCTGATCCTCCCTCCTCCAGCAGGTCACCTTCCAGCCCGCCTCGTGCGGGCTGTTTTTTTTAGGGCTTGTTGCTCGCCCCCAGGCTGCGCGCACTTCGTGTCGCTTCGCCTACCCCCTACCGGGGGCAACATCTGCGGCCCGGCAAAGCCGGTTCCGCGATGTTCGCTGGAAGAAGACAGGGGCGGATGCGGCCTGGCCTTATTACTTGGGCAGCAGCACCTTGTCGACCACGTGGATCACACCGTTCGACTGGTAGACGTTCGGGATCGTGACCGTGGCGGTGCCGCCCTTCTCGTCGGTAAGCGTGATCTTGCCGCCCTTGCTCTTTGCGATGAGCGTGCCGCCGGCAACAGTCTTCAGTTCGGCGGAGCCTTTGCCGGCCTTGATCTCCTTCTTGAGCTCGGCCGCATCGAGCTTGCCCGACACCACGTGGTAGGTCAGCACGCCGGTCAGCGCATCCTTGCTCTCGGGCTTGAGCAGCGTATCGACCGTGCCGGCCGGCAGCTTCGCGAAGGCCGCATTGGTCGGTGCGAACACGGTGAACGGACCCGGGCCCTTGAGCGTGTCGACAAGGCCCGCCGCCTTCACGGCCGCCACCAGCGTGGTGTGGTCCTTGGAGTTGACCGCGTTGTCGATGATGTCCTTGGTGGGCAGCATCGGCGCGCCGCCGACCATGACACTGGCCGCCATCGCCGAATAAGCCCCGGCTGAAAGCGCGACGGCGAGGGTGATGACTGCGAAGCGATGAAGTTTGCTGTGCATGAAGGTGCTCCTGTTGTGTGACGGGCACGCCGCGAAATGCGCGACGGCTGCCTTCAATACGGCGCACCGCACCCAGCAGATTCGTTCATCGAGGAAAAAAAGAAAACGGCGCCTGATCGCGCCGAAGCCATTCTCAGAACCGGAACGAGCCCAGTCTCTGCAAGTGCGCCCGCAATTCCGAGCGCGGCGTCTTCTTCGCATACGCGAGCGCCAGGATCAGGCCGACGCCCGTAGCGGCCGCGCCACCCAGCACCACCGGACTCAAAAGAAAGCGCCCGATCCGCGAACGCGGCCGTTCATTGCCATTGCCTTCGCCCGAAGCCGCCCGCTCCAGCGGGGTGACGGCCCGCAGGGCGCTGGGGTTTTCTTCGCTTTCGAGAATGCCTTGGGAAATCTCCAGCGGCGTCAGTTCTTCTGCAATCGGGCCCGAAAGCCGGGTGTCGTTGGCGCTCATGGGAAAGCCTTTCCTCTCAGGTTGATCTTGCAATCGAGCCTCGCCTGTGCGCGGGCCGCGATTGCTCAGCCGGCGGCGGGCATTCGCGTAGGCCGAAGGCGCACGCGCCCCAGGCCGATCTGGAGGCAACGTGCCATGTCTTTGTCGCTCAGAAGGCCGGGATCACCGCGCCCTTGTACTTGTCCTGGATGAACTTGCGCACCTCCGGCGTGTGCAGTACCGCCACCAGCTTGGCGACGGCTGGCGATGCCGCGTTGTCCTTGCGCGAGGCGATGAAGTTCGCATACGGCGACTTGCGGCCGTCCTCGATGAAGAGCGCGTCCTTGCTCGGGTCGAGCTTGGCTTCGAGTGCGTAGTTGGTGTTGATGAGCGCGAGGTCCACATCGGGCAGCGCGCGCGGCAGCTGCGCCGATTCGAGCTCGCGGATCACCAGCTTCTTCGGGTTGGCGACGATGTCGCGCGCAGTCGACTTGATGTTGCTCGGGTCCTTCAGCTTGATGAGCCCTTCGCGCGCCAGCAGCGCCAGCGCCCGGCCCGAGTTCGACGGATCGCTCGGGATCGCGACGACCGCGCCCTCGCGCAGCTCGGACGCCTTCTTGATCTTCTGCGAGTACGCGCCGAAGGGCTCGATGTGCACGTCGCTGCCCGGCACTTCCACGATGTCGGTCTTGCGGTCCTTGTTGAAGGACTCCAGGTACGGGCGGTTCTGGAAGAAGTTCGCGTCCAGCTGCTTGTCGCTCACCGCGAGGTTCGGCTGCACATAGTCGTTGAACACCTTGACCTGCAGGTCGACGCCCTGCGCCTTCAACTGCGGGCGGATGAATTCGAGGATCTCGGCGTGCGGCACCGGCGAAGCGGCCACGCGCAGCACTTCTTGCGCATGTGCGGTGGCGCCGAGGCCGGCGATCGAAAGCGCCATCACGGAAAGTGCGCGTCGGATGGAAAGCGACATGGTTCTGGATTCCCTCAGGAGATAGGTTTTGTACGTTCGCCTTCGCCAGTACGAAAAGGCGCGGGGTCGCAGGTTAGCCGCGCCGCGCCGTTGAACAAACAACGGATCGGCGCTTGCATATCTGTTTTCCGCTGGTGTTCAGCCGGCTGCGTTTTCCTGCTGCTCGCCCAGCGACAGCATCAACCGGTTGGCCCAGTTGAAGAAAGCCGCGCCATGGATCACGTCGGCAGTCGCCATTCGTACTTGGTTATGCGATTTGCATGTATTGCAGCGCGGTGCCGGTCTGTTCGATGGGCCATGCAATGCGGCAGGTTCGGGCGGCAAGTTGTGCAGACGGAACGAAAAAAGCCCACTGTCTGTTCGACGGCGGGCTTTTCGTATTCAGCGAGGTTCGGTGGTAGGACGTACTGGATTCGAACCAGTGACCAACGGATTAAAAGTCAGCTACTGGAAGATCTACGATCGTCCCACGTTGTCACGATCCATTCAATTAATCTTATATAAATCAATAAGTTATCGAAACACCTTGTCCGTTGTCGTATCATTTGCGCTCTCCAAATCCAACCATGGATCGTGACATGGATCGTGACACTTCAACCCAGTCGGCTGTCCGCCGTAGCGCGCCCAAGCCGCTGACGACCACGGCGATCAGCGCGCTCAAGCCGGGCCGCATGTTGGCCGACGGCGCCGTCCGCCCCGGCGCCGGCAGTCTTAAGATTCGCAAGCGCCTCACGGCTGGCGGCGTGGTGCCTGAATGGGTGTTCGAGTGGAATCGCGATGGCAAGACAACCCGTCAGTCGATCGGACGCTACAGCGTGAACGAAGCCCAAAACTGTCTGACGCTCCCGCAAGCTCGCACCGAAGCGGCAAGGCTCCAAGCGAGCATTACTGCCGGCGAAGATCCGGCCGCCCAGCGCGAGATCGACCGCGCCGAGCGCAAGGCCCAGCAGGCCGCGGCGGTCGCCAAGATTCGCGACGCCAAGGAGAAGACGTTGAGGGCGCTACTGGACGCCTACGTCGCTGCGCTCCGCGCCAAGGGCAAGGACCGCACAGCCTCTGATGTGGAGAACATCTTCAAGAACCACGTCGAGATCGCATTTCCCGATCTCGCCGCTCTTCCGGCTGCGCAGATCACGCCAGAGCACTTCTCGCGCATCCTGACTCGACTTGTTGGCGCGGATGTTCAAGTGAAGCGTGGCCGCACGGCGCTCAAACTGCGTAGCTACGCTTCGGCCGCGTTCAAGCTCGCGCTGGGTGCTGCCACTGACCCGATGGCTCCGGCAGCTGCTGCCGGCTTCGGCCTCACGTACAACGCCGCCGCCGCCGTACCCGCTGGCAAGATGGCCGCGACCTTCAATCGGCCCGGCGAACGCGTCCTCTCCGTGGAAGAGTTGCGTCACTATCTCGCACATGTCGCCGCCCTTCCCTCGACCCTTACTCGGCTCGCACTCCAATTGCAGATCGCGTCTGCTGGTCAACGCTTCCAGCAACTGCTCCGCCTCCGCCATGCAGATGTCAGCGCCTCGACCGTCACCCTGCTCGACCCAAAAGGTCGCCGCAGTCAACCTCGCTCTCACGTGCTTCCCCTGGTGCCGGAGATCGCCGAAATTCTTGACGAGCTTCGAATGATCAATGCCATTGAAAACGGTGATACGACCGCCCTGCTTTTCGCTAGTCGCGGCGGCCCGCTAGCGGCGGAGACGCTTTCGAGTGCGGTTCAAGAGATCTCCATCGCGATGGTGCACGCCGAGCAATCGCAGTCCCCGTTCCGGGGTGGCGACATCCGGCGGACGATTGAAACCATGCTGGCCGAGACCCTGCGCATCAACAAGGACACCCGAGCACAGCTTCTCAGCCACGGCTTGAGCGGTGTGCAGGATCGTCACTACGACAAGGGGCTGCATCTGGAGGCGAAGCGCGCAGCGCTGCGCGCATGGAACGACTTTGTTGCCGATCAAAGCATCGGCTCATGGCGGAACAACTGCATGGCATTCAGCCAGATGTGATCGGGGCGCAACTTGCACACGGCAAGAGCGGCTCACTTGGAGCCGCCTACGATCGGGCGGGGGTCGTGGGCAAGGGCTGAGACATGACGCAGCCTTGGGCGGACTATCTGGATCAGCTTGTATCCGGTGCGCAGGTCCTGGCACTCAAGGCAGCCTCAGCAAGAGGCTCCCGGTTAACCCACAGCAGCGGGGCCTGGCACATCGCCGCTTCGAGGACGAGGGCCATCAAAGCAGTCCGCATTGAGGTCGTGCGGCATCACTTGCATCAACTGGAGCGGCGCATCCGCCTGGCTCAAGGCTATCGGCGATAGAGATGTATTCGAATAGCTCTCTGGATCCTCGATCCACCGTTGAAGCGCTGCGCGCGGCCACCGACAGGCGCGCACCCCTATATGTACCGGTGGCGGGAACTTGCCTTGAGCAATTCTTCGATACACGGTGGCGCGACTCAATGCAGTGATACGAATCACGTCGGCCATGCGAAAGAACGCGGGTGCGCCGACAGTTTGTGGAACAAGCTCGCGAGCTTCAACGTGGTGTTCGAGTTGCATGACGGATCCTTTATGGGGGCCGTGCTTTCAAGCCGCGCATTGTTTGAGATGAAGTGCCTCGCTTGAAGAGCCGAATAGCAGAACCAGTGCCCAGGCGAGAGTGAAACGTGCACTGCGCAGGGCTCGACAATCGCTGTTCAACCCAGCGGCAGCCTCTTTCCAAATCGTCTTCCGCATGGATTTGCTTCTAGCGTGCGACGAGGTGCAGCCTAAGACAACTATGACTTTTGAGAGGCCTCTGAAAACTGACGGGATGGCCCGATGACGCGCGGCATCTCGCTTCCCAAAATTCTCATCGCTACATCTGACCTGTGCTGGCCCGTAACCCAGCTTGGACTGTGCGTCTCTTGGCGGGCATGAAAAGACCGTCTCTGCTCCCCTCGACAGGCGTCGGCAAGCAGTGACAGAAGCGATCCCAGCACGAGTCCACGAGACGTGTGCTCGAGGAAGCCGGAGTGGACTCGCGAAGGCGGCTCGTTCCGCCTGCGACAACCCTCTCGCTTCGGCAACGGAGCCATGGAACATCACCGCGCAGGCGGCCCGATGGCTGGGTATCGATCCGGCGAAGATGAAGCTTTACAAGCAGATGGTGCCGGGCGTGTCGAGGACGCGGGAAGCGCGCCTTGCACGCCGCCGTGCTTCCTTCTCGCTCGAGCAGGCACCGCCCGGCATGACCTTCATTGACATCGCCGTGCGGTAGACAGATCGATCCGCAACTTTTCTGCTCACCGCGGCCGCAGTCGTCACCCGCGCATTGTCGAAGTGCGCGCATATCGCGCCGCGGCCTTGTCGATCGAACGCGTCTTGGCCGCAGGCTGACAGCGAACGCCGGAGCAAACAGCAGTATTGGGTTCGTGCACCGGCCATGAGACGAGAAGCGCCGTGCAGCGAGACCGCATGGGCGAGGTTCTTGCCCACCGTGATCGGGTTCAGGGCAAAGGATGAACGAACCCTGATCTACCAGGGACCTGCAGCGCCCCATCGGCAAGCTGCCCGCGCCGAGCAACTAGCACATTGCGCAGTTGCGACGCCGGCGCGGATCTTCAACGATGCGCAGCTCCGCCTACCGCTAAGGAGCATCCCATGCGCACGCTGCTGATCGACAACTACGACTCGTTCACCTACAACCTCTACCAGTACTTGGCGGCCTGCAACGGCGAGCCCCCGATCGTGCTGCGCAACAACGAGATGCACTGGGACGAGGTCGAGCGCATGCACTTCGACAACATCGTGATCTCGCCGGGGCCCGGGCGTCCGCAGCGACGCGCCGATCTCGGCATCTCGGCCGATGCGCTGAAGCGTTCCCGCAAACCCGTGCTCGGCGTCTGCCTCGGCCACCAGGCCATCGCCCACCACTGCGGCGCCCGGGTCGACTTGGCGGTGCGGCCGATGCACGGGCGTCTCGATCGTGTGTCGCACGCGCAGCGCGATCTCTTCGCCGGCATTCCAGACCGCTTCGAGGCGGTGCGCTACCACTCCCTCGCGGTCACGCAGCTGCCCTCCTCCCTGGAGCCGCTCGCATGGACGTCCGACGGCACATTGATGGGATTGCGCCACGTCTCGCTGCCCTGGTGGGGGGTGCAGTTCCATCCGGAGTCGATCTGCACCGAATTCGGCGCGCGGCTGCTGCGCAACTTCAGGGACTTGACGCTGGAATGGCTCGCGCAGGCGCCGCGACGCGAGGCACGGGATCGCTTCGGACCCGCATTGCACCTTGAAGGTCCGCAGGCGTTGTCGCTGCACGCGGAGTGCATCGACACCGCGGCCGATGCCGAGGCCGTGTTCATGAGCACGTTCGCGCACAGCGATTGCGCTTTCTGGCTGGACAGCAGCCTCGCCGAAGCCGGGCGGGCGCGCTTCTCGTTCATGGGCGATGCGAGCGGTCCGCGCACCCAGGTACTGAACTACCGCACCGCACCGCGCGAACTGATGGTGCGGCGGGGCGACGTCGTCCAGGTACGAGACGAGAGCATCTTCGACTACCTGCGCGACCACCTCCCGGGCCAGTCGCCGGCGGGCCCGAAACTTCCCTTCGACTTCGCCTGTGGCTTCGTGGGCTACTTCGGCTATGAACTCAAACGCGAGCTCGACGGTGCACGCGCCCACGATGCGGACACCCCGGACGCGATGTGGATTCTCGCCGACCGCTTTCTTGCCTTCGACCATCTGGAGCAGCAGGCATGGATCGTCTGCCTCGATGAGGACGCGCCATGCAATGAGAATCGCCGCTGGATGCAGGCCATGCGCGAGCGACTCGAAGAACCACAGGTGGAGGGGCCGGAGGACTGCGCAGATGCGGCCCGCGAGCTGCATTCATTGGCCTGGCGCGTGGACCTGGCGACCTACCGAGATCTCATCCTGCGCTGCCAGCACGAGATCCTGCAGGGCGAGACCTACGAGGTCTGCCTCACGAACCAACTCGTCGGCGAAGGACGCATCCGACCGCTGGAGGTTTATCGGGTCCTGCGCAAGCATAATCCGGCGCCCTATGCGGCCTACCTGCGCATCGGCGGCTATGCCGTGCTGTGCGCCTCGCCTGAACTCTTCCTGCGCATTTCCGGCGAACGGGAGGTGGAATCGAAGCCTATCAAGGGGACCGCGGCGCGCGGCGCGACACCCGCCGAAGACGACGCGATCGCGGACGCCATGGTCGCCGACGAGAAGACCCGCGCGGAGAACCTGATGATCGTCGACCTGCTGCGCAACGACCTTAACCGGGTCTGCGAAGTCGACAGCGTTCACGCGCCGAGCCTGTTCGCGGTCGAGACCTATGCCACCGTGCACCAATTGGTCAGCACCATCCGCGGGAGGCTTCGAGCGGACCTGGGGACCATGGACTGTGTGCGCGCCGCGTTCCCCGGCGGCTCCATGACCGGCGCCCCCAAGGTGCGCACGATGAAAATTCTGGACGAACTCGAAGATGCCGCGCGCGGCATCTACTCTGGCAGCATCGGCTATCTGTCGCTCGACGGCGCGGCTCAGCTCAACATCGTGATCCGTACGCTGGTATCGGCCAACGGCCGGATCTCCATCGGTGCCGGCGGTGCCATCGTCGCCATGTCCGACCCCGATGCCGAAGTCGAGGAGATCGTGCTGAAGGCCCAGGCGCTGTGGGATGTTCTCCGGCGCTGCGGTGCGCCGCTCGGCACGCGGCCAGGGACGGGCGCGGATGCAGATGTCGCAGGCGCTTCGGTGCTCCCGGAGCCGCCATCCGACCCTATGGCTCCGCACGCCGCCCCGACGCCGCCACCGTCCACCAATGGCTAGCGCAAAGGCCAATCGCCGGGGGATCCTGCTCATGCTGGTGGCCATGGGCTGCTACGTCCTCAACGATGTCTTCGTGAAGCTGGCCGCGCAAAGCCTGCCGCCCGGGCAGGTTCTTGCCGTGCGCGGTGCGTTCGCGACCATCTTCGTCCTGGCCATCGCGCGGGGCACGCGCGGTAGCTGGCGAACGGCACTGCGCCCGCTCGTGGGGGCGCGCTGCGGACTCGAGGTCACGACGGCCCTCGCTTCCGTGGTCGCCCTGTCGCTGGCGCCGCTTGCCACTGTGAGCACGCTCATGATGACCGCGCCACTGATGATCGCCGCCACGGCCATGGTGCTGCGGTGGGAGCCCTGGCGCGGTGGGCGTCTGTTGGCTACCGCCGCGGGATTTGGTGGCGTCCTGCTGGTCATCCAGCCGGCCGCGCGGCCGGATGTCCCCCCGGCCGGTCTTGCCTGTGCGCTGTTATGCGCTGCTTCGCTGGCCGCCCGCGACCTGGTGACGCGGCGCATCCCCGCCACGATCCCCTCGTCGACCATTGCGGTCGCGACCACGCTCGCCGTGTGCCTGGCGGGCCTGCTGATGAGTCTCGTGGAACGCTGGACGGCGCTCACGCGGTACGAGCTCGGCATGCTCGCGGCGGCGGCGGGTTGCGCGGCGCTGGGCAACTACGCGCTCATCGTCGCCTGCCGCGGCGTCGATCTCTCGGTCGTCACACCTTTTCGCTACAGCCTGATCGTCTGGGCCCTGCTGCTGGGATACGCGATCTGGGGCGACATGCCTCGGCCCCAGGCTGCCGTCGGCGTGCTGCTGATCGTCGCGGCCGGTGCCTTCACCGTCTGGACCGCGCGCGGCCGCAGGTAAAAAGACCGAACTGTCCGCCCACCATGGTTCGCAGGCGCTCGATGGGGCGCTTGCCACGACGTTCGCCGCCCTATCAACTCTGACAGTGTCCCCGCGCCTGTCATCACGCTGTAATGCGGGCCTCACTCAACGAGGTGACCCCATGGAGATCATTGCGGGAACGATCGACTCTTTCACGGCAGACGTGCTGTTCGACATGGCGCGCTACCGGCACGAAGTTTTCGTCGAGAAGCTGGGCTGGAAGCTCGATACGCGCGGTCGGCTGGAGCTGGACGAATTTGACCGGAAAGACACCATCTATCTGATCGCGCGCAATACGGACGGGGAGATTGTCGGCACGAGCCGCCTCTTGCCCACGCACCGGCCCTATCTGCTCGCCAGTGTCTTTCCTCAACTGCTCGGCGCCACGCCCGCGCCGTGCTCGCCTGACGTCTGGGAACTGTCGCGATTTGCCGCTGCCGATTGGATGCGGCTCGACGCGGGCGAAAGTCCACATGGCTGGTCGCTCGCGCTGGACATGCTGAGCGTCGCGATGCGGACCGTTGCCAAGCATGGAGGACGGCGACTCATCAGCGCCTCGCCACTGGGCATCGAGCGCATTCTGCGTCGCACCGGCCTGTCCGTGCACCGCGCGGCGCCACCGGTGCTGATCGAGGGCCAACATCTCTTTGCCTGTTTCATCGACGTGGACACTGACTGGTGTCCGCGCCAAGACTCGCACGCCGACGCGGTCGGTTGAGTCACCACAGCCGGGCTGGCGCGCCCCGTGCGGCACTCCACTCAGTTCAGGAGCCCGAGCCGTGAAGCGAATGCCGCGGCCGAGCTCTTGGTGGGCGCGCCCAATCTGGCCATTGCGTTCTGCAGATGAAATTCGACCGTGGGTTTCGAGATGCACAGGATGGACGCGATCTCATCGCTCGTCTTGCCATCGCCCGTCCAGCGCAGCACCTCCACCTGCCGTTTCGTGAGGGATTCGAGCCCCTCCAGCGGGCTACCTCCCAGGAGGCCGCAGAACGCGCGGTGAGCGGTATGGACCAGCCACTGCAGCAAGAGGTCCTTGGCAAGCATCTCCGCGGCCGTCAGCGGTTCGCCCGACCTTGCAAGCGTCAGCATGCCGACCCGCGCATCGGGCTCGAAGATCGATTGCGCCCAGCCAACGCACAGGCCGAACGAGCGCGCCTCATCCCACATCTGCGGTGCGTCCCGGAAGACTTCATTGCTCCAGACCACGGGCGTGCCGCTGTGCACGCCGTGTGCGACCGTGGGATCGACCTGGAGGTATCCGGCGTTGATGTAACGGTGATTCCACCGCTCGTCGTACGTGCTGAACATCAAGGTCTTCTGTCGAGTGAAGGGCACGAGCGTGCGCAGCCCGTAGGCGCAGTGCTCGAAGCCGAGGTGCCTGGTTGCGACGCTGATCTGCGCGAGCACCTCAGAAGGCTCGCTTGCCTGGCTCAACCGACCGAGAACATCCTGGGTCCACTCGTTCATAGGTGCGCTTCCTGCGTCGTCGCCCCCCCTTTTTCGCGAGCACCATCGAGGCTCCCGGTGTGGAGTCCGTCAGGCGAAAAGGCCAGCGGCTCCAGCCTTCTGAACCGACCCGAGCTGGGCCGGCCTGCTGCTTGCGCCCGGCGGCCACTCAGCATGTGATGGAGGCCAGGGTGCAACAGTCTAGAAGCGCCGGGCCGAGCCCGGTGGCAAAATTCACCACCATTTCTGCCAATCTCGCGAGCCCCCGCTTCGCGCACTGGCGCGGTGTGGCGCAGCGTAGTGAGATTTCGGATTGACCCTCCCTACGGTGGCTCCTCATGACGCACAAGGTATGGTTCCTGCTGCTCTCTGGATTTGTTCTTCTCGACATCATCCGCGTGCTCGCGGTCTTCAAGGCCGCCAATGCCGCCTTGCGCAGGACACGCGGCAAGCTCGTCGGCTACGAAGTTCGACTGGCCTCGGCAACGGGCGGCCAGGCCCTGAGTTCAAGTGGTGTGACACTCTCGACGCGTGCATTGCCGCACCGGCTCGTCGGTCGGGCGAGCACGCTCTTCATCAGTGGCGAGCCCGATCCGGGCACGGCTGGACCGGCGGCCGTGCGGCGTTTGCGCGAATGGCTCTCATGGAACCGGAGGCAGCTGAGCCGCTGCGCCGTCCTGGGCGCCCGGGCATTGCTGCCGCGTCCGCCGGATGTCCACCCCGTACGGCGACAAAAGCGCGCCGCGCCGCCGGCACCGCGCCGTGGGCATGGCACAGACCTGTCCGCGGCCTGCAGGAACGCGGATGGCTGGCGCGTCATCGAACCGGGCCAGGGAGAAGACCTGGCGCTGTCGTGGATCGCGGAGGACCGGGGTGCCGCATTTGCGGACGCGCTCGCCGCGCGTCTGGCCGGACCACGCCGCCGTCGCTACGGCATGCCACGCCGTCGGTGGGTGGCGATCGAGCCGCCCCCCACCGACGCTCGGATCGGCACGCTGCATCTGTGGATCGCAACGCATCTGCAGGAGAACCTCAGCGTTGCCCGATTGGCGCAGGAGGTCCACATGTCCACGCGCTCTTTCGCACGCTTTTACGAACGAGAGACCGGTCTGTCACCCGGGCGTGGCGTACAGCAGATGCGCCTCGACGCCGCCCGCCGCTTGCTCGAGACGAGCGCACTTCCCCTCAAGACCATCGCTGGAAAATGCGGCTACGGATCCCAGGAGGTGATGCGCAGGGCCTTCGTTCGCGACCTGCAGATGAAGCCGCGCGAATACCGGCAGCGCCACGCCACAATGAAAGGAGCGGGCGCGTCCTAGGAGCATGTCTTACTCGGCGCAACGGCTCCTGCCCAATGCCGGATTGCCCGCCACGACGCGCCCGCACGTCGGGCGCCAATGACTCGTCGACCTGGCCGCATCGCTATTCCTCTGTGGCCCAGCACACCAGCCGCAGGTCCGCCAGCGGCAGCAAGGCACGCGTGCCGTCGCCGAAGCAAACCTCCCCAACGTCGCTGTCCTTCGCCTTGATGCGCAGCGACCCGCGCCTTCCACCATGCTCCACCACAAGCACTGTGCGGCCAGCGCTGATGACCCTGCCAAGCCCGCTCTCGGGCGCCGCTGGTGCCGAGCCGCCGAGGGACGGGGACGACGGCGGGCGATGTCTTGTCTGCGCCCGCCCGATCGGGCCGCCCCGCGCGAGCAGTTCCTCAAGCTCGTGCGGGCGATCCCAGGCGATGGCCACCAACTCGTAGAGCAATCGCACGTCCCCGCCGACCCGCCCATCCTCGACCGCCTGCCGCAATTGCGGCGGTGCGTCGACGAGCCGCGCAGCCTCGGTGATGAAGGAACGTGGTTTGCCCAACCGCCGCGCGATCTCTGCACGCGAATGACCTTCCCCTTCCCGCTCGGCGATGAAGGAGGCCAGATCGAATGGCGACATGTCCTCGCGGTGCAGGTTCTCCGCGGCCTGTGCGAACGGGTCGACCCGTTCATCCACGAATGCCGGGACTGTGGTGAGCCCTGCCCGGCGTGCCGCGCGCACCCTGCGTTCGCCGCGGTTGACGATGTACCGATCCGCATGTTCGGGGTGGCAACGCAACGATACCGGCTCCAGCACGCCATGCTCTCGGATCGATGCGGCAAGTTCCTCGATGCGTTCGCTCCGGATGCGACGGCGTGGCTGGCGAGGGTCGAAGTGGATGCGGTCGAGCGCCACCTGCATCGGTGTGCCCACGGCCGCAGAGGTCGCTTCGCCCGTGAGCAGATCGGCCGCCCTGAACTGCGACAGCACACTCAGGTCCAGCCCGTCGGGCGCATTCATGGCTGCTCGTCCACAGGCACCGGTTTGCTCGAGGCGTCGATGCGTTGCTGCAGCACCTCGAACACCCGCATCACCTCGAGGCTCGCCTCGCGGGCCGCGCTCTTGGGCAATCGCCACACCGGCACGCCTGCTGCCAGCGCCTCGGGAATGGCCGAGCGGGTCGAGATCCGTGCCGGTATTACGAACTCCCGAAAGTTCAAGGCCAGATTCTGCATCGCGGCCTTCTGCCGCAACGAATGCGGATTGAACCGGTTCAACACGATGGCCGCCAGCCGCAGTTGCGGGTTGTAGCGCTGTCTGACGCCGAAGATGGTTCTGAGCATGTCGGCAACGCCGTCGAGGCTGTACTCCTCCAGCTCGATCGGGCAGGCCACAGCATGGCCGGCCATCAGTGCCGCGCTCATGCGCAGGCCCAGTGCCGGTGGCGTATCGATCACGACTGCGTCGAACTCTTGCGCCAAGAGCATCACGTTCCTGCGGAAGGCGGGAATCACGACTTCCGCCCTCGCGAGTTCGACATCGGCCAGCTTCTTGCTGCCCGGCACTAGCGCAAGGGTCTGCTCGCGCGGCGGGACGATCGGACCCATGTCATGACCGAACAGTTCCACCGCGTCGGCGATCGCCGGGGACCGACGCAGCGTTTTCGAACTGTTCGCCTGCGCGTCGAGATCGATCAGACACACCGACTGGCGCCTCATCTCGGCCAGCCAGCATGCGTACAGCACCGCTAGGGTCGACTTGCCGACGCCACCTTTCTGGTTGCCGAAGATGACCACGTTGCCCATGACTTGCTCCTCAGGCCTCGACGCGAGCCTCCACACCCGAACGGCGCGCTGTGCGGATGCCACCGAGACATGCGACAGAGCTGTCTCGACGCACGGGAGGCCCTGCCTCGTTGGTCCGTGATGGATCGCCATGCCGCGTCGCTCACGAATATCGCCGCCCCACGCTTTGCGATGCCACTGTCAAGAACAATAGTCGACACACGCATGCGCGAAGGCGGACATTGCGCCCTATGCAAGCACTCGATGTTCAACGCAGGCATTCGACCGACAAAGGCCGACGCGAGGCCTGGCTTTCCTTGCTTGCTGTCGTTGGCTTGATGGCGCACGCCTGCACCCTGTGGGCGCAGGCGGAGCCCGGCGCATCCCAGGTCGTCGGTCCCCAGCAGCAGGCGGCGCGCGACCACGACCGCATCGCGATCCTTCGCGAAGAGCTCGCAAAGTCGCAAGCGCAATTGGAGGATCTCGCGCGCCGTAAGGCTGAGCGGCTCGCCGCGTCCGATATGCAGGCAGCGACCGAAGCTGAGGCGCAGCGCGTTCGCACGCTCGGCGATATCGCAGCCATCCAGCGAGAGATCGCGTCCACCTCGCGTACCTCCGCCCAGACCGCGGCGGTCAAGCCCATGGCCGCTCAGGCCACCAAGGGCCCGGCCGACGCCGGCAAACGCGCGGCGCCGACGCCCTGGTGGGACGTCTACGGCGGCAGCCGACGCATTGACCCGTCAGCTTCAGTTTCTCTCGCGCCCCCGTCCGGGCAAGTGCCCGCGGGATCCTCCTCGGCCACTGGAGTCTTGCCATGACTGCATGCTCGATACACCATATCCGGCCCGCAACACGCTTCAGCGTCCGAACCCGATGGATCGGATGCCTGCTCATCGCCGTGCTCGCGGCCGCCCCCGCCGACCTCGTCTGGGCCGGAAGTCCGTTCGCGACGGGCGCCAACGCGACCCAGCAGCAACTCGTCGCCATCCTGACGCCGCTGGCGGCGGTCGCCGTGATGGTCTCCGGCGCGATGGCCTGGTTCGGCCGCTTGAGCTGGTGGTGGATGGTCGCCGTCGTGATCGGCACCGTGCTGGTCTTCGGCGGCCCCCAGATCGTCTCCTGGATTCGGGGCCTGTTCGGGGTGTAAGGGAGAGCGGACCGTGAGTCGCAACCAGGGCATCGCCGCGGATCCTCTGTTCGTCGGCATGACACGGCCGTCGATGGTCTGGGGCGTCACCTATTCGGCCATGATGTTCAACATCGTCGTCACGACCGAGTCGTTCATCGTGACCAAGAGTCTTGCGTGGCTGCTGGCCTTCGTGCCGATGCACGGGTTGCTCTACCTGGTCTGCCTGTACGAGCCGCGCTTCTTCGATCTGCTGCAGCTGTGGGGCCGCACCCGCCTGCCCGCCATGCTCGGCGGCAACCTGCGATTCTGGCGTGCGAACTCGTACAGCCCCCTGGCGCTGGACATGCCTGATTGGCAGGGACGGCGCCGCATGCGGACGCCGCCCGTGGCGGTGGTCTGACACGGCATCGCCATGAAGCTGCTGTCACGCTCCGAGCACACGCTGCGCCGCGAAGCCGGCGCCGCAACCATGATCCCGCTGTCGTCTCATGTGGACGAACATGTGGCCCGGACGCGAGCGGGCGACTATGTACAGACACTGCGCCTAGCCGGCACGAGCTTCGAAAGCGCGGACGACGATGACATCAACAGCTGGCACGAGCGCCTCAATGTCCTGTTGCGCAATATCGCCTCGCCCAACCTGGCCCTGTGGACCCACGTGATCCGGCGTCGCGAGACAGGCTATCCGGCCGGGCGGACGGTGTCCGGCTTCGCCGATGAAATCGAGCAGCGTTATCGCCGCAAGATGGCCGGCGAGCGGCTGATGGTCAACGAGCTGTACCTGTCGGTCGTGTACCGACCGCAGCCGACCCGCATCGGCAACGCCGCATTGCGGCTGTTCAAACACGCGGATCCCGAGGGTGCGCGGGCGGAACTGCGCGATACCCTCGATGCCTGCGGCAAGCTGCGCCAGGAACTGCTCGCGGCCCTGGAGCGCTACGACCCCGAAGCCCTGGGCATCTATCGGCTGCGCGAAGAGAAGGTGCTGTTCTCCTCCCTGATGGAATTCCACGGCCTGCTGATCAACGGGGAATGGCAGCGCATACCGCTGCCGCGCTCACCCCTGAACGAGGTCCTGGCCACCACCCGGCCCTTCTTCGGCAACGAGGCCATGGAATACCGCACGGGCACCCAGACGCGGATTGGGGCCTTCCTCGGCATCAAGGAGTACCCCACGCCCACGGCGCCTGGGATGTTCAGCGCCTTGCTGACCGCGCCCTTCCCCTTCGTGCTCACGCAAAGCTTCACATTCCTGGCCAAGGGCACGGCGACCGACATGATGAGCCGCCAACATCACCGGATGGCATCCGCCGGGGACCTGGCTGTCTCGCAGGCCGAGGAGCTCAAGGACGCGCTGGACGACCTGATGAGCAACCGCTTCGTGATGGGCGACCACCACTTCAGCCTGCACGTGCTGGCCGACACCCACGACGGCGTCGGCGAGGCCGAAGGCCGGCCTCGTCTGAAGCAGCTCAACGACAACGTGGCCCGCGCCCGCTACCTGCTGGGCGACACGGGAATGGTCGTGGCGCGCGAGGACCTCGCTCTGGAGGCGGCGTTCTGGGCGCAGTTGCCGGGAAACTTCGGTTACCGCAGCCGCAAGGCGCCCATAACCAGCCGCAACTTCGCCGCCATGTCGCCCTTCCACAATTTCCCGACAGGCCGGGCCACGGGCAACTACTGGGGCGATGCACTGGCCATGTTCATGACGCGTGCCGGTTCGCCCTACTACTTCTCGCTGCATGCGAGCGACCCGCGCAGCCCAGACGGCGGCAGCCGCCGCGACGTCGGACACATCACAGGCGTGGGTCCGGTCGGCACCGGCAAGACCACGCTGCTGGGGTTCTGCATGGTGGCGATCTGCAATCGACTTGATGCCACGCAGGTCATCTTCGACAAGGACGAAGGGCTGCACATTCTGGTGCGGGCACTGGGCGGCCGGTACCTCCCCCTCAAGAACGGCGTGCCGACCGGCTGGAATCCGCTGCAGCTCGACGATGCAGTCGCCGACAACGTCGAGTTCATGCGGCAGTGGCTCAGGCGCCTTGTCATGCGCACACCGAACGACACCTTGAGCGTGCGTCAGGAAGACGACCTGGACCAGGCGCTGCATGGCACCCTGAAGCTCGATCGCTCGTTCAGGCGCCTGTCCCGCCTCGTCGCCTTCCTCGACATCACGGACCCCGAGGGAATGCACGCACGCCTTCGCAGATGGTGTGCCTCGGAACGCGGCGACTATGCCTGGGTCTTCGACAACGATCGCGACGACGTGGCTCCGCTGCTGGCCCGGCACGCCTTGGTCGGGTTCGACGTGACCGACTTCCTCGACAACGAAGTCGTGCGCACACCGTTGACCATGTACCTCTTTCATCTCGTCAACCGGATGGTGGATGGGCGCCCGCTGGTGTGCTGGATGGACGAATTCGCCAAGCTCCTGAACGACCCCGCCTTCGCGAAGTTCGCCAAGAACGGCCTGGAGACCTGGCGCAAAAAGAACGCAAACGTCGCCACCTTCACCCAGAGCACCAGCCATGTGCTCGATTCCAGCATTGCACGTGCGATCGTCGAGCAGACGCCCACGAAGATCCTGTTCCCCAATCCGGAGGCGGACTACGACGAGTACACCCAGGGCTTCAACCTGACGGACAGGGAGTTCGCGCTCATCAAGCAGGAACTCGAGCCCGGCTCCCGGCAATTTCTCATCAAGCAGAACCATGTCAGCGTGGTCGCGCAGCTCGATCTGCAAGGCTTCGATGACGCGCTGCACGTCATTTCCGGGCGCACGAGCAATGTCCGCCTCATGCGCGAGTGCATCGCGACCTTCGGACCGGATCCCGACCAATGGCTCGCGCCCTTCCGCAAGGCGCTGGCCGACCGCCCTTCCCTTTCGCTCTCACACCAGGAGAACTCCCATGCATAGGTTTCTTGTTGCCCTCCTCCTTGCGGCGGCTTCGCTGGCACCGCTGCACGCCAAAGCCGGTATCCCGGTGATCGACGTCACGGCCGTCGCCAACCTGATTCAGCAGGTCATGTACTGGCAGCAGCAGATCTCCGGGATGCAGAAGCAATACGACCAGTTGAAGGAATCGAAGGACCAGCTGACCCAGACCCACAACGCGATGACTGGAAGCCGAGGCATGGAGCAACTGCTGCCGACCTCTAACCTCGCGCGCAACTACTTGCCTCCCAGCTATGGCGAGTTGATGAACACGCTCAACGGCACTTCGGCCGGCTATGAGGGGCTGGCCAGCCAGGTGCAGTCGATCATGAAGGCCAACAGTATCCTCTCCGGAATGCAGATGGAGGCGCTCAGTCCCGAGTTGCGGCAGATCGTCGAGCAAGGGCGGCAATCGGCGGCGCTGCTCAACGGAATGACCCAGAGCGCATACCAGAACACCAGCCAGCGTTTCTCGGCGCTGCAATTGCTCATCAGTCGCATCGCTTACGCGCAGGACCCCAAGGCGATCCAGGACTTGCAGGCACGGATCCAGGCAGAGCAGAACATGCTTACCAATGAGCAGACGAAGCTGCAGAGCCTCTATCAGATTGCAAGGGCCGAGGAAGCGGCCCAGCAGCAGCGTTTGCGCGAGCGTGCTACCACAGACGTGGGCAGCGTGCGGGCCATGTCGGCGGTGAGCTATTAGATCCGCAGAAGGGGCGAGATGTTTAAGAGCACAAAAACTTATGTGGCGCTCTGCGTCATCGTTGCCGCCGCGAGCGTAGGGACGTACTACTACATCACCCGTGCCACGATCGAACAATCAATGCCTTCCGATGCAATCGCTCCTCCGGCTTTAACGCCATCAGCGCCTCGGGACGAGGATGTAGAGCGCAAGATCTTGCAAGGCATTGGCAGCATCAAGAATCTGAAGCCCGTTCCACTGCAGCCGGCGCTACAACGGTAAATGGTACGGGAGGACGTATGGGCTTCTTCGAACAGTTTTTTACTTGGCTCAACGGGCAATTGGCCACCTACGTGAGTGCGAACGCCGCGCGGGTTGCATCCGCAATCGAGCCCGCAGCGGTAACGCTCGCGACCATCTACGTAATGAGTTGGGGCTACCTCTCATTGACTGGACGAATCCAAGAACCGCTCTGGGAAGGCGTCAAGCGCATCCTTGTCATCGCCGTCGTGCTCGGCGTTGGCCTGCGCCTCTGGGCCTACAACGATGCCGCTGTCGATACCTTCACCCGAAGTCCCGACCAGCTTGCGGCTGCAATCCTTGGAGCCTCTTCAACAGTGTCTGTTGTAGACCAAATATGGATTGACGGGAACCTGACAGCGGAGCAACTGCTTAGCAAAGGAAGCGTGCTAAATGCAAACTTTTCTTACTATCTCGCAGGCTTTCTCGTCTACCTTCTCGTTGGTTTAACCGTCGTCGCGACTGCATTTTTGTTAGCTCTTTCGAAGGTTGCTCTCGCGTTGATCCTCGCATTGGGCCCGATCTTTATCGTGCTTGTGTTCTTTGATGCTACCAAGCGCTTCTTCGAGGCCTGGGTAGCTCAACTTGCCAACTACGCGCTCGTTAGCATTCTTGCAACGTTCGCGGCAGCACTTTTGTTAAGTGTTCTCCGCTCTTATACCAAGAACACAGCATCCCTTGGCGGCGCGATCACGATCGCGGAGGGAGCCAGAGTGTGCATTGCCTCAGCGTTAGTCTTTCTGATAATGCGCCAAGTTATGTCTATTGCGGCTGGGCTTGCGAGCGGAGTCGCGCTGAGCACCTATGGTGTCGTCAGCGGCGCACTTCGCTGGGGACTCGGCGGGGCCAAGCGCACTAGCTACGAATTCGGCCGCGGCGTGCTTGACGGCTTGCGGCGGGAGCCGGGCAGCCGCTGGGATTCGTTCCGCCGCTTGGCGGGCAATCGCGTTGGTGCTGGCGTGGCCTCGATGGCAAGTGTCGGCGCCGCGCGTCGCGGCGGCACCGTGCTTCCGAGAGAGCAGGTCATGCCGAGCCTCTCGCGCAATCGCTAGCGAGGAGCGTGCAGATGAAGCCTTCGATCATCCTTTCTCTGCTTGCCCTTCTTTTTGCGGCATGCGGCACTCGCCCGCCTACGCCGCCGGATTGCGAAGGGCCGCTCACACCGATCAACATCCCGAACGGCGTTTCTCAATCAGGAGCGGTACATGCACCAGAACGCCGCCCTTGAAAACTATCTGAACGAGGCCCAGAGCTGGGAACTCGACCGCGCGCGCCGCTCGGAGCGATCGAGCAAGATCGCCTGGACCGTGGCCGCAGCGGCGACACTGGTCGCTGTGCTCTCGGTCGCGGCCGTCAGCGGGCTCACGCCGCTGAAGCAGCCTGTTCCCGTTCTCATCCGTGTCGACAGCAGCAGCGGGATCGTCGACGTCGTTCCCGCCTACGAGGGTACGACCGACATCGAACAGCTGGTGACCCGCAACCTGCTGCAGAACTATGTGATCGCCCGCGAGCGCTACTTCTACGGTACCGCGGAGGCGGATTACGAATTGGTCGCCTCGCAGAACTCGCCTCGGTTGAACCAAGAGTGGGCCGCCGCGTGGGCCGCCGACAACCCGGCCTCACCTCTGAATGCCTACAAGGACGGCACGTCCATCCGCGCGCAGGTGCGATCGGTCATCTTCCTCAAGCTGGAGAGCGGGAAGGACAAGCTGGCACAGGTTCGCTTCACCCGCTCGACGCGCACGGGCGGTACCGGTGAGGAGCAGACCAGCCACTGGGTCGCCACGATCGAATTCGCCTATGTCCCGCCGTCGACGGACAACAAGATGCGATCGCTCAATCCGCTGGGCTTTCGCGTCGTCGAATATCGCCGCGAACCCGAGGTCGCCCCGGCCAGCGCTGCACCGAGCAGGCAGGAGGCGCGATGAAGCCGTGGCGCATGCACCGCAGGTTTCCCTTCGCGATCGGATTGGCGGCAAGTCTGGCGCTTGCCGCGCCGCACGGCCGAACTGCGACCGTGCCGCCCACCGGCAAGGTCGATGCCCGGGTGCGGGTGGTCGCCTACGACCCTGAGGATGTCGTGACTTTGCAGGGCTACGTGGGCTACCAGATCCATCTGCAGTTTGCCGAAGGCGAGGAGTTCGTGAACCTCGGCGCCGGCGACAACGGTGCCTTCGATGTCGGCGCCGAGCGCAACCACTTCTTCATCAAGCCCAAGGAAGCGCGCGCTTCGACCAACTTCACCCTCCTCACGAACCGGCGGGCCTACCACTTCGACTTCATCATGTCTTCCGTCGCGCCCGCGGGCGCTGCGACCAAACGCATGGTGTATTCGATTCGTTTCACCTACCCGGACGACGAGGCCCGCGCCGCGGCAGCGGATCAGGAACGACGCCGGACCGAAGCGCGCATGAATGAAGAGGCCTCCAAGCGCCCGCGCAATGCCGACTACTGGTTCTGCGGCAGCGAATCGCTCAGGCCCGAGAGTGCCCACGACGACGGCGTGCAAACGCGACTCCGCTTCCAGGCGCAATCAGACTTTCCCGCCATGTTCGTGCGCAACGACGACGGATCCGAGTCGCTGTTGAATTTCAACGTCGAAGCAGATGAAGTCGTGATCCACCGCGTGGCGCGTCGCTTCGTGCTGCGGCGCGGCGGCCTGGTCGGCTGCGTGGTCAACCGGTCGTTCGACGGCGGCGGCGCGCGCACCCCGACCCACACAAGCGCAGAAGGAGTGCGACGGACGACCACAGGAGAGGACCCGTGACCGGAATGAACCAGCCCCGCCGCGGCGCCCGGATGGATCCGCCGGCGCATCCCGATGCGTCCGAGATCGACCCCGGCACCGGGGAGATCCTCTCTGGGCAACCAGCGGCGGCCACCGGAAGCGCCGCATCCCGAGTCGCCGACGAGCGCGCCACAGTGCGAGGTGAACGCACCATTCCATCGGTCAATCGCGAGCGCTCTGTCCAGTCGCGCATCAGCGGGTTCCTGGCGCTGGCTGTGATCATTCTTCTCGGCGGCGGCTTCCTGTTCTGGTACTACAACACGCAGTACGCCAACACCCGCGAGGCCGAAGAGGCCGCGAGAAAGGCAGCCGCGGCACGTGCCGGCGGCGAGATGAAGGTGCCACCGCTCGGTCGTATCGATCCGCCGAGAACACCGCCGGAAGCGACGGCCGTCGCCGGCGCTCCCCTCGCCCCGCCGCCGCCGGCGAACGCCGTCAACGCGGGCACCCCGCAGAAGACGCCGGAGCAGATCGCCCTGGAACGGAAGTTGGGCACCCCGGTGCTTCGGCGCGCGCAGTCCGCCCAACCCTCGGGCATTTCGGCGCCACACGGGTTCGCGGACCCGACGGTGCTTCCGGCCGGCGGCGGGCCAGGCACGTCCCAGCTGTTCGGCGCGCTGCAGCTGCCTGGCGCCGGCTCGGCCGCATCCGGCGGCGGTCAACTTGCCGCGAGCCTCCGGCCGACGCCGACCCCGGCGGTCCTCGCCCAGACCCTGCCCACACGGCGCATGCTTCTGCCCAAGGGTGCGTTCATCGACTGCACGCTGGAGACCGCCATCGACTCCACCTACGAGGGCATGACCACCTGCATCGGGGCCAGCGACATCTACGGGGCGGACGGCAAGGTCGTGCTGCTGGAGCGCGGCACCAAGTACGTGGGCGAGCAGCGCGGAACGCCGCGGCAGGGACAGGGCCGTGTCTTCATCGTGTGGAACGAAGCGCGCACCCCGACCGGCGTCGTGGTCCAGTTGGCCTCCCCGGGGACCGACGAACTGGGACGCAACGGCCTCCCCGGCTTCGTCGACACCCACTTCTGGGATCGATTCGGCGCCGCGGTCCTGATCTCGGTGATTGACGGCGCGATGCAGGCGATCGCCGCCCAGCAGCAAAGCGGCACCCGGGTCGGCAGCGGCGGCGGCCTGGTGCTTGGTCCGCAGGGCAGCCGCGACGTCATCACGGAGGTGCTGCGCAGCACCGTGTCGATCCCGCCGACTGTCATCAAGAACCAGGGCGAGCGAATCCAGATCCTGGTCGCCCGCGACGTGGATTTCAGGAGCGTCTATGCGCTTCGAACCGACCCAGCCAATCCCTGAACGCGCGCCCTGCGCTGCCACCGATGACCTGCAATCGGTGGCCAGCCCTGCGGGAGCCGCAGCAGCCGCGGAATCGCCCTCGTCCCTTGTCCTCTTTCTCGGCCCTCTCGGTTGTCTGCTGGAAGATCCCGAGGTCACCGAAATCTGCATCAACGAGCCCGGCGTGGCTTTCGTGGAGCGGCAATCGGGCTGGCTGCGCGAGGAGTTGCCGTTCGCGAGCTTCGACTGGTGCATGGCCATCGCCAAGCTTGTGGCCAACTTCACGCACCAGCGCATCTCCGCCAACGAGCCGCTCCTGTCCGCCACCCTCCCGGGCGGCGAAAGAATCCAGATCGTGCTGCCGCCCGCGACGCTGGAGCGGACCGTCTCGATCACGATCCGGCGTCCGTCCCATACGCTCTGGAGCCTCGAAGAGCTGGCGGATCTGCGCATCTTCGAGCCGACATGCAGCGTCCCCGCCTGTCCGGCACGCCCATCCGAGCCGAACGACTTGGCGCCGGAGGACCGGGACCTGTCGAGGCTTCTCGCACGCCGCGAGTTCGTGCCCTTCCTGCGGCGCGCGGTGCAGTGGCGCAAGAACATCCTGTTGTCCGGCGCCACCGGCTCCGGCAAGACGACGATCGGCAAGGCGCTGATCCTCGAGGTGCCACCCGAGGACCGTCTGATCACGATCGAGGACGTGAAGGAACTGTCGCTGCGCAACCAACCCAACCATGTGAGGCTCTTCTACTCGCAAGGCGCACAGGGGCAAGCCGAGGTCACGCCCGGCCAACTGCTCGCCAGTGCCAAGCGGCAGCGCCCCGACCGCGTGTTCGTTTCCGAGTTGCGGACCGGCGAAGAGGTCTACGACTACCTCGTGTCCGTGAACACCGGCCACCCCGGCTCGATCACCAGCGTGCATGCGGACAGCGCGGCGATGGCCTTCGTGGCGCTGGCGCAGTTGATGAAGCGCAGCCAAGCGGGCCAGGGCATGAGCACGCGCGACGCCGTGGAACTGGCGCAAATGAGCGTGGACATCGTCGTGCAATGCGCGCGCGAACGCAGCGACGGCCGGCCGCGGCGCATCGTGCGGGAGATCTGGTATGACCCTGGCACCAAGAACCGAAGGCTTGCCTAGCCCCTTCAGGATTGCGGTCGCATTGCTGGTGGCCGCGATCGTCGGCGTCTACGTTGCCGGCCATGCGTTCATGATGGCGATGAAACTGCCGCCGCAGCAAGTCACGCTGCTGACCCTGCACGCGTACTGGCAGGCCTACGACGATCGGCCGGACGTGCGTCGCGTCCTCCTGGCCTCGCTGGCCGGTTCCCAGGGGCTGATGCTGGGCCTGGTGGGCGTCGCCATGCTGCCGCGTCGCCGGCCGCTGCACGGCGAGGCCCGGTTCGCGAGCCGGCGCGAGATCGCACGGGCCGGGCTGCTGCAGGAGCACGGCATCATCCTCGGGCGCCTGGGCAACCGCTACCTGGTGCTGCCCGGCCAGCAAGGTGTCGAGCTCGAGGCGCCGCCGCGCAGCGGCAAAGGCGTCGGCGTGGTCATTCCCAATCTGCTGAACTGGCCCGGCTCGGCCATCGTCAGCGACATCAAGGGCGAGAACTTCACGCGCACGGCGGGCTTTCGCGCGGCCCATGGGCAGGAGGTGCACCTGTTCGATCCGCTGTCCGAGCGCGAGTGCTCGGCACGCTGGAACCCACTCGGCTACGTGTCCGAGCAGCCCTACCGCTGCATCGACGACCTGCAGCGCATCGGCACGATGCTCTTTCCCGATCCGCAGGCAGGCGACCCCTTCTGGAGCTCGTCGGCCCGGTCGCTGTTCCTGGGCATCGCCCTCTACCTCTTCGAGACCGAGGGCGCCACGCGCACCCTCGGCGAGGTGCTGCGTCAGGGCATGGCCAGCGATGCGGAGGGCTTTCAGAAGCACTGGAAGCGCGTGATCGACGCCTGCGAGCGTGCCGGCTACCCCCTCTCGCAGGAGGCGGTGCAGAGCCTTTACGACGTGATCGACCTGGCGCCGACCACGGCCTCAAGCATCCGCAAGACCTTCACCAGCCGCCTGGACCTGTGGCTCAACCCAATGATCGATGCGGCCACCTCGGCCAACGACTTCGACCTGCGGGACCTGCGCAAGCGTCCGATCTCGATCTATGTGCAGATCAATCCCGACAACATCGCCCGGCTGCAGCCGCTGCTGAACCTGTTCTTCCAGCAGGCTATCGGCCTGCAAACGCGGGAACTTCCGGAAAGCAACCCGCAGCTTCGCCACCAGTTGCTGCTGATGCTCGACGAGTTCGCGGCGCTCGGGCGCATCCCGGTCATCGCCGATTCCACGGCCTTCCTGCCGGGCTACAACGTGCGCACCGTCGTCATCGTGCAGTCCCACTCGCAGCTGATCGAGAAGTACGGCATCGAGGGCGCCAAGTCGATCCGCAAGATGCTGGCCGCGCGCATCGTGTTTCCGCCCAAGGAGTACGAGGACGCCGAGGCGATCTCCCGCGAGCTGGGGACCTACACCGTCCGGCAGAAGAACGTCAGCCGCCCGATGTGGGGCGGTGCGGGCAAGGCGCCGACGATGAGCATCAGCGAGCAACCGCGCCGCCTGCTG
Organism: Variovorax trehalosi; assembly: GCF_051216415.1. NCBI lineage: Bacteria > Pseudomonadati > Pseudomonadota > Betaproteobacteria > Burkholderiales > Comamonadaceae > Variovorax > Variovorax trehalosi. The sequence continues at coordinate 1,705,244 of NZ_JBPJZG010000001.1, forward strand.
CTGCCCCAGGAGGTCAAGGAACTCGGTTCGGACCGGATGCTCCTGTTCTACGAAGGCCTGCGGCCGGTGCTGGCGCATCGCGTCCTCTACTTTCGCGACAGGTTCTTCGCGCCGCGCGAACGGCCGCCGCCGCCCGTGCCCAAGCTCGACGTGGGCAGGCGCGGTGACATCCTCGCGCCCGTTCGGCCGGTCGTGACCGATGACGAGCAAGACACCGCTGGCACGAGTTCGGGATTCATCACTGGTGCCACGCCGAAAGGCGGTGGGCCGTCACCAGAGAACCCAACGGCCGCGACCGCGGGCGGCGACGCGGTCGCCGACGACCTGCAGCTGGACGATTTCTCTTTCGACTTCGATGACGTGGAGATTCCCACCGAGAAGCTCAGCGAGGAGGACCTGAAGCGTCATGCCGACGAGTTCATGGCGCGCATCCTGGACTGACGCCCTCGGCTCAAGTCTGAAATCAGGGCACCCCGAACAGCACGCATGCGAAAGGAGCCGCGATGTCCACAGATCAAGCATCCGGAAGCCCGCCGCCGTCCGACATCGCGAGCGCTGCCTCGCAGGACGAGGCCGGCGCCGTCCAGGCCGAAGCGCCGCAGGCGGGACGCGGCCATCCCCGCGTGCCCGATGCCATCGAACGCCGTTACCTGCGCGTCAACAACCGATACTTCTTTCCGGACCGCACCCTCGCCTTCATCGACGACGGCGCGCGCATCCGCGTGCAGACTGAGAACCGCGAGGTGCTGCACGGCGTGGTGGCGATCGCCGAGGCGCGGGGCTGGCGGGCCCTCACCGTCAAGGGCACCGAGAGCTTCCGGCAGGGCATGTGGCGCGAAGCCGCGTTGTGTGGCATCGAGGTCCACGGCTACGAACCGACGGAAGTGGAAATCCTCCAGATGCAGCGCGCCTCGAAGCCATCTCCGCCATCGCGTGAAAAGGGTGCCGCTCAGGCGCCGGCAACCCGAACCGCACCGGAGGAACGCGGGGCAGCGATGGCGCGCAATGGTTCACGCGGCCAAGGCGCGGCTCACGATGCCGCGCCAGATCCGGCGGAGCTGCCGCAAGACCATCGATCGCCGCGCACGGCCCCTAGGTCGACCGTTCAAGGGCTGCTGGTTGCAGCGGCCGCCGCACCCTACCAATTCGATCCGGCGCAGCGCATGTCCTTCTACATGAGGGTCCGCACCGAGACTGGCTATCGCACGGTTTGGGGTTCGGATCTCGAACGCGCACTCGCGGAATCGGCTTCGCAACCTCGCCTCGGAGAACAGGTGGTCCTCACAAGGCACGGCGCGCGTCCGGTGAAAGTCCTGGTGGCGCAGCGCAATGCACAGGGCGAGCTGACTGGAGAGAAAAGAATTGTCACGCAGCGTGCCGTATGGCGCATCGAGACACCGGACTACCTTCGCGCCATGGAGGAACGCGCGATGCGCATACGAAGCGGCGAAACGGTGTCCCCCGAGATCCGTCGTCAGCATCCACAACTGGCCGCCGCGGCTGCCGACCTGGCGCTGGCCGAGCAGTACGCGACGCGCGTGACCAGCGACCAGGACTCGCAGCACCGCCTGGTGCAACTGATCCGCGAACGCATCGCCGACGCGCTGGCGCAAGGCCATTCGATCCATCTCCCGGATCGCCGCCCGCATCCCGCACCCGTGCATGTGCGCCAGCGCTCGGCCAGAGACCGAGGAGCGCCGAGCCATGAGCGCGTCTAGGCGCCGCGGGACCACACCATCGAACGACGACCGGCAAGTGAAGGCACGAAGAAATTCCGACAAAACCACCCAGGTGCGCGCGGGCTTGTCGATGTCCTTCCTGGCGAAGCCTGCAGCGCCCGCGACGGCCTGGTCCATCTCGGAGGGCTCCCTCGAGGCGCTCAAATGGGTCGGCCTGGTGCTCATGACCGGCGATCACGTCAACAAGTACCTGCTGCAGGACGCGAGCCCCGCCCTCTACGCACTGGGGCGCATGGTGATGCCGCTCTTTGGCTTCGTCCTCATGGCCAACCTGGCGAGGCCCGGCGCGTTTCAAGCCGGCATGCATCTGCGCGTCATGAGGCGGCTGGCGGTCTTCGCGCTGCTGGCGACACCCGCTTTCGTTCGCCTTGTCGGCTGGTGGCCGTTGAACATACTCGTGACCCTTGGGTTGGCGACCTTGATCGTTTGGCTCCTCGAACGCGGCGGCGCGGTGGCGCGCGTCGCGGCATTGATCGCCTTCCTCATAGGAGGTGCACTGGTGGAGTTCTGGTGGCCCGCACTGCTCTGCTGCCTCGGTGCCTGGGGGTTCGCGCGCCGTCCCGATGGCGTCAAGATGCTCTTGTGGGCCATGGCGACAACCTCGCTCGCAATCGTCAACGGCGACTTTTCCGCGCTGGCCGCCCTGCCCTTGATTTTGGGCGCTCGTCATGTTGACGTTCCGTTGCGCCGCCGTAGATGGGTCTTCTACGCCTACTACCCTGCGCATCTGTCACTGATTGCTATGGTGCTGAGACCCGCATGACTGGAAAGAACCAGTGGCAAGCCTTCGCAAGCGACTGCCGAGCTTTAAAGCGATGTTGCATGTCAGCCCGGCAAGTCAAGCGCGCTTCCGCCGCCATGATCGAACCGTGCAACCTGAGCGAGCGACGCCCATGCAGGCCCGATCCGTCTCATGCAACTCGCTGTCGGCGTCAACGCACTAGAGGCTTGCCAGTATTCCGGTTGAGGATGCCTCGGCCGCCAACTTGCCCTCCGGGTTGTAAAGCGCAGCTTCGAGGAACGCAATGCGCTTGCCACGCTTGATCACCCGCCCTTCGACCCGCCCCTCACCCGGGCCGACCTTTTTATAGAAGCTCACCTTGATTTCGAGGCTGAAAACAGTCTGCAGGTGCTCTGAGTCGTGCATCACGGCATGGGCCATCGCGGCATCGAGCCAGGCGGTGATGAATCCGCCTTGGGCGATGGTGCCGTTCGTATGGCAATACTCGCGTCTTACCGTGAAGGCGGCCTGGAGCGTCCTGCGCTCTGGCGACCACCCCGTCACGTGGAAGTTGCCCATCGATTCGGACAATGCTTGGCCGGAGCGAATTCGTGCTTCTAGATCGTCGTTCATTGAAATCGTCCGCTGATGAAATCAGCGGCCATTCTCATCTGAAGCCGGGCGGTCTTTCGTCCGTCGTTCTTGCAGTTCATCCTCGCTCCGGCGGCTGCCCCGACCTATGACAGAGCAGCAAGGAGCGGCTGCTCTGGTCTTGCGACGTCGGCGACTAGGGAAGGTCTGATCAAGTCGTAAATCAGCTTGATGGCGAGCGTGCGTATTCGGTCGTTGCGCTCACAGGCTCGTCTCGCCGAGCATCCCGTGCGTTCGAGAGGCCCTGCGGCCC